>NZ_JAELVR010000009.1 GCF_016428585.1 Sedimentitalea arenosa | reverse complement strand
AAATCGCCGAAATACTTCGTGATCGCAGCCGTCAGCGTCGTCTTGCCGTGGTCAACGTGACCAATCGTGCCGATGTTCACATGCGGCTTGGTACGCTCAAACTTTTCCTTACCCATCTTAAGGCGCCTTTTTGGTTTTGAGGGGTCCAGTGACCCGGATTTACGTCGAATGCGCGCGCGACATATGAGGTTCGGCCCGGAAAATCAAGCCGTGTTCTACCGGCGAAGCCTATTGAAATAGGGCCGAATTCCGGCTGACCTCAACGGCGGTTTGCGACGTGGTTTCAGGCTTTGGATCGAACCAGCCGTCGTTCTTGTGCCGCTCTTCCAACCAGTCGCCCAACTGGTCCAGCGCATTGGCGGTCAGCCCGTCCATCTGCTCCTGCTTGCTGCGCTCCCGGCCCGAGCCCTTGAAGAAGGTCGTGACGGTGGAATCCTCGACGACCGTAATCTGGTACACCTCGTCGTTCAGCTTCTTGCCGGCGGCATCGTCCCAGACAGTCACGTTGATGATCAGCATCGACCGCGGGTTGTATATGAAACCCTCCGGCGCCAGCATGTAGCCTTCGACGCTGATCCCGAAATGGTAGAGCTGATCGCCGTCAAAGCCGCCAAAGCGTTGCTGGACGGCGGTCTTGATCGTTTCTTCCCATTCCTCGGCCGTCGCATCGCGCGAGATCGGACCCTGGCGCATCTTGTCCGCGACAACGATATTGTGCCCGAGCTTGAACTCGCCCAGTGAAGACGGGGTCCTGTCCTGCGGTCCGGTGTTGCAGGCGGCGAGCAGGGAAAGCCCCGTCAGCAAGGCTAGAATGCGGATCATCGTGCTCTCTCGTTTACCTCAATTCGCCCCCGAATAGACCAGAGGCGCCACGGACGCAAACCTTGGCTCGGCAGAAAGCGCAGCATTGCGTCACATCCGCGCGAGCGTTTTCGGATCAGGTGAACTTGTTGTCGCGCGGGAAGCCGTAGGGCGGGCGCTTGCCGACCCCGGCACGCTTGCCCAGCCATTCCGTCATGTCCGGTTCATGCCGCGTCTTGCCGCCGCCCATCTCCCAGCTGAGACCCTCGGCCCAATCGAATGTGGTCAGGTCTGACAAGCCGCCATCGAGCTCGAGCGATCCCTGCTTGCCTCGCGCCATGTTGTACTTTTGCAGGCGCACACCCTTGCCACGGGTCATCTCGGGAAGTTCGCTGGCCGGGAAGACCAGGAACTTGCCGTTCTGCGAGACGATCGCGACGTGATCACCCAGCATCGGACGGCACACCTGCGCGCGCGCCGCGTCACCCAGGTTCAGCACCTGCTTGCCCGTCCGGGTTTGCGCCACGACGTCCGCTTCCGGAACGACGAAACCGTTTCCCGCAGAGGACGCGACCAGCAGTTTGCGATCCGGACGGTGGATGAACAGGTCGACGATCTCGGCCTCGTTCGGCAGATCGACCATCAGGCGCAGTGGTTCGCCCATGCCGCGCCCGCCGGGAAGGCTCGCGGCGGACAGCGTGTAGAACCGCCCGTTGCTGCCGAAAACCAGCAGCCGATCGGTGGTTTCGGCATGGAAGATGAATCGAGGCCCATCGCCATCCTTGAACTTCAGCTCGCGGTTCAGGTCGATATGCCCGGTCATCGCCCGGATCCAACCCATCTGCGAACAGACCACGGTGATCGGTTCGCGGTCGATCATGGCTTCCAGCGGCACCTCCTCGACCTCGCCCGCCTCTTCAAGCCGGGTCCGCCGGGCACCGCCTTCATAGTCCTTGCCGAAGGTCTTCTTGGTCTCTTTCAACTGCTCCGCGATGCGCGCCCATTGCAGGTCTTCGCTGTCCAGCAGGTCCTCGATGTCCTGGCGTTCGCGCAACAGCTCGTCATATTCGCGACGCAGTTCCATTTCTTCCAAACGCCGCAAGGACCGCAGGCGCATGTTGAGGATCGCGTCGACCTGGACTTCGGACAGTTCCCCCTCGCCCGGCGGCGGCGTGACGTAATCCGCCTCCGAGGTCGCGCGGATGAAATCACGCGACCAATCCTCGCGCATCATCGCCGCCTTGGGATCGTCGTCATAGCGGATGATGTCGATCACGCGATCAAGATTCAGGAACGCGGTGATGAAACCTTCGAGAACCTCCAGCCGGTGGTCGATCTTGGCCAGCCGGTGCCGGCTGCGGCGCAGCAGGACCTCCTGCCGGTGGTCGAGGAAGGCGCGCAGCACCTCCTTGAGGCTGCAGACCTTGGGCGTAACCCCATCGATGAGCACGTTCATGTTCAGGCTGAAACGCACTTCGAGATCGGAGTTGCGGTAGAGCATTCCCATCAGAACTTCGGGATCCACATTCTTGGATCGCGGCTCGATGATCATGCGGATATCGTCGGCGCTCTCGTCGCGAATATCCGCGAGGATCGGGATCTTCTTGGTTTGGATCAGTTCGGCGATCTTCTCGATCAGCCTGGATTTCTGCACCTGATAGGGGATTTCGGTGACCACGATCTGCCACTGGCCTCGGCCCAGATCCTCGACCTCGTACTTGCAGCGCAACCGGAACGAGCCGCGACCCGTACGATAGGCGGTGGCGATGTTTTCGGGCGGCTCGACAATCACGCCGCCGGTGGGAAAATCCGGGCCCGGCACGTATTTCAACAACGTGTCGTCTCGGGCATCTGGTGTCTTGATCAGATGCAGGCAGGCGTCGCACAGCTCGGCGATGTTGTGCGGCGGGATGTTGGTGGCCATGCCGACCGCAATGCCCGACGAGCCGTTCGCCAGAAGATGCGGAAACTGGGCTGGCAGCACGACCGGTTCCCGCAGCGTGCCGTCGTAATTGTCGCGGAAATCGACCGCATCCTCGTTCAGCCCTTCCAGAAGCGCCTCTGCGACGATGGTCATTCGCGCTTCGGTGTATCGGCTGGCCGCAGGGTTGTCGCCGTCGATATTGCCGAAGTTGCCCTGCCCGTCGACGAGCGGATATCGGACGTTGAAATCCTGCGCCAGTCGGGCCATCGCGTCATAGATCGCCGCATCGCCATGCGGGTGATAGTTGCCCATGACGTCGCCGGAAATCTTCGCTGACTTGCGGAATCCGCCGCTGCTGGACAGCTTGAGTTCGCGCATCGCATAGAGAATTCGGCGATGCACGGGCTTCAGACCGTCGCGCGCATCCGGCAGGGCACGGTGCATGATGGTCGATAACGCATACGTGAGGTAGCGCTCGCCGATCGCCCGGCGCAACGGTTCAGAGACCGCTTCGCCTCCGCTCGTGGGCTTCATGTTGGGGTCGTCAACCAGATCGCTCATAGATGATGTGATACGCCGACCGAAGACGCGGGTAAAGCGGCGGTTGCAGAATTTGGTAACGCAACACAGAAGACAAACCCGCAGAAGAATCCCGCGGGAGGGGCGTGTTTCGAATCGTCCGTTTGTTTATCATGAATTCGTGGGTGTTTGCCGGGGATCGCTTCGATGCGCTTGATTTTGCCGAGTTTCATCATTCTGGCCGTCGTGTTCTATGAAATGAGCGGCGGTGCCGATTTCCGGCCACCGGAACCACCGGCACCCATACTCGTCGAGGCGCGGGAGACGCAACAGCCGATCCGGATCGCGCCCGTCGAGGCCAAGGCGACCACCACGAAAGCGCCAAGGGTCGAAAAGGTCGCGGCGGGTCCCGTGACCGAAACCGTCGCCAAGCCAGTCGAAACCGAAGACAGCCCAGCGACCGGAGCAGAAATCGCGGAAGTCCGCGCCAGCCTGACCCAAGGCCTGTCTCTGCTGCCGGACTCGGGCGGCTCCGACCCGCTGCAACTGGTCTCGCTAGAACTGGGCTCTTCCGGTCTGCGCCAGGCTGCACCGAAGCCGGACCGGGAGGCCGTTGAAGAACAGCCTTCTGCGACCCCCACCGAACCTGACCGCGATCTGCGCGAGATCATCGGCACGCGGGTCAACATGCGCGATGGACCGGGAACGATCTATCCCGTGGTCGCGCGGCTCAACATCGGCCAATCGGTCGAAGTGCTCAGCGAAAGCGGCACCGGCTGGCTGCGCTTGCGCACGCTGCCGGAACAGCAGCTTGGATGGATCTCCGCCTCGCTGGTCAGCAAGGCCGACCGGTAAACTGCATTTTGCCAAAGCCCCAGCTTGCGCGTCGCGAACACGGCGGGCATAGATCGCCCGGGAAACCGGAGCGGGGCGCGCGGCCAGATGCAGAAATCCATCCTGATCACCGGCTGCTCTTCGGGCATCGGGCTTGACGCGGCCAGAACCCTGCGCGACCGAGACTGGCGCGTATTCGCTGCCTGTCGACAGCAAAAGGATTGCGACCGCCTCATCGCCGAAGGTTTCGACAGCCCGAGAGTCGATTATTGTGACGCCCACAGCATCCGGCAGGGGCTCGCCCAGGTGCTGGCCGCCACCGGGGGCACGCTGGATGCGCTCTTCAACAATGGTGCGCACCAACTGGCCGGACTGGTCGAGGACCTTCCGACCGAGGGTCTGCGCGCGATCTTCGAAGCCAATCTGTTCGGATGGCATGATCTTACGCGGCAGGTCATTCCGGTGATGCGCCGGCAGGGATACGGACACATCGCGCAATGCTCTTCCGGTCTCGGCCTTGTCGCGATCCCCTGGCGGGGCGCCTACACAGCGACGAAGCACGCGCTCGAAGGGCTGAGCGACACCATGCGGGTCGAATTGCGCGGCACCGGCATCCACGTGGTTCTGATCGAACCAGGTCCAATCACCACGATGTTCCGTGAAAAGGGCATTCCCTATTTCGAACGTTACATCGACTGGAAGTCCGCGCCACGCCGCGCCGACTACGAAGCCCGTCTTATCCCGCGCATGTACAACGGCACCGGACCTGACCGGTTCGAATTGCCCGCCAGCGCGGTGACAGGAAAATTGATCCGCGCGCTGGACAGCAGCAACCCGAATCCGCGCTACTACGTGACCACCGCGACCTATATCGGCGGATACCTCAAACGCATCCTGTCGAGTCGGATGATAGACCGTATCGTGGCCCGAATCTGAAAAAGCGGTTCGCTTTCGAAGCCGGAAACGCTAGGTCTCGGCCTAGGCCGAAACCGAACCAACCGAGACGAGGGAAAAATGGGCGATCCGCTGTTTCTTGTGATCATACTTGCGGTTTGCGCCGTCGTCGTCGTCCTGATGATCGGAATCGGCGGCTTCGCCAAGGGCGGGGCGTTCAACCAGAAATACGGCAACAAGATGATGCAGCTCCGGATCCTTGCGCAGGCGATCGCCGTCGTCCTGATCCTGCTCTACATCTGGTTGCGTGGCAGCGGAGGGCAATGACCATGGTGGTGCTCAACAAGATCTACACCAAGACCGGAGACGCGGGAGAGACCGCCCTCGGAAACGGCACGCGCGTCGCCAAGCACGCGCTGCGGGTCACCGCCTATGGCACATCGGACGAATTGAACTCCTGCGTCGGCGTGGCCCGGTTGCATGCCGACGGCGAGGTCGATGCTGCCCTCTCCCGCATCCAGAACGACCTTTTCGATCTCGGCGCCGATCTGTGCCGCCCGGACATGGAGCAGGACAGCGACGCGGAGTATCCGCCGCTGCGCGTGATCGACAGCCAGGTCGAACGGCTCGAAAGGGAAATCGACGCGATGAACGCAGGTCTCGAACCACTCCGCAGTTTTATCCTGCCCGGAGGCAACGCATTGGCCGCCCATCTGCATATCTGCCGCACGGTGGCGCGCCGCGCCGAACGGCTCACCGTCGAGCTCGCGACGCTGGAGACGGTCAATCAGGCAGCAGTCAAGTACCTGAACCGTCTGAGCGACTGGTTCTTCGTCGCGGCCCGTACCGCCAACAATGGTGGCAAGGACGATGTGCTCTGGGTGCCGGGCGCGAACCGGTGATGGGACAGGCCGGAAATGGGCGGCTTTCACCGACCGAAAATGCTGGGTGAGAGGAAAAACGCGACGTCTGACGCGAATGATGTGACGATTTTGCCCTGTTTTCAATGTCCGTCCACGGCTATCACCGTCGGGAACGTTAGAAACCGAGTCGAAGACCGGCTCGGGTTGTGTTGAGGAGAGAACCGCAGATGAAGGTACTGGTGCCTGTCAAGCGCGTGATCGACTACAACGTGAAAGTGCGTGTGAAAGCGGACGGAAGCGGTGTCGATCTGGCCAACGTGAAAATGTCGATGAACCCGTTCGACGAAATCGCCGTGGAAGAGGCGATCCGCCTGAAGGAGGCCGGCAAGGCCGACGAGATCGTCGCTGTCTCGATCGGCGTCAAGCAAAGCCAGGAAACCCTGCGGACCGCTCTGGCGATGGGGGCCGACCGGGCGATCCTGGTCGTGGCAACCGACGACGTGCACACCGATATCGAACCCCTGGCCGTTGCCAAGATCCTGAAAGCGGTGATCGAGGAAGAGCAGCCAGGCCTCGTCCTGTGCGGCAAACAGGCGATCGACAATGACATGAACGCCACCGGCCAGATGCTGAGCGCCCTGCTCGGCTGGTCGCAGGGTACCTTCGCTTCCGAACTGGAACTGGACGGCGACCACGCGATCGTGACCCGCGAGGTCGATGGCGGTCTTCAGACCATCAAGGTCAAGATGCCGGCGATCGTCACAGTCGACCTGCGTCTGAACGAACCGCGGTATGCCTCGCTGCCCAACATCATGAAGGCCAAGAAGAAGCCGCTGGATGAAAAGACGCCCGAAGATTACGGCGTCGACGTCTCGCCGCGGCTGCAGGTCGTCGGAACCTCGGAACCCTCCGCACGGGCTGCCGGAATCAAGGTCGGCTCGGTGGACGAGCTGGTAGCGAAACTCAAGGAAGTGGGGGCTGTGTGATGGCTGTTCTTCTTCTCGCAGAAGTCAACAATGGCGAACTGGCCATGGATGCAACGGCCAAGGCCGTGACCGCGGCTGCCAAGCTGGGCGACGTGACCGCCCTGTGCTGTGGTGCATCGGCCGCCGCCGCAGGCGAAGCCGCCGCCAAGATCGAAGGCGTCTCCAAGGTGCTGGTCGCAGAGGATCCGTCGCTGGGTCACCGGCTGGCAGAAGCCACCGCGGCGCTGATCGTCAGCCTGGCGGGTGATTACGATCATATCGTTGCGCCGGCGACCACGGATGCCAAGAACGTCCTGCCCCGCGTCGCCGCGCTGCTTGATGTGATGGTCATTTCCGACGCATCCGGCGTGGTCGATGCCGACACGTTCGAACGCCCGATCTATGCCGGCAACGCGATCCAGACGGTCAAGTCGAGCGACGCCAAGAAGGTCATCTCGTTCCGCACGTCGACCTTCGACGCCGCAGGCGAAGGCGCCGCGGCCCCCATCGAGACCATCAGCGCGGTGGCCGATCCCGGCCTGTCGTCCTGGGTCGAGGACAAGGTCGCCGAAAGCGATCGTCCTGAACTGACCAGCGCCGGTGTCGTCGTGTCCGGCGGTCGCGGCGTCGGGTCCGAGGACGATTTCGCCCTGATCGAGAAACTGGCGGACAAGCTTGGAGCTGCTGTTGGTGCCTCGCGCGCTGCGGTTGACTCCGGGTATGCCCCGAACGACTGGCAGGTCGGTCAGACCGGCAAGGTCGTCGCGCCCGATCTCTACATCGCGGTCGGCATCTCCGGAGCGATCCAGCACCTCGCCGGCATGAAGGACAGCAAGGTCATCGTCGCGATCAACAAGGACGAAGAGGCACCGATCTTCCAGGTCGCCGATTTCGGACTCGTTGCGGATCTGTTCACCGCCGTACCGGAACTGACCGAGAAACTCTAAGGCACGACACAGCCTGCATTGCACGAAAGGTCCGCCGATTGGCGGGCCTTTTTCATGCGTGGTCGCGCAGGGCCTCGGCCAATCGATCGGCGATCAGCATATGCGTATCCGGCCCGATCGAGCTTTCGGCCACAGGGGCCTGAAGCGGGCCATGCACCATCATGGCGGCTTCCCCCGTGATACCTGCCGGCTGAACTTGCAGATCGATCACGTCGGCGCAATGTGGCGCCAGGCTGTCCAGCATGTCGCGAGTGATCATCAACGGATCAGACCCCAGTTGACCGGACCCCGCCTCCGCGCCCGACTGCTCACGGCGCAGCCAGAGCAGCAGCACAGGTGCTTTCAGCGACTCGATCAGCAAGTTCATGCGACCAACCCACGCCTCGCGCAGTTCGCTCCGGATCGCGGCAAATCGGTCGGGCGACAGGGCGCACAATGCGGTCAGCATGTGCTTGTTGAAGTTGAACTCCGTGAAATCGACTTCGGGATAGACCCTGCTCAACAGGGCGGTCGGCTCGAGGAACCGGTCATTGCGACGCGGATGCACCCGGTAGAACCGGTTTGACAGGTTCTGTGCTCCCATCACTTGTACGACGACCGCCCTTGCGGCCCCGGCGACACGGATCAATTCGGCATCGTTGAGAAATGCATCAACCCCCGCATTCGCGCAACCGAGGTTGACGCAGGTTGTTGATACTTGCTCTTCGAGAAGCGCGGGAAACGGCCGATGCACGAACTTGCCATAGGTGTCGCTGCTGCCCAAGAAAGCGAAATAGGGCACCCCCAGATCACGTTGCGGCCCCCGCACCAGCAACCTCGACTCGCCATAACGACAGGGAACATCATCAAGCGCGCGTGCGCTTGGGACCTCGAAACTCATCATACCCACCAGTATTTGTATTCACCCGACATCGAAGGTGACGTCGAATCCTTGCGATTCGGCTAACTTGTGCATTTGACGCAAACTGTTGCGGCCGCACCCCCTTGTCGCGGCCCGTGCGGCACCGGTAAGATCAGGCAACAAAAGGCGAAAGGCGCATTCATGAGCATTCAGACAATCGGCGTGATCGGAGCGGGCCAGATGGGCAACGGGATCGCGCATGTCATGGCGCTGGCCGGGTATGACGTGCTGATGACCGACATCAGCCAGGAGGCGCTTGACGCGGCCTTGGCCGGAATCGACGGCAACATGGCGCGGCAGGTGTCGCGCGGCAAGATCGCCGAGGCCGATATGACGGCGGCGATGAAGCGTATCGGCACGACGCTCGCGCTGTCGGACCTCGGCGCAAGCGATCTGGTCATCGAAGCCGCCACCGAACGAGAAAGCGTGAAACAGGCGATTTTCGAGGACCTGCAACCGCATTTGCAACCGCACACGATCCTGACGTCGAATACTTCGTCGATCTCGATTACCAGGCTGGCCAGCCGCACAGACAGGCCGGAACGGTTCATGGGGTTCCATTTCATGAACCCGGTTCCGGTAATGCAACTGGTGGAACTGATCCGGGGCATCGCCACGGACGAGCCGACCTACACGGCCTGCCGCGAGGTGGTGGACCGGCTGGGCAAGACTGCCGCCAGCGCCGAGGATTTCCCGGGCTTCATCGTCAATCGCATCCTGATGCCGATGATCAACGAGGCGGTCTATACGCTCTATGAGGGCGTGGGGAACGTGCAGTCGATCGACCAGTCGATGAAGCTGGGTGCGAACCATCCGATGGGTCCGCTCGAGCTGGCCGACTTCATCGGTCTGGACACCTGCCTTGCGATCATGAACGTGCTGCATGACGGTCTGGCCGACACGAAATACCGTCCCTGTCCGCTGCTGACCAAGTATGTCGAGGCCGGCTGGCTTGGCCGCAAGACGCAGCGCGGGTTTTACGACTATCGGGGAGAGGTACCCGTTCCGACCCGCTGACGCCCCGGTCGTCTCAAAGCCCTTGAGAGACGCCCTTGTCGTGTCCGGTCAATCGACCTGTGATTTCAGGTTCAGCGTATGCTCACGCAGCCATGCCATGAAGCCACGCGGGTCGGTTTCCAGCCGCTTCATGTCCGCGTCGCTGATTGGCGGGCCCACGACAGGCGCCTGCGGCTTGTTGCACGAGCGAACGATCTCATGCAGCAACAGCCCCTGGCGCAGCACCGGAGAGATCCGGTTTGCGATCTGGTAGGCGCGGGAGTTATTGCCCGGGAAATAGATCGGCACGACCTTGGCGCCCGAGCGTCGGATCATCTTTGCGGTGAAGACATTCCATTCCCGTTCGATGGCCGGACCGAACCAGCTGTCCGACGACATGACGACACCCGACGGGAACAGCGCGACGACACCGCCGTTCTGCAGATGCGCCATCGCGTTGGCGCGCATCTCGACCATCTTTCGTTGCGCTTCGGGATCGTGCGGGAACGGCACCGGGATCATGAAGGATGTCGCGGCTTCGTCCAGACCGGTCAGCACGGAGCGCGTCAGGATCCGATAGTCCTGTCTCACGCGGCCGATCAGGTCGGCGAAAATCATGCCATCGACCATTCCGTGCGGGTGGTTGGCCACCACGACGACAGGTCCCTCCTTGGGAATGTGGTCTAGCTGCTCAGGCGGCGTCAAAAGGTCGATGCCCATCACGTTCAGCGCGCCGCGCCAGAACTTCTGGCCGCGATACTGTTCGTTGGTCTTCTCGAACCGGCTGACCATGCGCAAGATCGTGATCTTGCCGGTGAACCATTCGATCGCCCGGATCGCGAACGCCGTCCAGGGATCGTCGAACGAATTGGCATAGGTCAGCGTACGCCGATCATAGACCTCGCCGCGTGAGGTCTCCGGCTCCGCGGCGACGCCCGGTCTGCTGTCCTGTGCGGTGTCCGCCAATGGCCTTTTCCCGTATCTCTTGCCGTTCGGCGTGGTCAGACGCCTTCGCCGAACCTGTCCGCGACCAGAGCCTCAAGCGCATCCGCCAGCGCCTCGGCGTCCGGTCCGGTGGTCTGAACGTCAATACTGGTTCCTTTGGATGCTGCCAACATCAAAAGGCCCATGATGCTGTCCCCCGAGGCCGACATGCCGTCGCGCGAGACCTCGGCGCGCGCGTCAAAGCCCTCGACGACCTCCACGAGCTTTGCCGAGGCACGGGCATGCAGACCCTTCTCATTCACGATCTTCAGTCTTCGGTGGGTCATTCCGTCGAGCCGCCTTGGTCAGAGCTTATATTCTGTGAGTTGATGTACTTCTTGCCCGCTTCCATCGCCGCCCTGACGGCGTCGGAAACCGGCAATTGGCGACTTTTCGCCAGCTTGATCAACATAGGGAGGTTCGCGCCGTAGAGGATCCGGCGGTTGTCGGGCGCGCAGGCCTGCAGGCTCAAATTCGAGGGAGATCCGCCGAACAGGTCCGTGACGATGACGACTCCATCGCCCGAATCCACCGCGTTCGCTGCTGTGGTTATCTCGCTCTGCTTGGCCGAGCGGTCGTGGTCGGGTTCTATCGCGATGGCGCGTATCCCCGGTTGCACTCCGACGACATGCTCGATCGCGGCCAGGTACTCTCTGGCCAACCCGCCATGCGCCACGATTACGACTCCGATCACCCCGGCCTCTCGTCAGTGTTGTGGCTCGTCAGCTCACGGTGCCTAATTGACACTTGCTGTCCATGCTCCGCAAGGGCCTTCGCCAGCGTTTCGGCCAGAACCACGGAACGATGCTGGCCTCCGGTGCAACCGAACGCGATCGAGAAATGGGACTTGCCCTCGTCGACATAGGCAGGAAGAAGCAACAACGTCAGGTCCAGCACCCGGTCGAAGAAGGGCGCGAAGCGCGGATCCGACATCACGTGCGCCCTGACGCGCTCATCACGACCGTCGAGAACACGCAGCGGTGGCGTCCAATAGGGATTGGACAGGAAACGGCAATCGAACACCATGTCGATCCCGCGCGGCAGCCCCCGCTTGTAGGAGAACGACTGAACCGACAGCGCAAGCGGTGTGCGTCCTCCGGGCGCGAGCCAACGTTCGATCTCGGCTCGCAGCTGATGCACGTTCAGTTCCGAGGTGTCGATCAGGATATCCGCCAAGTCCCGGATCGGCGCCAGCAGGTCGAGTTCGCGCCCGACGCCAATTTCCGGACTCTCGGCAGGTGCAAGCGGATGACGGCGCCGGGTTTCCGAGAAGCGGCGCAGCAGGACATCGCTGCGACAATCAAGATACAGCACGGTCAATTCGGTCTCGGCCTGCCCGGCCAGGTCTCCGATGAGATCGGTCAGCGCTGCAGTTGAGAAATCCCGGTTGCGCGTATCCACGCCAAGCGCCAGCGGTCGTTGCGGCCCCGGCCCTTCCAACAGCTTCGGAAGCAGATGGAAGGGAAGATTGTCGATCGACTCAAAGCCGAGGTCTTCGAGCACATTGATTGAAGTCGATCTGCCCGCGCCAGACGGGCCGGTGACCAGCACCAATTGTGAGGGGACAAGAGGCAGGCCCGTCATGTCGGCGCGTGCCGTCCGGATTTGAGGAACTGCAGCAGCGCGGCCGCGAAATGCGGCGCGTCGACCTTGTGCAGCAGCGGAATCGACGTGCCGAGATACGAGGTTTGCCGCGCTGCGGGCAGGCGCGCGGCTTCCACCCTGTCCATATCGACCACGGCCGCGACGGACACGCTTTCCAGTGACTTGGCCGTCAGGATACCCACCCCGCGTGCCTCGATAAGGCCTTCGATGCCGGTAGGAGCCGTCGCGGTCATCATGCCTTCCTCCGATTTGAGAACGACCCTGTCATCGGACACCAAGGTGGCGCCCATCGCCATCAGAGACAAGGCCAGCGACGACTTGCCACTGCCTGATGCACCGATAAGCAGGAGGCCACGTCCGCACAGAGCCACGCAGGTTCCGTGTACCGTCTGGCTGTGATGGGTCCGCATTTCGGCCTCCGGTTGTGTCCCGTCAGATCGGCAATCCCACCACGAACCGGGCCCCGAGTGGATCGGACGTGATGTCGGCTGCCGTGGGGCGGATGTTTTCCGCCCAGATCACACCGCCATGGGCTTCGACGATCTGCTTGGAAATTGCAAGTCCGAGCCCCGAGTTGTTGCCGAAATGCTCTTCCGGCCGTTGCGAGTAGAAGCGTTTGAATATCTTGGACAAGGCCTGTTCCGGCACACCCGGGCCTGTGTCCTCGACAACGACCAGCACCCGGCTGTCCCTCCGGCGGACCCAAACCCGGATCGCATCGCCTTCCTCGCAGAAGGATATCGCGTTCCCGATCAGGTTGACGAAAACCTGGGCGAGGCGTGCCTCCAGCCCTTGGATCATGATCGGCGTCTTGGGGAGATCCGTCAGGTACGTAATCCCTTTGGAGCGGGCATCTTCTCCCAGATACCGGTTGATATTGCCAAGCATGGCGAGCAGATCGAAGGTCTGCTCCTCCTCCTTCACCAGTTCGGCATCGAGCCGCGACGCGTTCGAGATGTCACTGACCAGCCGATCGAGCCGGCGGACGTCATGCGCGATGATATCGAGCAACTTGTCGCGCTGGTCGTCCCGTTTGACCACGCGCAGGGTGCCGACGGCGGATTGCAGGCTCGCCAAGGGGTTCTTGATTTCATGCGCGACGTCGGCAGCGAATTGCTCGTTGCCCTCGATCCGGTTGTAGAGGGCCGCCACCATGCCCCGAAGCGCGCGCGACAGTCGTCCGATTTCATCGGATCGCTCCGACAGGTCGGGAATGCGGATCCTGCCCGGACGTGTGTCGCGGGTGTTGCGCTCACGCCCCAACTCCGCCGCCTCGGCCAGATCGGCAAGCGGATTGGCGATGGTCGAGGACAACACTAGACTCAGGCCGACCGAGACGAGTGCGGCCACGACGAACATCTCGAGAACCCGTTCACGCTCCCCGCGCACCAGCGCATCGATCTCTCCCGATGGGCTGGCGACGGCAACGACCCCCGCAGCGAAACCATCACGCAGGATCGGCGTGAGGGCGGAAATCACCGTGCCGCCCGCGGTATCCAGCCCGGTTTTCACCTGGGTGCCCTGTGCGACTGCGTCAGGAACGAGGGTTTGCAGTTGCTCTGCCACCTCGCGATGAGATTGGTCGGAATCGGGCGTGACGATCGTGGACAGCGTGCGCCAGATTGAGGCAAGCGCATCGTTGATCGGCGTGCCGCCTGCATCACTTCTGTCCAGCGAGTTCAGCGCGCGGCTCTGGTTGGTTCCGCGCGTATGCGCGACCAGCCTTGCGTCATGGTCAAAGACATAGACATCGACACCGTTCCTGAGCCTCAGTCCCTTCAGCGCATCCGTTGTGCCCAGATCGTCGGCGACTCGCGCCGCATTGGTCAATCGTGCCTCGAATACGTTCGCGATCAGTTCGGCCTCGCCGACCAGCGCACTGGCGCGTTGCAGAACAAGACTTTCGCGGGTGCCGTTGAGATAGAGGATACCAGCGACGAGAACATTCAACGCGATCAGGTTGAACATGATGATCTTGCGGGTCAGCGGAGACGCGCGCAGCGACCTCATCCGACGCGGCGCCCCCCCGAGACGGTCGTGCCGCGGTCCTTGCGCGGTCGCAACGCCAGCTGCCGATGGCACATCGGTGGCGGCCGCCACGGTCACGTCGGCACTGCTCATCAGATCGCTCTATTCTTCGTTGTAGCGATAACCGATTCCGTAAAGCGTTTCGATCGCCGAGAAGCTCTCGTCGGCATTGCGCATCTTCTTGCGCAAACGCTTGATATGGCTGTCTATCGTGCGGTCGTCGACATAAACCTGATCGTCATAGGCGACGTCCATGAGCTGGTCGCGGCTCTTCACGAAGCCCGGTCGTTGGGCCAGGGCCTGAAGCAGCAGGAATTCAGTTACAGTCAGCGAGACGTCCTGCCCCTTCCAACTGACAGCGTGGCGCAACGGGTCCATCTTCAGGGCGCCGCGCTCCAGCACCTTGGACTCGGGGCCCGCACCTTCGATATCGCCCGAAACGGCGTCCTGCCGGCGCAGGAGTGCGCGGATCCGCTCTACCAGAAGGCGCTGCGAGAACGGCTTTTTGACGTAATCGTCGGCCCCCATTCGCAGGCCAAGCACCTCGTCGATCTCGTCATCCTTGGAGGTCAGGAAGATCACCGGCATCTGGCTCTTCTGTCTGAGGCGCTGCAACAGGTCCATGCCGTCCATGCGCGGCATCTTGATGTCGAGCACGGCCATGTCGGGCAGTTTCTTGTTGAACGCGTCCAACGCGGACTGCCCGTCATTATAGGTTTCGACCTCGAACCCTTCCGCCTCCAGTGTCATCGAGACGGAGGTTAGGATGTTCCTGTCGTCGTCAACCAATGCAATCTTTGACATCGAAAACCTCTTGTCTAACTTGGCTTGTCCGCAGTGCGGACGCGAAACACCGGGAAACGGCAAAGCCGCGAATCACCGGAACGCTCGGCGACGATTAGGGCAAGAAAGGGTTATTAATGCCTGAACTCGCTCCGATCCCGGCACGCCTATGAAGGTCGCATTTTCATGGTTGCGCTAAAATCAGCCTTGGTTGCGCTAACTGCGATGAAGCGCCCTGTTCACTTCACGAAGCCTCATGTTAAAGCCGCTGGCAAAGGTGCCTGACCGGGCTCGCCGCCTGCGCGGACCCTGCCAGACGAGGCCCCACACAGGAGAAACGACCTCATGACATCCGGACGGGTAAACCCGAATTTCCGCCTGCAAGATCAAGGGATCGAAGGCGTGGAGAATGTCCACTACAACCTTCTCGAACCCGCCATCATCGAAGCGGCGCTGCGCCTCGGCGAAGGCTCTCTGGGTCAGGGCGGTTCATTCATGGTCGAAACCGGCAAATTCACCGGTCGATCTCCCAAGGACAAGCACGTCGTCCGCACGGCCACGACAGAGGACACGATCTGGTGGGACAACAACGCGCCAATGACGCCCGACGCGTTCGACAGGCTCTATGACGACATGATCGCGCACATGAAATCGCGCGAATACTTCGTTCAGGACATGTTCGTCGGCGCCGACCCGGTGCATCGACTGAATGTGCGCCTGGTGACTGAACTGGCATGGCACAACCTGTTCATCCGTCACATGTTCCGCCGCCCTGAACGCGAGGAACTGGACAGGTTCGTCGCCGAATACACCGTCATCAACTGCCCATCCTTCAAGGCCGACCCCGAGCGGCACGGCTGCCGCAGCGAAACCGTCATCGCGATGAATTTCGACCGCAAGCTGATCCTGGTGGCGAGCACCGAATACGCGGGCGAAAACAAGAAATCGATCTTCTCGATGATGAACTACCTGCTGCCCGAGAAGAACGTGATGCCGATGCATTGCTCGGCCAACCACGCCAAGGGCAACCCGGTGGATTCGGCTATCTTCTTTGGCCTCTCGGGCACCGGCAAGACCACGCTGTCGGCAGACCCCGACCGCGTCCTGATCGGCGATGACGAACATGGCTGGTCCGATCGCGGCATCTTCAACTTCGAAGGTGGCTGCTATGCCAAGACCATCCATCTCAGCCCCGAGGCGGAGCCCGAAATCTACGCCACGACCACCAAGTTCGGCACTGTGATCGAGAACATGGTCTATGACGAGGAAACCCGCGCGCTCGACTTCGAGGATGACAGCCTGACGGCGAACATGCGCTGCGCCTATCCGCTGCACTATATCTCGAACGCGTCGGAAACCGGCATTGCGGGCAATCCCAAGAACATCATCATGCTGACCTGCGACGCGTTCGGTGTTCTGCCCCCGATCGCTCGGCTGACCCCGGCGCAGGCGATGTATCACTTCCTGTCGGGCTTCACCTCGAAAATGGCCGGCACCGAGCGAGGCGTGACGACATCCCAGCCGACATTCTCCACCTGTTTCGGCGCGCCGTTCATGCCGCGTCGACCCGAAGTCTATGGCAACCTGCTGCGCGAGAAGATCGCCACCCATGGCGCAACCTGCTGGCTGGTCAATACAGGCTGGACCGGCGGCGCCTATGGCACCGGCTCGCGGATGCCGATCAAGGCGACCCGCGCGCTGTTGACGGCAGCGCTGGATGGCTCGCTCTCCGAGGTCGAGTTCCGCAAGGACGCGAATTTCGGCTTCGAGGTTCCGGTCAGCGCGCCGGGCGTTGCCGAGGTTCTGCTGGACCCTCGCCGCACCTGGGACGACCCGCTGGCCTATGACAAGCAGGCCGCGGAACTCGTCGAGATGTTCGCCACCAATTTCGAGCAGTACTTGCCCTATATCGATGAGGACGTGAAAGCCGCAGCCATCGGCTGAACACGATCTCGTCGCGGCAACAATCAGGTCCCGGAAAACTTCGGGGCCTTTTTTCTCTACCCGATCAGGCCACGCCGGACGAGGTTCAGGCCCGCCAAGAGCAACACAGCCAGCGTGGCGCGGCGGAAGGTCTCCTGATCGATACGATCCTGAAAACGCCCGCCCAGCCACATCCCCAAAAGCGCGGGCGGGATCAGCACCAACGAGAACGGCAGAGTCTCGACCCGCATCACACCCGACCCCACATGCGCGCCGAGCAAAGCCACCGCGCCCATGCCGTAGATCACGCCCTGGATGCGCATCTGGTCCGCCTTGGGCGTGTTCAGAGCGGTCAGATAGGCCACTGTCGGCGGCCCCCAGATCCCCGACAACCCGCCGATGAACCCGGCAACGGCACCGACGGCGGCTTCGATCGCCCGGCTTGGCGCGGCCAGGGAAAAGCGCAGGCCGATCAATTGCATCAGAGAGAACAGCGTGATCGGAATGCCGATCAGCAACAGCAACGTCGCATCCGGCAACACCCGGACAAGCTGCGAACTCGCAAGCAGGAAGACGAGCCCGACCAACAGGAACACCCGGAACCGGCGCACCGATCCCAGCGCTGCCCGTGGCCCTTGGCGCAGGGCCTGTAGCCCGTTGGCGACGACAGTCGGCAGGATCAAGCCCGCCAACGCAAGCTCGGGCGCGAGAAACATGCCCAGCCCCGACATCGTGATCATCGGCATCGCGAAACCGACCAGCCCCTTGACCAGCCCGGCAAGAGTGGTCACGGCGAAGGCCAGCGCTAGCTCTGACGGAGATAAAAGGGTAAAGAGAGATGCCATAAACGTCTCTTACCATCGCCCTACGCGGATGCAGCAAGAAAAGCGACGCGCAACAATTGGTCTTTTGGAGCATCAATGCCGTATTTAAGTTGCGCTGCACCTGCGAAGTGACTAGGACCGGGGCAAGCAGAGAAGGATGTGATTCATGGCTCATGACGGACAGGATGTGACAGTGGCGACCAAAGGTGCAAAAACCGTGATCCTGCCGGATCTCCTGACGTTGACCGGCGCGGCCGTGGCTCCGGTCGACGGCATTCTGGACATCGCGCGCAACCGCGTGCGCGACATGGTCAGCGAGGGGGGGCGTGTCTCTGGTGCCCTGATCGAAGCGCATCAGACCGCCGCGCACGGCCTGGCCTGGCTGGCCACGTACGCACAGAGCCTGCGTCAGATGCAGGGCTGGGCGGAACGCCTGAGCGAGCAGGGCAAGTTCGGCGAGACCGAACAACTGATCCACCAGATCGCGTTCGGCGAGTATCTCTGGCAGATCTACGGCGGCATCCCGATGAGCCAGGGCGAAATCCTGCGCGCCCAGGATATCGGGCTGAGCCAGGACGACATGCGCGGGATGATGACACCGGAAATCATGACCCTGACGCAAAACGGCAACAGCCAGGCCGCACGGAGCCGCCTTGTCGAGTTGATGCAAGAACACTCGGCCAACATAACGGTCGGTGCCTCTGGGCTCGAAGAAGAGCTCGAGATGATCCGCGAACAGTTCCGCCGCTATGCTGTTGAGAAGGTCGAACCCTTTGCCCATGACTGGCATCTCAAGGACGAACTGATCCCGATGGAAATCATCGAGGAACTGGCCGAGATGGGCGTGTTCGGCCTGACCATCCCCGAGGAATACGGCGGTCTTGGCCTGTCCAAGGCATCAATGTGCGTCGTGTCCGAAGAACTGTCACGCGGTTATATCGGCGTCGGCTCGCTCGGAACACGCTCTGAAATCGCGGCCGAACTCATCCTTTGCGGCGGCACCGACGCCCAAAAAGAGAAGTGGCTTCGGCGGCTGGCCAGCGCCGAGACCCTGCCAACTGCCGTCTTTACCGAACCCAATACCGGGTCCGACCTCGGATCCCTGCGCACCCGCGCGGTCAAGGATGGCGAAGACTACCGCGTCACCGGCAACAAGACATGGATCACCCATGCCGCGCGCACCCATGTGATGACGTTGCTGGCGCGCACCGATCCCGACAGCACCGACCATCGCGGCTTGTCGATGTTCCTGGCCGAAAAGACTCCCGGCACGGACGACGTCCCCTTTCCGACCGAAGGCATGACCGGGGGCGAGATCGAGGTTCTGGGCTATCGCGGCATGAAGGAATACGAGCTGGGCTTTGACAACTTCCACGTCAAGGGCGAGAACCTGCTCGGCGGCGAGGAGGGCAAGGGCTTCAAGCAGCTGATGGAGACGTTCGAATCCGCCCGCATCCAGACTGCCGCGCGCGCAATCGGCGTTGCGCAGTCGGCGCTCGACATCTCGATGCAATACGCGATCGACCGCAAGCAGTTCGGCAAGTCGCTGATCAACTTCCCGCGTGTGTCGGGCAAGCTGGCGATGATGGCGGTCGAGATCATGGTCGCGCGGCAGCTGACCTATTTCAGCGCCACCGAGAAGGACGAGGGCCGGCGCTGTGATCTCGAGGCCGGGATGGCCAAGCTGCTTGGCGCCCGCGTCGCCTGGGCTGCGGCCGACAACGGCCTGCAGATTCATGGGGGCAACGGGTTTGCACTGGAATACAAGATCAGCCGCGTGCTCTGCGACGCCCGGATCCTCAACATTTTCGAAGGCGCCGCCGAAATCCAGGCGCAAGTCATCGCCCGTCGCTTGCTGGGATAAGATCGCCCCTTGCGCGGTCAGAGTCGCATTGCGGCGCGCCCTGACAGGTTTGGCGTGTCTCCCGCTGACGGGCTGCGCCGGCGATGAAACACTCACCGCGTATGGGGCGGACCACCGGGTTTGGCGCCTCGTCGAAGTGAAAGGCGACACCCGACCTCCGCCTCTCTTGCTGACCTTCGCCGCGGCTGGACAGATACAGGGGCGAACCGCCTGCGGTGAGTTCGCCGGCGAACTGGCCGCGCCCTACCCATGGTTTGAAATCCGACCTGTTCCACGAAGCACGCCGCCCTGTCGCGCTGATGCCACGGTTCTTTCCGCGCTGGCCGGCATGACGCAATCGGAAGTGTCCGGCGATGTCCTGATCTTGCGCAATGATTCCGGAGGCGAAATGGTGTTCAGAGCCGACGGCTGAACACATCGATAAACCGGCCGCGTGCCTCGGGCACCTGAGCATGGCCAAGGGCCGGGGCGAGCCTGTGTTTTAGGAAATGGCCGGTCGTCCCGAGCGCGATGGCGATCTCTTCATCCGGGGCCAGACCTTCGCCGCGCATGACCGGCGGCAGCGGCAGCATGCGGTCCGCCCATTCACCTGCCCCCGCGCGTGACACCGCCCGCCCGGACCTGGGCGAGACATAGACCAGCTCCTCGGTTGCACCGGTTGCGGCGCAGGCGGAAAGATCGATCCCGAAGCCCAAGTCCTGCAGCAAGGCGAGTTCCCAGCGCAAATAGGCCAAGGGCCAGATATCGTCCTGCCCGAGCAGGTCGAGCAGTTGCTCGCTGCGCTGGTAGAGATCGGAATGGGCCTCGCGCTCGGGCAGGCAAAAGCTAAGCAGCGCCGTCACCGCATTCAACCCGGCCAGTGCCAGCCGACCGGACAGCGCGGCGGCGGCGCGGCTGCGCAGCGGTTCGACCTGGTAGGTACCGAGGTGATCTTCGAGCCGCGCACGCCAGGCCAGGTCGAGTTGGGCGCCCGGCTGCAGGATCGGCGCGATCTTGCGGCTGGTGCCACCGCGCACGACACCGGAATGGCGACCATGACGGCGGGTGAACACGTCGATGATGGCCGAGGTTTCGCCATGTTGGCGAGACGTCAGAAGAATTCCGTGATCGCGCCAATCCATGGATCAGAGCTGCCCTGTCGCTGTGTTTGACCGCCTCACCCTAGTCCAGACCGGGCTCGTCAAGCAAATGCCGCCCGCCACGATCTTCGACTTCGATCACCCAGAGATCGGGATCGAAACCGCGTTGCCGCGCGATGGCGGCGTCGACCTCACCCTCGATCCCGCCGAGCAGTTCGATCCAGCGGCGCGCCCCAGTCTGCAGGTCGAAACTGCGCTGAAACGCCCGCGCCTGCCCGTCGAGCGTGTTGAGCTTGACCAGCACCGCACCGGCGACGTCGTCCCCGTGATGGACCACGAAGGCCGGAATGTCCGAGAGGCGCAGTCGTGTCAGGTAGGCCTGCACCCAGAAGGACGCGGTAAGGCGCGTCATGGGGTGCAGCGGCGGGGTGCGGCGAGAGCGGTTGGGGCGGACGCCTCCGGCGGGAGTACTTGGACGAAGATGAAGCGAGGCAATCCGGTCACCCGTCTCCGTCCTTGAAATCCAGTCCCATTTCCGAAAAGCGTTCGGCCTCTTCCAGCCAGTTCGGCCGCACCTTGACCTGCAGGAAGAGATGCACCTTGCGTCCGAGAAACGCGGCGATCTCCTCGCGGGCGGCCTTCGAGACCGCTTTGATCGTCTCGCCCTTGTGGCCAAGAACGATCCCCTTGTGGCCATCGCGGACGACGTAGATCACCTGGTCGATCCGTGCCGAACCGTCCTTGCGTTCCTCCCAGGCCTCGGTTTCCACCGTCATCTGGTAGGGCAATTCCTGGTGCAGGCGCAGGGTGAGTTTCTCGCGCGTCATTTCTGCTGCGATCATGCGCATCGGGAGGTCGGCGATCTGGTCCTCGGGATAGAGCCACGGGCCTTCCGGCATTTCCTGCGCGAGCCATTTACGCAGCGCTTCGACCCCGTGGCCCTTTTCGGCCGAGATCATGAAGGTTTCGGCGAAGGCGAACCGATCGTTCATGTCCTTGCTGAGCGCGAGCAGGACCTCGGCCTTGACACGGTCGATCTTGTTGATCGCCAGTGCCACCTTGTGGCTTTCGCCGAGACCCTCGAGAATCCGCTCGACGCCCTCGGTGACACCACGATGCGCTTCGATCAGCAGGACAACACAGTCCGCATCGGCCACACCGCCCCAGGCGGCCGCGACCATGGCGCGGTCCAGCCGACGGCGCGGCTGGAACAGGCCCGGTGTATCGACGAAGACGATCTGCGTCTCGCCCTCCATCGCCACACCGCGAATGCGGGCCCGTGTGGTCTGCACCTTGTGAGTGACGATCGAGACCTTGGCCCCGACCATTCGGTTCAACAGGGTCGACTTGCCTGCGTTCGGCTCTCCGATCAGGGCGACGAATCCGGCGCGGCTCATGCGTCGTCCTCCAGTTGTTGTAGCAGCATTGCGGCTGCGCGCTGTTCGGCGAGGCGCTTGGATTTCGCGCTTGCGCGGGCCTCGGTACCGCTCTGCAGGCGTGCCGCCATCGTAAAGACCGGGGCGTGATCCGGACCCGACCGTTCAAGCTCGACATAGGCGGGCGGGGTTTCGCCGCGCGCCTGCGCCCATTCCTGCAAAGCGGTCTTTGGATCGCGCGCATCCGCGTCGACCAGATCGATCCGTTTGCCCCAGAGGCGCAGGATCATCGCCTGAGCGGCCTCGAACCCGCCATCCTTGTAGACGGCGGCTATCACGGCCTCGATCGCGTCGCCCAACAGCGCCTGCTTGCGCCGCCCGCCCGACAGCATCTCGGATCGGCCCAGCTTGAGCACCGCGCCCAGGTCGATATCGCGCGCAACGTCGGCACAGGTTTCCTTGCGCACCAGAGCGTTGAACCGGGGCGCCAGTTGCCCTTCGCTGGCCGACTTGTCACGCTCCAGAAGCGCCGTCGCCATCACCAGGCCAAGCACACGATCGCCGAGGAATTCGAGCCTCTGGTTGTCCGGACGGGTCTGCGAGGACACCGACCCGTGGGTCAACGCCCGCACCAGCAGGTCGGGCCGGGTGAACTCGTGGCCGATCCGGCGCTGGAACGCCTGAAGCTCGGCCGAGAGTTTCACTCCACCGCCTTGAAGAACCGGTCGCCACGCCAGGTCCAGAAAAACAGCATCGAGCGACCAGCGGAGCTGAACATCACGCGATCCGCCCGGCCGATGAGGTTTTCGAACGGCACGAAGCCGACGCCGCCGGCGCTCTGGGGCAGACGGCTGTCGCTCGAATTGTCGCGGTTGTCCCCCATGAAGAAGAAATGTCCCTCGGGCACCATATAGACCCCGGTATCGTCCATGCTCTGCGGTCCGATGTCGAGCACGATGTGCGAACCACCTTCGGGGAAGGTTTCGATGAAGCGGAGCTTTTCACAGGCGCCGCCCTGTCCGACCGGACCGTTGGCGCAGCGCGGGCGCGTTCCCTGCGGACCCTGCGGTTCGAAGGTTTCGGTGAACACCCCATCCGGCGTCAGTTCGACCGGAACGTCATTGATCGACAGGACACCCTGGCGCATCTGGATGCGGTCACCGGGCAGTCCCACGACACGCTTGATGAAATCGCGCCCGGTGACGGGGTGGCGGAACACGACGACATCGCCCCGCTCGGGCTCGGAGCCGAAAAGGCGGCTGTTGTCGCCGCGGAACATGCCGCAGATGTCCTCGGCGTCGATGTTGATACCGATGCCGGGCATGATGACGCTGGGGCAGGACGCATAGGAATAGCCATAGGCCATCTTGTTGACGAAAAGGAAATCGCCGATCAACAGCGTTTCCTTCATGGACCCGGAGGGAATCCAGAACGGCTGGAAGAACAGCGTGCGAAAGACGCCGGCAATCAGCAGGGCATAGACGATGGTCTTGATCGTTTCGACGATCGCGTTTCCCTTTTTGGCGTCATCGGCCATTCGGCTCTCCGGTCTTGCTGGTTTGGGCGCTACATGCGGGCCGGTTTGGTCAGTGTCAAGGCGCAGTCACGGTAGGTCGGCCACGGGGCGGGCCTCGATTACCACGAAGGCCTGCGCCCAGGGGTGATCGTCTGTCAGAGTGACATGAATGATCGCCTCGTACCCTGCCGGTGTCATCTCTGCGAGGCGCTCTGCGGCCCAGCCCGTGACATGCATCACCGGCTGTCCGGTGCGCAGGTTGCTGACCGCCATGTCCTTCCAGGCGATACCCATGCGCAACCCGGTGCCAAGCGCCTTGGAGCACGCCTCCTTGGCGGCCCACCGCTTGGCGTAGGTGCCGGCGACATCACGGCGACGCTCGGCCTTGCGCTGCTCGACGTCAGTGAAAACGCGGTTGCGAAAGCGGTCGCCGAACCGGTCCAACGTGTTCTGGATCCGGTCGATATTGGCCAGGTCCGTGCCGATGCCCAGAATCATCGCGCCCACGCTTCGTTCAGGACCGGGCCGTGTCCATCAGGCGGCGCATTTCAGAGATCGCGGGTTCAAGTCCGCGAAAGATCGCCTCGCCGATCAGGAAGTGACCGATGTTGAGCTCGCGCACCTCGGGAAAGGCCGCGACCGGCTGCACCGTGTCATAGGTGAGACCATGCCCGGCGTGCACCTCAAGACCCAGACCGTGGGCGAAGGTCGACATCTCGCGCAGCGCCTCCAGTTCGCGGTCGCGGTCCTCGTGCCGGCCCTCATGGTGCGCGTCGCAATAGGCGCCGGTATGCAGTTCGATCACCTCCGCTCCGATCCGGTGCGCGGCCTCGATCTGGCGCTTGTCCGCAGCGATGAAAATCGACACCCGGCATCCGGCCTCGCGCAGCGGCGCTATGAAATGAGCAAGGCGGTTTTCCTCGCGCGCGACCTCCAGCCCGCCTTCTGTTGTGCGTTCCTCGCGTTTCTCCGGCACGATGCAGACCGCGTGTGGCTTGTGGCGCAGCGCGATGGTCTGCATTTCCGCGGTCGCGGCCATCTCGAAGTTGAGCGGGATGCTCAGCACGTCCATCAGCCCGTCGATATCGGCATCGCTGATGTGGCGCCGGTCTTCGCGCAGATGCGCCGTGATGCCATCGGCCCCCGCCGCCTCTGCGATCCGCGCGGCCCGCAGCGGATCGGGCGTATCGCCGCCGCGCGCGTTGCGCACGGTCGCCACATGGTCGATGTTCACGCCAAGGCGCAGTCGATGGTCTGTCATGGTCGGATTCCGTCAAGGTGTCTCGTGTGACACTAGTCCGCTTTGGCCACGCCGTCAGCCTTCGCTTCGGCTTTTTTGCGGATCGCGTCGAATTTCTTCTTGATGATCTTCTTGCGCCGGTTCTGATAGGCGCGGATCAGCGGTACACTCAGAAAATAGCAGACAGTCGCGGTGATGGCGCCCGGGATGATGCCACCCACAAGGTAGGGCAGGAAGACCTCGTCATAGAACACGCTGAGTCCGTGCCAATCGGGCTCGCGATCGGTGAACAGGGCCAGGAAATTGTTCTTGAGGTCGCCGCCCGCGTCGACGAACTTGCCGCCGAACGAGCGCGCCGCCTGCTCTTCGATCGTGTCGCCCAGCAGGAAATGACCGGTCTTCAGCGACACGAAGCCGATCGGCACGTAGGTCAGCGGATTGCCGAAGAAGGTAGCCATCAACGCCGCCAGGATGTTGCCGCGCAGCAGCCGCGCGATCAGGAAAGCAACCAGGAAATGCACGGTGTAGAAAGGCGTGAAGGTCGTGAACACTCCGGCCCAGATGCCGCGCGCGATCCGTTCGGGCGTGTCGGGCAAGCGCCTGACGCGGTGCTTGATATAGTGAAACGCGCGGGTCCAGCCGCCCTTGGGATACAGGAAATCCGCTGTGGCGCGCAGCATCGGGCGTCGGTCACGGCGTCTGAATACCAAGGGAGCGTCCTCTACTGTCCCGGTCCAACTCAACTGACCGAGGCGCGAACCTTGGCCTTTTCTCGATAGCGTTCCACCGCCGCGACATCGCTGTCGGCCTCGAGCGCCAGCATCAGGGACAGCAGCTGCTCGACATCGCGCAGCTCGACCTTGACGACCAGCCGGTAAAAATCCGGTTTCCGGTCGATGAACTCAAGGTCGCTGATATTGGCCTTTTTTTCACCGATCAATGTGCAAATACGTCCCAGGACGCCGGCGTCGTTCCCGATCGTCAGGTCCAGCGTCGCGCCGTAGACCGCCGGGTGCGTCCCGCTGTGCCAATGCAGGTCGATCCAGCGTTCGGGCTGATCCTCGTACTCGCTCAGCTTGTCGCAGTCGATCGCGTGGACAACCACACCCTTGCCGCGGAAGGTGATGCCCACGATGCGTTCGCCGGGCAGCGGCTGGCAACAGGGCGCCCTTTCAAAGGATTGGCCCGGCGACAGGCCGATCACGGCACGGCGCGGCGATATCTGGTCCCCCTGATCCGGCGCGAGATCGGGATAGACCGCCTGCACCACGTCATGCGCGGTCAGTTCGGCGCTGCCAAGCCGCGCCAGCAACTCCTTGCGATCGCGCAGGCGCAGGTGCTTGGCGGCCGTGGACAACGCCTTGTCTGTCGCCTTGCGGCCGACATGTTCGAAGGCGGCGCGCGCCAGTTCCTGTCCCAGCTTGACGAACCGTTCCCGGTCGAGCTCTCGCAGGGCGCGGCGGATTGCGGTGCGGGCCTTTCCGGTGGTCGCGATGTCCAGCCAGCTGGTCTGCGGCGTCTGTCCTTCGGCGGTGATGATCTCGACCGATTGCCCGTTCTTCAGCCGCGTCCAGAGCGGCACGCGCAAACCGTCTACCTTGGCGCCGACACAGGAGCCGCCGATCCGGGTATGGATCGCATAGGCATAGTCGATCGGGGTGGCGCCGCGCGGCAGCTTGACCACGTCGCCCTTGGGCGTGAAGCAGAAGACCTGGTCCGAATACATCTCGAGCTTGACCGCCTCGAGGAAATCCTCGTGGTCCTCCTCGGCGTCGAATTGTTCGGTCAGCCCGGAGATCCACTTCGCCGGATCGACCGCGAACGGGTTTTCGCTGCGCACCCCGTCGCGATAGGACCAATGCGCGGCGACGCCGGTTTCGGCGACGTCATGCATCTGGCGGGTGCGGATCTGCACTTCGACCCGTTTTCCGTCACGTCCTGACACGGTGGTATGGATCGACCGGTAACCGTTCGTCTTGGGTTGGCTGATGTAGTCCTTGAACCGGCCCGGCACCGCGCGCCAGCGCTGGTGGATCGCGCCGAGCGTGCGGTAGCAATCCTCCTCGCTCGCGGTAATGATACGGAAGCCGTAGATGTCGGACAGGCGCGAGAACCCCTGCTCCTTCTCCTGCATCTTGCGCCAGATCGAATAGGGCTTCTTGGCACGGCCGAAGACCTCCGCTTCGATCCCTGCCTTTTCCAACTCATGCCGCATGTCGCCGGTGATACGGTGGATCACGTCGCCGGTTTCGCGCTGCAATGTGATGAACCGCCGGATGATAGATTGCCGGCCTTCCGGGTTCAGCACGCGGAAGCTCAGGTCCTCCAACTCCTCGCGCATCCATTGCATCCCCATGCGCCCGGCCAGCGGCGCATAGATATCCATCGTTTCGCGCGCTTTCTGGACCTGCTTTTCCGGCCGCATCGACTTGATCGTGCGCATGTTGTGCAGCCGGTCCGCCAGCTTCACGAGGATCACCCGCAGATCCTTGGACATGGCCATGAACAGCTTGCGGAAATTCTCGGCCTGTTTTGTCTCGGTGCTCGACAGTTGCAGGTTGGTCAGCTTGGTGACGCCGTCGACGAGTTCCGCGACCTCGGTCCCGAAGCGGGACTCGACCTCGCGATAGGAGGCCTTGGTGTCCTCGATCGTGTCGTGCAGAAGCGCCGTGATGATCGTCGCATCGTCCAGCCGTTGCTCGGTCAGGATCGCGGCCACCGCAACGGGATGCGAGAAATAGGGCTCGCCCGAATGCCGGAACTGGCCCTCGTGCATCTGCATCCCGTAGGCATAGGCCGACGCGATGCGTTCCGCATTGGTTTTCGGGTTGTAGTTGCGGACCAGCGCAATCAGATCATCAACTGCAATCATCCGGTCCGCACCTCGAAGGGTCGTGGCGGTTTCAGCCCTGACCCTGCGCCTCCATCAACTGGCGCAGAAGCATTTCTTCGGACATGTCGTCCTCGGCCGGCTTGTCCGCTTCGGTTCCCATCAGGAGCGCCATGCTGTCCTCTTCGGGCTCGTCGACTTCGATCTGGCTCTGGTTGCTTTCGATCAGGCGTTCGCGCAGATCGTCGGCGCGCTGGGTTTCTTCCGCGATCTCGCGCAGGGACACGACGGGGTTCTTGTCGTTGTCGCGGTCGACCGTGATCGCGGCGCCGGCGGAGATTTCGCGCGCCCGGTGAGCGGCCAGCATCACCAGTTCGAATCGGTTCGGAACCTTGTCGACGCAGTCTTCTACCGTTACGCGGGCCATCGGGCACTCCATCTGTTCGTTCGGATCAGAAAACGCGGTTCTAGACGCGAATCCATCGCTTGACAAGGTGTGATCCGCTGGTCCTGCCCTTTCTAGAGGGGGCGAACGGAGTCGACCTGATCGCGCGGCAAGGCATCGCAAAGCGCCCGGGCGGACCGGTTCAGAACCGGGTGTGTCCAGTCCGGCAGAACGTCGCAAAGCGGCACCAGGGCGAAGGCCCGGTCCTGAAGTCTCGGATGGGGCAGCACGAGTCCGTCCGGAACCGCGCCGACCTGCTCCGCGGGCGGCAAGTCACGCCAGACTTCATGGGTCTTTCGGTCCGGCAGCACAGCGTCTTCCCAGGTCAGCAGGTCGAGATCGAGCGTCCGCATGCCCCAGCGCTGGACACGTTCGCGCCCATACACCGCTTCGATCTCATGCAACCTTTGCAAGAGTGCAGCGGGCGACAGCAGTGTTGCGACAAGCACGGCGGCGTTGACGTAATCCGGCCCCGCACCGGGCGGAAAACAGGGCGTGGCGTAGAACCGGCTCACCGCGCGAATCATGACCTCGGGGCAGGACAGTCGACGGACCGCTCCGATGAGCGAAGTTGTCGTAAGGGCATCCTGAAATGGCAGATTTCCGCCAAGTGCAATGACCGCTCTTGACCGAGATTCCATCATTTTTGACCCTGTTTCATAAAAATGTGCTACTTGCGGTGGGGTATGTTTCACCTATTTTACTGCTAGCGCACCGTCAATTTAAGCACTCACTCACGGAACTCCGACGGGGCGTCGTACCGGAAGGACAATTCGATGTTTTACAAAGACGAACGGCTCGCGCTGTTCATCGATGGTTCGAATCTTTATGCAGCGGCAAAAGCGTTGGGTTTTGATATCGACTACAAGTTGTTGCGCCAGGAATTCATGCGGCGCGGAAAAATGCTGCGCGCATTCTATTATACGGCGTTGCTCGAGAATGACGAATATTCGCCGATCCGTCCGCTCGTCGACTGGCTGCACTACAACGGGTTCACCATGGTGACCAAGCCGGCCAAGGAATACACCGACAGCATGGGACGCCGGAAGGTAAAGGGCAACATGGATATCGAGTTGACCGTGGATGCCATGGAACTGGCACCGCGTGTCGATCATATCGTGCTGTTTTCCGGCGACGGCGATTTCCGCCCGCTGGTCGCCAGCCTGCAACGCCAAGGTGTTCGCGTGTCGGTTGTATCGACGATCCGCAGCCAGCCCCCGATGATCTCGGATGAGCTGCGCCGCCAGGCGGACAACTTCATCGAACTCGAAGAACTGCGCGACGTGATTGGTCGCCCGCCCCGCGACGCGGTGCAGGAACCACGCAGCGTGGCCGCCGCCGGCGGCCAGTGACGCGAAAAGACAAGGAAACGCCCGGAAGACCGGGCGTTTCCACCTTCCGTTTCAGCCCTGCGCATCGGCATTGATGCGATCGTGGGCATCGATCACCTCGGGCGGCCACGTGCTCTTGATATAGGCCAGTACGGCAATGATCTCGTCCCGGCTCAAAACATCCCGAAATCCCCGCATGTTGCTGCGATAGCCGCCACCGACGATCTGCTCGGTTCCCAACATCGTGATCGCGATCAACTGGCTGTCAGGATGATGCCAGGTGTGCCCCGTCTCGTCATGCGGCGGCGCCGGGAGATAGCCATCGGCATCACGCACGCGCCAGTCGCCCTGTCCTTCAAGGTTGGCCCCGTGGCAGGCGGCGCATTCTGCGCCATAGATCGCCTCACCCCGCGCGATCACGTCCGCATCCCGGTACGGCAGGCCCTCGCCCGCGCTGTTGCGCGACGCCCAGACGAACGCTCCAATCGCAACGGCGACAAGCACCGCGACGCCCACACTGACATTTCTCATCGCTTGCTCCCTGAGGTCATCGCGGGTCGGGTGCCACCTTCCCCTGCTGGAACCTCCAATCACATCCCTGTGACGCAGCATCCGACTGGACGATACCGGTCCAAAGCCTTAGGTCACATCACAGGGAGACCGAAGATGGCAAAGCAACCGTTGACGCTCTATCTTGCCGCGCCGCGCGGCTTCTGCGCGGGCGTGGACCGGGCGATCAAGATCGTGGAAATGGCGCTCCAGAAATGGGGCGCCCCTGTCTATGTGCGCCACGAGATCGTGCACAACAAGTTCGTCGTCGACGGGCTCAAGGCCAAGGGCGCGGTGTTCGTCGAGGAATTGTCAGACTGCCCCACAGACCGGCCAGTGATCTTTTCCGCCCACGGCGTGCCGAAATCCGTCCCGGCCGAAGCGGCCGAACGCCGGATGATCTTCGTCGATGCCACCTGCCCGCTGGTCAGCAAGGTCCATATCGAGGCTCAACGCCACGCCGAGAACGGGCTGCAGATGATCATGATCGGGCACAAGGACCATCCCGAGACCGTCGGCACGATGGGCCAGTTGCCCGAGGGCGAAGTCCTGCTGGTCGAAACGGTGCTGGACGTGGCGACGGTGCAGGTGCGCGACCCGGAACACATCGCCTTCGTGACGCAGACCACCCTCAGCGTGGATGACACCGCCGATATCGTCGCGGCGCTCAAGACGCGGTTTCCAGCGATCGTCGGCCCTCACAAGGAAGACATCTGCTATGCCACCACCAACCGGCAGGAAGCGGTAAAGGCGATGGCGCCCCATGCCGACGCGATGCTGGTGGTCGGCGCGCCCAATTCATCGAACTCGCGTCGGCTGGTCGAGGTGGGTGCCAAGGCCGGGTGCGCCTACGCGCAACTGGTGCAGCGGGCGACGGATATCGACTGGCGCGCGCTCGAGGGAGTTGCGAGCATCGGCGTGACCGCAGGTGCCTCGGCGCCCGAAGAACTGATCGACGAGGTGATCGACGCAATCGGTGCGCGCTATGACGTGACCGTCTGCACCATCGAAACCGCTGTCGAGAACGTGGAGTTCAAGGTGCCGCGGGTGCTGCGGGCCGCCGAATGACACGGATTCCCCTTGCTCCCCTGACGCTGGGCCTCGCGGGGCTGATCCCCTTCGTATGGGGTGCGGCGACCTACCTGAACGACGACCTGCAGGCCTGGGGGGCCTCAACCCTGGGTCCGCGCTTTGTCGGCCCCTATGTGCAGCTGTTCTACGGCTCTGTGATCCTTTCCTTCATGTCGGGCGTGCTCTGGGGCTTTGCCACCAAGGCCGAAGGTGCGCGCGCCGCGACCGGCTATGCCCTGTCGGTATTGCCCGCGCTCTGGGCCTTTTTCATGACCGGCGGAGGGCCGGTGAGCGCCGGCATGAACCTGATCTTCGGCTTCGCGGGTCTGCTGCTTCTGGACTATGCGTTTTACACTTGGGGGCTGACCCCGTCCTGGTGGATGCGCCTGCGTGTCCTGCTGACGGCGATCGTCATCGCCTGTCTCGCGGTCGGGATCTGGCTGTGAGCGACGCACGCACCATCGCGGTCTATGACCGCCAGACCGCGGAGTATGCCGCCATGATGGACCGCGAAGCGACCCGCGATCCGATGATCGTGCGGTTCATCGAGGCCTGTCACCCCGGGGGAACGGTTCTCGATCTGGGTTGCGGACCGGGCCACTACGCAGGCCGCATGGCCGAGGCCCGGCTAAGCACCGAGGCCATAGACGCCTCCGCCGCAATGGTCGAGCGTGCCGCGCAGATCCCCGGCGTAGCGGCACGATTGGGCCGGTTCGAGGACCTCGCAGAGCGGGACCGCTATGATGGCATCTGGGCCTATTTCAGCCTCCTGCACGCCGCCCGTGCCGATTTGCCCGGACACCTGGCGCGTATCGCCGCCGCGCTGAAACCGGGCGGGGTCCTCTTCATCGGGATGAAACGCGGCAGCGGCAGCGGACGTGACCGTCTGGACCGATACTATGAATACTACGAACGGGCCGAACTCGACGAGATGCTGGTGGCCGCCGGGCTGACCCCGGTCGATCACTGGACCGGCAAAGCGTCCGGCTTGGCCGGTCATCCGCAAGGCTGGATCGTGATCCGCGCCGATGCCTGACCTGTTCGCCTATACCGACGGAGCCTGTTCCGGCAATCCCGGCCCGGGTGGCTGGGGCGTCCTGATGCGCGCGATGGACGGCGAGCGCGTGGTGAAGGAACGCGAACTCTGCGGCGGCGAGGACGGAACCACCAACAACCGGATGGAGCTGCTCGCCGCGATCAACGCGCTCGAAGCCCTGTCCCGCCCAAGCGCCATCACGATCGTGACCGACAGCCAGTACGTGAAGAACGGCGTCACCAGCTGGATACATGGCTGGAAACGCAACGGCTGGAAGACCGCAGCGAAGAAATCGGTCAAGAATGCCGAATTGTGGCAACGGCTGGATGCCGCGCAAGCGAGTCATGACGTGACCTGGGAGTGGGTCAAGGGCCACGCAGGCCATCCCGAGAACGAGCGCGCCGACGAACTGGCTCGCGCGGGCATGGCACCCTTCAAGTCACGCGGAGCGGCCAAGTGAGCTTTCTTGAGCTGTTGGACTATGCGTCGGTTCTCGTCTTCGCGCTGACCGGGGCGCTGGTGGCGAGCCGGGCGCAACTGGACCTTGTCGGGTTCGCCTTCATCGCCGCACTGACGGCGGTGGGCGGCGGCACCGTGCGCGACGTGATCCTGGGGCGCGATCCGGTGTTCTGGGTCGGCCAGCCCGCCTATATCCTGATCGGTGTCGCGGCGGCGGTCCTGGTGTTTTTCACCGCGCACCTGGTCGAGAGCCGTTATCGCTGGCTGTTATGGCTGGACAGTTTTGCACTGTCGATCGCCGTGGCCGCGGGCACCGGCGTCGCCCTGTCGCTGGGCCAACCCGGCGTCATCGTGGTTCTGATGGGCGTGGCGACCGGATGCCTCGGCGGATTGATGCGCGACGTGGTGGTCGGAGAAATCCCGCTGGTGCTGAAACAGGGCGAGCTTTACGCAACCGCCGCATTGACCGGATCGGCCGCCGCGATCCTTGCCCTGCATCTCGGTGTCGCGACCCGCCCTTCCCTGCTGATCGCGGCAACGGTGTGCTGGGTGCTGCGCGCGGGCTCGCTCGCCTTCGGCTGGCGCCTGCCAGTCTACAAGAGCCGCCCGCCCCGCGTCTGAGTCAGCGCCGGTAACGCTGCCAGAGCCAGATGAGCAGCATCGCGCCCAGCACGGCCCCGACGAAGCCCGACATCGCACCCATGACGCTCACCAGGAGTCGCAGGACCAATCCGCCGATCAATGCGCCCATGATGCCGATGAACATGGTGGTGGGAATGTCGGCCTCGATCCGCATCAACCGCGTTGCGAGGAAACCCGCCGCGGCGCCGATGATAACAAGTCCGATGATGCTGATGCCCATGGGGTCACCTGCGCCAATGGGTCGGAACGATGATCAGCGCCCCGATCGAGGACAGGATCGCGTTCAGCCCGGGCGAGGAAAACCCGATCCCGAACATGATGCGCACGAAATAGAACAGGAAGGCTCCGCCGATGCAAATGATGATCGACTGCAGATAGCCATTGTGCGTGAACCCCGTCTTCTCCGACAGGTAACCGACGATCCCGGCGATCACCACGGTACCGATCATGGTCGGGAACATGCTGGCTCTCCTACAACCGGGTGCCGGGCGCGACAGGCCACCCGCGCAACACCGTCTCGGTATCCTGCGCGGCTTTGCCCGCCCTTTGCAACCGCAACAGCGATACCGCCCCACTGCCGCAAGCCACGGTCAATGTATCGTCCAGTACCGTGCCCGGCGCACCCGCAGCGTCGGCAAGACATGACGACAGCAGCTTGACCCGTTCGCCCGCAATCTCGGTCCAGGCGCCGGGGAAAGGCGAAAGACCGCGGATCAGCCGATCCACATCCTCGGCCGGGCGAGTCCAGTCGACTTTTGCCTCGGCCTTGTCGATCTTCCCGGCATAGGTCACGCCTGTTTCGGCTTGTGGCTCGGGTGCTAGGTCACCCAGGCGCGCGAGCGTCTCCACGATCGCTTCGGCGCCCAGCTGCGCCAGCCTGTCGTGCAGATCGCCGGTGGTGTCCTGCGCCCCGATCCCGATCGACCTGCGCAGCAGCACCGGTCCGGTGTCCAGACCGGCCTCCATCTGCATGATGCAGATGCCGGTTTCGGTGTCACCGGCCATGATCGCCCGGTGGATCGGCGCCGCCCCGCGCCAGCGCGGCAACAGGCTCGCATGGATGTTCAGGCAGCCGTGACGCGGCGCATCGAGGATCGGCTGCGGCAGGATCAGCCCATAGGCCACGACCACCGCCACGTCGGCGTCATGCCCAACGAACGCAGCCTGCGCCTCGGGCGTGCGCAGAGTGACCGGATGGTGGACGGCGAGACCCAGCGACTCGGCCCTCGCCTGCACCGGGCTGGGCCTCTCCTTCTTGCCGCGTCCGGCCGGGCGCGGCGGCTGGCAATAGACGGCGACGATCTCGTGCCCCGCCTGCACCAGTGCATCGAGGACCGGAACCGAAAATGCCGGCGTTCCCATGAAAACGATACGCACTGTGCCTGTCCTCCGCGCCAGTCTCAGCCCGCGAGCTTCCTCGCCTTGCGCAACAGCATGTCGCGCTTCGTCCTCGACAGATGGTCGAAATACATCCGTCCGTTCAGGTGGTCGATCTGGTGCTGGACACTGGTCGCCTCGATCCCGGCGAAGTCACGGCGATTGATCGTTCCGGTCTCGTCCAGATATCGGACCGTCACCGCACGCGGGCGGCTGATGCGCGCCGAGACGCCCGGCAGGTTCGGACTGGCCTCGTCATGCGCACGCAGCTCGACCGAGGCGTGCAGGATCTCGGGATTGGCCAGCCGCACGGCCCGTCCGCGTTCGGACGAGCCATCCACGACCGCAAGCCGCAGCATGATCCCGATCTGCGGCGCGGCGAGCCCGACGCCGGGCATCGCCTCCATCGTGTCGATCATGTCGTCCCAGATGAGACGGATCTCGTCGGTCACCGCCTCGACCGGCGCCGCGGCGGTGCGTAGGCGGCGGTCGGGCCAGGCCAGGCAGCTCCGCACCGTCATGGCACAGCCGCATAGGCGCGGTCGGCACGAGTGCGCGCGACGGTGTCGAGCCGGTCCAGAGTGACGATGCCGTCAAGATGGTCCATCTCGTGCTGCACGCAGCGTGCCGCCGCGCCCTCGAACCGCCTGACATAGGCGCGTCCCCTCGCATCGGTCCAGCTGACCGCAACCCAATCGGGTCGGGCGATCGTCGTGCTGATGCCGGGAATCGACAAACAGGCCTCGGTGCCTTCGACCAGCGTGTCGGAGCGATCGAGGACGGACGGGTTGATGAAGACCTTCGGGCTGTGCCGACCATCCTTCCACGTCACATCGATCACGAAGAGCCGCTTCATCACGCCGACCTGTGGTGCGGCAAGGCCGCGGCCATAGGCGTCATACATCGTGTCGAACATGTCCGCGATCAGGCGTGACAGGTTCTCCTGCCGCGCCACCGGCGAACACACCGTGTTCAGGCGCGCATCCGGCCACCGCAGAATCGGCAGCACCGCCATCAGGCGCGCGCCATTTCACGCTTCAGTTTCTGCATCTTGCGGGTGATCAACTGCCGTTTCAAAGGCTTGAGGTAGTCGATGAACAGCTTGCCGTCGAGATGGTCGATCTCGTGCTGCACGCAGGTCGCCCACAGCTTGTCGAACGTGGCCTTCTGCGAATTGCCGTCGCGGTCGATCCAGGTGACCTCCACCTCGGCCGGGCGCGTCACCTCGGCATACTGGTCGGGGATCGAGAGACAGCCCTCCTCATAGACGCTGGTCTCGTCCGAGGCAGCCGTGATCTCGGGGTTGAACATCACGGTGGGGCGCGGCGCCGCGCCCTCCTCCTTGACGCAATCCAGCACGATCAGCCGGCTCAGCACCCCGACCTGCGGCGCCGCCAGACCGATGCCCGGCGCGTCGTACATCGTCTCGAGCATGTCGTCGGCAAGCTTCGCCATGTCGTCGGTGATGTCGGTCACCGGCGCGCAGGCTTTCTTCAGACGCGGATCGGGATGGATCAGGATCGAACGTTTCATGGCGTGTCATTTAGGCGATCGGTCGCCCCATCGCAACGCCCCCTTGCACCTGTCGCGTTTCCGGCTAGCTTTGCGCGCGAAAACAGGAGACCGAAATGAATTTCGATGACCCGATCGACCGGCGCGGCACCCACAGCAGCAAGTGGGACAAGATGGAGAGCCTGTTCGGTGTTTCTCCCGACGACGGGCTGGCGATGTGGACGGCCGATTCCGACTACGCCACCGCCCCCTGCGTGATCGCAGCGCTGCGCGAAGCGGTAGATCACGGGGTTTTCGGCTATTCCTGGGAATACCCTGCCTATTTCGAGGCCATCCAGTGGTGGATGAAGACCCGCCACGACTGGACCATCGACACGGACTGGGTCCTGACATCGCAAGGGCTGGGCAATGCAATCGCGTTGTGTCTCGACGTCTGGACGGATCCAGGCGACAGCGTGGTCATCTTCCCACCGGTCTATCACGAATTCGCCAAGAAGATTAACAAGACCGGCCGCAAGGTTCTGGAATGCCCGCTGGTGCGCGACGGCGACACTTACACGCTGGACCTCGACGACGCGCAGAGCCGCCTGACCGGTGCCGAAACGATGCTGATCTGGTGTTCGCCGCAAAACCCGTCGGGACGCCTGTGGACGCCCGATGAGTTGCGCGCGGTCGCCGAGTTCGCCGAACGCAACGACCTGACGCTTGTTTCAGACGAAATCCACCACGACCTGATCTATCCCGGCAACCGTTTCATTCCGATGGATGTCGCGGCCCCGGAAGCGCGCCATCGCACGGTCACGCTGACCGCCGCGTCCAAGACGTTCAACATCGCCGGGCAGCGCACCGGCAACATGATCATCCCCGACGCCACGCTCCGCGCCGCAATGAAGCAGCGGCTGAACACGCTGGATTACGGCCCCGGTGCGCTGGCGATCCGGATGATCACGGCCGCCTATTCACCGGAAGGCGCCGCATGGGTCGGTGCCCAGATGCAGCATCTCGACAGCAACCGGGCCCTGTTCGATGCGACGATCAACGCGATCCCCGGCCTCTGGTCGATGCCGCTGCAATCCACCTACCTGGCCTGGGTCGACTTCTCGGGCACCGGCATGAGCCATGACGAGGTGACCGCGCGCCTGCGCGACGATGCTCGCATCGCTTCCTCGCCCGGCCCCGGCTTCGGAACCGGCGGCGCGCATTTCGAACGCTTCAACCTGGCCACACAGCGCTACCGGCTCGAGGAAGCCTGTGCACGGATCAAGGCCGCCTTCGCCGATCTGCAGTGATCAGGAGTGGGGCAGCAGCCCCACCGGCGCGTCGACCTCGCGAAAATGGTCGAGCGGGGCGCGGTCGCTTGCGGCGGTGTTGCGCTTGAACTCGTAGCTCCGTTCTCCGGCTTCCGGCTCGGATCCGATGATCAGGCATTGGCACAGGTGGCGTTCGCCGTCGTAGAGATCGACCAGCCCGCGCAGCGGTGGAACCGTATCGGCCTCGACCGAGAACCCGCCGCGCCACATCCTGAGCACGGTATAGCGATCGTCGCCGACATGCACCCGCAATCGGCTCAGCTTCTTCAGACCCTCGATCCGGGCGGCATTCAATTCGATACGAATGTCATCGCTGATATAGGTCGACATGTTCCATCCCTCCCCAAGGCGGCGATCACAGGCTGTCATCTTGTCGCCCAAAATCAAGTGAACTTTCGGTAACGCAGTGTCGTCGGGCGTGATCGTTGTCGCGATGCGACGCGGCATGTGCGATGCCGCACGTTGGATGCGCAGGCACGGCTCTGGGAAGGAGCGCCCGAAAGACCTAGCTTGGGCCATGAAACCAAGGAGGATGAAGCGATGGGACTGCTCGTGGATGGCGTCTGGAAAGACCAGTGGTACGACACCGACAAGACCGGCGGTAAATTCGAACGGTCCGAGTCCCGGTTCCGCAACTGGATCACGCCGGACGGCGCAGAGGGGCCGACGGGCTCCGGTGGCTTCACCCCCGATTCGGGGCGCTACCATCTCTATGTCAGCCTCGCCTGCCCCTGGGCGCATCGCAGCCTGATCTTCCGCAAGCTCAAGGCGCTCGACGATCACATCGACGTTTCTGTCGTCCATCCGGACATGCTGGATGACGGATGGACCTTCCGCACGGATTTCGACGGCGCCACGGGCGATCCGCTGTTCGGGGCCGAGTTCGCACACCAGATCTACACCCGCGCCGATCCGAGCTATTCAGGCCGCGTGACCGTTCCGATCCTCTGGGACAAGCAGACTCAAACGATCGTGTCCAATGAAAGCGCCGAGATCATCCGCATGTTCAATTCAGCCTTCGACGACCTGACGGGCAACACCGATGACTACTGGCCGAAAGCCCTCCGGGAAGAGATCGAGACGGTCAACGCGCGGGTTTACGACACCGTCAACAACGGCGTCTACAAGGCCGGGTTCGCAACCACGCAGGAGGCCTATGACGAAGCGGCCATCGAGCTGTTCCAATCGCTCGACTGGCTGGAGGAGCGGCTCTCCCATCACCGATACCTCGCCGGCGACAGGATCACAGAGGCCGACTGGAGGCTCTTCACCACGCTGTTGCGGTTCGACGCGGTCTATCACACGCATTTCAAATGCAACCGGAACCGGTTGGTCGACTACCCCAATCTCTGGGGCTATACGCGGGAACTATACCAGTGGCCGGGCGTGGCCGAAACGGTCGACATGAACCATATCGTGCGCCACTATCACTACAGCCACGACAGCATTAATCCGCATCGGATCATCCCGATCAACCCAAGGCCCGACTGGACCGCGCCGCACAAGCGCGATCAGCGCAGCGCCGCGTAGTGTTCCACCATAGCGGCCAGATCCTCGGGCGGCGTTTCGCTCTGCAGATAGGCACAGGCATTCGGTGAATGCGCGAAGATGGATCCGTCGGAGAAGAAGCTGGTGTTCGTGACGAAGATCACCCGCGCCTCGGGGCGGCGGTAGCTGGCGAAGTCAGCAACCGCCAAGGCGCTTCCGCGTTCCAGAACGAGATCGAGAACGATGATCTCGAAACTCTCGGAATAGAGAGCCATGATCGCCGCTTCCTGGCTGTGGACGAGGGTGACATCGGCCCCCTGGCGCACGAGGTGGCGCTGCCACAGAGTACCGAGTTCAGGCCTGCTTTCTACAATGAGCACATTCATAATTTCATCCGGGCACGATTCGCCTTTGATCTGTGTGCCTCTCCCCGGTCTAGGTGATGTTCTCTTTCTATTAACAAAACCTTAACAGGCACTTAACGTGCGCGTGAAGCCGCGTTACCCTCCAGTCAAGAGAGTTCTCCCTAAAAATCTGATTAAATTGGAAAAATCGCGCCATGTGCGACGGATACGGCCCGCGGCCAGACGCGACGGCAAGGCAGGTTTCGGCGGATTTCAGCGCATACTCCAGAAGCGCGCAGCGATCAGGTGTTGAACAGGAAATGCAACACATCCCCGTCCTTCACCACATATCCCTTGCCTTCGGCCCGCATCTTGCCCGCTTCCTTGGCGCCCTGCTCGCCCCCGCAGGCGACGAAATCGTCATAGGCGATGGTCTCCGCCCGGATGAAGCCGCGCTCGAAATCGCCATGGATCACACCCGCCGCCTTCGGCGCCGAGGTGCCGGTGCGAATCGTCCAGGCCCGCGCTTCCTTCGGACCGACCGTGAAATACGTCTCAAGGTGCAGCAATTCGTACCCGGCGCGGATCAGCCGGTCGAGCCCGGCTTCCTCCAACCCCATCTCCGCCAGGAACATCTCCGCCTCCTCCGGCTCGAGCTGGCTGATCTCTTCCTCGATCCGCGCGCTGATGATCACATGTGCATTGCCCTGGTCGGCCGCCATCTGCGCCACCCGCGCCGAATGCGCGTTGCCGTTCGCCGCGTCCTCTTCGGCCACGTTGCACACGTAGAGAACCGGCTTGGTCGTCAACAGTTGCAGCATCTTCCAGGCCTTCGCATCCTCGGCATCCACCTGAACCAGACGCGCCGGGCGTCCCTCCTCCAGCATCTCCAATGCCTGCTTCAGCAACCGCTCCTGCTGCACCGCCTCCTTGTCGCCGCCACGCACCTTGCGCACCAGCCCTTGCAGGCGCTTCTCGATGCTCTCGATATCCGCCAACATCAACTCGGTCTCGATCGTATCGGCATCGGCGACCGGATCCACCCGGCCCTCCACATGGGTCACGTCACCATCCTCGAAGCAGCGCAGCACATGGGCGATCGCGTCGACCTCCCGGATATTGGCAAGGAACTGGTTGCCCAACCCTTCCCCCTTCGAAGCCCCCCGGACAAGTCCGGCGATATCGACGAAGGTCATCCGCGTCGGGATGATCTGCCGCGACCCGGCGATCCCGGCCAGCTTGTCCAGCCGCGCATCCGGCACGGCAACCTCGCCCACGTTGGGTTCGATGGTGCAGAAGGGGAAGTTCGCCGCCTGCGCCGCGGCGGTCCGCGTCAGCGCGTTGAAGAGAGTGGACTTGCCCACGTTGGGCAACCCCACGATTCCCATTTTAAAGCCCATGCCGGCCTCCGATCAGAGTTCGCGCCGCTTCTAGTTGCCGATGCCGCCCCGTGCAAGCCGGACTCGCCGGTGCTTCATCTTTGTCCAAATACTCCGGGGTCCGGGGCAGAGCCCCGGCCTGCCTTGCGATCGTTCCGCCCACGTGGCGCATTGATTTCCCGTCGCGCTTTTGGCATGGCAGGTCGCAGCCAGAAGGAAACCCCAACATGTCTCGTATCGACGCCAAATTCGCCGCGCTCGCCGCCGACGGTCGCAAGGCCTTCGTCTCCTATGTCATGGCGGGCGATCCGGACTACGACACCTCCCTCGCCATCGTGAAAGGCCTGCCCGCCGCCGGTGTCGACATCATCGAACTCGGTCTGCCCTTCACCGACCCGATGGCCGACGGCCCGACGATCCAGCTCGCCGGGCAGCGCGCGCTCGAGGCCGGAATGACCCTGGCGCGCACGCTCGAACTCGCCACCGAGTTCCGAAAGGGCGACGACACCACCCCGATCGTGCTGATGGGATACTACAATCCGATCTACAGCCGTGGCGTCGACCGTTTCCTCGAAGATGCCAAGGCCGCCGGGATCGACGGGCTGATCGTGGTCGACCTGCCTCCCGAGGAAGACGCCGAACTCTGCCTGCCGGCGCAGGCGGCAGGGTTGAACTTCATCCGTCTGGCCACCCCCACGACGGACGACAAGCGCCTGCCGAAGGTGCTGACCAACACGTCGGGCTTCGTCTACTACGTTTCGATCACCGGCATAACCGGCGCGGCCGAGGCCGTCGCCGACGATGTCGGACCCGAGGTCGCGCGCATCAAGGCCCAGACCGACCTGCCGATCATCGTCGGCTTCGGCATCAACACGCCCGAGAAATCCCGCGCCATCGCAAGCGTCGCGGACGGCGCCGTGGTCGGCTCCGCCATCGTCGGCCAGATCGCGGCCGGCAAGTCGCCCGAAGAGGTGCTCCGCTTCGTCAAGAGCCTCGCGGACGGCGCCCATTCCGCATGAGTGCTGCCCCGTCCGGCACCGCGCGGCAGCTGCTTGACGCTTTCGACGCCGGCAGCCAGATCGCCCCGCTGAGTGACAGCGCGTCCGACCTGACGCTCGCGCGCGGTTACGAGATCGCAGCGCATCTTCATGATATGCGCCTCGCGCGTGGCGAGAAACCGGTCGGTCGCAAGATCGGCTTCACGAACCGGACGATCTGGGACATCTACAACGTCAACGCCCCGATCTGGGGCTGGGTTTATCGCGCCGGTGTCCACGAGCTTCCGGACAGCACCGGCAGCATCGCGTTGCCGGACCTGCCCGAACTCAGAATCGAACCGGAAATCGTCTTCCGGTTCGGGACGACCCCCACCGCGCAGATGAATCTTGCCGAGCTCGCGTCCTGCGTCAGCGGCATCGCGCATGGCTTTGAACTGGTATTCTCGCCATTCCCCGGCTGGCGCTTTCGCGCCCCGGACACGGCCGCCGCCTTCGGGCTGCACGCGGCCCTTTTGCACGGCCCGTTCCAGAACGCGGCGCCGCTGCTGCACGACGACGGCGCGGCGCTCTCGCAGCTCGAAATCACGCTGACCGGCGGCGACTGCTCCTTGCAAGGCCGGGGCAGCGATGTCCTTGGCGGGCCGTTGCAGGCGTTGCGCTTCCTGCTCGATGAACTCGCCGCCTCTCCGACCACCTCGCCACTTGCAGCGGGCGACATCGTGACGACCGGCACCCTGACGGATGCCGTGCCGATCCACGCGGGCGAAACCTGGAGCACGCACATCTCCGGCGTCGTGCTTCCGGGCCTGTCCGTCACCTTCGTCGAAAGCTGACCGCGACAACTGTCATGTTGCGCGCACCGTGGCGAATTGGCACTCTGCACTGACTTCTGATTGGAAAGCCTTCGACCATGACCGTGATCACCAATATCGACGACCTCAAGCGCATCTACCGTCGCCGGGTGCCCAAGATGTTCTACGACTACGCCGAAAGCGGCAGCTGGACCGAGCAGACCTTCCGTGACAACAGCAGCGATTTCGCCGATATCCGCCTGCGCCAGCGGGTCGCCATCGACATGACGGGACGCAGCACCAAAAGCCGGATGATCGGTCAGGAGGTGTCGATGCCCGTGGCCCTTGCACCTGTCGGCCTGACAGGCATGCAATGCGCCGATGGCGAGATCAAGGCAGCGAAGGCAGCCGAGAAATTCGGCGTGCCCTTCACGCTGTCCACCATGTCGATCTGCTCGATCGAAGATGTCGCCGAACATACGACCAAGCCGTTCTGGCTGCAGGTCTATACGCTCAAGGACGACGATTTCATGCAGCGCCTGTTCGACCGGGCCAAGGCCGCCAGGTGCTCGGCCGCGGTCATCACGGTCGACCTGCAACTGCTGGGCCAGCGCCACAAGGACCTCAAGAACGGGCTGTCCGCACCGCCGAAACTGACCGTCAAATCGGTCGCCAACATGATGACCAAGGTGCAGTGGGGCCTTGGCATGCTGGGCACCAAGCGGCGCTTCTTCGGCAACATCGTCGGCCATGCCAAGGGCGTGAAGGATCCCTCCTCGCTGGGCAACTGGACCAACGAATCCTTCGACCAGGCGCTGGACTGGGACCGCATCCGCGAATTCCGCAAGATGTGGGACGGGCCGCTCATCATCAAGGGCATCCTCGACGTGCGCGACGCGCGCGAGGCGCTGAACGTCGGTGCCGACGCGATCATCGTCTCCAACCATGGCGGCCGGCAACTGGATGGCGCGCTCAGCTCGATCCGGGTGCTGGAAGAGATCGTCGACGCCGTCGGCGACAAGATCGAGGTGCACCTGGACAGCGGCATCCGCTCGGGCCAGGACGTGCTCAAGGCGCTCGCGATGGGGGCCAAGGGCACCTATATCGGCCGCGCCTATGTCTACGGCCTCGGCGCGATGGGCGAGGCCGGCGTGACCAAGGCGCTGGAAGTGATCCACAACGAACTGGACCTGTCGATGGGTCTCTGTGGGGTCACCGATGTGCAGAAACTCGGACGCGAGCATCTGCTGATCCCCGAGGATTTTGCCGGCCGCTGGGCGTGACGAGACGACCGGTTTCTTCCGATTTGTACACGTCCTGGAACACGGTTCTTCCGTCTTCAAAATACCCAAGCGGGTGGCTTTCCCATGTCCGGGGATTGCTGCACCGGCCAATTGGGGGTTCAGATCGTCGCCTTGGGCAATGGTGCCCGATTTGCGAACTGACCGTGCATTCGCCGCGCCCGCACCAACGGGTCCTCCCAGAAACGGCACGGTAGAAAGGGATCGGATGTGCCGGAAACGCGGACGTGGCGTTTCGGTGGCTACGCCCTGACTGCACTCATCAGGTAGAACGTCAGCGAAAAAAAGAACCGTCCTTGCCTTGCGAGCGCGATCTGCTCGTCGAACCACGCCGCGGTCTCTTCGGCGCTCAGGTGGCCGTTCTGCAAAGCGTATTTCGACATCAGGTTCAGGAGCATGAACGCTATGCCGTCAGGACGCAGGGTCACGTCGCAAAAGGTCAAGGGCTCGACGTCGACGGCGATGAAACCGGCATTGCGCGCAAGCCGGGGCCACAGCGCCGCAACCCGTGGTTCGATATAGTGATGATCCCAAGCCTCCTGAACGCGGCGCATCCGGTCTGCGTCCTCGGAGAACCAGTCGAGTGTCTTGCAGCCGGCATCGATGGCGACGAACCGCCCGCCTGTCCGAAGAACGCGATGCACCTCCGCAATCGCTGCCGGAATATCCGGAAGATACTCAAGGACTTGAACCGCGACGGCCTTGTCCACTTCACCGTTCTGAAACGGGAGCGCATCCGCCGAACCATCCACAACCCGGGCGGTCGGAAACGCCGCACACCGATGGGAGGCCGGCGCGCGCATATCCGCGCTGGGGTCGATACCGACGACCCGGCCCGACGATCCGACGGCGCGCGCGATCTCTTCAGTCAGCAGCCCGTTTCCGCATCCGATATCGGCGACGACATCTCCCTCTGACAGGTGCAACGCATCCAACGCCAGTCTTCGGCGGCGGCTGACGTCACCGCCCTGATAGGCGACTTCGAGGAGTCGTGTCGTTTCTTCGTCGAACTTCAGCATGTTCCGCATGTTCGCACGGAAAGGCGATTCAACGAACCCAAATGGCATTGGGCCGCACGAACACGGTCGAACATCCGGGCGCGGCGCAGTATCTGCCAGTCCGGGATCAGGCCGATCACTCCAAGCGATTCGGCCTTTTCAAGCCTGGTTTTCCGGTCTATACGCGCGGCTTCACGCGGGGATACAGCCTTGGAGGATCCCCGCCCCTACATTTGGAGAGATACAATGGCCGGAGAGATCCCAGATCTTCACGCCGAGGAACGGACGGGGACAGGCAAGGGCGCCGCTCGTCAGGCACGCCGCGACGGCAAGGTTCCCGGAATCGTTTTTGGTGGCGACGTTGACCCGCTGCCGATCAACATCCCGTTCAACGCGCTGTTCGCGCGCCTCAAGCAGGGGCGCTTCAAGTCGACCCTGTTCAACCTCAAGGTCGAAGGCCATGACGACGTGCGCGTGATCTGCCGCGACGTGCAGCGCGATGTGGTCAAGGATCTGCCGACGCATCTCGACCTGATGCGCCTGCGCCGCACCACCAAGATCAACCTGTTCATCCCGGTCGAAGTGGTCGGTGAAGAGGTGTCGCCGGGGCTCAAGAAGGGCGGCGTGCTGACCCTGGTCCGTCCCGAGGTCGAACTGATCGTGACTGCGGGCGACATTCCCGATCACGTCACCATCGACGTCTCCGACCTGAACATCGGTGACAGCGTGACGATCTCGTCGGTGAACCTGCCCGAGGGCTCCAAGCCCACGATCGACCGCGATTTCGTGATCGCCAACGTGTCCGCCCCCTCGGGTCTGCGCGCAGCCGAGAGCGAGGATGACGGCGAAGAAGTCGCCGCGGACGAGGTCGAGGCGATCAACGTCGAAGAGTGATTGTCTGCCGAGACGACGAAAACACGACGGGGCCCTCTGCGGCCCCGTTTTTCGTTTTTGGCCTTCGGATCCGTAATGTCGGGTCTGGATGTGACGCGGCTTTTTGGGCATGAACGGGCAAGGCAGCAGCGGGGCGCGAGATGAAACTGATCGTCGGACTGGGCAATCCTGGTGCGAAATACGCCGGCAACCGGCACAATATCGGCTTCATGGCGGTAGACCGCATCGCAGCGGACCACGGATTTCCGCCGTGGAAAGGCAAGTTCCAGGGCCAGTTGGCGGAAGGAAGGCTGGGTGCCGAGAAAGTGCTGCTGCTGAAGCCCGAAACCTACATGAACAATTCCGGCCAGTCCGTCGGCGAAGCGATGCGCTTTTACAAGCTGACGCCCGAGGACGTGATCGTGTTGCATGACGAGTTGGACCTCGCCCCCGGCAAGCTGCGCGTCAAGACCGGCGGTGGTCATGCCGGGCATAACGGGCTGCGCTCGCTGCATGCCCATATCGGCGAGGCGTATCAGCGGGTGCGGCTGGGGATCGGGCATCCCGGTCGCAAGGACCTGGTTTCGCATTACGTGCTGCACGATTTTCACAAGGCCGATGCCGACTGGCTCGACGATCTGCTGCGCGGCATTTCGGAGGGCGCTGCCGACCTCGCCCGGGGCGATACCGGGCGGTTCATGAACGCGGTCAGCCTGCGCGTTGCACCGCCGCGCTCCTCGGGCGGAGCCAAGGCCGAACAGCTCAAACCTGCGCCCGCCCCCGCCCCCGAACCCGAACCCGAGCCGGAGTCCGAACCCAAATCCGCCCTCCAGCGGCTGGTCGACCGGTTCCGATGACCCTGCGCGCAGCGCTGCTGCAGCAAGCGCGCAGTTGCGCCGCGCTCGGCTCGCCCTTCATGGAAATGCTGATGACCGCGCTGGCCGAGGATTGGCCCGACGACAGCGCCCTGGGGCGGCTCTGCGCCGGCTGGAAGGGCGATGTCGGGCCGGGCGGAGCCTCGCTGCCGCTGCGCATCGCCGGCGGGCTGCATGCACTTGTCCTGACCGGACGCGCGCCGGACCTGGCAGCGGTCTATCCTTCGGCAACAGCGCCGGATCCGATATTCCGCGCCACAGTGCTGGAGGCGCTGGCCACGCATGAAGCGTTTCTGATCGACTGGATGCAGCGCGCGCCCCAGACCAACGAGGTCCGCCGCAGCGCGGCGCTGATTCCGGCGGCCCACCTGCTCGCCGCGCGCCACCCGCTGCCTTTCGTGCTGTCGGAACTGGGCGCGAGCGGCGGGCTGAACCTGATGTTCGACCGCTTTGCCCTGACGGCGGGGACAACGCGGCTGGGGCCGCCCGACGCGGCGCTGACGCTCACGCCACAATGGCAGGGCGCAGCGCCAGCCCAGTCCGCGCTGAGGGTGGACGAACGGCGCGGTGTCGACCTCAACCCGCTCGACCTGCGCGACCCGGCGCAAGCGCTGCGACTCGCGGCCTATCTCTGGCCTGACCAGCCCGAGCGCGTGGCCCTGACCCGCGCCGCGATCGCGGTGCAGGACGCTGAGGTCGACAAGGGTGATGCGGCCGACTGGCTGGAGCGGCGGCTTGCGACGGATCGCCCGGGCCAGCTGCACCTGATCTATCACACCGTCGCCTGGCAGTATTTCCCACCCCTGGCCCAGGCGCGGGGCACCGCGCTGATCGAAGCCGCCGGGGCACGCGCTACCGCCGAAACCCCGCTGGCCTGGCTGGGGATGGAGAACGACGGCGGCGAGGGCGCGGCGCTGTCGCTCAGGCTCTGGCCGGGCGATCTGCGCTTGTCTCTCGGGCGGATCGATTTCCACGGTCGCTGGGTCAAATGGAACGCGCCGAACCTACCGTGACGTATGGGGTTGCCCCGAAGCCGATGACGGGCATTGTCGTGCCCGACAGTAATGGAGACCACGAATGCGAAATGTCGGAAAATGGCTGGGGCGGATCCTGCTGGCGCTGGTTCTGGCAGCGGTGGCCATCGGCGTCTGGAAACGCGAGGAACTGACCCGGCTGATGGCGGTGAACTCGTTGTTCTCCGCCGAGAAGATCGTGCAGAATTTCTCGCACATGGACCGCGCCTTCCTGACCGTGCCGGTGCCGCGCGGTCCGCTGGCCACCAGCGAGTTGTCCTACGGGCCGGAAACCGAGTTGCCCGAGGGCACGGCGCAATGGATCGAGGCGCGCGCGATGACCTCGCTGTTGGTGATGAAGGACGGAGAGATCCGCTACGAGGAATACTTCCTCGGCACCGGCCCGGATGACCGGCGGATTTCGTGGTCGCTGGCCAAGAGCTACCTGTCGGCGCTGTTCGGCGTGTTGCTGGAGGAGGGCGCGATCGAGTCGCTGGACGACCCGGTGACGCGCTACGCGCCCACGCTGGTAGGCTCAGCCTATGACGGCGCCAGCATCCGCAACGTGCTGAACATGGCCAGCGGCGTCGTGTTCGACGAGGATTACCTGGACAAGTCTTCCGACATCAACCGGATGGGCCGGGTCGTCGCGCTGGGTGGCACGCTGGATGACTTCACCGCCAGCTTCACCGAAACCTTCGCCGCGCCCGGGGAGGCCTGGAAATACGTCTCGATCGACACCCATGTGATCGGGATGGTGATCCGCGGCGCAACCGGACGGCCGGTGGCCGACTTGCTGGCCGAGAAGATCATCGCGCCGCTCGGGCAGGACCATGACGGCTTCTACCTGACCGACGGCACCGGAACCGCCTTCGTGCTCGGTGGGCTGAACTTCACCACGCGCGACTATGCGCGGTTCGGGCAGATGATCCTGCAGGACGGCGCATATGGCGGGCGGCAGGTGGTGCCATCCGCGTGGATCGCCGAGTCCACCGCTGCCAGCGCCCCGACCGAACCGGGGCGGATCGCCTATGGCTACCAGTGGTGGATCCCCAAGGGCGCGCATGACGGCGAGTTCCTCGCCCGTGGCATCTACGGACAATACATCTATATTGATCAGGCGAGCGACGTGGTGATCGTCGTCACAGCCGCCGATCGCCGGTTCCGCGACGATGGGGTGGACGACGCCAACACCGCGATGTTCCGCCGGATCGCGCAGAGTCTTTAGAAAGTGGGGAGAGATGGAACCGGAAGATAGCATCAACGTCCTGGGCGCGCCGCTGGCGCCCTGTTCGACCGACCCGGTGACGGGCTTCTTCCGGGATGGCCATTGCAACACCTGCGCCGCCGATCACGGCAGCCACACGGTCTGCGCGGTGATGACCGACGAGTTCCTGGCGTTTTCCAAATATGTCGGCAACGACCTGTCCACGCCCCGGCCCGAGTTCAATTTCGCGGGACTGAAGGCGGGGGATCACTGGTGCCTCTGTGCCGCGCGCTTCCTGCAGGCCCATGACGAAGGTTGCGCGCCGCGTGTGAACCTCGCCGCGACACATCAGCGGGCGCTGGACATCGTGCCGCTGGACGTGCTGCAGAGCCACGCACTGCACGCGAACTAGAACCTTTGCCGATCAGTTCATCGGCGGCATCTGTGCACAATCGATCTGGCTGCTGCGCGGAAAGGTCAGCCCGTCGATCACGGCGCGCTGTCCACACATCCAGCGCTTGCAATACCACTCCGGGTCGGACAGGCGGATACCCTGCTCCTGCGTGACGGTCACGAAAAGCCGGCAGCCCTCCTCGGCCTGCATCATCCAACCGCCCTCCGTCGCGTCGGCCCGGCCATTGACCGAACAGGAATGTCCGTTGGCCTGCCAGCTCTGCATGTCGACCCGCGCCGCGCCATCGGCCAGCAGTTCGAGCCGCAGCGTGTCCGAGCCATTCAGGTAACAGAACGCGCTTCGCGCCGCGGGGGCCGCGGCCGACTTGGGCGCACAGGGCATTTGCGACACCCGCCAGCCCGGCCCGGCGATGTCGTCGATTTTCCAGAACCCCTCCTCCACGATGAAATCATAAACGATCTGCGCGGGCTGGCCGAACGTCGTGAACTGCGCCGTCACGGTCTGCCGCGTGGCGTCGCCCGTACTGCTGAGGCTGAGCGTGCGCAGGATCTCGGCGCCGTCATAGTCGTTGCCGGGAATGGCCGGGTCGAAATCGATGCAGGCGGTCGCGAGATCGTCGCCGTGGCTGTCATTGGCGATGATGAACGCGACCTGTCGGCGGGTGAAGAACTGCTCGCGCCGCTCGGGGCGGGACAGGTACCACAGCCCGCGCTCCTGCGGCGCGCCGGTCTGCGCCATCGACGTATAGATCCAGCGGACGGTGTCCTCGGGCGTTTGCGCGGCGGCGGGCAGCGCCGCCCAGATCAGACACAGGGACAGTATCAGTCGCCGCATGCAGGTTCCTTTCGTGAGAAAAATCGTAGCGGCATGCGCGCACGGGTCAAGCGGGGATCGGCCCCCTGCGTCCGCCTGCACGGTTGCGGACTGTCCCACCTTGCAGAGTGACTTTACGGCCCTCCCACGCTAGAATCCCAGCTTTCGGGAGGGCGTGATGGTCAGACTGGCACTTGTTCTGGGTCTTTGGCTGGGCTGGGCACAGATGGTCGCCGCCGCGTCGCTGGCGTTCGACTTCACGGCTCGCATCGACTTCGCCACTCTGCGTCCCGCAGCGCAGAGCGCCAAGGTGCCGGTCGGCGGCACGCTCCACGGGCGCATGACCTATTCGCTGACGCCCTCGCAACGCTTTGGAGGCGACCACCTCTTCGATCCGGGGCTGGAGAGTTTCACCATCTGGACGGATCAGGGCTACCGTCGGACCTTCGACAATCGGGTGACCGGCATCGCGAGCACGGGCGGAACGGACATCCTCTATGCACAGAGTTTCCTGTCCGAAGATCCCAACGGCTGGCACCTGGCATTGAACATAGCGGCGAAGGACTGGTTCAAGGGCCGCACCGACCTGCCGCTGACCTTCCCCGATACGTTCGAATATGCCTATCTCGAGGTTTACAAGACGGACGAGGGCAACCGACCGCAATCCATTGACGCGACCATCCTGTCGATCTCGCCCGTAGCAGCGGTGCCTGTGCCGCCCGCACTCGGTCTGCTGGCCAGTGCCTTGATCCTGACGCTCGGCCTCGGACGGGCGCGGCGGCGGCGACCGGCCACCGCCTGACGGATCAGTCCGCGTCGGACATGTCAAAGCCAAGCGCGCGGGCGACGGTGAAGATGTCCTTGTCCCCACGTCCGCACATGTTCATGCAGATCAGGTGATCCGCCGGCAGTTCGGGAGCGATCTTCATCACATGGGCCAGCGCGTGACTGGGTTCGAGCGCGGGAATGATGCCTTCCTGCTCGCAACACAATTGGAACGCTTCCAGCGCCTCGACATCGGTGATGCTGACATATTTCGCGCGGCCGATCTCGTGCAGCCAGGAATGCTCGGGGCCGATACCGGGATAGTCGAGTCCGGCCGAGATGCTGAAGCCTTCGAGGATCTGCCCGTCATCATCCTGCAACAGATAGGTTCGGTTGCCGTGCAGCACGCCCGGCCGGCCGCCGGTGAGCGAGGCGCAATGCTCCATCCGATCATCGACACCCTTGCCGCCGGCTTCGACGCCGATGATGTTGACCGACGTGTCGTCGAGGAACGGGTAGAACAGGCCCATCGCGTTGGAGCCACCGCCGATGGCGGCGATGATCGTGTCGGGCAGACGGCCCTCGGCAGCCTGCATCTGCTCCTTGGCTTCCTTGCCGATGATGCTCTGGAAGTCCCGTACCATCGCCGGATAGGGGTGCGGTCCGGCCACCGTGCCGATGCAGTAGAAGGTGTCGCGCACATTGGTCACCCAGTCGCGCAGCGCGTCGTTCATCGCGTCCTTGAGCGTGCCGCGCCCGGACGTCACGGGGATCACCTCGGCGCCCAGCAGGCGCATGCGGAACACGTTGGGCGCCTGGCGCTTGACGTCATGCGCACCCATGTAGACCACACATTTCAGCCCGAACTTGGCACAGACCGTGGCGGTGGCCACGCCATGCTGCCCGGCCCCGGTTTCGGCGATGATGCGGGTCTTGCCCATGCGCCGCGCCAGGATGATCTGGCCCAGCACGTTGTTGATCTTGTGCGCGCCGGTGTGGTTCAGCTCGTCGCGCTTGAGGTAGATTTTCGCCCCCCCGAGATGCTGCGTCAGCCGTTCGGCGTAGTAGAGAGGGCTGGGGCGCCCGACATAGTGGGTCCAGAGATCGTGCATCTCGGCCCAGAAACTGTCATCGGTCTTGGCCTTTTCGTATTCCTCTTCCAGCGACAGGATCAGCGGCATCAGCGTTTCACTGACGAACCGCCCGCCGAACTTGCCGAAACGGCCGTTTTCATCCGGGCCGGTCATGAAGGAGTTGAAAAGATCGTTGGCCATGGTGCGTCCCCGTTCTGTCACAGGCTTGTTCATATGGGGCAGCGGCCCGAATTGCCATGGCAAAAGTAGGCGCCCCTCGCCGAGCTTGGGCCTGAAAAACGCGAACGCCGCGCGAGGGTGCGCGGCGTTCTGATAGATCATGTGAGGCGGTCTCAGTCGGGAAGGATGACCGCGTCGATCACGTGGATGACACCGTTGGTGGCTTCGACATCGGCTGCGACAACCGTGGCACCGTCGATGGTGACGCCGCTCAAGCCGTTGACCTCGGCTTCCTGACCGTTGACGGTCTTGACGCCCATCTGCTTGCCGGACACGTCAGCCGCCATCACCTTGCCGGGGACGACATGGTAGGTCAGAACGGCAACGAGCTGGTCCTTGTTTTCCGGCTTCAGCAGGGTGTCGACGGTGCCTGCAGGCAGCGCCGCAAAGGCTTCGTCGGTCGGGGCGAACACGGTGAACGGACCCGGGCCCTTGAGCGTGTCGACCAGGCCTGCCGCCTGAACAGCCGCGACCAGCGTGTTGAACGAGCCATTGGCCACCGCGGTATCGACGATGTCCATGTCTGCGGCCTGGGCCGGGGCGGTGCTGGCGCCCGCGATCAGGGCAGCGCCGATGACGCTCAGAAAATTGCGACGAAACATGTTGTCCTCCTGTATGTTCAGATACCGGTAATTACGGGAGGCCCCGGCAGGCGGATCAGAATGGCGCGGGGTGTTGCAACGCGTTCACGCGCCCGTGTTGCGGCGTCAGGTCGCGTGTGCGTGCAAAGCGTCGAGAAAGGCGTGGATCAGCGCGGCATCCTTCACCCCGGGGACGGTTTCGACGCCGGAGGACACATCGACCTGCCGCGCGCCCGTCATGGCGACCGCCTCGGCCACATTTTCGGGGGTCAGGCCACCCGCCAGCATCCAGGGCTTGCGCCAGTACTTGCGCCCGGCCAGCAGGCGCCAGTCGAAGGACAGCCCGTTGCCGCCCGGTAGCGGCGCGTTGCGGGGCGGCTTGGCGTCGATCAGAAGCTGGTCGGCGACGTCGGAATAGGTGTCGATCAGGGCCAGGTCCTCGGCCTCGGCCACGCCGATCGCCTTCATCACCGGCAACCCGAAACGCGCCTTGACCTCGGCCACCCGCTCGGGCGTTTCGCCACCGTGGAGCTGCAGCATGTCCAGCGGCACTTGGCGCAGGATGTCGTCGAGCGTCGCATCGTCCGCGTCGACCGTCAGCGCGACCTTGCAGATGCCCTCCGGCACGCCTGCGGCCAGCCCGGCCGCGTCGGCCGGTGCGACGTTGCGGGGCGACCTGGGGAAGAACACGAACCCGACATAGCGCGCCCCCGCGTCGGCGGCGGCCGCGATGGATGCGGCGCTGCGCAGCCCGCAGATCTTGACCTGGATGCCTTGGGGCATGACCGCTCAGCGGGCCTCTTCCAGGAGCGCCAGAACCTCGTCCTTGCCCTGGTGCTTTTCGGTCTTCAGCTTGCCGACCTCGCGTTCGAGCTTGCGCACCTCGCGCGCTTTCTCGGCGGCCTCGCGGCGGTGCTTGTATTCGCGCATCCACTCCCAGACGAAGCCGATCACCAGCCCCGCGACGATACCACCGAGCACCACCACGAAGAGCGGCAGCGCCACGCTGGCGTTGAACCCCAGGAGCTCGGCCAGCGCGTCGGGCATCAGCTTGAGCGTCACGAAATCGCGGTTGGCCAGCGAGATCGAGATCAGGATGGCCCCGAGCGTTCCGAGAAAGGCATAGCGAAAATAGCGCATCAATTCATTTCCCGTTCAGCCGGTCGCGCAGCAGCTTGCCGGTCTTGAAGAAGGGCACGTGTTTCTCCTCGACATGCACGGTCTCGCCGGTGCGCGGGTTTCTTCCGATGCGGGCGTCGCGTTTCTTGACCGAAAACGCGCCGAAGCCGCGCAGTTCCACCCGGTCGCCACGCGCCATCGCGTTGGTGACTTCCTCGAACACGGTGTTCACGATGCGCTCGACGTCACGCTGGTAGAGATGTGGATTCTCGTCTGCAATTTTCTGAATCAATTCCGATCGAATCATAAGGTCGCCCCCTCCCAGGGCACATCCGCGCTCATGTGCCAACGCGCCGACTATACGAGCAAATTCGCGTCGCTGAAACCAGAACGAGTTAAAGAAAAACGAAAAAATGCCTTGGTTGGGAGAGCTTGCGCGGGATTCGCGGGCATGGATCGATCGCCAGAGGCGAGCGCCTCCCCGGCGCGGGCGCGCGGGAGGAGAGCATCGAAACTTGATTCGGCGCACCGTCGCGGGCGCGGTGTCCCTTCGGGTCACGGGTCGATCATGATGCGGCCCAGCAGTTCGACGCCCTCGGATGTCGGGCGGATCACCAGCACCTCGCCCGACCGCGTAGCACGCCCTGTCAGCGCGGTGATGTTGACCTGGTGGGTGACCAGCATCAGGCGGCCGGCCGTGCGATCGATCAGCGCACGCGTGTCCCGCGTCTGCTGCTGCCGCGTCGTGTAGTCCCCGAAAAAGGAATTGAGCGCCTGTGCCTCCTGCACCGGCGCAAGGTCCAGCAACGCGGCGGTATCGCGGCAGCGGCACCATTGGCTGCTGAACACCACGTCGAACGCGATCCCCCGCGCCCGGAACGCGTCACCGATGGCGCGGGCCTGCGCGCGGCCCCGGTCGTCCAGATTGCGTTGGGTCGCGCAGTCGTCGATCTGCATGCCAGGCGGATCGCCGGTGCCCGGCGCCAGCGCGTGGCGCATGATGGCGATGACGCCGTGTTCGGACAGCGCGTCCCAATCGTTGGCGAGCGCCACGCCAGGCAACAGGAAGAGGAGAAAGGCAATCCAACGCATGGGCGGGAGGTATGCCGCTTCCGCTTTCTGTCCAGCCCGGATCTTGCGCAGCCGGCGCGAGACATGGGCAGGGTCGCATCCCGGCCTGGGCATCGACACGGACTCCGCGTTGACCGTGTTCCCAAGTCACCGTTTCACGCTAAACTTGCATCATGCGCGTTTTGACCGCCCTTTTCCTCCTCCTGGCGCTGCCCGTGGCGGCGCAGGATGTCGATCTTGAACTGGTCCTGCTGGCGGATGCCTCGGGGTCGATCTCGCCCGAGGAAATCCGCTTTCAGCGCGAAGGCTATGCTCAGACGATGACGGATGCCGGCGTGCTGGCCGCGATCGAAAACTCAGCCTATGGCGCCATTGCCGTAACCTACGTCGAATGGGCGGCCAACACCGCCGTCGTCGTCGACTGGATGCGCATCGACGGCCCCGAAAGCGCGGGCCGGTTCGCGGATGCCCTGCTGGCGCCGCCCCGGCAGGCCTACGGGCGCAATGCCATCGGCGCGGCGCTGCTGGACGGCAAGCGCATGATCGAACGCAATGCGTTCGACGGCTGGCGCAAGGTGATCGACTTCTCCGGCGACAGTCCCAACAGTTTTTCCGGCCCGTCGATCGCCGCGGCCCGCGACGAAGTGGTCGCCGCCGGGATCACGATCAACGGGCTGCCGATCCTCTGCCGGTTCTGCGACGCCCCGGCGCGGTTTCCCGATCTGGGCCGGATCTACGAGGAACAGATCATCGGCGGCGTCGGGGCCTTCGTCGTGACCGCCGAGAACGAAAGCGACCTCGCACAGGCGATTCGGCGCAAGCTGATCCTCGAGATTTCCGGCCTGATGCCGGGGCAGGACTTGGCCGCGCGCTGAAATGTGCGTGGGCGCGAGCCGATATCCGTCCAGTCTTCAGCCGTTTTCAGGTATTCTGGGCGACGACCGCAACAGCCGCGATCGCGAAAGGACCCTCACCATGACCGGACCCGACCCCCTCCCCAAGCGCAAGAAGGCCAGCGATTTCGATCCGCGCATCCTGGAAATCTTCGACGGCTACGTGCACGGCAAGATCTCCAAGCGCCAGTTCATCACCCGCGCCGGCCATTATGCCGCCGCCGGCGTGACCGGCGCGATGATCCTCGACCAGTTGCAACCGAACTATGCCTGGGCCCAGCAGGTCGCCCCGGACGATCCCGACATCGAAACCGCGATGATCGAGTATGACAGCCCCGACGGTCACGGCACCATACGCGCCCTGATGGCCAAGCCTGCGGGTGCGACCGGCCCGTTGCCCGCGGTGCTGGTCGTGCACGAGAACCGCGGCCTGAACCCCTATATCGAGGACGTGGTGCGCCGCACCGCCAAGGCCGGTTACCTGGCGCTGGGACCCGACGGGCTGACACCGCTGGGCGGTTATCCGGGCACCGACGACGAGGGCCGCGAGATGCAACGCCAGCTCGACCCGGCAAAGCTGATGGAGGATTTCTTCGCCGCCTTCGAGTTCCTGCGCGATCACCCCGACTCGACCGGGCGCGTCGGCGCGGTCGGCTTCTGCTATGGCGGCGGCGTCTGCAACACGCTTGCGGTGACCTATCCCGATCTTGCCGCGTCGGTGCCGTTCTACGGACGCCAGCCGGCGGCCGAGGACGTGCCGCAGATCGAGGCGCCGCTGCTGATCCACTATGCGGGTCTGGACGAGCGGATCAACGCGGGCTGGGACGCCTATTCAGAGGCGCTGCGCGCCAACCAGAAGACGTTCAGCGTACACTTCTACCCGAACGTCAACCACGGCTTCCACAACGACACGACGCCGCGCTACGACGAGGCGGCCGCCACACTGGCCTGGGACCGCACGCTGGCCTTCTTCGACGAACATCTTCAACCGGCGTAAGCGTTGCAGGGAGTCATCCTCAATCGGTCAAAATGGTTGCAAGGCGGAATGAAAAAAGCCCCGCCCGAAAGGGCGAGGCCTGTGTCTTGGGTCTGCCCTGCGGCAGCCGGGATCAGTCGTCGCCCTTGAGCGCCGCGCCCAGGATGTCGCCCAGCGATGCACCCGAGTCCGAGGAGCCATACTGTTCGACGGCTTCCTTCTCTTCGGCGATCTCGCGCGCCTTGATCGACAGGCCCAGACGGCGGGTCTTGCTGTCGACATTGGTCACGCGCACATCGACCTTGTCGCCGACGCTGAAGCGCTCGGGGCGCTGCTCGGAGCGGTCGCGGCTCAGGTCGGAGCGGCGGATGAAGGACTTCATGCCCTCGTATTCCACCTCGATACCGCCATCCTCGATCGCCGTGACGTTCACGGTGATGATCGAGCCGCGCTTCACGCCACCGACGGCCTCGGCGAACTTGTCACCGCCCAGCGCCTTGATGGACAGGCTGATGCGCTCTTTCTCGACATCGACCTCGGAGACCACGGCCTGGACCACGTCGCCCTTGCGATAGTTCTGGATCGCGTCTTCGCCGCGCTCGTCCCAGGACAGGTCGGACAGGTGAACCATGCCGTCGATGTCGCCGTCGAGACCGATGAACAGACCGAATTCGGTGATGTTCTTGACCTCGCCCTCGACCTCGGTGCCCTCGGGATGGGTTTCCGCAAACACTTCCCACGGGTTGCGCATGGTCTGCTTGAGACCCAGCGACACGCGGCGCTTGGCGCCGTCGATTTCCAGCACCATGACTTCGACTTCCTGGGAGGTCGACACGATCTTGCCGGGATGCACGTTCTTCTTGGTCCAGGACATTTCGCTGACGTGGACGAGGCCCTCGACACCGGGTTCCAGCTCCACGAACGCACCGTAATCGGTGATGTTGGTGACGCGGCCCTTGTGAACGCTGTTCAGCGGATACTTGGCGCCGACCAGATCCCACGGATCTTCCTGCAGCTGCTTCATGCCGAGGCTGATGCGGTGGGTCTCCTTGTTGATCTTGATGACCTGCACCTTGACGGTCTCGCCGATCGACAGGATCTCGGAGGGGTGGTTGACGCGACGCCATGCCATGTCGGTGACGTGCAGCAGGCCGTCCACACCACCCAGATCGACGAAGGCGCCGTATTCGGTGATGTTCTTGACGACGCCGTCCACGGCCTGACCTTCATGCAGGTTGCCGATGACTTCGGCGCGCTGCTCGGCGCGGCTCTCTTCGAGGATCGCGCGGCGCGACACGACGATGTTGCCGCGGCGGCGGTCCATCTTCAGGATCTGGAACGGCTGCTTCAGACCCATCAGCGGGCCCGCATCACGCACCGGACGCACATCGACCTGCGAGCCGGGCAGGAACGCGACGGCGCCGCCCAGATCGACGGTGAAGCCGCCCTTGACGCGGCCGAAGATCGCACCTTCGACGCGCTGCTCGTCGGCATAAGCCTTCTCGAGACGATCCCAGGCTTCCTCGCGGCGGGCCATCTCGCGCGAAATCACGGCTTCGCCGCGCGCGTTCTCGACTTGGCGCAGGAACACTTCGACCTCGTCGCCGGCGGCGATTTCGGGAGCTTCCCCGGGATTTGCGAATTCTTTCAGATCGACACGGCCTTCCATCTTGTAGCCGACATCGATGATGGCTTGTCCCGCTTCGATCGCGATGACCTTGCCCTTGACGACAGACCCTTCCTCGGGCGTGTCCATTTCGAAGCTTTCGTTCAGGAGGGCTTCGAATTCCTCCATGGATGCGTTAGCGGACATATATAAGTCGTTTCCTTTTTCACATTTTTCCGGCCGTGCGGTTGTCTCCGCCGGTCTGTGGGTTTGGGTTGGTCCGTGCGAACCGCTTAAACAGACGAAGGGCCGCGGAATTCCCCGGCCCTGCTCATGGTGTCTGCGATCTGGACTGCCGCTTGGACATCGCGGCGTATAGTCGCTCGGCCTGCGCTTGGCAAGGGCTCAATGCCCTGCCACGGCGCCCGTCAGCCAAGCAGCGGATCCTCAAAACCCACCGGCAGGTCGTATCCCAGGAGCGGGTCCTCGACCCTGTCGGCCCCCGGAATCACCGGGTCGACATGCATCCCCTTCAGGGACGCCCCATCGCTGCCCCAGATCATCGCCGGGTCAAGCTGGCTTTCGCCTGCGATGTCGCCGATCTTCAGATAGGCGCGCGTGTCCGTGGAACTCCTGAAAATGAAACTGTCCATGTGAATGACTCCTGAAATCCGGTCCTGTCCTGCCGTCCCGCCGAGCGGGGCATATCGGCAAGCCAGACCCTAGCGCCCAGGCGGCGCGAGGGTCAGTCCGGAATTCCGGACCGAGGATTTCCCGACCTTGACAGGCATACGGGGCGGTCCGGACTCAGCCCGATGCGCCCTGCCCGCGCCGCATGTCGATGATCTCGAGCGCCCTTGCCACCGCCGCCTCGATGCTCAGGTCAGACGTGTCCAGCACCACCGCGTCCTCCGCCGGTTTCAGCGGCGCGTCGGTCCGGTTCATGTCGCGATCGTCGCGCGCCCGGACCTCGGCCAGCACGATCTCATAGGGGTCGTCCGCCCCCTGCGCCACCTGTTCCGCATGGCGCCGGCGGGCGCGCACCTCGGGGCTGGCGGTCACGAACAGCTTCACCTCGGCCTCCGGGCAGATCACCGTGCCGATGTCGCGCCCGTCCAGCACGGCGCCGCCGACCCGACGCGCGAAAGCGCGCTGGAACTCGACCAGCGCCGCGCGCACGGCGGGAATGGCCGCGACCTTGCTGGCCTCCTGCGCCACGGCGGCACGGCGCAGGTCCTCGGCTTCCAGATCCTCGGCGGTGAGCGCGCGCGCCGCGGCCTCGGGGTCGACGCCGCGCAGCACCTGCGCCCCGACCGCGCGATACAGCAGCCCGGTGTCCAGATGCGCGAACCCAAGCCGCGCGGCGACCGCCTTGCTGATCGTGCCCTTGCCGGCAGCCGCCGGCCCGTCGATGGCGACCGTGAACGTCATCCCACCCTCCTGATCCGTTCCAGGCTCCAGTTGACCAGCCGCGAGAACAGCGCAAGCGCCAGGATCAGACCGGCGATCAGCAGGACCTGGAACTTGACCTGCGTATAGACCCGCGCCTGCTCGATCACCGCATCCGCCGCGTTCGGCCGACGCAGCAGGTCCGCAATGGCGGCATTCTCCAGCAGGTCGGCATAGAGATAGAGCATCGGCACCAGTGCCGCCACCAGCGCCAGCCGCCCGATGCGCGGCCGCAACAGCAGTAGGGTCACCAGCGCCAGCGCCGCCGCCAGCGCGATGGGAAACACCGTGTCGAGCACCCGTTGCGGCCCCAGATAGGTGCGCAGCGCGGTATCCGACATGGTCGCAAGATACGTGCGGGTCGCCTCGGCACTCATGTCGGCAGGCTGCATGTCCATCAGGCCGGGCGGCGTCGTGCCCGCGGAAATGATCGGGATCGTCCAGAGCCACATCGCGGCGAAAACCAGCCCCGCCACCGCGATCAGCCCGACCAGGAGCAGATGCAGCCCCCGCACGGCTCAGCCCGCCGGGTGCGACAGCGCGGCGCCCAGCCGGCCCATCAACGGTTCGAAGATCGGGAAGGACGTGGCGATCGGACCGCCGTCATCCACCGTGACCGGCGCTTGCGCCGCCATGCCCAGCACCATGAAGGACATGGCGATCCGGTGATCCAGCCGGCTGGCACAGGTGGCCCCGCCCGCGACCGATCCGGGGCCGTGGCCGGTGACCGACCACCAGTCCGGGCCCTCCTCGACCGCGACGCCGTTGGCGCGCAGCCCCTCGGCCATCGCGTCGATCCGGTCGCTTTCCTTGACCCGCAGCTCCGCGACACCGCGCATCATCGTGACGCCGCTCGCATTGGCCGCGACCACGGACAGGACCGGGTATTCATCGATCATGCTGGCCGCGCGGTCCGGCGGCACGTCGATGCCCTTCATGTCCGGCGAATAGCGCGCGCGCAGATCGGCGACCGGCTCGCCGCCCTCTTCGCGCGCGTTCTCATAGGTCAGATCGGCGCCCATCTCGCGCAGCGTGGTGAACAGCCCGGCGCGCGTCGGGTTCAGCCCGATGCCCGGCACCAGGACGTCCGATCCCGGCACGATCAGCGCCGCACAGACCGGGAAGGCCGCGCTCGACGGATCGCGCGGCACCACGATCTCCTGCGGGCGCAATTCGGGCTGGCCGGTCAGGGTGATGACGCGGCCCTCCTCGGTATCCTCGGTAGCGATCTCGGCGCCGAACCCGGCCAGCATCCGCTCGGTATGGTCGCGCGTCGCCTCCTTCTCGATCACCACGGTCCGCCCCGGCGCGTTCAGACCGGCCAGCAGCACGGCGGATTTCACCTGCGCCGAGGGCACCGGCACCGCGTAACGCACCGGCAGCGGATCGGCCGCGCCGACGATCGTCATCGGCAACCGCCCGCCCGAGCGCCCCACCGCCTGCGCGCCGAACTGCGCCAGCGGGTCGGTCACACGCGCCATCGGGCGCTTGTTCAGGCTGGCATCGCCGGTAAAGGTCGCGGTGATCGGGCTGGTCGCCATCGCGCCCATGATCAGGCGCACGCCGGTGCCGGAATTGCCGCAATCGATGACCTGCCCCGGCTCGGCGAACCCGCCGACGCCGACGCCATGCACCGACCATGCACCACCGCCGTGATCCGTCACCTCGGCGCCGAAAGCCCGCATCGCGCGCGCCGTGTCCAGCACGTCTTCGCCTTCCAGCAGGCCGGTGATCCGCGTCTCGCCGACCGCCATAGCACCCAGGATCAGCGACCGGTGCGAGATCGACTTGTCGCCGGGCACGTCCGCCACGCCCGAAAGCGGCCCGCTGGGCGAGGACATCATGGGAGTGGGAGAGCCGTGAGCGGACATTGCGCGCCTTTCAGAAAGTCAACCGCACCCGCTTTAGCGCAAGCCACAAGCCGGGTCCACACGCCTTCGCGCCGGGCGTCTGCGCAGCCGGAAAGCCCCCGGGCGACGCCCGCCCTCACACGCGGCGGAAAGTCAGGTAATGGGGCACACGGCCCTCGCGCAGCGCCTTCTGTTCATAGCGGGTCGACAACCAGTCGTCCCAGGGGGCGCGCCAGTCCTCGGGCCGTTCCGCCATCCAGGTGAAGCCTGCGCGCGGCACCTCTTCCAGCGTCTGGCGCACATAGTCCGGAATATCCGTCGCCACCCGCAGGACGGCCCCCGGCGCCATCGCCCGGTGCAGCGGCTCCAGGTGTTCGGGCGTGACGAAGCGGCGGCGATGGTGGCGCTTCTTCGGCCACGGGTCGGGATAGAGCAGGAAGGCGCGCGCGATCGACGCCTCCGGCAGCACGTCCATCAGGTCGCGCGCATCGCCCGGATGCACCGCCAGGTTCTCGACCCCGGCGCGACGGATCTTGCCCAGCAGCATGGCGACGCCGTTGATATAGGGCTCTGCCCCGATGATGCCGACCTCCGGGTTGGCCGCCGCCTGGTGCACCATGTGCTCGCCGCCGCCAAAGCCGATCTCCAGCCAGACCTCGCGCCCGCCGAACAGCTGGGCGAGGTCGAGCGGCACCCGCTCCGGGTTGTCCTCCCAGTTGACCGCGCCCGGCGACAGCGCGGCAAGATCCTCGTCCAGATAGGTCTTCTGGCTCTGCTTCAGCGCCTTGCCCTTGAGGCGGCCATAGAAATTGCGGTGCGGGCGGTCCTTGTGTGTCATGGCGCGCGGTGTAGCCGCCGGAACCAAGGCTCGCAAGCGCCGCATGACACCGATCAGCGCGGGCGGGACTTGCCGGAAACGGCACGCACCGCCTAGGGTATCTTCAACCGCCGCACCCGAAAGGATACCGCATGCCGCGCTCGTCACTCGCCGCCGTTCTGGCGCTTCTGCCCTGCCTGCCCCTGCCGGCGCTGTCCCAGGAGATCGCCGATCGAATCTTTTTCGGCGGCCCGGTTCTGACCATGGACGACACCCGGCCCCGCACCGAGGCGGTCGCGGTTCTGGATGGGCGCATCATCGCGGTCGGCCCCGAGGCCGAGATCATGGTGCATCGCGGCGACTCCACCGAACTTACGCAACTGGACGGGCGCGCCCTGATCCCGGGCTTCTTCGACGCCCATGCCCACGTGATGATGGGCGGCCTGCAGGCGCTGTCGGCCAACCTGCTGGCACCGCCCGACGGCGACGTGACCGATATCGACTCGCTGCTGCAGACCTTGCGCGACTGGGTCGAGACCAACCGCGAGGTGGTGGAGCGGGTCAACCTGATCATCGGCTTCGGCTATGACAACGCCATGCTCGCCGAGCAGCGCCACCCGACACGCCACGACCTCGACAAGGTGTCGACCGAGATCCCGATCTACCTCATCCACCAGTCCGGCCACCTGGGCGCCGGCAACAGCAAGGCGCTGGACGTCGCCGGCCTCACCGCCGACACGCCCGACCCTGCGGGCGGGGTCATCCGGCGCGACCCGGACGGCACGCCCAACGGCGTGCTCGAGGAAACCGCGCACATCCCGGTCGTGGTGAGCCTGCTGTCGCGGGTGGGCGTCGACGGGTTCAAGGAAATGACGCGCGCCGGGGCCGACCTCTGGGCCCGGTTCGGCTTCACCAGCGCCGAGGAAGGCCGGTCGATCCCCCAGACGGTCGAGATCCTGCGCGAGGTCGCGCGGGAAGACGGGTTCGCCATCGATGTCGTGACCTATCCCGACGTTCTGGTCGATCGCGACTGGATCGCCGCCAACGTCTCGCCCGACTACGAGAACCGCGTCCGCGTGGCCGGGGCCAAGCTGACCATCGACGGATCGCCGCAGGGCTTCACCGCCTGGCGCGACCGGCCCTACTATGATCCTGTGGGCGACTACCCGGCCGGCTATGTCGGCTATCCCGCCGCCACCGCCGAACAGGTCACCGGTGCGATCGACTGGGCCTACGGTTCGGGCGTGCAGATCATCACCCACTCCAATGGCGAGGCGGCCTCGGACCTGCTGATCGCCGCGCACCGGCAGGCGCAGGACCGGCACGGCACCGATGGCGACCTGCGCCCGGTGCTGATCCACGGCCAGTTCCTGCGCGAGGACCAGGTCGACGCGATGAAGACGCTCGGCATCACGCCCTCGCTGTTCCCGATGCACACGTTCTACTGGGGCGACTGGCACCGCGACCACACGGTCGGACCGGCGCTGGCCGACGACATCTCGCCGACCGGCTGGGTCCACCGGCGCGGCATGCGGTTTTCCAGCCACACCGACGCCCCGGTCGCACTGCCCGATTCGATGCGGGTGCTCGACGCCACCGTGACGCGGCGCTCGCGGACGGGCGACATCATCGGCCCCGATCAGCGCATCGACGTCATGACCGCGCTCAAGGCGATGACGCTCTGGCCCGCCTGGCACCACCACGAGGACCACCACAAGGGCTCGATCGAGGTGGGCAAGCTGGCCGACCTGGTGATCCTGTCCGCCGATCCGACCGCCGTGCCCACCGACGACCTCGACCAGCTGGTGGTCGAACAGACGATCAAGGAGGGCGTCACCATCCACGACCGCGCTTCGCAGGACGAGGGACGCCTGCAGCCCGGGCCGCAGGACGGGCTCGGCACGCTGATCCGTGTCGCCTCGGCCCGGACCGCGGGGCGGCACCGTCACGGCCATGGCCCCGATCACGGGCTGCACATGATGCTTCAGTCGCTGAACGACGCCGTGCTGGCGGCCACCGCCGGCAACTGACCGCCGGGCACGCCGGCGGCCGCGTCCGTGTGGACGCCGGTCAGACCGCCTGTTTCAGCGCCTCGGTCAGATCGGTGCGCTCCCAGCTGAAGCCCCCATCGGCCTCGGGCTCGCGGCCGAAATGGCCATAGGCCGCGGTGCGCTGATAGATCGGCCGGTTCAACTGCAGGTGATTGCGGATGCCGCGCGGCGTCAGGTCCATCACCTTGGCGACCGCCGCCTCGATCCGTTCGTCCGGCACCTGCCCGGTGTCGTGGCTGTTGACATAGATCGACAGCGGCCGGGATACGCCGATCGCATAGCTCAGCTGCAGCGTCGCCTTGTCGGCCAGCCCCGCCGCGACGATGTTCTTGGCAAGATAGCGCGCCGCATAGGCGGCCGAGCGGTCCACCTTGGTCGGGTCCTTGCCCGAGAACGCGCCGCCGCCATGCGGTGCCGCGCCGCCATAGGTGTCCACGATGATCTTGCGCCCGGTCAGGCCGGCATCGCCGTCCGGGCCACCGATCACGAACTTGCCGGTCGGGTTCACGTGCCAGACGGTCTCGGCGGACAGCCAGCCGTCGGGCAGGATCTCGGTGATGTAGGGCTCGACGATGGCGCGGATGTCGGCACTGGTCAGGTCCGGGTCGATATGCTGGGTCGACAGCACGACCGAGCTCACGCCGACCGGCTCGCCGTCACGGTACAGCACCGAGAGCTGGCTCTTGGCGTCCGGACCCAGCGCCGGCTCGCTGCCATCCTTGCGCACCTCGGCCAGCCGCCGCAGGATCGCATGCGAATACTGGATCGGCGCCGGCATCAGCGCCGGGGTCTCGTTGGTGGCGAAGCCGAACATGATGCCCTGGTCGCCCGCGCCCTCTTCGCGGCCCTCGCTGCCGACCACGCCCTGGGCGATATGGGCCGACTGCTCGTGCAGCAGGTTGGTGATCTCGACATCCTTCCAGTGGAACTTGTCCTGCTCGTAGCCGATGTCGCGGATGCAATCGCGCACCACATGCGACAGGTCGTCCCGCAGCTTGGTCAGCTTGTCCTTGTCAGACAGGCCCACCTCGCCCCCGATCACGACACGATTGGTGGTGGCAAAGGTCTCGGCGGCGACGCGGGCTTCGGGTTCCTCGGTCAGAAAGGCGTCGAGAACGGCATCGGAAATCCGGTCGCAGACCTTGTCGGGGTGGCCCTCGGAAACGGATTCCGAGGTGAACGTGTACGTATTGCGGGACATGAAAAGTGCTCCATTGAGGTTTACCCCACCACGTCAGGAAGCCGTTGTGGCGGGCAGACTCGGGTTAAGGCCGTGTCTCGCCGGGGTCAATCGCTTAAACGCGCCCGCCCGCGCGCGATCTCGTCACCCCGATCCCGCCCGCCAGCGCCAGAAGCGCCAGGATCGCCGGAAGATCGCCGGTGCGCGCATAGAGCGTGGGCGGCAGCGGGGCGGGCAGCGGCGCATCGACGAAACCGGCCTGTCCCAGTCCGATCTCGGCGATTATCCGGCCTTGGGGATCAATCATCGCCGAAACCCCGGTATTGGCCACGCGGACCATGGGCAGACCCTGCTCGATCGCGCGCATCCGCGCCTGCGCGAGATGCTGGTAGGGACCGGCGAACTCGCCGAACCAGGCGTCATTGGTGATCTGTAGCAGAAAATCTGGCCGCTCGGCGGTGCCACGGCTGTCCTGCGGGAACACCGCCTCGTAGCAGATCAGCGGCAGACCCAGCCCCAGCTTGCCGAAGGCGATGACCTGAGGCCCCGGCCCGGCGCTGTATCCGTCGCCCTCCTGCGCCGCAAAGCCGCGCAGGCCGAACCGTGCCGCGATGTCGCCGCCGGGGATGTACTCGCCGAACGGCACGAGGTGATGCTTGTCATACATCGCGGCGATCCGCCCCGCGCCGTCCAGATGCACCAGCGAATTGTAGCTGCGCGGCCCCTCGCTGCGCTGGATGCCGACCGCCATCGGCGTGCCCCCGGCGGCATCGGCCATCACCTCGAAGGTCGGCGCGGCGTATTCCAGCAGCGTCGGCACCGCGGTTTCCGGCCAGACGATCAGGTCGGGATGCGGCCGCGCGGCAGTATAGTCGATCAGCCTCTGGAAAAAGACCGGCATCATCGCCGGATCCCATTTCTGATCCTGCGGAGCGTTGGGCTGCACCAGCCGCACCGTCCCCGTGGACGGCATCTCGCCCGGCAGCGCCTGACCCAGCCAGAGCGCCGGCAGAGCGAGGGCCGCGGCGGGGAGCAGGCTCGCCGCGGCCCGACCCGGGCGCTGGCGCCCATGCAGCGCCGCCGCCGGCAGCAGGACGGCGGCCAGGGTCAGCGCGGTCAGCCCGTGCGGACCGATCCAGGCCAGCAGCTGCGCCGCCCAGGTGCCGACCCAGACCTGAGCCGGGGCCGCCCAGGGAAACCCGGTCAGCACCGTTCCGCGCGCGGCCTCGGCCAGCGACCAGGTCGCAACCAGCATCCCCGCGCGGGCAAGGGACGTCTGCGCGAACCGGGCCGCCGCCCAGAAGGCCGCGCCCCAGAACAGCGCCAGCCCGGCGGCGAGGAAGACCAGCGCGAAGGGCGCCATCCAGCCATGCCGCTCGACATCGACGAGGAAGGGCTCGACGATCCAGATCAGTGCGTGGGCGAAATACCCGGTGCCGAAGGCCCAGCCGAGCGCCGCCACCCACCGCGCCGGCCCGGTCAGCAGCCAGGGCAACAGCGCCAGCGCCAGCAGGGTCAGCGGCCAGATCCCGTAGGGCGCGAGGCCGAACGCCGCCAACGCCCCCGCGCCGGCCGCGAGGGCGAGCCGGGCCGCCCCCCGGCGCCTGTCCGTGCCGGTCACGTCGCGTGGTCGGGAAGCCGCACCCGCAGGCGCTTGATCCGGCGCGGATCGGCGTCGATGACCTCGAATTCGGGTCCGTCGGGATGCGGCACCACCTCGCCGCGCGTCGGCACGCGGCCCGAGAGCATGAAGACGAGGCCGCCGAGCGTGTCGATCTCCTCCTCGTCGACCTGGTCGTGATCGGTCAGCGACTGGCCGATCTCGGCCTCGAACTCGGCCAGCGGCGTCTTGGCCAGCGCGATGTAGCAGCCCGGCTTCTCGCGCACCCAGGTCTGGTCCTCGTCGGTGTCGTGCTCGTCCTCGATCTCGCCGACCACCTGTTCGATCAGGTCCTCGATGGTCAACAGCCCGTCGACCCCGCCATACTCGTCGATCACCAGCGCCATGTGCCGCCGTTCGGTCTGCATCTTGGCCAGCAGCACCCCGATCGGCATCGAGGGCGGCACGAAGAGCAGCGGGCGCAGCATCGAGTCCAGGTCGAACGGCACGCTGCCGCCGTTGAAGCCATGGGTCAGCGCGAAATCCTTCAGGTGGACGAAGCCGACCGGGGTATCGAGCGTGTTCTCATAGACCGGAATCCGGGTCATGCCGCTGTCGCGGAACACCTGCACGAGGTCCTCCTTGCCGATGGTGCTGGCCACGGCGACGATATCGGCGGTGGGAATCGCCACGTCCTCGACCCGCATCCGGCGCAGGTTGATCATGCCGTGCGCACGCGACCCGCCGGAGCCGCCGGACTCCTGATCGGGCGCGTCCGCCGGGGTGAACGCCTCGATGATGCGGCCGAAAAAGCCTGACCGTTCAGAAGGTTCCGCCTGTTCGGCGTCCGGGTCGTCCGAATGATCCGGGGTCGTCTGGTCCTGGGACTGCGCGCGTTGCGCCGCGTTAGAACTGTCGTCTGTGTCGCCCATCTGTCCTGTCCGAAAGGGGGCCTAGGGCCCCGTCCTGTCCCTATATGGGTCATCCAGACCCAGTCTGCCAAGTATTTCGACCTCAAGTCGCTCCATCAGAGTGGCATCGGGGTCACGAACGTGGTCATAGCCCAGCAGATGCAGCAGCCCGTGCACCAGCAGGTGGGTGACGTGATCGGCCATCGGTTTGCCCGCGGTCTCGGCCTCGCGCGCGCAGGTCTCCCAGGCGATGGCGATGTCGCCAAGCTCGGTCTCGCCGGCGAAATCCGGCTCGGGCGCGGCCGGGACGGCGCCCGGGTCCGCCGCGGCCAGATCGGCGGCGGGCCAGCTCAGCACGTTGGTCGGCTGCGGCTTGCCGCGGAACTCGGCGTTGAGCTCGGCGATGCGGGCATCGTCGCAGGCCAGCAGCGACAGCGTGCAGCCGTCCGCGTCGATCCCGAGCCGCGCGAAGGTGGCAATGGCCGCCGCCTCGGCCAGGCCGGGCAGGGTCAGCGCGGTCCAGCGCGGGTCGTCCTCGATGATGTCGATCTGCATTCTGGCCCCTGTCGGAGCGGGGGCCAGCCCCCGCGCCCCCGGAGTATTGTCACGAAGATGAAAAGCCGCGCGCGGTCAGCTGTCGGCCTCGTAGGCTTCGATGATCGCGGCCACCAGCGGGTGGCGCACCACGTCTTTCGAGGTGAAATAGTTGAAGCTGATCTTGGGGATCGTCTTGAGCAGCCGTTCGGCATCGGCAAGGCCCGAGGGGACGCCGCGCGGCAGGTCGATCTGGGTGCGGTCGCCGGTGATCACCATGCGGCTGCCCTCGCCGAGCCGCGTCAGGAACATCTTCATCTGCATGGAGGTGGCGTTCTGCGCCTCGTCCAGCACCACGAAGGCGTTGGAGAGGGTGCGCCCGCGCATGAAGGCGAGCGGCGCGATCTCGATGCGTTTCTCCTCGATCAGCTTGGCCAGCTGCTTGCCGGGCAGGAAATCGTTCAGCGCGTCGTAGAGCGGCTGCATGTAGGGATCGACCTTGTCCTTCATGTCACCGGGCAGGAAGCCGAGCCGTTCGCCCGCCTCGACCGCCGGGCGGGACAGGATGATCCGGTCCACATGGCCGCCGATGAACATGTTCACGCCGACCGCGACGGCCAGGTAGGTCTTGCCGGTGCCCGCCGGGCCGATGCCGAAGGCGAGCTCGTTTTCGAACAGCGCCTGCACATAGGCCTGCTGCGCGGCGGTGCGGGGTTCGACCAGCTTCTTGCGGGTCTTGATCTCGACCTTGCCGCCCTTGAACATTTCGAGCTGGTCGCCGTCGCGCGCCCCGGTGTAGCTGTCGCCGCCGCCAAGGCGCAATTCGCGGTCGATGTCGCCGGTTTCCACGTCGCGCCCGGTTTCGAGCCGTTCGTAGAGCGCGTGCAGCACCTCGCCGGCCTGTCTGCGGCTGTCCTCCTCGCCCATGATCGCGAGCTGGTTGCCGCGGCGGACGATCTGGACGCCGGTCTTCTGTTCGATATCGGCGAGATTGCGGTCGTATTCTCCGCAAAGGTCGATCAGCAGGCGATTGTCGGGAAATTCGATCAGCACCTCGGTGGGGGCCGTTCCGGTCTGCGGTGGGGTCAGGGCGCTTGTGGCCAATCCGCTCTCCTGTGCTGCCATGTCAGGCGTTGTGATCAAAGGGTGCCAAGTTCCGCGGCGCCATGCAAGCGATAGCACCGGTCTTCAACCATTTTGTAACGGGGCGGGCGGCGTGCTGCCGCGCAAGCGGTCAGGCGGGGAGCCCGGCCAGCGAATTGGTGCCGGACTCGACGATGCGCACCGGCAGCAGGTCGCCCACCCGCGCCTGCGGGTCGCGCACATGCACCGCGTGCAGGTAGTCGGACTTGCCGACCATCTGGCCCTCCAGGCGGCCGGGTTTCTCGAACAGCACGTTGACCACGCGCCCGACCATCGCATCCTGCAGCGCGCGCTGCTGGCGGGTGATCAGCGCCTGCAGCCGGTGCAGCCGGTCGGTCTTGGAGTCCTCGTCGACCTGCGCGCGTTCGGCGGCCGGCGTGCCCGGGCGGGTCGAGTACTTGAAGGAATAGGCCGAGCCGTACTCCACCGTCTCGATCAGATCCATCGTGGCCTGGAAATCGGCCTCGGTCTCTTCGGGAAAGCCGACGATGAAATCGCCCGACAGCAGGATGTCGGGCCGCGCCGCGCGGATGCGCTCGATCAGACGCAGGTAGCTCTCGGCGGTGTGGCTCCGGTTCATCCGCTTGAGGATCCTGTCGCTGCCCGACTGCACCGGCAGGTGCAGATAGGGCATCAGCTTGGCGCAGGTGCCATGCGCCTCGATCAGATCGTCGCTCATGTCGTTTGGGTGGCTGGTGGTGAAGCGGATGCGCTCGAGCCCGTCGATCCTGTCGAGCGCCCAGATCAGCTGCGCCAGCGTCATGTCGCCCTCCGGGCCGGCCCCGTGATAGGCGTTGACGTTCTGCCCCAGCAGGGTGATCTCGCGCACGCCGCGTTCGACCAGGTCCCGCGCCTCGGTCAGGATGCGGTCCGCCGGACGGCTGACCTCGGCCCCGCGGGTGTAGGGCACGACGCAGAAGGCGCAGAACTTGTCGCAGCCTTCCTGCACGGTCAGGAACGCGGTCGGGCCGCGCGGCGCCTTGGGACGGCTCTTCAGCTTCTCGAACTTGTCCTCCTCGGGGAAATCGGTGTCGAGCGCCTTCTCCCCCGCGCGCGTCCTCGCCTCCATCTCGGGCAGGCGGTGATAGCTCTGCGGGCCGACCACCAGGTCGACCATCGGCTGACGGCGCATGATCTCCTCGCCCTCGGCCTGCGCGACGCAGCCCGCCACGCCGATCTTGAGATCGGGCCGCGCGGCCTTCAGCCCCTTGAAGCGACCCAGTTCGGAATAGACCTTCTCCGCCGCCTTCTCGCGGATGTGACAGGTGTTGAGCAGGATCATGTCCGCATCGTCCGGCGACTGCGTCTGCTCATAGCCCTGCCCGCCCAGCGCCTCGGCCATGCGTTCGCTGTCATAGACGTTCATCTGGCAGCCATAGGTCTTGATGAAGAGCTTCTTCGTGGCACTCATGGGCTTGGCCTCCGGGTTGGAACGGGCGGCCTCGTCTAGACCGGATGGGGACGGCTTGCAATGCACCGGGAATTAACCGAGTCTGACGCAGAACACCAGAATGACACGCACCGGGCACACCGCATGAGTCATCCGACGCTGGAGGGGTTCCTGACCCAGCACCGCAGCGACCTGGCCCGCGGTCCCGTGGCGCTCGTCTTCGCCGAGGACGAGGTCGGCCTCGATGCCACCCTTCGCCATCTCTGCGACCGCGGATTCGCGCCGGTGCTGGCCCTGATGCCCGATGCCTTCGCGCTGGGCGATGACGTGGCGGCGCGGGTGCGACGCATCCGGTTCGACTGTTCGGCCCCGCAGGCGGTCTTTGACGCCGTCAATCGGGTGATCGAGGCCGCTCCCGGCGCCTGGCTGCACTACTGCTACAACGCCGAATTCCTGTTCTATCCCTTCTGCGAGACGCGCAGCATCGGCGAGATGGTCGAGTTCCACGCCCAGGAGCGGCGCGACGCCATGCTGACCTACGTGATCGACCTCTACGCCGGCGACCTGGCGCGCGATCCCAACGCCGTGTCGATGGACCAGGCCTATCTCGACCGCTCGGGCTACTACGCGCTGGCCCGCACGGCCCCGGACAGCGACATCGCGCTGGACCGGCAGCTCGACTTCCACGGCGGGCTGCGCTGGCGGTTCGAGGAACACATCCCCCCCGCCAGCCGCAAGATCGACCGGATCTCGCTGTTCCGGGCCCGGCGCGGGCTGCGCCTGCGTCCCGATCACACGCTGAACGACGAGGAATACAACACCTATGCCTGCCCCTGGCATCACAACCTGACCGCCGCGGTCTGTTCGTTCCGCACCGCCAAGGCGCTCAAGCGCAACCCGGGTTCCGCCTTCGCCATCGACACGTTTCGCTGGCACAATTCCACCGCGTTCGAATGGACGTCGCGCCAGTTGCTCGATCTCGGCCTGATGGAACCGGGCCAATGGTTCTGACCGGACGCCTCGCCTAGGTCGCGCCCTGTGTCTCGATCTTCAGCGTCTCGCCGCAATGCTTGCAATGCACCGCGTCGAGATCATGCCGCATCAGCCCGCATTCCGGGCATTTGAAACGCACCTTGGTCGGGCGGATGATCGCGCTGGCCAGTTGCACGAAAAGCGCGACGCCGACCACCATGATGACCACCGACAACAGCTTGCCGGTGACCGTCGTGGGGGTGATGTCGCCGTATCCCGTGGTGGTGAGCGTCGCCACGGTGAAATAGAGCGCATCGACATAGCCCTCCGGCCCGGCGCCCTCGTCGGCCGCCAGCGCGAACACCGCCGAAGTGGTGACGAAGACGAAGACGATCAGGTTGACCAGCGCCAGCAGCGCGTCCTCGTGACGGCGGAAGAACCGGCTGTCTTGGCGCAGATCCCGCAGCAGGTGATAGGAATGGATCAGCCGCAACCCGCGCAGGATGCGCAGGAAGGCCAGGTCGTGCAGGTCGAACAGCGGCGCGATCAGCAGCGTGACGATCACCACCAGGTCGGCGATCGTGTAGAGCTGCCGCAGCATCTTGCGCCGGTCCGTCGCCAGCCACAGCCGGGCCCCGAAATCCGCCAGGATCAGCAGCCCCAGCACCGTGTTCACGACCACTAGCGTCGGCGTCAGCGGCACCGCAACCGTCGCGACGAAGAACAGGATGGTCAGGGTGTCAAAGGCGATCAGCCCATAGCGGAACCACTTGGCGCGCGGGCTGTAGCCCAGGTAGAGCGACGACAGGAACTGTTTCAGGGACTCGCGCATGATCCCCGAAGCAAGCCGGGTTTTCGACCCCGGTTCAAGTGCTTTGTTGCCGCCTCAGGCGCGCAGCAGGACCGGGAACCAGTCCTCGCGCAGCCGCTCGCCCGGTTGCATCCCGTGCCCCGGAAACGGCGGCGAGGTCGGTCCCGGCCGCTCGACATAGCGCGCGTCGTCCCCCACCAGCCGCAGCGAGAAGGCCCGCCGCCGCGTGGCGCTGGTGTTGCCGCGCGCACCGTGCAGCGTGCGATAGTCGAACGCCACAGCGTCGCCGGGCTGCATCTCGAACTCGACGATCCGCATCCCCTCGGCCTCGGGATCCGGCACCGGCATGTATTGGCCCTCGTCCGCAAAGAAGGCCGACTCCGCGACCCAGCGGGTCGGCAGCACGTCCTTTTCCCAGCGGTGCGATCCGGCCACGCAGCGCAGACTGGCCTCGCGGACCGGGTCCAGCGGCGACCAGAAGCTGACGGTCTGGCGGCCCTGCACGAAGTAATAGGGCCCGTCCTGGTGCCAGGGGGTCGGCATCGAGGTGCCGGGTTCCTTGACCAGAACGTGATCGTGGAACAGCTGCACGCTGTCGGATTGCATCAGGTCGGCGGCGACCGCGGCGGCGGGCGACTCGCGGATCGCTTCGGCGAATTCCGGGATGCGCTCCCAGTTGCAGTAATCGTCGAAGAACAGCCCCGTATGCCCCTCCTTGCGGTTCTCCGAAGCATAGGGGCCGGGCGCGTCCATGTTGCGCGCGACACCGGCGCGCAGGGTCTCGACATGGTCGGCGAACAGGCCGCGGATCAGCACGACCCCGTCGCGCTGGAACGTGTCGATGTCGTCACGGGTCACGAGCGGGTGGGGCATGGAATCTCTCCTTCGGGCTGCGTCGCCCCGTCCTGCCCAATCGTCTTGGATGTTTCAATTCATATATTCCGATGGCACATATAATCTCATGTTATACTTGACCCTGCGCCAGTACGAATACGTCACCGCGATCGCCCGCCAAGGCAGCCTGTCGGCCGCCGCCGATGACGTGAACGTCTCCCAGCCCGCGCTATCGGCCGCGCTTTCGCGCATCGAATCACGGCTCGGCAAGACGCTGTTCTTCCGCCGCAAGGGCGCAGCCCTCGTGCTGACGCCCGAGGGGCGCGACTTCGTGCGCCAGGCCGAAGACCTGCTCGCCCGCGCCGCGCGGCTCGAGCGGACCGAACCCGACGCGCCCGCGCCGCAATCGCTGGTGCTGGGCTGTTTCGTCGATCTCGCGCCCTTCCTGCTGGCCCCGGCCCTGAACCTGATGCGCCGCAACTTCCCGGGCATCGCGGTCAGCTACCGGGTCGAAGGGTTTCAGGCGCTGACCACCGCGATGATCGACGGGCAGGTCGATCTCGCCGTGACCTACGACCTCGGGCTCGACGCCGGGTTCGACCGTCATACGCTCGCCCATGCGGTGCCCTGCGCCCATGTGGCCGCCGACCACCCGCTCGCCACCCGGTCCGAGATCGACCTCGCCACCCTCGCCGACCATCCGCTGATCCTGTTCCAGGAAGGCATGTCCGCCCAGCACGTTCTGGCGCTGTTCCGCGAGCGTGACCTGCGCCCGCGCGTCGTGCACCGCGCCGCCTCGCTCGAGATCCTGCGCAGCCTCGCCGCGCATGGCGAAGGCATCGGGCTCAGCCACAGCCGCCCGCCCGGCCATCTCAGCTATGACGGACGTCCGGTGGTGGCGATTCCCGTCAGCGACCCCGCGGCGGTCGAACCGATCATCCTCGCACGCCATGGCACCGCCCCGCTGCCGCCGCAGCGCGCGGGCGTGCTGTCGGCGCTCGCGGGCGGTCTCGGCGCGGCGTGGGGGTGACGCTCAGGACAAGGTCAGGTGCGGCGCAGGCGGATCACCACGTCGACCGAGGCGATCTCGGCCCCGGCGGGCGCATCCGGCAGCCGCGTGATCACCAGTTCATCCGACGGCGCGTCGGACAGGCGGCCCTCGTCTTCCCAGTAGAAATGCGGATGATCATGGGTGTTGGTGTCGAAATAGCTCTTGGAGCCATCCACCGTGACCTCCTGCATCAACCCGACATCGCAGAACGCGCGCAGGGTGTTGTAGATCGTCGCCAGCGACACCGATGCGCCGGACTCCCGCGCCGCCTCGAACAGGCTCTCGGCGGTGACATGGCGGTGCTGCCCGTCGCCGACCAGCAACTCGGCCAGCGCAAGCCGCTGACGCGTCGGCCGCAGCCCGGCCGAGTTCAGCCAGCTGGTCGCGGATTTGATGGCCTTCTGCGTCATGTCTGTATCCCGGTTGTCGTCCTGACCCTGTATATAGGGCGTCCGGCGGCACGATTTCAAATGAAATTCAGTCGCAACTGCCAGGAAGACGCCACACCCCGACGCGCCGCGCGCCCTTGCGGGAAGCGCGACGGCGGTGTTAGACGGATTCCGGAAACGGCAGCGAGCACAGGCAGGAAAGGCGGCGGAATGTCCCAGTATCCCAACAGTTTTGACAAGGAGGGCCTGCTGAAATGCGCCCGTGGCGAACTGTTCGGCCCCGGCAACGCCCAGTTGCCCGAACCCCCGATGCTGATGATGGACCGCATCACCGAGATCAGCGCCGACGGCGGCAGCCACGGCAAAGGCCACGTAGTGGCCGAGTTCGACATCCATCCCGACCTGTGGTTCTTCAAGTGCCACTTCCCCGGCAACCCGATCATGCCCGGATGCCTCGGCCTTGACGGGCTGTGGCAGCTCACCGGCTTCAACCTCGGCTGGCGCGGCATGCTGGGCCAGGGCATGGCGATGGGCGTGGGCGAGGTCAAGCTCAAGGGCATGGTCAAACCCGACCGCAAGATGCTGACCTATTACGTCGACATGACCCGGATCATCGACCGCAAGCTCAAGCTCGGCGTCGCCGACGGACGGGTTGTCGCCGACGGCGAAGAGATTTATGCCGTCAAGGACATGAAGGTGGGCCTGGCAACCGCCCAGGCCTGATTGCCCGTCAGGGCCGCCAAGAGGGAGAGCGCCGATGCGTCGCGTCGTTGTAACCGGGCTGGGGATCGTCTCGTCCATCGGAAATAACGCAGCCGAGGTCCTGGCCGCGCTCAAGGCGGGCACGTCCGGAATCGAGGCCAGCCCCGACATGGCCGAACACGGCTTTCGCAGCCAGGTGGCCGGCACGCTCAAGCTGACCGTCGCCGACCACGTCGACAAGCGCGCCCTGCGCTTCATGGGACCGGGCGCCGCCTATGCCCATATCGCCATGGCCGAGGCCATCGCCGACGCCGGGCTGGACGACTCCGACATCGTGAACCCGCGCACCGGCCTCGTCGCCGGCTCCGGCGGGCCCTCGACCAGCGCCATGCTGACCGCGCACCAGACGGTGCTGAAATCCGGCGCGACCAAGCGCATCGGCCCCTTCGCGGTGCCCAAATGCATGTCCTCGACGATCTCGGCCAACCTCGCCACGGCCTACAAGATCAAGGGAATCAACTATTCCATCACCTCCGCCTGCTCGACCAGCCTGCACTGCATCGGCAACGCCGCCGAACAGATCATGATGGGCAAGCAGGACGTGATGTTCGCCGGCGGCGGTGAAGAACTCGACTGGACCCTCTCCTGCCTGTTCGACGCGATGGGCGCGATGAGCAGCAAGTACAACGACACGCCGCAGCGCGCCTCGCGCGCCTTCGACGCCGACCGCGACGGCTTCGTCATCTCGGGCGGCGGCGGCATCGTGGTGCTCGAAGACCTCGAGCACGCCCGGGCGCGCGGCGCCAAGATCTATGCCGAGGTCACCGGCTACGGCGCCACCAGCGACGGGCACGACATGGTCGCCCCCTCCGGCGAAGGCGGCGAACGGGCCATGCGGCTGGCGCTGGCGACCCTGCCCGAAGAGCGCCGCGTCGGCTACATCAACGCCCACGGCACCAGCACGCCGGTGGGCGATGTCGGCGAGGTCGAGGCCGTGCGCCGCGTCTTCGGGCAAGGCACGACGCCCCCGATCAGTTCGACCAAGTCGATGACCGGCCACGCCCAGGGTGCGGCCGGCGCGCTCGAGGCGATCTTCAGCCTCCTGATGCTCGACAACGACTTCATCGCCCGCTCGATCAACGTCGAAACCCTCGACCCGGCGCTGGATCCGTCCGAGATCGCGCTGGACATGGTCGAGAACGCCGGGCTGGACAGCGTGATGACCAACAGCTTCGGATTCGGCGGCACCAACGGATCGATGATCCTGTCGAAATTCAACGGATAGGATCGGGACATGACCACTTCACTCGCAGGCAAACGCGGCCTCGTCATGGGCGTCGCCAATGATCGCTCGATCGCCTGGGGCATCGCCCGCGCCCTGCACGAGGCGGGGGCCGACCTGGCCTTCACCTACCAGGGCGACGCCTTCGGCAAGCGGCTCGAACCGCTGGCCGCCTCGGTCGGCTCCGATTTCATGGTCGATGTCGACGTGACCGACGATCCCTCGCTCGACGCCGCTTTCGACGCCCTGTCGGCGCGCTGGCCGACCATCGATTTCGTCATCCACGCCATCGCCTATTCCGACAAGTCCGAACTGACCGGGCGGTTCCTCAACACCAGCCGCGCCAATTTCAAGAACTCGCTGGACATCAGCGCCTATTCCTTCATCGAGATCGCCCGCCGCGCCCATCCCCTGATGGTCGAGAACGGCGGCACGCTGATCACCCTGACCTACCAGGGCAGCAACCGGGTGGTGCCGAACTACAACGTCATGGGCGTCGCCAAGGCGGCACTGGAATCCGCGACGCGCTACCTGGCCAACGATCTCGGCCCCGAAGGCATCCGCGTCAACGCGATCTCGCCGGGCCCGATGAAGACCCTGGCCGGTGCCGCCATCGGCGGCGCGCGCCGCACCTACAAGCACACCGACCAGAACGCCCCGCTGCGCGCCAACGCGACGCTCGAGGCGGTGGGCGGCACCGCGGTCTACCTCGTCTCCGACGCCGGCGCCTGCACCACGGGCGAAATCATCCGCGTCGACGGCGGCTACCACGTCCTCGGCATGCCCCAATCCGAATACCTCTGAGACCGGGCCAGGCGCCACGACCTGCTTTGCCACCGGTGGCCCGCCGCGCGGTGCGCGACCCAGCTTCGGGCATCCGACGACCGGCGCCCGGGTCCGGCCGGATTGCGAAAAACCGCAAAATCGGCCATGATTTTGCCGCGAAAGGCAACCGGGCGACATCAACCGACAGGAGGCAGCCATGTCCCTGGACCTGTCCCGTCTCGCAGCCTCGGGTCTTGCCGCGCTGACGGTGTCCTGTTCCGCCCACGCGGCCACTGAAACCGTCACCGGGGCTTTCGTGTTCTCGGCCGTCGTGACCAATACGACCGTCACCGACTCGCTCTTCCTCGATCCGTTTTCCGGCGATCCCGCAGGGCTCGTCTCGGCCACCCTGTCGATCGATTCCCGCATCCTCGTGAACGATCTGACCGCAGCCGAGGCCTTCGCGAGCGTCCTGTTGAACGGCACAGCGCTGGCGAGCATGGCGCTCGGGCAGTCCGAGAATTTTCTCACCTTCTCCGCCGACCTGCGCGCGCTCGGGGTCGACGCATCCTCCTTCGTCGGTGCCCCGGTCGCTTTCGACCTCGCGCTGTTCGCGGACGAAGGCGGGTTCACCGGGCTCTGGTATGCCGGAACCGGGGTGCCGTTTCTGGGACAGCCGGGCTACGGCACCGTCTCTCTGACCTATGAAACCGCGGATATCGCTCCGATTCCACTCCCGGCCAGCTTGTTGCTGCTCCTGGGCGGTATCGGCAGTCTCGGCGCGCTGCGGTGCCTGCGCCATGCGCGCTCAGGCGCAACCTGAACGCGCCCCGAACCGCGCGAGCGCGGGCGAGCGACCGCACCCTGCCTCGGGATCGCCGATGACCTGGACGGACCCAAGGTTCCACGCTGAACCCTGCGATGCGTCTCGACCATTCCCGGCAGGCCGATCCTCATGTCCACCGCCTGGCGACCCGTGGCGGAGACCGCAACAGGATGGCTCCGGTTCGAGTGCGCGGTCTCTCCGCTGCCCTTCCGGGTTGGCATCCCGACACAGCTTCCCGCACCGGGCACCTCCCTGCACCGCGCGCCGCGTCAACGCTGCGCTGCACAGCAAAGCCACACGCCGCGTATGCACGCGGTATGCACGGAGTCTGCACGCATGGCACAGGCCACCCGCCCATGAAAACAAGGGCGTTAACGCGCTTTCGGAAAAAATCGTGCGCCGGCGGTGTTACTCCCCGACCGCGACCAGTTCGATCTCGAACACGAGGTCCTGCCCCGCCAGCGGATGGTTCGCATCCAGCGTGACCTTCTCCTCGGTCATCTCGACCACGGTCACCGGCAGCACCTGCCCTTCGCTCGACTGCATCTGCAGCTGCATTCCGGTCTGCAGGTCGATCTCCGGCGGAATGCTCTCGCGCGGCACCGCCTGACGCATCCCCGGCTGGACCGGGCCATAGGCGTCCTCGCAGGCGACGTTCACCACCTTCTTCTCACCCACCTCCATGCCAGGCAGCGCGCCGTCCAGACCGGGTATGATCTGCCCCGATCCGACCTCGAATTCCAGCGGGTCGCGGCCTTCCGAGCTGTCGAAGGTGCTGCCGTCCTGAAGGGTTCCGGTATAATGGATACGCACGGTATCGCCTGTCTTGGCCTGGGTCATGGTATCTCCCCCTTGGGCTCTGTGTCGCGTTTGGCCAGACCGTGGGGCCGGGCAGGAACGCCCAACCTAACCCCTCATCCCCGCATGTAAACCCGCGCCCCCGCCCCTGCCCGCCAACCCCTTTTCATCTTTGGAAAAATACTCCGGGGGAGTCGCCGCCAGGCGACGGGGGCAGCGCCCCCACCCGCGCCGAACCAGCGCCATTCCGGCGCTTCCAACCCCGCTTCACCTGTGCCACTCTGCGCCAAAATCTGGAGCCCGCGATGCCCATCACCACCTGTGTCTTCGATGCCTACGGCACCCTCTTCGACGTCGCCGCCGCCGCGCGTCACGCCGCCCGGGACCCGGCCTTCCCGGCGCTGGCGGACAGCTGGCGCACGCTGGCCGAACACTGGCGCCTCAAGCAACTGCAATACACCTGGCTGCGCGCGGTCGCGGGCGCTCACACGGATTTCTGGGAGGTCACCCAGAACGGGCTCGACTGGGCGCTCGAGGCCGCCGGTCTCGCCGGCGACGCCGCCCTGCGCCAGCGCCTGCTGGACCTCTACTGGGAACTCGCCGCCTATCCCGAGGTGCCCGGCATGCTCGCCGCGCTCAAGGACGGCGGGCAGCAGACCGCGATCCTCTCCAACGGCTCGCCCGCGATGCTCGACGGCGCGATCCGCTCGGCGGGGATCGGCACGCTGCTCGACGATGTCCTGTCCGTCGAAACCGTCGGCATCTTCAAGCCCGCGGCAGCGGTCTACGATCTCGTCGGCGCGCGCTTCGGATGCCCTGACGACGAGGTGCTCTTCGTCTCCTCCAACGGCTGGGACGCCGCCTGCGCCACCGGCTACGGCTTCACCACCGCCTGGGTCAACCGCGCCGGCGATCCGGTCGACCGGCTGCCCTGGACACCGGCCCATGTGCTGTCCGACCTGACCTCCATCCCCGATCTGGCGGCGCGCTGATGGCCCGTTTCATCACCACCGACGGGCTCACCCTCCACTACGAGGACACCGGCGCCGGCCAGCCCCTGCTCTGCCTGCCGGGTCTCACGCGCAACACGCGCGACTTCGACTTCCTCGCCCCCCATGTGAGCGATCTGCGCCTGATCGCAATGGATTACCGCGGTCGCGGCCAGTCCGACCCTGCGCCCGATTTCAACAGCTACGCGGTCCCGCGCGAGGCGCAGGATGTGGTCGACCTGCTCGACCATCTGGGCCTCGCCGCGGTCACGATCCTCGGCACGTCGCGCGGCGGGCTGATCGCCATGGCGCTGGCCGCGACGCAGCCGGATCGCGTCGCCGGGGTGATCCTGAACGATGTCGGCCCCGAGGTCGCGCCCGCGGGCATCGCCCGCATCCTCGACTACGTGGGCCGCCCACCGACCGCCCGGACCCTCGCCGACGCGGCGCAGGCGCTGCAGGCGGCCCTCGAACCGCAATTCCCCGGCCTTTCCCCCGAGATCTGGCAACGTCAGGCCGCCGCGCAGTTCCGCCAGACCGACGCGGGCCTCGCCCTGACTTACGATCCGCGCCTGCGCGACGCGCTGATGGCACAGATGCAGGACGGTCCGCCCCCCGACCTCTGGCCGCTCTTTGACGCGCTCGCCGAAAAGCCGCTCGGCGTGCTGCGCGGTGCCAATTCCGACATCCTCGGCGCCGAGACACTCGCCGCGATGCAGGCCCGCAATCCCGAGATGATCGCCGTCACGGTGCCCGACCGGGGCCACGTGCCGCTGCTCGACGAACCCGAAAGCCTGGACCTGATCCGCCGCATCCTGAAGGACACCGCATGAGCGACCTGTCGATGATCCACGCCGCCGCCGACCGGCTTGCGGGCCACGCGCGGCGTACACCGCTGCTGTCCTCGCCGTTTCTCGACGAAATCGCCGGGCGGCGGGTGCTGGTCAAGGCCGAATGCCTGCAGCACACCGGCAGCTTCAAGTTCCGCGGCGGCTGGTCGGCGGTCTCGGCCCTGCCCCCCGATACCCGCGCGCGCGGCGTCATCGCCTTTTCCAGCGGCAACCACGCCCAGGGCGTCGCCCGGGCCGCCCAGGCGCGTGGTGCACCGGCAGTCATCATCATGCCCGCCGACGCCCCGCGCATGAAGATCGACAACACCCGTGCGCTGGGCGCCGAAATCGTGCTCTACGACCGCGAAACCGAGGATCGCGACGCAATCGGCGACCGCCTCGCCGCCGAGCGCGGCCTGACCCTCATCAAGCCTTTCGACGAGCCGCAGGTGATCGCGGGTCAGGGCACCACCGGGCTCGAGATCGCCGACCAGGCCGCCGCCGAGGGCGTGACCGAGGGCGACGTTCTGGTCTGCTGCGGCGGCGGCGGGCTGACCTCGGGCATCGCGCTGGCGCTGGAAGGCCACGCGCCGGGGCTGCGCGCCCGCACGGTCGAGCCAGAAGGGTTCGATGACGTGGCCCGCTCGCTCGCCACCGGGTCGATCCAGCGCAACGCCCGAACCTCCGGCAGTCTCTGCGACGCCATCGTGACGCCGCAACCCGGCGAGATCACCTTCCCGATCCTGAAGCGGCTGTGCGGGCCGGGCCTCGTCGTGACCGAGGCGCAGGCACTGCAGGCCATGGCGCTCGCCTTCGCCCGGCTCAAGATCGTGCTGGAACCGGGCGGCGCGGTGGCCTTGGCCGCCGCCCTTTTCCACCCCGAGGCGGTGCAGGGCGACGCGGTGATCGCCGTCGCCACCGGCGGCAATGTCGATCCTGCGGTGTTCCGCGACGCGTTGGCAAGGCTCGAGCCTTAGGCTAGGGTCGCGCCGATCGATCAGCGGAGGGCGTTCATGCACATTGCCGACCTGGGCGAGGTCCAGCTTCATTATCGTATCGACGGCGATCCCGACGGCGCGCCGATGGTCTTCGCCAACTCGCTGGGCACCGATCTCAGGCTCTGGGACGCGGTGCTGCCGCTGCTGCCGGACGGGCTGCGGCTGATCCGCTACGACAAGCGCGGTCACGGTCTGTCCTCGGCCCCGCCCGCACCCTACTCGATGGGCGCGCTGGTGCGCGACGCCGAATTGCTGCTCGACCACCTGAAGGTGCGCGATTGCCTGTTCGTCGGCCTGTCGATCGGCGGCATGATCGCGCAGGGCCTCGCGGTCAAGCGGATGGACCTCGTGCGCGCGATGGTGCTGTCCAACACCGCGGCCAAGATCGGCACCGCCGAGATGTGGAACGACCGCATCGCCGCGATCGAGGCCGGCGGCATCGAAAGCCTCGCCGACCCGGTCATGGAGCGCTGGTTCAGCAAATCCTTCCGCGCCAGCCCGGACCTCGCGCTCTGGCGCAACATGCTGGTGCGCCAGCCGGCCGTGGGCTATGTCGGGTGTTCCGCCGCGATTTCGGGCACCGATTTCATGACCCCGACCAGCGGGTTGCGCCTGCCGACGCTCGGCATCGCGGGCGATCAGGACGGCTCGACCCCGCCCGACCTCGTGCGCGAAACCGTCGACCTGGTTCCCGGCTCGCAGTTCCACCTGATCCGCGGCGCGGGCCACCTGCCCTGCGTCGAGAACCCGGTGGAATACGCCGAGGTCCTGACCCGCTTCCTGCGCGAAACCGGCCATGTCTAGGGGCAAGGAGCGCTGACATGGCGCGGTTCCTGCTGATACACGGCTCCTGCCACGGGGCATGGTGCTGGCGTGACCTCTTGGGGGAGCTTGCAAACCTCGGCCATGACGCCCACGCCATCGATCTCCCCGGCCACGGCGACGACACGACGCCCCTGTCCGAGGTGACGCTCGACCTGACCCGCGACGCGGTCCTTGCCGCCAGCACGCCCGACAGCATCGTTCTGGGTCATTCCTGGGGCGGCTACCCGATCAGCGCCGCAGCCGAGGCCGATCCGGCGGCAATGCGCGCGCTGGTCTATCTCTGTGCCTATGTGCCGGTCTCGGGCCTCTCGATGATCGACATGCGCAAGGCCGGGCCGAGGCAGACCCTGACCGGAGCGGTCGAGCGCGCGCCCGATGGGCTGTCCTACAGTTTGGTGCCCGACCGCGTTCGGGCGCTGTTCTACCACGATTGCCCCGATGCCACCGTGTCCTATGCGATGGACCATCTCTGCCCACAGGCGATCGCGCCGCAGGAAACGCCGCTGACCCTGACCAACCGGTTTGCACACGTGCCCAAGTTCTATATCCGCGGCGCCGATGACCGCACCATTCCACCGGAATACCAGGCCCGAATGACACGGGACTGGCCCGCCGACCATGTCTTCGAAATGCCCACCTCGCATTCTCCCTTCTTCTCCGATCCGACCGGGCTGGCGCTCAGGCTGCATCGCATCGCCGGACTGCTCTGATGGCCGCCTCGGTGTTTGACAGCCCGCTGCACGCGCAGCTCTTTCCGACCGGCGAAGCCGGGCGCCTGTTCAGCGACAGCGCCGCCCTGCGGGCCATGCTGCTGGTCGAGGGCGCGCTGGCGCGGGTCCAGGCGGCGCGCGGGATCATTCCCGAGGATAGCGCCGCGCTGATCTCGCGCATGGTGATGGAGGTACAGATCGATCCCGGCGCACTGGCCGGCGCGACCGGCACCAACGGCGTCACCGTGCCTGGCCTGCTTGCCGCTTTCCGGGCCGAGATGCAGGCGCCCGAACACGCCCAATACCTGCATTGGGGCGCGACTTCTCAGGACATCATCGACACCGGTCTGATGCTGCGCCTGCGTCAGGCGCTGGCGCTGGTCGAAACCGATATGGCGCAGGTCCTGCACGGTCTCGCCCGGCTGGCAACGGACCATGCCGACCTGCCGATGGCCGCGCGCACCTATGGCCAGCACGCCACGCCCACCAGCTTTGGCGCGGTGGCCGCCGGCTGGGGCGCGCCGCTGCTGGCACTGGTCGGCGAACTGCCCGCGTTGCGCGACAGCTGCCTCCTGGTGTCGCTTGCCGGCGCGGCCGGCACGGCCTCCGAACTCGGCCCCGACGCTGCCGCCCTGCGCGCCGATCTGGCCGCCGAGTTGCGCCTGGGCGATCCACGGCGCAACTGGCATGCGGACCGCACTCCGCTCCTGCGACTGGCCGACTGGCTGACCCGCGTCACCCTTGCATGCGGCAAGATGGGCGAAGACCTGACCGAACTGGCGCAAAGCGGGATCGGAGAGATCACGCTCGGCGGCGCCGGGTCGTCCTCGACCATGCCGCAGAAGCAGAACCCGGTCGCTCCCTCGGCGCTGGTCGCGCTGGCGCGGCAGGCCACCGGGCTGCACGGCGTCTTGCAGGGCGCGGCCCTGGCGCGGCACCAGCGCGACGGCGCGACCTGGTTCACCGAATGGATGTGCCTGCCCCAGATCGTTCTGGGCGCCGCCAGCGCCGCCCGCATCGCCCGCGACCTGTCGGCCAATGTTGCGCCGGACGCCACGGCGATGGCGGATGCGCTTGGCGGCGGGCTGGGCCTGATCCATGCCGAAGCGTTGAGCTTCGCGCTCGCCGCACGGATGCCCCGGCCCGAGGCGCAGGCCGAGGTCAAGACGCTCTGCCGCGCAGCGCAGCAGAGCGGCAGATTACTTGCCGAGCTGGCGGTCGAGGCGCATCCATGGCTCGACACCGCAACCCTCTTCGACCCGGCCCGCCAGATGGGCCGCGCTCCCGAGGAGGCGCGGCGCTTCGCCGCTGACGTGGCGGCAAATGTCGATTCCGCGCCATGACGGCGGTGCGCGGCTGGGCCATGACGCGCCCGCCCCTTGATGGAGCCATCCGGTGCGCCTGCCCGTCCTTTTCATCCTGATCACCGTCATGCTCGATGCCATGGGCATCGGGCTGATCATGCCGGTGATGCCCGAACTGATCCTCGAAGTGCAGGGAGGATCGCTCGCCACGGCGGCGCTCTGGGGCGGCGTCCTGTCGACCGTCTTCGCGGTGATGCAGTTCCTGTTCAGCCCGCTTCTGGGCAACCTGTCGGACCGGTTCGGCCGCCGGCCCGTGCTGCTGATCTCGCTCGCGGTGATGGCGGTGGACTACCTGGTGATGGCGCTGGCCGGGTCGATCTGGCTGCTGCTCTTTGGGCGCATCATTGGCGGCATAACCGCCGCCACCCACGCCACCGCCAGCGCCTTCATGGCCGACATCTCCAAGCCAGGCGAAAAGGCGGTGAATTTCGGCCTGATCGGGGCGGGTTTCGGTGTCGGCTTCGTGCTCGGCCCGCTGGTCGGGGGGATGTTGGGCGAACTGGGCACCCGGGCGCCCTTCTATGCCGCCGCCGCGCTGGCGGCGCTGAACACCGTGTTCGGCTATTTCGTGTTGCACGAAACCGTCACCGACCGCATCCGGCGCCCGTTCTCCTGGCACCGTGCCAACCCGCTGGGCGCGTTCCGCAGCGTCGGGCGGCTGCCGGGGATCGGGCGGCTGCTCTGGGTCTATTTCATCTATTCCGTGGCCTTTCACGTCTATCCCTCGATCTGGTCCTTCTTCACGCAGGAGCGGTTCGGCTGGAGCCCGCAGACCATCGGCCTGTCTCTGGCCCTGTTCGGGGTGATGATGGCCGTGGTGCAGGGCGGGTTGATCCGGCTGGTTCTGCGCTGGCTGGGGGAATGGCGCACGGTGGTGTATGGCCATGTCTTCGACATCTTCGCCTTCGGCCTGATCGCGGTGGTGACCAGCAGCACGCTGGCCCTGATCCTGACGCCCATCGCGGCGCTTGGCGCGGTGATCACGCCGGCGCTGCAGGGGATCATGTCGCAGGCCGTGCCGGACGACGCGCAGGGCGAACTGCAGGGCGTGCTGACCAGCGTCAGCGCCCTGTCGATGATTATCTCTCCGCTGCTGATGACTTCGGTATTCGCCACCTTCACCCACCGGGACACGGCGGTCTACTTTCCGGGCGCGCCTTTTGTCGTGTCGCTGCTGCTGATGCTGCTCGGGCTGGCTTTGTTTCTGAAATCACGCCCTGCCACGGTCTGAAGGCGACCGGATCGCGGCGCATTCGGCCTTGCGATGCGGCGCGCCCCGGTCCACCTTGCGCCGAAACGAAACCGGGGAGACTTCCATGCAAACCATCAAAGCCGCCGTGTGCCGCGACTTCGGCGCGCCGCTCGTGATCGAGGATATCCAGCTCGCAGACCCCGGCACCGGCGAAGTCGAGATCACGCTGGACGCCGTCGCGATCTGCCATTCGGACATTTCCTATGCCGAAGGGGCCTGGGGCGGGCACCTGCCTGCGGTCTATGGCCACGAGGCCGCCGGCGTCGTGACCGGCCTCGGCGCGGGCGTCACCGGGTTCGAAACCGGCGACAACGTGATCGTGACCCTGATCCGCGCCTGCGGGTCGTGCCCGAACTGCGCCGGCGGCAAACCGACGATCTGCGAAACCCCCAATGACGGCGTGCAGGGTTCGATCAAGACCGCAGATGGTGGCCCGCTGCTGCAGGCGATGGCCTGCGGAGCATTCGCGGAAAAGGTCGTGGTGCATCACAGCCAGATCGTGAAGATCCCCGCAGACATGCCCAAGGAGGCGGCCTGCCTCTTGTCCTGCGGCGTCATCACCGGGGTCGGCGCGGCGGTCAACGCCGCCGGTCTGCGCGCCGGGCAGGACGTGGTGGTGATCGGCGCCGGCGGCGTCGGGCTGAACGCGATCCAGGGTGCGCGCATCGCCGGCGCCCGTCGCATCGTCGCTGTCGACATGATCGAGGAGAAGCTGGCGATCGCCAAGGAATTCGGCGCAACCCACGGCGTGCTGGCCACGTCCCCCAAACCCTGGCGCGCGGCGCAAAAGGCACTGGGTGGGCGCGGCGCGGACGCGGTGCTGGTCACCGTCGGCGCGGCGGCGGCCTACAATGACGCGCCGCGCTATCTTGGCTGGGGCGGCAAGGCGATCATGATCGGCATGCCGCATGCCGAGGCCAATGCCGAATACAACCCGATGGGCATGTCCTACCAGGGCCAGGGGCTGATCGGCTCCAAGATGGGCGACACGGTGATCCAGCGCGACATTCCCTGGATGGTCGATCTCTACCAGCAGGGGCGGCTGAAACTGGACGAACTGATCTCGGGGCGGTGGTCTTTGTCGCAGATCAACGAAGCGATCGCCGACACCAAGACCGGAAGTGCGAAGCGCAACGTGATCCTGTTCGACAGGTGAGAGGGGGCGCTGCCCCCGCCGCCTGCCGGCGGCCCCCGGAGTATTGGACCGAAGATGAAGGAGCGGAGCGCGCGATGAAATTGCAGGACCTCGACATCATCGTGACCGCGCCGCCCGCGCCAGGTTGGGGGGGGCGCTATTGGATCCTCGTCAAATTGACCACCGACACCGGGATCGTTGGTTGGGGCGAATGCTATGCGTCCTCGGTAGGGCCCGACGCGATGCGCGGCGTGATCGAGGATGTGTTCGGGCGGCACATGCAGGGCGAAAATCCCGAGAATATCGAGTTGATGTTCCGCCGTGCCTATTCCAGTGGCTTCACGCAACGGCCCGACCTGACAGTGATGGGCGCATTCTCGGGGCTGGAAATCGCCTGCTGGGACATTCTCGGCAAGGACCGCGATCGCCCGGTGCACGCGCTGATCGGCGGGCGGATGAACGCGCACATCCGCGCCTATACGTACCTTTATCCGCTGGCACAGCATAACCTGAGCGATTTCTGGACCGCGCCGGACCAGGCCGCCGAAAGCGCGGCGGAGATGGTTCGGCAGGGCTACACGGCGGTCAAGTTCGACCCGGCCGGCCCTTACACCATGCGTGGTGGCCACATGCCGGGGATGCGAGACATCTCGCAATCCGTGGCGTTCTGCGCCGCGATCCGCGAGGCGGTGGGCGACAGGGCCGACCTGCTCTTCGGCACGCATGGGCAATTCACCACGGCCGGGGCGATCCGGCTGGGTCAGGCGCTCGAGCCGTATTCCCCGCTCTGGTTCGAGGAACCGGTGCCGCCGGATAATCCCGCCGAGATGGCCCGTGTCGCGCAGGCGGTGCGCATCCCTGTCGCCACCGGCGAGCGGCTGACCACCAAGGCGGAATTTGCGGCCATCCTTCAGACCGGGGCGGCCAGCATCCTGCAGCCCGCCTTGGGGCGCGCCGGCGGCATCTGGGAGATGAAGAAGGTCGCCGCGCTCGCCGAGGCATATAACGCGCAGATGGCGCCGCATCTCTATGCCGGGCCCGTGGAATGGGCGGCCAATATCCAGCTTGCCGCCAGCATCCCCAATATCCTGATGGCGGAAACCATCGAAACGCCGTTCCATTCGGCCCTCATCAAGGGTGCGATCAAGGTCGAGGAGGGGTTCATCACGCCGCCGACCGCGCCGGGGTTGGGCATCGAAGTCGATGAAGATCTCGCCCGCGCGCATCCGTACCTGGGAACCGGACTGCACCTGGAAATGCGCGACGAGCCTTGCGATTATCAGCGTGGCAACGCGTTTCAGGGCGGGGCGCCGGCAACAGAGGGGTGACATGCAGCAAAAGAATGTTACATAGAGGATGTATGATGTGAACCGCTGCGAAAGCCCAAGACCGTGACAGTCCAGACCGTTGAAGAGATCAAAGCACCACCGCCCGCGGATATGGCGGCCCGTGCGTGCGAAGCCGCGGCCTATCTCAAGACCCTCGCGCATGAGGGTCGGCTGATGATCCTGTGCCATCTCGGCGCGGGCGAGAAGTCGGTCGGAGAGCTGGAAAAACTGCTGGCGATCCGCCAGGCGGCGGTCAGCCAGATGCTGGCGCGCCTGCGCGAAGAGGGACTGGTCGCGACGCGGCGAGAGGGCAAGACGATCTACTACTCGCTGTCCGACAGCAATACCGAGCAGGTGATCGGTCTGCTCTACTCGCTGTTCTGCAGCACCGACTGAGCGTCACCGAGATCGGTCAATGACGGGCATTAGCCTCAGTTCTTGACGTAACCGGCCACCACCTGAAGCAGACGGAACGCCGTCGCGGCGTCGTGCTCGACCACATCGAGGAACTGTTCCTTGCCGAGGCGCAGCGCCCTGAGATCGCTGGTGGCCACCATGGTCAGTGCACGCGGCTCGTTTCGGATCAGGCCCAGTTCACCGACCAGCGCGCCGGGGCCAACCGTGGTGATCAGTTCGTCCGGATCCCCGTCGCTGCCCGGCAGGATCAGGTCCGCCCTGCCCTCCAGCAGCACATAGGCACCATCGGTTGGCGCGTCGCCCTTCTGGAACACCATCTGTCCGGCGCTGACCTCGTACCAGCGCGCACCGAAGGCCAACAGCCGCAATTGCTTGCGGCTCAGGCCCGAGAACAGGTCGGCCCGTTCCAGCGCTCGAAGCTTGCGCGCGAGATCGGCGCCGGCGGCGCTGTCCCCGGCCCCGGCAACGCCGGTGTCCTCGGTCACGATGCGACCCTGTTCCAGGTCGAAATAGGCATCGAACACGCTCTCCCGTGCGAAGCTCTCGTCAAGATAGATCAGCGTGGTGTCGGGCAACAGGCTGCGCAAACGCTTGTGCACCGAGATCCGGGTTTCGAGGTCATAGCTTGCCAATGCCTTGTCCATGATCAGAATGTCGGGCCGCTTGATCGTCGCCCGGCTCAGCGCCAAGGGTTCGGCGAACTGGCGCGGCAGATTGCTGCCACCAAGACTGATCGGCAAGTCGTAGATCAGGTCGACGATCTGCCCGCGGAGCCCGTGATCGAGCAGCACCTGCGCGACCAGCGCGCGCACCTCCTCGGCCGCAACGCCGGCGGTGTCCGACAGCTTGCCGAACAACGCGTTGTCCTGGACCGACAGGCCGGGCGCATAGGTCTCCGCGTCCAACGGCACGAACAGCTCTCCCAGACCGCGCTGCAGGTCACCGGCATGGCTCTTGCGCAATTCGAGCACCCGCGCCTTCATGTCCTCGGGAAAGGCCGGGCCGATCTTCTCGGCGGTGATCAGCGAGGGCACCATCAGAAGCGTCGCGATCTCGTTGTCGCTAAGGCCACTCAACCCGCCCTTGTCGAGCCGTCCCAAAAGGGCAAGTGCCGCCTCGTAGGTGCCGGGGTCAAGCCCCAGCTTGTCGAACAGCGGGTGGTCGGTCCCGTCGACGCCGAAGGTCTGCCGCAACAGCAGGATCACATCCCGGCTCAACCCCGCGATGTCACGGTCGAGCTTGAGCGCCCGCAGCTGCGCGATGAAGCCGGTCTGCTCGGCCAGGATCTCGCGCGTTATCGGACGGCGCGGGGTCGCGAGGGTCAGGTTTTCGGCCAGCGGCAGCCCCGGATTGTACATGTCGGACCTGATGAAAAAGACGTGCTGCCGCAGCCCGGCGTCGCGCAAGGCCTGCTGCACGACCGGCCGCAGCGAGACGATGCGTTGCATCAATTCGTCAGGCATGTTGTTCACGAAGCGTTGTTCCAGCCCTTTGCGGAACAGTGTCGTGCCCGATCCCATTCCGTCGACAAGGCGCAACCACCAGTCGCGCAGCGCGTCGGGATCGTCCAGACCCGCGATCGAGGGCGTGATCCAGTCGCCCTCCAGCGGGTCCGCGCTGTTGCCAGCGCGGACAGCCTCGCGCAGCGCCGCGCTTTCCGAGGCGGCGGATCCCGGCCGCGCCCGCACCGGCATCATCACGTTGTCGCCGAACGTGCCCTGAAACAGCACCGGCTGCGAGGTCGCGTAGCCGATCCGCGCCGCGATCACCGCCTGGTGCAGCTTGGACAGGTCGTGCTCGCCGATCGTCACCCGCCCGCTCGCCGGGATCACCTCGCGCACCAGCAGTTCCGCGAAGGCGCGACGGTCCTCGGCGCTCGGTGCGGAGATGGCGACCACTGCGCCTGCGGGGATCGTGACCGATACCTCCTCAAGCACATCGTTGCCATCACCGTCACGCACGCTCACCGTGTCCAGCACGATGTCTCCGGTCAGATGCGGAATCTCGTCCGGCGCGCCCTCGATCAGATCGGCATCGATCATCCCCGACGGCGCGAACCGCTCGAGCAGCACCTCCCATCGCGTCGACATGTCCTGGGTCTGGTTGTAGAAGGTCAGAAGCTCCTTCCACGGGCTCGACAGGTCCTTGTAGGCGGCCAGCGCCGCCACCAGCGCGCCCAGCGAGACCGACCCCTGCAGCACCAGGTAGCCCCCGACCGAAAAGAAGAAGAACGGCGTCAGCTGCGAGATGAAGTTGTTGAGGAACTTCATGAAGAATTTCTTCTGGTAGATCTCGAAGCGGATTTCGTACAACCGTCCCAGCTGGTCGGTGATCTGCGCCAGGCGATAACGCCAGCCACCATGGCTGCGCAGCGTCGCCGCCCCTGCCGCGCTCTCACCGATCGTGCTGGCGAGGACGCGCACCTCGTGGATGCGCGTCTTGTTCAGCAGGTTGATCTGGCGTTGCAACATCGGGATCAGCCAGGCCTGCAGCGGGATCAGCGCCACCGCCGCCAGCCCGAACCAGACGCTCTGCAGAAACAGGAAGGTCAGGATCGTCAGCATCTGCCCTGCCTGCAGCACAGGCTGGCTGATCGCGTCGCCCATCAGCCCGCCCATTGGTTCGCTCTCGGCGGTCACCATCGACACCAGCTCGCCTTGGCTGACACGTTCGAAATAGGGCTGCGGAAAGCGAAGGATGCGCGCGATCAGCTGATAGCGCAGCCGGCGCAGCATCCGCTCGCTCAGCACGCCCTTCATCGTGTTGATGCGCATCTTGAGCAGCCCGTGCAGCAGGACCGACACAAGGAAGGCACCACACAGAAGGCCAAGGAACGTCACCTGACCGATCTGCATGCCGAGTACATCGATGGTCGCGGTCTGCGAGCCGATGGCGTCGTTGATGATCCTTTTAGGCAGTTCGAGCGTCAGGTAGAGCAGAGGGAAAAGGGCGGAAGTCACAACCAGCAGGATCAGCTGATCGCGCTTGGAGTACTTCCAGATGAACCCGAAAATCGAACGTTCTATAACACTATTCCAAACCCGCCGCGCCGGCGCCGCCCCCGGCACCGCCACGGTTCTTCCCATTGATCCGCAAGCCTAGCAACCCGACCCGTCCCGGCGCAATGGGCAAGGCGGGCGCGGACGCGGCGCTACTTGGAAAAGGTCTTGACCCAGGCCAGGTCCGATTTCACGCTCGAAAACTCGTCCTTGACCTTCGCGACCTCGATTTCGCCCTTGCCGAGATAGTTCTTGATCCGGGTCAGGACTCGCTCCATCGACTCGGCCGAAGTCAGATAACTGTTCTTGGAGAACTGCGCCGATTTCTCGTACATTTTCTGCACTCGCTTGTCCGTTTGCCCCAGCACGTACAACTTCTTCTCCGCCGCCTTGCAGGCCTTTTCATAGGCTTTCGCGGCGATCTCGGCCTTCATCCTGTCGCCGGAACTGTTCGACTTGTTGGCCTTGTCGATGGCTTTCGCCAGGGTCGAATACATGCTCTGCAACGCGCTCGTCGTCTCGGTCGCCTCCTTGAGTTCGCGCACGTAGAGTTTGGTGAGATCGCGCAGAGCATAGGACGCGCCGCGCATCTCCTCGGCCGCATCCGAACCATAGCGCGCGGCGAGGGCCATCTGCTGGGACAACTTGTTGAACTCCTGCTGCAACTTATCGGTCTTTGGGTTGACCTGCCGGATGGCCTTGCCCAGCTTGGCGGCCTCGCGGTCGATCTCGTCGGCGGCTTTGTCCAGCCGCTCGGATATCTTGCCGAAACTCTCGATCTTGGTTTCGCCGGTGCAATTCTTTAGCACGGCCGACGGCGTAGCATAGTCTTTCAGGTTCATGGACTGTCCTTTCACGAACGCTCGGCGCGCAAACCCACCAGGGCGCCGGTCTGGTCGTGTGCCCGAATTCACCCTGTCCACGCCGCGCTCACCGGTCAAGGATTTCCCCGCCGCCCCAGCGCGATTGCGACATGACCCCGAACCTCCTAAGCTGTTCCCAGTGTGAAACGGGAGGCCACCGTGTCCGACGTTACGAGTACAATTTTGATCCTGTTCTGCCTGTTGCAGATGAAGCATATGCTGGGTGACTATTTCCTGCAGACACCCCGCATGCTGACCGGACGCGCGACCTATCTGCACTTGGGCCGCGCCCAGCACGCTGCGGTTCACGCGCTCGGCTCGGCGATCGCCTTCGCCCTGATCGGCGCGCCCTGGGGGCTGATCCTGGCGCTCTGCGTCGCGGAATGGATTGTGCATTTCCACATCGATTGGGCCAAGGCGCGGCATTCCGCGCAAAGCGGCCTCGGCCCCACCGATGCCGGGTATTGGCGTGCGGCAGGGCTCGACCAGGCGCTGCACCAGTTCACCTATATCGCCATGGTCTGGGCCTGGGTCGTTATCACCGCGCCGTCCGGCTGACCGCGAACGCTCTGCACCGTTGCGTTGTCACGCCACCGTGATACCGTTTGACCGAGTGTTCCGGCGCTGTTCGTCCGGGTGGCGCATCGCAGACAACGGGAGACCCAGAATGACCCTTCGCATCGCCCTTCGCGCAACGACGATCCTCGCTCTGGCCACCCTGGCGCAGACCGGGATCGCCCAGGTCAACACCGACGCAGGAACCATCCAGGCGGACCGGATCGAACGGTTTTTCGGCCAGCCCGGGTATTCCCCCTATGCCGGACGCAGCTATCCGATGATCCCGCTCTGGGGCGAACAGCACCTGCATACGTCCTGGTCGCCCGATGCGATCGCCAGCGGCACCCGCGTCGACCCCGACGCGGCGCTGCGCTATGCCAAGGGAGCCGAGATCACCTCCAGCACCGGCCAGCAGGTCAAGCTCTCGCGGCCCTATGACTGGATGGTTGTCGCCGACCATTCCGATGCGCTCGGAATCATGGCCGGCGTTCTGGCGGGAGATCCGGCCCTGCTGGCCGATCCCAAGCTGAAGGAATGGAACAAGGGCATGAACGCCGGTGGCGATGCGGCCAGCGCCGTGGTCATCGAGATGATCACCCTGCAAGGTCAGGGCAAACTGCCCGAAGCGGTGACCGACAAGACCGTTCAATTCGACATGTGGCGCAAGATGACCGAAATCGTCGAAAGCCATGACGACCCTGGCACCTTTTCCGCCATGATCGGCTATGAATGGACATCGAACTACGGCGGCGGCAACAACCTGCACCGCAACGTGATCTACCGCGACGGCAAGGCGCTGGCCGACCGGGTGCGGCCGCTGACCACGTTCGACACCGAAATCCCCAACGAGCTCTGGGACTGGATGCAAACGTACGAGGCCGAAACCGGCGGCCGCGTGCTGGCGATCCCGCATAATGGCAACCTGTCCAACGGACTTATGTTCGCAACCGAAACCCCGGACGGCCAGCCGATCGACGCCGACTGGGCAGCGGCGCGCCAACGGTGGGAGCCGCTCTACGAGGTCACGCAGAGCAAGGGCACCTCAGAACAGCACCCCAGCCTTGCGCCTGCCGATGAATTTGCGGATTTCGAGATCTGGGACAAGGGCAACCTCAACGTGGTGCCTAAGGAACCCGGCATGATCGAGTACGAATACGCCCGCCAGGCCCTAAAGCGCGGCCTGCTGCTGGAAGACCAGCTCGGCACCAACCCGTTCAAGTTCGGCCTCGTCGGCTCGACCGACGATCACACCGGGATATCCTCGGCCGAGGAGAACAATTTCTTCGGCAAGTTCCCCGCCAGCGAACCGGGCGTGGAACGGATGACGGCCAACGCGTTCGATTTCGAAGGTCGCACCATCAAGGACTGGACGCTGGGGGCCTCGGGGCTGACTGCCGTTTGGGCCGCGGAAAACTCCCGCGCATCGATCTGGGACGCGATGAAGCGCAAGGAAGTCTACGGCACCACCGGTCCCCGCATGCTGGTGCGCTTCTTCGGCGGCTGGGAGTTCGAACCCGCCGACGCGCAGGGCCGCAACCCCGGCGCGATCGGCTATGGCAAGGGTGTCCCGATGGGTGCGGACCTGCCGCCGGCGCCATCAGACGATGCCGTGCCCGGCTTCCTCGTCGCCGCGCTGAAGGATCCGCTCTCGGGCAACCTCGACCGCATCCAGATCGTCAAGGGCTGGGTCGACGGCAACGGCGAGATGCAGGAAAAGGTGTACGACGTGGTCTGGTCCGGCGACCGCGAGCCGGGTGCGGACGGCAAGGTACCTTTGGTCGGCAGCACGGTCGACGTGGCCAACGCGACCTGGGCCAATACAATCGGTTCCTCCGACCTGATCACCGTCTGGCAGGACCCCGATTTCGACCCGGCGCAACGGGCCGTCTACTATGCCCGCGTGCTGGAAATCCCCACCCCGCGCTGGACCGCCTATGACGCGGCCTATTTCGGCAACACGCCCGGCCCAGAGGTGACGATGGTCGTCACCGAACGCGCCTACACCTCGCCGATCTGGTATTCACCGGCGGAGTAAGCCGATCTGGCGCGGCGCTCGTCTTCTGTCAGAGCGAAAACAGCCAAAACCGACCGGGCCACCCCTGCGGTGGCCCGGGTTGGACGGCGTCCCGCCAACCTCACCGCCCGGTGTGATGCACCTCCTGCAAACCATAGACGGGCGTGTCTACCCCTTCCATCCGCGCCTTCAACTGAAGTGACAGGAATTGCGAGTAGTGCCGCGACTGGTGCAGGTTGCCGCCGTGAAACCACAATGCCTCCTGCTGGGTCGGCTTCCACATGTTGCGCTGCTCGCCTTCCCAGGGCCCCGGATCCTTGGGCGTATCCGACCCCAGCCCCCAGACCTTGCCGACCTTGTCGGCGGTCTCCTGGTCGACGATATCGGCAACCCAGCCGTTCATCGACCCATAGCCTGTGGCATAGACGATCAGGTCCGCGTCCAGCCGTGACCCGTCCTCGAAAATCACTCCGTTCTCGTCAATCTCGCTGACCTGCCCCGCCTTCAGCTTGATCTTGCCGTCGATGATCAACTGGCTGGCACCCACATCGATGTAGTAGCCCGACCCGCGTCGCAGATATTTCATGAACAGGCCCGAGCCATCCGCGCCCCAGTCGAGCTGAAAGCCGGCCTTCTCAAGCCCGGCATAGAACTCCGCATCGACCTCCTTGATCTTGTCATAGATCGGGATCTGAAACTCGTGCATGATCCGGTAGGGCAGCGAAGCAAAGATCATGTCGGCCTTCTGCGTCGTCACCCCGGCCTCGACCGCGCGTTCGGAATACAGGTCTCCCAACCCGATCTCCATCAGGGGTTCCGAGCGCACGATATGGGTAGAGGAGCGCTGCACCATCGTGACATCCACGTCGTTTTCCCAAAGGGCGGCGCAGATGTCATGGGCGGAATTGTTCGACCCGATCACCACCGCCTTCTTGCCCACGTAGGCATCCGGGCCAGGGTGCTTGCTGGAATGGTGCTGATCGCCCTTGAACTTGTCCATGCCCGGAAAGTCCGGCATGTTCGGCTTGGCCGACATACCCGTGGCAAAGACCAGCTGCCTGGGCTTCAGCACCACCTTTTCTCCGTCCCGGTTCACGGTGACGGTCCATTCCTTGCTCGCCTCGTCATATTCGGCGTGTTCGACGGTCGACCGGGTCCAGTAGTTCAACTCCATGATCTTCGTGTACATTTCCAGCCAGTCGCCGATCTTGTCCTTGGGCGCAAACACCGGCCAGTTCGGCGGGAAGGGCAGATAGGGCAGATGGTCATACCAGACCGGATCATGCAGGCAGAGCGACTTGTAACGGTTGCGCCAACTGTCGCCAGGCCGGTCGTTCTTCTCCACGATGATCGTCGGCACCCCCAGCTGCCGCAGCCGCGCCCCCAGCGCGATGCCGCCCTGCCCACCGCCGATGATGACGGTATAGGGCTGGGTGTCGTAGCCCAGTTCCGCCTGCTCCTTCTCGCGCTCCTCGGCCCAGGACAACCGACCCTTGGCCGCACCATGCTTGGCCCCGAGGGGGCGCTCGTATCCCAATGGTTCCTCAAAGCCCTTGAGTTCGGTCATCGAGGTCAACAGCGTCCAGATCAGCCCGTCCTTCAGGCGGATCAGCCCATAGCCGCGCGCCACTCCGGTCTCGAAGCTGATCCAGGCGGTGGTGATCCCGCCCTCCTCGCTCGCAACCTCGCCCTCGGCGATCTGCCACCCGCTGGGTTCGATCGCGGACAACTGCGTCGAAAGCATGTCGCGAACCTGCTCCTTGCCCTCCATTGTCTTGATGTTCCACGTGAAGGTCACGAGATCACGCCAATAGCAATCGTCCAGGAACATACCCACCGCCGCGTCGATATCGCTGCGCTCGAGCGCAGCGCCAAACGTGTCGAGCAATCCCTGCACCTGGTCGTTGAGTGTAGTGTCGAGCATGCGTCATCCTCCCAAATGTTGCAGGTGAGAGTGTGACACGGGACGCGCTGTCGGGCGAACAGATTTACGCCAGGGAACCCGACACTTTCGTCGCGGGCGCTTGCCTGTCAACCCTGCACCGGTCCGGCGCGTTTTATGGTCCGCAGAACCAGGTTGGTCTGCGCGCTCTCGACCGCCGGTTGCCGGAACAGGAACTCCTCGAGAAAGGCGTTGTAGGCTTCAAGGTCGCGGCAGAGCACCCGCAGATGATAATCGCTCTGCCCGGTCGTGGCATAGCACTCCTGCACCTCGGGGCGTCCGCGCACTGCACGGATGAAACCCCCCACCCGGTCCCGGTCATGCCGCGTGAGGTGCACGTGGACGATGGCGTGAAACCCCAGCCCCATCCGCGCGGGATCGACCACGGCGCCGTAGCGTTCGATCACACCCGCCTCCTCCAGGCTGCGCACCCGCCGCCACAGCGCCGAGGTCGACATGCCTACTTTTTCCGCCAGATCGGCGTTGGACAGACGGCAATCGCCCTGCAGCATGGCAAGGATGCGCCGGTCCTTGTCGTCTAGCTCCATCCGAGTGGCACCCCGTTTCACATTCTTGCTATAATGTGACAGTATTTTCCCCGTTTACAACTTTTTGCGCCCAAAGCTGACAGTATTTTCCACACGATCCGGGTTACTCTTCCGGCCTCGCGCGACAAGGAGGCTCCAGATGACCATTCCCGATCCCCGTTTCGACACCTACCAGTTGGACGATCGCTATGCCCGCACCCAAGGGCGCGTTTTTCTCACCGGCACGCAGGCGCTGGCGCGGATCATGTTCGACCAAGCCCGACGTGACAGGGCCGCCGGGCTGAACACGGCGGGCTTTGTTTCGGGCTATCGCGGCTCCCCTCTCGGCGCGCTCGATCTTGAACTCTGGCGCGCCAAGAACCGCCTGAAAGAGGCCGAGATCACCTTCATGCCGGCGGTGAACGAGGATCTGGGCGCTACCGCCGTTCTGGGCGCGCAGCAGGCCAGTCTCGACCCCGATTGCGCCTATGACGGCGTGTTTTCCATGTGGTACGGCAAGGGACCGGGCGTCGACCGGTCAGGCGACGCGCTGAAACATGGCAACGCCTATGGCAGCGCGCCCAGGGGTGGTGTGCTGGTCGTGGCGGGCGACGATCATGGCTGCGTGTCCAGTTCCATGCCGCACCAGTCCGATGTCGCCTTCATGGCCTGGTTCATGCCCACGCTGAACCCGGCCTCGGTCGACGAATACCTGGAGTACGGCGAATACGGGCTGGCCCTGTCGCGGTTTTCCGGCACCTGGGTCGGGTTCAAGGCGATCAGCGAAACGGTCGAATCTGCGCGCTCGGTCGAATTGCGCCCCGATCGGGTGTTCGTGCAGCCCGACTATACCGCACCGCCTGGCGGGCTGCATGTGCGCCGGGCCGACCTGCCCAGCCCCGAGATCGAGACCCGCATCGGCCACAAGCTGGACGCTGTTCAGGCCTTTGTCGAAGCCAACCCGATCGACCGGCGTATTCATGATCTACCCGAGGCGCGGTTCGGTTTCGTCACCACCGGCAAGGCACACCTGGACCTGATGGAGGCGCTGCGTCTTCTGGGCCTGAACGATGCTGCCTGCCACCGCCTTGGCATCGACATCTACAAGGTCGGCATGGTCTGGCCGCTGGCGCGGCGAGACGCGCTCGACTTTGTCACGGACAAGGACGAGGTTCTCGTGGTCGAAGAAAAACGCGGCATCATCGAAAGCCAGTTCAAGGAGCATTTCTATGACTGGCCCGGCGCAAAACCGGAAAAGATGGTCGGCAAGCATGACAGCGAGGGCAACCCGCTGATCCCCTGGACCGGAGAGCTGTCACCACTGCTGCTGGTGCCGATCGTCGCCGCGCGGCTGCATGCGTTCTTTCCCGATGAAAACCTGCCGGAAAAGGCCCGCGCCCTGACCGACACGCCTCCCACCCTGCTGACCGTCAAAGGGGCGACCCGTACGCCCTATTTCTGCTCGGGCTGCCCGCACAACACGTCGACCAAGGTGCCCGAGGGCTCGCGTGCCGCCAGTGGCATCGGCTGTCATGTCATGGCAAGCTGGATGAACCGCGACACCGACGGCTATGCCCAGATGGGCGGCGAGGGCGTGCCGCATGTGGCGGCGAGCAAGTTTACCGGAAACAAGCACATTTTCCAGAACCTTGGCGAAGGAACCTGGTATCATTCCGGCTCTCTCGCGATCCGGCAGGCGGTCGCGGCTGGCACCAACATCACCTACAAGATCCTTTACAATGACGCCGTCGCCATGACCGGCGGCCAACCGGTCGACGGGCCGGTGTCGGTTGCCGGCATCGCCCAGACCTGTCGCGCCGAAGGGGTCGCCCGCATCGCGCTGATCTCCGATGACATTGGCAAGTTCGACCGCGGCGCGTTTCCCACCGGCACAAGCTTTCACGACCGCAAGGCGCTGGACACTGTGCAGCGCGAGTTGCGTGAAATCCCCGGTGTCACGGTTCTGATCTACGAACAGACCTGCGCCACCGAAAAACGCCGTCGCCGCAAGCGTGGCACGATGGACGATCCGCCGACATTCGCCGTCATCAACGAGCTGGTCTGCGAAGGCTGCGGCGACTGTTCGGTGCAGTCCAACTGCCTGTCGGTCGAACCGGTCGATACGCCTTTCGGGCGAAAGCGCCGGATCAACCTGGATTCCTGCAACAAGGATTTCTCCTGTCTTGACGGCTTCTGCCCTAGCTTCGTGACCGTGACCGGCGCGACCAGGCGCGCGCCCGAGACGGCCGATCTGGACATCGCAGCCCTGACCGCCGATCTGCCCGCGCCGTCCATGCCAGCCCTGAAGGACCCGTTCGACCTGTTGGTCACCGGCGTCGGCGGCACCGGGGTGGTGACGGTCGGCGCGCTGATCACGATGGCGGCGCATCTGGAGGGGCGCGGCACCAGCGTTCTCGACTTCACCGGCTTCGCGCAGAAATTCGGCACCGTGCTCAGCTATGTGCGGCTGGCCGAAAGCCCAACCGCGCTGAACCAGGTGCGCATCGATGCGCGGGGAACCGACGCGGTGATCGGCTGCGACGCGGTGGTCAGTTCCGCCCCCAAGGCATCGATGCATTATCGCGAGGGCACGCGGATGGTGCTGAACCTCGCCGAGATGCCGACCGGTGACCTGGTCCTGAACCGCGATGCCTCGCTCAGGATCGATGCGCGCACGGCAGTGATTGCCGAGACGATCGGCGCGGCGAACCTGACCGCGTTCGACGCGCGCCGCGCGGCCGAACGGCTGCTGGGCGATGCGGTCTATGCCAATGTGATGATGCTGGGGGCGGCGTGGCAGGCCGGCCTCGTGCCCGTCAGCGACGCGGCACTGCTACAGGCGATCCTGCTGAACGGCGTGCAGATCGAAACGAACCGCAAAGCCTTCGCGCTGGGTCGGGTTCTGGCCGCGGCCCCCGACAGGCTGGCCGAACTTCTGGACGACCCTGCGCCGCCGACGGAAACGCTGGCACAGATGATCGACCGGCGGGCCGAGTTCCTGACGGCCTACCAGGATGCCGCCTATGCCGACCGGTATCGCGACACGCTCGCCTCCTTCGCCGATGTTCTTCCGTCAGATGCGCCCGAAACGTTGCGCCTTGCCGCTGCGCGCGGGCTGTTCAAGCTGATGGCGATCAAGGACGAATACGAGGTCGCGCGCCTGCAGACCGACCCTGCCTTCTCGGAACGGCTGGCGGCGCAGTTCGAAGGCGACTTCAAGATCAACTATCACCTCGCGCCACCGCTGCTCAGCCCGGGACGAGATTCGAGAGGCCGACCTCTGAAACGCACCTTCGGCCCATGGCTCACACCGGTGCTGCGGGGATTGGCGACGCTGAAACGCCTGCGCGGCAGCGTGCTGGACCCCTTCGCCTATCATGCCGAGGCGCGGCTCAACCGCGAAGTGCTGGCTTGGTACGAGGCGTTGCTTCCGCGCGTCGCCGCAGTGTGCACGAGCGAGACCCACGCCGTCTGCGAGGCGATCCTCTCGGCGCCGGACGAGATCCGGGGCTACGGCCCGGTGCGCACCGCCGCTGCGAGATCCGCCCGTGCGGAGGCCGAGGCGGCACTCGCCGCGCTGGCCCCCGCAGAGGCCTGAGTGTCTCCGGCTCTTTGCTGGCCGGAGACACTCAGGCGCGCATGGCGCGTCCTTCGGGGTCATAAGGCGAGGGCGCGATAATTCGGGCCGCGCGCTCGACCCCGACCACGTGCACGGACAGATCGGTGCCGATCCCAGCATGGGCGCGATCGACCAGTGCCATGGCCAGCGATTTCCCCGTCCAATGGCCATAGCCGCCAGAGGTCACGAAACCGACCTTCTCGTCCCCGCTCCAAACCGGCTCATAGCCGCTGGCATCGGCGTCAGCCGCGTCGATCTCGAGCGTGACGAGCCGTTGGGCGGGACCGGGTCCGTTCTTTTCCGCCAGCGCGGCGGATTTGCCGACGAACTCCTTGTCCCAGTCGATCCAGCGATCCAACCCGGTCATCGCCGGTGTGTAGCCTTGGGTGAATTCCGCCGACCAGATGCCAAAGCTCTTTTCCAGCCGGGTCGAGAGCAGCGCGTTGAAGCCGACCTCGCGGATGCCGTCACCCGCGCCCGCCTGTAGCAGAAGGCGGCGCAGGGCGATGTGATCGCCCATGCGGCAATTGATCTCATAGCCCATCTCGCCCGTCACCGACATGCGCGCCACATGGGCGCGGATCAGGCCGACGTCGAATGGCCCGCAGCCCATGAAGGGCAACGCCGCGATGTCCTGTTCAGCCACGCCGGCGATCACGTCGCGCGACCTCGGGCCGATCACCGCGAAACCCGCAACTTCATCGCCCAGGTCCCGCACCGTGACGCCGTCCATCATGTGATCCGCGAACCAGCGCATGTGCCAGGCGCGCAAATAGTAGCTGCCCATGATCCAGTAGCGCCCGTCGCCCCAGTTGAGCAGCGTCAGGTCGCCCTTGAGCCTCCCGGTTTCGCCCAGCATCGGCGCGAGTCGCGCTCGTCCCGGCGGCGGCAGTTTTCCCGCCATCAGGTGATCGAGCCACCCGGTCGCGTTCGGCCCCGAAACCTCGAACCGTGAAAAGCCGGTGATGTCCAGAAGCGCGACGTTTTCCCGGATCGCGCGGCATTCCGCTGCCACGATATCATGGGCGTTGGAGCGTTTCAGCGTCGGCGTTTCCTCAAAGCCATGGGGCGCGAAGTAGAGTGGCACCTCCAGATCCCAGCTCACGCCCCATTTGCAGCCCGCCGACGCCATCGCGTCGTGGGCCGGCGCCATCTTCACAGGCCGCCCGGCGGGAAGCTGTTCGTTCGGGTAGGTCATGACGAAGCGGCGGGAATAGAACTGCCCGGTGGTTTCGCGGATATAGCCTTTGTTCTGCGCATAGTCGCCATAGCGGGCCACGTCCATCGGCCAGGCGTCCGCCTCGGGTTCGCCGTGGATCATCCACTCCGCCAGCGTTTTTCCGACACCGCCACCTTGCAAGAAGCCCGCCATCACCGCGCAGGCGGACCAGTAGCCGCGCTTGCCCGGCACCGGGCCGACCAGTGGGTTGCCATCGGGGCTGAAGGTGAAGGCGCCGTTGACCCAGGTCTTGACGCCGACCTCTTGCAGGCAAGGATAGCGTTCGAATCCGAGGGTCAGTTCGTTTTCGATCCGGTCCGTCTGTTCCTGGAACAGTTCCATCCCGTAATCCCAGGGCGCACCATCTATCGCCCAGTGTTCGGTGTCGATTTCGTAGATCCCCAGCAGCACGCCCTTCTGGTCTTGCCGCAGGTAGGTGAAGCCTTCGAGATCGACGGTCATCGGGACTTCGAAATCGATCTGTTCGAGCTGCGGGATGGTGTCGGAAACCAGGTAGTGATGCTTGAGCGGGCTCACGGGCAGTTCGATGCCAGCCATGCGCCCGACTTGTTTCGCCCAGAGGCCTGCGGCATTGACCACGTGTTCGCAGGTGATCGTGCCCTTGTCGGTGACGACCTGCCAGCCCTCGGCGGTCTGGATCAGATCCTTGACCATGGTGTGTTCGAACACGGAAGCGCCACGCTTTTTCGCCGCCCCCGCATAGGCGTGGACGGTGCCGGTAGTGTCGAGATAGCCTTCGCGGTCGGCCCACATACCGCCCAGGAAACCATCGGTGGACATGATGGGGTTGAGCTTTCCAGCCTCCTCGGGCGTCACCAAACGGCAATCTTCGATGCCGATCGATTGGAACACGCGGTAGGCCGATTGCAGCCATTCCCAGCGGTCGGGCGTGCCGGCCATGGTCAGACCACCGGTCATGTGCAGGCCGATATCCTGCCCGCTTTCAGTCTGGATTTCCTCCAGAAGGTCGATGGTATAGGCTTGTAGCGCCGCCATGTTGGGGTCCGCATTCAGCGCATGAAACCCGCCCGCGGCGTGCCAGCTGCTGCCTGCCGTCAGGACCGAGCGTTCCAGAAGGCAGACATCGCTCCAGCCGAACTTCGCCAGATGATAGAGAACCGAGGCCCCGACGACGCCGCCCCCGATGACGACCACCCGATAGTGCGACTTCATGCCCGTTCCCTCCCCGGTCTGCCGTGTCGCCAAATACGCTAGGAGCGATGGGCAAGGCCGTCCAGACTTTTGCACCCTCCGCACCGACGGCCTGTGGCAACCGGTTGCGCCGGATACGCGACAACGACTAGGTTCAATCCGAAGCCGGGGAGCGGGGAGATATGAGAGTGCTGTTTAGAGCCGTGTTTCTGCTCGTCCTTCTGGGTGGGATCGGGGCGATCGTCGCCGCAATGATGACGCTGCACCCACCGCAACGGTTGACCCTGGCAGCGGGCCCCGAAAACGGTGGCTATGCGCAGATCGCCGAGCGCTACGCCGCCATCCTCGCCCGTGACGATCTGATGGTCGAGGTCGTGCATACGGCCGGATCGGCCGAAAATGCCGAGCTTCTGTCGGCCGGCGAGGTGGACGCGGCAATCCTGCAAGGCGGGATCGACGTCGAGAACGAAACGGTCGAAGCGATCGGGACGATCTTCTTCGAACCGATGAGCTTTTTGGCGCGGCGCGACCGCGACGTGCCCACGAACCCCGCGTTTTGGCAAGGCCTACGGATCACCAGCGGCACCGAGGGCAGCGGCACCGCCGCCGCCTTTCGCGATTTTCAGGCCGTTATCGGCCTGGCGCCCGAAGCCAACACGCATCTGTCACTGGGCTATGAGGAGGCCCTGGCGGGGCTCGCCGATGGCAGCGTCGATATCGCGGTCTTCGTGGCCCCCGTGGATGCGCCCTACCTGGTGTCGAATTACGGGCAGATCTGGGTGGAATTCCTCGATCTGGACCATGTCGAGGCGATCGCGCGGAAACTGGAATACCCCCGCAGCGTCGTCCTGCCGGACGGGGCGATCTCTCTGCGTCCGGTCCTGCCCAAGCAATCCCGCCGGATCATCGCGCTGGAAGCGCGGTTGGCGGTCGCCGCCGACCTGCACCCGGCGCTGGCGAACCGGCTGACGATGGCGGCGCTGGAGATCCACGGGGTGCGCGGATTGCTGAGCGACCCCGATACCTTCCCGTCGATCGAGGGGACTGATCTGCCAGTCAATTCGATCGCCCAGAAACTGATTCAGGACGGACCGTCGGTCTGGCAGGACTACCTGCCTTACTGGATCGCGGCACAATTGAACCGGATGCTTCTGTTGTTGCTTCCGATCCTGTTCATCCTGCTGCCGCTTCTGCGGGTGCTGCCGGCGGCCTATGCCTATGTGATGGGTTGGCGCGTCTGGCAGCACTACCCCGAGATCCGCCTGATCGAAGAGGAGCTGGACAAGCAGCAGGACGACGCGGCGCTGGCCAAGATGGACGAGCGGCTGGACGAGCTGGAAAACCGGCTCGCACAGCTGCGCCTGCCGGCGGCCTATCGGCAATCTTCCTACAATGCGCGCATCCATATCGGGCTGGTGCGCAAGCGGATCGCCCAGATCAGGGACGGTGCCATTGCGTCCTGAGGCACATCCAACGGGCCGTCAGAGGGCCTCGATGATGGTCACGTTGGCGATGCCGCCGCCCTCGCACATGGTCTGCAGACCATAGCGCTTGCCGCACGCCCGCAGGGCATGCACAAGCGTCGTCATCAGCTTGGCGCCCGAGCCACCGAGCGGATGGCCGAGCGCGATGGCGCCGCCATTGACGTTGAGCCGTTCGGGATCGGCACCAGTGTGCTTCAGCCATGCAAGCGGCACCGGAGCGAAGGCCTCGTTGACCTCGAAAAGGTCGATCTCGTCGATCTTCATCCCGGCCTTTCGAAGCGCGCGATCGGTGGCGAAAAGCGGTTCCTCGAGCATGATCACAGGGTCGCCCGCCGTTACCGTCAGGTGATGGATGCGCGCCAGGGGCGTCAGGCCGTGCGCTTTCAAAGCGTCTTCGGAAACGATCATGACCGCCGCCGCGCCATCGCAGATCTGGCTGGCGTTGGCGGCGGTGATGCGACCGTTTTCGACCAGGGTGCGGACCGACCCGATGCTGTCCATCGTGGCATCGCGGCGAATGCCTTCGTCGGTGTCGTGCACGTCGCGCCCGGCCTCGGTCTGGATGTCCAAGGGCAGAATTTCATCCCTGAAGGCGCCGGCGTCCGTCGCCCGTGTTGCACGCCGGTGGCTCTCCAGGGCATAGGCGTCCAGATCGGCACGCGACAGGTTCCATTTCTCGGCGATCATCTCGGCGCCGGTGAACTGACTGAAGATGGTTTCAGGATAAGCGCGGGCAAGCCCCGGGCTGGTTGGGCTGCCGGGCGTGGCGCGACGCGCCCAGCGGCCGGTCGAGCCCATGGCGACCCGGCTCATGCTCTCGGCGCCGGCGGCGATCACCACGTCCTGTGTGCCCGACATGACGGCCTGGGCGGCGAAATGGATCGATTGCTGCGAGGAGCCGCATTGCCGGTCGATGGTGACGGCGGGCACCGATTGCGGCAGGCTCGAAGCCAGGACCGCGTTGCGCCCGAAATGCATCCCCTGCTCGCCGACCTGGCTGACGCAGCCCATGATCACGTCGTCGACGGCATCCGGCGCGACGCCGGCGCGCGCAACCACGTCATCCAGCACGGCGGCAGCCAGGTCGACCGGATGCCAACCGGCGACGCGGCCTTCGCGTTTGCCCCCGGCGGTGCGGCTGGCGGCGACGATATAGGCTTCGGGCATGGTCTGTCCTTTCGCGGTCAGAGGCTGGCGCTGGGACGCGCTGCGATGTTGTCGAACCACGTCCGCGTCGCGGTGTTTCCTTCGGGAATCCTTGTCTTGATGACGCGCGCGAAGTCGATGAAGACGAAGGCGGATATGTCGGCCAGCGTCAGGTGATCGGTGGCGATGAACGGGCTTTCGCCCAGACGTTTCTCCAGGTCGTCGAAGAACACCGACAGGCGCGCCCGACCGCGTTCGGCCAGTTCGGGGATCTGGTCGTAATCCTGCGGCCCGGGCAGCGCGCGCCCCTTCATCGCCGGGTGGGAATTGCGGAACGCTTCGCCCACGGCCATGCCGCAATTCTGCTCGGCGATCGCGTTCCACATCAGGACCAGGCCGCGTTCGTCGGCGGTGCGCCCCATCAGCGGCGGTTCCGGATAGGCGGCCTCGAGAAAGCCCGCGATGGCGACGTTTTCGACCAGCACCGTGCCGGCGTCGGTCACCAGAACCGGAATGGTCGCGCGCGGGTTCACGGCGAGGAACTCGGGTTTGAGCTGCTCGCCCTCGCGCATCGAGATCTCGCGGGTTTCGATCTCGAGCCCCTTTTCGGCGATGAACATGCGCGCACGGCGCGGATTGGGGGCGGTCGAGCAATCGTAGAACAGCATGTCGGGTCCTTCTGGTCAGGCCGTGAGGGCCGAGGCGACGGCGCGGGCGATGACGCGCTCCTCGTCGGTCGGGATCACCAGAACCTTAGCAGCCCCCGCGCCGATGGAAACCGCGCCCGCGTCACTTGCCGCAGCGTCAAGCGTGAGGCCGAGGAAGTCCATCCCGTCGATCACGCGGGCACGGATCGGTGCCGCGTTCTCACCGATGCCGCCGGTGAAGACCACGCCATCCAGCCCGCCCAGAACGGCGGCCATGCCGCCCAGTTCGCGGCGGATGCGGAAGACGTAATAGTCGATGGCCTGTGCCGCGCGGGGGTCTTCGCTGGCCAACAGAGTGCGCATGTCATGGCTGATTTCCGAGAGCCCCTTGAGGCCGCTTTCCTTGTAGAGCAGATCGGCGATCTGTTGGCCTGTCATGCCCTGGTCCAGCAGGTAGAGCAGCACGCCGGGATCGAGCTGTCCGCAGCGGGTGCCCATGGGCAGGCCGTCGAGGGCCGAGAAGCCCATGCTGGAGCCGACGCTGCGCCCCGCTTTGACAGCACACATCGACGCGCCGTTGCCCAAATGGCAGATGACCGTGCGCCCGCGCGCAAGGTCCGGCCAGTCGCGCGCCAGCACGCCCGAGATGAAATCATAAGACAGGCCGTGAAAGCCGTAACGCCGCACGCCCTCGTCGTAGAATCGGCGCGGCAGACCAAACGTGTCGTTGACGAACGGATGACCGCGGTGAAATCCGGTGTCGAAACACCCGATTTGTACCGCGCCGGGAAAAGCCACCTGCGCCGCACGCAAGGCTGCCAGGTTGTGCGGTTGGTGCAAAGGCGCAAGCGGCACCAGCGCGGCCAGCTGTTCGACAACAGCCTCGGTCAGTTCCACCGGCTCTCCAAAGGCTTTGCCTCCATGCACGATGCGATGGCCGACGCCGGTGACCACGTGACCAGCCAGCGCCGGCGTTGCCACGTCGAGAATGGCGCGTACGGCAACCGCATGGTCGGCGGGGCCGATATCAGTGGGTTGTTGGCCCGACAATTTCAGTCGCGCCACCGGGCCCAGGTTCTCGACCTGACCCGATAACAGCAATTCGGGTTCTTCACCCGTGTGATAGATTCCGAATTTCAGCGAGGAACTGCCCGCATTCAGAGTGAGGATCGCGCTCATTCCAGGTTTCCCGCGGCGTTGAGCGCGGCGATGGCGCAGGAGGCGAGGCGTGATTTCTCGTCGTCCGACCGGCTGGTCAGGATGATCGGGCATTTCGCGCCCATGACCAGCCCCCCCGCGCGGGCCTGGGCGAGAAAGGTCAATTCCTTCGCGACCATGTTGCCGGCTTCCATGTTCGGCGCGACGAGAATATCGGCGCGCCCCGCCACTTTCGAAACGATGCCCTTGGTCATAGCCGACGCAAGATCGATCGCGTTGTCCATCGCGAGCGGTCCGTCCACCAGCCCGCCCGTGATCTGGCCCCGGTCGGCCATCTTGGACAGGATCGCCGCATCCAGCGTTGAGGGGATCGCCGGGTTGACGGTTTCGATGGCCGAGAGCACGCCGACTTTCGGCTGTTCGATGCCGAGACTCAGGGCGAGATCGATGGCGTTCTGGCAGATATCCGCCTTGGTCTGGAGATCGGGCGTGATGTTGATCGCCGCATCCGTGACCATCAGCAGATGTTCCAGCCCCGGAACGTCCATCACGAAGACATGACTCAGCCGACGCCCGCCCTTGCGCAGCCCGCCATCGCGCTTGAGCACCGCGGCAAGCAGGATGTCGGTGTGCAGGTGGCCCTTCATCACCGCCGCGGCCTTCTTTTCCAGCACCATCTTCACCGCGATTTCAGCGGCCAGCGCATGGTCGCGCGCCTCGACGATGCGGTAGGGAGTCAGGTCGATGCCCTCGGCCAGGGCAGCCTCGGCGATGCGTTCGGGATGGCCGATCAGGATCGGGTCGATCAGCGTGTGCTGCGCGGCAAGGATCGCCCCCGCCAGAGCATCGGGTTTCTCGGGCGCGACCACGGCGGTCGGGATCGCCGGAAGCGGTTCGGCCAGTTCGAGCAGTCGGTCGAAATGGCGGTGGGTCTGAACGGTCAGTCCCGGCACGTCGCTGGCATCGAACAAAATCAGGCGATCGGGAGCGATCACCTCGGCTTCGCCCTCGACAATTCGGGCGCCATCGGCGTTCTTTACCCAGGTGTCGAAACTCACGTGCCGGTCCGCCCCCTTGGCAGTCAGTCTGACGCCCGCCGTCAGCGTATCGCCGGCATGGGCGCGGCCCAGAAAGCGCAGCGTCTGCGAGTGATAGAGGGTTCCCGGACCGGGCAAATGCCCGCCCAGCACACCCGAGATCAGCGAGGCCACCCACATGGAGGGCGCGACCGATTCCGGTTTCCCATCGCCGTCACCATCCGCTTTGGGAAGGTGCATCGGGTTGAGGTTACCTGATGCGTTGGCGAAGACATAAAGATCGTCGGGCCGGCAGATACGGGTGATCTCGGCCTCCATCCCGATCTTGAGATCATTATAGGGAATATTCTGCATCCGTGCCCTTCTCCCGCCTCGGCAAACCAGGCTCAGAGTGGCGGTTCGGCGCCGTCAGTCAACCGGTTTCTGATAGACGAAACAGCGCCCTGGCACTGCGGCTGGCGGCAGGGGCAATTCGGCGAGCGCATCGAAATACATCCTGTCGCTGGACACCATCAGTCCGCCCGGCGCCAGCAGCGGTTCGATCAGGGGCGATATCTTGCGCGCGAAAAGCTCGTTCTTGGCGCGGTTGTGCCCACCCAGATCGGCATGGACCAGGCTGGCGACCGGGCCCATCCTGGCAAGCGTTGCGGGCAGGGTTTCGGTCACGTCGCCAAGGATCGTGAACTCTTCTGACGGAGTGCTGTCGGGGTGGCTGGCAATCGCGCGATCGAAGACGAAGATGTCGCGCCCCGTGACCCGCGTCACGAGATGGTGATAGGTGCGCCCGTTGCCGAGCCCCAGTTCGAAGACCGGACCGGCCATGGCGGCGGTTTCGCCTATGGCGAAGTCGAGGCAGGCGCGCTGGGACACCATGCGATCGATGAAAAGATCCAATCTGCTGGTCATGCAAGCTCCGTTCGCTGAACCGGGTGGTCCGGGCCGCGCCTGTCATGCCAAAGAATGCAGCACATGTGTAGAGCGCCCGTCAGAAACGCCGTGGCGTGACGCCGCCGTTGCAAATTTGTTGTTTGACGAGAGGGGCGGAGCCAAGCGAGACTGGTCCGGTGTTTCTTGGGGAGGACCACGGACCCGACATGTTGACCATCGACGAAACGGGCCCTGCGCGATGAGCCCATTGCTGTCCGTCAAGGACCTGTCGATCGGCTTCGGTCGGGGCGAGGACGTGGTGCAATCCGTGAGTTTCGACGTGATGCCCGGACAAACCCTGGCGCTGGTCGGAGAATCCGGATCGGGCAAGACCGTGACCTGTCGCGGCATTTTGCGAATCCTGCCGCGTGTCGCTCAGATCCGCAGCGGCTCGGTCGTGCTAAACGGACGCAGCAAGGGGATCGATCTCGCACGGCTGTCCGAGCGTCGGATGCGCGATGTGCGCGGCGACGCGGTCTCGATGATCTTCCAGGAGCCGATGCGCTCGCTCAGCCCGCTGCACAAGATCGGCAACCAGGTCAGCGAAGTCCTGTGGCTGCACAAGCACATGGACGAAAAACAGGCGCGCGGCAGGGTAATCGACATGTTCGCCCGGGTCGGCTTTCCGGACCCAGACCGCGCTTACGACTCCTACCCGTTCGAAATGTCCGGCGGAATGCTGCAACGCGCGATGATTGCGATGGCGATGGTCTCGAAGCCCGATCTTCTGATCGCGGACGAACCGACGACGGCGCTGGACGTGACGACGCAGGCGCAGGTTCTGGGCCTGATGAAGGATCTGCAGGCAGAAACAGGCATGGCGATGGTTCTGGTGACCCACGATCTGGGCGTGGTCGCCAACATGGCCGAGGAAGTGGTCGTTCTGAACAAGGGGCGGGTCATGGAATCCGGGCCGGCACGGCTCGTGCTGAATGCACCGGCGCATCCCTATACGCAGCAATTGTTCGATGCTGCCCCGACGATCCCGGCGGTCGCCGAGGTCGCACCGCCGCTGCCCGAACAGGACCTGATCCTGCAGATGAAAGCGGTTTCCAAAACCTACACGATGCGCAGCAATTCGGCGTGGAAACCCGACGTTCTGATCCATGCCTGTCGGGGCATCGATTTGAACCTGCCGCGTGGCAAGACGCTGGCGATCGTCGGCGAAAGCGGCTCCGGCAAGTCCACGGCAGCGCGGATCGCGCTGGGGGCGGAACTGCCCGACCCGGGCGGCGAGGTCCTGTTCCGGGCCGCAGCGGGCAGCGCGCCGATCGCCGTCCACCGGATGAGTCGAGCCGAGCGCACCGCGTTCCAGAAGGACGCGCAGATGGTGTTCCAGGATCCCTATTCCTCGCTCTCGCCCCGGATGCGCATCCTGGACGCGTTGACCGAGCCGCTGGACATCCACCGGATCGGCACCCGCACCGAGCGCCGTGACTTGGCCGCCGAAAAGCTGCGTGCCGTGGGGCTGAACGCGGACATGCTGAAACGCTATCCGCACGCCTTTTCCGGCGGGCAGCGCCAGCGGCTTTCCATCGCACGCGCGCTGATGCTCGACCCGGCGCTCATCGTCTGCGACGAACCGACAAGCGCGCTGGACGTGAGCGTGCAAGAGCAGATCCTGACGCTGCTGGAAGATATCCGGGACGAGATGAACCTGTCCTATCTGTTCATTTCCCACGATCTCGCCGTGGTGGCGCGGATTGCCGACGAGGTGGCGGTGATGCGCCAGGGACTGGTGGTGGAACAGGCACCGCCCGACACGTTGTTTCACAACCCGCGCCACCCTTATACCAAGGCCCTGATCGCTGCGCAGCCGACACCGGACATCAACCGGCCGATTGACCTGAAGCTGGTGGCGCAAGGCGCCGGCGCGCCCGAGACCTGGCCCGAGGCCTTTCGTTTTTCGAACACCATGATACCTTCTCTCGCGACACTGGAACCTGGCCACAAGGTGCGATGCCATGTTTGACCCCTTCCGACGTTTTCTTCTGTCCGCCGCCGCGTTGGCGCTGACCGTGCCGGCGGCATTTGCGGTCGAACTCCCCAAGCTGCAGGAAAACAGCTTCTGGGCGACCGAGGTCGAGAAGGGCCACCTGCCGCCGATCGGCGAACGCCTGCCCCAGACGCCCCTTGTTGTCGATCTGGAAAGTCGTGGCCGCACGCCGGGGGTCGAGGGCGGTACGCTGAACACCATGGTCAGCCGCAGCAAGGACATCCGCCAGATGGTCGTTTACGGCTATGCGCGGCTGGTGGGCTACAACCATCTCTACGAATTGCAGCCCGATCTGCTGCTGTCCTACGAGAGCGAGGAAGACCGCAAGTTCACGCTGCGCCTGCGCCCCGGGCACAAGTGGTCGGACGGGTCGCCCTTCACCTCGGCCGATTTCGAATACTGGTGGAACGACGTCGCCAACAACGAGCTTCTGAGCCCGGCCGGCCCGCCCGACATCCTGCGCGTCGAGGGCAAGTTGCCGAAGGTGAGCTTTCCCGACGAGACCACCGTGATCTACGAATGGGAAGATCCGAACCCCAATTTCATCGCCAGCCTCGCTTTGGCACGCCCGCCCTTCATTTATCGTCCATCGACCTTCCTCAAGCAGTTTCACGGCGACTATGCCGACCCGGCCAAGCTGAAGGAGATGATCGAGGAAACCCGCGTGCGCAGCTGGGCCGCGCTGCACAACAACCTCGACAACATGTACAAGTTCGACAACCACGAGCTGCCGACCCTGCAACCGTGGATGAATTCGACCTCGGGCAAGAAGATCCGCCACCTGTTCGTGCGGAACCCCTACTACCACCGGATCGATCCGAACGGCGTGCAGCTGCCCTATATCGACGTGGTCGAGATGGAGATCGTGAGCCCCGGCCTGATCGCCGCCAAGTCCAATGCCGGCGAGGCCGACCTGCAGGCGCGCGGGCTGGACTTCCGCGACATCTCGATCCTGCGCAAGGGCGAGACGGACGGCAGCAACTACAAGACCCTGATGTGGGGCAACGCCGTCGCCAGCCAGATCGCGATCTACCCGAACCTGAACTACAACGACCCCGTCTGGCGCGACGTGATGCGCGACGTGCGGGTGCGGCGCGCACTCAGCCTCGCGATCGACCGCGACACGATCAACAAGGCGTTGTATTTCAACCTGGCCAAGCCCGGTGCCATGACGGTGCTGCCGGCCAGCCCTTATTTCAAGCAGGAAAACCGCGAGGCCTGGGCAACACTGGACGTCGACAAGGCCAACGCGCTGCTGGACGAGGCCGGGTTGGCCGAGCGCGGCGGCGACGGAATCAGGTTGCTGCCCGATGGACGGCCCATGGAACTGGTGGTCGAGACCGCCGGGGAACGGCAGGAGGTCGAGAACGCGCTGCAGATCATCACCGACGACTGGCGCCAGATCGGCGTCAAGCTTGTGATGCGTCCGCTCGACCGCGACATCCTGCGCAACCGCATCTTCGCAGGAACCACCATGGCCGGGGTCTGGTATGGCTGGGACAACGGCATTCCGCGCTCCTACACCTCGCCCGACTATCTCGCTCCGCGCCAGCAGGAGTTCTTTGCCTGGCCGAAATGGGGTCAGTACTATCAGACCAACGGGGCGGCGGGCGAGCCACCCGACCTGCCCGAGGCACAGCGCCTGATGGAGCTGGCGCATGACTGGGACGTCGCCACCACCAACGAGGAACGCGACGCCGCATGGATCGAGATGTTGGCGATCCATGCCGACCAAATCTATGGCATCGGGACCCTCGCCGAGGCGCCCCAGCCCGTCGTCGTGAACAAGAACCTGCGCAACGTTCCGGAAAAGGGTCTCTGGGCGTGGGATCCCGGCGCGCATTTCGGCATTCACCGCATGGATGAATTCTATTTCGTCGACGGGAACGGCTGATGAGCATACTGCGCTATGCAGTCTACCGTTTCGGGACGATGCTGCTGACACTTCTCGTGGTGTCCGCGCTGATCTTCGTGATCATCAACCTTCCGCCCGGCGACTACCTGTCCAACCAGATCGCCGAGTTGCGCGCCTCTGGCCAGTCCGCCGGCGTCGCCAAGGCGGAATTCCTGCGCACCGAATACGCGCTCGACCGGCCATTGTGGCAGCAATACCTGATCTGGATCGGCTTCCTGCCCGGCCCGCAGGGCTTTTCCGGGCTCATCCAGGGCGATTTCGGCTGGTCCTTCGAGTTCGACCGTCCGGTGGCCGAGATCGTGGGCGAGTCGCTCTGGCTGACGGTGCTGGTCAACCTCGCCGCCGTGCTCTTCGTCTACCTCGTCGCCCTGCCGCTGGGGGTTCTGGCGGCGGCGCGCTCAAAGACCTGGGTCGACTATACCTCGGCCTTCGTCGGTTACCTGGGACTCGCGACGCCGAACTTCCTGCTTGCGCTGATCATGTTCTACTACGGGCACAAGTATTTCGACCTGCCCATCGGTGGCCTGATGGACCCGATCTATGAGGGGCAACCGATGACCTGGGAAAAGGTCAAGTCGATCCTGATCCACCTGATCGTGCCGACCTTCGTTATCGGCACCTCGGGTGCCGCGGCGATGATGCAGCGGCTGCGCGCCAACATGCTGGACGAGCTCGGCAAGCCCTACGTGGAAACCGCCATCGCCAAGGGCATGAGCCCCTCGCGGATGCTGACGAAATACCCGTTGCGCATGGCCTTCAACCCGTTCGTTGCGGATATCGGCAACCTGCTGCCGTCGATGGTATCGGGCTCGGTCCTGGTATCGGTCGTGCTGGGCTTGCAGACGATCGGGCCGACGCTTCTGACTGCGCTCAAGACACAGGACCAGTTCCTTGCCGGGTTCGTCCTGATGTTCGTGGCGCTGCTGACACTGGTCGGCACGATGATCTCGGACCTGCTGCTGGTGCTGCTCGATCCAAGGATCCGCTACGAGGGGCGAGAAACATGAGCAGGCTCCCCGATGGCCGCTATGTCGATGATGCCCCCTTCGACCCCAAGGCCAATATCCAGACGCTCGAACGGCGCGACCTGGATGCGCCCAACTGGGTGCTGGTCTGGCGGAAGTTCAAGCAGCACAAGCTGGGCCTGGTGTCGGGAGTTTTCCTGCTGGTCTGCTACCTGATGTTGCCCTTCGTCGGGTTCATCGCGCCCTACACGGCGAACGAGCGGGATTCCGAGTATCTCTATGCCCCGCCGCAATCGATCAACCTGTTCCACGAAGGCGAATTCATCGGTCCATTCGTGTACCCCACTTTGGCCGAGGCCGATCTCGAGACTTTCCAGTGGAAATTCGTCACCGACGAAACCCGACCGATGCCGCTCGAGTTCTTCTGCGAGGGAGGAAGCTACCGGCTGGCCGGACTGATCCCATCCGACACTCACCTGTTCTGCGCCCCCGATGGCGCGACCGTGTTCCTCTGGGGCTCGGACCGGTTGGGGCGCGACGTGTTCAGCCGCATCCTGTATGGCGCGCAACTGTCGCTGACCGTGGGTCTGATCGGGATTTCGGTCTCCTTCTTCCTCGGCATCGGCTTCGGCAGCATCGCCGGCTATTTCGGTGGCAAGATCGACTGGGTGATCAACAGGGTGATCGAAATCCTGCGGTCCCTGCCAGAATTGCCGCTCTGGCTGGCCCTTTCGGCGGCGGTGCCGTCGAACTGGGGGCCGGTGGCGGTGTTCTTCATCATCTCGATCATCCTCGGGATACTTGACTGGCCAGGTCTCGCGCGCGCGGTTCGGGCCAAATTCCTGAGCTTGCGCGAAGAGGAATACGTGCGCGCAGCCGAGATGATGGGGGCCAGTTCCGGCCGGGTGATCCGAAAACACCTGTTGCCGAACTTCATGTCCCACCTGATTGCGTCTGCAACGCTGTCGATCCCGGCGATGATCCTTGGCGAAACTGCCCTCTCCTTCCTCGGGCTCGGTTTGCGGGCGCCGGCGGTCAGCTGGGGCGTGATGTTGAACGATGCGCAGAACCTCGCCAGCATCGAAATCTATCCCTGGACGGCAATCCCGATGCTGCCGATCATCGTGATCGTGCTGGCGTTCAACTTCCTCGGTGACGGGCTACGCGACAGCCTCGACCCCTATGCCGACTGACCGTCCCCCGCGCCTTTACACGTTATCAGGGAATTCTCCATAGACTTTCTCCTGTAAAATCAGACCGCTTCACCTTATGCTGACGGGGTTTGATACCAAGTGTTCTTGTGCGAGTTCCTGCGATGGCGATCCATCTTCCCCCACCCGACTCTCCCCGTCCGACCCTGTGGACGGGCGTAAACCGCGGCGATGGCGAGACCGCACTGGATTGCGAAACGGCGGTGTCGCTGGCCTGTCACGTGATCGACGCGTTCGATCGGGCACAGGATTGGACAGGGTTGATCATCACTCTGGCAAAGCGCGGTTTCGGGCTCGAATTCGAAGGCGATCGTCTGATCCTGGTGAACGACGGCACCGGCGTGTCGCTCTGTACCTGCCGATTCCTCGGTCATGGGCTGGCGTCGCTCACGGCTCGGTTCGGAAAGCCCCGCGTACTGGCGACCTCGGGCAGGCTGATCGCTGATCCAGACCGCGACATCTAGCCCCACAGCCGCGCGGCACGCGCGGCCTGGCCCAACGCCGAACCGGTCCCGCAAGGGGCCGGATGAGGGGGCGGGAGCCGCTGGTCCGGCGCGAACGGGCGGGCTCAGCGATCGTCGCCGCGACCATCATCCTCCATCTGCTCGTCGTCGATCACCCCTTGCACCGCGCCGGTGACGGCCTCCTTCTGCGCCGGCGTCAGATCGTCGGCCTTGCCATCCGCCAGTCGCACCGTCACCTCGCGATGGGCGAAATGAATCCCCTCGCGGGCAAAGAGCTCGCGGATCTCTTCATAGACCTTCTTGCGCACCAGCCACTGGTCGCCGGGCTTGGTCATGAACTTGACGCGAATGATCATCGCGCTGTCCTGCATCTCGATCACACCCTGGCTCTTCAGCGGCTGGATGAAATTCTCGCCGATGACCGGGTCCTCCAGCAGCTTGATCCCGAGGTTCTTGATCAGCTTGCGTACCTTCTCGACATCGGTGTCATACGTCACGCGGAGCGGCAGCTTCATGATCACCCAGTCGCGGGAGTAATTGGTCAGCACCTTGATCTCGCCGAACGGAATGGTGTTCAGGGCACCAAGATGGTGTCGCAGCTGGAACGAGCGCACGGAAATCTTCTCGACAGTGCCCTTCACGTCGCCGATGTCGATGTACTCGCCCTTGCGGAAAGCGTCGTCGATCAGAAAGAACGCACCCGAGAAGATGTCTCGCACGAGGGTCTGGGCGCCAAAGCCGACCGCCAGACCGACCACGCCGGCACCGGCGAAAAGCGGGCTCACGTTGATCCCCAGTTCCAGCAGCGCGATCAGCGCGATCGAGACCACCACCACTGCCAGGATCGCGCCTCGGAACAGCGGCAACAGGGTCGCCAGCCGGCTGGCACTGCCGCCGCCGCCCTCGTCGCCCAGTTCAGCCTCGGATTCATCGACACTCTCCTCGGCGATCTTGCTGTCGATCCAGATCCGGAAGAGGTGATAGACGACGTAGCCGATGAACAGGATGGTGATCACGTCCAGAAGATTGCCCAGCACGGAATCCGGAAGGACCGCGTTCTCCGGGTCCCAGACCCGGAGCATCGCGTATGCCCCGGCCACGAAGGCGAGTATCCCGGCGACACGCCGGGACAGCGCCTCATAAGTCATGATCTCGTGCGGCGGACGCTCGATCGGGGCGCCGCCAGTCTCCTCGCGCTCCCCCGCCTCGGCGGCCGCCAGTTCGCTGTTCAACCGCTCCACCTTTCGCGCCCGGTCGAAATAGCGCTCGATCACGTAGTTGATGCCGCCGTAGACCACCACGATCGACAGGAAGACCACGTAGGCCCCGGCGATCAGCGGCACGGATTCCTCACGCTCGAGCACGAGGTCGAAGGCCAGTTCGAACCAGCCGAACAGGATGTATCCGATCACCAGCGGCGCCCAGGCCAACGACAGGAACCGGGTCAGCCGCGGCACCTCATGCGCCGCGCGCCCACCCCGGATCGCGCCGGAAATCGGACCCGCGTTGAACAGGATCATCGCGATGTTGCCGATCGCGCCGACCAACGACAGCGCACCGTAGAGGATCGCGTAAACGTTGTAGTTCAAACCGAAATCCGCGATCCAGGCGCTGAAGATGATGGTGACGATGCTGTAGGTGGCAAGCCCCGCGGCCCAGTAGTAGAGCCGCTTGGCGTCCCGGTCCGAAAGCACTGGAATCCGGTACTGGCTGAGGAAGGGCGACAGCAGCATGCGCCACAGATCGGACACCGTTCGCGACAGGAAGAAGGCAAGATAGATGGCCGCGATGGTGAGTTCGATGGACAGGTCGTCGACGGGATCGAAGATGAGAACGCCCGAGACATAAGCCAGCACCATGCCCAGCACCGTGCCCCCGATGCCGAGGAAGAACCGAAAGACCAGCAGTGGCATCTTCTCGCGATAGCCCTGCGGAGCCTCCAGCGACCGCGCCCGCATGAGGCCCAGGGCGAACCTGCGCCCATAGGTATACCCGACCACGAGGCGCGCCACGACGAAGAGCACGAGAGTCCAGAACAGCACCTCGACGTAAGTCATGATACGACCGTCCGGGCTGGTCGCCCGCAGGATGAAGGCCACTTCCGCCAGCGAGGTCGGCAAGGCCTTGAGCCGCTCTCTGAGAGTCGCGCGGAACTGGGCGACCTCGGATTGCGCCTGCATCAGCGCCGACTTGTCCTGCATCGCGCTGTCGGCAGCCGCAGACGCGTCGGTAGGCGCCGGCGGCGGTGTCACGGCAGCGACCAGCTTGCCATCTCCATCCAGCACGATCACGTTGACGCCACTTTCCGCAGCGTCCCGGATCGCCTTGCTCAGCGCTGTTTCCTCGGGCGCCGCATCACGAGACGCGGCGGCGCCCCCGAGGCTTGGCAGGGTCTGGGCCGTCGCCGGCCCGACCATGGAAAGGGCCACGAGACAGGCGAGCGCAAGGCGAAGCAGAAATTGGCCCATGCCGGCCCCTCGATCCGATATGACGTGTCCACCGGACGCTACAGGAGCGTTCCCATCGGCGCAATTGACTTGGCGGAACCGCCTCGCAGGGCCTTCGGCGCACCGGGCGCCCGAACTTTTTGCCATTGCATTCGACCCCCGTTTCAATAGTAGGGTCGGCGTTGCCGGACCGGCCGGTGCCTTCGCTGCGACATGCAAGGGCCTGGACGGTATCTAAGGAATTCAGCAGGGGCCGCCATGTGTGGCCGCGTGACGGACATGGGGCAGACGATGGCACACCAGCCGACGCCGGACGGGACACACACATGACCCGGCCCAAGCCTCGCGCGGCGCGCATCATGCTCTACAGCCATGACACATTCGGTTTGGGCCATCTGCGCCGCTCGCGCGCGCTGGCCGAGGCGATCACCCGCGCCGACCGGTCGGCCTCGGCGCTGATCCTGACCGGGTCGCCGGTGGCGGGCCGCTTCACCTTTCCCGCACGCGTCGATCACGTGCGTCTGCCCGGTGTCACCAAGCTGCGCGACGGAAGCTACGTATCGCAGACGCTGGGCATGGATATCGAACAGACCACCGACTTGCGCTCGGGACTGATCAAGGCCACGGCTGAGCAGTACGATCCCGACATCCTGATCGTGGACAAGGAGCCGACAGGCTTTCGCGGCGAACTGGTGCGCACGCTCGATCTGCTGTCGCGCCGCGGACGTGCTCGCCTGATCCTTGGGCTGCGTGACGTGCTGGACGAGCCGGGCATCCTCGCGACGGAATGGGAGCGCAAGGGCGGCATCGCTGCAACCGAAACCTACTACGACGAATTGTGGATCTATGGCCTGCGCTCGTTCTACGACCCCACCTCGGGCTTGAACCTGAGCGACAATGTCAAGCGGCGGATGCACTGGACGGGCTACCTGCGGCGGACCGCCGGCTCTTCGACCCCGCCGCCGACCGAACCCTATGTGCTGGTGACGCCCGGCGGTGGCGGCGACGGACAGGCGATGGTCAACCTTGTATTGTCGGCCTACGAGCAGGACCCCGAGCTTGGCCCGCGCGCGATCCTGGTCTACGGCCCTTTCCTGTCGGGAGAAACACGGGCCGAGTTCGAGACACGCGTCGCAGCCCTTCAAGGCCGGGTCACCGCCGTCGGGTTCGAGTCCCAGATCGAAACGCTCTTCATGGGGGCCGAAGGTGTCGTCTGCATGGGTGGCTACAACACCTTCTGCGAGGTTCTGTCCTTTGACAAACGCGCGGTCATCGTACCCCGCACGGTGCCACGGCTCGAACAATACATCCGCGCCAGCCGCGCCGAGGAGATGGGCCTCGTGCGGATGCTGGACGAGACGCGCGATGGGATGACGCCACAGGCGATGATCGCTGCCATCCGGGCGCTCCCGTCGCAGTCGCTGCCATCCGAGGCGATCTCGGACGGGTTGCTGGACGGTCTGGACTATGTGACCGACCGGGTTGCGGCGCTGCTGGGCGAGCGGGCAGAAACGGCAGCCGAATGACCGGCAAGTTCGCCGTCGTCGTCAAGGGCTGGCCGCGCTTGTCCGAAACCTTCATCGCGCAAGAGCTTGTCGCGCTGGAGGCTGCCGGGCACCGTTTCGACATCTGGTCATTGCGCCACCCGACGGACACCAAGACGCACCCGTTGCATGACCGTCTGACGGCACCGGTGCACTACCTGCCGGAATACCTACACGACGATCCCGCGCGGGTCTGGCGCGCCCGCGCCAAGGCGCGCGACCTGCCCGGCTATGCGCGCGCCTATGCCGTCTGGCGCAAGGACCTGGCCCGCGATCTCGACGTCAACCGCATCCGCCGGTTCGGACAGGCCTGTGTGCTGGCCGCCGAGTTGCCCGACGGCGTAAACGGCCTCTACGCCCATTTCCTGCACACCCCGGCCTCGGTCGCGCGCTACGCGGCGATCATGCGCCGCATCCCCTGGGGCTTCTCGGCCCACGCCAAGGATATCTGGACATCACCCGACTGGGAGATCAAGGAGAAGCTGGCCGATGACGAAACTGGCGCCCGCTTTGGTGCGACCTGCACCGCCTATGGTGCATCACAGCTTCGCAAGCTGGCGGCGGAACCGTCGCGGATCGACCTCATCTATCACGGTCTCGACCTGTCGCGGTTTCCTCTCCCGCCCGACCGTGCACCGCGCAGCCCCGATGCGCCGCTGCGGCTGTTGTCGGTCGGACGCCTGGTCGAGAAGAAGGGGTTCGACCGGTTGATCGCCGCTCTCGCGCGCCTGCCCGACCGCATCGACTGGACCTGGACCCATATCGGCGGGGGCCCGCTGGGCGACGCCTTGGCACGACAGGCCGAGGAGGCCGGAATTGCCGCACGGATCACCTGGCGCGGGGCGTGCGATCAACCGCAGGTCATCGCCGATATGCGCGCAAGCGACCTGTTCGTGCTGCCCAGCCGGATCGCGTCCGACGGCGATCGCGACGGCTTGCCCAACGTGCTGATGGAGGCCGCCAGCCAGCGTTTGCCGATCCTGTCGACGGCCGTGTCAGCCATTCCGGAATTCATCGAGAGTGGCGTGCACGGCATCCTCGCCAACGACAGCCCGGAGGCGCTTGCCGCTGCGATCGAAACGCTCGCAGACCGGCCCACACAGGCGCTTGCCATGGCCGAAGCCGCCCTGTCCCGGCTGCGCACGGAGTTCGGAATGGCGCCGGGTATCGCCCGCCTGTCGCAGCGCCTGACCGACATGACGCGCTAGACCGATGGCCCGTGTCGCCTTCTACGCCCCGATGAAAGCCCCGACTCACCCGGTCCCTTCGGGCGACCGGACCTTTGCCCGCGCCCTGATGGCCGCGATCGCGACCGGCGAGATATCCGTCGATCTGGTGTCGGAGGTCCAGTTGCGCGATGGACGGGGCGACCCTGCGGTGCAACGCGAACTGCGATCGCGGGCCGTGGCCGAGGCCGACCGGCTCTGTGCAGAGCTGCGCGCGCGCCCGCCGATGCTCTGGGTCACATATCACAACTACTACAAGGCGCCCGACCTGATCGGCCCGGTGGTCTGCAAGCGGCTCGGCCTGCCCTACGTGCAGATCGAGTCCAGCCGTGCGCGTCGCCGGCTGGCAGGGCCATGGGCCGATTTCGCCGCCGCCGCAGAAGCCGCCACCGATGCCGCCGACCTCGTGTTCTATCTGACCGCGCATGACCTGAGCACGCTCAAGCGCGACAAGCCGGCGGATCAGCTTCTGGTCAACCTTCCCCCCTTTCTGCCACGCACCGATCTGCCGTCCTCTGCGAATTGCGCGACGCCGGGGCGCGCGGTTCTGGCAGCGGGCATGATGCGCGCAGGGGACAAGCTGGCCTCCTACAAACTGATCGCCGAGACGCTGGGCCAGTTATCCAATCCCGAATGGCGGCTCGACATCGCGGGCGACGGGCCGATGCGCGGAGAGGTCGAGGCCCTGATGCGGCCTCTTGGACCGCGCGTGCGCTTTCTCGGCGCGCTCGGCGCCGAGGATCTGGCCCGCGCCTACAACGCCGCCGCGCTTTTTTTCTGGCCGGGCGTCAACGAGGGATTTGGCATGGTCTATCTCGAGGCGCAGGCTTCAGGCTTGCCGGTGGTGGCGCAGGACCGCCCGGGCGTGCGCGACGTGCTGGCCCCGGGCAACTACCCCGCGCCCGCGGACGGCCCCGGGGCGCTGGCCGGCCGGATCGATGCGCTGTTGGCAGATCCCGCCATGCGCCACGACCTTGGACAGGCGGGACGGGACAGGATCGCGGCGCACCACCTGATCGGCCCGGCACGCAGCACGTTCTGGCGGGCGGTCGCACCGTTGCTTGCAGGCGCATGATGGTCCGAATCGCGCTCCTCCGCCACGGCCACACGGCCTGGAATCGCGCCGGTCGGATTCAGGGCCGAAGCGACATTCCGCTCGACGACGCGGCACGCGCGGAACTCGCAGCCCTGTGCTTGCCCGCAGGTTGGAAGAACGCAGACCTCTGGTCGAGCCCCCTGGCCAGGGCGCGTGACACCGCCGAGATCGTCGCAAGGCGGCGTCCCAAGACAGCGGCCGCCCTGACCGAGATGAACTGGGGCGACTGGGAAGGACAACGCGGGCTGGACCTGCTGGCCGACCCGGAAACGGGCTTTCGCCATATCGAGCAGTGGGGCTGGAACTACCGACCGCCCGGCGGTGAAAGCCCGGCCGAGGTCGATGCGCGGTTGCGACCCTGGCTCGCCAGCCTCGACCGGGACGCGGTCGTCGTTTGCCACATCGGCATCATGCGGGTGATGCTGGCCCGTGCGCTTGGCTGGGATTTCACGGGGCCTGCACCCTTCAGGATCAAGCGCAATCGCCTGTTCCTGCTGACATTCGACGGTAGCACCCTGCGCCCCGAGACCGAGCCAATGCGGCTGGAGCGGCGCGCATGAAGGTGATGATCGTCGTCACCCACCTTCTGGGCACCGGGCACCTGCGCCGGGCGGGAACGCTGGCCCACGCCTTTGCGGACCACGGCCACGACGTACGGCTCATCAGCGGGGGGATGCCGCTGGATGCGCCCGAGACTGCGGGGATCGATCTGCTCCAACTGCCGCCCGTGCGCTCGGACGGGGTGAACTTCGCCCGGCTTCTGGATCGTCACGGGGTCGAGGCTGGCGAGAGCCTGCGCGAGGCCCGTCGCGACATGCTTTGCAACGCACTCGACGACTTCATCCCGGACGTGTTGGTCACCGAGCTGTATCCCTTCGGTCGCCGCGTTCTGGCGCGGGAATTTGACGCCTTGCTGGAGCGCGCGGCTTCGGTGACGCCGCGCCCAGTCGTCCTGGCCTCGATCCGCGACATTCTCGCACCGCCCTCCTCGCCCGCCAAGGCGGAGCGAACCGAGCACATTGTCACGTCGCTCTATGACGCGGTGCTGGTGCATTCCGATCCGCAACTGGTGTCTTTGGAGGCGAGTTGGCCGGTCGGCCCGGCACTTGCGGACCGCCTGCGTTATTCCGGCTTCATCGCGCCGCCGCCAGCCAGCCCGCATCCCGACGGTCTCGGGCAGGGCGAGGTTCTGGTCAGCGCCGGAGGCGGCGCGGTGGGTATGCCCCTGTTCCGGGCCGCCCTGCAAGCCGCGCGTATTGACCCCGACAGGCACTGGCGGCTGCTCGTTGGCGGCGCAGATGCGAACCGCCTGAAAGAGCTGCAGGTCAAAGCGGCGCCCAACACCACTGTAGAGCCCGCACGGCCGGATTTCCGCCAGATGCTGGCTGGTGCAGCCGCCTCGATCAGCCTATGCGGCTACAACACCGCGCTCGACATCCTGCAGGCGGGCACACCGGCGGTCTTTCTGCCCTTCGATGCGGGAAACGAGGTCGAACAGGGGCTGAGGGCGCACAGCCTGGCACGCCTTCCCGGTATCGAAGTGCTGAAAAGCCACGACCTGTCGCCCACCGCGCTCTGCGAGATGCTGGCAAGGGTGATCGCGGCGCCGAAGCGAATCTTGCGCCAGATGCGATTTGACGGCGCGACGCGATCCGTGGCAATCGCGTCGGACCTTCTGGAGGCAGCGAGATGACCGCAGACTGGACACCGCTCGACGCCGAGTTGCGGTTGTGGCAGGCGGCGGGTTTGACGCTGCCGCTGTGGTGGCGGGACGACGATGCAACCGCCGCAACGCCTGCGCTTGACCGGCTGGCCCAGCTGTCCGAAGCGGTCGATCTGCCGGTGCATCTCGCAGTGATCCCGAAAACCGCCGAGGAAGAACTTGCTGGCGCCCTGCCCGACCATTTGATCCCCGTGGTGCATGGCTGGGCGCATGAGAACCACGCACCCGCAGGCGAGAAGAAAGCCGAATTCGGCGCACATCGCCCACTCGTTCCGATGCGCGCCGACGCCGACGCCGGCCTCGCGCGACTGACCGAGCTTTTCGGCACCCGTCTTGCGCCGATGTTCGTACCGTCCTGGAACCGCATCGACCCTGCGCTTCCAGCCAGCCTGTCCGCGCTCGGCTATTGCTGGCTCTCGACTTTCACACCGCGCCAGCAGCCCGAGGCCGCGCCGGGGCTGATCCATGTGAACACGCATCTTGACCCGATCGATTGGAAAGGCGGCGGGGGGGTGGTAGACCCCGACCGGCTGATCGCGCAGGTCGCGGGGCAGCTGGCGGATCGACGGGAGGGACTTGCGGACAGGGATGAACCTTATGGCGTCCTGACGCATCACCTTGTCCACGATGCAGCGATCTGGGAGTTTGCGGAACAGCTGCTGAACCGCCTGCGGGCGGGGCCGACCCGGCCCTGGACCGCTTTGAAGGGAGTGTATCGATGAGCCGACTGGATTCCATGCTGCGCCGGCTGACCGCGCAGCGGGATGGGCTGAACTGGGCCGCGCGGGACATCGCCGACCTGTCGGGCGATGTGCTCGATCTGGGGCTCGGCAACGGGCGGACCTATGACCATTTGCGCGAGTGCCTGCCCGGTCGGCGCATCCGGGTGATCGATCGGGTGCTGCAATGCCACCCCTCCTGCATCCCGCCCGAAGAAGATTTCCTGCAGGGCGAGGCCGAACCGATGCTCAACCACCTGCACGAAGAGGGCGCACGCTTTGCCCTTGCTCACTACGATTTCGGCAGCGGGATCAAGGAGAACGACGTGGCCGAGGCTGCAAAACTCAGCCCGCTGATCGCGCGTCTGATGGTGCCGGGCGGCCTGATCGTGTCGGGCCAGCCTTTGGTCGGACTGCGCCGCGTAGAGGGGCCCGAAACGATCGCGCGCGACCGCTACCTGTTCTATCGGTGCTGAATGGCTATATAACTCCCGCGACCCAACCCGAAAGGTGCCTCATGTCCTTTGACCGCAAGATCAAGATCGCTCCATCCATCCTCTCGGCCGACTTCGCCGCCTTTGGGGCCGAATGCGAGGCCATCGAGGCGCAGGGGGCGGATTGGGTGCACGTGGATGTTATGGACGGGCATTTCGTACCCAACATCACCTTCGGCCCCAGCACATGCGCCGCCATTCGCAAGCACATTCAAGGTATCATGGACGTCCACTTGATGATCGCGCCGGTCGATCCCTATATCGACGCCTTCGCGCAGGCGGGTGCGGACGTCATCACCGCGCATCTGGAAGCCGGGCCGCATATCCACCGCACGCTGCAGGCGATCCGCGCCAGCGGCGCCAAGGCCGGCTTGGCGCTCAACCCCGGCACGCCGGCCGAAGCTGTCGGACCGCTGCTGGACATGGTCGACCTGATCTGCGTGATGACCGTGAATCCCGGCTTCGGCGGGCAGAAATTCATTCACAGCCAAATCGACAAGGTCAGCCAGCTGCGCGCGATGATCGGCGACCGGCCGGTGCATATCGAAATCGACGGCGGGGTCGACCCGACCACGGCCCCCCTTGTGGCGCGCGCCGGAGCGGATGTGCTGGTGGCCGGCTCGGCGGTATTCAAGGGCGGATCGGTGGCCGCGCCGGAGGCCTACGGCGCCAACATCCGCGCGATCCGCGAAGCCGCCGAAGGGGTCTATGCCTGAAGGTTTCGCCGGTTTGCTCAGGGCTGGAAACCGGATTCGTGCGTTTCACAAATGGTTTCGGTCTGGCGGCAGTGTCTTGAGACGCCCTCACCGCTCTTCGCAGGATCAGCTGGGGACTGGCAACCAGCAGCCGGTAGAACGAGTCAGCCGATCGGCACTCGGACGCAAATCAGGGCGTGCGGCGGTCGACCCAATCCAACCAGGCGACATCCTTCGGTGTCAGCAGCACACCCGCCATTCTGACGGCGTAGTGCTGCACGGTCGAGGCAACGGTCAGATCGTCTGTGCCGCCGTCGGTGAGCGGCCCGACGAGAAAGCGGCGGAAGCCCGCACGCTCGTCCTCGGGGAACATGTAGTCGAGCCAAGGTGCGTGCTGTGACCATCGGGCATCGCGCGTCGATGGATCAGCATCATCACGATACTGAGCATCCAGATCGTCCCGCACTTTGGCGGTGTGACGACAAAGATGTCGTCAGGCCGCCGCGCAAACCAACTCCAGGCATCGGTGTCTGTGACAGTGCCACGATAGCCGCGCACGCGTTCCGTTCCGAGTAGTGCCAGCAGCGCTTCCCTTTCAACACGCCGCTCCATCGGACCGCCCCGAGCGGCGTTCCGACCGTTGTGACCGTCGGCGGGTTTCACTCTCAGTTCGAGTCTAGTTCCAGACGCCCTCTTCAGTCGCGGAATCTGGTGCATGCGAACGGTTCCGAAAGCGGGTCAGTATCATACCGGCACGCGCTGTCAGGAACGGCCGACCGTGCCTGCGTAGGTTGTCGCCTGCGTTCCACTCTGCCCGAAAATGCATGGGGGTTCTGAGCAAACCGCAGCAACACTCCCAGTGGATGACAGGTTTTCGACCTTCGCGCCGGTCAGCGCGCGAGATCGTCGGCGAAGTGGTCGAGCAGCTTGTGTTTCAGGATCTTGCCGGTGGCCGCGGCGGGCAGGCTTGTGGCAATGATGATGCGGCTGGGGCGCTTGTAGCCGGTCAGCCGTTCGGCCACGAAGGCGCGCAAGTCATCCGGATCAGGCAGGTCGTCCGGGGCCGCCTGCACGAAGGCCAACACTTTTTCGTCGCCGTCCTGCACATGCCCGATCACAGCGGACTGGATCACCTGCGGGTGATCATTCAGTGCCGCTTCGACCTCGGGCGGATAAACGTTGAAGCCACCGTGAATGATCAACTCCTTGGAGCGGCCGAGGATGTGCAGGCGGCCCTGCTCGTCGATGCGGCCCAGATCGCCCGAGCGCAGCCAGCCATCGGCGCTGAGTACCGCAGCGGTGTCCTCGGGGTTGCGATAATAGCCCTTCATCACGTTGGGGCCGCGGATCAGCACTTCGCCCTGTCCGTCGCCGCCGCCGGGCACGGTGTCGTCGATGCGAATCTCGACCCCGTCGAGCGGCGGGCCGACGGAAACGTCGGGATCGCCCAGCCGGTTCGCGGTGATGCTGGCGGCAGCGGTGGTTTCGGTCATGCCATACCCGTTCTGCAATGGCAGGCGATAGAACGCTTCGGCCTTGCGCTTCCATGCCGGGTCGAGCGGCGCGCCCCCGGAGGAGACATAGGCCAGGTGCGCACTGTCCAGCGTGGCGTGACCATGCGCCTGCACATGCTGCATCAGAAGAGCGTGCATCTGCGGCACCGCTGGCAGATGGGTCACGCCCTCCTTCAGTGCAGCATAGAGCCGTTCGACCGAAAACCGCGCCTCGAGCCGTGCGGTGGCGCCGGAGCACATGGTCGCCGTCATCATCGAGGCCAGGCCAATCACATGCGCCATCGGTGCGACACCATAGACAAGGTGGCCAGGCGCCAGCCCGCGATAGCCCCGCGCCGCGCGCCCGGCATAGACCATGTTGGCATGGGTCAGCATCACGCCCTTGGGCATGCCGGTGGTGCCGGTGGTATACAGCAGCACCGCGACGTCGGGATCGTCGTCCGGCCGGGTGCCGGGCCGGGCCAGCAGGTGCACGTCTCCGTAGGCGCCACGTTCGGGCGTTGCGCCAAGTCGGTCGGCATGAGCGGCGGCCTCGCCCGAGGCGGCGCTGGTGGCGACCACGACGGCAGGATCGGCGTGGGCCAGCAGGCGGGCCACCTCGAACTCGGTCTGACGCGCGTTCACCGGGATCACCGTCGCCCCCACTCGCGAAGCGGCGAACATGAACGCGACCGCGGTGGCGCTGTTTTCGGCCAGCAGCATGACGCGGTCGCCGGGGCGCACGCCATGGTCCAGCAGCAGGTCGCGGGCCGCGTCGCAAGCGGTGTCGAGTGCGCCGTAGTCCCAGGCCGCGCCGCCATCGTCCGCCAGGGCCGGCGCGTCGGGTCGCTCGGCGATGTGCGGGGCGAGCAAATGGTGCCAGCGCACGTCGTCGAGATCCTGCAGGCGGGCATTCATGTTGAAAACCTCGGCTGGCGCTTCTCGAGGAAGGCCGCGATACCCTCGGCGGCTTCGTTCCCTCCTGCGGCGCGGGCCATCGCGTCGCGTTCAGCATCCAGTTGCGCGGATTCGGTGACCTCGTAGGCGTCCGCGACAAGGGTGCGGATCGTACCCTGCGCGTCGCGTGGACCCCGGGCAAGCGCGTCGGCCAAGGCGTGGGCCGCAGCGTCGCACTGGCCTGTGGGCGCAACGGTGTTGATGGCGCCGAGCGCCTGCATCCGCTCGGCACTGACGGGACGGGCGAGCAGGCACATTTCCATCGCCAGCGGGCGCGGCAGGAGACGCGCGAGCGACGAGGTAAGGCCCGCATCGGGCACCAGCCCCGCCTTGACGTAAGCCGCGGTGAATTTCGCGCCCTCCGCCGCCACGATCAGATCACAGGCCAGCGCCAGCGAGGCTCCGGCCCCGGCGGCGCCGCCTTCGACCGAAGCGATCACCGGCACCGGGCAGGCGCGGATGGCGCGCACCAGATCGTGCAACTGGTCGACCTTGTCGCGGCGCTCCGCCTCGGTCAGCCCACGGCGTTCGATCAGCACATTGAGGTCGCCGCCGGCGCAGAAGAAACCGCCTTGGGATGTCAGGATCACCGCGCGGATGCGGGGATCGGACGCCTGCTCCATCGCCGCTCCGATCGCGGCATAGAGATCAGGCGACAGCGCGCCGCGGCGTGCCGCGTTCATGTTGACGACGACCAGCCTATCGCCAAGGGCATCGAGCCGGGCGAGGGTCATGTGCCGGTTCCCTTTCGCATGTACTTGAACACACCGTTGCCGGTTGCGAGCAGCCGACCGGCGGCGTCGCGCAACTCGGCATCGGCATAGCAGATCGACCGGCCTGCCTGTTTCACAGTCCCGGTCGCGACCACTTGCCCGGCCATCACGGGCGCAAGGTATTGCGTGTTCAGCGCCACGGTCACGACCGGCACCAGCGCGGAGCCGGTGGCCATCGACGCGGCGAAGCCGGCGCTGGCGTCGAGCATCATGGCGATGATACCGCCGTGCAGGCTTCCGTTTCGGTTGAGGTGCTTGGGCGCGAGCCTCAGCACCACGCGGGCGGTGCCGTCGCCCGCCGACAGATCGATGTCATAACCGATCAGGTCATGCGCACCGCTGCCGGGGGCGACGGGAGCTTCAGGCGGCGCTGAGGTCAATGAACCGTTCCAGGTGGTAGTCGGTATCACCAAGACGGTGATCGGTCATGACGATCCGCTTGGCGATATGGGCCAGTTCGTATTCCTGCGTCATGGCGATGCCGCCATGCATCTGGATGCTTTCCTCAGCGACCAGCCGCCCGACACGCCCGATCAGGTTGCGCGCGCTGGCGATGTGGCGGTCGCGCTCGCGTTCGGGACCGGCAAGGTGCCCGGCGGCATTGATGACGGCAGAGCGGGCCTGTTCCATCTCGATCAGCAAGTCGGAATATCGATGCGCCAGCGCCTGGAAGGTGCCGATCGGGCGGCCGAATTGCTTGCGCGTCATCAGGTATTCCCGCGTCAGCTCGACCGCGGTTTCCATCGCGCCCATCGCCTCCGCCGCCAGCGCCACGTTGGCGACGGCCACCCGAGCGGCGATGGCCGGGAAGGCCGCGCCCGCGTCGCCCAGCCGTGCGGAGACAGGCAGACGCACCTCGTCCAGCGTGACCTCGGCAGCGCGCCCGCCCGACAGGAGCGGATAGCCACGCAGGGTGACGCCTTGGGTACCGGCGGGCAACAGGAAGAGCGAGATGCCGCCCTCTTCATCCGCTCCGCCGCTCTCGCGCGCCGAGACGACGATCTGGCCCGCCGCTTCCGCGTTGACGACAACAGCCTTGCGTCCCGTCAGCACGATCTCGTCGCCGTCCGATTTCGCCGTGGTCTCGACACGGCTGAGGTCATAGCGGCTGGTCGGCTCGCCATGGGCAAAAGCGAGATGGAGCGTGCCGCCGATCACCTCTTCCACCAGGTCCTTCTGACTGTCATTCCCCAGCGCCGCGATCAGCCCGCCGCCCAGGATCGCCGTGTCGAGGAAAGGCTCGACCACGCCGGCACGGCCAAGTTCCTCGAACACCGTGCTGATATCGAAACCCGCACCGCCGAAACCGCCCTGCTCTTCAGTGAAGAGCGCGCCGATCACGCCCAGTTCGGCCAGTTCGCCCCAGATCTTGTCGCTGATCCCCGTTTCGGACTCGATGATCTGGTTACGCAAGTCGGTGGTATAACGGTCCTTGAGAAAACGGCGCAGGCTGTCCTGCAGCATCTGGCGTTCTTCGGTGAGATCGAAATTCATGGCTCAGCCTCCCATCTTCACTTTGGCGATGATCCCGCGCTGGATCTCGTTTGACCCGCCGAAGATCGACAGCTTGCGGTTGTTGAAATATTTCTGTGCCACAGGGCCCGCATAGTCCGGTCCGATCGGATCGTTGTCGCCCTCGACCAGTTCCGAGGCGAAAGGCATCGCGTAGGGGCCAGCGGCACGGCGCGCCAGGTCGTTGATCTCCTGACGGATGATCGTGCCCTTCACCTTGAGCATGGACGCCTCGACCCCCGGCGCTTGCCCGACGGCCGCCTTGGAGATGATGCGCAGGTTAGTGGTGGCCATTGCCATCAGATCGATTTCAACCTTTGCGACGCGGGCTGCGAAATGCGGATTGACGGCAAGCGGCTTGCCGTCCGACATCTCGGCCCGGGCCATGCGCTTGACCGAGGCGAGACCGGCCTCGGAAAATCCGACTCCGGCAATGTTGGTGCGCTCGTGCGTCAGGAGGTACTTGGCATAGGTCCAGCCCTTGTTCTCCTCGCCGACGAGGTTCTCGACCGGCACCTTGACGTCGGTGAACCAGACCTCGTTGACCTCGTGCGTGCCGTCCAGAAGGATGATCGGACGGACCTCGACACCGGGCGTATCCATGTCGATCAGCAGGAAGGAAATCCCCTCCTGCTGTTTGACGTCGGGATCGGTGCGCACGAGGCAGAAGATCCAGTTGGCATACTGGCCGAGCGTGGTCCAGGTCTTCTGGCCATTGACGATGTAGTGATCCCCCTCGCGCACCGCGCGGGTCTTGAGAGACGCAAGGTCGGATCCCGCACCGGGCTCGGAATAGCCCTGGCACCACCAGTCGGTGCCGTCGAGGATCCGCGGCAGGTAGTGGTCGCACTGCTCCTTGGAGCCGAATTTCATCAACACCGGGGCGAGCATCGACAGGCCGAAGGGCACGATGCGCGGCGCACTTGCAAAGGCGCATTCCTCCTCGAAAATGTGACGCTGCACCGCGTTCCACTCTGCGCCGCCATATTCCTTGGGCCAATTCGGGGCGAGCCAGCCGCGCTCGTTCAGGATGGCATGCCACTCTTCCTGCTCGGCCTTGCTGGGATGCCCGCCCCGGCGGATCTTGTCGGCGAGCGCCTTGGGCAGCTTCTCGTCCAGAAAGGCGCGAACCTCGTCGCGAAAGGCGATTTCCTCGGGGGAATAGCTCAGGTCCATTTGTGCTCTCCTATGATGCGATTGCGTGGATCGGGGGCGATGTCCGGCCTCCCGTGCCGGACCGCGTGTGTCCGGCCCTCGACGGGCCGGGCGCACGCCCCCCGGGCCTTCAGTAGATCTCGAACAGTCCGGCGGCGCCCATGCCGCCGCCGATGCACATGGTGACGACGCCCAGCTTCGCGCCGCGCCGCTTGCCCTCGCGCATCAGGTGCCCGACCATGCGCGCACCGGTCATGCCGAACGGATGGCCGATGGCGATCGAGCCGCCGTTGACGTTGCACTTGGCGTCATCGATCCCCAGCCTGTCACGGCAATAGAGCGCCTGGCTCGCGAAAGCCTCGTTCAACTCCCAGAGGTCGATGTCATCGACCGTCAGCCCATGCCGCTCCAGCAGGCGCGGAACCGCAAACACAGGTCCGATACCCATCTCGTCGGGCTCGCACCCGGCGACGCAGAATCCCTTGAAGGCGCCCATCGGGTCCAGACCCTGCTTTTCGGCCGCCGTGCTGTCCATCAGGACCAACGCCGCGGCCCCATCCGACAACTGGCTTGCGTTGCCCGCGGTGACAAAGCCGCCCTCGCGTACGGGCTGCAGGCCGCGCAGGCTCTCGATCGCGGTGTTCGGGCGGTTGCATTCGTCGCGATCCACCGTGACCTCGTGCAGCGTCACCTCGCCACTCTCCTTGTCCTTGACCGCCATCGTGGTCTGCATCGGCACGATCTCGTCGTCAAACAGTCCCCCCTGCTGCGCCGCCGCGATGCGCTGCTGGCTGCGCAGACCGTAGGCGTCCTGGTCTTCGCGGCTGATGCCGTAGCGTTCGGCCACGATGTCGGCAGTTTCGATCATCGTCATGTAGATCGCAGGCTTGTGCTCTGCGATCCAGCTTTCCTCGGCACGCCGCGCCTTGGGCTGCACCATCGAGATGCTCTCGACACCGCCGGCGACCATCGGCCCGGCCCCCTCGGCAGTGATCGCGTTCGCCGCGAGCGCCACCGTCTGCAGGCCCGACGAGCAGAAGCGGTTCACCGTCATGCCCGCAGCCGTCACCGGCAGACCGGCGCGGATGGCGATCTGGCGAGCGATGTTGCTGCCGGTCTCGCCCTCGGGATAGCCGCAGCCTATGGCGCAATCCTCGATCGTGCCGGGGTCGATCCCCGCGCGCTCCACGGCGGCGTCGACGGCGTGGCCGCCCATGGTTGCGCCGTGGGTCATGTTGAACGAGCCCCGGAAGGACTTGGCCAGCCCGGTCCGGGCGGCAGCGACGATCACGGCCTGTTTCATGCGGCAGCTTCCTTGTTGAGATCATCGAAGGTGCGCCCTTCGGCGACCAGTTTCTCCAAAAGGGGCGCGGGCTCCCAGAAATAGGGATCCTCCTTGGCCCAGGACCTTATGTCGTCGAGCAGCCCCGGCAAGCCCTCGAGGTCCGCCCATTTCAACGGACCGCCGCGATACCGGGGGAAGCCGTAGCCGAAGAGCAGGGTCATATCCACGTCGAGCGGGCGGCGCGCAATACCTTCGCCCACCACCTTGGCGCTTTCGTTGACCATCGCGGCCATGTAGCGGCGCACGATTTCCTCATCCGTGAACTCGCGCGGGGTGATGCCCTGCTCGGCGCGCTCGGCCTCGATCAGGGGCATCACGTCGGGGTTGGGCACGCGCGACCGCGGGCCGGCCGCGTAGTCGTAATACCCCTTGCCGGTCTTCTGGCCGAAATGGCCGTCTTCACACAGCTTGTCGGCATAAGCACTGTCGCGGGCACGCGGGTCGAGCCCTTCGGCGCGTTTCCTTTTGCGCACCGCCCAACCGATGTCGAGTCCGGCGAGATCTGCCACCGCGAAGGGTCCCATGGCAAAACCGAAGTCTTCCAGCGCCTTGTCGATCTGGTAGGGCGAGGCACCATCGAGGATCATGTGATCGGCTGCCGTCCGATAGGTCGACAGGATCCGGTTGCCGATGAAGCCATCGCAGACCCCGGCACGGACCGAGATCTTGCCGAGACGCTTGCCGAGCGCGAAGCCGGTCGCCACCACGTCGGGCGCGGTTTCATCCGCGACCACAACCTCCAGCAGCTTCATCACGTGGGCGGGCGAGAAGAAATGCAGTCCGATCACGTCCTGCGGGCGTTTGGTCATCGCGGCGATCTCGTTCACATCCAGATAGGAGGTGTTGGTCGCCAGCACCGCGCCCGGTTTGCAGACGGCGTCGAGCTGGGTGAAGACCTTCTTCTTCACGTCCATTTCCTCGAACACCGCCTCGATCACGAGGTCGGCGTCCTTCAGAGCATCATAGTCTGTCGCCAAAGTCAGCGATTTTTCGGTCAGGGTCTCGAAATTCGCCTGGTCGATCTTGCCACGTTTCAAGGCACCCTGAAGGTTGCCCTTGATCCGGCCCTTGGCCGCCTCGGCCGCCTCGGGCGACATTTCCAGCAGGGTCACGGTCAGCCCCGACAAAAGCGCGGCGGTGGCGATCCCCGCCCCCATCGTGCCGCCGCCGATGACGCCGATGGCGGCCAGCCGGCGCGGCTCGACCCCCTTCAGTTCGGGCAGCTTGCTGACCGCGCGTTCCGAGAAGAAGGCATGGATCAGTCCCTGACGTTGGTCAGTGTTCATCAATTCCATGAACAGTTCGCGCTCGCGCTTCATGCCCTCGGCAAAGGGCAGTTCGGTCGCGGCCTGCACCGCGCGCACGGCGGTGGCGGGGGAAATCTGGCCTCGGCCCTTTTTCAGCACGCTGTCATGGACCGCGTCGAAATCGACCGGCTCGGGCGCCTCCATTTCGCTCACCGGGCGGCGCGGGGCGTTTTGATCCAGCAGTTCCTTCGTATAGGCCAGCCCGATCTCGCGTGGCGCGCCGTCTTCGATTCTGTCGATAATGCCGAGCTTCAGCGCCTCGTCGGCCCTGATATGCCGTCCGGTCGTGATCAGGTCGAGCGCCGCTTCGACGCCCGCCACACGCGGCAAGCGCTGCGTGCCGCCGGCGCCGGGCAGGATGCCCAGCAGAACCTCGGGCAGTCCGACACGCGCCGTAGGAACTGCGATGCGGTAGTGGGTGGACAGCGCGACTTCGAGTCCGCCGCCAAGCGCCGTTCCGTGCATCGAGGACACGACCAGCAGCGGCGAAGCCTCGATCCGGTCACAGACTTCGGGCAGGCCGGGGGATTTCGGCGGCTGGCCGAATTCCCGGATATCCGCCCCGGCGAAATAGGTGTTGCCTTCGCCGTAGATCAGGACCGCCTTGGCGCCCTCGTCCTCGGCGCGGGCGATGCCTTCCATCAGGCCGACGCGCACGTCGTATCCCAATGCGTTGACCGGCGGGTTCTGTGCTTTCAGAACCGCGATATCGCCGATGCGTTCATATCCGATGGCGTCCGTCATAAGGCTCCCCTCTATCATCATGACGTGTGGCGCACCGGCTTGGGCGCGCGCTTGAAATGTCTAGTCCCCGATGTCCCGCCCATGCAAACGCGCAGATCCCGTTGCCGGTTTGAACCTTGCGTCACTTCCCGCCCAGACGGACGGCAAGTCCTCCCATTTCACGGTGCGCGTGCGATTCCCGGAGTTTCACTCTGCGAAACCCTATTCCACGAAAAGCCGGGTCGGCAACCGCTTTCGGCGGTTTGACGTCCGTGATCGGGCGTGGCGGGCGACCTGCGGCAGACAAATAGCGCCCATTTTCTGGTCGCGATCGCATTTTGTGCACGCTTTCTGCGCAACGCAATCTGTATTGTCTGCAAAAGGGTGGCATCCGGGCAGACAGTAGAGCGTGGCTGCCTGCATTTTGACCGCGATAACTCTCAACCACCTCCCAGATCGCGCAGGACCAGACCATTACCGCACCCGCTCATATCCCTGGCCTGCCGGTGACCGAGGCGGCGCAGCCGAGAGCGCAGGGCGCCGTTCGGTTGGGCATCAAAAAACGCGACGGCAGCAGTGTGCTGGCTTCGCTGCATCAGCGCGGCTCGCTCAAGCTGCTGTTTCCGCGTGGCAGTGGCGATGCCCTGACCGGAGTTCTGCTGAACACCGCCGGCGGCGTGACCGGCGGCGACCGCTTTTCCATCGCTGCCGAGGCTGATGCCGGCTGTCACTTGGTGCTGACGACGCAAGCAGCAGAGCGCGCCTATCGCGCGCAGCCGGGCGAAACCGGGCGGATCGACACCCGGATCGTTCTGGGCACGGGGTCTCGGCTGGACTGGCTTCCGCAGGAAACACTGCTTTATGACGGCGCGGCGCTTTCGCGCCGGTTGAGAGTCGAAATGGCGAGCGACGCGCGCGCCCTTTTGGTCGAACCGGTGATCCTGGGCCGCGCGGCGATGGGCGAAACCGTGCGCGACCTCGCCTTCCACGACCGGATCGAGATCACATGCGATGGTAAGCTATTGATGTCGGATCGCACCCGCATCCTGGGCGATGCGGTCGAGCGGATGGAGGGACCGGCCATCGGCGCCGGCTGCGGCGCCTGGGCCAGCGTGGTGCTGGCTGCGCCCGATGCCGAGCGGCTTCTTGCGCCCGCGCGCGCCCTGATGCCCGTGACAGGCGGCGTCAGCCTCGTCCGCGACGGGCTGCTTTTTGCCCGCCTATTGGCACAAGACGGGTTCACCCTGCGCGAAACGATGCTGCCCCTGATCCGACTGCTCAACGGCGGCGACCTCCCCCGAACATGGATGATCTGACATGCAACTGACCCCCCGCGAAAAGGATAAACTGCTGGTCGCGATGGCTGCCGAGGTCGCACGCAGGCGGCTGGCCCGCGGCGTCAAGCTGAACCATCCCGAGGCGATCGCCCTGATCACCGACGCGGTAGTCGAAGGCGCGCGCGACGGGCGCAGCGTCGCCGACATGATGCAGGCCGGTGCCGAGATCATCACCCGCGCGCAATGCATGGAGGGCGTGCCCGAGATGATCCACGACGTGCAGGTCGAGGCGACCTTTCCCGACGGCACCAAGCTCGTCACCGTTCACAATCCGATCCGCTGACCTCCGAGGAGACCGAGATGACCCGACTTTTCCTGACCCTTCCCGCCCTGGCCGCGAGCCCTGCGCTGGCCCACGCGACCGATGCGCCGCATGTCCATGGCGGCGAGATGCTGCCTCTGCTTCTGGGCCTCGCGCTCATCGGCGTGGGCGCCGGCGCCGCCGTTCTGGTGCGGGTTCGCACAAAATGATCCCCGGCGAAGTGATGGTCGCCGAAGGCGATCTGCTGCTCAACGCGGGGGTCGAAGCGATCACGCTTATGGTGGCCAATACCGGCGACCGGCCCGTGCAGGTCGGCTCGCACTTTCATTTCGCCGAAGCCAATCCGGCGCTCGATTTCGACCGTGTGACGGCCCGCGGACGGCGGCTGGACATCGCGGCGGGCACCGCTGTGCGGTTCGAGCCGGGCCAGCGCCGCGAGGTGCAGTTGATCCCGCTGAGCGGAGCGCGGAGGGTGTTCGGCTTCAACCAGGCGGTGATGGGAAATCTGGATTGAGATTTTTGCGGCTGTGCTAGGCTGGGGCGCGGGCGCCAGACGCCCGGACGCGAAAACCAACTCAGGGAGAGATGAAATGTGTGACGTTTGCGTGATGAATGCGGTGAAGGACAGGATGCTGTCGCGCCGGTCGTTCTTTACCGCCGGAGCGGCGGCGGTCGCGGCGGGGGCCGTTGCCACCGGGACGACAACGCCCGCGATGGCGAGCGGCCATGGCGGTGTCGTCGACATGAGCCACGCCTATGACGCTGATTTCCCGACCTATTTCGGCGAACCGGGCGTCGAAATGGAGCAGCAGTTCAATTTCGCGGAACACGGGTTCAACCTGTTCAAGGTGATGGTGAACGAACACACCGGTACCCATGTGGACGCGCCGCTGCATTTCTCGGCCGACGGACAGTCGGTGGACGAGATCCCGATCGGCAACCTCGTATGTCCGCTGGCGGTGATCGACATCGCCGCACGCGCCGCAGAGGATCCGGATGCGCAGGTGACACCCGACGATCTGGCGGCCTGGATCGCGGCCAACGGCGACATCCCCGATGGCGCCTGCGTGGCGATGCATTCGGGTTGGGACCACAAGGCGGTCGGCGCGGGCTTCCGCAATGCCGACGAGGCGGGCACCATGCACTTCCCCGGCTTTCACGTCGAAACAGCGCAGATGCTGATCGAAGAAACCGGCGCGGTCGCCATCGCGGTCGACACGCTGTCGCTGGATCACGGTCCGTCCGCCGATTTCGCCACCCACTATGCCTGGTTACCGACCAACCGCTATGGCATCGAATGCCTCAAGGGGCTCGACCAGATGCCAGCCACCGGTGCGACGCTGATCGTGGGTGCGCCGTCCCATCGCGGCGGATCGGGCGGCCCGGCGCGCATCTTCGGGATGATCTGATGGGCACTGTACCTTTATTGCAGGACGAGGAGGTCAGCGCCGAAGCGCTGGCCGTCTTCGATGACATCCGACAGGTGCGCGGCACCGATTTCATCAACAATTTCTGGCGATCGCTGGCGCATGACCCGGCCTTGCTGCACGCGACCTGGGAGCGGCTGAAGGTGGTGATGGCGCCAGGCGCGCTCGACCCGCTGGTCAAGGAGATGATTTATGTCGCCGTATCCACGGCCAATGGCTGTTCCTATTGCGTGCATTCCCACACGGCGGCGGCGCGGGCCAAGGGCATGACGCCCGAGATGCATGGCGAGTTGCTCGCCGTGATCGGCATGGCGGCGCAGACCAATGCGCTGGTCACCGGGCTACAGACGCCGGTCGACGAAGTATTCAGAGCAGAGGAGTCCTGAATTGAAACGAAGCGACCCATTTCAGCTCTGGCGTCTCGGCTATGACATGTCGGTCATGTTGGCCGAGGCGCAGATGGTCATCTGGATGCGTACACTCGGGATGATGGGGGGCTGGTCTGTTCCCGCATCCGAGAATTCGCGCATGGTCTCGGAAAAGGTCGACGCCTGGACCCGTGCCGCAATGGCGGCCGGGACAGCGACAATGGCCGGCAAATCGCCCTTGGCCGTGGCCGCCACCGGTCTCGCGCCAATCAGCAGAAAAACCCGTTCCAACGCACGCCGCCTCGGCAAGCGCGGCCCGCAATTCAGATAGGAGGCCCGACAATGCCCGCAACCATCGCCCGCGCCGACTATGCCGCCATGTTCGGCCCCACCACCGGAGACCGGGTGCGGCTCGCCGATACCGACCTGATCATCGAGGTGGAACGCGACCTCACCACCTATGGTGAGGAGGTGAAGTTCGGCGGCGGCAAGGTGATCCGCGACGGCATGGGCCAGAGCCAGGCCACGCGGGCCGACGGCGCGATGGACACGGTCATCACCAACGCGCTGATCGTGGACCATTCAGGCATCTACAAGGCCGATGTGGGGCTGCGCGACGGGCGGATCGCGAAGATCGGCAAGGCGGGCAACCCGGACACTCAGCCCGGCGTCGATATCGTCATCGGCCCCGGCACCGAGGCGATCGCCGGCGAAGGGCGCATCCTGACGGCCGGGGGGTTTGACAGCCACATCCACTTCATCTGCCCGCAACAGATGGAGGACGCACTGCATTCGGGCGTCACCACCATGCTCGGCGGCGGGACCGGTCCGGCGCATGGCACGCTGGCCACCACCTGCACGCCGGGGCCGTGGCACATCGGGCGGATGCTGCAATCACTTGACGCGTTTCCGATGAACATCGGTCTCGCGGGCAAGGGCAACGCCAGCCAGCCCGGCGCACTGGTCGAGATGGTCCGCGGCGGTGCCTGCGCGCTGAAGCTGCACGAAGACTGGGGCACCACTCCTGCTGCCATCGACTGCTGCCTGTCGGTGGCCGACGACATGGACGTGCAGGTGATGATCCACACCGACACGCTGAACGAAAGCGGCTTCGTCGAGAACACCGTCGCCGCCATGAAAGGGCGCACGATCCATGCCTTCCACACCGAGGGCGCGGGCGGGGGCCATGCTCCGGATATCATCCGCATCTGCGGCGAGGAGCACGTGCTGCCCTCCTCCACCAACCCGACCCGGCCGTTCACGGTGAACACGATCGAGGAACATCTCGACATGCTGATGGTGTGCCATCACCTCGACAAGTCGATTCCCGAGGACGTCGCCTTTGCCGAAAGCCGGATCCGGCGCGAGACCATCGCCGCCGAGGACATCCTGCACGACATGGGTGCGTTCTCGATCATCGCGTCCGACAGCCAGGCGATGGGCCGTGTGGGCGAGGTTCTGATCCGCACCTGGCAGACGGCGGACAAGATGAGGAAGCAACGCGGGCGACTGGCCGAGGAAACCGGCGAGAACGACAATTTCCGCGTTCGCCGTTACATCGCGAAGTACACGATCAACCCAGCCATCGCGCATGGCATGAGCCACGAGATCGGCAGCATCGAGATCGGCAAGCGCGCCGATCTGGTGCTGTGGAACCCCGCGTTTTTCGGCGTGAAGCCCGAGATGGTGCTGCTGGGCGGCAGCATCGCGATGGCACAGATGGGAGATCCCAACGCATCGATCCCGACGCCGCAGCCGGTCTATTCACGGCCGATGTTCGCGGCCTACGGCCGCTCGGTCGAACGATCGGCCGTCACCTTCGTGTCCGAGGCGGCGCAAGCCGATGGCATCGGCGCAGCACTGGGAATGGCCAAGGAAACCGTCGCCGTCCGCAAAACGCGCCGGATCGGCAAGCGCGACCTGGTGCTGAATACGGCCACGCCCAGGATCGAGGTGCATCCCGAAACCTACGAAGTGCGCGCCGATGGCGAGCTTCTTACCTGCCAGCCGGCGGAAAGCCTGCCTATGGCGCAACGCTATTTCCTGTTTTGAGAGAACGGCTTATGATGTATTTTCATCCAGGTTTGCACCAGACGCACAGCGGATATTCTGCAGATGCACTGGTTCATGCTGCACATGCAGCATACTTTTGGGGAGACAAATTCCACCCCCAAAGAGGCAAGTATTCCCATGGCACATTCATCCACACATCACGACGCGTCCCTTTCGCTGAGCGGCGCCTTTCATCGGTTCTCTTCGGCTCTCGGCAACATTTTCCTTGCATGGGCAGAGTCGGATTCGCGGCTGCGCCAGATGGAGGCGCTGAACGCGCTGAGCGATGCCGAACTGGCCGAGCGTGGCCTGCGCCGCGACGAGATCGCACGCTTCGTGTTCAAGGACGTATTCTGGGGCTGATCTCTGCAGGGGGGCGTTCATGACCGCCCCGGCGCTGACCGCCCGGCACTACCACGACCACCCGCACAAGCCGGAGCCGGTCGGAAAGGTGCAGCTGGATTACGAGTCGCGCTTCCTGCGCCGCAAGGTGCTGGAGCTGGACGGAGGCAGGTCGCTGCTGGTTGATCTGCCCAAGACGACCTCGCTGGATCACGGCGGGGTGCTGGTGTTGGAGGATGGCGGAGAGATCCGCATTCTCGCAGCGGCCGAACCCCTGCTCGAGATCACCGGCGACGACCTGACCCGCATCGCCTGGCATGTGGGCAACCGCCACACCCCCTGCCAGATCGAAGCCGACCGTTTGCTGATCCAGCCGGATCACGTGATCCGCGACATGCTCGGCAGGATCGGCGCGACAGTGCACGAAGTGGTCGAACCCTTCACGCCAGAAGGAGGTGCGTATGGGCACGGGCGCACCCATTCCCATGCGCACTGACCCGAACGCCCTGTTGACCCTGTCGCAGTGGCTGTCCCCCGCCTACCCCGTCGGCGCGTTCAGCTATTCGCATGGCCTCGAATGGGCGGTCGCGCAGGGCGACGTGCACGACCGGGCGAGCTTTTCCCGGTGGCTGCGCGATATCCTGGAGTACGGCGCGGGGCGTAGCGATGCGATCCTGCTGGCCGACGCCTACCGCGCCGACGATGCGGCAGAGACCGACGCCCTTGCCCGCGCGCTGGCCCCGTCACGCGAACGCCTGGCGGAAACCGTCAACCAGGGCGCGGCCTTCGCGCGCGCGACCGCGCCGATCTGGGAGACGCCGTTCGAAGACCTTTGCTATCCGGTCGCGGTAGGCGTCGCCGCAAAGTTCTGCGGGCTGCCCCTGCGCGATACGCTGGCGCTGTTCCTGTATGCCTTCGCCGGCAATCTCAGCTCTGCGGCAATGCGGCTGGTGCCGTTGGGGCAGAGCGACGGGCAGGCCGTTCTCGCCGAGTGCGCGCCGCTATGCCTGTCACTGGCCGAAGCGGCGATGGAAGCGTCACCGGACGATATCGGCAGTTGCGTCCTCGCCGCCGATATCGGCGCGATGAAACACGAAACTCAGGCAACGAGGCTTTTCCAGTCATGACATCTCCGAACGGACCCCTGCGCATCGGCATCGGCGGACCGGTGGGCGCGGGCAAGACCACGCTGACCGCCGCCCTGTGCCGGGCACTGCGCGACGACCTGTCGGTCGCGGCGATCACCAACGACATCTACACCCAGGAGGACGCCGAGGCCCTCATGCGGATGCAGGCGCTGCCGCTGGACCGGATCCGCGGCGTGGAAACCGGCGGCTGCCCGCATACGGCGATCCGCGAGGATGCCTCGATCAACCTGGCTGCGGTGGCCGAACTGTGCGCGAAATTTCCCGATCTCGACGTTGTCCTGATCGAATCCGGTGGCGACAACCTGTCGGCCACCTTCAGCCCGGAACTGGCCGACATCACGCTCTACGTCATCGACGTGGCAGCGGGCGAGGAAATCCCTCGCAAGGGCGGCCCGGCGATCACCAGGTCGGACCTGCTGATCATCAACAAGACGGACCTCGCCCCCCATGTGGGCGCGTCGCTCGAGGTGATGGAGCGGGATGCGACACGGATGCGCGGGTCGCGCCCCTTCGTCTTTGCCAATCTGAAGGCCGGCGGCGGCGTCGCCGAGATCGTCGCCCATATCCGCGCGCTCGGCGGGTTGCCCGAACCCACGGCGCAAGCCGCTGCCGTCTGACCGAAAGGGCGGCGAAAGGTCACGAATATCTGACCTGTCATCCGGGTGGTTCTGCGATAAGGTGCGCGGGTCGCAAAGCTTTGGAAACCATGACATGCGCGCCGTGATCCGCATCCTTGCCCTGTGCTGTGCCTGCCTCTTGCCGGTGGCTGCCCTGTCGGCGACCGACCGGGTGGCCCTGGTTCTGGGCATGGGCGCCTATGAAACCATCGAGCGGCTGGACAACACCCGCAATGACGCCCGTGCCATCGCCGAGACCCTGAAAGGCATCGGGTTCGACGTGACGTTGTCGCTGGACGCGACCGGCGATGAGCTGCGCCAATTGCTCGATGATTTCTCGTTTCGATCCGAGGTCGCGGACCTGGCGCTGATCTATTTCGCCGGCCACGGGGTCGAGGTACAGGGCGAGAATTTCCTGATCCCGGTGGATGCGAGTATCGCGTCGAACCGCGACATCCAGCGGCAATCGATCTCGCTCAAGCAGATGCTCGCCTCGGTCGAGCGGGCGCGCAAGATGCGGATCGTGATCCTGGATTCCTGCCGCGACAATCCCCTGGGCGACGTGATCGACCTGTCGCGCCCGATCGAGGCGGGCGCGCAGTCGACCGATCCGACACGCGGCGGTGGCGGCGGCCTCGCGGCGGCGAAACCCGAGCGCGGCACGCTGGTCGCCTTTGCTGCCAAGGATGGCCAGGTGGCGCTGGACGGTGTCGGCGAGAACAGCCCCTATGCCCGGGCGCTGATCGACAAGATGGTGCAGCCGGGGCTCGAGATCAGCCTGATGTTCCGGCAGGTGCGCGACAAGGTGCTGGACGAGACCAACAACCTGCAGGAGCCACATACCTATGGCTCGCTGACCGGGGTGCCGTTCTACCTTGCCGGGGCCGCCGAGGGCGAGCAGGACATATCCGGCGCATCACAATCGGCCTGGGCGTCGCTTCGTCCGGACCAGGAGGAACAGCTTCTCGCGTTGGCCGATCTGGGCGACACGCGCTCGATGCTGGGGCTGGCCTACATGCGGCTCAACCCCAACGAGGGGCGGTTCGACCCGGTGCAGGCGGTGGCGTTCCTCGAAAAGGCTGCGGCCGCCGGATCGCCCGAGGCGCAGTTCGAGCTGGCCAAGATCTATGAGCGCGGCACCGGCGTCCCGGTCGACGAGGCCCGCGCGCTCGACCTCTACCAGGCTGCGGCGGATCAGGATTTCGCCGACGCGATCAACGATCTGGGCTTTCTGCACTACCAGGGCGGGCTGGGCCTACCTGCAGATCCGCAAAAAGCACTGGCCCTGTTCGAACGCGCCGCCGACCTGCGCCACCCGCAAGCCCTGTTCAACTTCGCCGCCCTGATCGATGACGGACTGATCGAGACCAAGGGACCGGGCGACGCGGCCGACTACCTCTATTCCGCGCTGCGCTCGGGCAGCCGTGACGTGCTCGACCTTCTGGCCAAGCGGCCCAAGATGTTCAGCCCGCAGACTCGCCGAGCCTTGCAGGCACGCCTGAAGGAGTTTGAATTCTACGCCGGCGCGATAGATGGCGAATTCGGCCCCGGAACGCAAAAGGCGATCCGGCTGGCCTATGGGCTGAAGGAATAGCGGCCAACGTCAGAGCAGTCCCTGGTCGAGCCATTCCTCAAGCTTGCTGCGGCTGATCTCGAAGTGCATACTGTCTTCGCGGTTGAACCCGGCGCCCCAGACCCAGCCCTCGGCATGGAAGAAATCGGCCAGGATCGTCAGGCCCAGCTGGGTCTTTCCATCGGTAAAATTGTCGAGATGCCCATCAATGTTCAGATCGACCGCAAGGCCATAACTGTGGGTCGAGAGGCTGGCGACCGTGCCGCGAATGCGGCGCACACAGAGCGACCCGGACGTGTTTATGCGATCATAGAGGTCGGGATCGGCGCTGCGCACGGTCTCGAACACGCGCCGTAGCGAGTCGGCAGCGGGCTGCAGCATGTTCACCCGGATCGGCCCGACATCTTGCAGCACCAGCTTGTTGGACAACTCCGGGTTGGTCATCGGCTGGCAATCGTCGCTGAGCGCGTCGCGCGGACGGCCCAGCCGCTCTTCCAGAAACCGCGGGCCCGCGACCTCGAGCCCACGATTCACATTGCGCCGGTTGGCGATCAGCACGACCTGGGCATAGGCGTCGATGATCTCGTTCGGACCGGTATCACGGAAGACCTCGTCCACATCCGCAGGGTCGGGCGCGCCCAGTTGACCCCGCGTGGTGCCTGCCGAAAGCCGGGTGATCTCGCGCTCAAGCGACTGCATCCGGATCTGCAGGTCCTCGACCTGCTGACGCAGCATTTCGACCTCGATGCGAGCACCTGAGTCCACCGCCGAGCCCTGGAAATCCTCCTCCGACAGAAGGTAGGTCAGCCCGACCCAGATCGCCGGTGCCAGGACCACCGCCACGGCGATGATGATAGCAGGTAGAAACCGCATCGGCCCTCCGTTTCGCTTCCCGTCATTTGAGCCTGCCCGGACGCAGGGAGTAAAGGAATTATTCACACAAACCCACGAAGTGTCAGAACAAATGCCCGTGTGGGTGCGGCGCAAAACCGTTGTGAGACGGGGGCGTGTCGTATAACATGCACCTGTTGTTGATTGAACTCTATGCAAAGGACGCATGATGGTCCGTTTCTCGAAAATCGCCGCCATTTCCCTGATCGCGGGGGTCGCCTTTGCCGCTCCAACCCTGGGTCTGGCGCAATCCACTACCGACATGACCGCCGAAGAGATCGCAGACGCGTTCAAGAAGCAGAAGACGCGCGGCCTGGTGATCGTGCCAACCACGACAGAGGATAGTGCGGCCACCGAGACCGCCGCCGTGACCCCTGCCGCCGCCAAGGAATACTCCGCCGTCGACAAGGCCGATCAGGTCAACATCCAGATCGCCTTCGATTTCGACAGCGCCGCCCTGCGCAACGACCAGAAACCCAAGCTGGCGACGCTTTGCGACGTGATGAAAACCGTGGACGTTTCGGTATTCCAGATCGTCGGACATACCGACAGTTCGGGGTCGGCCGACTATAACGAACGACTCTCGCTGCTGCGCGCGCAGGAGGTCAAGCGTCACTTGGTCAGTGATTGCGGCATCGCCGAAACCCGGCTCGAAGCGATCGGCATGGGCGAGGTCGCGCCCTATGACAGCGCCAATCCACGGGCCGATATCAACCGTCGCGTCGAATTCCAGGCGCTGGGGTAAACACACTGACACGCCGTTGCAAAGCTGACGCAGCGAGGCGCGGGCGATGATCGAATCCCGTCCCAGCGACGCCTTTCAGCCCGGCGACGTGCTGAACAACACCTATCGCATCGAAGCGCTCCTAGGTCGGGGCGGCACCTCGGATGTCTACAGGGCCCGCAGCGAGATTTCGGGCCGTCTGGCGGCTCTGAAAGTGCTGAAATCCGAATTCTCGGGTAACGATGACTACCTCGTGCTGCTGACCCGCGAGGAGGAGATCCGCGAGATCCGCCATGACGCCGTGGTGCGCTATTCCGAGAACCACCGCACCCAGGATGGGCTGGTCTATCTGGTGATGGACTATGTCGAGGGGCCGGGACTCGACAAGAAGCTGGCGCAGGGTCCGATGCCGGCGGATGACCTTCTGATGATCTGCCGCAAGGTAACCGAAGGTCTGCAAGCCGCGCATCGGCGCAAGATCGTGCATCGCGACCTCAGCCCCGACAACATCATCCTGCGGGACGGCGACCCCTCCAAGCCGGTGATCATCGATTTCGGCATCGCCAAGGACACCAATCCCGGTGCCGAGACCATTGTCGGCAACGAATTCGCCGGGAAATACGCCTATGCCGCGCCCGAGCAGTTGAACGGGCAGACCGACGCGCGCTCGGATCTCTATTCGCTGGGCGCGCTGCTCCTCGCCAATTTCCGCGGTGCCAAGCCCGATATCGGCAAGAACCCGATGGAGGTGGTGCGCAAGAAAGGCGAACCACTCGACACAGAGGGCGTGCCCGAACCGCTGAAAACGCTGATCGACCGGATGACCGCGCCCGTGCCCGACGACCGGTTCCAGACCGCGGGCGAGGTGCTGGACTTCCTGCGCGAGCAGGGTGTAGCGGCCGAGGGCGACGCCACCGTGATCGTGCCCCCGCCGAAACGTGCAACACCCGCGCCAACACTTGCGGCCGATTCGCCGCAGGCCGCGCCGCCGCCCCCAGCGCCCGAGCCGCGCCGCGCGCGAGGTGGCTTGATCGCCGCTCTGTCCGCGCTGGCGCTTCTGCTCGGTGTGCTCGGCGCTTACATGGGCGGTGCTTTGGATGGCCTGATGGCTCCGGCCTACCCCGTGTCCGACCCGTTCACGCTGGACGTCGCCAAGCCGCTCGACGGGACCCCCAGCGCGATGGGCAACGTGCCCTCGGACAGCACGCGCGCGGCGCTCACCAGCCTGATGAGCCGTCACCAGGGCAGCGCCGATCTGACCCTGGCCAGTGGCGACGTGGCCGATAGCTGGGGCACGGATGTGTTGGAAACCTTGAACCGGCTGGAACCGCTCGACCAGTGGCACCTGAAGATGACCGGCAACAAGGCCAGCGTGAGCGGCATGACGCGTGATGCCGATTTGCAGGATCGCCTGTCGGACCTGTTTCTGGCCGGATTTCCCGGGGCGCTCAGCGGCGAGGCCGATATCCGGCACGAACCCGTCTTCCTGCAAACTGCCGAAGTTGCCCGCCTTCTGGACGAGATGGCCGATTGCGGTCCGCTCGCCCTGCCCGGCGCCTCGCCGGTCGGGTTCGGCCCAGACAGCGATATCGTGGTCACCGGACGGGTCGCCGACACGGTGACGCGGGTGCAACTGTTCGACGCGCTGCGCGCTGTGGCCGGAGAGCGGAACGTGGTGCTTGATGTCGAAGTCCTGAACCCGACGCTCTGCCTGATCGAAACCCACCTGCCCGACGCCCCACCCGGCGGGATCGTTGTCGAGTACACGGTCGGGGACCGCAACGAACCCAATCCGTCAGGGCGTTTCTTCGTCGGCGAGAACCCGGTGATCGACGTGGTCCTGCCCGCGGACGTGACAGAGGGTTACCTGACCGTGTCGATCCTCGACGTATCAGGCAATGTCTTTCACCTGCTGCCCAACCTCAATCGCCAGGACAACGCGATCGCCGACCTGCGCGCAGGCCGGGACGGAGAGGTGCGGGTGCGCGTCGCCTATCCGCTGTCCGAGGCCGCCGAGAACGGTCGTCTCGCCTTCCGCGTCGATGACAGCGCCCTCGGCAAGAGCAAGGTGGTCGTCCTGCATTCCGTCGCACCGCTCTTCGACGGGCTGCGCCCCACCTCCGAATCCGCGCTCGGCTATGCCGAGGCGCTTCAGGAAGACATGGAGACCGACCGCGACAGCATCCTGTCGCTCGACAGCCGCCTGCTCGTTACCGCCGCGAACTGAACCCCTACGTCAGGCGTCCTTGGCTATCGAAAGCTCTGGGAAGTCGTGCGTCTATGAGACGGGCGGCGCAATCCCTAACGTCTCAGGGCACGTCCAGCACGATCACCGTGATGTTGTCGGCCCCGCCACCTTCAAGAGCGATCTGGATCAGTTGATCCGATATCGTTTCGATCGGAAAGCGCGCCAACGCATCGCGCAGCATCCGGAAGGTTGCGTATTTGGTCAGCCCATCCGAGCAGATCAGGAACCTGTCGCCCGGCTGCACCTCGCCGCGGACCTTGTCGAGTCCAAGGTCTTCGCCGACACCGACCGCACGGGTGATCGCGTTGGATTGCGGATGGCGTTCTGCCTCGTCCCAGGTCATCTGCCCTGCCAGCACCAGGTCGGCCACGGCGGAATGATCGGTCGTCAGCATCTCGATCTCGCCGTCGCGCAAGCGATAGATCCGGCTGTCCCCGGCCCAGAGCCCGACGAAATGGCCATTGGCCAGCATCAGTGCCGCCACGGTCGCCCCGATGAGCCCACGTCCGCGGCTGTCAGCCTCTTCGCGGATGGTCGTATGCGCCGTCAGGATCGCCTCGCGCAGCGCGTGCATCCGTTCTGTTGGCGGCAGGCTCCGTGGCACCATCGCGACCCGATCCGCGATGAGTCGGCTGGCGAAATCGCCGGCATCATGGCCGCCCATGCCGTCCGAGACCATCCAGATATGCTGGTCGGGCAGAGCCAGCACGGCGTCCTCGTTGACCTTCCGCTTGAGCCCGACATGTGTCTTGGCGTTGTAACGGATATCGGGCGACGCGTTCATGCCTGGGCACCGGACGGAACTGCGGGGTCTGAAAGGTCAAAAAACCCGCGCGCGTGCCGTGGCGAGGGCAGACCTTCGCAGATTATCAGGTGCTCGCGCCCATCGACATGCGCAGTCCAGAGGCTCGGGCGCGCATAGCGGCTCGACAGAAGCCGTGTTGCCAGAGTGGGCAGCACACCGGTGTCTTCGTCCGCGACCAGATGCAAAGTACCGTCGCCCGTGTCGCGCAATGTCTCGGCAACGGACCCGGGTGCCGGCAGCTCCGCGAGCCGGGTGGTCAGACGGTCGGTCGTCATGTCGTCCTCCAATGCTTCCAGCGCCAGCGTCTCCGCTGCGCCGAAAAGCGTCTCGCGGGAGAAATGCGCCAGCTCATCCGCTCCGGTCACGGGCAAAGGTGTCATCAGGGTCAGGGGGAAGCGCCGCCCGACACGATCGACCGAGGGCATCAGGACACCCATGACCGGCTGCGGACCCGCCAAGCCGGCCGCCAGGCTGAACCGCCAGATCGGCGCCGACATGTAATGCGCGTCCCATCCCGCGCCCAAAGCCTCACTGACCGCAATCATCGTGCCTTGCAGCCAGTCGTCCCACGCGCGCACGAAACCGGACGGCGCGTTCAGGCGGAAAAAATCCCCGACCGCGGGCATCTTGCCGAAGGCGCCGAAGCCCATCACCGTCACATCGACTTGGGGCAGCTGAACTTGCTCAGCGCCGGCAGGGCAAAGGGGTTGATGACCGAACCGCTCTGCAGTTGAAAGATCGCGATCCGCCCACCCACGTTGAAGATCACGCGCTTGCGGTCGGACACGTTGGTGCGGCGCACCTCGGCCGCGTCCAGCAGGCGATACCAGCCCCATGGGCCATCCCGTGACAGGGTGCTTTCGATGCTCTTGCGATCCGGCTGGAACATGATCCGCGCCAGCCCGACGGAACCGGGCCATGTCACCGCCACCGGGCTGGGCTGGCCGCTGCGATGTTCAAACCCGATCTGCTGGCCGTCGATCTCCAGCATCACCGATTTCGCCTTGGGATCGAGCGCCTCTGGCGTGATCTGGAATTGCACCGCCGGTGTCGGACCGGCGGCGAAGAAGCCGTCGCGGATTTCTGCGGCATACTGCATTTGTTCAAGCACGGCCTGCGAGATGCCGAGATCGACATCGTTGACCCGTTTCCAGGTCCATGGACGCGACCGGGTGTCGACGTATTTCAGCAGGTTGTCGGTGAAGAAGGCGTCGATCAGCCCCCCCGGCGCAAAGAGCCGGGCGAAGTCCTGCATCGCGACATCCGCGCGCGAGCGGCGGTTGAACGGGTAGCGGTCACTCAGCGCCTGTTCGCAAAAGGGTAGCACGTTGGCCTGCCAGGCGGCGTTGATCGAGGCGCGCGTGCCATCCGCCGTGATCCCCGAGGAGCCGGTACTTATCTGCGAGGCCCAGCGTTGGATCGGGCCGTCGATCCGGCTGGCGGCCTGCTGGAACTGCAGGATCGCCGCGCCGCCCTCGGCGCTGTTGCCGACTCCGCTGAAGGACATCTTGTTGAGCTCCTGGTATACCTCGGTCAGGGCACCCATCAACTGGTCGAGCTGCGAGGGCTGTCCCTCGGGCCTCTCGACTAGTCGATGCAGCCAGGCAAAGCGTTCCTCGACATAGGCCCCCGGCGGGCGCGGCGGTTCGCCCGTATTGTTGGCGGCGGCACTGGTCAGGGCCTGCAGGAGGATCTGGGATTGCACCGACAGGTTCGAGCGGGTCTCGATCGAGGCGATGGAACTGGCCCCTTCCGACAGCGAACTGGTGTCGATCACCGAGCGATCCTCGGTCAGGCGGGTCTCGCGCGAGATCTCGGTCAGGATGTTGACGATGGGCGAGGTTGGACCCGACAGAACGTTGGTGACCTCGACCGCGTGCGAAAGGCTTTCCATCGGGATGATGTCGATATCGCCGAGGATCGCATCGTAGCGCGCGATATAGTCGTTGTAGTAAAGGTCGAGCACGTCCCGGCTGAGCGCGAGCAACGCGGCGTCGGTCTGTTCGGCCTCGCCGCGGGCACCCAGAACCCAGCTTTCGGCGGCCACACGCTGCGCCACGCCGACGGCCTCGGGCAGGAAGACGTTGTTGAAGCCGTCATAGGTAAAGATGCCCTCGACCCCGTCATTGAGCGGTTTGCCCGAGGAGCGCACCAACACGCGCTGAACAGCCGGTCCGCCGGCATCGGTGATGCGCCATTTCGGCAAGGCCACGGCCTGCGGGCTGTTGATGATGCCGTTGTACACGCGCTGCGCCAAAGGCATTTCCGACAAAAGGCCCTGCACCTGTTCGACCAGCGGGCCGTTCAGCGCGATGGCCTCCATCGGTTGCGACAGCAGCGCGTCGAGGTGATCGGAGAGGTCGGTGCGCAGCGGCTCGCGCGCCGGACCGGCATAGGCCAGGGACCAGTCGATCTGCATCCATTCCTTCACGAGATCAGCATTCATCGGTCCTTGCAGCCCCAGCATCAGGTAGATCTTGAGCGCCTCGTAGAGCAGGTCGGGATTGTTCATGTTGGCCGACATCTGCTCCTCCAGCCGAAGCAGCAGGCGAGGCAGGAAACGTTGATTCAGCGCAGCGCGGTAGGTCTGCGCGGCCTGGGTGCCGATGACCTCGCCCTGGTAGAGCCCGTAGGTCAGGTGGCGTTCGGGCTCGGGATCGGACAGCACGGGGTTACCCGGCATGTCGCGCAGGATGTTCAGGGCATCGACCACCGGCGGCAGGTCGGTATCACCCACGGGACTGGGTGGCAGAATGGCGGCGGCGTCCTGGTAAGCGGACACATGCGCGCCGGCATCGGCGATCAGCGCCGCGTTGCCCATGTAGCTGCGCACCCAGAGTGCGCCCGTCGTCAATGCGATCAGGACGGTCGCGGCGATGGCGGCACGGCGTGCCCACTTGTAGCGGCGTTCGACCTTGTCATCGGCCGAGACAAGCCCGGCCTCGGGAAACACCACCTGTTCGAACAGGCGGGTCAGGAAATACGAACGCCCGCTGCCCTGCCCGGACCCGATGGCCTGGCGCCCGATGCCGAAGGTCTGCGCCATGCTCAGCATCAACCGGTCGATCGGCGTGCCTTCCTGCGTGCCCGAGGTGAAATAGACCCCGCGCAACATGTGGCGCTTCTCGAACCGGTTGTCCTGGAAGATCTCGTTCAGGAAGCTGCGTGCCACCCCGCGCATCGAAGCAACCTGGCTCGGGAAACCCGCGATCAGCGCGCGGCGCTGGTGGTCGGTTTCCGTTTGCATGCGTTCCAGCGACTGCGCGTTGAGCTGACCCAGCAGCAGAGCGAACTCGGCGTCAAACCCCTCGATGGGCGAAGCCTCGGCCTTGCTCTGATCCAGTGGCATTGTGAAACCCCAGACCTGTTCGCGCTCTTCCTTGCCAAGATTGTCGTAGAACTCGCTGAAACCCGCGATCAGGTCAGCCTTGGTGAACAGCACGTAGACCGGGAAGCGGACGCCCAGCGTCTCACGCAGTTCGTTCAGACGTCGTCTGACCGCCTGGGCATGGCTCTTTTGGGTCATCTCGTCCTGCAGCGACAGGTCGCTGAGGCTGATTGCGATCATCGCGCCATTGATCGGCTGGCGCTTGCGGTATTTCTTGAGCAGCCCGAGAAAGCCCAGCCAGGCGGCATTGTCAGCGGCGGCATCACTCTCCTGCGTTGTATAGCGGCCCGCGGTGTCGATCAGCACCGCCTGGTTGGTAAACCACCAGTCGCAATTGCGCGTGCCGCCGATGCCACCCACGGCAGCTTTGCCGGTGCTATCGGCCAACGGGAATTGCAGGCCGGAATTGACGATGGCTGTGGTCTTGCCGGCTCCCGGCGGGCCGATGATCACGTACCAGGGCAATTCGCGCAGGTTGCGGCGGCCATTCTTTGACTTGCGCAACTCGGCGATCGCCTTCTTGAACTTGGCGCGCAACTCGCCCAGTTCCTCGTTCGTCACGTCGTCGGCATCCGTATCGACGGACTCGACGATTTCATCCGCCATCTCGCGGGACTGGCGTCGACGGCGCCAGAAGATGAATCCCATGAGCGCGAGGAAGAACAACCAGACCCCTGCAATGGTCAGAACCCGGCTCAGAATGGTGTCGAAAGGTCGCCAGGTCTCTCCCCCGATGAAGGGCGCAAAGTACCAGATGCAGAGCGACAAGGTGATGGCGGCAATCGTCAACACCGAATAGATCGTGCCGAAAAGCAGCTTGAGCGTGCGCCCGATCATGTTCCGTCCTCCCGGACCAGCAGGACCTCGATGCGCCTGTTGGCAGCGCGACCCTCGCGCGTGGCGTTGTCGGCGATGGGCTCCTTGTCGGCGCGTCCTTCGGCCGAAAGACGCGAGGGATCGTCGAGCGCCTCCGACATCTTCTCCATCACGGATTTCGCCCGCGCGAGCGACAGCGCCATATTGGACGGAAAGCGCGAAGACCGGATCGGCACGTTGTCGGAATGCCCGGCGATGATGACCGGGCCGGGTTCGTCGTTGAGCGCGCGGGCGACCCGGTCGACCGGGGCACGGAACGGCGCGCTGAGCTGATCGGAGCCCGACCCGAACATGCCCGACCCCTTGATCCGCACGATCAATGTATTGCCCTTCTGGAACACCTCGACGATGCCGTCGTCGATTTCCGGCTGCAGGAAGCCTTCGACTTTCCGAAGCTGCTCTTCCGCCGTGGGCGCGGGCGGTGCTGGCGGCGGCGGCGGCGCGCGGCGTTGCAACTCGGCCACCGGGCCGCTGTCGATCACCGAAAGCTGTCCGACGACCCGCTCGGTCGAGGTAGAGAGCGCCCAGGACAGGCCGACGAATTGCAGGGCCAGCAAACCGGCGGTGACGCCGACCGCGATCCAGACCATGCGCCAGAGAGACAACGGGCGGAACGGTTTCTGCACGCCTTCCCAATGGGGCGACAGGTCGCGCTCCACGGGGCCGCGTTGCGCCCGGATGATCCGCGCCAGCGACTCGCGGATACGCAGGTGTTTCTCACTTCCGCCCTGTTCGACGCGCAGGCGTCCCTCGAAGCCCAGCGACATGCACATGTAGAGGAATTCCAGCATGTCGATATTGGTCGAGGGCTCTTTCTCGAGCCGCGCCAGCAGGTCATAGAACCGGTCACCACCCACGGTTTCACGGTGGAACGTGCCGACCATGGATTGCAGGCCCCAGCTCGATTGCCCACCCCATGGGGTGTTCAGCACCACGTCATCCAGCGTCGCACACAGCGCATAGCGCGCGACCTTGACGGTCTGCGCCGGGATGCCGGCCTGCAGCGCGCGGTTCTCAAAGGCGCGCACCTCGGCCACGACGCTCTGGCGCAGCTTGTCCGGGTCCATGTGCTGGGCGCGGTTGCGGATGCGACTGATCAGGGAGAAGAGCGTGCTGGCGCAGGCGACAAGCTGGTTCATTCCCGTCAGCGCCACGGTTGCCTCGGCCGTGCGGGGCGCCGCGGGACTGGCAGGAGGCGCCGAGACGGGCACCCCGATCGCGTCCACGGGGGCGGTCTGTGGCTCTGGCGCGGCAGTCGGTGCAGGGGCGGGCGCTGCGGGCGCGGGCGTCCGCCGACCGCCCGGATTGGGGCGGATCACCGTCTTGTCGGTGTCGTCAGGTTCCGCGAACGGGTCTTCGTCAGACATCTCTCATCCCAATCCTGCGCCCGCGCCTCAATTGTTGCGGATCGCCCAAAGCTCCATCTTGAGGCCTGGATACTGGCCGGACACATGCACGGCGATGCCGCCCGACGTCGTCATCTTGCCCCAATAGGGGCTGGCCGAGTCCAGTTCGAAGTAGACCACCCCGGCATGATAGGGGATCTGGCGCGGTGCCACCGGCATCGGACGCAGGGTGATCCCGGGCAAGGCCGAGTTGACGAGTTGGCGGATCTCCTCGACCGGACCGATCTTGGCCTGGCCTGCAAAATGGCGACGCACGTCCTCGGCAGGGGTGTCGGCATCCACGGCGAGCACGAAACCCGCATTGCCCAGCAGCTTGCGATCCGCGATCACGCCGACGCTTATGCCGTACTTTCGTTCTTCCAGCTTGATCGGAATGGCGGTCTGCTCCAGCACCGAGCTGAGATACTGCCGCAGGTTGCGGATCACCGGAGCGAAGCTGCGGGTCAGGTCGTCATGCTTGTAGGGCGGAAACTCGGGCGCGGTCTTCTCGGAGGTCATGAAGACGGAGAGTTCGCCGGCGAGACCGACACAGGTGCGGTAGAAATCCTCGGGATGCAGGTTCTCGATCTGCGCCATGTGACGCACGATCGGCAGCATTCGGTTGATCACCGTCAGAAGCAGGAAATCGGACACCTCGGCCACGCCCCGCGCGCCCGCGCCTTCCGACAGCCGACCGGCCAGCGCCTGCATCCGGTGCGAGAGCAGACCCTCGAGTTCACGCACGAAGCCTTCGAGCGGTTGCGCGGCCCGCACGTCGACACAGCTTGGAATGAAAGCCTGGTCGAGCACGATCTCCTTGTCCGGTCGCACCTCGATGATGCGGGCCACCGGGATCGCGAGCCGGTCGGCCATGTCGTCGACCGCCAGCGCAAACTGCAGCCTGAGCTTGCCGACGCCCAGCATCGCCGGCTTCTTGTGCTGGCCCATCGTGTCGGTCACCTCGACCTCGGCGGGACGCAGACGGCTGGCCGAAAGCTCGGCACCGGAAAGGTCGACCTCGACCGCGCCCTCGCGTCGCTGCGGCACCGTCAAGTAGACGACGCAATCCTTGATCGTCTCAGGCACCTCGAGCGCGGGCGGGTGATCCTCGGCGGCGGGCATGCGGAACACGGTTCCGTCCTGGGTCAGCCCGGCGCAGGATTTCAGCGCGAATTGCCCGACCTTGAGCGCCTCGACGTCGATATCGAGCGCGCTGACCCCCCAGGCATAGGGGCGCACGCGCCGCGCCAGCCCGGTGACGAGCGCCTCGGTATATCTGTCTGCCTGCTGGAAGTGGTGGGGTTGCAGGAACAATCCCTCCGTCCAAAGCACCTTGCTGTCCCAGGACAATGACGTCTCCCCTTCAGTCTGACCGGTCTTTCAGCTTGTCCAGCTGTGTCTTGTAGGCGCGCGCGAATTCACGGCTGAACAGGTCGTGAAAGTCGTTTTCTGCCTGGTCGGATATGTCAGCATAGAGTTTCTCGTAGACTTCCCAATAGCGCGCCTTCTTGCCCTTGAGCAGGCTGCCGATGCCACCGCGCTGTTCGATCTGGCCCGCCAGTACCTCGGGGTCGAGCCGCGCAAGCACGCCCCGCAGCGCGGCCTCCATGCCAGTCACCATCGCAACCTCATGCGCCTTGATGTCGTCAAGCGCCTGTTCGGCGGCGGTTTCTGCGCTCAGGTAGCCGCGCGCGCCGGGCTTCACCATCGCCTCGATCGCCTGGTCGGGACTGATCGAGAATTTCAGCGGGTTGTTGCCGCCGGCGCTGATCATCGTCTGCTCGATGCGGAACTCTCCCTTGATCGATGTGCGGGTCATCAGGATTTCGCGCAGTCCGGTGACAAGCGTCTTCATCACGCGCCCCATGCGCGCCATCGTGACGACCAGGTCCTCATCCCTGACCGGCACCTCCTCGGCCCCCACGGCGGCAAGAAAGGCGCGGGCAGCGTCGTCCTGCGCCGGTCCGGGTTCGGTTTCTTGCACTTGCGCCTGAGGTCGAGGCTGCGGGGGCGGCTCCTCGATCGGTTCCGGCGCCTGTGGGAGCGACTCGGCGACAGCGGGCTTGTCGGCCGGGGCCGGGTCAGGCGCAAGCAGGTCGTCCCAATCCTCGGGGATCAGGCTCGCGCCGCCGCGCGATTGCTGCGGACGAAAACTGTCCTGAGCCGAAGGGTTGTGCGATGGTTGGCTCGGGCCCTCGCCGCCGCGCCCGTCGTCGGGATCGCGGAAGAAAGCATCGTCTTCGCCATCATCGCCCAGCGGAGGCAACAGTTCGTCGATCGGATCGGTCGGGTTAAGCTGGGACGGACCGGTCGGGCCGGACGGCTCGCCCAGAAGATCATCGAGGAAATCGCCATCAGGGTCGCTGGCGTTCAGCAGGTCGAGCGGATCAGGCGCCTTGCCCGCATCGCCGTGGGATGCCCCCAGTTGCGCCGCGGGCGCGATTAAGCCGCTGCCATCCTCGGGAAGGTCGGCGGCGACCTCGACCACCAGTTCGTAGGAGCCGAGCGACAGCACATCGCCGTTGTTCAGCGGCGTCGGCACCTTGCCGATCGGGATCTTGCTGTAATTCAGGAAGGTGCCGTTGGTCGACAGGTCGACGATCACCACGTTGCCGTTGTGATCCTCCAGCACGCAATGGCTCTTGGAAAGCAGCCTGTCGGGGTCGGGCAGTACGAGATCGTTGGCCGGTCCACGCCCGACGGTCAGGCTGCCACCCTGCATTCGCACCGGTCGCGCGTTTCCGGGTACCGTTCCGGAGGACTGGAATTTGAGCGTTACCGCCATCCGGCTGCCTAGCCTCCCACCAGCACCGTGGGTTCGCCCTTGAGGATCGCGCCGCCACAGCCGGTGGCGTCGCCGATCCGCGAGGCGGGCATGCCCGAGATGATGACCGTGGCGGACCCCATAGCGTTGGGATGCGGGCCCAGCCCCGACGGGTGCAGATCGCCGATCCGCGCGGCAAACAGACCGCCCACCAGCACCGTCGGCGCGCAGGGTGGGATGATCACGGAGGAGCCGGGAACCGGCCCCGCGGGAGACGGCGCGAACATCGCGCAAAGCACGTTGTCGGTGATGCGGGCCTGGGGTCTCGTCATGAGCTTGCCTCCTTCCGGGATTGCGTCGCCTTAACCCGTCCGCTGCCGCCACGGGCAATGTCGAGCGCGCGGTCGATGAGCAGTTGAACGTGCTCGTCGAACCTATCAGATAGCTCTGTCAGTGCTACCACATTCATGGCGAAAGCCGACAGTTCGGCCGCGCCCGCAGGAGCCGGGTATTGCGCCAGATCGCCCGGTCCGAGCGTGCCATCCGCATAAAGCACCGACGTCGCGCAATGCACGGTCTCGTCATCCACATAGGCATGGTCGATGGTCTGGCGGGCGGCTTCCCGAGTCTCGTCGCAAGGGTTGAAGACCCAGTCCTCGGACCGCGCGAGCGCGGGCGGATCCTTGTCCGATTTAGGGCCGATATAGTCGCGCGCGGCGAGACAGGCCCACCACACGCGTTCGCGTGGCGGCAGCACCACGCCCAGCAGCATCAGCATGTCGATCCAGGCCTGTTTCTCCTCCAGTGCCTCAAGCATTTCGACCGGTAGTGTTGTCGCGGGCAGATCGAGCCGGGTCTGCAGGGTGACGTTGGCCTCGGCCAGCAGCTTGGCCGCCGGGGCGTCCGGGATCTTGACCAAATCTTGGAAACGCGGGTTCATGATGGTCACCTAGTTGATCTTGGTCAGTGCGCCCTTCAGGACGAGGATCGCGCTGGCCTTGATGTTTGTCATGAGACCGCTGAAATCCGCCTTCAAGTCGGCTTTGGCATCGATGTTCATGCTCTTGATCGTGATCTTGGTCGGCTCGAGCTTGATCGAGGATTGCCCGACCTTGAGCTCGATGCTCTGCATCGCCTTCATCGTGACCTTCCCGGCCTTGACGTCGATCGTCATGTCGCCGGTCTTGACCGTGGTGGCGTCATTGCCTGTGATCGTCTTGGTGTGCTTGCCCTCGATGGTCTGGGTCTTGTCCTTCTTGATCTCGAGCGTCTGACTGCCTGTTTCCAGCTTCAGTTTCTCGTCGCCCTTCTTGATGGTGAATTCGTGGTTGCCTTCGTTGATGATGCGGGTGACATTCGCCTTGATCACCTCCCAGAGACTGCCGTCCTTGACGTCTTCCTTGATTTCGCTGTTCCCCTTAAAGGTCTCGACCATCTCGTGTTTGTCCAGACCGATGGTGACGACAGAGCGATCTTTGACAAGGGCGATATGGTCCTTCTGCGCCTGCACGCGCATCAGCTCTGAGCCCTTCTTGTCCTCGAACATCAGTTCGTTGTAGTCCGTCTCGCCGCCCTTGGGCGAGGACTTGGTGCGGATGCCCAACTGGGTCTTGTCATCCGGGAACTTGTAGGCGGGCTTCTTCGGCTTGTTGTAGAGCATTCCGGTGCAGATCGGGCGGTCGGGGTCGCCCTCCTCGAATTGAACCACCACCTCCTGGCCCGTGCGCGGCAGCGCAACCATGCCCCAATCGGTCCCTGACCAGGGGGTGACGACCCGAACCCAACAGGTCAGTTCCTCGGGTTTCTTGGTCGCCGGGTTGCGGTCCCAATGGAACTTGACCTTTATGCGGCCTTCGTCATCGGTGTAGATCTCCTCGTCGTTCGGACCGACAACGGTGGCGGTCTGAAGACCGGCGATTTCGGGCCAGGGCGTGACCAGCGGCGCGCGGAAGGGCACCAGTTTGCCGATCGCATGGAAGGTGCACGCGTAGGCATCCTTGGCCATGGTCTCGGGAAAGGGTTCGCTCAGCGCGACAAGGTCACGACGCCCTTCGGACGCCTTGTAGTAGTTCATGTCCTGCAGGTAATGGCTGGCCGAGATCACGAGGTAATCCTCGTTGAAGTGATAATCGGGATGATCCTTCAGCTTGAAGGTCTGCCCTACCGCCAGAGCGCGCACGTTGGAAGCGGCGCGAAACTGGTCCTGGCGCACAGCCTCGGCCTGGATGCGGACCTGCGCCCGTTTCTCGCCCAGGTCGGTCGAGGCCGGGTGATCGTCCGCGACCCTGTGATGGCCCGGATAATCGAACCTCTCAGCGGCGTCGTGCTTGTGGCCGCCGGGAACGGAGTGATTGACCAGCAGATCCCCAGTCGGGTTCATGAAGTCGTAGTCGCTGAGCAGCACCTTGCCAGCCGTCGCGTTGTCCAGCTCGGTCCACTCCGCGATATGATCCTCGCGGCTGGTGCCTGCGCCTTCGGCCGAATGGCGGGCGTTGTAGGGAATGGTCCCGTGCCCGGGAACCGCCGCGTGGGCGCTGGTCCGGTCGCACAGGATCAGCTTTTCGACACCGCTGCCGTTGGGGGTATTGTGGAAGAAGAAATAGATGCCTTCCTCTTCCATCAGGCGGCAAATGAAATCATAGTCGCTTTCACGATATTGCACGCAGTAAGTGCGCTTGGCGTAGGTTTCCTTCAGCTTGCTCTCGTAGTCCGCGAACCCTCCGTCGGAAAAGATCTTCTTGATGATCTCGACCGCGGTCATCTCCTGGAAGATCCTGCAATCGCGGGTCAAGGTCAGCCGCCACAACCAGGGGCGCAGTTCCAGCACATAGTTGTGCAAGCCGTCGCGATAGCCCAGGCTTTCGGCCGAGATGCACATCCCGCTGAAAACTCTCTGGCTGTCGTCCTGGGCCATCAGGTGAACGCGCACGGATTGGCCCAGAAGCGATTTCAGATCCACATGCTCGGTCCCCGAGCGCAGTAAAAGCGTGGTTTCTGTCAGCTTGCTCAGCCCCTCGTGGACAATCGCCTGGTAGAGGTTGGGCCCATTCTCGCCAGCCGGGCCGGGCCACCGGAAATCACCCTCCAGCCATACGCGCGAGTCGGCGAAGGGTTTGTAGTCAGCCATGACATCCCCCTTGCCGCGGACTTGGACGGCTTTCAAAAACCATGAACATCTCTACAAATCCTCCAACAAGGCGGCCAGTTCGGCATCGACGTCGCCAGGATCGGCACCGGCAGTCGGCGCCGCGTCGGCGTCGAAGCCTGCCAGAAGGTCGTCAAGGCCCAGATCATCCTCGGGCGTCGGCTCCACTGTGGGTTTCGGCGGCGAGGGCGGCGGCGGCGCGACGTCGGACCAGGGGCCGAGAATTTGGCCACCGGCCAGCGACTGGAACGAGGCCAGACGGATCTCGTCGCGGCCCTTGATCGACACAACCGGCATCAGGCCGCGCGTCATCACCTTCTCGACCCGCTCGAGCGTCAGGTTGCGCTCGGTGCAGGGCAGCGCGACCTGATCGCCATGGCGGTCCGTGACGACATGATACGGCATCTGCCCCAGCGACATGATTGACCCGAGCCCCATGCTCGCGCCGTTCTCGCGATAGGACTTCGCCAAAAGGATCGCGGCCAGCACCACGGGGTTCGCCCAGAGCATCCCGGACAAACCTTCGGCCATGGTGAATTCTTCGAACTTGAACGCCGAGATCGGATCGCTCTTTGCGCCATAGGGCCGTCGCAGCAGGAAACGCGGCGTCGCGAGGCCGATATGGCCGGCTTCCGGCATCGCGCGCAGCCCGTCCCAGGCGGTGGCGACCAGCGGGTGGCGGTCCTCCTTCGGCGTATCGAGGCAGGCAGGGGACAGGGCCGCGAGGAAGGGCGCATCGACATGCGCCGCCACGCGCGCGATGCGGCCGAGGAGGTCCGCATGGGGCGGCGTTTCCTCGAATGTATAAAGCCCGATCAGGGCCGAGTAACCGCCCCGACCGTTTTCGGGGTCCAGAGGCGCCTCGGTCAGGAGCCTCGCGAAGCCGGACCGGGCCAGGTCGCCCGCGGCAGCGAGATCGGCGGCGATCTCCTCGGCCGAGACATCGTAGAGCACCACCTCGAGCCGGTCGTCGGTTTCGATGCTGCGCGCGATCAGATCGAGCGAGCGCCATTGTGCTTCGACCGACTGGAATTCGGGGTGATGCAGGATCATACGCATCGCGGACGAAAGCGCATCATCGACGGCCGCTTGCATCGCGGCGGCATCCGCATCGGGCAGAGCGCGCACATGCGGGCCGACGATCCGCGCCAAAAGATCGTCGATCGGAGCCGATCTGGGCGGTTGTGGCCGGGTATCGCCGATCAAGCGCTGGAAATCGGTGAGCTTCAGACCGGCGGGAACGGAGCTGCCCGCCGAGGTGCGGCGCGGCGGCGCGACCGGAGTGCTGTGCGCCTCGCCCCAGGCACGCAACTCGCGCGCCGCGTTTGCAGCCGTTGCCCCCGCGGCCAGCCGGGCGCGCAAGCCGGCGAGGTCCGCGAACAGGCTGATGTTGTCGAAAAGCTCGTCCGGATGCAGGTCGTCGAGCCCGTTCAAAGGAACTTCGACCGCCGTACCGTCCTTGCCGATCGGCAAGGTGAGGCGCGTCGCGAAGCCTTCGATCACCTCCTCGACGGTGTCGGGGTCGAGCAGCACCGGTGCGCGCCCTGCCAACGCATTGCCGGTGGCCATCTCGCCGCGCGCGGAACGACCTGAGAAATCGCCGAGGATCGCGATCCGGAACCGGGCGCGGTTCAACGCCTCCCGGCCCGGTCTTTCAGCCGTCATGCTGCCGAAAGCGAAGGTCGTTTCCGCCGAGGTCGCCGTGACGGCGGCAGGCATGTCGAGATCGTCCAGAAGATTGCCGAGATCATCGTCCACGGCGGGTTCGTCCACTTCCGCGGCAGGCCGCGCGACCGGTTCCGACATTGGCGCGTTCGCTGGCTCTGCATCGCCCAACAGGCCGTCGAGGTCGCTCAGGTCGTCTGCCTCGACAGGTTGCTGCGCGGACGTCGCGCCGGCCGGGTTTTCAATCTCTCCCAACAGATCGTCCAGATCATCCAGTTCCGCAGTTTGCAGCTTGGCGGGCTCGGGTTCGGTCTCCGCCGGCGCATCGATTCCGGCCAGCAGGTCGTCCAGATCGTCGGTGTCGGCAGATTGCGGTTCGACAGGGGTCGCAGAGGTATCAGCCGGATCCTCGACATCCGCCAATAGATCGTCGAAGCCCTCCGGTTCCGCCTCCTGCGGTTCGGGAGTCTGCGCATCGCTCATCAGATCGTCCAAGGCGTCGTCGTCAACGCTGACAGCCCCGGCTTCATCGCTTTCCGACACGCCTAGGTCATCGGACTTTTCCGGTTCCGGCGCGGACTTGTCTTCCGCATCGAGGCTTCCCAGAAGATCATCCTCGACCTCGGGGGGAGAGGGCGTCGCGGCGGCGAGATCGGACAGGACGGATTGCGCATCCTCCGCTGCCGGCTCATCAGGCGACGCGGCAGGCAGGCTGGCGAGCACATCTTCGACATCCGCGCCTCTGTCTTCGGCGATAGGATGTGCCTTTGCAAGACTGGCAAGCGTGTCCTCGATCTGGCCGTCGAGCTGCGTGTCTTCCGGTGCCGCGTCCGTTCGCAGACTGGTTAACGCATCATCGAGGCCGGCGTCGGCATCAACCTCCAAAGCATCCCCACGCGCGCGAAGTTCGCTCAAGACGTCGGCCGGACGATCGGGCGGATCAGCTTCGGCAGGACGCTGCTGCGCGAGGCCTGCAAGCACATCCCCGGTCGCGTCAGCCTCGGAAACCTCAGCCGGAGCCTGCGCGCGCAAACTGTCCAGTATGGCGGAGTCCTCTTCGCTTTTCTCCTCGGGCAACTCCGCCGCGCGCAGACTTTCAAGTGCGGCGGATTGGTCCACGCCCTTGGCGCCGCCAGCCAATGCGCCCAGAAGCGCCGGGTCCGCAAGGATGCGTTCAATCAACGCCTCGGCGCCCGCCTTGCCGTCTATATAGGTCGCGAGGTTGGACAATTGCGTGCGCGCTTCAAGCAACGTACGCAGCGGTTCGATCCTGGCGGCGATCGCCGCTGGGGTGAAATCGTCCATCTTCTCAAAGGTCAGATCGACGGACAGCGCACCTTCTCCCGTCAGGGTGTTGGGCACGCTGAAGGCTGCACGAGGTTGCATCGCCTTCATCCGCTCATCGAAATTGTCCACGTCGATCTCGAGAAACCGGCGGTCTTCAATCTGAGGCTGCGGCAGTTTCGACTTGCCGGACAGGTCGGACGTCACGCCCATGACGAAAGGCAGCTGAACCTTCTTCTCCGAGCCGTAGAGTTCGACGTCGTATTCGATCTGTACGCGCGGCGCACGATTGCGAGCGATGAACTTCTGCGACCCTTCGGTCATTTGTCCGCCTCCCTGAGAGCGGTGATCTCGGACCTGAGCGCCCGGACTTCCTCGAGCAACTCTATCACCCGCGCATCGACGATGTCTGTCTCGCTCTTGACGAGGCCACGCAGGTTTTCGAACTCGGCATGTTCGTCCGCCTCGACCGCGGCTTGCATGGTGTTGACCAGAAGGCCGATGAACAGGTTGAGCACCGAGAACGCCGTGATGATGATGAAGGGCACGAAAAAGGCCCACGCATAGGGATAGACATCCATCACAGGGCGCACGATGCCCATCGACCAGCTTTCGAGCGTCATGATCTGGAACAACGAATAAAGCGACCGTCCCAGCGTTCCGAACCAGTCGTCGAAACTGGGCCCGTACATCAGTGTCGCCATCACGGCGAAGACGTAATAGACGATCGAAAGCATGATGATGACCGCGCCCATCCCGGGCAGCGCGTCCAGCAGCGCCTGAACCACGGCGCGCATCTGCGGAACAACCGACAACAGACGCATGGCGCGGATCACACGCAATCCGCGCAGCGCCGACAAGCCCCCCTTGTCGGGCAACAGGCCGAGGCCGACGACGACCAGGTCGAAGATGTTCCAGGCACTGTTGAAGAACGATCGCCCGTAGGCGAAGAACTTCAACGCCAGTTCGGCGACGAATATCCCCAGAACCACCTTGTCGATCACCTTGAGCGCCGGCCCGATCTGCGCCGTGATCGTGTCGGACGTGGACATACCAAGCGTGATCGCGTTGAAGATGATGATCGCGAGGATGATGTTCTTGACGCGGTCGCGTTCGACGAACTCCCGCGCCTTTTCGCGCAATGTCATTTGGCTGGTATCGGGGGTCGTCTCCACGTGGTCGTCTCCTGTGTCCTGTCCGTTCAGCGCCGTTGTTCAGTCGAACGCATAGGTGAATGCCTTGCCATCGGACTCGATGGCCACCCGCGACACCTCGCGCCCTTCCATCATCCGACGCAGGAACTCAGCGGAAATGTCGGGCAGCATCGTATTGGTGACGATGGCGTCGATCATCCGCCCACCGCTTTCGAGCTCCTGGCAGCGCTCGACGATCGCGTCCACGACGGCCTGCGAGTATTCGAACGGCACGCCGTGGCTGGCTTCGACGCGCTTTTTGATTCGTCCCAGCTGAAGCTTGGTGATCTCGGCGATCATCTCCGGGCTGAGCGGATAATACGGAATCGTGACCAACCGGCCAAGCAGCGCGGCCGGGAAAATCTTCAAGAGCGGATCGCGCAAAGCCTTGGCGATGCCTTCGGGTTCCGGCAGCAGATCGGGATCGGAGCAAAGATCCATGATCAGGTCGCTGCCCGCGTTCGAGGTCAGCAGGATCAATGTGTTCTTGAAGTCGATCACCCGGCCTTCGCCATCTTCCATCACGCCCTTGTCGAAGACCTGAAAGAAAATCTCGTGCACGTCCGGATGGGCCTTTTCGACCTCGTCCAGCAGCACGACGGAATAGGGCTTGCGCCGCACCGCCTCGGTCAGAACGCCGCCCTCGCCATAGCCCACGTAACCCGGCGGTGCGCCTTTCAGGCTGCTGACGGTATGCGCTTCCTGGTATTCGCTCATATTGATGGTGATGACGTTCTGCTCGCCGCCATAGAGCACCTCGGCCAGCGCCAGCGCGGTTTCGGTCTTGCCGACGCCGCTGGTGCCGGCCAGCAGGAAGACCCCGATGGGCTTGGAAGGGTTGTCGAGCCCCGCGCGGCTGGTCTGGATCCGCTTGGCGATCATCTTCATCGCGTGATCCTGCCCGATCACCCGCTTGGCGAGGTGATCTTCGAGATGCAGGATCGTGTCGATCTCGTCCTTGACCATGCGCCCGACCGGGATACCGGTCCAGTCACCGACGACACTGGCGACGGCCTGATGGTCCACGATAGGCAGGATCAGGGGGGTTTCACTCTGCAACTCGATCAGTTCGGCGTTCTTGGCCTTCAGGTCGGCCAGCAGCTGCGCGCGGTCCTCGTCGGACAAGGGGCTGGCCTCGGCCCCCTCGCTGCCCGGTTCCGCCTCGACCGGCGCACCGCCTTCGCGCAACTTGGCGCGCAGGTCGAGAATGCCCTGCACCACGGCCTTTTCGGCGTCCCAACGGGATTCCAACTCTGCGAGACGCGTCTCCTCGGCGGTCTTGGCCGCAGATACCGCCTCGCGACGGTCTCCGACGTCATAGCCGGCGGTTTCGTCGCGCCCGATGATCTCAAGCTCGGTGGAGAGCGCCTCGATCCGGCGGCGACTGTCATCGACCTCGGCCGGCACAGCGTGCTGGCTGACGGCGACGCGGGCACAGGCGGTGTCGAGCAGGCTGACCGACTTGTCCGGCAATTGCCGCGCCGGGATATAGCGGGCCGAAAGCTGCACGGCGGCTTCGATGCCTTCATCCAGCACCTGCACGCGGTGGTGTTTTTCCAGCATCGAGGCGATGCCACGCATCATAAGGATCGCCTTGTCGATCCCGGGCTCGTCAACCTGCACGACCTGGAACCGCCGGGTCAGGGCCGGGTCCTTTTCGATGTATTTCTTGTATTCGGCCCAGGTGGTCGCGCCGATGGTGCGCAGGGTGCCGCGAGCCAGCGCGGGCTTCAGCAGGTTGGCAGCGTCACCGGTTCCGGCCGCGCCGCCTGCACCGACCAGCGTGTGCGTTTCATCGACGAACATGACGATGGGCGTCGGACTGGCCTGTACCTCGTCGATGACCTGGCGCAGGCGGTTCTCGAACTCGCCCTTCATGCTGGCTCCGGCCTGCAACAGCCCGACGTCCAGCGTCAGCAGGCGCACGTTCTGAAGCGCCGGAGGCACGTCGCCGCGCGCGATACGCAGCGCGAACCCTTCGACCACTGCGGTTTTTCCGACCCCGGCCTCGCCGGTCAGGATCGGGTTGTTCTGGCGCCGCCGCATCAGCACGTCGACGATCTGGCGGATCTCCTCGTCGCGGCCCACGATAGGGTCGATTTCGCCATTCCGGGCTTGTTCGGTCAGGTCGGTGCAGAACTGGTCCAGCGCCTCGGTCCCGCCCAGTTGTGCCGCACGCGCGCCACTGGCTTCGCCCGGTTCGGCACCGCCGCCGGTCTGGCTGCCATCCTGCGGGCGCAGCGTTTCTTCCGGCGATCCGGCGGTGGCATTGGCGAACTGATCGGCCAGTTCATCGGGCTTGATGCGGGCCAGCTCGGGCGAGATCGACGCGAGGATGTTGCGCAAGGCCGGCGTCTTCAGCATCCCCAACAGCAGGTGCCCGGTGCGCACCTGGCTCGAACTGAACAGCAGGGAGCCCCAGACCCAGCCCCGCTCCATCGCATCCATCAAGTGATCGGACAGGTCGGAGATCGCGCTGGCTCCGCGCGGCAAGGCATCGAGCGCACGGGTCATCTCGGCGGCGATCTTGCCCGCATCGAGGTCGAAATGGTCGACAATGCGGTGCAGGTCGCTGTCCTGCCCCTGCAGGATCTGGTGCATCCAGTGCACCACTTCGACATAGGGATTGCCGCGCATCTTGCAGAAGACGGTGGCGCTTTCGACGGCCTGGTAACCGAGCTTGTTCAGCTTTCCGAAGAGGGCTACGCGACTGATCTCACTCATGTATTATCCTTCCGTATCAATGCGTTCGCCGCGTGTCCGGCGTCGTGGCAATCTGTGGGTAGAGATAGAGATCCGCGGCGTCCGGGCGGGTCTCGTCGGCGTCGGAGCGTGAGCGCACCCAACTGGTATGACCGAGCCGGGTCGTCGTGCCGAGGCAGGCGCGTGGAACGTCATCACCCTTGAGGACGAGGTTCACATCCCAGTCGAGACTGTCGCCGACATAATTGCGCACAATGGCCTGAAGCCGGGCCAGCGAGTCGCCGCCCGGCAGCAGCCGCTCGTAATCGGCCATCGGCAAGGGGCCGATCCGCAGGCGGAACTTGGCCGCCCGAGACCAGACCCGGCTGCCGATGCTGGTGCTGCGTCCCAATGTGCCGCCGGCGCCAAGTTGCCAGCGGTCGCCCGGTTCGAGGTCCAGCCAGCTGCCGACGAACTGCTGCAGCCGCACCGGCACATCGAAGAAGGCCGACAGGATCGCGACCAGCCCTTCGGGCGAGCGCGCGCCCCGGGCGAGATGGCCGGTGAAATGCAACTTGGCCAGGTCCGGCATAGCGTCGCGATCACGCAGGTGCGTGCCGTGATAGCCCGAGAGCGCCGCCACTTTGCGCGCCATCGGATCATCGGTGCGGTCGAAGCTGGGCGCCGGCTGTCCCGTCGTCCACGCGCGATAGAGCAAGCTCATCATCCGGTGCGTGATCATGTCCGCGAAGGCGATGATCGTCGGATCGCGGTGGTTACGCACCCTGTCGCGCGCGTATTCCGTCATGTGGAGCGGCAATGGTCCGTTGGGCCCGAACAGGCCGAAGAAGCGGTTGACGAGCCGCGCGGGTTTGCCGTTCGAGGGCGGCTTGAACGCCGCGATGGTGGAGGGTGCGAAGACCAGTTCAGCCTCCTGCCCCAGTCGCACCTTGTCCTCGCGCGGGCGGCGGCTTTCACCCAGACGCGGCGCATCGGAATAGACCGCTTCGATCACCCGAAGCGCCTGAAAAACATGATGTTTCTCAGGCTCCGCCGACAGCCTTTCAAAATGGCTCAAATCGTCCGGCCGAGACCGGTCTCCGGTCGCCATCTGGCAATTTCCCCGCGATTCTGCGTTTTCAGAACGGTTTCCGTAAAACTGTTGATGGAGGCATAGCGGCGCATGAAGCGTTCAAGCACCGCCCCCAGCACGTAGGCGCTGCTGCCTTCGAAAAAGCTTTCGTCAAATCCGATGGTCACTTCGATGCCGCGCACGGCGGTCGACAGGATGTCATCGCTCATCCGCCGCACGATGGGCCGGCTGCTCACTGACTCGATCCCTTCGAGCTGCTTCTCGGTCACTCGATCACCCAACGGCGCGTAAAGCCCGACCAGTTCGCGCAGCGCGGCCGCGGGTTCGCCCGCGCCGGACTCGGCGATCGACAGGTAGTTGAGGCTGAGATGGCTGATCAGCCGCCACGCGGTATCGCCCTGCGCCAGCGTCGGATGCGGCCGGGTCGGCGAGACCGGCAGGCGGATCGACTTGACCGGTCCGCCCTTGGGGATGCTGAACACGTTGGCGTCGCCGGTCGCCAGGAGCATCGGCAGATCGCGGTTCGAACAGAGCGCCTGCACCGCGAGTTGATCGAGGTCGGCAGCATACGGCGCCTGCGCCCGGTCCACCAGGGTGAGGTAGACCTCGGAACCCAGGTAGGACGTGCGCACGCCGCGCAGACGCTCCTTTTCGGAGCGCTGCCGCATGCGACGGCTGACCGTGTAGTAGGCCGGGTGCGTTTCCCCCGCCGCGGTCAGGTCGCTTGCCGAGTAGAACGGGCGGAACACCACGTCCTCGGCCCCCGATCCGCTGATCCCGACCACGCTTTCGAGGCTGTGGACCTCGAAATCCATTGGCGCCGTTCGGCTGGGAACCACATGCTGCTCCGCCTCGCGCCCGCTGATCAGAACCCGGTCACAGCGCTTGTGAAACAGGTTCACGGCCGGAACCGCGTTCGGCGTGAAGGCATCCGGGACGACGGTCGATGCGATGTCGCGCCGACCATCCGCCAGCAGAATATAGATGTCGACATCCGAACCGCTCGCCCGCTTCAGCGCCGGCGCGAGCCCACGCAATTCCACGAACAGGAACCGTTCGGGCATTGCGAAGTATTCCTGCAGCAGCCTGTAGCCGTCGAAGGACTGGCGTGGCGTCGGCAGCAGTGCCTCATCCCGGTCAAAGCCCCGCTGCACGACCTCGCCCGCGGGCAAGGGCTCGGCCCAGTCGGCGCGCCGATCCGTCGATCGCCCGCAGAGACCGATCGACTGGGTGCTGAGCAGCTCCAGCAGCGCCCAGCTGTTGCCGCCCGCGTTGTTGAGGTAGAGCGTTACCTTTTCCATCGGCAGCGCCGAGATCGGCTCGCCATCGGTGCGCCGCAGCCGCAACCGCACCCCGGCACGGGCCGCGGTCTGGCCGGCGACGCCTGCGGCCACCAGCTCGCCGCGTCCGTCGACATACTCGGCCTCGGCGATCTCGATCGGCCAAAGGGTCAAATCGGCCGCTGTCCGGAATTCGCAGGGATTGTGCTCGCCCTCCATCTGGCGGCTTCGGAGCGAGGTGTGGCGCGGGAGCGTATAGCCGCCCTTGACCGCCGAGTTGCCGACATCGGGTTCGAACGCCGCGATCATCATCGAGGGCGTCGGAGCGAGGTAGTGCGGATAGACGATTTCCAGCAGGTTGCTGGTGAAGGACGGATACTGCAGCTCGAGTTCGAGCTGCACGCGGGCCGACAGGAACGCCACGCCCTCGATCAACCGTTCGACATAGGGATCGAGCACCTCGATCCCCTCCATTCCCAAGCGGCTGGCGACCTTCGGATAAGCGGCGGCGAACTCCGCCCCCATGTCGCGGAGATAGACGAGTTCGTTCTCGTAGTGCTTCATCAGCCGCGTATCCATGACGTCAGCGGCTCCTTTCCATCGAGACTTCGCCAGTGATCACATCGACCTTGCTGCGCAGGTAGAGTTCGAGCGGCATCGGTTGGGCCCACATGTCGGCGCGGATGATCAGCGCGACGGTCATATCCTTCTGGCTGTCATCCGGGCTGAGCGTGACTTCGACCGTTCCCTTGATGATGCGCGGCTCGTGCACCTCGATGGCCTTCTGGATCGACCGCCGGATCAGTTCCGCGCGAATTGCTGTGGAGTACTCGCCCGATACCTCACGCAAGCCGTAGTTCAGGACGGAGCGCGCGACATTGGGCATCGCCTCGGTATCGATCGAGCTTTCGATGTTGGTGGTGTTCAGCAGCAGAGACAGGTCGCGCTGGATAATGTCGCGCAGGCGAGACAGATCGATCACGCGGGACTCGCGCGTTTCCTTGAGTTCGCCGGGCGCGTTGTCGGTCAACCGGTCCAGCAACGAAGGCTGGAGTCGATCCACGAGAGTCTTGTCAGCCATCTTCGGCCGCGCGCTCTTTCGCCGGAGCGCCCTCCATGGTCAGGCTGCGCACGTCCATCAGAGCGATATCGGCCTGGTCGGTCGCCAGGACGCGCTGGCCGGTGCCAATGAACGTCTCGGCTCCGGCATCGGCCCACGTTGTCGCGCGCCCGAGCCGTGCGGCGGCATCGCCGCTCTGCGTGGTTCCGACATACCGGGTCGGGATCAGGGCAGCGACCTCGCCGCCGTTCCGCAGGGTCAGGGTGGCGGCGGTCCAGACCGCGTCGCGCAGATCGGACGGTTCCTCCATCGTCAACTGGCCGATGGCGCTGAAGGGCAGCCAGAAATAGCGCCCGTTCACGATGATCTCAAGCACCGGACCAAGCCGCATGTCGGCATCCGCGATCCAGGCAAAGGGCTGTCCGTCAATCATGCCGGAACAGGCGGGCGCGGCGTCAAAGGCGCGGGCCCGCAGGTCAGACGCCTTTTCGGGCGCCCCTGCGGCGAGCGTTTTCTGGGCCTCGATCAACAGGGCGAGCCATTCCTCGGGCTCTCCGAAAATCAGGGGGTCCTTCTCGCCGGCGAAAACCTTTTCGCGATAGACCTCGCAGATGATCGCCTCGCGATAGGTTTGCGCCATCATCGTGGCCATCGGGTCCATTTCCGCACTCAGCTTGAGCTGGGTGATGGCGCGTTTCCAGTCGCCCAGAACGCAGAGCAGCTGAAACAGGAAAATGCGCAGCTTCGGATCCGCCGGATCGGCGCGCACCTTGTCCTGAAGCGCCTTGAGCGCCGCGTCCGGGTCGCCCGATTTCAAGAGCTCTTCAGGGGTCATGTTCAAAATCCGGTTGTCAAAACCAATCTGGGGCATCCCGGCGACTGGCGCCGGGATGCGCTATGCCATGCAGCGAGGGATCAGCTGCCCATTTCGTTCTTCATGATGTCCCAGGCGAAGTCGGACTTCTTGCCATCCTTGCCCAGTTCACCGGTCTTCGGATCGCCGGCGAGGTAGGCGACCTCGATCTGGCGATAGGCCAGTTCCCAATTCTCTTCCGGGATCTGTTCCTCGCCGCCGGACACTTCGTACTTGTCGATCACCGAATGGTGCAGCGTGAAGGTGAGATACGGCTCCATGCCGGTGCTGCCCGAACCAGACCGGCAAAGATGAATGACGGTCTTCTTGCGCACAGTGCCGTCGGCCACCGACAGCATCAGTTTGGGCGACGCAAGGCTGAGTTCGGATGTCACGGCGATCTTGCCAAAATTGGCGTTGGCATAGCCGCGCTGAGTGGTGCCGAGGTCGGACATGTCAAGCGTGCGCTCCACATTGAAGGACACGGTCTTGAGCGGGATCCATCCGCCTTTGCCCTTGCCGCCGGATTCTTCGGGCAGCTTCACCAGGCTTTCGCCGGGGGCATCGGTGATCATGATAAATGCGTTTTCCATCTGTTTTCCTTTTTTGGTTGTGACGCAATGCGTCGATCTTCACGAGACTGCCTTGGAGAGGCGGACCAATTACCCCTTTTCCGAAGGCAGTTTGGACACCAGCCTGAGAGACACGGTGAGCCCCTCGAGCTGGTAGTGAGGGCGAAGGTAGAATTTCGACGAATAGTAGCCGGGGTTGCCTTCCACTTCCTCGACGACGACTTCGGCAGAGGCGAGCGGCTTTTGCGCCTTGACCCTCTCGTTTGAGACGTCGGCATTGGTGTCGACATACTGACTGATCCAGGTCTGGAGCCAGTTCTGCATGTCGTTGCGGCTCTTGAAGGAGCCGATCTTGTCGCGAACCATGCATTTCATGTAATGCGCGAAACGGCAGGTTGCGAAGAGATAGGGCAGACGCGCGGCCAGGTTGGCGTTGGCGGTCGCGTCCGGGTCGTCATATTCCGCCGGCTTGTGCAGAGACTGCGCACCGATGAACGCCGCCAGGTCGGAATTCTTGCGGTGGATCAGGGGCATCATGCCGTTCTTGGCCAGTTCCGCCTCGCGCCGGTCGCTGATCGCGATCTCGGTCGGGCATTTCTGATCGACGCCACCGTCATCGGTTGGGAAAGTATGGCTCGGAAGGTTCTCCAGCGCGCCGCCGCTTTCGACGCCGCGGATCCGCGAGCACCAGCCATATTCCTTGAACGACCGGTTGATGTTCACGGCCATCCCATAGGCGGCATTGACCCAGCCGTACTTGCTGCTGTCCGCACCCTCGGTGTCTTCCTCAAACGCGAAGGCCTCCACCGGATCGGTTTTCGACCCGTAGGGCAAACGCCCGAGGAACCGGGGCATTGCGAGGCCGACATACTTGGAATCCTCGCTTTCGCGCAGGGACCGCCACGATGCGTATTCCGGTGTCTGGAAGATCTTGGTGAGGTCGCGCGGGTTTGCCAGTTCGCTCCAGCTGTCCATCTGGAACAGGCTGGGCTGCGCGCCGGTGATCAACGGCGCGTGGGCCGCCGCCGCGATCTTGGACATTTCGGTCAGAAGCTCGACATCGGGCGGGCTGTGGTCGAAATGGTAGTCCGCGACGAGGGTGCCATAGGGTTCCCCGCCGAACTGGCCGAACTCCTCTTCGTAGATCTTCTTGAAGATCGGGGACTGGTCCCAGGCCGTTCCCTTGAACTTGCGCAGGGTCTTGTGCATGTCCTTCTTGCTGATGTTCATCACCCGGATCTTGAGCATCTCGTCCGTTTCGGTGTTGTTCACCAGGTAATGCAGGCCGCGCCAGGCGCTTTCCATCTGCTGGAAATCGGGATGGTGCAGGATCTGGTTGACCTGTTCGGTCAGCTTCTTGTCGATCTCGGCCACGATGCTCTCGATCGAGCGCAGCGCGTCATCGGACACCAGCGCGGCATTGGCGAGCGCCTGTTCGGCAAGAGTCTTTACGGCAGTTTCCACCGCGGTCTTGGCCTGGTCCGATTTCGGGCGGAATTCCTTTTGCAGCAGATCGGCGAATTCCGAGGATCCGAAGGCGGTGGCTTCACCGGCAGCTTCTGTCTTGGCTTGTTCTTCGGCCATGTGTCTCTCCTATTCCTCGTCGCTGTCGGCTTTGGGCGCCGGCTGAGCGGCCAGCGTCTTGAGCAACGACGGATCGGTGATGATCTTGCTGATCAGGTCCTCGGCCCCGGTTTTGCCGTCCATGTAGGTCATCAGGTTGGACAGTTGGGTGCGCGCCTCGAGCAACTCGCGCAGCGGTTCGACCTTTGCGGCGATGGCGGCGGGCGAGAAGTCGTCCATGCTTTCGAAAATGATGTCGACCGCGAGATTGCCTTCGCCGGTCAGGGTGTTGGGAACGGTGAAAGCCGCGCGCGGCTTCATCGATTTCATCCGGTCATCGAAATTGTCGACGTCGATCTCGAGGAACTTTCGGTCCGCGACGGCCGGCTGCGGAACTTCGGACTTGCCGGCGAGGTCGCTCATCACGCCCATGACGAAGGGCAACTGCACCTTCTTCTCGGCGCCGTACAATTCCACGTCATATTCGATCTGGACCCTTGGCGCGCGGTTGCGCGCGATGAACTTCTGTGAACTGTCCGCCATCTAGTGCTCCTTCATGTCCCTGTTTCTGGTCTTGCTGTGGTCCGCCCCGCGAAAATCGGGAGCGGATCATTCCCGTCAGTCATCGTCATCATCATCGTCGTCATCGTCCCGACCGGTCAAACCGCCAACGAGCCTCACATTCTCCAGCCCCTCGGGCGCCATGTCCCGCATGATCGTCAGGAAGTCCGCGTGGACCAGCCGCTTGGCGCGCTCCAACAGGATCGGGATCGGGCTGGAAGGTTCGTGCTGCCGGTAATAGGCCATGATCCGATCCAATGCCGCCGAGACATCGGTGCGCGAGGTGATCGCGCCGGTTCCCCCGCCGCCGCCGGCAGCGGGTGCGGGCGGCACGTCCGATGCCGCGTCGCCCTCAAGCGCCGACGCCTCATCCGCGCCCGGGCCGGCATGCTCCGCGACCCGGCGCCCCATCAGATCGAGCGCCTTGATCAACGGGTCCAGCTCGGGACCCTGCCCCGGTGTACGCTCGTCGAACACGTCGACGATTGCAGCGATATCGGCGCGGGCGGCCCGGATCGCGGCGAGCTCTTCGGCCAGCGTTTCAGCCGGTGTGTCCTTGAAGGCCGCGGCGATGGTCGCGGTGTCGGGACCGGTTTCGCCGTCGGGAAGGGTGATCTGCCCCTCGGACACCTCTATGTCGCGGATCGAGAAACGGCCGAAGCCGCGGCTGTCGGTCAGCGGGGCGCGCCGCAGCGATCGGTAGAGCGGCGAAGCCCCGGCCATGCCGCCGGGCTGACCGCACAGCCCCTGGATCGTGTTCACCCGCATCGTCGGATCGTCGTCGTCATCCTCGTCAAGCTCGGGATGACAGGTTTCCCAGTGGCGTTCGAGCATCCCGCGCAGAAGCGCGGTCGTTTTCGCGAAGCCGCCAAGACCCTCTGTATGGAGCAGACCATCCGCCAGGAACACGGCCGCGCGCAAATCATGGCTCCGCTGCAGCACATCGAGCGCCTTGTCGACGACATCGGAATAGTCCGGATCTTGTCCCTGGGTGACCGAGTCACCCATCTCCTGCGCTTCGACCGGCTGGGCCGCCAGTTCCATTTCCATGAAAGCCGGATCATACTCAAGATTTTCGCCGCTCGGTGCGTCGTCACTCTTGATCTGCAGTAGGACTTCCGGGTCCATCGTGTCTCCCCTCGCGGCGGCCTGCGAGAACCGCAAACACACATGAACCCAAATCCTACCCCGCGTGCTGTAATGCAGTTCACACAACAGGAAAAAACAATTCCTTGACGCTAAGTCAGCCTTATCGTCTTCTCAAAGTCAATTGAATTTCGGGCCCAGAGAAGGGTTTGGAGGGAGGTGTTGAAATGGACGATCTGCAGGTCGAAGGCGCGGCTCTGAAGAAGATGGTCAAGCTGGGCAAGAAGCAGGCCCTGTCTTTCGCCTTCTGTCCCGGACCGCAGAACAACCACGTTTTCATGATCCACCGGCGTAAGAGCCCCGAGATGCTGGGCAAGCTCGCGCGAAAGGAAGGCGAGTCTCCCAAGGTCGCGTTCGGAACCTTCGAGGTGAAGGGGCGCACGCTCGAGATGAGCTGCGGGCGCACGGTCCCGCAAATGGCCAAACTTCTGAAGAAATACCTCAAATCCCAGAAGATCACCGCCAATGTCGTGATCCTCGACGCGGATGGCGAAATTCTGGACAGCGATATCGAGGATCTGCCTCCCGATCCGGAGGACATCGAGGATGATGCCGATCTCGCGGCGGAAGGTGATGCGGAAGATGATTTCGATACACCAGAGGCGGAGGATGTAGAGGAACCGGAAACCGAAACCGCACCTGAGACGCCCGTTCCCGATGCGAAAGCACTTGCGGCGCGTCTCAAGGCCCTTCAGCCGGCGATCGCGGCGGCAGAGGCAGACGCCGCCGCGAAGTTGAAGAAGGTGATGGCCGGCGCAGTCGCGCAGATCAAGGCCGCCGCACTCGAACAGGCCGACACCACGATCTCGGCGCTTGAGGCTGCCGTCGCCAAGCTGCAGGCAAAGGCTGCGCCTGCGCCCGAACCGACTGCCGAGCCCGCGCCAGCGGCGGGTCAACCGGACCTGCGCGCCCTGGCGCAGCGAGCCAAGACGATCCAGGGTGCGCTGACCGAGGTTGCGGCCCCCGCACGCGACAAGCTCACGACGGCGCTGGGAGCGGCGGTCCAGCAGATCAGGGACAAGAACCACGAGTCCGCAGAGGCGCTCCTCGCCAAGATCGAAGCCGCGCTCGCCAAGATCGCCCCCGGCGCTGCCGACGCCCCGGCGACCGATGCAACGTCCTATGCCAAGTTGCGCACGGAGTGGATCACCGCTCGCGCCACCATGCGCGCGGAAATCGAAACACTGAAGTCCGCGATTGAAACCGCGATCGCCGGACAGGAAGGCCTGGAAGACGTGGCGGGACGAACCGATATGCTGTTCGACTACATCCAGGACATCGACGGCGATCTCGAAGACACCTTGCGGCAACTCGACGACACGTCGGATCCGGCACAGCGCGCCGCTCTCATGCAAGAGGCCGAACGGATCATCCAATCCTACAGAGACACCCTGGACAGCGACTTCTTCAAGGCGGTCGATAAGAACGGTTTCGTCAAGACCGACATCCGCGGATCGACCCTGTCGTCGCTGCAACAGGTCAGCGCCGCACTCGCGGCGTGAGTGACCCGACCACCCGACCAGACCGCCAAACGGAGACCGCCATGACCAAAGCCAGTCGCCTCGCTCTCGCGATCCTGCTCTGCCTGCCTGGGGCGAGCTGGGCGGCCGAAGGTCGCCTGTCGGTCGAGCTCAACAAGTTCGAAGAGATGGAAAGCGGCGACTGCCGTGCCTTCTTCCTGTTCCGGAACGACACCGAAACCAGTTTCGACGGTTTCGAAATGTCGCTCGCGATCCTCGATGGGGCCGGCGTCATCGACCGGCTGCTGTCGATCGACGCGGCACCGCTGCCAGTGGCTCGCACGACGCTGAAGCTGTTCGAGATTCCCGATACCGCCTGTGGCGACATCTCGGAAATCCTTCTGCACGACCTGCCGTCCTGCAAGCCGCAGAATGCCGAGGAAATGGACTGTTTCCCCATTCTCGATCTGGGCAGCAAGACTTCTGCCGCGCTGGTGAAGTAACCGATGCCGATCGCCTTCGAAGACCTCGGCGCGGGCGGGCCGATCCTCGCCGTTCTCGCGGTGATGTCGCTGCTGTCCTGGGTGCTGATCCTCGTCAAGATCGCGCAGTTGTGGCATTGCCGATCCGGACAGCCACGCCGCGCCGCGGCGTTTCAGGCGTGGAAGGCCGGTGACACGGCCGGCGCGGCAGCCCAACTGGCGCAAGGCAAGTCGCCAGCGGACAGGATCACCGGGCGGGCAATGGAGGCGCTGTCAAAGGGCATCAGGGGCACCGCCCTCGACGCCGACCTGACGCGGCGGGGCAATGAGGAACTGGCACGCCTCGGCAGCGGGCTACGCCTTCTCGAGCTGATCGCCATGGTCTCGCCTCTGCTGGGCCTGCTGGGCACGGTCCTGGGCATGATCCAGTCGTTCCAGGAGTTGGAACTGGCGCAAGGTGCGGCCAATGCCTCGGTGCTGGCCGGTGGCATCTGGCAAGCGCTTCTGACCACGGCGGCCGGCCTGCTGGTCGCAATCCCCGCGGCGGTGGCGGCGGGCCTGTTTGCGGCGCGGATCGACGGAGCGGCGCAATCCATCGAAAGCGCGGTGGGCGAGTTGATGATGCTGGACGCCCACCCTGCGATCTGAACCTGACGGGGAGTGAGACCCATGACCAGCGGTCTGGCACTTCGGAAACCGCGAAAGCCCGGGCCGCTGATCTCGTTGGTGCCGATGATCGACGTGATGCTCATCCTGCTGGTCTTCTTCATGGTGACTTCGACCTACCTGAACCTCGACATGATCCCCGCGCTCAAGCGGCAAGAAGAGACATCGACGTCCGCCCCGGAAGCCAAGCCGACAGAAACTCTGCTGATCCGGCTGGGAGCGAACGGCCTGCCGATCGTACGCGGCCGCAGCGTGCCGCTTGAAGATCTGAGCGGATACCTTGTCGCCCGGCTCGCCGAGGCACCGCGACTTCAGGTGCTGGTGCTGCCGTCAGGCGGTGCCAGCACGCAGGCGCTGATCTCGGTGATGGATCATGCCGCTCGGGCCGGGATAGGCCGTCTCCGCGTCATCAGGCTGGATGCAAAGCCATGAAGCTGACCCGTCCCGCCCGCAACACGCAGTCAGAGACCATCATCGCGTTGATCGACGTGGTGTTCTTCCTGTTGGTCTTTTTCATGCTGATCGGTCGCATGGACGCCACGGCCCCGTTCGACGTCGATCCGCCCGTCGCCGTCAGCGGGCAGGACATGCCGGCGGGGGGCGAAACGCTGTCGGTGTCGCGCGCGGGGGAAGTGGCGCTGAATGGAGTCGCGATCGGGACCGATGCGATTGCCGAGTCCCTTGCGGCGGCTCTGTCGCGCGACCCGATGCTGAGACTGCGCATCAATGCCCATCGAGACGCCGATCTGCGCCACGTACTGCCGCTCATCGGACTGACCGAAACGCTGGGCATCCGCGACGTGGTGCTCGTGGTCACGCCCTCACGCGACAGCGCGCCATGACTGGCGTCGCGCGTCTTTGGATCGGCGGCCTTGCCGGCTCGGCCGCACTCCATGCCGCGCTGTTCGGACTTTGGAGCGCGACTTATCGCCCCCAGCCTGTCACGCCGCAGGACACACCACAGGGCGCGCTGGATGTGCAAGCCTACCGGTTGGAGCGCATTGCAGCGGCGGAGCGGGCCCCGGCAGCGGACGAGGTGGCTTCCGTCGCTCCGAACGCGACGGCGGCCGCGACCATCGGACCGCCGCGCACAACTGCGGTGCCGGTTTCAACGCCTCCCGCGCAGGTGACGCCTAGCGCATCTCCCGATGCGGTGCGTCTGGACGCGCTAGGGGATCAATCCGCCCCGGCCAGTCCTGTACGGGCCACACCCGATGTCGTGTCGGTATCGCCAACAGAGGCGGTCGAGGTCACAGGATCCGTGATCGCCGCGCCGCGTATCGGGATCACGGCAGTCGAGACGACACAGGTCGCACCCGCCGACGCTGATCCGGCCCCTGCCAATGCAATCGCGGCGCCGGATGAGAAGTTGGCCCGGATGGACCTCCCCGCATCGCAGGTTGCCCCTCTGCCAGCCGTCGGCTCAGCGGCCGCGCCGCTTGCGGTTTCGGCCCAGCGGATGACGGCCAGTCTGGCCTTCAGCGGAGCGGGCGATGACCAGATCGACCCTGTATCGCTCGCAGCGTTCCAGAGCTTCATGCGCCCCGGGGACGCACGGAATCAGAGCGACGATCTGCGCGACGGGATCGGGGCGTTGCTGGCACAAGTGCCCTGTGCGCGTCTGCAGGTGCTGTTCGATCCGGACAGTGCCACGTTGAAGGTGAATGGCCACGTCCCCGAAGACGGCCTGCGCGCTCCGGTCGTGTCTGCATTGCGCGCCGAGCTCGGCACGGACATCGCGGTCTCCGACGGCATGATGATCCTTCCGCGGCCGCAATGCGACGCGCTTGGCGGCATCGCCGAAGTCGGCCTGCCGCAATCAACGGACCAGATCACCAACCCGCGACTGATCGGTGCGGACACGCAGGCGCGGGTTTTGGATTTCGTCAAGGACGATCGGCTGGTCTTCGATCTGACCGCTCCGGATTACGATGCCTATATTTATGTCGACTACTTCGACGCGGATGGAAACGTGCTGCATCTCGTTCCGAACGATAGGACGCCGCACCGGAGGGTCGCGGCGAAAGCGCAGTTCCACGTGGGCGCGCGGTCGGCTGAGGAAGACGGTCTGCAGCTGTTCATCGGACCACCCTATGGACAGGAGATCGCGGTGGCCTTTGCGGCGACCGACCCTCTCTACGACGGTTTGCGCCCGGTGATTGAGCCGGCGGCTCCCTATCTCGGATGGCTGAAGGAGCGGGTCGACAACGCCCGCGCGCGCAATCCGGGCTTCAAGGGTGAATGGGTCTATTTCCTGATCTCGACCGCAGAACGGTAGCCACGCCCCGTGCCTATCGGCAGCCGCCCGCAGCCCATGTCTTGAGGTTTTGCTTCATGGCGCCGCCGAACGGATGCTTCTTGTCAAGCGAGCGTTGCATGTTGAGGCTGAGATAGGAATTCGCCTGCGTGCAAAGCCGATCCTGCGTCCATTGGTGACAATTTGAGCAGGTCTTGTCCTTCCAGTATTCCTCCGGCAGCCCATCCACCGGCGGATAGAGTGGCGACATCTTGATCAGATCGGCGATGGAGCGCCCCGAGATGGCGGCTTGATCCGAGGACAGCACCGTCGTGAAGGTGATGTTTTCATCCCGCGTGTCTGCCCCGATTGGCGCTGCGGCGGCGGGCTCCTCTTTGGGCGGCGTGACTCCTTCGCCGATCGGGTCGGTTCCGTTCTTCAGGCGGATCGCGGCCAGTTCCTGCGTCGCGATCTCGGCGAAAACACCCTGCGGAAAGGCATCGAGATAGGCTTGATAGGCTACCGCACTGGCATCAGCCTGGGCCGCTTCGAACATGGCCTGTTCGGCGGCATCCGGTCCCTTGGCCACGGGGACGGGATCGGGCGGAGCGGGATCGCTCAACTCGCGCTCCATCAGGACCGAAAGCAGCGACCGGGCCTCCTGTGCATAGGACCCTTCGGGGTAACCACGCAGGAACAGCATGATCTGGACCGGATCGCCCGAGGCCTGAACCGACCGCCAGAGCTGCAATTCCTGCAGCTGCTCGGGCGTCATCGGTTCTTCCTCGGCAAAGACAAAATCATTGGTCAGCGACGAGGCATCCCATGGCGTCTGCTGACCCTCCGTCTTCTCGATCACCTCTACCCGCACGTTCTTGAACACCTGTTCGACCTTCAACCCCGGCGTCGACATCTGCGACGCCAGCGACTGCGTGAAGGGACTGTTGTCACCGGTGCCATCGAGTGCGACCCCACCCGGGGCCGTGGCATAGGCCAGGAAGGTGCCCGTTGGTGCCTGCATTTCGGCAAGGCCGTTGTCGTTGAAATCGGGGATGTTGGTGAACGGGTTGTTGCGGCACGCATCGAGGATGACGATGTTCGTCTTGTTCCGGGCTGAATACATCTGGCGCAGGACCGACTGCGCCTCGACCGCGACGAGATCGAGATCGGCGGCATCGTTGAGCGCGACATCGACCGGCAGGAGATAGTTCGTTCCGAAGGACTGAACGCCATGCCCGGCGTAGTAGAAAAGCCCGGTTGCCTCGGGCCCGGCATCGCGCAGCTCGCGACCGAACTGCGAAATCCCGCGGCGCATGTCGTTCTGAGAAGCGTCGATAAGGAGCGTGACCTTGAAATCGAGCGCTTCCAGCGCCTCGCCGATCAAACGCGCGTCACTTGACGGATTGGCCAGCGGGGAGACGGCGCCATAGGCCGAGTTTCCGACCACGAGGGCCAACCGGTCGCCCGCAAGCGCCGGTGCCGCGAGCAGGGTGAGCAAGAGGCAGAAGAATCTGAAAACTGAATGCACTGAACGATCCCGTATCCCTGTCCCGTATGGCCGAGACCCGTGGCCATACGGCCTGTGCGCGCCGATAGCCGTGACGTTCGACAAATATGGCATTTTCGATGCAACTATCGCTTTTCTTGTTCAACGGCGCAAGTTTCCTGTTACCGTTGGGGAAACCTGCACCGGATTAGTGTAGATATTGCTACCATCTCTCGTTCCGGTTCTCATGACAGGAGGATTGCCCGATGACCCGAATTCTGAAAACGCGGATTAAGGCTCTCGCGTTCTACGTGTTGACGAGCCTGCTCGCCGCCACCGGGGCCGTCGCGCAAAGCGCGGACCCTTTCGAAAACGGCTGGATGCTCGACCCCGAAGCGTCCGAATTGCGGTTCATGTCGATCAAGAAGGGCAATGTCGCCGAGACCAGCACGTTTGCCACGATCAGCGGGCTGATCACCGAGGACGGAAAAGCGCAGATCCGGGTGCTGATGGACTCGGTCGACACCAAGGTCGATCTGCGCAATGTGCGCATGCGGTTCCTTTTTTTCGAGACTTTCCTGCACCCGGAAGCGACGATCACGGTGAACCTTGATCCCGAGGTCCTGCAAGACCTGCACCAGACACGGCGCAAGTTGATCGACGTGACCTATGTGCTGTCACTGCATGGCGTAACGGTTGAGAAAACGGCCGAAGTTGCGGTCACGCTGATCAGCAACGATCGGGTGACGGTCTCGGCGACGACACCGATCGCGGTGACCCTGGCGGAACACAATCTCGAAGAGGGGCGCGGAAAGTTGCAGGAAGCGGCGAACGTCGATATCGCGCCCCTCGGGATCGTCAGTTTCGACTTTACCTTCAACCGGTCAAGCCCCGGCACGCCGCCCGACATGGCAGCCCTGACCAACGTGGTCGCCCCCGGCGCCGCAGCGCTCGAGACCAAGGGCAACCTCAACCGCGAGGCCTGTGTGGGGCGTTTCGAGATCCTGTCGCGCACCGGCAACATCTATTTCAACACCGGCAGCGCGCGTCTGGATGCCAAGAGCACTCCGCTGCTCGACAACCTCTATGACATCGTCAACCGTTGCCCTGAACTTACGATCGAAATCGGCGGGCACACGGACTCGGATGGAAGCGATGTCGCCAACCAACGCCTGAGCGAACGGCGCGCGGCGGCGGTCGGCTCCTACCTGAACGAGAAGGGCATACCGGCGGATCGGATGCGCGTCGTCGGCTATGGCGAGGAGCGGCCGCTGGTCGATAACACTTCGCCGAACAACAAGGCCCGCAACCGCCGCATCGAGTTTTCCGTCATCAACTGAGGCACCGGAACCGTCGAGCAAACGCTTTGTGACACGGCGTTTGGCCGACAAATCGACCTGTCGGCTGTTCAAGACGGTTGCCCTCGCCCTCGGGTTTTGATCTGTGGCGCAAACGATCGCCCTCAGGCCGGACGGACTCGCCATGACATCTTCTGACAGCCAGCCCCGCGTGCTCGTGACCGGCAGCGCCGGCTTCATCGGGTTCCACCTGGTGCGAGTTCTGTTGCGTGACGGATATCGCGTGCACGGCTATGACGGGATGACGGAGTATTACGACCGCACCCTCAAGGAACGGCGGCACGAAATCCTGCTTGGCCACGACGGTTTTTCGGCCACGGAAGGCCTGCTCGAGGATGCGGACAGACTGTGGCAGGTGGTCGACGACTTCCGGCCCGAGGTGATCGTCCACCTCGCGGGCCAGGCGGGCGTGCGCTACTCACTTGAAGACCCCCGCTCCTATGTCACCGGAAATGTCGTCGGCACTTTCAACCTGATGGAGGCGGCCCGAAAGATCGAGGTGCGCCACCTGTTGATGGCGTCCTCCTCTTCGGTCTACGGTGCCAACGAGTCGATGCCGTTTCGCGAGACCGACAAGGCGGATGAGCCGCTCACGATCTACGCGGCCACCAAGAAAGCGACAGAGAGCATGGGCCATGCCTATGCGCATCTCTGGAACATGCCGACAACGATGTTCCGCTTCTTCACGGTCTACGGGTCGTGGGGCCGTCCTGACCTTGCCTTCTTCAAGTTCACCGAGGCGATTCTCGAAGGACGTCCCATCGACATCTATAACCACGGCGAGATGTATCGCGACTTCACCTTCGTGGGTGATCTGGCCCAGGGCATACGCCTGCTGATCGATGCGGTTCCCGAACGCCCCGACAGCAGCGCGGATATCGCCGAGGGCGACAGCCTGTCCCATGTCGCCCCGTTCCGGATCGTGAACATCGGAAACTCGGAAAAGGTCCGTCTGCTGGATTTCATAGACGCGCTCGAAGACAGCTTGGGCGTCAAGGCACAGCGGCGGTACCTCGGAATGCAGAAGGGCGATGTTCCCGCGACCTGGGCGAATGCGGACCTTTTGAAGCGATTGACCGGGTACGCACCAAAGACCGACATCCGCGACGGCTTGCAGGAGTTCGTGGCGTGGTATCGAGACTACTACGGCACATGATCCGGACGGGTCGCGGGATTATTCGCCGCTGACGCTCGTCCCTGTATCCGACAGACGCAAGCACACCACCAAGGACCGTACGGTCGGTTTACGCGGGCTTCTATCCGGCGGGCGTATCTGAAGCGTTGTGTTTACGCATCTTCAGATCAGCGCCCGAAAGGATCCAGCGATGACCGACCGACCGTCGAACCCAATTGAGGAGCACCTGCGTGCATCCGGCCGCCCGTCACGGCCCGTGCCCCCGAAAAAGTCACCCGCGTGCGCACCACGACTCCATGTCGTTGGCGTGCGCGCAGACGGGACACCCCTCGTGTTGGCGGAGGGATGCCCATGATCGTCTCGAACCGTTTCGATACAGGTCGTTTCGCCGGTGGTCGGTTCCGCAAAAGACGGAAGCCGGAGCAACCGACGTCCTTCACCGTCGTCCTGTCCGGACTGACCGACAACACCGTGCACGGACCGACAGCACAGATCGGCACGACGCTGTCGGCCGAGACAGTTGGGGCGCCGAACGCAACCGTCGCTTCGTTGAACTGGCAATGGCACCTTGCGGACAGCCCGATCCCTGGCGCGACGGCCCAGACCTACATGCCCGCTGCCGGAGACGATCTGGCGGCGCTTCACGTCGTCGCCACACCCTCGGACGGCGGGCCGCCCGTGGCGAGCGATGCCTGCACTGTGCGCCATGCCCCGCCCATTGCCATCGGTCCGATCCGAGACAGACGGATGACCTGGAACTCAGACGAAAGGAGGATCAACGGCAATATCGGCCGCAAGTTCGCCGGCGAAGAGCTGGTTCTGAGCGCGACGGGATACGCAGGCGCATATGTCGATGGGACTGCCTTTTACATCGATCCGCACACATTGACGGACGGGCGGATCGTAACGGTCAGCGCGACCAACAGCGGCGGTACGGCTACAGTCGATTTCGAACTGATCGTCGTGGCAGAGTGACATCGTAGCTGCCGGTTGTCTGACAGCGTAGACCCCGCGCACCGGATCGAAGGCGTCAGAAAACCGGCGGAAAACTAGTTCCCGGTATCCCGAACCTCCTGAAGCACGGTCCACCCCGAATCGCCCCGGTCCAGCACATAGGTGATCGCCGCGCCTTCGGATCGGCCACCCAGCCCGAACCGCGTGCTCGATCCACCCTGCGTCCGAGTCCAGCCAGCCGGGCTTCCGTCCGCAGCATAGGTGAAACGATCGCTCCACCCCGCAGACCAATGCAGCAACGGGTCATACGCTGCACCTCGGCCCTGCGCGTCATAGTCGATCGACGCGATGCGCAGTGTGCCATCTGGCGCGGATTCGTAGACGCGCGCCTGATGGGTCGGAAAACTGACGGACAGAAAAGCGGGCGCACTCTCGGTGCGGCCGTTCCAGGCGAACACACCTATGTCCACCCGTGAGGACCGCCGCTGCACACTGTCGTCGAGACTGAGCGGCGGCAACGTAAACTCATCGTGCCAAGCCAGCGTGATCCGGGCCGCTCGGCCCTCAGGGTCCAGCGGTTCGATCCTGATCCGCTCCGGGTCGCCACGCAGGATCACCCACTCAAACACAAGATCGCGGCCGTTCGGGTCTTTGGTTGGTGACGCGGAGACCGTGATCTCACGCTCCCACGCGATATCTCGCCAGACGCGCGCGATGGCCGAGGGGGTCGTGTACAGATGTTCGTCCAACCCGGCGAGCCCTGCCTGCCGCAGAAATCCATCCTCCAGTACCTGCAGTTTTACCATCGGCGCGATGTCCTCGGGCCTCATCGCCGCCGCCTGCGAGACCATACGTGCGGGCTGCAGCCATTTCGCGTCGAACACGGTCGGGTGCGCCGACGGCGACAGGTAACCCTCGCGGGATCGCACGGGCGAGAGGTTGCGCCTCAGGATCATCTGCACCGTCGGGGCGATCAGCCCCCCCCGTTCGAGCGCGGCGCGCGTGTCTCCGGGGAAAGCCGCGAGTGTCATCGCGACCGCTTTCATGAACGGTAGATCCGAACCGGAGGAGCCTTGGCTGATGATCTGGTAGGGCCAGTTGCCCGGATAGAGGTCCACGGCGTCATGGTCCCTGTGTTCGGGATAGATGTAGATGCTGTTGGATTCATAGTTTCGAAAGGCGAGCGCCGCCTTGCCAGGCTGCGTCATCGCCGAACGACTCAGGCTTCGGGCTTCGGCGCCTCCGGTGTGGGCGGTGGACGAGTTGCCGAACAGCAGCGCCGGGATAAGGACCTCGTCCGCCGGGCCATAGTCGCGCCACTGCTCCTTGAGCGTGTCGTCGTACTTCAGAAACGTCAGGTTGGGGAACAGGCTTTCGGGCAGCGAGGAATGCCCGCGGTCGCGGTTCTCGTACAGGATTCCCCCGAAACCGTGCGACACACCGCGACTGACCAACCGCTTCAAAAGAATCGCGGCATTTCCGGTGACCGCCGGGTCGATGACGGGCAAAGCGGGATCGGCCGGCAGGGCCCGGATATCGGGGGCGACAAGCGGACCGCTTCCGAACCGGCGTACATCATCGGCACCGAGCACGACCTCGCGCGCGGAAACCGTTCCGGCGGGCCAGAGACAGGCCATCATCGCGACGGCTGCAAGCAGTCTAAGCATCGAGCAGATCATCGCTGAATCCAAACGCGTCGCATGGTGGCAGGTCAAGCCTGCCCGTCTCCAAATCAGCTCAACTCCGGTGCCGACGCGGCCGCGCGGAAGAAGCATATAGGGCAGAAAACGCTTGAGGGCTCGCGACTTTGTCCCCGAATATCCATGACTCGACGCCGCCGAAAACGGACCTTCGCGACTCTTGCCCTTGTCGTTTTGCAGCCTGCGCGGCAAAACAACCCTAATGAACGGGCAGGACAAGAGCGCGATTCGACCGACCCTCCAGCCCGACACCGGCTGGAAGCCCGCGCCCGTCGTCGTGGCAATCATCATCCTGACCTGCGCCGTCGAGTTCGTTCTGATCGCCGCGGATCACGGTCTGATCGGAACGACGCGCTGGCGGTCGCTCGCTTATCAGAACGGGGCGTTCTGGACCGGCCTTCTGGACAACTGGCGGCCGAACTATCCGGCTCAGCCGTGGCTCATGTTCCTGACGTATCAAGGTTTGCATGCCAGCCTGATGCACCTTTTGGGGAACATGCTGGTGCTTTTCTTCGTCGGTCGGATCCTCGTGGCGCGGGTCGGACAAGCATGGTTTCTCGCGCTCTACCTCATATCGGGGATCGGTGGCGGCCTTGGGTTCGCACTGCTCAGCGACAGCGCGCAACCGATGGTCGGTGCGTCCGGCGCACTGTTCGGCCTGGTCGGCGCGTGGAAATGGCAGGACTGGTTCTTCAGTTCGCAACAGGGCTACAGCCGCCGCGCGCTGGTTCTTGACGTGATCGGCTTGGTGGTGCTCAACATCCTGCTCTGGGTTGTGCAGGACGGGCAACTGGCCTGGGAGACACACCTCGGCGGGTTCCTGACCGGTTGGCTTGCCGCGACGCTGATCATTCCGCGCGCCGAGCCACCGGACACGTAGGCGATCAATTCTTGCACTGCGCAGAGACGCGCTCACAAGGGATGGCGACACCTTCTTCCGAATTGAACCTCTCTACGGGCCGGACGACCGACACCCGATCACAAATGGCCACCACGGTGCGGCGACGCCTCGGCCCACAGAAACCGGGCCAACCCTTCACAGAATTGGCCCGGCAAACAGTGTTCGGATGAACGTCGGTTCGTCGCTGAACGTCAGTCCTGAGATGCGGGACCGCCGCTAAGCCGCGCGATTTCCGATGCGACGTCGTCGGCAAAGGGCGGAGGATTGACCGGATCGATCATTTCCGAAACCTTCTTGAACTGTTCCAACGCATCCTGATTACGCGCCAGCGCGGCCAGGTTGACGGCATAATGATACTGAACCGTCACGTCATTGGGCAAACCGGTCGCGGCAGCGTTCAGGTAGTCGAGCGCGGTTTCATGATCGCCGCGACGGAAACTGATCCAGCCGAACGTGTCCTGGAACGCCGGGACGTCGCTTTCGCGCAGACGTCGGGCGACCGTATAGGCGCGCTGCAAGCTTTCTGTATCCGTGCGATGCGTCGCCAGCAGGCTCGCGAGGTTGTTCGCCACGATCAGCGAGTTCGAATTGCGCTCGTACATGTCTTCGTAGATCGCAATGGCGCCTTCGATGTCGCCTTGACGTTCCAGCACCCCAGCCTTGGCCCACAGCAGGTTGCCGTTATCCGGCAACGCGGTCAGCGCCTCGTCGAGAACCTGCGACGCGCCTTCACTGTCGCGCATCTGGACCTTCATGCGGTACAGCGCGATCCAGACGTTGGCGCGGTTCGGATCTTCCTCCAGAAGACTGCGGAACACCGCCTCGGCCTCGTCGGGTTTGTTGAAGCCTGCAAGGAAACCGGCCTCGATGAAGCGCAGGGCGGGGTCGTCCGGATCCTTTTCAAGAAGTTCCTGCAGATATTCGTTCGCCGCCTCGGGCCCGTCATTCGCAAGCCTCGAGCGGAGCAAGGCAATTTCCGCGTTGCGTCCCATGTTCGGATCGTCTGTCATGCCTTCGAGCATGGCGGTCAGATCCTCACCTCGATCCTGGCCCGTCAGGATTCGAGCGGTCAAAGCTGTGGCCTGCGCCGTGGCTTCGGGGTTGCCGATACCTTCGAGCGAGTCGACCACGTCTTCGGCGCGGCCCCAATCCTCCATCTGCACATAGAGGTTCCCAAGCCCGGTCAGGATCTGGATATTCTGCGGGTTGACCCGCAGGGAGTCGATCAGAACGCCCTCGGCAGCGACCAGCTTTTCGTCCGCGGCGAGGCTCGAGGCATACCGGATCGATTCAGCCGGGGCCTTTCCCGACGCCTGCACGGCCAGCGACAGCATCTCCTCGCGCAGGTCTTGGTTGCCTTCGCGTTCATAGGCCTTGGCCATCAGCGACATCAGGTCGGGATCTTCGGGGTTCTGGTTGAGCGCCTCACGCAGCATGACGATGGCATCGCCGGTCGCATCATCGTCGATGAGCCAGTTCGCCTTGAGCTTGACCGCGTCAGGCTGCGACGGATCCTCGGACAGCACGGTTTCGATGAGCGCACGGGCACCGACGGCGTTGTTCTCGCGGAACAGCATCCGCGCCAGGTCGACCTCGAAACCGCGGGTCTCTTCGTTGCGTTCGGCACCTTCGGTAATCGCTTCCATCTCGGCGATGGCCGCTTCTGTCTCGCCCATCTCGAAGTTCAGCTTGGCGCGCATCGCGCGGAACTGGGCAAGCCCTTCTCCGCCTTCGACGATCAGACGCTCCACCTCGTCCAGGGCTGCTTCTTTGCCGCGGACCTGTTCGATGAAACCGACCAGAAGCGCCTTGTCCTCGATCGTGGCACCTTCGCGCGTGGCTTGGTCGCGCAGGAATTCCTGTGCACCATCGATATTGCCCTGCGATACGTAGAACCGAACCAGAGTCTGCTTGAAGGTGGTCCGTCTTTCGGGGAACCGGTCCATCAGATCGAGCAACTGGGTCTCGATGCCGTCGAGGTCGCCGATCTGCTGCATGATCCCGAGCCGAATCCGGTAGAGATCAAAATTGTCCGGCTCGACGGCCAGACCCTCTTCGATCACGTCGAGCGCGGCATACCAGTCCTGCTTGCGCAGCAGGTCATCGAGAACGATCTCTCTCGCGCTTGTTAGGCTCTCGTCCTGTTCGACGAGAGCTTGCGCCTTGATGATCGCGGCTTCCTGTGCGTTCGGGTCTTCGTCGCGCAGCGCGTGGAAATACTTCACGGAGTTGTCTATCGACTGGATTCGTACGTCGTTCGGATCCAGCGTGATCGCCTTGGTCACGTGACGCTCGGCTTCCTGCCAGTTGCGCGCTGCGACAGCCATTTCAGAGAGAGCGCGGCGGCCTTCCAGGTTGTCGGGGTATTGTTCGACCAACCGCAGGTATTGGCCATAGGCTTCCTGATTCAATCCGCGTTCACGTTGCACCCGGGCATAGGCGAGCCGTGCGCCTTCATGCTTGCCATTCAATTGGAAGACGTTCCGGAATTCGACAAGAGCACGGTTCACATCGCCTTGCTCAAGGAGTTCCAGACCCGCCTGATAGTGCTCTTCCGCACGTTCTTCGGCCGTATCGCAGGCGGACGTGATGCCCATGGTTGCAACAAGGGCAAAAACGACACCAGCGCGACTGAGCCGCGATTGCAATCGGTTCATAACGAAATCCTTCACTCTGCCATTGCCCTGCGACGCGCGCGTCACAAGGTGTCAGTATCCTGTACCAAGAAGCACGACAACAAAGGTTTTGGCAATGATCGAGCAGTCATTGGTAAACGACAGATTGTGAAAGTATTTGTCATCGTACTGGGCACGCGCCGTGAAGGCGGTGTCGTTCCGGTCGGTGACTTGCCACAGTCCGGAAATTCCGGGGCGCATCCAGTAGTAGCATTGGCCGGGGTACAGATTTGTCTGTCCAACCATCATCGGGCGAGGTCCGATCAGGGACATGTCGCCGCGCAGGACATTGATTATCTGCGGCAGTTCGTCGAGCGAACACTTGCGGATCAGGGCGCCGAAACGAGTCACCCTGGGATCGTTGCGCAGTTTCTGGCTGTGGTTCCACTCTTCGCGGGCTTCAGGATGCGCCTGCAGGTGGGCTTCCAGGATATGGTCGGCATTGGGAACCATGCTACGGAACTTCCACATCTTGAAGATGCGACCGCCGCGACCGACACGCTTCTGGACGTAAAGGGGGTTGTGGCCGTCAAGAGCCACGATCAGAGCCGTCAATAGTAGCAAAGGCACCGTGATGGGAGCGGTCAGTAGGATGATGGACAGGTCCATCAAACGCTTTCCGTATCCCGCGTAGAACTCAGGCTTTCGCGCCCTGGCAGTCTGAACAACGTCTGAAATTGACACGGCCTGTAGCCGGGTCGGATCATTAATCTGTAAAGTCATCTTCCACTCACTCACACAGCAAACACAAATTCGTCACACGTGGCGGCATCAAACAGCCGCCTAACCTCTACCCCGTAACCCGGATAATTACCGAAAAATTTGAGACAAACAACTCTTTTCTTGTCTTTCGCATGTTGTGGTAAATTTTCAAGCTATTGAAAATATTATATATTCAATGGAATATGACGCTGCGGCGTGACTCCACTGGCACGTCCTCCACACGGACAATGAAAGCGCGCGACCGTTTAGGGGTGAGGGCTCACCCAGCCGTTCCCGCATAGGTTGCTCGACGCCGCATTGCCCGTCGCCCAACCCAGTCATCGAGCGATCGCCAGGAATCGCTGCCGTGTTGCGATTCTGCGCACATACTGCTAGCTGCTTGGTGTTGTGCCGGCTTGTCTGACCCGGTGCGCTCGACAAGTCGGCGGTGAAAATCCGCATCTGTGCCATTATATGATTGTCAACCAGTGTTTGAGTAGTTGTCGACCCATGAAGCAGTCTTCGTTCTATCAGGACTATTTCGGTCTTCGTGATCGACCGTTCACGCTCGTACCCGATCCCGAATTCCTGTTCTGGTCTCCGCAGCACCGTCGCGCCTACTCGGTGCTTGAGTTCGGAGTCCTGTCGCGCGCGCCGATCACCCTGCTGACCGGCGAGATCGGGACCGGCAAGACGACGCTCCTTCATAACCTGCTGTCGCAGCTCGAGGACGACGTGATCGTCGGGCTGGTGTCGAACGCCCAGGGCAACCGCGGCGAATTGCTGCAATGGGTCCTGAACGCGCTCGATGTGCCCTTTGAAACGGACGCGACCTATGTGCAAAACTTCCAGAGATTGCAGGATTTTCTGATCGACCAATACGCCCAGGGCAAACGGGTCGTCCTGGTCTTTGACGAAGCGCAGAACATCTCGCGTGAAGGACTGGAAGAGCTGCGTATGCTCACCAACATCAACTCGAACAAGGACGAGCTGGTACAGCTCATTCTGGTCGGTCAGCCCGAGCTTCGGGACATGGTGCGCCATCCCAGCATGAACCAGCTCGCGCAACGTGTGTCGGCCAGCTTCCATCTCAACCGCATGACCCCCGACCTGACGATGAAATACATCGAGCATCGGCTGAAAGCGGCAGGCGGTTCGGGCAAGGAATTCACGCCGGATGCCTGCCTGTTGGTTCACGACATCACCGGCGGTGTACCGCGGCTGATCAACCAGCTGTGTGACTTCGCGTTGCTCTATTCCTGGACCGAAGAAACTGGCAGGACCGTGACATCCTGCATGGTTCAATCCGTCGTGGATGACGGGGTATTCTTCTGCCAGCGGGCTGTGGAAAGGGAGGCGCAGGCCTAGATGTCCTCGATCGGGTATTATTTCTCGCTGTTTATCAGACGTTTGCCGGCTTTCCTGATCGTAGCGGCAAGTGTCGCAACCGTCGCGATCTTCGTGGCTTTCACGCTGCCGCCCGCATACGAATCACGCATGGTCCTGATCGTCGAGGCACCGCAGATCCCCGACGCGCTGGCTCCCAGCACCGTCAGGATGCCCGGCCCTCAGCGGCTCCAGATCATCGAGCAACGCCTTCTGACCCGTGCGAACCTTCTGGACATCGCCCGACGACTCGACGTTCTGGAGGGCCAGAGAGACATGAGTGCCGACCAGATCGTCGATGCGATGCGCGCGCGGACCCGCGTGTCCAAGACCAACCGTGCGAACGAAGCCAGCATTATGACGATCAGTTTCGAAGCACGCACGCCGCGGCTGGCGGCCGGGGTGCTGAACGAATACCTGACCCTGATCCAGGCGGACGACGCAAATTTCCGCCGCGCCCGTGCTGGCCAGACACTGGATTTCTTCGAACAGGAGGTGTCGCGGCTCAAGACGCAGCTGGAAACGCAGGCGGACCGGATCCTCGAGTTCAAGAATGCCAACGCCGGGGCGCTTCCGGACACGCTGATGTTCCGCCAGCAACAGAAGGCGCAACGCGAGCAGCGGCTGGAAGAGATCGGGCGCGAGATCTTCACGCTCCAGTCCCAGCGCGAGCAGCTGATCACGATGTTCAACGAATTCGGCGGATCCGATGGCACGGTCACCCTCACCGACGACCAGAAACGCCTGGTCGAGGCCGAGGCCGAGCTCGAGAATGCGCTGCTGATCTACTCGGAGACCAATCCGCGCGTCAAACTGCTGAAGGGCCGCGTCGAACAGTTGCGGACGATTGCCGCGAGCAGCGAGGAAAACACAGACAGCCAGGATGGCAGAGGTACAGCCAACGCCGGCTTCCAGATCCAGCTCGGCAACATCGAGACGAGACTGGCGCTTCTGGAGAGGCAGGAGCAATCCCTGCAGCAGGAGATCGATCGCCTGCAGGAGACCATCGACAAGACCGCGAACAACGCAGTGATCCTCGAGGACCTGGAGCGGGACTACGAGAACACACTCAACCAGTACAATCCCGCGGTACAGCGGCTGGCCGATGCGGATACCGGCGAGCGGATCGAGCTTCTGTCGCGCGGTGAACGCATCTCCGTGATCGAACAACCCGCCGTTCCGAGCGAACCGACCAAGCCCAACCGGATGAAGATCGCGGCCGGCGGCACGGCGCTGGGAATCGCGATGGGTATGGCCCTTGTGGGCGCCATGGTGTTTCTCAACAGCGCGCCGCGGCGTCCCGAGGATTTGATCCGGAAACTGGAAGTCTGGCCGATCGCCACCCTTCCCTATGTGCGGACGCGGCGCGAACTGATCGTTCAGCGCAGCATCAAGCTCGGGATCATTCTGATCATCCTGGTCGGAATCCCGCTCGTCGTCTTCGCCGTGCATACCTATTATCAACCGCTCGATCTGATTGCGGATCGCGTGATGAACAAGTTGGGCGTCAGATGGTAAACGCGACTTTCCCCCATTCCAACGCTACGAGGACATCGTGACAGACCGTCTGCAGGAGGCAATCAGAAAGGCCCGGTCCCAACGCGAAATGCGAGAGGCGTCCGGATTGGCCCAGGTGCCGGAAGGGCGCCGCCCGGCCGTCAGCGGTGCGAAGGCGGATGTCAGGCTGAAGGATAAATGGACCGCGCTGCCTGAACTTAAAATCGATTCCAAATCGATCGTGCACAATCGCCTCGTGGCGCATTCGAGTGGCGAGATGGCCATTCCCTTCGACATGCTGCGCACGAAGATTCTGCATCAGACGATGAAGAAAGGTTGGCGCCGCGTGGCGCTTGTATCGCCCCGCAGCGGGTGCGGGAAGTCGACGATCGCCGCGAATCTCGGTTTCAGCTTCAGCCGCATGGACGAGCTGCGCACGATCGTAATGGATTTCGACCTGCGCCGCATGGGCCTGGGTAAGGTTCTCGGACAAGATCTGGACAAGGGAATGGCGGACGTGTTGCGTCGCGACGTCGACTTTTCAGATGTGGCACTGAACTTTCACGGAAACGTGGCCTTCGGGTTGAACAGTAAGTCCTCGCACAAACCCTCGGAGGTGTTGCAAAGCCAGCAGGCGGGTGCGGTTCTCCAAGAGATCGAGAAGGACTACCAACCGGATCTCATGCTGTTTGACATGCCACCCCTCATGGCGAACGACGACAGTCATGGCTTCCTACGCTCGGTCGACTGCGCGCTTCTCGTCGTCGTCGCGGAAAAGACCCCCATGGAACAGATCGATGTCGCCGAGCGACAACTGTCCGAACTGACGAACGTCATGGGGATCATTCTCAACAGGTGCCGTTACACCACTGGCGCGCATGGATACGAGAACGAGTACTACTGAACTCAGGCAAAACCGCGTCGCACCGGCGCATTGCGCGAAGCGATGCTGGGACCATGTAAAGTGGTCTTATCTGGCAGCCCCCAAAAACGGGTTGCGTTGGAGTAGCCTGAAAGCGACACGCCACCTTCTTCGCGAATCTGCTGGAGGCCAATAGGGAAATCCGGCCGAACCCGAGCCACCCAGATCAAACCAAAAGAAATTTAATCGGCTTCCGTGACCCTGACTGGCCGGAAACGACGCGATCTCTGCAGGCGTTAGCCGCGCTGCGCTGGCACTTGCGCTCCACATTGCCCCGTCAAAGCGTAGAAGCCCATACAGCACAACACCGTCAGCGTTCCGGTCAAGCTGTAAGCCGCCAGCGACATGAGGAACGTGTTGCCCGAAACCATCGAGAAAGATCCGACTGCCAGTCCGGGTACAGATCCGAGAAGAAGGAACGCGATGATCACAGGTAGGCTCCCATCATGCCTCTTGGTGTTTCTTCGACTGTAGAACTCTACCCTTGATTGTAAAGCGGCCTTGTTTCCCGATACGACCAATGGGCGAGGATTCACCAGCTTTGCACATCGAATAGGCGAAACACTGCCGCCTCAAGGATTGGATCATCTGTTGCAGGATCGGCACTGACCGGTGCTCTCTTGCCGCGGGCGTGCTGCGACAGCTTGAAAACGCTTTCTCGGCCCCTCAAAAGTCTCTAACCTTCGATCGGGGCGAACTGCATCGAACTAAACCAGAGAAAGCCCGGAATGAAACGATTTCTGACAGTCCTCACCACTCTACTCCTCCTGCCGGTGCTGGCCTCCCAACTGACCGCGCAGGACAGCTACAAGATCAAGCCGGGCGACGTCGTTCGGATCGAAGTGCTGGAAGACCCCAGCATCAACCGGGAAACCCTCGTCCTGCCGGACGGGCGCGTTGCCGTGCCGTTGGTCGGCACCATCCGGGTGAGTGGGCGCAGCATTGATGAAGTCCGAGCGGATCTCGTGCAACAGCTTCGCCCGAACTTCGCCGCCGACCCGACCGTGTTCGTGTCGCTGGCGCAGCTTGCGACGCCGCGGTCACCGGCTGCTGGATCCACTGGGAACGGGCTGACCATCTACATGCTGGGCGAGGTCGTCAATCCTGGCGCGATGGAGATCAAGCGCGGCACCACCTTCCTGCAGGCGCTTGCGCAAGGCGGCGGCGTCACGCGGTTCGGAGCGACCAAGCGACTCCAGCTGCGACGCGCGGACGGGAGCGGACGCCAGCAGATCTATACCTTCAACGTCAAGGATATCATCGACGGCAAGTCCAGCATCAGCACTCCGGTTCTGAGAGAAGGCGACGTCATCATCGTGCCGCAACGACGGCTCTTCGAATAAGAACCCGACCAAGGGGGCAGTATTGAGCAAGCGACTGATCGTGAACGCCACTCTGGCAGTGGGCGTCGCGAGTGCGGGGAGTCCCGCTCTCGCGCAGGTCGCGGACGACAGCGCGACCCTTGAGCAGCGTTTTCGCATCGAGCAGGAATTCGGCGTCGGCGACAACCTCGGACTTCAGACTCCCAGCGAAGGCACAACCTCGCTCGCGACCACACGGCTGAGCTATGGCCTCGAAAGCAAGACGCGCGCGCAGGAATTGTCCCTTGCTGTGGGCGCAGCCTTGCGTTTCGGCAGCATCGCCGAAGGCAACACCACAAGCACGGGCTTGGTCGATCCCTTCGTCGGTCTGCGCTACCGGCGCGATGCGGCGAATGCGTCATTTTCTGTGAATGGCGATTACAGGCAGTCCGACATCTCGTTGGCCGCCCCGCTCTGGGCCTTTCTCGACCAGGACGGCATCGTCCGCCCGCCGCGGGATTTTTCCAACATCCGCGGCTCGGGGGAACGTGAGGCATACAATTTCGATGTCGAACTCGAGACCGGAACACAGTCTCCCTTCGGCCTGCGGCTCTTCGCCGGAACGGCAGGCACCAACTACATCGACCAAACGGATCCAAGCCTGACGAATTACGCCGCCAGCGACTTCGGCCTGGCGGCCCTGTTTCGCTTCGATGCCTTGACGACCGCATCGGTCGACCTGTTCTACAGCACTTACTCCAATGAAAACGCGGTTGATACCGAACGCGAGACCCAAACTCTTCAACTGGGGTTCGACCGCGAGATCTCGCCGATATCGGGCGTGTCGCTTCGCTTCGGGTACACCGATGTGGACACGGTCGAGACCAACCTGCTGTCAGGTCTGCGCGAATCCGTCCGGCGGTCCGGCCCCAGCGGCAATGTCGGCTATTACCGGGAAATGCCCAACGGTATGGCGAATGTCGATTTCGACCTTATACAGAACCAGGATGGTGAGCGCGGCACGTTGCGGTTTTCGCGCAGCATCACCCTGCCAAATGGCGGCCTGTCGGCGAATATCGGTCTGACAAGCTTTGACAGCACCGACCCGCGCGCCATCGGCGGGATCGAGTGGTTCCGCGAGTATGCCACCAGCAACTTCAACTTTCGCCTGACCCGCGACGTGTTCGTCGACAGCAACGACGAGGACCGGTTCACCAATATCCTGATCGCCGGGTATGAATACGACATCAACGAGCAATCCAGCCTCTCGGCAGACCTGTCGCTGAGTTACAGCGAAGCCGCCCCGTCCAGCGAGGCCTCCAAGCGCGGCACGCTTCTGGTCGTCTACAACCGCGAACTGACCCAGGACTGGAGCATGAACACGGGCATCGAATACTCGGTGCTCGACGAGGAATTCTCGGGCAAGGCGGATTCCAGCGCCATTTTCTTCGGCATCGGGCGGAATTTCGATTTCCGCAACTGAGCGATCGTCAGACCGAGACGCCCCCCCCCCGACAAGGCGCCGCGCCGTCAGTCGTCGCCCATGCGCTGCGCGAGATCGCTCAGGATCGGGCAATCGGGCCGACTGTCGCCGGCGCAGGCCGAAACGAGCCGGGCGAGCGTGGCCCGCATCTCCTTCAACTCCTCGAGCCGCCGATCGATCTGGTCGAGTTGCTGCAGGGCAACGTGTTTGACGTCGGCGCTGGCGCGGCCGTCATCCTCGTAGAGCGCAAGCAGGGTGCGGCAATCCTCGATCGAAAAACCAAGTGCCCGGGCTCGGCCCAGGAAGGCTAGCTTGTGGATGTCCTTGTCACGAAAGGCGCGGTAGCCATTGGCGCCACGCATCGGCTTGATCAGCCCGATCTCCTCGTAGTAGCGGATCGTCTTGGCGGGCAGACCGGTGCGGCTGGAGGCTTCGCTGATGTTCATGACGGCCGCCTCACTCCGCTGCAACGGGCTGCGCGGGAATGTCGGACACCGCCGCCGGGCGTTCCTCGCGGAGAAGCGGTTGGACCGCGCGCAATCGCAACGCATTGGACAACACGAAGAGCGAACTCATCGCCATCGCCCCCGCCGCCAGCATCGGCGACAGCATCAGGCCCGTCACCGGATAGAGAACACCGGCCGCCACCGGGATCAGCGCGGTATTGTAGGCAAAGGCCCAGAACAGGTTCTGGCGGATGTTGCGCAGGGTTGCGCGGGAAATGGCCAGCGCATTGACCGCCCCGGCCAGGTCTCCCGACACGAGCACGACATCGGCGCTTTCGATCGCGACATCCGTGCCCGTCCCGATCGCGAGGCCGACATCGGCCTCGGCCAAGGCCGGCGCGTCGTTGATCCCGTCGCCGACGAAGCCGACGGATCCGTGCGCTGCCCGCAGTCTCTGCACGGCGTCGCGCTTGCCACCGGGCAGGACTTCCGCCTCGACATGGTCGATGCCCAACTGGCGAGCCACGGCTAGCGCCGTGCCTTTCGCGTCGCCGGTGATCATCGCCACCTCTACACCTTCATCCTTCAGCGCGGCGAGCGCTGCACGCGCCCCCGGCTTGACCGGATCGGCGGCGCCGAACAGCGCAGCGATCTTGCCATCGCACGCGACCAGAACGGGCGTCTTGCCGTCCGCCTGCAGGCTCTCGTATCGCGCCGACAGGCCCTCGGAGGAAACTCCGTTCTCCCGCATCAGCCGGGCCGAGCCGATCAGAAGGGCGTGCCCCTCGACCTGTGCCTGCAATCCCAGACCGCTCAGCGCCTCGACCTTTTCGGCCACGGGCAGGTCCAGACCGCGCGCTTCGGCAGCGGCCATGATCGCCCGGGCGATCGGATGCTCCGAGCGGGACTCAGCCGCGGCGACCATTCGCAGCAGCGACTCCTCGTCCAAGCCCGGCGCAGGGACGAAATCGGTCAACACCGGGCGACCCAGAGTGAGCGTGCCGGTCTTGTCGAACGCCAGCATCCGCACTTCGCCCAGCGTTTGCAACGCATCACCGCGGCGAAACAGAACACCCATGTCCGCGGCGCGTCCGGTCCCGACCATGATCGAGGTCGGCGTCGCAAGTCCCATGGCGCAGGGACAGGCGATGATCAGAACCGAAACGCCCGCGATCAGGGCGAAACTCAGCGCCGGGTCCGGACCGACCAGCAACCAGACTGCCACGGTCAGCAGAGCGATTGCCATCACCACGGGCACGAAGACACGCACGACCTTGTCGGCCAGCGCCTGGATCGGCAGCTTTGCGCCCTGCGCCTGCTGCACCATCGCAATGATCTGGGCCAGCATCGTGTCGCGACCGACCTTCTCGGCACGATAGCGCAGAAACCCCGAGCCGTTGACCGTGCCTGCCACGACCCAATCACCATCCCGTTTGGCAACCGGTGCGGGTTCACCGGTGATCATGCTTTCATCAATGAAGCTCTCGCCCTCGATGACGGCGCCATCCAACGCCACACGCTCTCCGGGTCTCAGGTGCAGGATGTCTTCCACCCGGACTTCGGCGATCGGCGTTTCGATAACCGTTCCATCGCGCTCGACGCGGGTGGTCTTGGGCTGCAGCCCGACCAACCGGCGGATCGCGGCGCCCGTGCGGCCGCGCGCGCGGGCTTCCAGCCAACGGCCCACCAGAACCAGCGCGACGATCACGGCAGCCGCCTCGAAATAGACCGCGCGGGCCGTATCGGGCAGCAATGCGGGCGCGAAGAGCGCGACCGTCGAATAGCCCCACGCGGCACTGGTTCCCAGCGCGACAAGGCTGTTCATGTCCGGCGCGCCGCGCAGCAGAGCCGGGACACCCTTGGCAAAGAACGCCCGGCCTGGCCCGGCCAGAACCGCCGTGGTCAGCACGAACTGGATCATCCATGAAGTCTGATGGCCGATGCTCTGTCCGATCAGGTGATGCAGCGCCGGCACGAGATGGCCGCCCATTTCCAGCAGGAAGACCGGCGCGGCGAGAACCAGCGCAACCAGCGCCGCCCGGCGGGCCGTAACCAACTCGGCCTCCTCGGAAGCATCTTCTCGCATTGGTGCATCGATGGTCTGCACACGCGCCTCGTAACCGGCGTCGGACACCGCCCGCACCAGTGTGTCCTGCTCGGCGGCACCGGAGAGCACCGTCACATGGGCCGTCCGGCTGGCGAAGTTGACGCTCGCGTCCACAACCCCCGGAAGGGTCGCCAAGGCGCGCTCGATGCGCCCGGCGCAACCGGCGCAGGTCATGCCCGAGATGTCGAGCATCACGGTTTCCTGGCGCGCGGGGTACCCCGCCTGCGCCAGTGCATCGGCGACCTCCGAAAGGCGCGCCGTGCCCAGGTCAACAGTTCCCTTGCGCGTGGCGAGGTTCACGGCGACCGAGCCAATGCCGGGAACAGCTTGCACGGCGCGTTCCGCACGGCCGACGCAACCGGCGCAGTTGAGACCATCAAGAGGCAGCGTGACGAGCGTGTCTTCAGGCATGACAGGGGTATCCCTTTCCGCGATCACCTGACATATGGGCCTTCCCGTGACTGGAAGGTCAAGGCCGTGAACACGGAAAATTTTGGCGAAACGACGGCGGGGGCGCGGTCAGGGCCGCCCCTTCTCGCCGTCGTCGAGCTCATTCAGGAGATCGAGCAGCGTGTCGTAACGCTCGGCCCCCATCCGGTCGCGGGTGCGATCCAGCAGGGCGAGGCTCTTGGCGATGTTGGCCTCGATCAGCAGCGCCCCGTCATCGGTGATCTGCACGATCTGACGGCGGCGGTCCCTGGTGTCCCGTTCGCGTGCGATCAGTTCCTTCTCCTCGAGCTTTTGCAGGATCCGTGTCAGGCTCGGCAGCAGCAGGCAGGCCTGTTCCGCGATCCGGGTCGGTTCCTGCGGCCCGTCCTCCTGCAGCACCCGAAGAACCCGCCATTGCTGTTCGGTGATGCCGACCCCGGAGAGCATTTCGCGGATCGGGCCCATCACCCGCTCGCGGGCGCGCAAAAGGGCAATCGGAAGGGAGCGCGAGGTTTTGGGTATCGGTTTGCTCATAAGCCCTGTTTTGCCCGTCAATGCCTGGCAGCGCAATCCATGATCCGGCACGGCCCCCGAACCGGGCGATGCCCCTTGAACTGGCCCGCCGGTTGGCGGCACTGTCGCGGGGCCGCGCGATGGGAGGATGACGCATGGATTGGAACGATTTCGGTCAATGGGGTCGCCGCGCGGCGGATTGGGCACAGACGTATCGGCAGACCGTGGGCGACAGGCCCGTGCGGTCGCGCGCCGCGCCGGGCGAGATCCTGAACGCCCTGCCCGAGACCCCGCCCGAAACGCCCGAGGACATGGAAAAGGTGTTTCGCGATTTCGAGACCGTCGTGATGCCCGGCATCACCCATTGGCAGCATCCCCGCTTCTTCGCCTATTTCAACTCGAACGCCGCGGCGCCCGCGGTGCTGGCCGAATTCCTCGTCGCCGCCATCGCGCCCCAGTGCATGTTGTGGCAGACCTCGCCCGCCGCCACCGAGATGGAAACGCGCATGATGGACTGGCTGCGCCAGGCCATCGGGCTGCCCGAAGGTTTCGCGGGCGTGATCCAGGACAGTGCCAGTTCGGCGACGCTGGCAGCCGTCCTGACCCTGCGCGAACGCGCGCTCGACTGGACCGGCAACAGCTCCGGGTTGGCCGGAAACAAGCGGCTGCGCGTCTATTGCTCGCACGAGGTTCACACGTCGGTCGACCGGGCGATCTGGATCGCGGGCATCGGGCAGGACAACCTGGTGCGCATCCCCACGACCGGAGAGTGGCGCGGCATGGACCCGGAAGCGCTCGGCGCCGCCATTCGTGCCGATCTCGACGCCGGACTTACCCCTGCGGGCGTCATCCTCTGCGTCGGCGGGACCGGCACAGGCGCAACCGATCCGATCGCAACCTGTCTGGACGTGGCCGAAAGCCACGGGCTTTTCACCCATGTGGATGCCGCCTGGGCTGGCTCGGCGATGATCTGTCCCGAGTTCCGCGGATATTGGCGCGGGATCGAACGCGCCGACAGCGTCGTTTTCAACCCGCATAAATGGCTCGGTGTGCCTTTCGATTGCGCCGCGCATTTCCTGCGCGATCCCGACGACCTCGTGCGCACGCTTGCGATTCAGCCGGAGTACCTCAAGACGCATGGCAAGGACGGGATCATCAACTACTCGGAATGGTCGGTGCCGCTGGGCCGCCGCTTCCGGGCGCTCAAGATCTGGTTCCTGATCCGCAACTACGGGCTGGAAGGGCTGCGCCGCCGCATCCGCGATCACGTGACCTGGTCACGGCGCCTGCATGACCGGCTGGCCGCGACTCCGGGATTCGAGATCGTGACCGCGCCGATGTGGTCGCTCTTCACCTTCCGCTATGCGCCGGAGAGCGTCTCTGACCTCGACGCGCTGAACCAGCGGCTGGTCGATGCAATCAACGATGACGGCCGAATCTACCTGACCCAGACGCGTGTCGATGGCGACCTGGTGATCCGCTTCCAGGCCGGGCAGTTCGACACGACCGAGGCCGACGTGATGATGGCCAATGACGTCATCATCGATATCGCCGCGACCCTGACCTGAGCCGCACGCATCCGTGATGGACAAGCCGGGCGGGCCGCGTCTACCGTGCGCGCGAACAGGCACCAGACGCAGAGGACCAGCCCCATGCCCGCACCTATCAACAGGCTCAAGCAGCGGTTCAAGGCCGGCGACACCACCTTCGGAAGCTGGCTCAGCTTCGCAGAGGCCGCGACGAGCGAGGTCATGGGCACCGCGGGGTTCGATTGGCTGGTGATCGACAGCGAACATGCCGCCAACGACATCCGCTCGATCCGCAACCAGTTGATGGCACTGCAGACCAGCCCTTCCTCGCTGATCGTGCGCGTGACGATCGGTGAGCCCTGGATCATCAAGCAGGCGCTGGATGTCGGTGCACAGACGATCCTCGTGCCGATGGTGGAAAGCGGCGGGCAGGCGCGCGACCTGGTGCGCGCCATCACCTATCCGCCACATGGCATCCGCGGCGTGGGCGCGACCGCGACCCGGGCGTCGCGCTTCTCGAACATTCCGGACTATACCCAGACGGCGGACGATCAGATCAGCCTGATCGTGCAGGTCGAGAACCGCAAGGGGCTCGCCGCGCTCGACGATATCCTCGCGGTGCAGGGGGTCGATTGCGTCTTCATCGGTCCCGCGGACCTGGCCGCCGACCTCGGTCATCGCGGCGATCCCGCGCATCCCGAGGTGCACGCGGTGATTCTGGAGATGCTTGAGCGGATCGACCGCGCCGGCAAGGTGCCGGGCATTCTCTGCCTCAACGAAGAGCTGACCGAGTCCTACCTCGAGGCCGGGGCGCGGTTCGTGGCCGTCGCGATCGACGTCATCACGCTCGTTACGGCCGCGCGCGCCACCGCCGCGAGATGGATCAAACCGACAGCGACTTGATCTGCGCAGCCGCCCGCGCATAACCACCCGAGGCACCGTCGACGAGGTGGACGTGGTTGTCCTGCAATGGCGAGGGCACGAAACAGGTCATCATCGCTTCGTCCTGCTCGAACAGGCCGAACTCGACGATGCCGTCGCGCTGCGCGCGCTCCAGCAGTTCCGTCATGCGGCGCACCGTGTCCGGGTCGCAGTCCAGCGTCATCTTGAGCCCGTCGTCGAACTTGCGGAAATCCGCGTTCCGGCTGACCATCTCGGCATAATGTGCCGGATCGAATCCGCCGACCCGGATGCCGGTTCGGAACAGAAGCCAAGCCATCAGATTGCTGACCAACAGCTGCAGCTTCCGCCGGCGAAGCGGCGTGGTCCCGCGTGAGACCTGTGCATCGAGCGTCAGACCCGGCGGCGGCCAACTGACCCCTGGACCGTTCGGCGGCAACGGATGGCCGCCGCGATCCAGGCGGTTGGCCAAGGCTATGATCTGGTCCGCGACGGCGGCAAAGGCCTCGCGCGTGGCGGCGGGCGTCGGATCGACCACAACCGACAGGATCGTGCCATTGCGCGAGCGGGCATTGTTCCAGCGGCAGGAAAGACCGGTCAGGTCCGGCACCTCGTCTTCGGTCGCGGGCGGCAGCGCGAAGGCGCCCAGCTTCATCTGCCGTTCGGCCCATGACACCCCGCCGCCGCTGAACATGCCGTAATCCACGCCCGCCGATGCCTGATAGCGCGCCACCGAGACCTCGTGACCGGCCCGGCGGATATTGGCGACCGGCACCTGTGCTGCGCGCAACTCCAGCCCGAACTCGGACGCGGCCCAGCGTTTCACCACACCGAGCGTGCGCGCCGAGGCGACCGCAAGATCCGGACCGCAGGCAAACGTGGCGCCGTCGCCCCCAAAGACATAGGGAAAATCCCGACCGCCAAAGCCATTGACCTGCGCCGAGATCACCGCCGCACCGACCATGTTCACCGTCTTGTAGCGGCCGGCGGCGATTTCGGCACTGGATCCGACGATGTCGGCCGCGCCGATCACCCAGTCCGCGGGCAAGGGTGTATAGCTGGCGGGGTCGGTCAGGGCCGCGAAGGAGTCAACGCGCGGCAAGGTGTCGTAAAACGCGTCGTGTCCTGGCATCCGCTCCATACCGAATTGTAACAGCCGCTTCTGCAACAGGAAGACACATCAGCGTGTCTGCCCGCTTGCGCCGATGCAAGCGACGTGTCACGCATCGCCCTGTCATCGCAAGGGGAAAACGCATGCGGGCCGGACTGATCGTGCTCTGCCTGGCTTATGTGCTCAGCCAGTTCTTTCGGGCCTTCCTCGCGGTTCTGAGCACGGTTCTGGAACGCGATCTCGGCGTCGCGCCGGACGATCTGGCCGTGGCATCGGGCCTGTGGTTCGCGTCTTTCGCCCTGATGCAGTTGCCCGTCGGCTGGGCGCTCGACCAACTCGGGCCGCGCCGCACCGCCGCGAGCCTGCTGCTGCTGGGCGGCGGCGGCGGTGCGGCGCTGTTCGCGCTGGCGGGCTCGGCGCTCGACATCAAGCTGGCCATGTTCCTGATCGGCATCGGTTGTTCGCCGGTGCTGATGGCCTCCTACTACATTTTCGCGCGCGAGTTTCCGCCGGCGCGGTTCGCGACACTGGCGGCGCTGATGCTGGGGGTCGGATCGATCGGCAATCTCGTGGCCTCCTACCCGATGGCGCTGGCCGCCGACCTGATCGGCTGGCGCGGCGCGCTGGCCGGACTCTCGGTGCTCTCGGCCACAGTTGCACTTGGCATCCTGGTCACGGTCCGAGATCCCGCCATGGCGCAGGGTGAACAGAAGGGATCGGTTCTGGACCTGCTGCGGCTGCCGGTGATGTGGGCGATCCTGCCGATGATGCTGGTCAACTACGCGCCGGTCGGCGCACTGCGCGGCCTGTGGATCGGGCCGTATCTCGACGACGTGTTCGGGCTGAGCACCGCCCAGATCGGCCAGGCGACCCTCGTGATGGGCGTCGCGATGATCGCCGGCACGCTCTGCTATGGACCGATGGACCGGGTGTTCGGCACGCGCAAGTGGGTCGTGTTCTTCGGAAACCTCGCCGGGACCGGCTGCCTTGCCGCGCTGGTCCTGCTGATCGACAGCAGCGTCGTCACCTCGGTGCTGCTGATCGCCTTGATCGGCTTCCTAGGCGGCTCCTTCCCGATGATCATCGCTCACGGGCGCAGTTTCTTTCCTCCGCACCTGGTCGGACGCGGCGTCACCCTGATGAATCTGTTCGGCATCGGCGGCGTGGGCCTCATGCAGTTCACCTCGGGCCGCATTCACGAACAGATGGCGGGCGGGGCACCCACGGCGCCCTATGTGGCGATCTTCGGCTTCTTTGCACTGACGCTGCTGATCGGAACGCTGATCTACGGCTTCAGCCGCGACAGCATGGACTGAACCGGCCCCCTTTCATCCCGCCGCCATTCCCGATATGAGGCCGCAGCCGATGGCCCCATCGGCGGAACACTGGAGAGAGAACATGGGTTATCGCGTCGTCGTCGTCGGCGCCACGGGCAATGTGGGCCGCGAAATGCTGAACATCCTGGCAGAACGCCAGTTCCCGGTCGATGAGATCGCCGCCCTGGCGAGCCGCAAATCGATCGGAACCGAGGTGAGCTTCGGCGACAAGACACTCAAGACCCAGGACCTCGACGCGTTCGATTTCGCGGGCTGGGACATGGCGCTTTTCGCCGTCGGGTCGGATGCAACCAAGAATTATGCCCCCAAGGCCGCAGCGGCGGGCTGCGTGGTGATCGACAACAGCTCGCTCTACCGCTACGACCCGGACGTGCCGCTGATCGTGCCCGAGGTGAACGCTGACGCGATCGTCGGGTACTCCAAGAAGAACATCATCGCCAACCCGAACTGCTCGACCGCGCAGATGGTGGTGGCGCTCAAGCCCCTGCATGATCGGGCCCGGATCAAGCGCGTTGTCGTCAGCACCTACCAGTCGGTTTCGGGCGCTGGCAAGGAAGGCATCGACGAGCTGTGGGACCAGACCAAGTCGGTCTACAATCCCGTCGACGACAAGCCCGCCAAGAAGTTCACCAAGCAGATCGCCTTCAACGTCATCCCGCATATCGACGTCTTCATGGAAGATGGCTCGACCAAGGAAGAATGGAAGATGGTGGCCGAAACCAAGAAGATCATCGACCCGTCGATCAAGGTCACCGCGACATGCGTCCGGGTTCCGGTCTTCGTGGGCCACTCCGAAGCGGTGAACATCGAGTTCGAGGATCACCTCGACGAGGACGAGGCCCGCGACATCCTGCGCGAGGCGCCCGGCGTCATGGTGATCGACAAGCGCGAGGACGGCGGCTACGTCACCCCGGTCGAATGCGTCGGCGACTATGCCACCTTCATCAGCCGCATCCGGCAGGACAGCACCATCGACAACGGGTTGAACCTGTGGTGCGTGTCCGACAACCTGCGCAAGGGTGCCGCGTTGAACGCGGTCCAGATCGCCGAAACACTGGGAACGCGGGTGCTCAAAAAGGGCTGAGAACGTTCACGTCTGCCGCTTGTGCGGCTATCGATAACATCAGTCAGGGGCGGCTCATCCGCCCCTGATCGCTGTCCGGCCGTCAGACCGGGTGAAACCCGCCCGAAGCGTGGTCGTAATACTCCAGCTCGCCCTTGCCGATCTCGTTCCAGAGCCCGTGCAGCGTCAGTTCGCCGTTGTCCACCGCCTCGACGACAAACGGGAAATCCATCAGGTTCTCGAGCGAGATGATGACCGATTGCTTCTCGAGCGCGCGCGCCTGCTCGACCCGGTCGTCCATGTCGGCGACCAGATCGTACTTCGGGCGCAGGATATCCATCCAGCGTCCGACGAAGCTGTTCTTCTTTTCAAGTTCGGGCGCATTGCCCTTGCACATCTCTATGCAGCCCTGGATGCCGCCGCATTGCGAATGGCCCATCACGATCAGCTGGGACACCTTCAGAACCGTGACCGCGTATTCCACCGCCGCGCTGGTGCCGTGATGATCGCCGTCCGGCTCGTAAGGGGGCACGAGGTTCGCGATGTTGCGGTGGATGAAGAACTCTCCCTGGTCGGCGCCGAAGATCGAGGTGATGTGCACGCGGCTGTCGCAACATGAAATCACCATGGCACGCGGACGCTGCCCTTCGGTCGCGAGGCGACGGTACCAGCTGCGGTTCTCCTGGTAGGTGGTTGCCTTCCAGCCGTGATAGCGCTGCACGAGGTAGCTTGGCAAAGGTTTCACGCGGTGCATCTGTTGTCCCTCTTCTGGCCGAGATTCCGGCTCTTCTGCCCTCTGAATAGCCAGAATTCTATCCAAATTCGAGCCACTAGATCGGCTTGCGAGCAACCTTTTGCAAACCTGTCCGGGCCAATGTGCCGAAAGCCGTGGGGGCCGATCGAACTATGGGTGAGAGTGATGGAACACGTAACGAGGCTGTTGAAGTCCGAGACCGTCCGGCTGGATCAGGACCAGTTGCACGGGCTGTATCAGCAAATGGGCGAAAGCGGCGCCGAAGAGGTCGTATGCCGCGCGATCGAGGAACTGGCCGTGCGGTTGTCGCATTGCGAGCGCCACTGGCGTGACCGGGACTACCAGGCGCTGCGAAAATGCGCCCGGTCGCTGATCGCCATCGCCGACCAGATCGGGATGAACGCCCTGGCCCGTGTCGCCCGCGACGTGACCATCGCCGCCGACAACGGCGACTATCCGGCGCTGGGTGCGACCCTGTTCCGGCTGGTCCGGATCGGCGAAACCTCGCTGGTCGCGGTCTGGGACCTTCAGGACCTTTCGATCTGACGGGGCTTGCGGCCAGGGATTGGACGGCTAGGCTGCGCCCTGACCGTTCCGAGATCAGAGATTCAGATGCCCTATACCTTCGCCGAGGAAAATGCCGACGCCATCGCCCTGCACGTCATCGAAAGCGACGCGCTGGACGCCTGGCTGTCGGCGCAGGACGAGGCGGTCGCGACATGGGCGCGTCTCAACGGCTTCTCGGGCACGCTCGGCCAGATGCTGGCGGTTCCCGGCGATGGCGGACGTATCGGCATGGTGCTGGCGGGCTATGGCACCGCCGAGAAACGCGCCCGGGTGCATTTTCCCCTGGCGCATGCAGCCGCCAAGTTGCCCGAAGGCACCTATCGCATCGCCTCGGGTCTGCCCGATGAGGCGGCCGAGACGGAATGCCTCGGCTGGATGCTGACCGGCTATCGTTTCGACCGCTACAAGAGCAAGTCGACCAAACCGCACGCGCTGGTGCCACCCGCCGGCGTCGACACGGCCCGCGTTGAAGTGCTGGCGGAAGCCGAAACCCTGATCCGCGACCTCGTCAACACGCCGACCGCCGACATGAGCCCGGCAGACCTCGCCGCAGCGGCCGAAACGCTCGCCAAGGCGCATGGCGCGACCTTCGACACGATCATTGGCGATGACCTCCTGGAACGCAACTTTCCCCTGATCCATACGGTGGGGCGCGCGTCGGCCACGCCGCCCCGGCTGATCGACATGCACTGGGGCGAGGTCGGCCCCAGCCTGACATTGGTCGGCAAGGGGGTTTGTTTCGACACCGGCGGGCTGAACCTGAAACCCGCCGGCAGCATGAGCCTGATGAAAAAGGACATGGGCGGCGCCGCGACCGTCCTCGGGCTTGCCCAGATGATCATGGCGCTGAACCTGCCGGTGCGGCTGCGCGTTCTGATCCCCGCGGTCGAAAACTCGGTCTCGAGCAATTCCTTCCGCCCCGGCGACGTGCTCGCCTCGCGCAAGGGCCTCACGATCGAGAACAACAACACTGATGCCGAGGGCCGGCTGGTCCTCGCCGATGCGCTGGCGCTCGCTGACGAGGACTCGCCGGACCTCATCGTGTCGATGGCGACCCTGACCGGGGCCGCCAGAGTCGCGGTGGGCTCGGATATCGCGCCGTTCTTCACAGATCATGATGCCCTGGCCACCGCCCTTTCGTCAGCCGCGCGGAAGATCGACGATCCGGTCTGGCGGTTGCCCTTCCACGAGGCTTACGAATCCAAGATCGAACCGGCCATCGCCGATCTGGACAACGCGCCCACCGGTGGCTTTGCCGGGTCGATCACAGCCGCGCTCTTTCTCAGGCGTTTCGTGTCGCAGTCGCGCTACGTGCATTTTGACATCTTCGCCTGGCAATCGACCAACGCCCCGGCCCGTCCCAAGGGAGGCGTCGGCATGGGCGCCCGGGCACTGCTCGAAGCCCTGCCCGAGATGCTGGGGCTGTGAGCGACCGACGCCTCACGCCGGCCAACGACCGCGTCGTCGCTGCACATCTGCCCGATGCCGATCCCAGCCTTGCGCGGGTGACGCCCACACCCCGGCAGGTTGCGCAGCCGGTGGTCGACCTGATGCGCAGCCCCGGCGGGCCGCGTGACCGGCAGGTGATCTGGGGCGAGCACGTCGGCCTTCTGGACACCCGCGACGGGTGGAGCTTCGTGCAGGCGGAAAAGGACGGCTATGTCGGCTATCTGCGCGCCGAAACGCTGGCGGACGTTCGCGACTGCACCCATTGGGTCAGCGCGCCAGCCACCCATGTCTATGCGGCGCCCGACATCAAGTCGCCCGACCGCCACGCGCTCAGCTTCGGCAGCCGGATCGCAGGCCTGTCCGATGACGGCGAGTTCGTCGAGATCGCCGAAGGCTTTGTCCCGCGCCGGCATTTGTTGCCCGACGGCGTGCACCTTGGCGACCCGGTGGCGGTCGCGGCGCTGTTTCTTGGCACGCCCTATCTCTGGGGCGGCAACAGCCGGTCGGGGATCGATTGTTCCGGCCTCGTGCAGGCGGCGCTGGTGGCCTGCGGGCATCCCTGCCCCGGCGACAGCGACCTGCAGCAGCAGGCCCTGGGGCGCGATGTCACCGGCGACGCAATGCAGCGCGGCGACCTGCTGTTCTGGCCCGGCCATGTCGCCCTGGTCGACTCGCCCGACCGGATCCTCCATGCCAACGCGCACAGCATGTCAGTGGCCTACGAACCCATGCAGGATGCGTTGGAGCGGATCGCCGCCGAGACACCGCTTTCCGCCCACAAGCGGCTCGGGTGACTCCGTTCACTCCACCGCGCGGATCAACTTGCGTTCGAGCACCCTCAGCACCGTCTTGAGGTCCGAGCCGCGCTTGAGGATCTGCCCGTCTATTCCGACGACAGAATACATGCCTTGCCGGTTGCGCAGCTTTGGGCGTTTCTCGATCCGGTAGAGCGGATTTTCGGCGGTGCGGCGGAACACCGAGAAAACGGCCATGTCGCGCAGGCAGGAAATGCCGTAGTCGCGCCATTCGCCCGCTGCGACCATGCGCCCATAGACCGACAGGATCACCGACAACTCGCGCCGGTCGAAAGCGACCTGAACCGGGATCGAAGCGGACGGGCCGGGATGGGGCGTCTGAATGGTCATGAAACCAGAGTTGCGCCAATCGCGGTGCAAATCAAGCCCGCAAGCCGTGTCCGAAGCGAATGGAGGCCGGGCGTGTCGCGGCGGGCATGGGCTGCAATCCGTCCGCGTCGCTGTCCAGCCAGTCCTCCGCACCGGGGCAGAGCCTTTCATAGGTCGCAGCCACGGCGCGGCGCGGATCGTGCAGCGGCGAATCGGCGGGCATCAGTTCGGCAGCGGGCTCGGCGAAGCGCAGAACGAGTCGGCGCCAGCGATGCACCAGCAGCACCCGCGCCGCGGCGACATCCAGCGGATCACGCGGCGCCGAGGCGAGCGCGGCGATATCGCGGGCCAGCGCGGCCAGCGCGGCCCGGTGATCCGGGCTCAAGGTCGCGGCACGGAATGCCGGCGAGACCTGCACCAGTTCGCCCATCACCAGGGCATCCGCAGCGCCCGGTGCCTCGTCCGCGGGACAGAGCCGAACAGAAGGCGCGCCATTGCCGTCCTGTGTGACGACCGCCGCCCAGCGCGCAACCGGGGTTTGCCGCGGCGGGGCATAGATCAGCGTCGTGGCCGCCGCGAAGCGCGCCGCGCCTTGCGGACTGAGACGGTAGAGACTGGCCCGGCCGACGCGGTCGCGCAGAACCCAGCCATCCCCGGTGAGCCGCGACAGCGCCGTGCGCAGCGCGTTCTGCTCGACGCCGATGCGGCCCAGCACGGCGCGCAGACGCGTCGTCGAAATCTGCCCCCCTCGATGCTGCACCAGGTCCCCGAACACGGAGATCACCAGCGACCAGACCCTGAGGCGGCCTTCGGAATGCAGGGCCGTTATGAGCGGGGCAAGCGGGTCCATGCGCCTGCCCTACCGCGTGAAGGACACCATGGTCAAAAGCTCGTATTCCGCCACCTGCTCGTCGTCCTGATTGGTCAGCGTCACATGCCAGGCGACCTCGCCATACTCGTCCGTGCGGCGCGTCTTGCGCTTGCAGGTCAGGCGCACCTTGATGCTGTCGCCGGGGCTGACAGGCTTCTGGAAGCTCAGCCCGTTCAGCCCGGTATTCGCCAGAACCGGACCGGGATCGGGCTGCACGAACAGGCCCGCGGCAAAGCTGAGAAGCAGGTAGCCATGTGCGACCCGTCCCGGGAAGAAGGGGTTCGCCCTGGCGGCCTCCTCGTCCATGTGGGCATAGAAGGTATCGCCGGTGAACTCGGCGAAATGCTCGATATCGGCAAGGGCGACCTCGCGCGGCGCGGAGTGAAGCGTCTCGCCGATGGCGATCTCGTCAAAGGTCCGCTGGAAGGGATGCGCGGGGCCAGCCACCTCCGCAGCACCGGGCAGCCACTGGCCGGTGATCGCCGAGATCACCGAAGGGCTGCCCTGCACCGCCGTGCGTTGCATGTAGTGCAGCACGCCACGCACACCGCCCAGTTCCTCGCCGCCGCCGGCGCGGCCGGGCCCGCCATGCACCATGTGCGGCAGCGGCGCGCCGTGACCGGTCGCCTCGGCGGCGCTGACGGTGCCGTTGATGTAGATCCGCCCATGCCAGGCGGCAGAGGCCAGCGTCACCCGGCGCGCGCAGTCGGGATCATCGGTGAAAAGCGAAGCCACCAGTGATCCGCCGCCGCGATTGGCCAACGCCGCCGCATGATCGAGATCGCGATAAGGCATCAGGGTCGCCACCGGGCCGAAGGCTTCGAGCGCGTGCACGTTCTGCGCCGCGTCCGGGTCATCGCAACGCAACAGCGTCGGAGCCAGGAACGCGCCTTCGGGGCTGGCCCCTGTCAGCACGACCTGTTCGGGATCGCCGGTCAGGCACGTCGTTTCCGAGCCAAGTGCCGCGATCACGCGCAACACGTCGGTCTTCTGATCCGCCGAGGCCAGCGCGCCCATCCGCACGTCGTCAAGCGCCGGATCGCCGACCCGGATATCGGCCAACCGGGTCATCAGCGCGTCCGCGACCGCGGGCATCACGGCCTCGGGCAGGATCATGCGGCGGATCGCGGTGCATTTCTGCCCCGCCTTCGCGGTCATCTCGTTCACCGCTTCCTTGACGAACACATCAAAAGCGGGCGAGCCGACCGCGACATCGGGGCCGAGGATCGTCGCGTTCAGGCTGTCCTGCTCGGCATGAAAGCGCGTCGCGTTGCGCATCAGGTTCGGGTTGCTCCGCAGTTTCAGCGCGGTATCCGCCGACCCGGTAAAGCTGACCACGTCCTGCGCCCCCAGACGGTCGAGCATATCCCCGACGCCTCCGACCACCAGCTGCACCGCCCCATCGGGCAACAGGCCCGACTCGACGATCATCCGGAAACACGCTTCGGTCAGATAGCAGGTCTGGGTCGCCGGCTTGACGATGGCGGGCATCCCGGCCAGCAGCGTCGGGGCCAGCTTCTCGAGCATCCCCCAGACCGGGAAGTTGAACGCGTTGATATGCACGGCCACGCCCTGCAACGGCACCGCGATATGCTGGCCGACGAAACTGCCCTTGCGCGAAAGCGCTTCGACCGCGCCGTCGACATAGACATGACCGTCGGGCATTTCGCGGCGCCCCTTGGCGGCGATCACCATCATGGTCCCGATACCGCCATCGATGTCGATCGCCCCGTCGCGCCGGGTCGCGCCGGTGAGCGGGTTCAACGCATAGAGCTCCTCCTTGCGCTCGTTCAGATACTGCGCCAGCGCCTTGATCATGCGCGCACGATCGTGGAACGTCATCGCGCGCAAGGCCGGCCCGCCGCTGTTCCGCGCCCAGTCCAGCATGCCCTGGATATCCAGGGCCGTGTTTCCGGCCTCGGCGATCCGCGTCCCCGTGACCGGACCGATGATGGCGCGCGCGCCGGACCCCGGCGCCACCCAGCGCCCCATTGCATAGCTTTCCGGTCTCAGCATCGCGCTTCTCTCCTCTGCGTTCGGGAACAGCATGACCGGTTTTGTCGCCGGTTTCAACACTATTGACCGCACGGTCGGTTTTATGCAGAGTCCGTCGGGACAGAGGGGGAGCGACGTATGACACCACAGGAGCGGGCAGACCGCAGTGCGGCGGCCATGTGGGCGGCGGATGCGGCCTCCAAATGGCTGGGCATGACGCTCGACAAGGTCGGCCCAGGAACCGCCGAACTGTCCTTCACCGTAGAGGATCATCATCTGAACGGCCACCGTATCTGCCACGGCGGGTACATCTTCACCCTGGCCGACAGCGCCTTCGCGTTCGCCTGCAACAGCTACAACCAGGTGACCGTGGCGCAGGAGAACGCGATCACCTACCTGACACCCGGCCAACCCGGAGAACGCCTGACCGCGCACGCGGTCGAAAGCGCCCGGACCGGACGCTCCGGGGTCTACGACGTGACCGTCACCGGCGAAGATGGGCGCAAGGTCGCACTGTTCCGGGGCCTGTCGCGCACCATCAAGGGCCAGCATTTCGAGGAAAGCCAATGACACACGCATATCTCTGCGACGGGCTGCGCAGCCCGATCGGCCGCTACGGCGGCAGTCTTGCCCATGTCCGCCCGGACGACCTGCTGGCGCACGTGATCCGCGCCCTCGTCGCGCGCCATGACGGGCTGGTCATCGACGAGGTTCTGGCCGGTTGTGCCAACCAGGCCGGCGAGGACAACCGCAACGTGGCCCGGATGTCGGCGCTGCTGGCCGGCCTGCCCGACACGGTGCCCGGCGCCACCATCAACCGGCTCTGCGGGTCGGGGCTGGACGCCATCGGCTCGGCCGCCCGCGCCGTGCGCTGCGGCGAGGCGGAGGTCGTTCTGGCCTGCGGCGTCGAAAGCATGAGCCGCGCGCCGCTGGTCATGCCCAAACCCGACGCCGCGTTTTCCCGCAAGGCCGAGATCTACGACACGACCATCGGCTGGCGGTTCGTGAACCGCGAGATGCACAAGCACTACGGCACTGACTCGATGCCCGAAACGGCAGAGAACGTGGCCTCGGATTTCGGGATCGAACGCACCGCACAGGATGAATTCGCCCTGCGCTCGCAGACCCGCGCACTGGCCGCCATCGCCAGCGGGCGTTTGGCGCGTGAGATCACGCCGGTCACCATCCCGCAGCGCAAGGGCGATCCTGTGATCGTGGACACCGATGAACACCCGCGCCAGACCACGCTCGACAAGCTGGCGAGCCTGCCGACCCCCTTCCGCACCGGCGGCACGGTCACGGCAGGCAATGCGTCGGGCGTCAACGACGGGGCGGCGGCGGTGATCGTCGCTTCCGAAGCGGCGGTGGCGAAATACGGCCTGACCCCGCGCGCCCGCATCACCGGCATGGCGACGGTCGGCGTGCCGCCCCGGATCATGGGCATCGGCCCCGCGCCCGCGACCGAGAAACTGCTGGCGCAGCACGGCCTGTCCATCGGCGACATCGACACCGTTGAACTGAACGAGGCCTTCGCCGCCCAGGGGCTGGCCGTCACGCGGCGGCTGGGCCTGCCGGACGACGCCGACCACGTGAACCCGAATGGCGGAGCCATCGCGCTCGGTCATCCGCTGGGCATGTCGGGCGCACGCCTGGCGCTCACCGCCTCGCTCACCATGACCGAAAACGACCTGTCGCGCGCCATCTGCACCATGTGCATCGGCGTCGGACAGGGTATCGCCCTGCTGCTGGAGAAAGCGTGATGAAAGACCTGACCCCGCGGCCCGCGGACCTTGATCCGATCGAAATCGCCAGCCGCGACGAGATCGCCGCCCTGCAGCTTGAGCGCCTGAAATGGTCGCTGAACCATGCCTATGCGAACGTGCCTCATTACAAGGCCGCCTTCGATGCGGCGGGCGTGCACCCGGACGACCTGACGTCGCTTGCGGACCTGTCGAAATTTCCCTTCACTGTGAAGCAGGACCTGCGCGACAACTACCCGTTCAACATGTTCGCCGTCCCGCGCGACAAGCTGCGTCGCGTTCATGCCTCCTCGGGCACGACCGGGCAACCGACCGTCGTCGGCTATACCGAGCACGACCTTCAGGTTTGGGGCAGCGTGGTCGCCCGCAGCCTGCGCGCCGCCGGGATGCGGCCCGGCGACATGCTGCACAACGCCTATGGCTACGGGCTGTTCACCGGCGGGCTGGGCATTCATCTCGGCGCCGACGCGCTCGGCGTCTCGACGGTTCCGGTTTCCGGCGGCATGACCGAACGCCAAGTCCGCCTGATCCGCGATTTCCAACCCAAGGGCATCACCGTGACGCCCTCCTACGCGCTGTCGATCCTCGACGAATACGCGGCACAGGGGCTCGACCCGCGGGACAGTTCGCTCGAGGTGGGCGTCTTCGGCGCCGAACCCTGGACCAATGCCATGCGCCGCGAGATCGAGGAGGCCTTCGACATGCACGCGGTCGACATCTATGGCCTGTCCGAGGTGATGGGCCCCGGCGTGTCGATGGAATGCGTCGAAACCAAGGACGGGCTGCACATCTGGGAGGACCACTTCTATCCCGAGATCATCAACCCCGAAACCGGCGCCCCCGTGGCCGATGGCGAAGAGGGCGAGCTCGTCTTCACCTCGCTGACCAAGGAGGCCTTTCCGATCATCCGCTACCGCACCCGCGACCTGACGCGGCTGATGCCGGGCACCGCGCGCAGCATGCGGCGGATGGAAAAGGTCACCGGGCGCAGCGACGACATGATCATCCTGCGCGGCGTCAACGTCTTCCCGACACAGATCGAGGAACAGCTGATCGCTGTGCACGGCCTTGCGCCGCATTTCCAGATCGTGCTGACCCGCCCGGACCGGCTGGACGAGATGCGCGTCGTGGTCGAGGCCGCCGAGGGCTTCTCGGCCAATGAATCCCGGGTCCATGCCGCCGCCGAGTTGATGACGCGGATCAAGCGCAATGTCGGCGTGTCGGTCAAGGTCGACGTGACCGACCCGGGCAGCGTCGCGCGCAGCCAGGGCAAGGCGGTGCGCATCATCGACGAACGCAATACCAAGCCGTCCTGATGCCCCGCGGGATCGCGCGGGACCATGACGAAAAGCGCGCCGCCCTGCGCAAGGGTGCGGCGCGCTACTTCGCGGCAAACGGCTATGACCGGGCGTCGATGACCGGCGCGGCGCGCCAGTGCGGCGTGTCCAAGGCGCTGATCTATCACTATTACGACAGCAAGGAAGCCCTGCTCCACGACATCCTGCACGCCCACCTCTCCGACCTGGTCGAGATGGTCGAGGCCGCCCGTCCCGGCGGGCTTTCCGGCCTGATCCACGCCACGCTCACCGCCTATGCGGACGCCGATGCCGAACACAAGCTGCAGCTCGACGCGCTCGCCACCCTGCCGCCCGACATGCAGGAGCCTCTGGTCGCGCTGCAACGCCGGCTCGTCGCGATCATGTCCGCCGCCATCGCCGAGGAAAACCCGGCGCTCGGCGGCGACCGCCTGCGCGCCGCCACCATGTCCGTCTTCGGCATTCTCAACTGGTTCTACATGTGGCACCGGCCCGGCAAGGGTCTCGATCGCGCCGCCTATGGCGACCTGGCGGCGGATTTCGTGCGCGGCGGCTTGCGCGCGCTCTGAGCCGGCTCAGATCACCGACCGCGCCAGCACCCCGATGTAGATCACGTAGGCCGCGAACAGCGCCGCCCCCTCGCCGCGGCCGATCCGGCTCCCGGTGAAGGCCATGACCAGCAGCGCAAGGGTCGCCGCCGCCATGACCCAGAGATCCAGCTCCAGGATCTGCGACGGCACCCGCAACGGCTCGATCAGCGCCGTCACACCCAGGATGCCGAGAAGGTTGAACAGGTTGCTGCCGAGGATGTTGCCCAGCGCGATGTCTCCCTGCCGCGCCCGTGCCGCCATGATCGAGGTCACGAGTTCGGGCAGCGAGGTACCCACCGCCACCACCGTCACCCCGATCACCGCCTCGGAAATTCCCAGCTCCGCCGACAGTCCGATGGCGCCGGTGACCAGCGCCCGCGCCGCCAGGACGGTCAGCACCAGCCCGGCGGCGAAATGCAGCAGGGCGAACCGGCCCGCCGGTGCGGACGCCGCGTCAGCCACGGGCGCCCGCGCCCGCCACAGGGTCAGCACCAGATAAACCACGAGACCGCAGAGCAACACGGCCCCCGCCCCCCGGCCAAGCTGGCCGCCGAGGCTCAGCCCGACACAGGCCAGCGTGGCCAGCGCGACCGCGCCGCCATCCCGCCGCAACACGGCGCGCGGCACCGCGATCGGCGCCAGCAAGGTCGACAGGCCGAGGATCAGCAGGATGTTCGCCGTGTTGCTGCCGATCACGTTGCCGATCGCGATCCCCGGCGCACCGGCCAGCGCCGCCTGCACGCTGGTCAGCAGTTCCGGCATCGAGGTGCCGAATCCCACCAGGGTCAGCCCGATCACCATCGGCGATATGTTCAGGCGCTGCGCGATCGTGACCGCACCACGTACCAGCATGTCCCCGCCGATCACCAGACCGACGAACCCGCCCAGAAGCAGCACGATCATCATCCCGGTCATTCCCCATGGCCCGGGTTGCAGTCCGGGTATTGCGACATACCGGTATCTGGAGAGCGCCGCCCGCCGCCACAAGCCCCGCGCGAAAATTCAGTCCCCCGCTTCATCTTCGTGCAAATACTCCGGGGGCGCGGGGGCTGGCCCCCGCCCGGCTGCCCCCGTCGCGACCTGCGCCGGTCAGGCGAAACCGCCCTGGCAGAACCAGCCCGACGACATCGTGCCACCATGACCGTAGAACAGCCAGAGCCGGTCCCCCGCCTGCGTGGTGACGACCCAGTAATCGCGCACGCCCGAGCGCCAGTTCGGATCGTCCAGCCACCATTCCGGCGCGATCCGCTCGGGACCGCGCGCCTCGGCCAGCGCCCAGTCCCGGCCGCGCCAGCGGAACCGCGCCGGCACCGCCGGCGCGTCCGGCGCACCCACCGGTTCCGGTCGCCACAGCAGCAGCGGACGCAGGCGGGCCGGGGCGGGCCAGCGTTCGGCCGGGGCCGACCAGGCCGCCGCCAGAACCTGCGCGGTCTTCTCCGGGATATGACTGTCGGCCGGGTGCCAGCGGGTGATCGTCTCCAGCCCGATCCGCGCCCCCAGCCGCCCGACCAGGTCGTCCAGCCCGCCCTGGCGGGCGAGGCGCGCATCGACCTCCCGGCCCGCCTCCAGATGGCCGACGCTGCGGCGGGCATGGATCGGCTCGCTCTGCATCACCTCGAGGCGCAGCATCTCGATTCCGAACCCCGCGTCGATCTGCTCCAGCTTCATCTCCAGCAGCGGGCGGATGCGCGCCGCGTCATGGCCGGGCCGGGCCAGCCCGACGGTCACGACCTCGGCACTCTGGTCGGTGCGATGCGCCTCCAGCCGCAGGCTGCGCGCGCCGCGCCCCTTGTCCTTCAGCTGTGCGCAGAGACGCGGCAGCATCCGGTCGATCCCTTCCAGCAGGTCCGCCGTCAGCCCGATCGGCTCGGGCAGGGTCAGCCGCACGGCGAAATGCGCCGGGGCCCGCGCCGGCGAAATCGGCTCGGGCGCACTGCCCATCGCCTGGTCCAGCCGCGCCACCAGCCCGCGCCCGAAACGCCGCGCCAGCCCGGCGCGCGGCTGGCCCAGCAGATCACCGATGCGCCGCAACCCCAACCGGCCCAGCTGCGCCGTGGTTTCGGGATCCAGCCGCAGCGCCGCGACCGGCAGCGGCGCAAGCACCCGGTGGCCCTCCCCCGGCGGCACGATCCGCTCCGTTGCTCCACCCCGCACCGCCTGCAACGGCGCCGCGCCGCCTCGCGTCCAGTGCCGCCGCCGGCCCGCCCGCGACCGGGTCGCGGGCGCCTCCTGGTCAATGGCGTCCCCGTTGCGCTCGGGTTCCGCGGCCACCCCCGCGTACCGGGCCACCGCCCAGGCCGCGCCCGGGGTGTCGGCGATGCCGACCCGCACGCTCAGCCCCATGTCGCGGCAATCGTCCTGCACCACCTCCAGCAGCGCCGCCTCGCCGCCGAACAGATGCGCACAGCCGGTCAGGTCGATCACCAGCCCATCCCCGTCCTGCTCCGCGACCCAGGGCGAGAACTTGCCCGCCCAGCGCCGCAGCGCCGTCAGGAAGGCCGCCTCCGCCGGGGCGTTGCGCGCCCGCGTCGCCAATGCGGCGCACATGGCATGAGCGTCGCGCACCGGCTGGCCCACCTGCAACCCGCTCGCGGAGGCCGCCGCGCTTAACGAGGTGATAACCTGCATGTTGGACTGTTCCGCCACCACGGCCAAGGGCCGCTCCTCGGCGCCCCGCGACGTGCGCAGGAGGCGTTCCGCCCCCAGGCGCGGAAACCAGAGTGACAGGATTCGACGATTGGCCATAACCGCACAGCTAAATGTTCATATTTTGTTCTTTATAGTCGCCACACCCGACGAGTCGAGTCCGCGAGAAGGCCAATGACATGATCCCGCCCCGCCGCCCGCTCCCCGCGGTCACCGCCCTGCTGCTGATCGCGCTCGCGCTCGCCACCGCGGCACTGGCCCAGAGCGGGCAGATCAGCGACGTCGCGACACCGGGGGTCCAGACCCGCATGTCCACGATGAACACCGCCAACACGGCGCTGGGCACACTGGGCGACATGATGGGCGGCCGGGCGCTGTTCGATCGTGACCGCGCCGATGCCGCGCGGCGGATCCTGATCGACAGCACCCGCGCGATTCCCTCGGTCTTTCGCAAGCCCCATGCGGACCCGCTATCCAACGCCCGCCCCGAGATCTGGTCGAACTGGCGGGATTTCCGCAGCCGCGCGAAAGCCGCGCAGCGCGCGGCGCGCCGGCTCGATACCGACGCGCTCACCGATTTGCGACTGACATTGCCGAAACTGCTGCTGGCCTGCCTGAACTGCCACGACACCTATCGCCTGCCGATGGACTGACCGCGCCGCGATCAACCGACGACGCGCGCCCAGGCCCCCGAAAAATCGCCGCGCGCCAAGGCATCGCGGTCCAGGAACACCCGGAAGGACCGACCCGCGCCGAAGCACCAGCCCAGCAATTCGCTCGACGGCAGGTCCAGCAGCAGGACCGCGTCCTCCTCCCGTGACTCCGCCGGCTCGATGCCCTCCATGGACCCCATCCTGCCGCTCTCGTGACGCGCATTATGCGCCCACAGCGGTTCGAACAGGGCGCGCTGTGCTTGCGGCAGCCGCTCCGGCGCCGCCGCGTGCACCTGCCGGCAATGGCGCTCGAACGGCGTGAAAAAGGACAACCGCAGCCCGTCATGCCGGATCAGCGGCACAGGCGCCTTCCCCGGATCTTCCAGGCTCAGTGCCGACAGCCCTTCGACAAGCCGCGCCCGGTGGGTGTCCGAAAACGCGCTCTCCGCCCGCTCGGACCAGAGCGCGGCGGTCAGCTCCGCCAGGTCCCGCGCGGTCGCAGCCAGCCGCGCGCGGTCATCCTGCGCCCCCTCGGAGTCCAGCCGCGCGGCCGCATCGCCAAGCAGCGTCCCGATCCGGGTCAGCAGCAGCGAAGCGGAGGTCCAGTCAAACGGATGGAAGGCCGGATCCGACAGATCGACCGCGTGAAGCCGTGCCCAATCCGGGGCCGGCGCGGGCTCGGTGCCGCAGGCGGCGTCGTCCGGAGTCACCTCCAGCGGCCAGCCCGGCTCCGGACACACGCCTTTCGGCGCGGCCCGCTCACGCAACGCCCCGTCCACATGCAGGACCCGCACCGGCCAGTCGCCCGCGGATGTGGCCGCAAAGCGGAACACCGCCAGCGCGCCCTGCCGTGGTCCCGACCCGTCCCAAAGTCCCGCCGGCAGCTCCGCGCAGGCGATCTGGGCAAGGAACCGCCCGGGCGCACCGTCCCGTTCGGGCCAGTCAACGCCATCGGGCAGGCGCGGCAACCCTCCGACCCGGCTCTCCCGCGATCCGCCCGCCACGGAACCGACGATCGGCGTCAATCGCACCGCATCGACCGGCGCGGTCACGTCCTCGGCCGTGTCCCGACCCGCCCCGGCCTGCGCCCGCGTGTCGGCGACGGCGATCTCCGCCAGCAGCCCCGGCGCGAACCGCAGGCCCAGCAGACCGATCGCGGCCAGGCCCAGCGCCGCGCCCATCACCGTTTCGGGCCGCCCGCTCAGGTAACCATCCAGCCCCATCATCGCGACCACGGCGCCCAGCGTCATGGCGCCTCCCAAAACTCCGTATCTCGCCCAGACCATCCTGTTCACCCGCTCTGCCTCTACCCCCAGTCAAGCGCGGCAATCAGGCGGAAATTTGTCGGCTCCGGGGTGATGACCGGGCAGGCGTCGACCTTGCACTTCGTCCCGCGTTGGCGCAGATTTCCGCAAGCGAACATGTGGAAAGGGACGGATCATGCGCACGCGAGCGGCTGTTGCGATGGAGGCGGGGAAGCCGCTGGAGGTGATGGAGGTCAATCTCGAGGGTCCGCGGGCGGGCGAGGTTCTGGTTGAAATCAAGGCGACGGGGCTGTGCCAC
>NZ_JAELVR010000008.1 GCF_016428585.1 Sedimentitalea arenosa | reverse complement strand
GAACCGGATCGAGATTATGTTCGGGCGACTGAAGGATTGGCGTCGCGTTGCCACCCGCTACGACAGATCCCCGACGGTATTCCTCTCGGCAATCGCGCTCGCGGCTACTGTCTTGTTCTGGCTTTAAATCAATGAGTCTGGAGCCTGGCACTTCCCACGTTGAACAAACTCCATCTGGCCCCTGAGATTTGAAAGCAGCATTTCTGCGCCCTGCATATCGTAGTGCATCGAATGCGATCCTAAAAGCATCCAATACTGTAGATTTTCCGGCATTGTTTGGGCCTACTAAAACATTTTTGTTTTTGGCAGAAAGGGTGAATTTTGAAAATGTCTTGTAGTCCTGAAATTCAATGGACTTGACTTTGCTCATATTAAAACCGACTCGTCTGAAGAGAACTTTGGAAGCCTGTCTCTCTTACTTGTTCCTGAAAACACTTGGGATGGATACTTCCACGAGTGTTCTTCTTATGCTGATAGGTTACAACCCCAAGTCGTCCGATTGTGCCAAATTTCGCACTTTGAGCTATAACAGGAAGGACAGTTTGCAACGCCGCAAGTAAACTTGGCACGGAACGTCTCCTTTAGGCCGTTCCAGACCGTGAGTTTCCGGTACGGGCAATCCATTCAGGCATAGGCCCCAGCGGAACAGGTCAGGACCCATTGATTTCCGGGTGACTGCGGGATTCACTGTCCGTCTTCAGGGGGTTCATGGAACCAAGGGCGGTCGATCCTCCAATCGCGGGCTTGCCAGCCGTTCACTTGTCGCCGCGTAGCATCGCGACGCTGGTGGACCGACATGCGGACCTTCGGCATATTGGTGAAGTCACTCCAAACCAACCACAATCGTTCGCTCATGGTGCCCAAGCTTCTCCCTCTTCGTGCCGCACCCAAACACAGGGAAACGGTCCCGTCGTTTCTGTCTCGCATGGCGGCGATGAACGGTCTGAGTGCGACTGACTTCGCGTTGGACATGGGATTCTCGCTCAAGAAGATTGTCCACCTGGAAGACGGCGCATTGCGCAGCCTTGGTTCTTGCAGCGGGCTTACTGGAACTCAGCTCGAAGAACTCGTGTCCTGGACCGGACAACGCTCCGGCGATGTTCGGACGACGTTTCGATATGAAGCGTTCGTCTCTCGGGCCGTCAGGAACCCGATCATCCGGGGGTGCCCGGTTTGTCTACGTGAGGACTTGGAGGAAGCTGAAGCCAACCGTGCCCATCCGCTCACTCAAATGACGATGCGTGGGGATTGGCAACTTCGAGAGAATGATCTCTGCATTGAACATTCTCACACATTGGTGCCGCTTTGGGAAAGCAAACCCCTGGTCGGAAGGTACGATCTTTCTTCTCGTTTCCCGGACGTTCTGGAGGACATCCGGGAAGGCAAGTTGGAGCGCCCGCGGGTCAACCCATCGCCATATGATCGTTGGCTGGACGTCCGTCTTCGGACCGGGGATGACGAGACATGGCTCGCTGATCACACTCTCTATGCGGCCACGACGTTCTGCACCCTTCTCGGTGCGGAGCTTCTGCGCCTGGACGAGGGCACCGATCTGGACCAAGGAGCGAGAATGCGGCGCGCACGTACCTTGGGCTTTGGTGTTGCACGTCAGGGTGAGGCAGCGATCAAAGGGGCGTTGGACGATCTGGCCAGCCTTGCAGACAGCGCCAAAGCTGGGCCCAAAAGGGCGTTCGGCCACTTGTTCATAGACTTCAGCGGAGAGCATCTGGAAAAAGATGACTTCACCCCCTTTCGAAAGCTGCTGCGAGACGGCATCGTCCGCAACTGGCCGGTTGCAGCCGGAGAGAGTGTTCTTGGGTTCGTCCAGGATGAAAGGCAACGGCACTCGGTTCTTACCGCTTCGGACGAGACCGGTATCGGCCCATCGCTCCTTGAAAAATTCCTGGTTCATGCTGGCGCGATTGGCGCTGACGACGACCGCCCCATCGCTCGAAAAACCTTTGACGCCAGGGCTTATGCAGATCTGTTGGCAGAGATCCCGACACTGGTCGGGCCTATCGGAATGCAGCGTGCGATGGGCGCAACCAAGGGACAACTTGAGTCACTGGCGAAAGATGGTGTTTTGGCGCCCCGGATTGACAATCCCATGGTCAAGTCGCCTTGGCGGGTATCGGATGGGGTGGCATTGGTTGCCGAACTGCAAGAGATGGCAATTCCAATAGAGTCCTCTGACGAAAGCTGGGAAAGCATTCAGGATGCCAGACATCGGTCCGATTTGGGTGTTGGTACGATTATCGCTGGGGTGCGGGCAGGCCACCTTCGATTGGGTCGGCGCCCGGACCTTGAAGGCTATGCAGCATTTCATGTGGAAAAGGACGAAATCGACCGGATGAAAGCCGAAAGAACAATGGCTGACGGTGGTCCCTTGATCACCGCGGCCGCCTTTGGGCGACTGGTTGGCATACGCACTCAGGGCTGGTTCGAGAAACTTGCAGGTTCCGGTCACACGCCCGCGACACGCAGGCCGCATCCGAAATATGGTGGCGAGTGGGTCTTTGCCTCGGAGAGCGATATCGAAGAGTTTCGCAAACGCTTTTTGACTTCGACGATGATGAAGGACGAGTTTGGACTGAACTCAAGAAAAAAGCTGCAAGCGGCACTGAAGAGATTTGCGCCGAATGGGGAAGACCATGGCCCGCTCTATCTGCGTGAAGATGTCGAAGCGTTCCTGAAGTAGCCTCCGGATGACCATCGGGCCGGAACCAATCTCGTCGATCATCCGAGCTTGCCGCAAAGCCAATGCGCAACCTATTCGATTCGAGCGGTCAGTTGGTATGTTCAAAACTGCACTCTGAACTCATCCTGCGCCGACCCCTGTGCAAGAATGAAATCTCTTGACACCCATTCGCACGAAAAGAGCGCTGTTCGCACTCTTATGCTCAATTGGCACCTGAGCTTGTTGGCTGGGGTGGTAGGATTCGAACCTACGGTACACGGTACCAAAAACCGCTGCCTTACCACTTGGCTACACCCCAACGTGAGCGGCTGAATAAGCCTCTCGGCGCGGCTGTGCAAGACCCGAAATCGCAAAAATGGCGGCTACTCGCGCTTGGCGTCGTCGCTCAGGAGGTCTTCCTCGCCCTGCGCCGCCCGTTCCTCGGCGACGAACTTCTCGAGCGCCTGGTCGGCGCTGGCGGTGACGTTCTCGGGGACGGGTTGTTCCGGGATGCTCCTTGGCGCTTCTGGTCCGGCCGATGGCTTCGTTCCGGGGCCGAGGATGCGGAAGGTTGGTTCGGGCATCGAGATGCCTTCCTGGGTGAGGGCCAGCATGGTCAGACGGATCGCTTCGCCCCGCGCCAGCGCGAAGGAGGTCTCCTGCTGCGCGATCCAGCCTGCCACCTGGAGCGTCACCGTGCTGTCGCCGACCGTTTCGACCCAGGCTTCCGGCGGCGGCTCTCGCAGAACGAAGGGCAGGCCGTTGAGCGTCGCCACAGCCGTGTCGCGCGCGAGCGCGAGGTCGCAGTCGGGCGCGACGCCCAGTTCGAACAGGAACCGGCGCTGGTCGTTCAGCGTGTAGTTGATGATGCGCGCCTTGAAGACCGTTGCGTTGGGGATGCGGATGTGGTTGCCGTCATAGCTCAGCAGGATCGTGGCGCGGCTGGTGAGGCGAATGACCTTGCCGATATCGCCGTCGATCTCGATCGTGTCATTGGGGCGGAACGGTTGACGGATCGACAGCAGGATCGACGCGATGAAGTTCTCGACCGTGTCACGCACGGCGAAGCCTATGGCCAGTCCCGCGATCCCCGCCGCCCCCAGGATCGTGGACAGCAGAGCTGTCGCGCCGAGGATATCGAGCGCGATGACAATGCCTCCCATGACGAAGGCGAGCCGAACGACCTGCCGCATGATATCCGCGATGAAGGGATTGGGCGCCATCCGGTCCCAGGGGTTGCGGCGACTGGCCAACGCATATCCGAGGAAGACCACGAGAGCGAACACCCCGATCGCGATCGTCAGGATCGGTAGGAAGGCGATCGCCTGTGTCGCGCGCGACCGAATGCGGTCGATCGCGGGGTTCAGCCTCTCTACCACGTCCGTCGTCTCGGTCACCTCGTTCTCGATGGCGACGACACCTTGAACGCGGCTGGCAAGGTCGTTCAGGCGGCGTGCACTCTCGCCGTCGAGGGTATGCCCGCGCAGCGTGACGATTCCGGAGGTGACCGAGACCGTGACATCGTCATAGCCGTCGAGTTCCGCAAGTATGCCGCGAATACGGTTCGCGATAGCGGCATCCTGCGTGGCACTGTCTTCGACGTCGATCGTGCCGCTTGGCTGATTGGTCTGCGCCGAAAGGGTCGCGGGCAGCAGGCAGAACAGGCAAATCAGCAGGATGCGCATCGCGGTGGCCTCGGTGGTGGATGGGAGCGAGCCTGACCCATGCCCGCCCGATTGCCAAACGGAAATCGACGCCGGCGTGGTGGCGACGCCGGATCAGCCGGTGTGCAGCAGGATTGCGCCGGCGCGCTGCCCGGCTTCGACGGCGCGATGCGCGGCGGCGCAATCATTCATCGCAAAGACCTTCTCGACCGGGCAGCGCAGCGCATTCTGTGTCAGCGCGTCGGTCAGGCGCGCGATGGTCGCGCGGCGTTGTTGGGACGAGAGGAGATAGATCAGGGCGATCTCGATCGTGACGGCCTTGAAGAGCAGCGGATAGAAGGGCAGCGTCGGGGTCATGTCGAGTGCCGAGCCATAGGCGCAGATGACGCCGTTCTCCGCGATCACGTCGGTGTCGGTCGCGATGTTGGCGCCGAACTCGACCTCGACGATCCGGTCGACGGGGGCGCCGTTATTGGCTGCGAGCACCTGCGCGGCGAGATCGGGATCGGTAAAATCCAGCACCACGTCGGCCCCGGCGTCTCCCGCACGTTCCAATCCCGCCCCTCGGGCGGTCGCGATGACCCGTGCGCCGCCCCATTTCGCCAGTTGCACGGCGAGGTATCCGACCGTCCCGGCGCCGCCCTGGATCAGAAGGGTCTTGCCGGCGACATCGCCGCCGCTGAAAACGGTGAAACAGGCGGTCAAGCCCGGGATTCCGAGGCTTGCGCCGGTTTCAAGGTCGGTTCCGTCCGGTAATCGAACCGCCTGCTCGGCTGGCAGCGTGATCTGGTCTGCCGCGGTGCCGTAGGCGCGCCGCCATTGGCCGTTCCATATCCAGACCCGCTGGCCGAGGCGATCCGGATCGACACCCTCGCCGACGGCGGAGACGGTGCCCGCGCCGTCGCTATGCGGGATCACAACCGGAAACGGCGGCTTGGTCACGCCGGGCCGCGACCCGGCGCGGGCCTTTACGTCCGACGGGTTGATTCCAGAAAACGCGAGGTCCACGGTGACTTCGCCCGGGCCAGGCGGTGGCGTTTCGATGTCCTGAAGGCGCAACACGTCCTGCGCGGATCCGAAGGCGGAATAAGTGACGGCTCGCATGGTCTTGTCTCCGGCGCGTGGGGATTTGACGGTGACATTCGCGTGCGCGACTGGAAACGGCAACCCGAAATCCCGGCGTGGTCCGGGCACGCTCAGGCGCGTTTCACTCGCGGACTTCGTCCGGCATGACGCCCCAGAGGCTGGACTTGGGTGCCCAGCCGCGATGGCCTCCGGCGCTGATGCGGCACCAGTCGAGCGTGCACTCGCCCAGTCGGGCGACGACTCCCAGCTCGAAAGCCGCGTTCACGGGCGAGGAAGGGTCGGGCCGTGCATGAACTTTCAGCATGTCCTTTTCCACGATGACGGTTCGGACGCCCGACAGAAGCGCGTAGTGTACCCATCCGCCGGCACCATCGCGGTCCTGCACCCGGCGCCAGTGCCCGTGTTCGGCCGTCACCTGCAGCGGCATGTCCCGGCGCTTGAATACCCAATCGATGCGATGGGTCAGAGAGGGGCCGCGGCGGACGTTGCCCTCGTTCGCCTTCATCGACACGTAGCGCGGAATCGGCAGGTTGGTCACAGGGCCGCGATCGCTGGCCGCCTGCGCTGCGACAGCGTGCACGCAGACGCACAGCGCTGCGACCCCCGCAACGACATGACGTCGAAAGTAGCCCGTTCCAATCACCGTCCGTATGCCTGCTCGCCGGTTGAAATGCGGTGGTTTTTCCGCCTGAGGTTCTTGTGCCTCGTCGGATCCTGCGCCACCATGCCATGGCGCGATCTGATTTGAAAAGCGGTGGGAGGCCCGGTGTGCCAAGAGAACGTCTGAGTGTTGTCGTTACGCGACGGTTGCCCGATGAGGTCGAAACCCGGCTCAGCGAATTGTTCGACGTCAAGTTGCGTGACAGCGACACGCCTATGACGCGCAGCGAACTGGCCGCCGCCATGCGCGACGCAGATATCCTGGTCCCAACGCTGACCGACGAAATCGATGCGCGGCTGTTGGGACAGGCTGGTGAGCGGCTGAAGCTGATCGCCAATTACGGCGCCGGCGTCGATCACATCGACGTGGCCACCGCACGACAGCGCGGCATCCTCGTCAGCAACACGCCGGGCGTGTTGACCGACGACACCGCCGACATGACCATGGCGTTGCTTCTGGCGGTCACGCGGCGCATCCCCGAAGGTCTTTCGGTGATGCAGAAGGGTGATTGGGAAGGCTGGGCGCCCACCGCGCTGCTGGGTGGCCGCGTCGGCGGGCGGCGGCTCGGCATCCTCGGCATGGGGCGGATCGGGCAGGCGGTGGCTCTGCGCGCGCGCGCTTTCGGGATGCAGGTGCATTACCACAACCGCAAGCGTCTTCGCCCCGAGATCGAGGAGCGGTTCGAGGCGACCTACTGGGACAGCCTCGACCAGATGGTCGCCCGTATGGACGTGCTGTCGGTCAACTGTCCCTCGACGCCCAGCACGTTCCACCTGATGAACGCGCGGCGACTGAAGTTGATGAAACCCAGCGCCGTCATCGTCAACACGTCGCGCGGAGAGGTGATCGACGAAAACGCGCTGACCCGGATGCTGCGGGCGAACGAGCTGGCCGGAGCCGGGCTCGATGTCTATGAACACGGTGTCAACGTGAACCCGCGCCTGCGCGAACTGCCCAACGTGGTCCTTCTGCCTCACATGGGTTCGGCCACGCTCGAGGGGCGGATCGAGATGGGCGAGAAGGTCATCATCAACATCAAGACATTCGAGGATGGTCACCGGCCGCCGGATCAGGTCGTTCCCTCGATGCTTTGAGACGCGCCCGGCTGCCATGGCACGCCGTCCGACACCCCGCCACAGGAGCGATGCGATGAAACTGATACCGAGCCTTGCTTGTCTGTTCCTCGCCACGTCGCTCGCCGCGCAGCAGGCGGCGGATTCGGTTGCGCCTGAAGCCGCGGCCGCCGGAGGGTTCGAGGGTTTTTCGTCCGAAATCTCGGCAGCGCTTGCGGCCAAGGCGAACGGGGTGCCCGTGTCTTCGGATACTTGGATGATCGCCGCAGCCAACCCATTGGCCGTTGCGGCGGGGGCGGATGTTTTGCGCGCGGGCGGCAGTGCTGCTGATGCGATGGTTGCCGTTCAGGCCGTTCTGGGCCTTGTCGAGCCGCAATCCTCGGGCCTTGGCGGTGGCGCGTTCCTGGTCTGGTATGACGCGGAGGAGGGCCGGATGACCACGCTCGATGGGCGCGAGACGGCGCCTCTGGCGGCCACGCCACGCCTGTTTCAAGACGAGACGGGCGAACCGCTCGGCTTTTTCGATGCGGTGGTCGGCGGAAGATCCGTTGGCACGCCCGGCACGCCCGCCCTGATGGAAGAGGCGCATCGCAGGTGGGGCCGCGCGCCTTGGCCGTCCCTGTTCGAAGCCGCCATCGAACATGCCGAAACCGGTTTCTCCGTGTCGCCACGCCTTGCCGCGTTGGTCCAAGGCGATGCGGAACGCCTGTCGCGCTTCACCGCAACGGCAGAGTATTTCCTTCCTGGCGGCACTCCCATTGCGGCTGGCGATACACTGGTCAACCCGGACTATGCCGACACCCTGCGCCACCTCGCCATCAGCGGGGCAAAGGGCTTCTATACCGGCCCGGTCGCCGCGGATATCGTGCGCACCGTGCAGAACGCACCGGGCAATCCGGGTGTCCTGTCGGAGATCGATCTGTCTATCTATTCGGTCAAGGAACGGGAACCTGTCTGCGCTCCCTATCGGGCTTTCGAGATTTGCGGCATGGGGCCGCCGTCCTCGGGTGCGCTGACGGTCGGTCAGATCCTCGGCCTCGTCGCGCCGCACGATCTCGCTTCTCTGGGGCCTGCGAACGCGGAAAGCTGGCGGCTCATTGGCGATGCCTCACGGCTCGCCTTCGCCGACCGGGGCCGCTACATGGCGGACAGTGATTTCGTCCCCGTGCCGACGGAAGGGCTGATCGACCCGGCTTATCTCGCGGAACGGGCTAAGCTTCTCGATGGCGATGACGCGTTGCCCGAAGTCGCGCCGGGAAGCCCGGAGTTCGACCATGCGCAGAACTGGGCCGACGACATCTCGCTCGAATTGCCGTCGACTTCGCATATCTCGATCGTGGACCGGTACGGAAATGTCCTGTCGATGACCACGACGATCGAGAACGGCTTCGGCTCACGCCTCATGGTGCGCGGCTTCCTTCTCAACAACGAGTTGACGGATTTCTCGTTCCGCAGCCACACAGACGGCGTGCCCATCGCCAACCGGCTCGAGCCCGGCAAGCGGCCGCGCTCGTCGATGGCGCCGACGATCGTGATGCGCGATGGCGCGCCGGTTCTGGCCATCGGCTCGCCCGGCGGCAGCAGGATCATAGGATACGTCGCCAAGTCGATCATCGCCTGGGCGGATTGGGGCATGGACGTCCAGCAGGCGCTGGCGCTGCCGCATGCGGTCAACCGGTTCGGCACCTATGACCTCGAGGCCGGCACCGATGCGGCCGCGTTGCAGCCGGCACTCGAGGCGATGGGCTATGAGGTGAGCCTGCGCGACCTGACATCCGGCCTGCATGCGATCGAGATCGGGAATGGTCTGCGGGGCGGGGCCGACCCCCGCCGCGAAGGCATCGCCCTCGGGGAATGAAACAGGCCCGATCGCCGGGTCGTTCTGGGAGGAAGACACATGGTGCAGGCCACCGCATTGCCGCGCAACGAGGCCGGCATCGAAACGACGATGGGCATCCTGAAACAACAATTCGGTGAGCGGTTCCAGACCGGCAAGTCGATCCGCGAGCAGCACGGTCACACGACCACCTGGATCGAAAACCAGCCACCGGACGCCGTGGTGTTTCCTCATACCAGCCAAGAGGTCGCCGATATCGTCAAGGTCTGCGCCACCCACAAGGTGCCGATCATTGCCTTCGGCGTCGGCACCTCGCTCGAGGGCCATGTGAACGCGCCGGCGGGTGGCATCTCGGTCGATATGAGCCAGATGAACCAGATCCTCGCGGTCTATCCCGAGGACTTGAATTGCGTCGTGCAGCCCGGCGTGACGCGCGAACAGCTGAACACGCACCTGCGCGACATGGGCCTGTTCTTTCCGATCGATCCGGGCGCCAACGCGACCATCGGTGGCATGACGGCCACGCGCGCTTCGGGCACCAACGCGGTGCGCTATGGCACGATGAAGGACAACGTGATCGCGCTCGAGGCGGTGATGGCGGATGGCCGGATCATCAAGACCGCGCAACGGGCCAAGAAATCATCCGCGGGCTATGATCTGACACGGCTCCTGGTCGGCTCGGAAGGCACGCTGGCGATGATCACCGGTATCACCCTGCGGCTTCAGGGCATTCCCGAGGCGATGGCCTCGGCGCGCTGTTCCTTTCCGACCGTCGACGCCGCCTGCCAAGCGGTGATGGCGACGATCCAGTATGGCGTGCCGGTGGCCCGGATGGAGCTGCTCGATACGGCTTCGGTCGCCGCGGTGAACGCCTATTCCAAGCTCGATCTGCCGGAATCCCCACTGCTACTGCTCGAATTCCATGGCTCCGAGGCCAGCGTTGCGGAACAATCCGCCACCTTCGGCGAGATAGCCGAGGAGGTCGGCGGAACCGGCTTCGAATGGACGACCAACGCGGAAGAGCGCACCCGACTCTGGAAGGCGCGACACGACTATTACTGGGCGACGATGCAGATCAGTCCCGGAAAGGCCGGCATCGCCACTGATGTCTGCGTGCCGATCTCGCGCCTTGCCGAATGCGTCGCGCGCAACAATGACATGATCGAGGAGCTGGGTCTCGTCGGCCTCGTTGTCGGTCACGTGGGGGATGGAAACTTTCACACCACGATCCTTGTCGACATGGCCGACAAGGACGAAGTTTCCCGTGCCGAGGAGTTCGTCGGCCGACTGAACGACCTTGCCATCAGCATGGACGGCACCTGCACCGGCGAGCACGGGATAGGGCAGGGCAAGCGGCCCTATCTGAAGCGTGAACTCGGCGCCGCGACCGATGTCATGGCGTCGATCAAGGCGGCCCTGGACCCGGACGGGATCTTCAATCCCGGCAAGATCCTGTCGACCTGAGGATTGCGCTGCGCCGGTTTCGGCGCGGCGAAACCGGCCTATTCACCAATCATGAAGCAGGTGATGTTGCGCGCCTTCAGGCGGCGGCAGGCCAGGTCGGCAGTCTCGCGCGTCATGCCCACGAAGTTCGCGTCAAAGCCTTGCGGCGACTGGCGGACCTTGCGCAGCGATCCGTCCAGTGTCGACATCTCGGCCAGGGCCGTGCGCAGCAGGGCCTTTTCTGCCTGGTAGCGGCTGCCGAACCGGCCGACATTGATGCCCCAGTGCTGCCCGCCGGAGGTCGAGACGCGTGTCACGATTTCCTGCTCGACCGGTTCGATGATATCTGCCGAGGAGGTCGATGCCAGGACCAGTTCGGAGGGGCGCGCCGCGGGGCGTGGCGCCGAGTCGATTGCAGCAGCGGGCTCGACGCCCTCGGTGGCCGCGACGATTGCGGCGGCGACACCGGCCTGCAGCTTGGCTTCGTCCGCCTGCGCGGTGCTGGCCACGCTGGCGACCTGAATCTGAGTGCGGGCGATGCGGGCTTTCGGGCGCAGGCTCTTCTGAACCGAACCGACGAGGCGGATCGTCTTGCCGCTGGCACCGGGTGTCGCACCGACATTGCCCGCGTATTCGGGCCGCTCTGGCTTGCGCAGCGGGGCGCGCGATGGCGCACGACGGAAGCCGAGGTCGAGAAGTTCGGCCACCTTGGCGTTGCGCGAGGCGGTGGACTTGCCTCCGAACACGGTCGCGATGACGCGTTCGTTGCCACGTTCGGCCGAAGCGACAAGATTGAAGCCGGCGGCGCGGGTGTATCCGGTCTTGATCCCGTCAGCGCCCCTGTAGGAATCCAGCAGCCGGCGGTTCGTATGCGCGACCCGCTTGATGCCCGCATCGGCCGTCTTGCGCGAGAACAGGTTGTAGTATTGCGGGTAGTCGTAGATCACGTGACGCCCGAGGATCGTCATGTCGCGCGCGGTCGAAAGATGCCCGCTTTCGGTCAGACCATGGGCATTCTTGAAGGTGGTCCGTGTCATGCCCATCTGCTTGGCGGTCCAGTTCATGCGCTTGGCAAAGGCCGCTTCGGAGCCGCTGATCGCCTCGCCGATGGCGGTGGCTGCGTCGTTGGCCGACTTGACGGCCGCGGCCCGCAGGAGATAGCGGAACGCGATCTCCTGTCCGGGCCTGAGGCCCAGCTTGGAGGGCGGCTCGGACGCCGCGTGCTTGGAGATGCGCACCTTGGTGTCAAGCTTGATCTCGCCGTTGCGGACCGCTTCGAACGCGATGTAGAGCGTCATCATCTTGGTCAGCGAAGCGGGATGCAGGCGCGTGTCGGCGTTCTGAGAGTGGAGCACCTCCCCGCTGCGCGCGTCGATGACATGAGCTGCATAGGGTGCCGCATTCAGCGTTGCCGGAGCAATTGCCGCGACCCAGGTTGCAAGGAAAAGGAATAGCCCCAATCGGGCCGGACTGCTGCGCCGAACCTGCACGATATCTGCCTCTTTCTGCCTCTGGCCGCCGGTTGTCCGGCTGACACGTTATTGAAATAAAGTTAGCATGGATGCCGAACAAAAGAAACCTTTGTTTTGCAATCTGTTACATGATGATCACGATATAATTTGACTAGATATGGGGGGGGGCGACCGCCGTGATCGCAACACTGGCGATTGCTTAACGGTCCGTAAACATCAGCGTGGGGGCTGACCGTCATTTTTGAGCAGGTATCACCGCCCCTCAGCCGACCTGTGCGATCAGCCAAGCCAACCCGCCCAGATCGTCGAGCACACGGTAGCGCGGCGCGCTAACGGGTGTTTCGGCATGTTCGAGATCCCACGCGAGGTCATGCGGCACGTGCACACCCCAACCGCCGGCCTCGATCATCGGCACCACGTCCGAGCGCATCGAGTTGCCTACCATCATCCCGTGCCCCGGGCCGTCGCCGTGACGAGCGAAAATCTCTGCATAGCGCGCAGGGGTCTTCTCGGAGACGATCTCGACGCCGTCGAACAGGTCCCCCAGGCCGGATTGCGCCAGTTTCCGTTCCTGATCCAGAAGGTCGCCCTTGGTGATCAGTACTACGCGGTGCGACGCCGCGACGGATTCGACCGCCTCGCGGGCGTGGGGCAGCAATTCGATCGGATGGGCGAGCATCTCGCGCCCCGCGTCAAGAAGGCGTTCGATCACCTCGGCCGGCACGTTCCGGTCAGTCACTTCGATCGCGGTTTCGATCATCGACAGCACGAAGCCCTTGATGCCGTATCCATAGCGTCCGATGTTGCGTTTCTCGGCGGCCAGCAAGCGTTCGGCCAGGTGGTCCGGCTCGGCGTGATCTGCAAGGAGCGCGGTGAACCGGGCCTGGGTGTCCTGGAAGAACCGTTCGTTATGCCAGAGGGTGTCATCCGCATCGAAGCCGACAATGGTAACGCCTGTCATCGGGGCCGCCCTGGTTGCATTGGATCGCGGGCTCTTTTCGAATCCCGCAGGAAGGTTATATAAGCCATGAACGCCTCGACACACCAGCCAACCGGAACAATCCGTTCGATGCCGCATATGCCCTTGATCATGTCCAGCACCCCGGGAGACGGCGATGATACGTCGATCCTGGTCGAGACACGACCCAAGACGAAGCGTCCACCGCTCTACAAGGTTCTGCTGCTGAACGACGACTACACACCGATGGAGTTTGTCGTGCATGTGCTGGAACGCTTCTTTGGACTGAACCACGCACAAGCCTTCGAGATCATGCTGACCGTGCACAAGAAGGGGGTCGCCGTGGTCGGTGTCTTCAGCCACGAGATCGCCGAAACCAAGGTCGGGCAGGTCATGGATTTCGCCCGCCGCCATCAGCACCCGTTGCAGTGCACGATGGAAAAGGAAGACTAGGCCCGCCATGTCGGCCCGATTGCGGATTGCACTGGAGGCCGGCGGTCTGAGCCTGCCCGAGACGGGCACGATCTCGGTCTTGCGACCGGCGGCCGAGATGGACCTGTCGGACCTGCCGCGTGATCGGCTCGAGATCGTTCAACCGGTCAAACCCGATTTCGACCATTTCAAGAATACCGGTTATGAAAGCGTCGCCGCCAGCGACACCCCCGTGGCAATGACCCTCGTTTGCTTGCCGCGTGCCAAGGCGCTGGCGCAGGCGCTGATCGCCGAGGCCTGCAGCCGCAGCGACGGGTTGGTCGCGGTGGACGGTAGCAAGACGGATGGTGTCGACAGCCTGTTGAAGGCCTGCCTCGCGCGGGTCGCGGTGTCGGGGCCGATTTCCAAGGCGCATGGCAAGCTCTTCTGGTTCAGCGCCACCGATACGTTCAACGACTGGTGTGCGCCCGCCGAGCAGATGGTCGACGGCTTCGTGACCGCGCCCGGTGTGTTTTCCGCAGATGGGCCCGATCCGGCTTCGGTGGCGCTGCTTGCCGCCTTGCCGAGGCTCGCGGGCCATGTCGTCGACCTGGGGGCCGGCTGGGGCTTTCTGTCGGCGGGTCTCCTCCAACAGGACGGAATAAAAATACTGGACCTGGTGGAGGCTGATGCCACCGCCTTGGAGTGTGCCCGCCAAAACGTGCGCGATCCGCGCACCCAGTTTCACTGGGCCGACGCGACGACCTGGACGCCTGCGACCCCAGTAGATGCCGTGGTGATGAACCCGCCTTTTCATACCGGCCGAGCGGCGGACCCGTCGCTGGGCCGCAGCTTCATCGATGCGGCAGCGCGGGTGCTTGCGCCCAGCGGGCAACTCTGGATGGTGGCGAACCGGCACCTGCCCTACGAGGCCACGCTCACGGACCGGTTTGCTTCGGTCGAGGAAATCGCCGGCGATACGAAGTTCAAGGTGTTGCGGGCGCAGCGACCGATCCGCGCCAGGAAATCCGCGGTCCCGCGCCGCACCAGACGCTGACCGCGTCCACGCAAGACACAAGGAGACCTCCTCATGTCCTTTTCCATTGCCGGCAAGACGGCCATCGTGACGGGTGCGGCCAACGGTATCGGCCTCGCCATCGGAAGACAGTTCGCGGAGAAAGGCGCCAATGTTGTCTTTGCCGACATGGATGAAAAACGCTTGCGGGACGAACTGGGCGACCGGGTCGAGGATAGTAACGTGCGCTACTTCGCCGGTGACATGCGCGAAAAGCTGGCCATCGCCAATCTCCTGTCGGCCACGCTGGATGCGTTCGACGAGGTGAACATCCTTGTGAACGGCGCGCGCCAGGTCGTGCAGTCCAACGCGCTCGACCCGGACGACGATTCCGTGATCACCCTGCTAAATCAGAACCTGATGCCGGCGCTGCGGCTGACGCAGCTTGTAGCCAAACGGATGATCAAGCAGTCCGAGGGGCAGACAGAGGGTCTTGCCGGGTCGATCATCAACCTCAGCTCGATCGCCGCACGCCGGACGCATCCCGACCTGCTGGGCTACTCTGTCAGCTCCGCCGCACTTGACCAGATGACCCGGTCTATGGCGGTGGCGCTGGCGCCCTATCGTATCCGGGTCAACGCCGTTGCGTTCGGCTCGGTGATGAGCGCATCCCTGAAGTCGACCCTGAAGGATCATCGCGAATACCGTGAGGATATCGAGGCCCATACGCCGCTGGCCCGCGTCGCAGCACCCGGCGAACTGGCCGATACGGTGCAATTCCTCGCGTCCGAAGGCTCGGGCTTCATGACCGGCCAGATTCTGACGGTCGATGGCGGGCGTACCCTGCTTGACCCGGTAGCGGCCCCTGTGCATTGACTTAAGCGGCGTCCCAGTCGCGGGCCGGGGAGCAAGCAGCCTTCCCCTAGCGCTGTCCGGGACAGTATCGAGCAGAACAGCGCGGATCCGGGAGAGAAATGATGAGCGAGGACATGGCCCCCCAGAAGGAGCGCGCCTCGGGCTGGTTCCGGCAATTGCGGGACGAAATCGTCGCGGCGTTCGAGACGCTGGAGGATAGCCATTCCGAGGGACCGATGACCGACGCTGCCCCCGGGCGTTTCGAGGTCAGCCAGACGCGGCGATCCGGCGCCGATGGCGAGGATGCGGGCGGCGGGGTGATGAGCGTCATGCGTGGCGGGCGGGTCTTCGAGAAAGTCGGCGTCAACGTATCGACCGTTTACGGCACGCTCGGCGAGCGCGCCCAGTCCGCTATGGCCGCGCGCAAGGGGATACCAGGCATGGAGGAGGACCCACGCTTCTGGGCCTCGGGGATCTCGTTGGTCGCGCATATGCAGAACCCGCATTGTCCCGCCGTGCACATGAATACGCGGATGTTCTGGACACCGCACGCGTGGTGGTTCGGTGGGGGCTCCGACCTCAACCCGTGCATCGAATATGACGAGGACACGGAACACTTCCATGCCACGCAGAAGGACCATCTCGACCCGCATGGACTGGCGCATTATCCGCGGCTCAAGGCGTGGGCGGATGAATATTTCTTTATCCCGCATCGCGGGCGGGCCCGCGGCGTCGGCGGCATCTTCATGGACGATTATTGCACCGGCGACTGGGAGGCGGATTTCTCTCTGACGCAGGACATCGGGCGAGCCTTCCTGCCGGCCTTCCTGCCGATTGTCGAGAAACGGCGCGTGCAGGATTTCGGAGAGGCGGAGAAGGATCGCCAGTTGGTCCATCGCGGGCTCTACGCGGAATACAATCTGGTCTATGATCGCGGCACGAAGTTCGGATTGGAGACCGGCCACGACGCCAACGCGGTATTGATGAGCTTGCCGCCGCTGGCCAAGTGGGTCTGAAACGAAAGGACGGTCACATGACACGCACCGATCGCGACGCGGTTCTGCTGACGGATGACATGCTGGCGGGGCTCGGGATTTCGACCGCCGAGGCCGCCGACAGCGTCGAGGCCGCGCTGGCCAACCAGGAAGGCGGGTCGCTGTTGACGGCGCCCAAATCGGCCATCGTGCCCGGGGACGGGCGCTACATGATGACGACGCTCTCGGTTGCGGACCTGACTGTGGTCAAGTCGGTCATGGTCAGTCCCCGAAACCCTGATCGCGGGTTGGACGGCATCGAGGGCAACATCCTGATTCAGGACAGCGAAACCGGCCTTCTGCGCGCGGTGATGGGGGCGAAATGGGTGACGGCGGTGCGCACTGCTGCGCTCAGCACGGTGGCGGCCCGACGGCTCGCCGATCCAGAGTCGGGCATCATCGCCTTCGTGGGTTGTGGCACCCAGGCGCACAGCCATCTCGACGCCTTCGCAGATCTTTTCCCGCTCAAGGCCGTTCGCGCGGTGGGGCGCGGTCAGGCCGGGATCGACCGGCTCTGCGAAGCCGCGCGGGCGCGGGGTCTGGCGGCGGAAGCCTGCAGCGACCCGCGCGACGCGTTCGCCGACGCGGACATCATCGTCACCTCGATCACGCTGTCCTATGACGTCGAGCCTTTTCTCGATGCCGGTTGGATGAAGCCGGGGGCCTTCGCAGCGATCACCGATCTCGCCTTGCCGTGGCGGCCCGAGGGCATGTCTGGGCTGGGAACTCTCTATATCGACGATCTCGAACAGGAGGCCGCAAGCCCCAAGCCGATGGTGGATCCGCAGTTGATCAGCGGTGACCTGCGGGATCTGGCCAAGCGGCCGCGCGCCAGCGCTTTTACCGCCGATACGCGTAGCGCATTCGTCTTTCGCGGCCTTGCCATCGGGGACTACGCCTTGGCGGCGCTGGCCTATGATCGCGCGGTGAAAGCCGGCATCGGTACGAGGATCACGCTCTGAGACGCCCGGATTTGGGTCTTGAAAAGCGAGATAGAGCGCTTTCATATCACGCAACCGCGATGTGAATGCCGCACCGCTCTGGAGAAATGTGATGAGTAAGGACCCCTACGCCGCGCTCGGAGTGAAGAAATCCGCGACGGCAGATGAGATAAAGAAAGCCTACCGCAAGATCGCCCGCGCCAATCACCCCGACCTCAAGCCTGATGATCCGCAGGCCGAGGCGCGGTTCAAGGCCGCGTCGGCCGCATATGATCTGTTGAAGGACCCCGAGACCCGCGCGCGGTTCGACCGGGGCGAGATCGATGCCACGGGCGCCGAGCGGCAGCAGCAGAGGCAGTATTATCGCGACTTCGCCGAAGCCGCCGAAAATCCCTATCGGTCGGGCCCGCGTCGTGACGATTTCGAAGATGCCTCCGATTTCTTCGCCGAGTTCATGCGCGGCCGAACAGGCGGCGGCCGGGGCTTTGGCGGACAGGGGTTCAGCGCCCGCGGCGCCGATGCGCAATATGCGCTCGAGATCGATTTCATGCAGGCCGTGAACGGCGGCAAGACCCGGATTACCCTGCCTGACGGGAGATCGCTTGAAGTCACGATCCCAAAGGGCACGGCGGATGGCCAGACGATCCGGCTGCGCGGAAAAGGTGCGCCCGGCATGGGCGGCGGCCCGGACGGGGATGCGCTGGTCACGCTGAGCGTGCGCCCGCACAAGCTGTTCCGTCGCGAAGGCAACGACATCATCATCACTCTTCCGATCACACTGGACGAAGCGGTGCTGGGCGGCAAGGTCGCGACGCCAACCATCGACGGATCCGTGAACCTGACGATCCCGAAGGGCGCCAGCAGCGGTCAGGTTCTGCGCCTGCGTGGCCGCGGCGTCCAGCCCACGGGCAAGGGGGCGCGGGGGGATCAGCGCGTCGAGTTGTCCATCGTCGCGCCCCCCAGGATCGATGACTCGCTGGCCGGTTTCATGGAAGACTGGCGCAAGACCCACGGCTATGATCCGCGCAGGGGGATGACAGCATGACCGTCCACTATACCGAAACCCAGGTGATCGCCGCCGTCACCCGCCTGACGCCCAAGCGGCTGAGCCGGTTCGTACAGGCCGAGTTCGTGACTCCGGTCCTGAGCGACACCGGGCCGAAGTTCCGCGATATTGACCGGGTGCGGCTGGAATTGTTGTGCGAGCTGTCCGACGATTTCGACCTCGACGAGGACGCGCTGGGCGTCATCATCTCGTTAATCGACCAGTTGCATAGCGTGCGCAGCGACCTGCGCCGCGTCCTGAGCGCCGTACAGCAGGAACCGACGGAAGTGCGCGAGCGGATCGCGAAGGCGCTGGCCGGCGTCTAGCTGCGATCCCGCAGCTTCCAGCCGGCCTGTCTGGGAAGGAACGCCTCGACTGCGGCGCTGGCTACGACCACCGTGTTTCCCGCCGGGTTCTCGACGTTCAAACCGCCCTTGACGGCCTTGACCGTGGCACGACCGCGCGGCAGGGCTTCGGCAAGCTTGTCGACATCGACCTTGTCGGGCTGCTGCACGCCGACCGTCACCTGCACCCGCATTGCATCGGTGTCCAGGTCAAGACTGGCGAAGATCGGCAGTGCGGAATGGCGGATCGCGTCTTCGATCGCCCGCGCGGCAGCCTTGGTGTAATCCATGCCGTACTGGTCGTTGCCCATGCCCATTTCGATGATCATCCGTTGCTCAGCCATCGGCGCGCTCCATGTCGAAGGCGACCGAGATCGCGGCGTTCGCGATGATGGTGGGCTGTCCGTCGCCATCCGGGCGCGGGATGTCGAGCCCGCCTTCGCGGATCACGATCTTCGGCTGCCCATAGGGGAAGACGGACAGCAATTCGTCGGTCTTCACTGCGTCCGGGCGCTGAACGCCGATCTCGACGGTAATGTGCATCGCTTCTTTCGGGAAGCCGAACAGTTCGGCCATGTTGATCGAATTGTGCCAGAGCGCATCTTCGAGCGCGCGGCGCGCGGCCTGTGTGTAGTCGCCCCGCCTCAGCGAGGTGCCCATACCGAATTCCGTCAAGACCCTGTGCATGATGCCTCCCCGGTGGTCACAAAAGTCTGTGTGACAAGTGCCGCAGCGGCATGCAAGGTCATTCCGGTTCCGCGACCGTCACCTTGAGTGAGGCATACCAAGCTGACAGATCGCGGATTTCCGACAGAGTGAGAGGTTCCGCGATCAGGGTCATGCGCCGGTCCTCGCGCAACCCTTTCTGAAACGCGACAAGGCTCTTTTCGAGGTAATAGGCGGATTGCCCCGCGAGGTTCGGAACTTCCGGATCGGTCGCGAGGCCGAGCTTGCCGTGGCAAACGGAGCACTGGCGCGCGAGCTTGCGTCCATTCTCGGCATCGGCGGCCTGTGCAGCACCGCCTGCCGCAAGGCACAGCGAGAGCGCGAGGAAAAGAGGGTTCTTCATACCCGCTCCTGTGTTGAACGGCGGGCCTCGGACGACCCGCCGGACATGGGTCATTCAGAATAGCTGATCCGATAGATCGCGTTGGCGAAGTCGTCAGACACCAGCAGCGAGCCGTCTTTCATCTGGATCACGTCGACGGGGCGGCCGTCATATTCACCGTTCTCGTCCAGCCAGCCCTCGGCAAAGGGTTCTGTCGTGGCGTTGCCCTCGTCATCGATGAAGGTCACCATCACACGCGCGCCGACAGGTTCGGTCCGGTTCCACGAGCCATGTTGGGCGGAGAAGATCGCGTTCTTGTATTTCTCCGGGAACATGTTTCCGGTGTAGAACGACATGCCCAGGTCTGCGGCATGCGCCACTGTTTCGACGGCAGGCATGACCACCTCGACCGGGACTTCCTCGCCGGCGTACTCGGTGGTGCGAACCGATCCGCCCCCATACCAGGGATGGCCGAAATGCTGTCCTTGCGCGGTCTGGCGGTTGATCTCGCCCGGCGGGATGTCGTCGCCCATGCCGTCGACCTGGTTGTCGGTCCACCACAGCTCGCCCGTCACGGGGTGGAAATCATGACCGACCGAATTGCGCACGCCGTAGGTATAGACCTCGCGCCCCGTCCCATCGCGGTTCATGCGGATGATTCCACCGATGCCCACCTCGTTGTAGAGATCCAGCTTTTCGGGTGGGGCCACGTTGAACGGCTGCCCCAGAGAGATGTAGAGCTTGTCGTCCGGCCCGATCTTTATGACTCGTGCGGTGTGGTTGTAGCTTTCCTCTTCCGGTGGGATCAGTTCGCCCTGAGGCACGATCGGAACCGCCACCACGTCGGGGCTTTCATGGAAGAACTCCGCCGCCGGATACATCATCACGCGGTTGCGTTCGGCGATGAACAGGAAACCGTCCTTGGAGAACGCGACGCCGTTGGGCACGTCCATTTCAAGCGACGGGGCGAAGTCCTTTACTTCGTCGGCCACCCGGTCGCGGTCGCGGTCTAGCACCGCCCATACCTTGGATTTCTTGGTTCCGACGAATAGAACGGTGCCCTGCGGCGCCATTGCCATGTGCCGTGCGTCAGGCACAAGAGCGTAGAGTTCGATCTTGAACCCTTCCGGTAGCGTGATTCCCTGCAGAACCTCGCGGATCGACTCGGCAGCGCTGCTGTTCTGGTCGATGATCGTGTGTTCCTTGGTCCCGGTGACCTTGAACGCTCCGAGTTTCTCGAGGTTGCTCTGCGCCAAGGCGGGCGCGGTGAGCAGCGCGCAGAAGGCCGCCGCCGTCGTAAATGCTTTCATGGTATCCTCCCAATCGATGTGCAGGCCCGTGCTCGGCGTATCCCTGTCTTCGGGAATTCCGACGAGGCCGGCCAACGCAGCTAATCACATCGGAAACGACTCCGCTACGTCGCTCACACGTTCAGCGGGAAGCTCGCGTTGGAAAATAATCCGAAAGTGGCAATAGGCGGATATCCGCCGATTCCGCGTGGATCAGGCCTTTCGCCAACCCGCTTCGCCCAAGGCATGCCAGTAGGATGGGGCGATCCGCATCCTGTTCGCGAGCCCCTTGTCCAGCAGGCGCCTGTGCATTTCCTTGAGACGCCAGCAGGGCACGTGCATCACCATGTGATGTTCGAGGTGATAATTCACCCAATAGGGCGCCACCAGAAGCCGCGCCACAGGACCGGCGAGGGTGGTGCGTACGTTTCTGAGCGGGTCTTCGGACTGTTCCGTCGCGCCGTGCTCGGCGATGTTGCGCACCCGCAGGACGAACTGGAACCACGTCAGGTAAGGCAGCAACCAGAATGCGAGCCCCCACCACCAATCTCCGATCAGCCCCATGAGCGCGATTATCCCGAGGAAGACAGGGAGCGATTTGAACAGGTCGCGCGCCTTGAAGGCCTGTGCGAAGTCACTGGCCGCTGCGTCGACCGCATCATGATCCCCGGCAAGGCGCACCGACATCATGATCTGCGCTGCCAATTGCCTGACCCCGGTCTGGCCGGTCAGGTCACGGGTAAACTTGCGCTTCAGCGAGGCGCGCGATGTCGGGAATTTCGACGACAGGACAAGGTCGGGGTCTTTCTCGGTCTGGGTGAACCGGTGGTGCGTCAGGTGATAGTGGCGATAGGCGGACAGCTCGGCGAGGATCGGGCGTCCGCACAGCCATTCTCCGACGATGTCATTGGCCTTGCGGTTGCGGAACAATGCGTTGTGTGCGGCCTCGTGCATGAGGATGGCGAGCCCCAGCTGGCGCGACCCGATCACCATGACCGCCAGCGCAAAGGTCAGCAGGTTGGGCCAGAAGCCAAAGAGCGCCACGGCGGCTGCGATCGTGCCCCAGCAATGCAGGACCAGCCATGCACCCATCAGGTCGGACCGTTCGGCCAAAGGACGGATTTCGTCCGAACTCAGGTATTCCTTCCCCGGTGTCATGCCCTACTCCCTCATGCGTCACGAAGGTGGCAAAACGCTCCACACGGTGTCAACCGAAGCGCAGCGTCACTTGGAGCCGTGCCAGTCGAAGAACCCGGGCCCTGCCTGCGCCAGCAGGCGTCTGGCCATCTCCGCGCCCAAGGCCGCGCCATCCTCGATCGCGCACTCGCCACTGTCCGTGATCGATTCCGATCCGTCAGGCCGCAGGACTTCGCCGCGCAGATACAGGCGGCCTTCATCCAGAGTCGCCAATCCGGCGATCGGGGTCTCGCAGGATCCGTCGAGTGCGGCCAGGAAAGCACGCTCGGCGGCCAGCCGCTCTCCGGTCTGCCGGTCGTGGATGGCCGCCAGCATGTCTGCCGCGCGGCTGTCGTCGCCGCGCCGTTCGATGCCGATCGCGCCCTGCGCGACCGCCGGCAGCATGTCGGTATCGGCGATCGGGGTGGCGGGGACATCGTCGCGCCCCAGTCGGTTCAGCCCCGCCATCGCCAGGAAGGTGCATTCGGCGACGCCATCCGCCAGCTTCTTGAGCCGAGTCTGCACGTTGCCGCGGAATTCCACCACCCGCAGGTCGGGCCGCCGGTTCAAAAGCTGGGCCTTGCGCCGCAGGCTGGACGTGCCGACCACCGCGCCTTCTGCCAAGTCCGTCAGCGCGGTCGCACGCGGCGAGACAAAAGCGTCCCGTGTGTCCTCGCGGGGCAGGTAGGTATCCAGCAACAAGCCCGCGGGCTGCGCCACGGGCATATCCTTCATCGAATGCACGGCGATGTCGATTCCGCCCGAGAGCAGTGCCTCCTCGATCTCCTTTGTGAACAGGCCCTTGTTGCCGATCTCTTTCAGCGGGCGGTCAGCATCGATCATTGCCCGGTTGTCGCCCGTGGTCTTGATGACCACGATCTCGAACGCTTCGGGCGGCAGATCGAAGGCCCGCGCCAGCCGGTCGCGGGTTTCATGCGCCTGCGCCAGCGCGAGCGGCGAACCACGGGTGCCGATCTTCAGCGGCGAGGCGGGGGAGGGGAGGGCGATACTCATGTCATCTCTTTAGTCGCGTCATATTGCCCTTACAACCACTCGGGGTTGACAATTTCCGGTCCAACCCGGACCCATGTCGCACACGGCATGCGGGGGGCGAAGATGTCCGGAACCAAGAAACTGATGCGGGCGCTGGCCGGGGAAACCCAGGTGGTGCCGCCGATCTGGATGATGCGCCAGGCTGGCCGCTATCTGCCCGAGTACCGCGCGACCCGCGAACAGGCCGGGGATTTCCTGTCGCTTTGCTACAACAGCGATCTCGCGACAGAGGTCACGCTGCAGCCGATCCGCCGCTACGGGTTCGACGCGGCGATTCTGTTTGCGGACATCCTTCTGGTACCGCAGGCGCTTGGCGCCGATCTCTGGTTCGTCACAGGCGAGGGGCCGCGCCTGTCGACCGTGACGACACAGGCTGATTTCGATGCGTTGAAACCGGCGGATGCCATCCATGACACGCTGGCCCCGATCTATCAAACCGTGCGGAACCTGTCGGAGGCCCTCCCGTCCGAAACCGCGCTCATCGGCTTCGCTGGCGCGCCGTGGACCGTCGCGACCTACATGATCGCCGGGCGCGGAACACCGGATCAGGCGCCGGCGCATGCCTTGCGTGACGAGAACACGGCGCTGTTCGAGGCGCTTCTTTCACGCATCACCGAAGCGACGATTGATTACCTTTCGATGCAGATCGAAGCCGGGGCTGAGACCGTAAAGATTTTCGACAGTTGGGCGGGCTCGCTCAAGGGAGAGGCGTTCGACAGATACGCTCTGGCACCATGCCGGGAAATCACCGCGGCGCTGAAGACGCGGCACCCGGATGTGCCGGTGATCGGGTTCCCGCGCGAGGCGGGTGAGAAGTATGTCGGATTCGCAAAGGCGACCGGAGTCGATTGCGTGGCACTCGACAACTCGGTCGACCCGGATTGGGCAGCGGCCAATGTTCAGATCGACGGCTGTGTGCAGGGAAACCTCGCGTCCGCGCATATGGTGACCGGCGGCCAGGCGCTGATCGATGAAACCCGAGCGATCGTGCGCGCGTTCTCTGGCGGGCCGCATGTGTTCAATCTTGGACACGGGATCACCCCGGACGCCGATCCGGACAACGTGCAACTCATGATCGACACCGTGCGCGAGAGCCGATGACGCGTCCTCAAGAAATCTGAAATTGGCCTCTTGACGCCCGTGAATGGCTGGCCTAATTGCCGAGGCGCTTGTGGCGGAGTAGCTCAGCTGGTTAGAGCAGCGGAATCATAATCCGCGTGTCGGGGGTTCAAGTCCCTCCTCCGCTACCAAATTACCTAGTAAAAAAAACGGTACAAGTTCAGCACGATGAGGCGCGGGTTCCCGACCGGAATTTCGATCTCCTACTTGCCAGCCGCCCGCAATAACGTCAACGCATTCGCCCCCGCGGAAGTCGATGCGTTCAGATTCTCGATCTGGGATCTTGCAAGATACAGTGTCGTTATGCGTTCCAAGGCTTCCGCGTCGTTGAATTGAGTGACGGTGTCCTCGCCGATGACACCGCGTATCTTGTCACGAAACACGTCTAGTTGTTGGTCGATGTCTATCTGTCCGAACGACTTGGGAAGTCCCAGCGCTGTTTCGAACATGGTTCTCAAGGGGGGGAGACCCATCAGAGTAAACCACTTGGCATCTTCGCTTTTGTCTGATCCTGCCAATTCCGCCAGTTCTCGTTGCGCATAGAGCGCAATACGCATCGAGTCGTCCTGATTGCCAACGGAAATCTCGAATTCTTGCACTTTGTTGCGCGCCGCGATCTCGGCCATTGCAAGGGCGTTCGTCGTCTTGGAAGTTGCGCCCGGGCCAAACCCGAATGCTTCACTCATTTCCTTGTACCTCTTGTCAGTCAAGCGGTTGGCCAACGCATCGTCGCTCTCGGTGCCATCCTGGAGAATTTTCTGGATGAAGTAGCGATTGTCGATATCCGCCTGCAGCCCAAAAGCACCCAACGCAACTCCCAACAGTCTTCGGTCGCGAACGAGATCCTCGGCGGATTGAATCGTTGCGATCTTTTCCTTGAAGTAGTCGGAATCGCGTTCGAGTTTAGGAGACTTGGAAAAGGCCGATAGCTGGTCGTCATAGGTGCGTTGGAGGAAGCGCCAACCTGACAAACCGACTGCAGGTATGACAGGTTGGAAGGTCATGACGGTCTCGCCGCAAGCAGTCTTTCTTCTCTTGGAAGAAGGCTGCGCAGTGATTTGAGGCACTTGTAGTGCTCATCGTTGATCAGTGACGAGGTCGCTTCCGCGAGGCACCTTCGACTGTCAGAATCTCTGAACACCTGGCTGAGTTCCTCGATGCTTCGCAGCAAGGAGAACCGCGCGGCGTCAGGATCGGCATCGCCGGTCAGGATCAGTTGCGCGGCATAGCAGACGCGTCGAACGGGCGTGTTTGCCTCATTCGGATGGATGGCGTCCCTCAAGCGCAAGATGTTCGCGTCGGGGGAAACGATCGACAGCCGACTCCTGCGGTCGCCATTTTCGATCACTGCCCCATTGATCAGGACCCGTTCCTTTGGAGATAGCTTGAGAACAAGACCGCCCATGTCACTTCGCCCCGCTGCGCAGACCGCGCAAGATGGCGGTATTGATTTCCAGTAGTGGTTCGACGGTCGCTCGGCGGGCAAGCACCTTGCTGGTATGATGTGTCGTGAATTCTGCGAGGTAGAAAAGCCTTGCGCGCAAGTCCTGCGGCAATCTGTTGCCGGGATCTGCGACGTCGGTCGCGAAAATCTTCCAGAGCTTCCGGTTCTCGTGAAGCGCTTCGGCAAGGGCCGCAAAACCTGACGCGCCTTGAGAGTGGGCTGTCCGCATCCGCGCGGTAATTCGCGCCACGGCTTCGTATTCCGTTCCGCGGCTGGTTCTGGTGGGCGCGGATGCCGCCGAGTAAGCTCGCCTTGCTTGGGAAAGAGCGTTCAAGTCATGTCCTCACATTCTGAAAGGGAACAACGTGTGGCCGGGGCGAATGTCGCCCCGGCCATTTGCATTAGCGGAACAGCGACAAGATGGTCTGTGGTGCCTGGTTCGCAATCGAAAGCGCTTGCACACCGAGCTGCTGCTGTGTCTGCAGCGCTTGAAGCCGCGCGGACGCCTCTTCCATGTCGGCATCGACCAGTGTGCCGATACCGGATTTCATGGCGTCCGTCAGTTTGCCGACGAACTCGTTCTGATCCGAAATCCGCTTGCTGGATGCACCAAGGCTTGCAGCTCCTTCGATTGCGGTCTGAAGAAACCCTTCCAGTTCACCCAGGGCCGTTGCTGCAGTGGCCGCGTCGGTAATTCCGGTCCGACCCGCGACATCCAGATCAGCCTCGAAGTCCGCCGTCGCCACATCGATCGTCGCAACGGTCGGGGCCGTCGGTGCAGCAGCGGTACTGCCGGGGGCCCGATCGAGAGACGAAACGACGGTAAGCTGTGTGCCACCGTTGCCGTCAACGTCGGTTTTCAGAAGATTGACACCGTTGAACTGCGACGCCTCGATGATCGAGAGGATCTGAGCCTCCTTCTCGGCCATTTCGGCTTCGATCTTGGCGAAATCCGCGGTTTCCGTGTTACCGGAAATCGCCAGTTCTTTCATGTCTTCCAAAACCTTGACGATCTGTTCGGCACCGGCCGAAGCCACCGCGACGGTCGACTCGCCGATGGACAGGCTGTCCGAAACCGCGTTGAAGCCGGCGACGTCGGATTCCATCACTTTCGAGATTGCCCAGATGGCAGATCCGTCCTTGGCGCTGGATACGTCCTTGCCGGTCGCGATCTGGTCCTGCGTCTTTGCCAGGTTGGAGTTGATCCCCTTGAGGGTTTGCAATGCGACCATTGCGCTGTTGTTTGTCAGAATGCTGGACATAGCACTTTTCCTTTAGCCTCGGGGCTGTTTCACCCCAGTACATTCCGCCTTTAAAGGCGGACCAAACGTCTTTCTGACCTGTGCGATCACCGACCTGATCGGCAACGCGCCACCTCATCATTGAAGTGCCTGATCACGATGCATGCAGAGTTGCTAATGGAGTCCTAAACCTGCCAAGTGGCTTAGTTCCGATTTGACTCAAAACCTGCTTCAAGCGCGCTTCTCGACACTGGGAAGCGTCGAAGTGGAGAAGTTTGTCTTGTGACCGGTCCGATCGTACACTTCGAGACCCGCACGAACCTTCCGTAAGTCGGCCATGCGGTTCGCAACTGCCCGAATTCCGTCCAGCGCGCTGCCAAGCAACGCCTGATTCCGTGTCACTTTCTCATGCACCAGAGCGAGGTGTTCGCCCTGATGCGTGTTCAGATCGTTCAATCGATGCACCAGGTCCTCCTTGGCGGGCATCAGGTGACCGATCTCTTCCAGATCACCTGAGAGCAGGGCCTTTCTTTCCCGATCGAGAAGTTGGTCGAGTGCTTCGATCAGGCCGTGCGACGTTTCATCTTTCATGGTTTGCCTCCTTCAGGGCTTCGAATAGGGATTCCGCAAGTCCGATACCTCCGGACTGCGCCATTTGATCTGCTTGGGCACGTATGAGCAGTGAAGAGAACTGGTCCTCACCGACACCTCCACCCATCGAGTCACGGCTTTTTCCAAGTCCGGCGGATTTGAGCATTTCCGCGAGAAACGCGGCTTCAAGATCCATCGCGGCCTTGCGCAGAGGAGCGTCCAGAGCTTGCGTCGCTGGAACCTTGCTCTGCGAAATCGTGGAAATCGAACTCGTCATCACTTGCCTCAAATTGCGTCAATTTTCTGATCCTGAAGGCAATCCGGTTAAAATAAACGTAACCGCTGTGACCGAGGGTTGGCCTATCGAGATAGAACATCCGGGGCATCATGCAGACAGAATCGATACATCCGCTCATGTCGGTCAAGGGCCAGCCTGCTGCCTCAACAGGTAGTCTTAAGACGGGTCATGGCTGGGTAAGCGGTTCGGACAAGTCGGCGCCCAAAGCGGCGGCGACCTTCGGCAGCGTGTTTGCACAAGTTTCAACGTCGGGCGAAGCGGTGGAGATGCCGACTACGATCGGTGACCCTCAAGTTGCGGAAGCCGAGCCGGATGTCTCCGAAGATGCCGAAGAGGAAAGCGATGATTCGCTGCGGTTGGAGAGAAAGACCGACCCGGAGGAAACAGACGATCTGATCGAATGGCCCCTTCCGGACACTGGGGTGCCGCAAGAGGGAAGAACAGATGTAAACTCTTCCGCCACGCGTCAGCCGGAAAAGGGGCCGCAACAAGCTATAGAACGCGTTGCGTCACAGGTTCGAACCGACAAAGTAGAGTCCACACGAAGCCCGGACGTCGCGCGCACTGAAAAGAGCGGCGCAATATCGCAGCATCAAACCGTCGCCATGACGGACGTTTCTCTCCAGCCCGGGTTCGAACCGAGCGTCGAAATTGTCAGTGCGAATGTTTCGTTGCCCGAACCGCAACGGGAAACAGAGGGTCACTTTGTGTCGCCGACTGAGAGTAAGGAAAATGCAGCTCGTTCGGCCAGTGAAATGAGAAATCACAATGGTCTCCAGACGCCCGTCGTCGCGGTTGCAAGCAGTCCGTTGGAGGCGCCCGAAAATGATAAAACCCACAGTGAGTTTCGTCCGTCGAAATCGGTTTTCGAAGCGGATATCGGAATAAAGACGTCTTCTGCGAATTCGCCACGCGTCGCCTCAGCCGGTGTGACCGAGCCGATGCTCTTGGTGCCGGGTGTCGACAGGGAGAATCCCAAGGGCCATGCACGGAAAGAAATTCCCTCATTGGACTTGGCGAGCCCTGTCAATCTGACGGCTGTCTCGAATTCGAGCGCTCTCACTTCGATCCAGCCGGTAACGATCGAACGGGACCGAATATCGTCACTCGCGGACATGACCGCTCGGCAAGCGCTGGCGACAGGGGAAGCGGGCGGGCTCGGACTGCAGGTCCAAACGCTGGATGGGGAGTCCATCCTGCACGTCCTGCCGCGTTCGGATATGACGATGATGCAGCCGGCTGCGCCGCAAATCGATTTTTCTGCGATTCGGCCGGAGGTTGTGCGAAATGCCGCGGCGAACGCAGTCGAGGTTCTGGTCCGGCAGCCAGGTCAATCCGTCGATATCTCGCTCGATCCGAAGGAACTGGGACGTGTCCGAATGGCGCTCTCGACTTCGGAAACCGGCATGACAGTCGTCATCACGGCGGAGCGACCCGAAACACAGGAATTGATGCGACGCAATATCGATCAGCTCGCACAGGAATTCCAAAGCCTCGGGTACGAAAACATGTCGTTCGAATTCCAGGGTGAGTCCGCTGGTCGGGACGGCGCGTCCGACTCGTCCCCTTCGGACACTCGTCCCGATCACGACGCTGTAGAATCGGCACGCACGCCGAAAGCTTATCGCCTGGCCTCGACCGGGCTCGATCTGAGGTTGTAATCAATGAACACGATCAATCCCGTGGCCGCAAGCGCTTCATCGCCTGGCCAATCCAATGCGACTGCGACGTCCACCCAACAAAACACCAAGGGGCTCGCATCGGACTTCGAGACCTTCCTGAAAATGCTGACGGCCCAAGCAAGACATCAAGATCCGCTGGAACCCATTGATTCAACGGAATACGCCGCGCAGCTCGCGCAGTTCTCTATGGTCGAACAACAAGTCCAGAGCAACGACACCTTGACGGCGCTACTCGATCAAATGGCGACATCGAACATGGCATCCTTGGCCGGTTGGGTCGGCATGGAGGCGCGTGCCGAGTCTCCAATGTACTTCGATGGAACGCCGATCACGATATCTCCCAACCCGGCCAAGACCGCGGACCAGGCCTTCCTCGTGGTCAAGAATTCGGACGGACAGGAAGTCCAGCGGCAAGCGATTTCGATTGCCAACGATTCGGTTCAATGGGCCGGCGTCGACGACGGTGGCGCGCCGTTCGCAAACGGCATCTACAGCTTCGAAGTGGAAAGCCTGAGCGATGGACAGCCGGTTCCATCCGGAGCGACCGAGGTCTACGGGCGCATCACCGAAGCCCAGACGCAAGGTAACTCCGTCGTTCTCGTCATGCAGGGTGGCGTGACGGTCCCGGCCAATGCCGTGTCTGCGCTCCGGAATCCCTGAGGATCGAACCGGGACGCAGGCGATCCGCCTTTCTTGCCGTGGCATTGGGTAAACTCGGGAAGCGACAAACAGGCTTCGATCGGATTGCGTCGATACCTGAACCGATGGCTCGCGATACTAGGGAACTATTGGAAACGAGGCTGTGCGCCGAACAGTGAGGCTTTGTGAAAAATCCCACCAACGGCACCGGAATTCTTGGGTGGCCGCAGCCTAACAGCTCCGAAGAAGCGGATTTCCTGAGTTGAGTGTCAGGCAGGTCTGTGCCGATCAATTCGTCTTGTGTGCCACGAGAAAACACTGATTTCGTCGATGCGAAGGCTGGCTTGGTTGGGAAGAGACCCGAGTTGACGAAGGCAGATGGCCAATCGAGCAGGCCGAAAAGGCCGTTCTGTGAGCTTCGTTTGCGTAGAGCCTAACGCCGCAACTCAATGCGAGAAGAATTTGAACCTTGGTTCGAGCACGTTGATTCGCTGCCGCAGTTCGCGAGCGAGGTCCGGAACATGTTTACATTCCTGTTTGGCAGACGGGGGCTTGACCAAAGGACAGGAGTTCGGACATTTTGAGTTCAAGGAGCGAAAGCCGGGGGGATTTCCAGAAGCTGAAATCGAGTGACACCAGCATTTCAGCAGATGCTGTGCAAAGATGGCTCTGTTGGACAATGCCCGGGGCAGTCCAGCCTTGAGATCGGAAAGTCACGAAATCCTTGCGACTATCAGGGGAAAGGGCGACGCGCGTGCTGGCACACCGCAACGGTGAGTCAACTTGCGTTATCTCGCAGAGATCGGCGCGATTAAAGCGCCGGGCACGAACGCACCATTTCGACGGTGTGACGCACCCGAAAGGCATCGGGCCCGTGGGGAGCACTACAGGAATTGTCATCTAGGGAGGAATAATGATGACCAAAGACAAGGCAATAGGCCGCCGATCGTTTCTGAAGAAGTCGGTTCTGGCGGGCGGAGCCGTTGCTGGCAGTTCGCTTGCAGCCCCGGCCGTTCTGGCGCAATCCCCGATCGTTCTGAAAATGCAGACCTCGTGGTCCGCTTCCAACATCTGGCAGGAGTTCGCGCAGGACTACGTGAACCGGGTCGAAGCGATGTCCGGGGGGCGGTTGAAGATCGACCTGTTGCCCGCAGGCGCCGTCGTTGCGGCCTTCCAGGTGCTGGACGCGGTCAATGACGGCCTGCTCGACGCGGCCCATTCGGTTCCGGTCTATTGGTACGGCAAGAACAAGGCGGCGTCGCTTTTCGGCACCGGGCCGGTTTTCGGCGGTTCGGCCACGACGATGCTGAGCTGGTTCTACGAGGGCGGTGGCGCCGAGCTCTATCGCGAACTGACCCAGGACATCATGGGGCTGGACGTCGAAGGCTACATGGGCTTCCCGATGTTCGCGCAGCCGTTCGGCTGGTTCAAGGGGGAGGTCAACACCGCCGCCGACCTTAATGGCTTCAAGTACCGCACGGTCGGCCTCGCGGCGGACCTTCTGCAGCTGATGGGCATGTCGGTGGCACAATTGCCCGGCGGCGAGATCGTCCCGGCGATGGAGCGTGGTGTGATCGACGCGTTCGAATTCAACAACCCGTCGTCGGACAAGGACTTCGGCGCGCATGACGTCGCCAAGAACTATTACCTGTCCTCTTACCACCAGGCCTCCGAGAGCTTCGAATTCCTGTTCAACAAGCTGACCATGGAGGATCTAGACCCCGATCTGCGCGCGATCCTCGTGCACGGTGTCGAAGCGGCATCGACGGCAAACACGGCCAAGGCGATGCGGCGCTATTCGGCAGACCTGCAATGGCTTCAGGACGAGGCCGGTGTGACCGTGCACCGTACGTCCAAGGACATACTCGACGCGCAGGTCAAAGCCTGGGACCAACTGATCCCAGAACTGGAACAGGACCCGTTCATGAAGAAGACGTTGGATAGCCAGCGCGCCTGGGTGGAACAGGTGACCTTCTACGAGATCATGAACGCACCGGACTACACGCTTGCCTACGAGCACTACTTCCCCGGCAAGCTGAAGCTCTGATCCGCCGCAATCTGAATCGCACCCCGGCGCCTTGGCGCCGGGGTTTCATTGACAACCGAAGGGAAGACCATGGTCGGTTTCATCCGCTTCGCGGACAATCTGTCCGCGTGGTTCGGCAAGGCGTTCGCCTGGCTCATCATCCTCATGTCCGTTGGAACCGGCTACGAGGTGTTCGTGCGCTACGTGTTGAACAGCCCGACAGCCTGGGCGCTGGACGTTTCCTTTATCATGTACGGGACGCTCTTCATGATGGGTGGCGCCTACACGCTGTCGCGCGGCGGGCATGTGCGCGGTGATTTCATCTACCGCCTGTGGAAACCGCGCACCCAGGGCGCTGTCGACCTGGTGCTTTACATTCTCTTCTTCTTTCCGGGCGTCACGGCTCTAATTTTCGCAGGCTGGAAATACGCTGCCCGTTCCTGGCAATACGGTGAGGTGTCGGTCAACAGCCCCGCCGGTGTGCCGATCTACCAGTTCAAGGCGGTGATCGTTGCGGCCGGCATCCTGCTGTTCATTCAGGGGATCGCACAGGTCATGCGCTGCATCATCGCGATCCAAACGAACCACTGGCTTGTCGCCGAAGAGGACGTGCTCGAAACAGAGCACCTGCTGATGGAGCAGGCCAGCAAGGGTGATCGGTCATGACGGATCCACAGATTGCCCTGATGATGCTGGGGCTGTTCATCGTCTTCGTGTTTCTCGGCTTCCCGATCGCTTTCACGCTGATGGCCATGGGCATCGGCTTTGGCTACTACGCCTATTTCGACGCGCGCCGCATGTGGCGGTCGTTTGACCGGCTCGAGGAGACGGCCGGCACATGGGAGCAATGGACCACCTGGATAGAGGGGTTCTTCAACAACCGAATATTCGACCTGTTCGTGAACCAGACCTTCACGGTGATGTCGAACGAGGTTCTGACGGCCGTGCCGCTGTTCCTGTTCATGGGCTATATCGTCGAGCGCGCCAATATCGTCGATCGCCTGTTCACGACGCTGAATATCGCGTCAAAGAACATCCCCGGGTCAATGGGGGTCGCGGCCCTGATCACCTGCGCGCTCTTCGCCACCGCCACCGGCATCGTCGGTGCGGTCGTGACCTTGATGGGGCTGTTGGCCCTGCCGGCGATGCTGAAGGCGCGATATGATCCCTCCTTCGCCAGCGGCATCATTTGCGCCGGGGGCACGCTCGGGATCCTGATCCCGCCCTCGATCATGCTGATCGTCTACGCGGCTGCGTCCAACGTGTCGATCGTGCGTCTGTATGCCGGCGCGTTGCTTCCGGGGCTGACTCTCGTCGGGCTGTACCTGATCTATGTGATCGGGCGGTCGATCCTGCAGCCCTCCTCGGCACCGCGCCCCACGGACGAGGAAGTGCCCGACATCCCGAAGGGCAAGCTGTTCCTTATGGTGGTGACCTCATTCCTGCCACTCGCCTTCCTGATCCTCGCCGTGCTTGGCTCGATCCTGTTCGGTCTCGCGACCCCGACCGAGGCCGCGTCGATCGGTGCTTTGGGTGGTATGCTGCTGGCCGTGGTCTATCGTGCGATGACATGGCAGAGGCTGCGGGAAAGCGTCTATCTGACGGTGCGCACGACTGCGATGGTCTGTTGGCTTTTCGTCGGATCTTACACGTTCTCGGCGGTCTTCTCCTATCTCGGGGGCGAGCACGTCATCTCGGAATTCGTGCAAGGTCTGAACCTGACCCCGATCCAGTTCCTGATCATGGCGCAGATCATCATCTTCCTGCTCGGCTGGCCGCTGGAATGGTCCGAGATCATCATCATCTTCGTGCCGATCTTTTTGCCGTTGCTGAAGTTCTTTGAAATCGACCCGCTGTTCTTCGGCATCCTCGTGGCCTTGAACCTGCAGACCAGCTTCCTGACTCCACCGATGGCAATGTCGGCCTACTACCTGAAGGGGATCGCGCCACCGGAAGTGCGGCTGACGCAGATCTTCGCGGGGGTGATGCCGTTCCTGTTCTGCGTGATCCTGTCTATGGTGTTGATGTACGTCTTCCCGCAGATCGTGTTCTATCTGCCAGAGCTGTTCTATGGTAAGTGACCTGTCCGCACGCAAACGACCGCAGCCGCATGCCGGCGTGGCGGGCATCGGCGCGGTCGATCTGCGGGATCGCATCGCGTCCGGTGCGCTCAGCGCGGTAGAACTGGTCGAAATCTGCATCGCCCGGATCGAAGCGCGCGAGGAGACCGTGGGCGCTTGGGCCTGGATCGATTTCGATTTCGCGCGCGCTCAGGCGCGGCAACTGGATGCGCACCGGGCGTCGGGGCGCGCCATCGGTCCGCTGCACGGCTTGCCAGTGGGGGTGAAGGACATCATCGACACGGCGAAGATCCCAACTGAGAACGGCTGTGCGCTGGACGCTGGACGGGTTCCGCCGCGAGATGCCTTCGTGATCGAACGCCTGCGCCAGGCCGGTGCGGTGATCATGGGCAAGACCGTCACCACCGAACTGGCCTTCATGCACCCGGGCAAGACCCGGAACCCGCACGATCCCGATCACACGCCTGGCGGTTCGTCCTCGGGCTCGGCCGCGGCGGTGGCGGACGGCATGGTGCCGCTCGCCATCGGCACGCAGACCGGCGGATCGGTCATCCGTCCGGCGTCTTTTTGTGGTGTGACCGGTTTCAAGCCCAGCTTCGGAGCGATCCCGCGCCGCGGCGTCCTGATGCAGTCGCCGTCGCTGGACACGATCGGCGTTTTCGCCAGCGACCCGCGCGGGGCGGCGATGCTCGCCGAGGTTCTGTACGGCCACGACGAAACGGACAGCGCCACACGCCTCGCCCCGTTCCCGCGGCTGCTCGAAACGGCGAGTGCGAAGCCGCCGCTGGCACCGGTCTTCGCCCTCGTGCGCCCACCGGGTTGGGATACGGCTGACTTGCAGCTCCGCGATGCCTTTGCGGAACTCGCCGACGCGTTGGGAGACCAAGTCTTCGAGGTGGAGTTGCCGGAGGTTTTCGGAGAAGCCGCCGCGCAGCGGGAATGCATCAACTTCGCCGAGATGTCGCGTTGCTATTATCGCTATGCGCGCGACGGTGCAGACCAATTGGGTGAAGAGACTCGCGACGCGCTTGAACGTGGAAACGCGCTTCTGGCCCGCGACTATCTCGCAGCGTTGGATTGGCCGAGGGTTCTAAATGCCGGCCTCGACGCGATCTTTGAGCGGTGCGATGCGATCCTCTGCTCCGCTGCGCCGGGGCCCGCGCCCGAAGGGATCGGATCGACCGGCAGCGCCATCTTCAACGGCTTGTGGACTCTTTGCGGAACGCCTGCGGTCACAGTCCCGATACTGGCTGCCCAAAATGGCCTGCCGATGGGTGTGCAACTGGTAGCCGCTCGCGGTGAGGACGCCCGATTGCTGCGCACGGCGCAATGGCTCCATAACTGGGCCGATGACTGACATGAAACGGGGAACCTGATATGAATCGCTTGCTCGCCCTGATCGCCTTTCTCGCGCTTGCTGCCTTTGTGCTGGTACTGGTCATCGAAGTGCCAAGCCCGGATCTGATCGTGGTCGCGACCTTGACGATCGCGATGGTCGCCTATGATTTCGTGACCTCCAGCGGCAAACCGCGCGGCTAGGGGATGCTCCGCGAACCGGCGACGATGCCCATGACCTCGCAACAAATGCGGAGTAAGCCGGAATGAGGTGCGGATAGTCTTTAGGTGGTCGGTTGCGGCGATCTCTCGGCCGCGCGGAGCCTCTCGATGGCTCAGTCCATCTGTTCGGATCCGATCAATCGGAGTCGCGAACCTCGCGGACCCAAGCAACGATCGACGCGCGGGCTTCCTGGTCCATCTGGATTGCGTTGGGGGGCGGCATCGCATGGCTCAGCCCGGCCTGCAGATAGATCTGGTCGGCGTGGCGCGCGACATCGCTTTCCGTCTCGAGCACCACGTTCTTGGGCGCCCAGTGCAAACCCTCCCATGAAGGTTCGCGCGCGTGGCACATCGAACAATTCCCCACCACCGCGTAATAGGCATCCTCGAAACTTTCGGCGGACGCATATCTTTCCTCATAGGAAGTAAGTGGACGCGCCTCGGCTTCCTCGTAGCTGTCGCCCCCCGGAACGGTCGACAGCCAGGCGATCACGATCATCAGCAGCACGGTGACGGCCCAGGTCCAATGCGGCCCTTTTCCTGTCTTGTGCATGGTGTTGAAATAGTGCCGGATCGTGACCCCGGTCAGGAAGATCAGGCTGGCGATGATCCAGGAATATGCAGTGGCGAACGCCAAAGGGTAATGGTTGGACAGCATCAGGAAGACGACCGGCAGGGTCAGATAGTTGTTGTGGGTCGAACGCACCTTGGCGATCTTGCCGTATTTCGCATCCGGCGTCCGTCCGGCCTTGAGGTCCGCGACCACGATGCGCTGGTTCGGCATGATCTGGAAGAACACGTTCGCTGTCATGATCGTCGCGGTGAACGCACCCAGATGCAGCAGCGCGGCCCGGCCGGTGAAGATCTGGTTGTAGCCCCAGGACATCACCACCAGGATGATGAACAACAGCAGCATCAGGGCGGTCGGGTGATCGCTCAGCCGCGACTTGCACATGGCATCATAGGCCAGCCAGCCGATTGTCAGCGATCCAGCGGAAATCAGGATGCCCTGCCACAACGCCAGATCGGCCTTGGTCGGGTCGATCAGGTAAAGTTCGCCGCCCACCCAATAGATGATCATCAATAGCGCCGCACCAGAGAGCCAGGTCGAATAGCTCTGCCATTTGTGCCACGTCAGGTGTTCCGGCATCCGCGCGGGCGCGACGAGATACTTGACCGTGTGATAAAAGCCGCCGCCATGGACCTCCCATTCCTCGCCATAAGCACCCTCGGGCAGGGCCGGGTTGGGTTTCAGCATCAGGTCCAGTGCGATGAAATAGAACGAGGCTCCGATCCAGGCCATTGCGGTGATCACGTGAAGCCAACGCACCGAAAAGGCGATCCAGTCCCATAGAATTGCCAGATCATACATGGTTGCCCTCCAAAGATTCGACGTTTCGACCAGTCTAGGCGAGACTGGTTTATTCTGGTATTGCTGGCAAACGCCAAGCAGCATCAAAAATTTCGGAATAATGTCCTATCTCGACAACATCCGCACCTTCGTTCGCGTATACGAGTTGGGCAGCATGTCCGCCGCGGGGCGTGATCTGCGAATCTCGCCGGCGGTCACGTCGTCGCGAATCTCGCAACTTGAGGAGCATCTGGGCGTGCGCCTGTTTCAGCGTACCACGCGCAGCCTGACGCCCACCGAACAGGGCAAGTCCTTCTATCGCGGGGCCAATGACATCCTCGAGGCGGTGGAGAGCGCCGAGGCGCAGATCGTCGACATAACCGAGAATCCCCGAGGATCGCTCTATGTGGCGGCGCCGCTCGGGGTGGGGCGGAGGCTGATCGCGCCGCAGGTGCCGGACTTCCTCGCGGACTATCCGGAGGTCAACGTCCGGCTCAGACTTACGGACCGCAAGGTTGATCTCACTACCGAGGGTCTGGATCTCGCGTTTTTCCTCGGCCAGCCGGAGGACAGCAACCTTCGTATTCGCAAGATCGCAGACGTCGATCGAATTCTTTGCGCCTCACCGGCCTATATCGAACGGCGAGGGATGCCGAAGAGCGGTATCGAGCTGGTCGCGGACGGGCATGAATGTCTCAACCTGCGCTTTCCGGGCGCGACGGAGTTTCAGTGGCTGCTGACCACCGCCGAAGGGCCAAAACGCTTCCGGGTTTCCGGGCGGTATGAGTCCGACGATGGCGATGTCCTGACGGATTGGGCGCTGGCTGGGCATGGCGTCGCGATGAAGCCGGTGTTCGAAATCGCGGATCAGTTGACGCGCGGCGAACTTGTTCCGGTGGCCCGAGAAACGCCGCCCGAACCGATCCAGATGGCCTGCCTGTTCACGCATCGCCGCAGGCAGGACCCGAAAACCCGCCTGTTCATGGAATTCATGATTGAACGCATTGCATCGACCATAAGGACTACGGGCGAGGCGGGCCGAACGGCTCAACTGCCGCGATAGGTCGAGTACCCGAACGGTGAGAGCAGCAGCGGCACGTGGTAATGCGATTGCTCGGACATGCCGAAACGGATTGGAATCACGTTCAGGAACCGTGGCGTTTCGGGCGGAGTGCCGCTTGCATCGAGATACGCGCCAGCGTGAAACACCAGCTCGTAGTCTCCAATCGCGAATTCCTTGGCCGGAAGGATCTGTTCGTCGGTGCGGCCGTCATCATTCGTGACCAGCGTCTTGAGCAGGGTGCGATCGCTGCCGTCGATCCGGAACAGCTCGATCTTCAAGCCCTCGGCTGGGCAGCCGCGTGCAGTGTCGAGAACATGTGTCGTAAGATAGCCAGTCATTTTGCAAACCTTCTCTGTTATTGATCATTCTTACGCCGACGCAGCACAGCAGACAAAGCCGCTCTATCAGAAGCTGCTTTCCGGTTTTTTTGAAAACCAGAGGTGATTTTATGGTTTATGCAGGGCCGAAGCAGGAGGACCATGACGCAATGCGCTATCCGAGAGACATGACCGGCTACGGTGAAAATGTGCCGGCGGCGAACTGGCCGAACGGAGCGAAGATCGCCGTCCAGATCGTTCTGAATTACGAGGAGGGCGGCGAGAACAACATCCTGCACGGGGATGCTGCCTCCGAGGCCTTCCTCTCCGAGATCACCGGCGCCGCGCCCTGGCCGGGCCAGCGGCATTGGAACATGGAATCGATCTACGAGTATGGCAGCCGTGCCGGGTTCTGGCGAGTGCATCGCCTGCTGAAAGACTTGCCGATCACCGTCTACGGGGTTGCGACCGCGCTGGCACGGGCCCCCCAGCAACTTGCCGCCATGAAGCGTGCCGGCTGGGAAATCGCCAGCCATGGCCTGAAATGGATCGAGCACAAGGACATGAGTGTCGAGGAGGAACGCGCCCAGATCCGCGAGGCGATCCGCCTTCACACCGAAGTGGTCGGGGCGCCCCCGCGCGGCTGGTACACCGGCCGCTGTTCGATAAACACCATCGAGCTCGCTGCGGAAGAGTGTGATCTGGCCTACATCGCCGACAGCTACGCCGACGATCTGCCCTATTGGATCAAGGCGGGGGGCAAAGACCAGCTGATCGTGCCGTATACGATGGATTGCAACGACATGCGCTTCGCAATTCAGGCCGGCTATACCAATGGCCACCAGTTTGAAAGCTATCTCAAGGACAGCTTCGACATGCTCTACGACGAAGGGCAAGCGGGCGCACCAAAGGTACTTTCGATCGGGCTTCATTGCCGCCTGATCGGACGCCCGGGCAGGGCCATGGCGCTCAAGCGCGCGCTGGATCATTTCCGGCAGCACGAAGGGGTGTGGTTCGCGACGCGCGAACAGATCGCCGATCACTGGGCAAAGACGCATCCCCCCAAACGCGGCCTCACCCCGTCCAGCATGGACAAGCAGTCCTTCGTTGCAGAGTTCGGCGGCATCTTCGAACACAGCCCCTGGATTGCCGAAGCCGCCTTCGACCTAGACCTGGGGCCGACCCACGACTCCGCTGCGGGCGTTCACAATGCTCTGGCGCGGATGTTCCGGTCGGCGCCCGAAGACAAGCGTCTGGGCGTCCTGACTGCGCATCCGGATCTCGCCGGCAAATTGGCTGCTGCCGGACGATTGACGCGCGAAAGCACTGCCGAGCAGGCCGGCGCCGGGCTCGACATGCTGACTGACGAGGAACGCGCGACCTTCACAAAGCTGAACGAGACGTACACCGGCAAGTTCGGATTTCCCTTCATCATCGCGGTGCGGGACAATACGAAAGCTTCGATCATGGCGGCGTTCAAGCGGCGGATCGAGAACGACCGCGAGACGGAGTTCGCGGAAGCCTGCCGGCAGGTCGAACGTATCGCCGAGCTGCGCCTGCAGGAGAAGTTCGCAGAATGAGCGAGATCATCACGATCCGGCCCCTGACAGCCGAAGCCTTTGCCCCCTATGGAGACGTGCTCGACGCCACGGGCGATCCCGACAGGATAATCAATGCCGGGCTCTGCGGCCGCTACCATGACCGCGCAAAGCTCGACTTCGGCGACGGGCGGGCGGGGATCAGCGTGTTCAGTGCAGAACCACGCAATCTGCCGCTCGCGCTCGACATGGTCGAGCGTCACCCTGACGGCAGTCAGGCGTTTCTGCCGATGAGCCTCGAGCCGTTCCTGGTCGTGGTCGCACCCGACGAGACCGGGAAACCGGGCCGTCCCGTCGCCTTCCGGACCGAGCCGGGGCAGGGGGTGAACTATCACCGTGGCATCTGGCACGGCGTACTCGCCCCGCTGTCGAGTCCCGGCCTTTTTGCCGTGATCGACCGCATCGGCGAAGGGGCGAACCTGGAAGAGCACTGGTTCGAAACGCCCTTTCTCGTTCAGGACTGATGTATTGCCAAGACCGGCAGCAGGACAGTCATATCCATAAGGACTGTGCCGGTTTTTCTGAAAATAAACACCACTCTCAGAAATTGTTTGAAAGACCTTCAGGCAGAATCCGCGCTCCCACGCAGTGAGGACTGTGCCACACTCCCGGCAGTTGGACTTTTCGACATGGAGGCTGCGGATGTTTTGGACTCTTGTAGCGACCACTGTGACGGTCCCAAGATGAAATACCGAGTTTGCCATTTGAATTGGCGCTGCCTCGCATGGTGATGCCACTTTGCACAAGCATCCGGCATACAGGCGCAAAACATCGATGCGTCACGTGCGGTCCGGTTCTCATTCGACGGGCGGGCCGGATACTCAACGAAACGGGGCTTCTTCAACCCAAATCGCCTCATTCTTCAACACCGGGGAGAAACACATGACCGATTCATCCATCGGAACGCCGGAGCAGCTCCGCGATCCGAACTATACGCCGCCGATCGCCAAGGCGATTCCCCTTGGTATCCAGCACGTCTTGGCGATGTTCGTCTCGAACGTCACACCGGCCATCATCGTCTGCGGCGCCGCCGGCTTCGGCTTTGGCTCGAACAGTCCCGACTCTCCCCAGATGATCTACATGATCCAGATGTCGATGTTCTTTGCCGGCATCGCCACCCTGTTCCAGTCGATCGGTTTCGGCCCGGTGGGTGCACGACTGCCGATCGTGCAGGGCACAAGCTTCGCCTTCATCCCGATCATGATCCCGCTGGTGGCCGGCAAAGGGGTGGACGCGATCGCCGTTCTCATGGGCGGCATCCTTGTGGGCGGTCTCTTCCATACCTTCCTCGGGCTCTTCATCGGCAAGCTGCGCTTTGCATTGCCGCCGCTGGTGACCGGGCTTGTCGTGACGATGATCGGCCTCGCGCTGGTCAAGGTCGGCGTCCAGTATGCCGCTGGAGGAGTCCCGGCCATCGGAACAGAGGAATACGGCTCGGCGCTCAACTGGTTCATGGCAGTGACGGTGATTGTGGTGACGCTGGGATTGAAGTTCTTCGCCCGTGGCATGTTGTCGGTGTCCGCGGTCCTGATCGGCCTGTTGGTCGGCTACGCGGTTGCCTTCGCCTTGGGTCAGGTCAGTCTCGCGAACGTCGGTCGTGCCGCGCCCTTCGCCCTGCCGAACCCGCTGCATTTCGGGCTCGAGTTTTCCGCGGCGGCGATCATCGGCTTCTGTGCCATGTCCTTTGTGTCGGCGGTTGAAACCGTCGGCGACGTATCGGGGATCACCAAGGGTGGCGCGGGCCGCGAGGCCACCGACAAGGAGATCCAGGGAGCAACCTACGCTGACGGGATCGGCACCGCGATCTCGGGGCTCTTCGGCGCCCTGCCGAACACGTCTTTCAGCCAGAACGTTGGCCTGATCGCCATGACCGGCGTGATGAGCCGTGCGGTCGTCACCATTGGCGCGCTCTTCCTGATCGTCTGCGGGCTCGTGCCCAAGATCGGCGCCATCATCTCTTCGATCCCGATCGAGGTGCTGGGCGGAGGTGTGATCGTGATGTTCGGCATGGTCGTGGCCGCGGGTGTCTCGATGTTGTCGGACGTGAACTGGAACCGCCGCAACATGGTCATCTTCGCGATCGCGTTGAGCCTCGGCCTCGGCCTGCAGCTCGAGCCCGACGCGCTGCAACACCTGCCGGGAACGGTGAAGGTCCTCGCGACCTCGGGCATCCTGCCCGCCGCGCTCATCGCGATCGTGCTCAACCTGGTCCTGCCCGAGGCCCTGTCGGACGAAGCGACAGAAGAAGTCTCCGGTGGCATGGCCGGCCACGGCCGCGGCTCGATTGCTCACGACGACCATGTGTAGTGGCGCGGAGGCAGCGGGGTCCGCTGCCTCCCGCGGTGGCGTCCAATGTCAGGCTGCCGCCGTTTGCTCTGTGTTCCATTGGATCAATAACCCTCCAGCCGACCGGTCATTGTCAAAAGGTCGGCTGGACAACGCGTCGGTTTGGCACGTTCCGCGTCTTTGATCTCTTCCCGACCGAGGATTGATCGGCAATGCTCTCCGGGACGTCGGTAACGCAATCGGAAAGCGCCAGCCGTAAAGTGGCACAATACTCTGAATTTTAGGGGTGTTTCATGGTGCTGCTGGAGAGAATTGAACTCTCGACCTCTCCCTTACCAAGGGAGTGCTCTACCTCTGAGCTACAGCAGCGCCGTGGGCGGGCTATTAGACTCAATCCAGATATCGTGCAAGGGCAATCTGGACCCTATTTGACGCGTGCGCTAGAGAGGGGCATGGCAGACGGGACCACCTCCGGTTCGGATACGTCGCGCGGGTCGGACAGGGAGGATCGGCTCAAAGCGGCGTTGAAGGCAAATCTGGCGCGTCGCAAGGCGCAAGCCAGAGCACGGGCCGAGCAGGCGCGGCCGGTATCAGAGGAAAAACCGGCGAAACCGGCAAGAACGAGGACTAGAGCGAATGGATTCGATAGTGGTGACCGGCAACGGTGAACTTGCCGGCCAGATCCCCATTGCGGGGGCCAAGAACGCCTGTTTGACGTTGATGCCCGCGACGCTGCTCAGCGACGAACCTTTGACCCTGACCAACGCGCCTCGGCTGAGCGACATCCGCACGATGACCGACTTGCTGGAATCGTTGGGGGCGGAGGTCAGCCGCCTGCAGGACGGGCAGGTGCTGGCGATGTCGAGCCACGATCTGAACAACCACCGCGCCGACTATGACATCGTGCGCAAGATGCGCGCGTCGATCCTTGTGCTGGGGCCGATGCTGGCGCGTGATGGGCATGCCGTCGTGTCGTTACCCGGCGGTTGCGCTATTGGCGCACGCCCCGTCGATCTGCACCTGAGGGCGCTCGAGGCGCTGGGGGCCGACCTGGAACTGAAAGACGGCTACGTCCATGCCAAGGCGCCCACCGGCGGTCTGCATGGCGGGCGGATCGACTTTCCACTGGTCTCTGTCGGCGCGACGGAAAACGCGCTGATGGCGGCGACGCTGGCACGCGGCACGACCATCATCACCAATGCTGCGCGTGAACCCGAAATCGTCGATCTCGCGCTTTGCCTGACGAAGATGGGCGCGCGGATCGAGGGCGCCGGTACCGACACGATCACCATCGAGGGCGTCGACCGGTTGCACGGGGCGACGCATCCGGTGGTGACCGACCGCATCGAGCTCGGAACCTATATGCTGGCACCCGCGATCTGTGGCGGCGAGGTCGAATTGCTCGGAGGGCGCCGTGACCTCGTCGGTGCCTTTTGCGACAAGCTCGACGAGGCCGGCGTGGAGGTGCGGGAGACCGACGCCGGGCTCGCGGTGCGGCGTCGGGGCGATCACGTCAAGGCGGTGGACGTGACGACTGAACCCTTCCCCGGCTTTCCGACCGACCTGCAGGCGCAGATGATGGCATTGCTGTGCACCGCTGATGGCGTGTCGGTGCTGGAGGAAAAGATCTTTGAAAACCGCTTCATGCACGCGCCCGAGCTGTTGCGCATGGGTGCCAAGATCGACGTACATGGAGGCACGGCAACGGTGACCGGTGTCAAGCAACTGAAGGGCGCCCCCGTCATGGCGACCGATCTTCGGGCCTCCGTGTCGCTGATCCTGGCCGGACTTGCCGCCGACGGTGAAACGACGGTCAGTCGGGTCTATCATCTGGACCGCGGCTATGAACATGTGGTGCGCAAGCTCGAAGGGGTTGGCGCGAAAATCGAACGGATTCGGAACAAGTGACACGCGACGCAACATTCGAGGAGGGCCGCGAGACACCGCTCAATCTCGCCGCGCTGGACAGCGACGACCTGCAGGTGATTTCGGCGTTGGCGCAGGACGCCGTGTTCCCGATCACCGAGATGCGTTGGAAACCGGCGCAACGGCGTTTCGGCCTGCTGTTGAACCGGTTCCGCTGGGAGGATCGTGCCCGCGACCGACATGGTGCCGAACGGGTGCAGGCGCTTCTCGTGGTGGACAACGTGCTCAAGGTGCAATCTCAGGGTATCGACCGCGACGACCCGGACGTGATCCTGTCGCTGTTGTCCGTGACATTCGAACCCGGTGAGGATGGAAGCGGCCATGTCGTGCTGACCCTGGCAGGCGACGGCGGTATCCGCCTTGCGGTCGAGGCGCTGGAGGTTGCCTTGCGCGACGTGACGCGCCCCTACCTCGCGCCGTCGCGCAAGGTGCCGAACCACTCTGAATGACCTGCCAACCTGCCCACGCCGGGCGAACGATGACCAAGTGATATTGAATACGCCCGGTATCGCCCCGTGATCGGGCGATCGCCCGGACGCAAGCGACAGGAGACATCCATGCCCGTCTTTCTCGCCACCACGGATCCCGCGTTCGAGGAGGGCTTCGTGACCCTGATGAACGCCAAGCGCGAGGATAGCCCGGATGTCGATGCGACGGTCGCCGCGATCATCAACGACGTGAGAAACCGCGGCGATGCGGCGGTGATCGAACTGACCGCGCGGTTCGACCGGCTGGACCTGACGCAGGACAGTCTGCGCTTCACGCCAGAGGAAATCGCAAAGGCGGTAGCGCAGGTCTCGGCAGAGGATCGCGCCGCGCTGGAACTCGCCGCAGAGCGCATCCGCGCCTATCACGTCCGCCAGATGCCCGACGACGCGCAATGGTGCGACCCTGAAGGCGCGACGCTTGGCTGGCGTTGGTCACCGGTATCGGCTGCGGGGCTCTACGTACCCGGCGGGCTCGCTTCCTATCCGTCCTCGGTCCTGATGAACGCGATCCCCGCCAAGGTCGCGGGCGTGGCGCGCCTCGCCATCGTGGTGCCGACTCCTGACGGGCTGGTGAACCCGCTGGTTCTGGCGGCAGCCGAGATCGCGGGTGTCGACGAGATCTATCGAATCGGCGGCGCGCAGGCCATTGCGGCGCTCGCCTACGGGACCGAGACCATCGCGCCGGTCGACAAGATCACCGGGCCGGGAAACGCCTTTGTGGCCGCCGCGAAACGGCGGGTCTTCGGCAAGGTCGGCATCGACATGATCGCCGGACCGAGCGAGATCCTCGTCATCGCGGACAGCGACAACGATCCGGACTGGATCGCGCTCGACCTGCTGAGCCAGGCCGAGCATGACGAAAGTGCGCAATCGCTGCTGATCACCGACGATGCCGGTTTCGGGCAGGCGGTCGCGGCGGCGGTCGACGTGCGGCTGGAAACGCTCGAGCGTGCGGCCATCGCCGGGGCCAGCTGGCGCGATTTCGGCGCGGTCATCACGGTGCGCGACATGGACGAGGCAGCGGACCTGTCGAACCGGATCGCGCCGGAACACCTCGAACTCTGCGTTGCCGACCCCGAGGCCCTGGCCGAAAAGACCATCCATGCCGGGGCGATCTTCCTTGGTCCCTGGACGCCCGAAGCGATCGGGGACTATGTCGGGGGGCCGAACCACGTGCTGCCCACGGCGCGCTCGGCGCGGTTTTCGTCCGGGCTGTCGGTGATGGATTTCCTAAAGCGTACGACGCTGGCGCGGATGACACCCGATGCGCTGCGTGCTATTGGCCCCGCGGCAGAGCGTCTCGCGCAGTCCGAAAGCCTCGAGGCGCATGGGCTGTCGGTGCGCGCACGCCTCGACAAATTGAACAGGTAACGACGCCATGTCCCATATCGTTGATATCGTCCTGGATGATGCCGGCCTTCCCGCGCCGACGCCCGAGATCGAACAGGAACGCAAGGTCGCGATGTTCGATCTGCTGGAGGAGAACACTTTCGTGCTGCCCAAGCGCGACGATCGCGTCGTGCCCGAAGGCCCTTACAACGTGAACCTGTCGATCCGGGACAAGCGGCTGGTCTTTGACGTACAGACGACGGCGGGCGACAAGGCGGCCGAATTCCATTTGTCGCTGTCGCCCTTCCGCCAGGTGGTCAAGGATTACTACCAGATCTGCGAAAGCTACTTTGACGCGGTCAAGACCATGCCGCCCAGTCAGATCGAGACCATCGACATGGCCCGGCGCGGCATCCACAACGAGGGCAGCCGCGTCTTGCAGGAGCGGCTCGAAGGCAAGGCCGAAATCGACGCCGACACCGCCCGCCGCCTGTTCACCCTGATCTGCGTGCTGCATTTCGGGGGCTGAGGGTGCGCCAACTGCCCCAATCCATCCTGTTCTGCTGCGATCACAACGCGGTGCGCTCGCCGATGGCCGAAGGCATCATGAAGAAATTCTATGGCACCGGGACGTATGTGCAATCGGTCGGCGTCACCAATGACATGGAGATCGACGGCTTCTCCATCGCGGTCTGCAAGGAGATCGGCGTCGAGTTGTCCCGTCACCGCTCCCGCAGCTTCGACGAAATGGAGCAATGGGGCGATGATCTGTCCTCGTTCGACCTGATCGTTGCGCTCTCTCCTGCGAGCCAGCGCCGGGCACTGGAACTGACGCGCTACTACCACCTGACGGTCGAATACTGGCCGATCCTTGATCCGACCGGGCTCGGTGAAACACGCAAGGCCAAGCTTGCCAGCTATCGGCAGGCCCGCGACCAGATCATTGGCCATCTCACGGACCACTGGGGCGCGCCCGAAACCTTTCAGTGATCCTCGGGCCGCCGGGCCACGATGAACCGGCTGCTCGACGTCGCGGGATAAAGCGCGGTTTCGATGATGTCCAACCCTGCCGAACTGATCGCCTGTTCGAGCGTCTCGAAACTCAGAAAGGCGACCGGGGGCGCAATGCCAATCCTGCGGAGCACCCACACCAGCGGGCGCAGAAACACCGTTTCCTGCGCAAGGCACGGCGTCTTTGATACGAAGACACCACCGGGCTTCAACAGCCGCCGGACGTCGCGCGCCGCCTCCTCCGCGTCGGACAGCAGGTGGATCAGGTTGAAGGCCAAGACTACGTCGAATGCGCTTTCCTCGAACTGATCCGCCCGCGCATCGGAGATGGCGAATTCGACATTCGCAACCCCGTCTGCCGCGGCCTTGTCTCGGGCGATCTCGATCATCTTGCCAGAGAGGTCGATGCCGGTCAGATGAGACACGCTGTCGGCCAGCAGCAACGCTGTAGTGCCGGTGCCACAGCCCAGCTCTATCGCCCTGTCAGTGGGCGACAGATAGCGCCGCGCATGGGCCAGGGTTTCTTCATAGGCGGCCTGGTTCCGGATCTGCCGCTTCGCATAGCGCGCGGCATGTCGGTCCCAGAAGGATGCGCTGTCACTCATTCGAGTCCGCTCTCCTACCCGGCGAAAAGCGGCGGCGTACGATGCGCCCAGGGTGCGGCCTGTTCGATCTCCGCGCAGAGCGCGATCAGCGTTGCATCGTCGCCGAAGGGGGCGGCCAGGTGCACGCCGACGGGCAGATTGTCCGAAGTCCAGTGCAGCGGAACCGAGGCCGCCGGCTGACCACTTGCGTTGAAGGTGGCGCAGAAGGGCGAATAGGCGAAAACGCCGTCCGGGCCGACACGGTAGGGTTCGAAATCCGTCCGATCATGAGTGAACCGCCCGATCTTTGCCGGTGGTTCGGCCAATGTCGCTGACAGAATGATGTCGCATTCCGAAAAGGCTGCGGCCATCTCGCGCCCATAAGCGTGGATCCGGCCCACGGCGGCAAGATAATCGGCACCGCTGATCCCCGCGGCGAACTCCATCGCCCCGCGCGAGATGCCCTCCACGTCGTCCTCGCGCAGCTCACGGTTCTTCGCCGCGAGTGCGCTCTTGATCCCGAGTGCGGTGCCGCAGGCCACGATGCGGGTCCAGGCTTGCATCATCCCCGCGTGATCGGCCTTGGGCCGGCCGGGCGTCACCGAATGGCCAAGGCTCTCCAGCAGCTTGGCGGCGGTCTCGACGGCGGCACGGCACTCCGGATCGATGACCTCGCCGCCGAAGGTCGTGTCGCAGACCAGGATGCGGAGTCGCGGGGGCGGGAGTTTGATCGCGTCGGCATAGCTGGTGGGCATCTCCGGTGCCGCATAGGGCGCGCCGCTCTCGGGGCCGGCACAGGCGTCCATCATCCGCGCATTGTCCCGGACACTGCGCGACAGGAAGCCGTCGATCGCCATCCCGGCCCAGCCCTCGCCGGCCGCCGGTCCGTCGGGGAACCGGGCGCGGGTCGCCTTGAAGCCGAAGAGCCCGCTGCTCGAAGCCGGGATGCGCACCGAACCGCCCCCGTCCGAACCATGTGCCAAGGGCACGATGCCGGCCGCAACGGCTGCGCCCGCCCCTCCCGAGGACCCGCCCGACGTTCGGGACAGGTCCCAAGGGTTGCGGGTGGGGCCGCCATAGACCGCCGCTTCGGTCACCGGACCGATGCCGCCCTCGGGCGATGTGGTCCGTCCGAAGGTCACGACCCCGGTGGCACGCATCCGGGCGTAAATCTCGCTGTCACAAGTATAGCGGGTGTTCTTGTGCAGCCGTGAGCCGTTGTGCGATGGAAAGTCGATCGCTTCGGCGCCGAGATCCTTGAGCAGGAACGGCACACCCCTGAATGGCCCTTCGGGCAGGCCGTCGCTGATCGCCTTGCGCGCCACGTCCTCCTGCAGGTTAACCACCGCGTTCAGCTTCGGGTTGACGGCCGCCACGCGTGCGAGCGCCTCGTCCAGAAGCTCTTCCGGAGAGGCCGCGCCGGTCGCGACCAGGTCTGCAAGGGCGGTGGCGTCCGCGGGCGGCTGCGTGGTCATGGGTCATGCTCCGTTCGAATTCCAGTCGATCGCAGTGTCGGCCCGTTGCGCAGATTGTCAATGGCGGGCCATTGGCTCTGGACCAGCGGCCATGACCGGCTAGGATCGGGGGCACAGCAACGACGGACACACCGACAGATGCAGTCAGAATTCCGCGCCGGAGAGCGCCTCGTGACCCTGCCTGAAAAGACCGACGAGGGCGTCTATTTCATCGGGCGCATCCATACACCGTGGCGCGACCGCAAGGACTGTCCGCGCCAGGGCAGCCTCGACGGTCCGGAATGCCGGATCGAGATCTTCGCGCCCTGGGATGCCGCACTGCAGGGGCTCGACGACTTCGACCATCTGGAAATCCTCTATTGGCTCGACCGATCCCGCCGGGATCTCGTGCTGCAGAATCCTCATGGTGATGGGCAGGCCTTCCATGGAACGTTCGCGCTGCGGTCACCGCAACGGCCGAACCCGATCGGCACATCGAAGGTGCGGCTGGTGCGGATCGATGGCGCGTCGCTTGTCGTGCGGGGGCTCGACTGCCTCGACGGCACGCCGCTGATCGACATCAAGCCCGACCGCTGCGAATTCTCGCCCAAGGCGGCCCCGAAATGACTGGATGCCGACGCGGCGATCACACGGACACGTTGCGAAGCAGTTCGTCGCGGTCGATTTCACCCTTGCGTCCGCTCAGCGTGACGGTGCCGCGTTCCAGGACGTAGAAGCTGTCGCCGAGGTCATAGGCAAAGCTGAAATATTGCTCGACCAGCACGATCGCCATCTCGGCCTTTTCGCGCAGATGTTCGATGACCCGGCCGATCTGCTGGATGATGTTGGGCTGAATGCCTTCCGTCGGCTCGTCCAGCAACAGCAGCGACGGCCGCGCGATCAGGGCGCGGGCGATGGCCAGTTGCTGCTGCTGCCCGCCCGAAAGGTCTCCACCGCGCCGGCCGAGGAATTCCTTGAGGATCGGGAAGAGGTCGAACACTTCGTCGGGGATGTAACGCTCGTCGCGCGGCAGGCAGGCGAACCCGGTTTCAAGGTTTTCCCGCACGGTGAGGAACGGAAAGATGTCGCGTCCCTGCGGCACGTAGCCGACGCCACACTGCGCCAGAACATGCGCGGGCGCGTGCGCGACATCGCGCCCCGACAACGTGATCGCCCCGCCCGAATAGCGATGGGAACCCGATACCGCCTTCAGAAGGCTGGTCTTGCCGACCCCGTTCGTGCCCATGACGCAGGTGATCTCGCCACGTCGAGCACGCATGTCGATACCGTTCAGGATCTGGCTGCCGCCATAGTGCAGCGTCAGCCCGTCAATTTTCAGGACTTCATCTTCCAAGATAGACCTCGATGACCTTTTCGTTCTGCGTGACGTGATCGAGCGAGCCTTCGGCCAGCACGGAGCCTTCGTGCAGCACCGTCACCTTGCAGTCGAGCCTGCGCACGAATTCCATGTCATGTTCCACCACCACGACTGCGCGGGTGCGGGCGGCCTCTCGCAGGATGTCGGTGGTCTGCTGACGTTCGGCAGGCGTCATCCCCGCGGCGGGCTCGTCCACCAGAAGCAGCTTGGGTTCCTGTACCAGCAACATCCCGATCTCGAGCCATTGTTTCTGGCCATGGCTCAGCTCTCCGGCTTTGCGGGCGAGGGCGGTGTTCAGCCCGATTTCGCCAGCGATCTCTCGGACGCGGGCGTGATCCTCGGCAGACGGGCGGAACGCCAACACTGCAAAAGGACCACGCTTCTTCTTCAGCGCTATCATCAGGTTGTCACGGACGCTCTGATCTTCGAACACCGTGGGGCGTTGAAACTTGCGCCCGATCCCGGCCTGCGCGATCCGGCTTTCGGACAACTTCAGCAGCGAGGCCCCCTTGTCACCATAGATCACCCGGCCTTCGTCCGGCCGGGTCTTGCCGGTGATGATATCCATGAAGGTGGTCTTGCCTGCGCCGTTCGGGCCGATCACGGCGCGCAGCTCGCGCTCCGCAATCTGGAACGACAGGTTGTTGATCGCCTTGAATCCGTCGAACGACACGGACACGCCGGATACTTCGAGAAGAGTGCTCATTTCTCTGCCTCCTGTTCGCGTAATGCGCCCGCGTCCGGTCCGAGGTCGGCGCCGTGCCGGTCCGGTGATCTGCGGTCGATGAAGAAGATATCGACCAGACCGCCGATGCCCTTGGGCGCGAACAGCGTGACCGCGACGAAGGACAGTCCAAGCAGTACGATCCACCAGTCGACCCACTGGATGGTATAAAAGCCAAGGTCGATGTCGGGCGCTTGGCCACCGGTGAACCAGGTCGATAGCAGCGAAACGAATGCCGCCCCGATCACTGCGCCGTAAAGCCGCCCGCGCCCACCGATGGCGACCCAGACGGCCAGGTAGATTGACGCGATTGGCGCGATCTCGGCCGGGTTCACGATTCCGGCCTGTGGGTAGTAAAGCGCGCCCGCGATGCCGGCGAGCACCGCCGTCAGCGTGAAGATGAACAGCTTGAAGGTTTCGACCGGGTACCCGAGGAAGCGCACCCGTGCCTCATCATCCCGAATCGCCCGGATGACCGAGCCGAACTTGCCCGACACGATCCACGCGCAGAGAATATAGGCCGCCGCGAGCGCCGCCGCGGAACCCCAGAAGAACCACATCGACACGGTGGATTGCGGCACCGCGTCAAGCCCGGGCAGGTTCTGCAACCCTGACAACCCGTTGTTCCCGCGCAACCCGCTGTCGTTCTGGAACAGGTGCAGCGACAACGCCAGGGTCATCGCCTGGGTGAGGATCGACAGGTAAACGCCCGTCACCCGGCTGCGGAAGGCGAGCCAGCCGAAAACCAGTGCCAGCAGTCCCGGCACCAGCACCACGAAGGCCAATTGTATCGGCAGCGAGTGAGCGAAAGCCCAGATCGGAGGCAGTTCCGAGGCGCCGACGACGCCGAAGATCTGGGCTGCGACCCCGTCCGAGATCTCCTGCGGCGTGGCGGGCAGGGGGGCTGCGGCGAGGCTGTCGACCACGATCAGGCGCGTGCGCTCGTACATCAGCCACATGCCGATCGCATAGCCGCCGATGCCGAAGAAGGCCATGTGTCCCAAAGACAGGATTCCGCAGTAACCCCATACCAGGTCCATCGCCAGCGCGACGAGACACAGACACAACGTCTTGCCGAGTGTCTTCACGAAGCTGGTCGAGATGAGACCGATGCCGAAGGCTTCGGACAGGATCGTGACGCCGAGCGTGAACAGCGCGAGCAGCGTCAGGAACACGAGGACAGAGGGGTAGCGCAACGCGAGCGGGGGACGGCGCGGGGTGGCGAGGGTTGCGTCGCTCATACGATCAGGCCTCCGCCGCGCGGCCCTTGAGGGCGATGATGCCCCGCGGCCGGAACTGGATGAACAGGATGATGAAGAGGATCATGTAGGTCTGCGCGGCCAGCGTGTTGGAGGGGTTCAGCCATTCGATGCCTTTCTGCAGCGTGCCGACGAGGGTTGCGCCCAGCAGGGTGCCCCAGATATTCCCGACGCCGCCGACGACCACGGTCATGAAGGATTGAACGATGTAGTCGGCGCCCATTTCCGAGGTCACCTTGGCGTAGAGCCCGATGGCGACTCCGGCGATCCCGGCGATCCCCGACCCGAAGCCGAAGGTCAGCATGTTGATCTTGTCGGGGTTGATCCCCATCGACGCCGCCATGCGCGGGTTCTGGGTCACGGCGCGCACCTCCAGTCCTAACCGGGTGCGGTTCATCACCAACAGGAACAACGCCAGGAACAGAAGCGCCAGGACGAATATTGCGATGCGGATGTAACTGATCGACACGATGTCGTTGATGACCAGTGATCCGTCGAGCCAAGCGGGCGAGGTCAGCGGACGCGCCTGGGTGCCGAAGATGTTCTTGGCGATCTGCTGGAGCGCGATCGAGATACCGAACGTGGCCAGAAGGGTCTCGAGCGGGCGGTGGTAGAGATGTCGGATCACCAACCGCTCCATCGCGACGCCGGCGGTGAAGGTCACGGCGAAGGCGAGCGGCAGGGCCAACAGGATCGAGAGCGTATAGTCGGGTACGATCTGTTGAACGAGGAACCCAGTATAAGCGCCCATCATGATGAATTCGCCATGCGCCATGTTGATGACGCCCATGACGCCGAAGGTGATGGCAAGGCCTATGGCGGCGAGGAAATAGATCGAACCAAGAGATATCGCGTCCAGTCCGAGGTCCAACGCCTGGTTCAACCCGACCTTGGCCTCGATGCCCGACAGCACGTCCTGCGCGGCGAGCGCGACGGCGGGCGGCGCCCCGACGAAACGTTCGAAAAAGACATGGGTCGCGAGCGCCGCATTGGTTTCCGCCTCGGTCGCGACAGGTTCGACCACGCCCTGATCGGCCAAGGCTGCATAGGCCATGTCGCGGGCAGCCTCGTCGTCGAGACTGGCGACCTGCACGCCGGCCACGGCGCCGGCGTCGATATTTGCCACAAGTGCGGCGCGTTTGGCGGCGCGGTCGATCTTCGGCTTGGCCAGACCGACCTCTACCAGGTGCGCGTAGGCGAGATCGCGCGGCAGGTCGTCATCGCCCGGTTTCAGAACGCGGGCTATATCCGGAGCGTCGGGCAGGGCTTCAGCGGCATCGAGCCGCGTGGCCACCAGCGGGTTGAGCGCGGCCCGCACATCGACCCCCAGATCACCGTCAAAGCTCTCGATGGCGGCGATTCGCTCGGCGTCGGTCTGTCCGAAACGGATGGTCAGCAGGCGTTCAAGGCGCATCTTGCGGGCAAGAATGGTTTGGTCCGCCTCCCCGTCGAGACTGCGGCGCAGGGCTTCCAGATGGGAGGCCTCGGGATCGCGCTCTATCGCGTCGAGACCACGGGCGCGGTTCACCGGGTCAGGGTCGCTCAACTGGAATTGGACAAGCGCTGCCCCAATCAGGCCCCTGATGCCAGAGTTCGGTTTGAGCTGCTCATAGCCGTTGTCTGCCACGGTGCCGATCTCGGACCCATCCGCGACATCGAAGATCCGGATCGTGTCGCGGTCGATCTCTTCGGCGAAGACGAAGAGGCCGCTACCTTGGTTCAGCCACATCTCCTTGGCCTGCCAGCGGTTCAGCACGTCGCGCACCTCGGGCAAGCCGCTTGCGGCCAGCGCATCGATGGCGGGTCCGATCGTGCGGCGGGAACTTTCGGATATGACCTCTCGGTGCTCCTGCAGCAGGCGCTGAATCGGTGCGTCGGCATCCTGCGTCAAGCCCGGTAGCGTGGCGAGGCAAAACAGGGCGGTCAAGAATAGTCTGATCGCGGCGGTCATGGACAGATCCCTTGCGGTCTGCGGAGGGCGCGATCCGCCCTCCGCCGTTCTTCTGCTCGTAATTACAGGTGATCAGTAGTTCGACTTGATCTGCACGCAGGTCTCGGTCTGGGTGTTGTACATCCCGCAGCCGAGGTCTTTCCAATCCGAGGTCAGAACCGCGGACTCTGGCAAGAAGTCGGTCCAGGCGTCGCCCGGGACTTCCTCGGTCTGGCTGATGATGTCGAACTGCCCGTCGTCCTGGATCTCGCCGATCAGGACCGGTTTCGCCAGGTGATGGTTCGGCAGCATGACGGCGGTGCCGCCGGTCAGGTTCGGGAACTCCTGTCCATACATCGCGCTCCTCACCGCATCGACATCGGTGGTCCCGGCATCGCCGACGGCGTTCACCCACATGTTGAAGCCGATGTAATGCGCTTCCATCGGGTCGTTGGTTACACGGTCGTCGCCCATCCGAGCCTTCCATGCGCTGACCCAAGCCTCGTTGGCTTCGGTGTCGGCGGATTGGAAGTAGTTCCACGCGGCCAGGTGCCCGACGAGGTTCGAGGTGTCGAGACCGGACAGCTCTTCTTCCCCGACGGAGAAGGCGACCACCGGAATGTCGTCGGCGGAGATTCCGGCGGCGGCAAGTTCCTTGTAGAACCCCACGTTCGCATCGCCATTGATCGTCGAGATCACGCCGACCTTCTTGCCGTCGGCACCAAGGGCCACAACGTCCGCCACGATCTTGGACCAGTCGGAATGTCCGAAGGGCGTGTAGTTCACGAAAATATCCTCGGCCGGGATGCCCTTTTGCTGCAGATAGCTTTCGAGGATGTTGTTCGTGGTGCGCGGATATACATAGTCGGTGCCCAGCAGGGCGAATTTCTCGACGCCAAGTTCCTCGAGGAAGTAATCCGTCGCTGGGATCGCCTGCTGGTTTGGCGCGGCGCCGGTGTAGAACACGTTCTTGGAGCTTTCCTCGCCCTCGTACTGAACCGGGTAGAACAGCAGCCCGTTAAGTTCCTCGATCACTGGCAGCACCGACTTGCGGCTGACGCTGGTCCAGTTGCCGAAGATCACATCGACGTCGTGCACGGTCAGCAGTTCGCGCGCCTTTTCGGCGAAGAGCGGCCAGTCCGAGGCCGGGTCGACGACAACGGCCTCGAGTTCGCAGCCCAAGACGCCGCCGGCGGCGTTCTGCTGCTCGACCAGCATCTCCATCGTATCCTTGAGTGTGGTTTCAGAGATCGCCATCGTACCCGACAGAGAGTGCAGGATGCCGACCTTGATCGGGCATACCGCATCCTGCGCAACGGCAGGGAGGGCGGCCACGGTGCAGAACGCGGCCACGGTGGACATCAGGGAAAGTTTCTTGGACATCGCAGGTTTCCTTCGTGCGTGTCGCATGGAAGGACTTGCCTCAGGCGACGCATTTGCCCAGATGTCCCCCACGCAATCAAATTGCGGAGTGCGGTGGTGATTGGAGTGAACGGCCAGCACCATCGCACGCTTTGCGCCGACCGCTGTGGTCGGCCCGCTCATCTGCGCCGACCTCATGTGCCAGAGAAACCGACTTGGGCGAGTTCATCGCGCTGACCGGGATCAAACGACTATTTTTTTAGCGAAAAGTGCCGTGCTGCCCTGAAATCAGGCAGAAGTCCGGCGTGGATTATCGGTGCTGGGCCGGTTTCACCGACTCTGGTCTCTCGGGCCGGACGTTCTGCGATGCATGCCGCTCTCCGGCCGGGTTGCCGATCACCAGGTCGATGCAGAGCGCAATTCTCTGTTCTGCCAGTGCCTGAGCCGCGGCGGCATGCCGTTCATCCCTGCCAAAGGTCGCGTGGTTCAGCAACGCGGCATGTGCGTATTTTGCCTCAAGGCGCAGAGCCATCAACTGAACGTCGCTGTCTTCGGTCGTGACTGCGTCAAGAACCTCGATCATCCGCGCACGCAGGGCCTTGGTTTGGTCGGCGCGCGGGTCGCTGAGAAGCCACTGGTGTTCCATCTGGGCGGACAGACGGCCGGTACAGGCGGCAAATCGGTCCGCCCAAGTCTCGCCCGACCACGCAGGTCCGGCGACGGACGCAATCAAAAGGGCCAAGCATGGAAGAGTTTTCATTTCGCCCATGAAGCCAGCATGTCGCATATGTGTTAAGCAATCAATGCGCGCATGCGACCCTCCCGGGACCGTCGTGACGGGCTTCCCGACTGTCTGAGAAGCGAGAAGCTCGAATAAAAACCGTGAGAAAATCAACGCTTGGTTGCACAAACCGGTCGAAACCGCATTAATAAGGCAGAATCCCCTCGTTCAAATTTCGGGAAATGAGGACATTGCCGATGAAGCGTTCTTTCAAGACCTTTCCGACCGCAGCACTCGCGGGCTTGGTGCTTTTCGCCGCGCCAAACGTGGATGCACAGCAACAAGACCCTGCGCAGGTTCAGGATCCCGCCGCCCTGTCGGAACAAGCGGCCTCGTTTCGCCGAATCATCGCGGTTCTCGAGGACGACATCGCCGCTTTGGAAGGCGACATCGCTGCGGTTCGGGCTGAACGCGATGTCGAGCAGCAAAGGCTGACCCAGCTACGCGAGCAGGCGGCCGAGGCTGAGAAACAGCTCGAAGCCACGCGGCAGGCTTTGGCCGAGTCCACGGCGGTACAGGACGAGCAGGCCGATACCCGGGCCGCCGTGCTGGAGCAAGCCGAAGCGGAGAAGGTGGCGATCGAAGCGGACCTGGCCGATCTGCAAGCCCGCAAGTCCGAATTGCAAGCCGAAATCGAGACGGCGCAGACCGAGCTCGACAGCTTGACGGAACGCGCCGAGGCCGCGCGCGCAGCTGGCGAAAGCAGCGCAGAATCGGAGGAGGATCAGGCGGTGACAGCCGAAGCGCTCGAAACCGCGAGGGCGGAGGTCGCCGCTGCGACAGCCGAACTGGAAACCACGCGTGCCGCAGTTGCCGAGGCACAGGAAGCGCGTCAAACTGCGGAAACCGATTTGGCCGCGGTCCAGGAAGAGCTGAGCACCGCACGGGAAAGCCTCGCGTCGGTGCAGGCGGAACTCGCCGAGTTCGCCGACCGGCGGGGCGAGGCCGAAACCGCGCTGCAGAGGGCACAAAACGCGGCGGAGGAGGCGCAGGCCACGGTGATGCGGCTTCAGGCGGAAGCCGACACCCTGCAAACCAATCTCGCCCAGTTGACCGAGCAATCCGAAAGCAAGAGACAGGAGGTCGTGCGTGCCGAGGCGGATCTGGCCGATCTTGCCACCCGACGGGAGGAGATGGAATCTGCCATAGATGACGCCGAAACGCAGCTGGCCGAGCGCGAAGCCGCATTGGAACGCTTGGCGGCGGAAGAAGACGCTTTGAGCGAACGGGTCAATCAGCAAACGTCAGAGGCTGAGGCGCAGGCGGACCGGATCGAGACTGCCAAGGCCGAAGCCGAAGAAATCGAGAGTACGCTGGCTGCGCGCACTGCGGAGTTGAGCGCTCTGACCGATCAGCTCGAAAAAGCGCGGGCCGACATTAATGCGGCCGAAGCAGACCGCGCCGAGCGGATCGCGGCAACGGAGACCCGGCAGTCCGATCTTCAAACCGCGATCCAAGTCGCCGAGGAGCGGAAGGCGGATCTTGAGGCGGACCTGATCGAGCTGCAGCGCCAATCAGACACCCGGCGCGCAGAGGTCGAGGCGCAGGCCGCCAAGGGACAGGAGCAGCTTGCCGCTCTGCGCGACGAAACCGAACAGCTGACCGCCTCGCTTGAAACTCTGAAATCCGAGACGCAAGCACAGGAGCAGAGTCTTGCAGACTCACGCGACGCTGCGGCCGATCTTTCCCAGCAGATCGACGCCGATCGCGCTGCCCTGGAGGAACTGGAGAGCCGCCGCTCCGTGGCCGAGGCAGCAATCGCCGCGCTCGAGCAGGCGCGCGCTCAGCGTGAGGATCAGCTTGCTGCACTGGATCGGCAGATCGAGGCGGCCCGCGCTTCGGAGCCGACGGCAGCGGCCCAGCCCGCCGCCGTCGTGGCGCCCGTGCCTGCGGCCGACCGCGTGCCGCGTCTGGCCGCGCAGGTTGACGCCGCGCTGCGTCTCGCACCGGGGCTGCCGGATCCGGGCAGCGCCAGTTGGCAGGCCCTGCGCGGCCGGCTTGTGGACGGTGATTGCCCGATCGACGCCCTGCAGGCCACGTTCGGCGTGATCAACCGGCAGACTCTGGTATCGCTGGTGCGGTCGTTGGGCGCATGCTGAACAGGTTTTCGGGAACCCAAGGGGAGAGAAACTCATGAAACCCAGTATTGGAATGGTTATTTGGCTCCTCGTGGCCACGCTGGGCCTGGCCGGCCTTGCCGTGCCGGCGAACGCGCAGGAGTTCGAGAAGAACATCCTGACCGGCGGTCCGAGCGGCACCTACATCCAGTTCGGCCGCAACATCAGCGAGGCGGCGGCCAAGTGCAACGTCACGTTGAATGTGCAGGAAAGCGCCGGCTCGCTCGAGAACTTCCTCGGTGTCCGCAAGAAAAGGTTCACCCAGCTTGGGATCGTTCAGTCGGACGTGCTTGAGTATCTCAACACCTTCGCCTCGGACGATCCGGCCATTGCGCGGGCGATTCTGGGCGTGCGCATCGCGTTCCCGCTCTACAATGAAGAGGTGCACATCCTGGCGCGACGGGACATCGCCACTCTGGCTGATCTGACCGGCAAGAAAGTCGCCATCGGAGTCGAGGACAGCGGTACTTTCCTGACGGCGTCGCTGGTGCTCGATTTGGCGCAGGTGGCACCGGCCGAACGCCTGAAGATCAATGCCGAGGAGTCCCTCGCGGCCCTGCTCGACGGGCAGATCGACGCGTTCTTCTATGTAGCCGGCGCTCCGACGAAGATCTTCCAGAATGATGCGATCGATGGCGCACGGTTCCATCTTTTGCCGATCGATGACCCGACGCTTCAGGCGGTCTATCAATCCGGGCAGATCCCGGCCGGGGCCTACCCGTTCCAACCCGATCCGGTAGACGTGGTGGCCGTGAAAGCCGTTCTCATGACCTATGAATACAGCCCCGCGCGCAATGCTTATCACCGCGAAAGCTGCCGCGCGGTGTCCGACATCGCCCATGTGATCACCAGCCGGTTCGACGATCTGCGCACCAATGGCCATCCGAAATGGCAACAGGTCGACCTGAACGATCTGCCACCGGGTTGGAACGTAAGTTCCTGTGTCAACGCGGGGATCGATCCGGCCTATGACCTGACCTGCGAGGGCGACGTGCCTGCCGCCGCGCCCCAGGCGAGCCCGGAAAGTGCGGCCAATTCGGCTTATCGTAGGCAGATCTGCGCGACCATCGGCTGCTGACCCCGCGACTACGCGCGGTCAACTTCCGGGCAGGATCACCGCGATCTCGCCCGGAAGCGGATGCGCGTCATCCACGCCTCGCGGCATTGCACGGCGAACCGGCAGATCGCCACCGATTGCCTCGGCCAACACGGTCGCAAGGCCAGCATCTGCCTCATAGGCGTATTCGACACCCGGCAATGCGGCAGGGGTTGTGTGTTCCGCAAGGGCGATTTCTGCTGCGGGAAAGGCCGTGCGCAGGCTGTTGGTATAGGTTTCCGCGTCGCTGCCTGACATGTGCAGGGTGATGTGCGGGATCAGGTCCAAGATGCCTCTCGCCGGACCTGTGGGCGCGACGGCGGATGCGCCGAGATCGTGCCAGGGCGACACCGCGTAGAGGCCGAGAGCGGGATCGGCTGCGATCACGCGCCATCTTGTGGCGTCGCCGATAAGCCCGGCACGGCTTGCCGAGAGTGTCTCCGCCGGCAGGCGTCTCACCTTTGACAGGTCAGAAGTGGCGAGTTCGACGATGTAGTGGGATGCGTCGGCCCCTTTGCCGCTGACCCAGACAAATTCTGCTCCACCCGTTTCCAACGGACCGCCGAGCAGCGGGACCGGTGCGGACAGAACGATCCCCTGGTCCGCTTCGGGAAGATCGGCCATGCGCCGCCTCGCGCTGCGCACATCCTCCGCCGCAACGGCATACCATGCCCGCGCCAGCGAGATGTCTCGATTGACGCCGTCTCCGGTTTCGAACAGCTGCCCGAGGTAATAGGCGGCGCGGGCTTCACCGCGCAACGCCGCACGCGCATAGTCGATCGCCGCCTGTCCGGGATCGGCCACGCCCGAGACCAGGGCGCTGTCCAACAGTTCAGCCCCGCTCGGATCGTCCAGTGGAACGATTTCGACGGGGTCAGGCAAAGCCACGGGCGGCGGCGTGATCGGCGCTGCAGCGGCCAGTTCGACCGGCGCCGCCGGGTCCGTTGCATTTGAGCGCGAAGTATCGCCGGGGCTGTTCTGGAGCATCAGGGCAAAGGCCGCGCCCACGGCCACCAAGACCAGCGCCGCGTCGAGAGTGTGATCGACCAGTGCGGCCGCGCGACCGACCCATCGGGTCGGGTCGTGGCTTTCGCGATCGACGGGTTCCGGTTCGAGGGGCGCCTCGCTCGATTCTTCCGGGAAGTCAGGTTCGACCTCATCAGCAACCAGGTCGACCATGGTGTCTTCCACCTCGGGCGCTTCGGGCTCCGCCTGCTCTGCCAAGGCAACGGGTTCAGCGGCTTCCTCCGGGCGGGCACGTGTGGCGGACATGGCGTCTTCCATGATCCTCGCCCGGTCCGGCTCCGTTTCGGTTTTCTCGGCCGCGGGAGAGGCCACCGGGTCGAGGCTCGCGTCCTCTGTGGTTTCCTCCAGCTTGGAAACGAGGCGAATTCGCTGACTGCCCTTCTGCGCCCTGGGCGCGCTGCGCAGTGGCACTGGCGGCGGTGGCGGTGTTTCCGTCGGAGTCAGTGCCGGGGGCGTTTCGGCCTCGGGCTGCAGCGGCAGATGCGCGATCATGCCGTTGGCCTGCGCCTCGGCGAGGAACTCGTCGACATAGGGAGCATCGATCGTGTCGACCCCGTCCCCGAAGGCCGTGACCAGCGCCAGTTCGCAGACCACGTTGATCATCCGGGGCACGCCGCCAGAAATCTCGTGGATGCGCGCCAGCGCGGCGTCGTTGAAGATTTCACGTGTCCCTCCGGCGACCTTGATCCGGTGGCGCACATAGCGCGCGGTGTCCTCCAGCGACATCGGGCCGAGGTGAAAGGCCGCGCCGACCCGCTGGGCGATCTGCCGATTCTGCGGTTCCATCAGGCGGTCGCGCAATTGCTGCTGTCCGACCAGGAACAGCATCAGGAGAGAATCCTTGCCCGAGTTGATATTGGTCAGCATCCGAAGCTGTTCCAGATCGGGATCCGAGACGTTCTGTGCCTCGTCCACGATCAGCACGCAGCGCCGACCGGCGGCGTATTCGTCGATCACGAAATCCTGAAAGCGGCGGAATTGCTCGACCTCGCTGCCGCCTGAGTCGACATCGTAGGCATTCAGGATCCACTGGTAGAGCCCGCCCATGCCGCTCCAGAAATTTGAGATCAGCCCGACCGTCGTATCGGTTGGCGCATCTTCGAGAAACTGCTGGATCAGCGTCGTCTTGCCCGTGCCGATGTCCCCGGTCACGACCGTGATCGGCACGGTCTGTTCGATGCCGAAGGCGATGATGCTTGCGGCGCGGCGATGGTCCTTGTTCCAGTAGATGAACTCGGGATCCGGCGTGATCTTGAAGGGCAGCTTCGTCAGACCGAAAAACGATTCATACATCTGGCTCGTCCATCCGGGTCATTATTCCTGCCGAAACCCCTCTGTCCCCCGACGCCCCGATTGCGACGATGTCGGAGCAATGTCGCGACCGCTAACTTTGGCACGGTCGAGAATACTCGCTGTCATTGTGACATCAGGTCATCATTTTTCAAGCGCGGGCTTATCCGAGATCAGCGTTGGCAAATCATCAGCCGCTACCTACTCTTGGCCGTCCAGTCCGCTGCAATCGAGCGGTGTGGCGAAAGGAGCAATGATGACCCCCGAATTGATGTGCCTCGGCGAGCCCCTCATGGAATTCAACCAGCAGCCCGACGGCAGCTATCGGCCGGGCCACGGCGGCGACACCTCGAACTGCGCCATTGCGGCTGCCAGGCAGGGCGCGCGCGTCGGGTATCTGACGCGCCTGGGTGCAGATGTGTTCGGCGACGGCTTCATGGATCTTTGGAGTGTGGAGGGTGTCGATACAACGACCGTCCGGCGCGATAAAAAGGCGCGGACCGGCATCTATTTCGTGACCCATGGAGCGGAGGGCCACGTGTTCAGCTACTATCGCGCCGGATCCGCCAGCAGCCTGATGACGCCAGATGACCTGCCAGTGGATGCGCTCCGGGCTACCAAGATCCTGCATGTGTCGGGGATCAGCCAGGCGATTTCGCAGTCGGCTGCCGATACCGTCTTTGCCGCGATCGACGTGGTGCGCGAGGCCGGTGGCCGGGTCTCCTACGATCCCAATCTCAGGCTCGCGCTCTGGCCGCTCGACCGGGCGCGTGCCGTGATACACGGAGCGATGGCGCGATGCGACATCGCTCTGCCGGGCATCGATGATGCGATGCAGTTGACCGGGCTCAACGATCCGGACCGGATCGTCGATTTCTACCTCTCGCTCGGCACCGGGATCGTCGCTCTGACGCTGGGCTCGGATGGCGCGCTGGTGGCGACGCCGGACACCCGCCACCGCATTCCGGGCCGGAAGGTGGACGCTGTGGATGCCACGGGCGCCGGTGATACGTTCGACGGCGCCTTTCTGGCGCGTCTTCTCGCGGGAAATGACCCGTTCGAGGCGGCCCACTACGCCAACGTCGCCGCAGCCCTATCGACACAAGGCTTCGGGGCGGTCGCACCCATGCCCCGAGCTGCCGATGTGGAGGGCGTGATGTGTCCAAGATGAGCCGGGCTCGCGCACAGTGTTCAGTCCCGGCATTTGGTGGATCGGATTTAGGATGAATCGATCTGGTTCTGAAGTCCAGGTCCTGCAGGTGTATTCGTAAGGCGTAAGTCCGCTGAGGGTCTTGAGCCTGCGGGCGAAGTTGTAGGCTGCGATGAAGTCGGCAAGATGTGTTCGCAAGGGTGGCACCAGACGATGAAGACCCAGGTGCTGCTGGAAAACTACGACCTGCCCGGCGACCTGGAACGACAGAATGGCATCCTCGCCGACCAGTACAACAATCATCGCTACCACGCGAGCCTGAGCCTCCGATACAAAAACGACCCGAAAAGTCTGAAAAAACCTGATGATGGGCACTGTAAAACGCCGTCAGTTAGGGCGTCGGATCGCTATCAGCTGTAGGTTGATCAAGATCATCGACCCCGAAGGAATGACTGCTCGCCTCGTGTGAACCGGATGGACAACTGCTGGCTGGCTGGCGAACAGTTCAACGCTGAGGCTTAGTTTTCGAGAGCCTTCAGGCTTTGGACGTCAGCGCCAGCAGTGAGCGGAACTCTTCGCTCAGATCCTGTACCGAGCGCGGCTCGTCCACGAGTTGGCGTTCGAGCAGATGCCGGAAGACGCCGTCCACGGCCCCATAGAGCACGGGAACAGGCAGCGTATCCGTGCCGTCTCCCGCGATCCGCGCGACCAGCTCCATGAGCGATGCTTCGATCTCTGCCACAACGGGTTGAAAGACCGGGTCGAACAGTGCCTGATTTCGGATGTCATACCAAAGCCGGTGCGTTTCCGCGTCCTCGACGATCGAGGCCGCAAGCCCTTCCGCGAAGGCCTGGAACAGGCTTTCGCGCGTTTCGAGCCCGGCAATTCTCGCACCGATATCTGCGGCGAACGCTTCCTTGTAGAGCCGTACGCAATAGATCAGCAGCTGCTCCTTGTTCTCGAAATAGTAGTGCAGCATCCCGAGCGAGAGCTCGGATTGCGCCGCGATGTCGCGCAGGGTGGTATTGGCGTAGCCATAGCGTTTCAGCGCCTCGATGGCGCTTGCGGCCAGCTCGCGTTTCTTCGCTTCACGCTTTGCCCCCTTGGTGGCGGCGCGCGCGGCGAGCTTTCCCATCGGCTTTTGATCGGTCATGGCCGCGCCAATACCTTCTTTCCTTCAACCCAGCAACGCGTTTACGAAGATCCGTGGCAGTTTCAACCAGCCTGGCTTGTACTGGAATCGGGTCAGCAAACGGCCGACCTTGTGCTGGCGGCGATTGGTCACGAACCAGGGCGGGCGCGGCAACAGCGTGAACCGCCCCGACAGGAGGTTGCGCGGGAAGGGACTCCAGGGCGCCTCGATCACGGTACGTTCCGTGCTGTCCAGCATGAAGCAGTTGTGCACGGTGCCGATGCCCGACTCCACGTTTTCAAGCGTTGCGCCGGCGAACCCGCCCCATGGGACCGGCGCCAGCAGGAAACCCAAGCCGGTCCAGGCGTTGATCGCGATGGTGCCGTAACGGAAGTCGGCGAGAATCTCCTCGAACCGCTTGCGCCCGATCTGCCGGATCGTGGTGGGGTGGATCAGGATGTTGCCGCCCAAGGTCCCATAGAGGTTGTCATTGGCCCAGGCGATGGCGTCGCGCAGGTAGCTTTCCGCGTTTTCAGCGTCGAGGTGCTTGACGCCGAGCGCAGGAGCGAAGACTTCCTGCTCCCTGAGCCATTCGGTATCGCCGCGCTCCATGTCGGCAACGTAACAGGGCGGAACGCCGGGACCGCGGGCAATTTTCTGTTCGCCTTCGGCATGTTCCGCGAATTCGGCCATGCGGGCCTCGGCCCCCGGATAGTAGGCTTCGCGCCGGGCATGTTCCGCCATCACGCGGCCGACTTCTTTCATCAACCGCTCGGTCCTGTCCCAGCCGCGCGGCAGGATCAGCGACTGAACCGCCACGCAGTTGAAGCCGGAATTGTGCAGCTTCTGCGTGGCGATATGTTCGGCCTGAAACCGGATATCGGCAGTCGACCACGGCCCCGGCACGACGATCGTCGGGCAGACTGCACCCAGCTCGGACGTGATTTGGCGGGGGTTCTTCGGCGTACCGGCCGCCTTGTTGCGCGCGCCCTCTTCGCCCGTTCCCCAGACGATGGCGTCGTGGGTGGCCCGCGCACCGGTGATGTGGATTTCCTCGACCAGCGGATGGGTGGTCAGGTAAGCTCCGGCTTCCCCGTCGCCTTTCACGATGCGCAGCGCGTCGCGGTCGATCAACGGCTTCAGCGCGGCGCGCAGATAGTCGGTCAGGTAGTCATTGACCGGGTTCATCTTCAGCATCACCACCTGGTTTTCCAGAAACAGCTTCTGGAACGCATCGAGCGGCGAGATCGCGGCGATGTTGCCCGCGCCAAGCACCAGCGCCACCTTGCCCACGCGTTTTTCCGGCCGGATGTCATAGGCGGTCGCGGCGTGGTTTTTCAGGTTGGCGGGTGTCACGCCGCGCTGCATCCAGATGTCGGCCTTGACCCCCGACAACAGGAGCCTGTCCCAGATCGAGTGCGGCATGACGCGCACCGCCGTCTGCCCGTTGGGCAATTCGCGGGTGGGCAGATGCTTGAGATAAGCCTTGCCGTCGATCTGCGACAGCGTGTGCATCAAACCGTTGCACATGCCCATCAACGCATAGGGGCCGCTGGTCCACTCCTCGCCCGCAAGCGGAGAGTCCGCGGCAAGGCGCTTCTTGCGCGCGGCGGTCGTGGCCCAGCCTTCGGCGACCGGCATCAGGGCATCCTTGACGGCCTGCAGCAGCGCGATCCGGTCCGCGACCGAGCAGCGTGCCCAATCGTGCTTGGCTGTTTCCAGCGCGTCCAGATCCGAGTCGTATGTCGCCTGCAGATCGGGCGTGAAATCACTTTGGTGTTTCATCTTACGCGTCCTCTTCCTGCATCAGGACATCTCCGAACTGTTCGCGCAGTTTGGCCTTGACGACTTTTCCTGTGCCGCCGACGGGCAGGGCGTCGACGAAGACGACCTTGTCGGGCACCTGCCAGCTGGCGACCTTGCCGTCGTAGAAGGCGAGCAGTTCGTCCTCGCTCGCCTCGGCGCCTTCGGCCTTCAGCACCACCAGCACCGGGCGCTCGTCCCATTTCGGGTGACGCGCGGCGATGGCGGCGGCGTTGGCGACGGCGGGGTGGCCGATGGCTATGTTCTCCAGCTCCACGGTCGAGATCCACTCGCCGCCCGACTTGATGATGTCCTTGGCGCGGTCGCGGATGATCATGTAGCCGTCGGCGTCGATCGTCGCCACGTCGCCGGTGTCGAACCAGCCGTCCATCGTCAGCGCGCTCTTGTCGGCCTTGAAGTAGGTGTCGACGATCCAGTGGCCCCGGATCTGCAATTCGCCCTGGGTCTTGCCGTCATGCGGCAGGACATGGCCGCTCTCGTCGACGATGCGCAGCTCGACACCGTAGGGCGGACGCCCCTGGCCCAGCCGGATTTCGGCTTGCGCGGCCGCGTCCAGGGATCCGTGCTTCTGCAGCAGCTGGTTCAGCGTGCCCAGCGGGCTGGTTTCGGTCATGCCCCAGGCGTGGATCAGCTCGACCCCGTACTTGTCGCGGAACGCCGGGATCATCGACGGCGGCAGGGCGGAACCGCCGACCACCGTGCGGGTCAGGCTCGCGGCCTTGCTGCCGGTCTTTTCCAGGGCGCCCAGAAGGCCCATCCAGATCGTCGGCACACCGAGCGCCAGGGTCACGGCTTCGCCGTCGATCAGCTTGACCAGGCTCTCGCCGTCGAGCCCCGGCCCCGGCAGGACCAGCTTGGCCCCGACGCCCGGCGCGATATAGGGAATGCCCCAGGCGTTGACGTGGAACATCGGCACCACGGGCATCACCGTGTCCTTGGCCGACAGCGCGATCCCGTCGGGCTGGTTGCCCGCCAGCGAGTGCAGCATGCAGGAGCGATGCGTGTAGAGCACGCCCTTGGGATTGCCCGTGGTCCCCGACGTGTAGCAGAGCGAGGAGGCGCGGGTTTCCTCGAATTGCGGCCAGTCGAAATCGGCATCGCCCTGCTCGAGCAGCTCGTCATAGAAGACCAGCCCGTCCAGCATCCTGGCCGCGTCCTCGTCGCGGGGACCCATCAGGACGAACTGTTTGACCGTCTTGAAATGTTCGCGCAGCTTCGCCACCGCGGGCAGGAAGGTCCGGTCGAAGAACAGGACCTGATCCTCGGCATGGTTGACGATGTAGATCAGCTGCTCGGGATGCAGGCGCGGATTGATCGTGTGACAGACCAGCCCGGCGCCGGCGACGCCGAAATAGATCTCCATGTGCCGGCGGTTGTTCCAGGCGATCGTCGCGCAACGGTCCTCGGCGGCGAGCCCCATCCTGGTGAGAGCCGACGCCAGCCGGCGCGCGTTGGCCTCCAGCGTCTTCCAGTCCGAGCGCTCGATCCCGCCCGTGGTCTCGACCGACACAACCTCGGTCGCACCATGATAGCGCGCCGCATGGGCAATCAGGTTCGACACCAGCAACGGCTGGTCCATCATCTTTCCAAGCATCTTCTTCCTCCTATTCGGCCGCAACAGCCGCTTCCGTTAAACCGCCAATCATCGCAGCGGCCTTTTCCGCGATCATGATCGTGGGCGCGTTGGTGTTTCCACCGATCAGTCGTGGCATGATCGAGGCATCGACCACGCGCAGCCCCTCCAGCCCGCGCACCCGCAGTTCCGGGTCGACCACGGCCATGTCGTCGGTGCCCATCTTGCAGGTGCCGACCGGGTGATAGATCGTGTCGGCGCGCGCGCGGATGTGCTTCTCCCACTCGGCATCGCTCATGCCGTCGGTCACGCCGAAAAGCTCCTTGTGGCGGTACTTGTTCATCGGTTCCTGCATCAGGATCTCACGGGTGATCTTCGCGCCGGCGATCATCGTTTTCAGGTCGCGATCATCCGACAGGAAGTTCGGGTCGATCCCGGGGTCGGCCATCGGGTCGCCCGATTGCAGGAAGACCTCGCCGCGCGAATATGGGCGCAGGGCGCAGACATGGCAGGAAAACCCGTAGCCGGGATGCAGTTTGCGCGCGTGGTCGTCGACGATGGAGATGACGAAATGCAGCTGAACGTCCGGCTTGCTCAGCGACGGATCGGTCTTGAGGAACCCCGCGCCCTCGGCGAACGGCGTGGCGATCATACCGGTGCCGTTCTTGCGCCAGGCGAAGATGTGCTTCAGCAGGTTGAACGTGCCCGTCGCGCCGATGCCGAAATTGTCGGTATCCTTCGATTTCCAGGCGAGAATGAAATCGAGGTGATCCTGAAGGTTCTGGCCCACGCCCGGCAACTCATGCACCATCTCGATGCCGTGGCGCGTGATGTCTTCGCTGCGGCCCACGCCAGACAGCTGCAGGAGCTGGGGCGATCCGAACGCCCCCCCGCACAGGATCACTTCGCGCTTCGCATGGACCTGCTTGCTTTCGCCTTTCTGCCGGTAGGCGACGCCCGTCGCGCGTTTGCCTTCGAACAGGACCCGCTCGGCGCGCACGTTCGTCAGAACCGTGAGGTTCGGGCGCTTGTCCATCACCGGATGCAGATAGGCTGCCGCGGCCGAACAACGTTCGCCATTGCGTTTCTTGTCGTGGAACTGCGTCACGGCATAAGGGCCGAAGCCTTCGTTGTCGCCGGAATTGAAGTCGTCGCTGCGGCGATACTGCAGGCGTGTCGCGGCCTCGACGAATGCCTCGGTGATCGGCCGGGGGCTTTTCTGACGGCTGACATGCAACGGGCCGTCCGCCCCGTGATGGTCGTTCTCACCTGTCTCGTTGTTCTCGGCGCGCTTGAAATAGGGCAGGACGCTGTCCCAATCCCAGCCATCGCAGCCCAGATCGGCCCATTGGTCGTAATCGTCGCGGTGTCCGCGCACATAGAGCATCGCGTTGATCGCGCTCGAGCCACCGAGGGCGCGCCCGCGCGGCTGATAGCCCGTGCGCCCGTTCAAGCCCGGTTGCGGGACCGTGTTGAAGGCCCAGTTGTTAATCTTTCCGTGCCCCGGCAGCATTGCCACCACGCCGGCCGGTGCGCGCACCAGAATGCCGTCACCCTTGCCGCCGGCTTCCAGCAGGCAGACGCTGGTATTCGGAGTCTCGCTCAGCCGTGCAGCCAGCGTGGCCCCTGCCGATCCGCCGCCGACAATGACGTAATCATAGGACATTTCGTGGTTCCTCCCTTGTCCAAGCTGCCCGGACACGTCCGGGTGATCGGCCGGGCGGCTTGGCCCGGCCGCTGATACGCTACTGGTTCCACACCGCGGCGAAGTCGTTCTTCATCGAGACGAGAAGAAAGTTGTCGCCGTCCGGCGCGGCTGCCGCGATCGCCGCTTCGGCCCCCCGGTCATAGGCGGCTTCGCGCGCGTCATCGTCATGATTGACCAGAACGGCCAGTTTCGGACCCGCGCCGGCAAGCGCATACTGGATCATCGGGAGGTCGCCGTCCGAATTTCCGACCACGATGGTCGGATGGATGCCGAGGCGGTTCACGATGTTCAGCACCTTGGTCGGGCCATCGTTGAAGTAAGCCAGGTTCGGCAACTGCTTCAGCGACACACCGCTATCATCGACGATCACCTCAGTCTCGAGAGCGGAGCCGATGATGCGCTGCGGCGGAACGCCATACGCGGTTTCCGCGAAACTGCGCAGGAAATCATTGGTACCACCGGACACGATGAAGATTTCAAAGCCGTTGTCGCGCAGGTATTCGACCATCTCGACCATCGGCGCATAGGTCGTGTCCTGGTAGGCGCGGCCCGCGCTGAGGTGCGGATCATCCAGGAAATCGGCCGCCCGCTGCGCGAATTCGGCATCGTCCAGCTCAGCATAGACGGCCGTCAGAGCGGTAATCGCGCCTTTCAGCCCGATCTCCTTGAGCGCGCCGAGCCCGTTTTCGAGGATTTGCGCGAATGGCTCCTGCTCTTGCCACTCGGGGTGGTTCGGCGCCAGGGCCTTGACCTGTTCGAACGCGAAGATGACCTCCGTATAGGTCGGTTTTTCGGTCCAGAGCGTGCCGTCATTGTCAAAGACGGCGATGCGATCCTCCGGGTCAAGGTAGGTTTCCGTTCCCTCCTGGGTGACGGACTCGACGAACGCGATGATGGCGTCGCGATTGTCGCCTTCAGACCAAGAGGGCAAAGCGTCACTCAGGGCCGGCACTGCCACCGAAGTCGCCATCACGGTCGCGATGACCCCGGCAAAAAAGTTAGTGTTCACGATTTTCCTCCACCCGTGTTTCCCGCTCACAGTGCTAACGACGGCCCACATTTCCTAGCCGTGGCGTCGTGGCGCTTTGAGCGATTCTATTGTTGTCGATGTCGACACAGATATACAAAACAAAAAAACTAGACAAATGTCCAGAATTTTTGAATACCTCGACTGACAACGCAGCGTCAGGCGAGTCGAGCCGGGGTTGTTGAACGCAATTTTTGGAAAGGAGACCATCACATGACATCCGAAACAAAGACTTCCGCCGCCCGCATGCAGGGTCCGTCGCGCCGCCACGTTCTGGGCGGCGCGCTGACCTCCGGCGCGGCACTCGCGCTTGGGGGCGCCGCCAAGGCACAGGGCAGCGACGTGCAGAACGTCGACGTCGTCGTGGTCGGCGCTGGGGCATCCGGTTGCTATGCCGCGCGCCAACTGAGCGCAGCCGGCCACAGCGTCGCCCTGCTCGAGGCCGACGACCGTGCCGGTGGCCGGCTGCGCCGCGGCGAGGTGAATGGCGAGCCCATCGATCTGGGTGGTCAGTGGTGGGGCCCCGGCCAAACCCTTCTCGACGAGATTACCCAGGAATTCGGCCTCACGCGGCTCAAACAGAACATCACCGGACGCAGCATAATCGACCTCGCCGGTCTGAAGTTCGAGTACGAAGGCGAAGTGCCGATGCTGCCCGATGCCGAAATGGCCGCCTTTGTCGAAGGCGTCGAGACTATCGAGACCTGGGCCGCGGAGATCGACCCGGAAGCGCCCTGGTCGCACCCGCGCGCCAAGGAATGGGATTCGATCACCTGCACCACCTGGATGGATCAGAATCTCGGTACCGCCTTCATCACCGCCTTTTTCAAGTTCGCGGTCAAGGGCGTCTGCGTCGTCGATCCCTCGCAGATCTCGATGCTGCAATTCCTGTTCTACTGCCGTTCGGGGCAAGGACTCACCGCGCTCATCTCGACCGACGGCGGCGCGCAGCAGGAGGTCGTCAAGGGCGGATTGTTCCAGGTGCCGCAACTGATGGCCGAAGCGCTGGGCGACAAGGTCCACCTGAGCAGCCCCGTGCGCAGCATCGAACAGGACGAGGACGGCGTGACCGTGACTGCCGCTACCGGAACCTGGCGCGCAAAGCGCGTGATCGTCGCCGTTCCTCCGGCCATGGCGCAGCGTATCCATTATGACCCGGCCTTGCCCGCCATGCGCGACGTTTACATGCAGCGTGCGCCGATGGGGGCCGTCATCAAGTGCTATGTCGCATATGATACGCCGTTCTGGCGCGACATGGGCTATACCGGGCAGGCGTTTTTCGAAGGTGATGCGAATGTGTTCTTCGAACATAGCCTCAACGATAGCGGCAAGTTCGCGCTCGTCGCCTTCATGGATGGAGAGGCCGTGCTGCGCTGGGCCGACCGGACGCAGGAGGAACGCCGCGACTTCGTCGTCAGCGAGATCGTCCGCATCTTCGGCGACGCGGGCGCCAATCCGGTCGACTACACGGACAAGGCCTGGTCCGCGGACCCCTGGCGCCGCGGTGGTTATGGTACGCAACCGACGCCGGGTGCGTGGACCGTGGCCGGTGAAGCCTGGAACCGTCCGGTCGACCGTATTCACTGGGCCGGAAGCGACACGTCAGCCGTCTGGAACGGCTATGTCGAAGGCGCCTTGCAGGCCGGCCAGCGCGCGGCCGATGAAGTGATGGCCGAACTGTAGGTCCGAATGACCGATGGCGGCGCGGATCCGCGCTGCCATCGGCGTCTATTGAGCGGGCCGATCGAACCCGACTTCCTGCAGGCAAAAGATCCGCGCCCCAATAGCCCAAGGTGTCTTAACGCGTGACGAATCCGCTGGATCCATGGGAAGAAGATCGATCGTTCCAAAGGACCGCACACCATCGCCGTGGGCAAAGCGCCCGTCGGTTAGGTCCGGTATCGGGCCACCGTCAATCCGTCCATGTCGATCTCGGGCGGACGTCCCGTCACGATGTCGGCGACAACCCGCGACGATCCGCAGGCCATGGTCCAGCCGAGCGTGCCATGCCCCGTGTTCAGGAACAGGTTTGGATACCGTGTCGGTCCGATCACCGGGGTGCCATCGGGGGTCATTGGGCGAAGTCCGGTCCAGCCCTCGGCCTTCGAAAGGTCGCCGCCCTTGGGGAAGAGATCGTCGACCACGTGGCGCACGGTGTCCGTCGCGTGTGCACCGAGCCTTTTGTTGTAACCGATGATTTCAGCCTGCCCGGCGACACGGATGCGATCGCCGAGCCGCGTGATGGCCACCTTGTGCGTCTCGTCCATGATCGTCGATTGCGGCGCGGCCTCGTCATCGGCAACCGGGAGCGTGATCGAATATCCCTTGATCGGATAGATCGGAACCCGGATGTCGACCTGCTGCAGCAGGGTCGCGGCGTAGGGGCCGAGGCAGCAGACGAAGGCATCGGCCACTTCGGCGCCCCGGTCCGTGCGGACCGCCCTGATACGGCCGTCGGACACGGTCATCCCGTGGATCGTCTCGCCATAGCGGAAGCTGACACCAAGGGTCTCTGCCGTCTTGGCAAGGGCCTGCGTGAACCGGCGGCAGTCGCCGGTGCGGTCCGATGTCAGTCGCAACCCCCCAACGAACTTGTCCGCCACATGCGCCAGCCCCGGCTCGGCCCGGATGCAGCCGTCGCGATCCAGCAGTTCGAAGGGCGAGTCGAATTCGGCGAGCACCTCCTGATCCGCCTTGGACCCATCAACCTGTTTCTGGGTGCGGAACAGCTGCAGTGTGCCCCGTTCGCGCAGGTCGAAGTCGAACGAGACGTCGTTCATCAGTTCGGTGAGGGCATCGCGGCTGAAATTCGAGACACGCACCATGCGGGCCTTGTTGGTGCGGTAGGCGTCCTCGTTGCAATTCGCCAGCATCCGAAGCCCCCAGGCCCACATGGTCGGGCTGATCAGCGGCCAGATCGTCAGCGGGCGATGCCGCATGAACAGCCATTTCAGCGCCTTCTTCGGCACGCCCGGCGCCGCCCAGGGAGAAGTCATGCCATAACTCAACTCGCCTGCATTGGCGTAGCTTGTTTCCATGCCGGGTTCGCGCTGCCGATCGATGACTGTGACGTCGGCGCCCTGTTTGGCGAGGTAGTAGGCGGTCGTGACGCCGATGACGCCGGCGCCGAGCACGATCACTTTCATGGGTTCTGTCTCCGCGGAGGGCCTAGCAGGCCGCTGTGACGATGATCTCGACCTTCAACTCCGGTCGGGCAAGTCTGGCTTCTCCGCAAGCGCGGGCGGGAGCATGTCCCTCGGGCACCCAGGCGTCCCAGACCTCGTTCATCTCGGCGAAATCCGCCATGTCCGAAAGCCAGATCACCGCCTGCAGAATTCGGTCCGGCGCGGATCCGGCCTTGTTCAACAGGGCTTCGACCCGGGACAGACAGTCGCGGGTCTGGTCGGACACCGTGGCGCCGTCTCCGACCTGGCCGCAAAGGTAGGCGACTCCGTTGTGCTTGACGATCTTGCTCATCCGTTGACCGGTGTCGATCCGTTCGATCATGTCAGTCTCCTATTCCGCCGTGTCGGGGGCGGAGTGTTCCAGTGTCGCCAACTCGCCCAGCGTCACGGGTTTCAGCGGCGGGCGAATACGATAGTAGCCCGTCTCGTCATGCGACGTTCCGTTCGCCGCCGCAAGCAGGCTTGTGACCGTGAGGCCGCAATATCGACCCTGGCATGGCCCCATGCCCGCGCGACTGAAGGCTTTGGCCTGGTTCGGGCCGAGGCATCCCAGGCGGGCGTGACCGCGAATGTCACCTGCTGTCACTTCCTCGCACCGGCAGATCACCGTCGCATCTTCGGGTGCAAGGGCGCCGGCAAAAGGCGGATAGGCGCGGTCCAGAAACGGGCGCGCGGCAAGTTCCCGTGCGTGGGCCGATCGCAAGGGCGCGGCCTGGCGGTCGCGTTCGTCGGTCGAGAGACGGCCCGACTCCTCCGCCACTTTCAACGCCGCAAGTCGCCCGGCGAGTTCGGCCGCTTTCGCGCCGCCGATCCCGGCCCCGTCCCCGGCGATGAAAACGCCTGTGACGTCGCTTTGCCCCCAAACGTCGAGCCGTGGCGCGAAACAGGACTGCCCGGCATGCCAGCGATGGCTGACACCCAGCGAACGTGCCGCTTGGGTGTTCGGCACAACGCCATGATGCAGGAAAACCGTCCGGCAGGCGATGCGGTGCGCGCGTCCGCGGTGGACAAAGCTCACGGCCTCGGCCGTATCGGTTCCCTCGATCCGGATCTCGGTCGCGCCGGGGTAGCGCGGCACCTTTGCACGGGTGATCTCGGCCAGCATCTTCAATCCCTTCAGCATGTAGGGCCAGCCACGCAAGGCCCCGCCGACATGGCGCGCCGCCTCGATCAAGTCGCTTCGGGTCTGGGTTTCGATCATCGCGACGGGCGGGGTGCCTGCGCGAACCATCTGCGCCGCGATGAGGTAGAGCAGCGGCCCGCAACCCACCAGAGCCGCACTTTTGGCCAGCACCCCCGATTGTTTGAGCAGGATCTGGCCCGCGCCTGCGGTCATGACACCGGGGAGGGTCCAGCCCGGCAGCGGCATCGGTCGTTCCAGCGCGCCGGTCGCCAGAAGGATCCGGTCCGCCGCGATCTGCGCGCCGCGCCCGGCGCGGGTGTAGGACACCCGGAACCCGTCCTCGATGGCCCAGACGGTCGCACCCGGGACATGTTCGATCGCCTGGTGATGCAGCCCGGCGGTAAGCGTCGCGCCCTGTGTATAGTCCGCGCCGAGGATGTCGCCGCGCAGGGCGGCAACCCGATCCACGTCGCGATAAACCTGGCCCCCGGCGCGGGGTTGTTCATCCAGCACGGCGACGGTGAGGCCCAGATCGGCCGCCTTGGACGCAGTCGCCATCCCGGCGGGACCGGCCCCGATCACGATCAGGTCATGCGTCGACATCGTCCGCCCCCAAGTCGCGCGGCCGGATGATCCGCAAGCCTTGCGAGACTTCGATCATGCAGGCTTGGCGGGTGAAGCCGTCGATGTCCACGAGGCAATCGAAACATGCGCCCATCATGCAAAAGGGTCCGCGCGGAGCGCCCGATACGGGCGTATGACGGAACACCGTGACGCCGGCGGCCAGCAGCGCCGCGGCGAGGTTCGCGCCTTCGGGCAGTTCGAGGGGTGCACCGTCGATGGACACGGCCACCCGCGGTGCGGTCTCCAAGTCAAGAAACGGCGAATCGGGTTTCACTGAACACCTCCAGGTCGGGCGCGGCCTTGGTCGCCTCAAGCCAGTCCGGCAGCAGGCGGGCATGGGCCGCGGCAAGGGTGATGCCGCTGTGGCAGGTCACGAGGTAGGCGCCGGGGAACTCCGCGCTTTCCTGGTAGATCGGCAGGCCGTCGGGCGACAGCACCCGCAACGCGCCCCATGAGCGCACGAGTTGGGCGCGGGCGAGGGCGGGATAGGCGGCGATCGCCTCGGCGGCGAGGCCCGACAGGCCCGGTTGCGTGACTCGGTCGTCGGTGCCGACTTCTTCATTGGTGGCCCCGATCTGTATGCCGCCCTCATCCACCTGGCGCGCAATCAGGGACGGGCGATTGATCAGTTTCGGAAGTTTCTCGGTGATCAGGACCTGCCCGCGCTGTGGTCGCACCGGGGCCCGGAAGGCGAGTTTCGGACCGAGGGCCGCGGCCCCAAGCCCGGCTGACAGGACCACCTTGCCGGCACCGACGGTGGTACCGTCGGCACAGGCGAGGCGAAACCCATCGGGTTTCGTCACGTCCGTCACGGTCTTGCCGGTCAGAACGCGCCCGCCCATGCGGCGCACGTCCGCGGCCAGGGATTTCAAAAGCTTGAGCGGATTGGCGTGGCCGTCCTGGTGGTGCAGGATCGCCCCGACGACCTTGGGGCCGATTTGGGGCTCTTCCTTGCGCAGGGCGTTATGGCCCAGAACCTCGAACGGGTAATCGCCGTCGAGCTTGGTCTTCAGGTCGTTGTACTTCGCGACCGTGGCCTCCAGCGTCGCCTCGGAGAAGTGCAGGTCATAGCCGCCCTTCTGTTCCAGCGGCACGGGTTGGCCGGTGTTGTGGCCCAGCTCTTCGGCGAATTCTGCCCAGATCGCGGCGGATTGCTGCGACCAGCGGGCATAGCGGGGTTGGTTCATGCCCTTGGACTGAACCCAGACAAGTCCGAAATTGCCCCGGCTGGCCCGGAACGATCCGTCGTCGCCATCCAGAACGGTCACCGTCAGGCCGCGCTTTAGAAGGCCCCAGGCAACCGAAAGGCCGACAACCCCGCCGCCGATGATGGCATACTCGGTTTCCATTGTTCCGTCTCGCTGTTGATGGATCGGGACAGGGCCGCAGGGCCGCCCTGTCCCGCAGGGTTCAGTTGGTTGCGGCAGCGACCTTGTCGAGGATCGACTGGCCCCAGTCCGCGCCGACATCTTCCAGCACCTGCGGCCATACGTCGACGCGCACCTTTTCGGCCATGGCGGCGAGGTCCTCGTCGCTGAGCTCCGCGACGGTCGCGCCCAGTTCGTCGACCAGGCGCTGTTCGTTGCGCTCCTGGTCAGCCTCGGCCACGTCCCACCGGGTCGCCTCGAACGCCGCGGCCTGTTCCTTCAGTGCTGCCTGGTTTTCTTCGGACAGGCTGGCGAGGCTCTCGTTGGAGATGATCATGTACCAGACTTCGAAATGGGTATTGGCTGGGATGTAGGTCTTCGTCACGTCGCGGAACGAGGCATAGTAGCCTTCGGCGCCCGACCCGATGACGCCATCGACCACGCCGGTCTGCACGGCGGTGAAGGCTTCGGAGAACGGGATCGGCGACGGGATGTAACCAAGGGCTTCGCCGGTCAGCTGGAAACTCTTGATGCCGGGAACGCGAACCTTGATGCCGTTGGACTCGACCGAACCGGCATTGGGGTTCTCGATGTTCAGAGAGATCCCCCCGAAATAGACCGGATAGGCTGCGAGCATCGTGATGTCCTGCTCGGCATAGAGCTCGGCCATAACGTCGCGCACCACGCCGCCGGGGCCATAGACGGCGCGGGCTTCGTCCCAGTTTCCGGCCAGATAGGGGAACGAGCTGATCTGCATCCGGCGATCGGCTGCGGTCGCGGCGGGTTGGGTGGCCATGTCGATGGCGCCGACGCTGATGCGTTCCTGCACGGTGGTGTAGTCGCCGAGAGCGGAGGCGGGAAAGATGTTGATCTTGACGTCACCGCCCGTCGCCTCGTCCACGGCGGCCGAAAAGGCGCGCAGTTCGACGTCGATCGTGGCGTCCTGCGGGCGCACGTGGCTCATCTTGAGATCCTGCGCCTGGGTGTGCCCGCCAAACGCCATCATTGCCGCGACGGCCGTGGTCATGAATGCATGTTTCATTGGATTGTCCTCTGTGTTGGATTTCGGGTTCGGGGTGATCAGGGCGCTACGTCATAGCCGAAGAAGCGCGGCAGGAAGAGCGACAGGTCGGGCCAGAGCGAGGTGAGGAACACCACCGGAACGTAGCCGAACAGGATGAGCTTCATCGCGGGCGGGATGACCTTGGTGACCTTCACCTTGCCGATCCGCGCGCCCAGGTAGAGGATCGAGGCATAAGGCGGCGTCACCCCGCCCATCGCCGTATTGACCCCCATGATTGCCGCAAATTGCACCGGGCTGACCCCGATCGCGTTCATCAGCGGCAGCAGCAGCGGAGCGATCAGGATGATCGCCGTCACGTCATTGACCACCATGCCGACCAGGAACAGCAGGATGTTGATCATGATCAGCAGCAGGACCTTGTTCTCGGTGATCGAGAAGATGCCCTGCACCAGTTGCTGCGGGATGCTTTCATAGACGAACATCTGGCTGAGGATCATGGAAAACAGGATCATCATCATGATCGCGCCGACCGCGGTGGCCGCTTCCTTGCCCGCGGACAGGAAGTTTTCGAGCTTCAGACCCTTGTAGATCAGAAAACCCACCGGCACCGCATAGATCACCGCGACCGCGGCCGCCTCGGTCGGTGTCATCACGCCGCCATAGATGCCGCCAAGGATGATCACCGGCATCAACAGCGCCGGGAAGGCATGAAAGCCACGCCGGGCGACTTCGCCAGTCAGTTCCGTGAAGGTCGGCTTGTCGTCCAGCACCAGGTTGAACTTGCGCGCCATGACCAGGTTGATGATCGAGAACGCGACCATGATCAGAAGGCCCGGGCCAAGCGTCGCGAGGAAACAGGCCAGGATCGAGGTATCCGTCACCCAGCCATAGACGATCATCGTCACCGAAGGTGGGATCAGCAGACCGAGAATGGACGAGTTGGCGATCAGCGCGGTGGCGTACTCGCGGGGGTAGCCGCGCTTCTCCATCTCGGGGATCAGAAGCGGACCGATGGCGGCGATACCGGTCAGGCCGGAACCGGAGATGGCCCCGATCACCGCGCAGGACACTGCCGCGACCACACCGAGACCGCCGCGCACATGGCCGATGAACGCGTTGACGAAACGCAGGAGCGAGGCGGCGATGCCGCTCTCGGACATGATTGTTCCGGCAAGGACGAACAGTGGGATGGCCAGCAGAACGGGGTTTCCGAGTTGCTGGAACCCCCAGAGCATCATCCCCTTCATGGTCACGTCGCCGATGAAATACATCACCATCAGGGCGGCGCCGAAACAGTAGGGCAGCGGCACGCCCAGTGTCAGCGTGATCACCAGTATGGCGATGGCAAGGAGTGCGATCTCGATCATGCCGGCTCTCCCGTGCGAAGGCTGCGGATGTGGCGCCACAGGTGCCAGGCGGTATAGGCCATCATCAGGGCGAGGCCGACGAACAGCGCAACGTCGGAATAGAAGGTGGGGATGTAGAGGGTCGGGCTTTCGCGCCAGACGCGCCAGGCATACCGGGTGTAGTCCCATGCCCAGGACAGCAGCCAGAGCCCGACGATCAGGCTGATGATCTCGCCGATGATCGCCAGGATCGTGTGACCCCGATCCGTCTTGATGAAAATTTCCAGGACGTTGGCCCGGATATGCGTGTTCTCGCGCGACGCGTTGACCGACCCGAGGATGTAGAGCCACAGTGTCGGATAGAGCATCGTCTCTTCCAACCCCATCACCGGGACCTGCAACACGTAGCGCGTGATGACCTGCACGAATTGACCCAGGGCCACGATGCAGATCAGCGCCGTCAGCAGATATTTTGCGAATGTATCCATGTGTCCCCCGCGTCACGACATCGACTCGTGACTGTTTCGGACATCACACTGGACACGGCATATAATTTCAATTTTAAAATATCTTTGAGTCCATCAACAGAATTTATAATCAATGCATCTTTCCCTCAGGCAGCTGTCGACCTTTCGCGAAGTGATGCGGTCTGGTTCCATCAGCCAGGCGGCACGCAGTGTCGGGCGGACCCAGCCGGCGGTCTCGACGATGATCCGGACGCTCGAGGGCCAACTCGGCTTTGCCCTGTTCGCCCGCGCGCAGGGAAAGCTGACGCCGACGCCCGAGGCACATTTCTTTCTCGAAGAGTGCGAGGAGATCCTCGGTCGGGTCGAACGCACAGAGCGTACGCTGCAACGGATCAGTTCGCTGCAATCCGGAAAACTGAGGATCGCCTGTCACCCAGCCGGTTCCAGCGTGTTCCTGCCAAGGCTCATGACGGAATTCCTGCAGGGCCGCGACGGTCTGGACGTGTCGCTCATCATGCGGTCATCGGACATGATCGAAGACATGATCGCCTCCCAGCAGTTCGATATCGGTTTCTCGGAAACCCCGCTGCCCCGTGCGTCGATCCAGCAGACCGACTACGATCTCGAATGCGTCTGCGTGCTGCCCGCCGATGATCCGCTCGCCAGTGCCGAGGTCATAACCCCGAACCATCTGGATGGTCGACCGATGGCCGTGCTGTTCGAGGAACACAGAACCGCGCTCCAGACCGAAGCGGCGTTCCGCGCCGCGGGATGCTGGTTCAACAAGCGTTTGGAATTGCGCACCTTTCTGCCGGGGTTGCAGTTTGTCGCGGCGGGTGTTTGCGTGATGGTTTGCGACATGATCACCGCCTACAGCCACCTCCTGCAGGCGCCGGAGTCCGCGCGCCTTGCGATCAGGCGGTTCCGGCCGCGGATTTCCAACAGCGTTTCGATCCTGACGCCCGGATATGCAACGCAATCCATGGCGGGTCGCGCCTTCATCTTGGACCTTCAGAGCGCGGTCGAAAAGATGCAGGCCGAGATCAGCGACGAGTTGAGGTAGAGGCATCGCGCCGGTCGGAAGGTCGACCCTTCGTGCTGCCTCCTGAGGGCTCAAGCAGGCCCGCCATGTTGACCTGTCGCCCTCCGGTCACCCGTGCCAGTCACTCACCCGCAGAAGCGGCGTCGGGAAGAAGGGCCAGTGCTTCGACCTCCACGAGGAACTCGGGCCGGGTGAAGCCGCTGACGATCACCAGCGTCGAGGCAGGCTTGACCGCAAGCCGCGCGACCCACCGGTCGCGCACCTGCATGTATGCCGCCATGTGCTCTCGCCGGGTAACGAAGGCGCTGAAGCGCAGGACATTCTCGATGTCCGTACCGGCCTCGTTCAGGATGGCGCGGATGTTCTCGAAACAGATCTCGGCCTGCTGCGCGACGCTTTCGGGGATCGTACCGTCCGCCGCGAGGCCTAATTGTCCTGATGTCGCGACCACACCGCCCGCCGCGATGCCGTGCGAATAATCGCCGAAAGGCGCGGGCATCGCGCCGGGATTCAGTGCTTTCATCGGAACACCCGTTCGCCAGAAAGGCCGCAGCGCAACAGGAACAGTTGCGTCGCTTCGGCTATGATACGGTCTGCATTCATGGGTGTGTCGTCGTCCAGATCCATCAACACACGGGCCTGGGCCTCGTATTCCGCATAGCTCTGGGTGACCGCCCACATGTTCATCTGGAACAGCAGCGGGTCGACGGGCTGGATCATTCCCTTGGCGATCCAATCGCGGATCACGCCGTTCGCCATTTCGGTCGAATTCTTCAGAACCCCCCAATGCTCTCGCATTTCCGGCGCTCCGCGTCCGATTTCGTTGGCGAAGAGCCGTGAGATGTCTGGATACTTCAGCGCGTGCCGGATCTTGCGGTCGATATAGGTGGAGATCGCCAGCGCCGGATCGTGCTGGAACGGCGCAATGAAGAAGATCTCGCGCCATTCCTTGACGATGTCACCCAGGACCTGCCGGTAGAGTTCCTCCTTGGACGAGATATAGTAGTGAAGTTGCGCCTTGGTGATCCCGGCACTTTGCGCGATCGCCTGCGTCGACGTGCCGGACAGGCCGTTGCGCGCGAACTCGCGGATCGCCGCCCCGCTAATCGTGTCGCGGATCTTGCGGCGTTTCTGCGCCGATGCCGTCATTGTGCGCTTGCCCGGTTCGTTCATCTCATGCTCCGGCCAATGTCTGCTGCACCCTGTCGAGGAAAGCCCGCCGGTCGTGATCGGTGCGATGGTTCATGTCATGCAGTTGAAGCCACTTCACCCGGCACTGCCGGCTGAACAGGACACGAAAGCCGCGCAACATCATCGACCGGCCGGGATCGCGGATCAAGCGCAGCCACCACCAGGGCGAACCCGACGTGGTGATGACGGTAAACCGGCGGATGTTGTCCAGCTTGCCTTGCGCCCGCTTCTTCATCCCCGACGGCACCTCGAAGGCGACGCCCGGCAGCCAGACCCGTTCGAGCCAGCCCTTGAGAATCGCAGGCGGCCCGTACATCCAGGTCGGATAGACCAGCACGAGGCTGTCGGCCCATTCCATCGCCTCTACATGCGCGCGCACATCCGGGATCAGCTCCTGCGGCGCCGTCTTGTAGAGCGTCCAGTCCGGCTCGCGCAGGACCGGATCGAAGTCTTCTCGATAAAGGTCAATCACCCGCAGGTCGTGTCCGGCCGCTTCGAGTGCGCGGCAGGCCGTGTCAAGGAGCGCGGCCCCGTAGCTTTCGGTGCTGGGATGGGCAAAGATCACAAGCGTCCGCATGGGCCGCGCTCCTCAGGGTTCGGCCTATTCGCCGGTCAGGCGGGCCTTGATGTCAAGACCATGCCCCTTGTTGACGAAGTCGGTCACGGCCACCAGCGACAGGTCGACGGCCCCCTCGTCGATGATTCCGCTCGATACGGCGAGGTCGTGGAAGGCGTCGATCCGCTCTTCGGTCATGGCGCCGATTCCCATCTCCAGCGCGTCACCCACGTCGATGATCCCGAGCGCGTCGAACTGGGCCATTTCCTTGTCGAGCTTCTCGACGGTCATCTCCGGGTTCGCCGCCATGATCGCCTCGTAGGCCGCGGTCCGGTCGCCGTAGAGATAGGTGTACCAGCCCTCGATCGAGGCGTTGACGAAGCGCTGCACTAGGTCAGGGTTTTCCTCGACCAGTTCGCGGCGGGTCTCGATCGTCGTGGAGTAGGTGTTCCAGCCCTGGTCGGCCAGCAGGAAGGTATCGACCTCGGCCCCCTCGTTCTTGGCATAGATCGGCTCGGCCGTGCCATAGGCCTGCTGTACCAGTGCCTCGTCGCCGAGGAACTGCGCGAGGTTGAAGCCATAGGGGCGCAGTTGCTCATTGCGGAAACTATGCGCATCGACCAGCCACTGCCAGAAGCTGAACTGCCCGTCCTTGGACACCAGCACCGTAGGCGCGTTTGTCAGGTCGGCGAAATCGGCGTATTTGCCCTTGTGTGCCATCAGCGCCTGCGGGTCGCGCTGGAAGAAGGCGGCCACCACCGTCGTGGGAATGCCGTTCCTGACGTTGTCGAACGACAGCAGCAGGTTGCCCGCCATCAGGAAATCGAGCCGGCCCGCCGCCAGCATCGGGCGGTTGTTGACCTGCGGACCGCCGGGCCGGATCTCGACCTCCAGCCCGTATTTCTCGTAGGTGCCGTCAGCCAGCGCCTGGTAAAAGCCGCCATGCCCGCCCTGGGCCAGCCAGTTGGTGCCCATGACGATCTTGTCGTTGGCCCAGGCCGCGCCGGACGCGAGCATCGCGCCGGCCACGGTCAGGGCCCCCATGATCCGTGTATACCTCATGCTTTCTCTCCTTGTTGGAATGTCGTGTCATCCCGGCGCGCCATGTCGGCGCTCCAGCCGCGGGTTTTCCCGGGGTTCATCAGGCCGTAGGGATCGGCCCGCTTCTTGAACGCGATCTGCGAGTCGTCGATTTCCTTCATGCCGCCATCTTCGATGGTGACCACATGCGGGTCGTAGATCGTGCAGCCATCGATGGCCTCGAGCTCGGCGATCAGCTCGTACATCGCCGTCTTGCCGCGGTACGTCACCAGCGGCAGCGCGAAGACCTGGATCTCTCCATCCATCCGGGCCATCTCGTGGTGCCAGTAGATCTCGTCGCCGTAGCGCTGCATCTGCTGTATCACCAGCTTGGAATCGAAGGGGCGCGGATAGGCGACCTGCAGATACGTCCAGCTCTTGTCGGCCTTCAGCGCCTGCAGCGTGGTGTGATTCCAGCCGCATTCATAGGCCGGTTGCAGCCCCGCGTCGCTGATCCCGGACTTCGTCATCGCGAACGAGACCTTCCCGCCACGCGCCCCGGCCTCGCGGGTAAAGCGGTCCATCTCGTCGGGCGCGACCATCGCGAAGATGGCGTCGCGGTCTGCCGGGAAAAGGTCGCCGAACTTCTTGTAGTAGGGTGCGAAGCGGCGTTCGACGGCGGTCAGCAGATAGCAGTCAAGACCGCCTTCCTGCGCGTCGATCGCAAAGCGCAGCGCGGTGTCATAGCCATCGAACAGTGCGGCCGTGTGGATCCAGTCCGTTGCCGGGGTCAGCGCGAGCCCCAATTCGACGACGATACCGTTGGTGCCATAGGCGTGCTGCACCTTCTGGATATCGCCGTCGCGCAACTCGATGACCTTGGGCTCGGACTCCACCGTGATGACCTTGGCATAGGTCACGTTGCCCGGATCGCGCAGCATCCCATGGCGCAGCGATCCGATCCCGCCCGAGCCGCCCGCGATGAAGCCGCCGATCGTCGCCATCTGCCGCGTGGACGGGTACATCAGCAATTCCTGCCCGGTTTCGCGCGCCGCATCGTCCAGTCGCGAAATCCGCGCGCCGGCTTCGACGCGCACATGTCCCTCGGTGACCTCGATCACCCGGTTCAGGCGGGTCAGGTCCATGATGACGCCGCCTTCCAATGGCACGCATTGCCCGTAATTGCCCGTGCCGCCGCCGCGCAGGGTCAGCGGGATGCGGTGCCGCGCGATCAGCGAGGCCACCTGCATGACCTCCTCGACGCTGTCAGGTACCACGATCAGGTCGCCCAGCTTGTCCTTGAGCTGTTCGTTCAGGATCGGGCTGTACCAGAAGTAGTCGCGTGAGCGGGCCTCTCGGTACTTGGCGTCGTCGTGGACGCGGATGCCGTTCAATGCCGCCTTGAAGGCATCCAGATCGTAGGCTTCGCTCATCGTGTCACTCCTTGAACTCGAGCAGGATCGCGCCGCCGCGCCACACCTGGCGGCGCGCGCGCGGGCGGCAGATCACGTCATGCAGGTCGGTGGCGTCGAAAAGGATGAAGTCGGCCGGTCCGCCAACCGTCAGGGCAAGCCCGTGGCCCATCCAGCCCGCCGGGCGTGCGCTGATCGCGTCCAGCCAGTCGTCGGGCGCAAGATGGCCCATCAGGACGGCGAGGCGCAGCACATCGACCATGTCGTAATCACCATAGGGAAAGAAGCCGTCCCGCACGTTGTCCGAGCCAAGCATCACCTCGACACCCGCCTCGTGCGCTTCCTGCAGCGGGGCGAGGCCGCGCAGGCGCGGTGTTCGCCCGGGTACCGCGTCCTGCAAATAACTGTTGGCACCGGGCAGCACCGTCAGGCCGATTCCGGCTTCCGCCGCCCGGTCGAGCAGGCGCGAGACCTCACCCGGATCGCGCACCGACAGCGAACACCCATGACCGCAGAGCACTCGTCCGCCTAGACCACGCCGCGCGGTCTCCTCGATCACAACGTCAATGCCGCATGCCTCGGGGTCGAGCCCTTCGTCGACGTGGAAGTCGAGATCGAGATCATGCCGCTCGGCCAGGTCGAACACCGCGCGCACGTGATTTTCCAGGTCGTCGTTGCGATAGATGAACGCCCCGAGAACGCCGCCTGAATGGCGTAAATGTGGTGCGATCTCGGGGCCGATGACCGCCAGATCGTCCAGCCGCGTCAGGCTGGCCAGCTGCAACTCGACGCGTCCGCGCCATTCTTCCGCCAATTCGGTCAGCACGGGCCATGCCTTGGGTGGCGCGGCAAATGACCAGTCGACATGGCTGCGCATCACGGCAGTTCCTTGGCGCCAGGCGCGATCCAGCGCCGTCTCGGCGCGGGTGCGCAGGTCCTCGGCGGTCCAACGCGCGGCATCCTCGGCCATCATGTCGATCGCCTGAAACAGCGAACTTGCCCGGCAAGGCATCCGAGCCGCCGTGAACGTCTTGTCGAGGTGGGTGTGGATGTCAGCGGCCAGCGGCAAGACGACACCTCCGCCGCGCTGCTGCGAGGGGCGCGACCCGGTGATTCGGCCGCCGGCGACATGCATGTCCCATGCCCCTTCGCGCCCCGCGATCACGAGGCCGGCCAGGGTGGTAACCATGCCGGGATCGTCCTGCATCCTGCTCAATGCTCCCGCCGGATTTCGCTCTCGTGCCAATGGCCGAGAACGGCGCGCGACAGCCAGGACGTGATGAGAAAGATCAGGATGCCCAACAGCGAGACCAGGAACAGCGCCGCGAACATCCGCGGGATCTCGTTGCGAAAGCTCGATTCAAGGATGCGCGAGGCCAGGCCGGTGTTCTGCCCGGCAGTGCCGGCGACGAACTCGGCCACCACCGCGCCGATCAGCGCCAGCCCGCCCGCGATCTTGAGCGCCGCCATGAAATAGGGCAGGGCGCTGGGCACCAGCAGGTAGCGCAACCGTTGCATCGGCGTCGCCTGGTAAAGCGTGAACAGGTCGCGCAGGTTGTGGTCGGCGCTGCGCAGACCGATCACCGTGTTCGACAGGATCGGGAAGAAAGCCACGATCCAGGCGCAGATGAGCAGGGCATAGAAGGTGTTGCTGACATAGATCAGAATCAGCGGCGCGATCGCCACCACCGGCGTCACCTGCAATATCACCGCGAAGGGAAACAGGCTCATCTCGACCGGGCGCGAGAGGGCAAAGACCATTCCCAATAGGACGCCTCCGACGATGGCAAGCGCCAGCGACAGCAATGTCAGTTTGACCGTGAAGGCCGCGCTCTGCATCAGGGTGGACCAGTCGGTGACCAGCGTTTTGGCGATCAGGCTGGGGGCAGGGATCAGGTAGTGCGGCACCTCATTGTACCAGACGAGGAACTCCCACAGCAGCAGCGCCGCCACCAGCGCCGTGATCGGCAACACGATCCTCAGCCGCCGGTCGCGGCGTTCGGCCAGGATGCGCGGATCCACCATGTCCTGTGCAGCCAAGGCCTTGGGTCCGGTTTCGGTGGTTTCAGTGATTGATATCGACATGATCCATGGTCCCTTCCAGCGCGGCGCTGACACGGCGGCAACTTTCGACATATTCGGGGGTCAGGCGGTAGTCGGAGGTGCGCGGATAGCCCGTCACCTGCGGGATGTCGTGCACCACCCGGCCCGGGCGCGCCGCCATCACGACCACCCGACTCGACAGATAGACGGATTCGAACACCGAATGGGTCACGAAGATGACCGTCAGCCCATGCCGTTCCCAGAGCGACAGCACCTGATCGTTCAGGTTCGCGCGGGTCATTTCGTCCAGAGCCGCGAAGGGTTCGTCCATCAGCAGCATCTTGGGCTTGGTCACCATCGCCCGCGCGATCGAGACTCGCATCTTCATGCCGCCGGACAGTTCGCGCGGATAGGACTTGGCGAAGTTCGACAGGCCGACCATGGCCAGCGCCTCCTCGACTCGCTCGCGCGCGTCCCGCCGGGTCAGCCCGTGCAGCTTGAGCGGAAGGAAGACGTTCTCGAACACCGTCGCCCAGGGCATCAGCGTGGCTTCCTGGAAAACGAACCCGATGTCGTTGCCGTCCGGGCTTTGACCGGCCATGTGTCCGTTCACGGTGATCGCCCCGCGGCTGACAGACAGAAGCCCCGAGATCATCTTGAGCGCCGTGCTCTTGCCGCAGCCCGAGGGGCCGAGAAAACTCACGAACTCGCCGTCACGGATCGTCAGCGACATGTCCTTGACCGCGACCGTGCCGTTGCCGAACTGCTTGTCCACGTCCTTCATGTCGATAAGGACCGGTGCCTCTTCAAGCCGGGAAAAGTTGGTCATCGCTCACTCCTCGGGCGTTCGGTCAAGCCAGTCAGGCGGCATGGTATCGATCTCTTCCAGCGCTTCCACAAGCCGCGCCACCGCATGCGCCAGGGTCGCTTCACCTTTGTCGGCAGTCGCCAGGTGCGCTTCGCCGCAGGCGCCGGCCGGGTTCAGGTCCTGCGTCTTCCAGGCGGGTTTCGCCGCGCGTCCCAATCCGACGTGGCGGGTAGTTTCGAAAAGGTCCTGCCCGCGAGAGCGGAAATTCTGCGCTGTGCCCATGTCGACGTTGCCGGCATCCAGCGCCAGCATCACCGAGGTCTCCATGTCGCCGGCGTGTATGCCATGGGCGCGTTCGGTGTCCGAATAAAGCCCCTCGGGCATCCCCAGCGCGAACCAGTTGAGCGAAAAGACCAGCATATCCTTTTCGACCCGCAACTTGCGCGCGGCGAGATCCATGCACGGGATGTTTCCGCCATGCCCGTTCAGCAGCACCAACTTGCGGACACCCGACCGCGCGACGCTGTCCCCGATATCGCAGATCACCCGGATCAGGGTGTCCGGCGTCAGGGTCAGCGTGCCGGGATAGTCGATGTGTTCGGTGCTGGTGCAGACTGCCTGTGTCGGAAGGAACAGCACGGGTGCGTCCTCGGGCAGGGCGTCGGCGCAGCGTCGGGCGACGCTGTCAACGGTGCAGGCATCGACCTTCATGGGCAGGTGTGGGCCATGCTGTTCGATAGCGCCGATGGGGAGCACGGCGATCACGCGGCCATGGTCGAGCGCGGCAAATTCGACGCGCGTGTGGTCGGCCCAGTATCGCTTCATCCGCGCAAGTCCATGGTCTTGGTCGCCTGTTCCGGCCCTGTCGGATACGCCATCCCGGTTCTCCCTCGACGTGAAGCTTTCCAAAATCATAGCAATTGGTCAAACTATTTGGTAGGCTTTGTGAAACTTGATCCAAATCAAAGACTTCTGTTGATTTTGAATTGCCGGGCGCGACGAATCACAGCGCGTTGCGGACCGGGCAGAGGGGCGCATGCGGGTCGAAGTTATCGTTGCGGCAGGGCCGATAGCCCCGGTTGACGCCATGACTTACAGATGCAGGAGACAGCGGATATGACCAAGGAGCTCAAGATCATCGAACAGCGCCTGCTCTGGCTGTCGCACTGGATGATCCACCACGCCAACCACGTTAGGCCCAAGGTCGACGGCATCAAGATCGGCGGCCATCAGGCCAGTTCCGCGTCGATGGTGTCGATCATGACGGCGCTCTACTTTTCCGCCCTGCGGCCGGAGGATCGGGTCGCCGTCAAACCCCATGCCAGCCCGGTCTTTCATGCCATCCAGTACCTGATGGGCAATCTCGACCGCGACAGGATGGAGAACTTCCGTGGCTTTGGCGGCGTGCAGAGCTATCCCAGCCGCACAAAGGACGTGGACGACGTGGATTTCTCCACCGGCTCGGTCGGCCTGGGCGTGGCGATCACCGCCTTCGCCTCTCTGGTGCAGGATTACATCGCGGCCAAGAGCTGGGGCGACGACCTGCCGATGGGCCGAATGGTCGCTCTGGTGGGCGATGCCGAACTCGACGAGGGCAATATCTACGAGACCCTGCAGGAGGGGTGGAAGAACGATCTGCGCAATTGCTGGTGGATCATCGACTACAACCGCCAGTCGCTCGACGGCATCGTGCGCGAGGGACTGTTCGGGCGGGTCGAGAAGATCTTTGACGCCTTCGGCTGGGACGTGGTCCGGGTCAAGTACGGCGCGCTGCAGCGAGCGGCCTTCGCCGAGCCTGGCGGCGACAAGCTGCGCGACTGGATCGATGCCTGCCCGAACCAGGAATACTCGGCGCTGACCTTCATGGGCGGCGCGGTCTGGCGCAAGCGGTTGATGGATGACCTGGGCGACCAGGGCGACGTCAGCGCGTTGCTCGAGCGACGCAGCGACGCGGAACTGGCCGAGTTGATGGAGAACCTCGGCGGCAATTGCGTGTCGACCATGGCCGACACCTTCGCGGCCATCGACCATGACCGCCCCGTCTGTTTCCTCGCCTACACCGTCAAGGGCTGGGGCACGCCGATCGCGGGCCACAAGGACAACCACGGCGGGCTGATGAACAAGACCCAGATGGCAGCGTGGCAGACCCATATGGGTGTGCCCGAAGGCGAGGAATGGGAGCCCTTCGCCACGGTCGAAGATCCAGAAAACCTGCGCGCTTTCCTGCGGCGGGTACCGTTCTTCGCCAAGGGCCGCCGCCGTTTTTCCGACCGGCGGGTCCCCGTGCCGGACATCGCGTTCGCGGCCGAACGCGAGATCTCGACCCAAGCGGCCTTTGGCAAGATCCTCGACGACCTGTCCAAGACGGACAGCGAGCTTGCCGCGCGCATCGTCACCACCTCGCCCGACGTGACCGGCACGACCAATCTCGGCCCGTGGGTGAACCGGCGGAAGCTGTTCGCCCGGAGGGACCAGGCAGATGCCTTCATCGAGAACAAGATTCCTTCAACCGCAAAATGGGAGTTCACGCCGGAAGGCCAGCATATCGAACTGGGCATCGCCGAGATGAACCTGATGCTGCTGCTCGGCGCGGCAGGCTTGTCGCACTCGCTGTTCGGCAAGCGGCTGATCCCCGTCGGCACGGTCTATGACCCCTTCGTCGCGCGCGGGTTGGATGCGCTGAACTATGCCTGCTACCAGGATGCCCGCTTCCTGCTGGTGGGCACGCCCTCGGGTGTCACTCTGGCGCCCGAGGGCGGCGCGCATCAATCCATCGGCACGCCTCTCATCGGGATGAGCCAGGATGGGCTGGCGGCTTTCGAACCCGCCTTTGCCGACGAACTTGCCGTCATCATGGAATGGGCTTTCGACTACCTGCAGCGCGACGGTAGGGACGATCCCGACGAGCGCACCTGGCTCCGCGACGAAACCGGCGGTAGCGTCTATCTGCGGTTGTCGACCAACCCGATCGAGCAGCCCGGCAAGCGTGCCGACGAGGCGTTCCGGCGCGGTTCGGTCGATGGCGCCTACTGGTTGCGCAAGCCCGGCGCCAACGCCGAGGTCGTGATCGCCTACCAGGGCGCGGTCGCGCCCGAGGTGATCAGCGCGGCCGGTGCGTTGGCCGAAACGCGGCGTGACATCGGCGTGCTCGCCGTGACCTCGGCCGACCGGCTGAACGCCGGCTGGACCGCGGCGCAGCGCGCACGAGCGCGCGGCAACAAGGCTGCGCAGTCGCATATCGAATGCCTTCTGAACGAACTGCCACCCCACTGCCGCCTGGTGACGGTGATCGACGGTCATCCGGCGACGCTCGGCTGGCTGGGCGCCGTGGCTGGACATCGCACGATCCCGCTCGGGGTCGAGCATTTCGGCCAGACCGGGACGATCGGCAGCCTCTATGCACATTACGGAATGGATGCGCGTTCGATCGTGGAAAAGGTCGATGGCCTTTTGCCCGGACGCGCCGCGCGCAATCCTGCATCCTGAGGTCGGGTCGCCTTGGAACTCCGTCATGACCCTACGTCACGTTCGCTCGTGCTGTGCGCAAATGGTTGAGATGCCGCGAGGAAACCGACAACACTTGGCACGCGGCTGCCGCCAGCGGGACCGGGAGGATACCGAATGACCTCCCCGCTTCCGGCGTTTCTGCCCGCCCCGATTGCGCCCTGAACGACCAAGGAGTGACCCGATGACCCAGCATGTGCCGACGAAGCGTCTCGAAATGACGCTCGAAGACCGCCTGACGCAGGACGAGGGTTGGGTCTACATGACCGGGATGCAGGCACTGGTGCGGCTGCCGATCCAACAGCGAAAACGCGACGTGGCGGCGGGTCTCAACACAGGCGGCTACATCTCGGGCTATCGCGGCTCGCCGGTTGGCACCTATGACATGGCGCTCTGGCAGGCCGAAGCCGAGCTCAAGGCCCACAACGTCCATTTCCAGCCCGGCGTCAACGAGGATCTCGCCGCGACCGCCACATGGGGCGCGCAGCAGGTTGGGCTGTTCCCCGGAGCGCGGGTCGATGGCGTCTTCTCGATCTGGTACGGCAAGGCGCCCGGCATGGACCGGTCGATGGACCCGCTGCGCCATGCCAATCTCGCCGGCACCAATGCCAAGGGCGGTACGCTGCTTCTGGTCGGCGACGATCACGGCGCGAAATCCTCGACCTTGGCCTGCTACTCGGATCTCAATTTCGCCTCTCTCGGCGCGCCGCTGCTCGCCCCGGCCAATGCGCAGGACGTACTGGACATGGGCCTGCACGGCATCGCGATGAGCCGCTACAGCGGCACGCTGGTCGGCATGAAGCTGGTCACCGACGTGGTCGAGGGCGGCGGGTCCGTGCATGTGGCACCTGACAGCCCCGCCATCGTGCGGCCCGACGCGGACGGCGCCGATACGACGATCAAGCCCTATACCCCGATCCCCGAACAGGAGCGCCTGCTGTGGGACGTGAAGTTGCGCAAGGTTCTGGCCTATGCCCGTGCCAACCGGCTGAACCGCATCGAGGGCGACCCGCATGCCAGGATCGGCATCGTCGCGGCGGGCAAGGCGTGGCAAGACCTGAACCAGGCGCTGGCCGGGCTGCGGTATCGCGACGGTCGCATCGATGACATGTCGGTGCGCCTGCTGAAGACGGGCATGGTCTGGCCGCTTGATCCCGAGGTAATCCGGGATTTCGCCCAAGGTCTCGACACGATCCTCGTTGTCGAAGAGAAGCGCCCCCTGCTCGAGGACCAGATCCGTGCGATCCTTTACGGATCGGGCCTATCGCCGCGCATCGTCGGCAAGACCTTCGAGGGCCAGGCGTTGGCTGTCGGGGCCGAAGCCTGCGCCTTTCCCAATTTCGGCGAGATCGATCCCGGTCTCATCACACGGGTGCTGGTGCGCGTGGCGCGGGAAACCGACCCCGACTGCGGCCTGTCGGCTCCGAACTGGTCCGAGGCGCCTCCTGCGCTCGGCGGCGGCGCGGTGCGGATGCCCGCTTTCTGTGCGGGCTGTCCGCACGGGCGATCGACCCAAGTCATCGATGGCAGCCGGGCGCTGGCCGGGATCGGCTGTCACACCATGGCGATGCTGCGCGATCCCGCCAAGACCAACTCGGTCAGCCACATGGGCGGCGAGGGGGTGATGTGGCTAGGCCAATTCCCCTTCACGGACGAAAAGCACGTTTTTGCGAACATGGGCGACGGCACTTATTTCCACTCGGGCCTGATGGCGATCCGCGCTGCCGTCGCGGCCAAGGCGACGCTGACCTACAAGCTGCTGCATAACGGTTTCGTGTCGATGACCGGTGGCCAGCCCCATGATGGCGATCTCAGCCCGCTGCAGATGATCCGGCAGCTGCGCGCCGAGGGCGTGGCCCGGATCGCGTTGGTCGCGGACGAACCCGAAAAGTACGAAGGCAAGGATCTGGGCACCGGCGTCACGCTGCACCCGCGTACCGAGATGGAGCTGGTCCAGACGACAATGCGCGAGGTCCCCGGCGTCACCGTGATCCTCTATGACCAGCCCTGCGCAACCGAGCGCCGCCGCCTGCGCAAGCGCGGCAAATGGGCCGATCCCGACAAGCGCGTCTTCATCAACTCCGAGGTCTGCGAAGGCTGCGGCGATTGTTCGGCGGTGTCTTCCTGCATGGCGATCGAACCGCTCGAGACCGAGTTCGGGCGCAAGCGCAAGATCAACCAGTCCTCATGCAACAAGGATTTCTCCTGTGTCGAGGGCTTCTGCCCGTCCTTCGTGACGGTCAGCGGTGCCACGCCGCGCAAGACCCGGCGCGAGGATGTCGCGATCGATATCTCGCACTTGCCGATGCCCGAGCTGGCCCAGATCGATGGATCGTGGTCGGTGCTGGTCTCTGGCATCGGCGGTGCAGGCGTGGTGACGATCGGCCAGACTCTTGCCGTCGCCGCCCATGCGGATGGCTATTTCGCCTCCAACCTTGACATCACCGGGTTGGCGCAAAAATACGGTGCGGTGCATTCCCACATCAAGTTCGCCGCCAACACCGATCAGATGCGCGCCACCCGGATCGCCACGGGCGAGGCCGACGCCCTGATCGGCTGCGACCTTGTCGTGGCCGCGGGAGACGAGGCGCTGTCCAAACTGACCGCCGGCAAGTCCGTCGCCGTGGTGGACACGACCGTCGTGCCGACCTCCGAGTTTTCCAGGAATCCGGACTGGCAGCTTTCCGGGGCCGAGCAGGTCAGCCGCCTGGCAGGCCTGCTGGCCACGCGCGCCCGCGCTCTTGATGCGCAGAACCTGGCCGAGAAGGTGATGGGCGACCGGGTCTTTGCGAACATGCTGCTGATGGGCGCGGCCTGGCAGCAGGGCGGGGTGCCGCTGTCGCTTGCGGCCATCCACCGCGCGATCGAACTGAACGGGGTCGCGGTGGCCAAGAACATGCAGGCCTTCGATCTCGGACGGCTCGCCTTCGCCGATCCCGAGGCCGCGACTCGGCTGGCCGGCGGCTCTGACCCGGTCGAGCTGGCCGAACGGCGTCCGCCCTCCCTCGACGACATCCTGTCGCGCCGGGTGTCCGAGCTGACCGCGTACAAGGACGCGGAATTCGCCCGCCGCTATGCCGATCGTGTGGCACAGGTGCGCGGCGCGATCCCCGACGAAGCGGCAGTGTCCGCGGTGGCGCGCGGTCTCTACAAACTTATGGCGGTCAAGGACGAGTGGGAGGTCGCGCGGCTCTATTCCAAGCCGTCCTTCGCAAAATCGCTTGCCGACACGTTCGATGGTGATCTCGACCTCACCTTCCATTTCGGGGCCTGGCCCTATGGCGGCATCGACGAGAAGACCGGCAAGCATGTCAAGGGTCCGGTCGAGGGTCGGAAGGCGCTGCGCTTTTTCCGCTGGATGAACCGCCTGCGCCGCTTGCGCGGCACCGTGCTCGACCCGTTCCGCAACAGCGACGAGGCGCGGCTCGCCCGCCGCCTCCTGGCCGAGTACGAGGCCGATATCGATTTCGCTCTGGCCAACTGGAGTGACGAGCGCGCGGTGGACCTGACCGAACTTCTGGACCTGCCCGAGCATATCCGCGGCTATGGCCATGTGCGCGAACGCCACGCTGCGGCCACCGAAAAGCGCCGCGCGGCTTTGAGAGCCGCCGTCACTTCCCCGGCCTCGAAAGCGGCCTGAGGCGCTTCGCGGGCAGCTCCGCCTTCTGATCCGACGGTCTGGCGGGGCATCGCCCGTCTCGCAATCGTGTCCGAAGCCGTCGCCTCCGGAATGGGCTACGACGTCGCCTTTGATGAAATCCTCGCCTTGGCGTATCGGCTTTGATGCGGTGCGTGCCACGACGCGTCGATTCGCCCGTGACCTTGCGGAACCGGGCCGATAATCACGTGTCATGGACATCGTTCTGATCACCGCGGTCATCGCGTCACTATTTCTGGTCATCGGCGTGGCAGAGCCGCTGGCCGCGCGTCTGCGCCTGCCCTACAGCGTGATCCTCGCCATTCTTGGCAGCTTCATCGGCACAGCCGCGATCTTCTTTCTGCGCACCGACTTGACCGATGCGCTCAACCCGGTGGCCGAAGCGATCATCGGCCTGCCGATCCGCTCGAATGTCTTTCTGTATGTATTCTTGCCGACCCTGCTGTTTCAGGCGACGCTCGGGATGAACCTGCGCCGCATGCTCGACGACTGGGTGCCGATCCTTGTGCTGGCGGTGGTCGCCGTCGTTGTTGCCACGTTCAGCGTCGGCTACGCGTTGTCCTGGACCAGCGCTCTGCCTCTGGCGGCCTGCTTTCTGATCGGCGCAATCGTCTCGACGACCGATCCATCGGCCGTGGTCTCGATCTTCCGCTCGATCTCCGCGCCGCGGCGGCTGGCGCGTATCATCGAGGGTGAAAGCCTGCTGAACGACGCCGCAGCAATCGCGCTGTTCGGGCTCTTCATGGGCTTTGTCATGCTGGGCTTTCCCGATCCCGAGCTCGGCGATGCGCTGGCCCGCTTCCCGGTGCTGATCGCAGGGGGGGCACTGACCGGGTGGCTGTCGGCGCGAGCCGCGATCTGGGTCATGGCCCTGTTCGGCCGTCACGAGCGGGCGCTGATCTCGGTCTCGGTGGCGCTGCCTTACCTTGCCTATATCGTGGCGGAACAGAGCATCGGAGCCTCGGGCGTGATCGCGGTGGTCGCGGCAGGACTGACGCTGAACCTTGCCGGTCCCGGCCGGCTGCCGCCGGCGGCTTGGGTCAACCTGCGCGAAGTCTGGGACCTGCTGGCCCATTGGGCCGGGGCGTTGATCTTCATTCTCGCCGCGCTCCTGATCCCGCGGCTGCTCGAGGAGGTCCGGCTCGGTGATTTCGTCCTGATCGGCGTCGTGATCGTCGCGGCGACCGTGGCGCGTGCGGTGATCCTGTTCGGCCTTCTGCCGCTGCTGACCGCGCTGCGCCTGTCGCCTGCCGTCGACCGGCCATACCGGGCCGCGATCCTTTGGGGCGGACTGCGCGGGGCCGTGACGCTGGCTCTTGCGCTTGCGGTGACCGAAAGCTTCCGCGTGCCGGTCGAGGTCAAACGCGTGGTCGGCATTCTCGCCACCGGCTACACGCTGTTCACCCTTCTGGTGCAGGGTACGACGCTGCGGACGGTGATCGGCTGGCTCGGGCTCGACCGGCTGTCGGCGCTCGACGAGGCGATGTCGCGCCAGGTGGTCGCGGTGGCGCTGCAGACCGTGCGCGAGGACGTGGCGCGCACCACCGAGGCCTATGCCCTGACCCATGACATCGTGCGCAAGGAGGCCAAGGTGTTCGGCGAGCGGCTCGACGAGGCGGTGCGCACCGCCGAGGACAGCCGCGACATCCTTGACCGCGACCGCATCACTCTGGGCCTGATCGCGCTGGCCGGATTCGAGCGCGATACCATTCTCGCGCGGGTGCGCGAACGCACCATTTCGGCCCGCATGGCCGACCAGATCCTGTCGGATGCCGACCGTTTGATAGAAGGTGCCCGCGCCGGCGGGCGCAACGGCTACCAGCGCGCCGCGCGCCGTACCGTAATCTACGGGCGCGGCTTTCGAACGGCGGTCATGCTGCACAACCGTCTCGGCCTGTCGACGCCGCTGGTGCGGATGACGGCGGACCGGTTCGAGCGCCTGCTCTCGCAGCGGCTGATCCTGCGCGATGTGAACGCCTTCATCGACTCGCGCATCCGCCGCATTCACGGCCGCCGCGTGGCCGAGCTTCTGCACGAGCTGCTCGACCGGCGGCTTGAGACCGTCGAGACCGCGCTCGAGGGGCTGCGCCTGCAATATCCCGGCTATGCCGAGGAGCTCGAGCGTCGTTTCATCCGCCGTACCGCGCTGCGGCTGGAGGAGCGCGAATACAACGCCATGCGCGAGGACGGGCTGATCGGGTCCGAGGTCCACACCGCCTTGATGCAGGACCTCGCCGCCCGCCGTACCTCCGAGGAGGCCCGCCCGCATCTCGACATCGCGGTGCGCCGCGCCGATCTGGTGCGGCAGTTTCCGCCCTTCGCCGATCTTGACGACGCGGCGCTTCGGCGGCTCGGCCGCGTGTTGCGGACCCGATACGTCAACGCGGACACCGTCATCGTGCGCAAGGGGACCCCGGCGCGTCACGTCTATTTCATCGCCTCGGGCGCGCTGGAACTGGAAAGCGCGGGGCAGAAATGGCGGTTGGGGCGTGGCGACATGTGCGGACAGATGGGCATCCTGATGAAACAGCCCCGCCGTGTCGAAGTGCGCGCCATCGCGCCATCGATGCTTCTGGTGCTGGATGTCGCCCGCTTCCGCGCGTTGCTCTCGCGCAGCAGCGCGCTGCAGGACGCCGTCCGCGCCAGTGCCCGTCATCGCGGCATCGACCCCGATCTCCTGCTGATGGACCTGGCCCCCGCGGCCTCGGCGTAACCATGGCGCGCGACGGCACCAGATGTCGTTTTACATGCTGGCAACGTGGCGATAATTTCGGTGGCAATCGCGGGAGGAACACGGATGAAAACCCAGGTCGCCATCATCGGCGGCGGGCCTTCGGGCCTGCTGCTCGCCCAGTTGCTGCACACGCAGGGCATCGACAGCGTCGTGTTGGAACGGCGCACCAAGGCGCATGTTCTGTCCCGAATCCGCGCGGGCGTGCTGGAACAGGGCTTCGTCCATCTGATGGAACACGCCGGCTGTGCCGAGCGGATGCATGCCGAGGGCTTCACCCATGATGGCACGCTGCTGTCTTTCGGCGACGAGATGTTCCGCGTCGATTTCCGCGAACATACCGGCACCCCGGTCATGGTCTATGGCCAGACCGAGTTGACCCGCGACCTCTACGCCGCGCGCGAAGCGGCGGGCGGCGCCATCGTCTTCAATGTCGACAACGTGGTGATCCACGGCGCCGACACCGACGCGCCCCATGTCACCTTTGATATAGAGGGCGAGACGCAGCGCATCGACTGCGATTTCGTCGCCGGCTGCGACGGCTTTCACGGCGTCAGCCGCCAGACCATTCCGCTGACCGTGCGGCGCGAATACGAAAAAGTCTATCCCTTCGGCTGGCTCGGCATCCTCAGCGAAACGCCGCCGGTGCATCACGAACTGATCTATGCCAACTCGCCGCGCGGCTTCGCGCTCTGCTCGATGCGTAACGACCGTCTCAGCCGCTACTACATCCAGTGCTCGCTCAGCGACAGCCCGGACGACTGGACCGACGAGGCCTTCTGGGATGAGCTCAAGCGCCGCATTCCCGCCGACATGGCCGCGCAGCTGGTCACCGGACCGTCGATCGAGAAATCCATCGCCCCCCTGCGCAGCTTCGTGACCGAACCGATGCGCTGGGGTCGGCTGTTCCTCTGCGGGGACGCCGCCCATATCGTGCCCCCGACCGGCGCCAAGGGGTTGAACACGGCCGCGTCCGACATCCACTACCTGTTCGAGGGCCTCGGCGCCTTTTACAAAACCGGCGCGCAGGAGGGGCTCGACAGCTATTCCGAGAAAGCCCTGCGCCGGATCTGGAAAGCCGAGCGTTTCTCCTGGTGGTTCTCGTCGCTCATGCACCGCTATCCCGACCAGTCCGAGTTCGACCTCAAGATGCAGATCGCAGATCTGGATTTCCTGCGCAGCAACGCGGCGGCACAGAAGGCGATGGCCGAGAACTACGTCGGCCTGCCCTACTGACCGTCGGAACCTGTGTCAGTCGCGCGGCGGGATCGCCAAGCCCGTCTGTACCGCCGGACGGTCGAGGAACCGGTCGAGATAGGCCACGAGGTTGGCATGATCCGCCCAACCGACCACCTCGCGCGCGCCATAGAAATCGAGTGACCGCAGCCAGGGCGCGATGGCGATATCGGCGATGGAAAAGTCGCCGGCCACCCAGTTGCGTCCCTGCATGTGCCCGTCCAGAACCCCCAGCAGACGGCGCGCCTCGCCGATATACCGCGCGCGCGGGCGTGGGTCATCGATCTCGCTGCCGGCGAACTTGTAGAAATAGCCCAGCTGCCCGAACATCGGCCCCAGCCCGCCCATCTGCCACATCAGCCACTGGATCACATGCGCCTTGTCGGTCGCATCCGCGCCGATCAGCCGCCCGGTCTTTTCGCCGAGGTAGATCAGGATTGCGCCGCTCTCGAACAAGCCGATGGGCTTGCCGCCAGGTCCATCGGGATCGATGATCGCCGGGATCTTGTTGTTCGGGTTCAGGGACAGAAAGGCGTCGCTCTTCACATCGGCATCCGACAGCGTGACCTTGTGTGCCTCGTAGGAAAGCCCCAGTTCCTCCAGCGCGATGCTGGCCTTGACCCCGTTGGGCGTTGGAAAGGAATAGAGCTGGATCACCCCCGCGTCCTTGGGCGGCCACTTCCGGGTGATGGCGAAATCGGACAAATCGGTCATGACAGGGCCTCCAGCGGCTCAGATGCCCCAGCCTACCGCGCGAATGAGCCACCGCCAGCCCCCGGTTTGTGCGCTTATGCGCTGCATTACCTGCGCAGGATCACGGGGTCGGTCTGTGCGTGTCGCCGCTCGCGATTTCTGATTGTGGCCGAAACGGGTGCCCATTGGCAAAGCTGGCTAGATCTCGGCGCGGGCCAGTTTTCCGGGTTCTTCCTTGATGGGAATGTGCAGAAGCGTCGCCAGCAGGGCCAACGCGATCGCGGTCCACCACATCATCGTGTAGTCACCTGTCGTGTCATGGATTCGACCTCCGAGCCATGCGCCGATGAAGGCGCCGGTCTGGTGGCTGAAGAACACAAGCCCCGCCAGCGTCGACAGGAACCGCAAACCCTGGGTCTGGGCGACAAGGCCGGTTGTCAAAGGGACCGTGGACAACCAGAGGAGCCCAATCGCGGCCGAGAACAGATAAACGCTGAAGTTGGTCAGAGGCAGGAGTATGAAGAGCGCAATGACGATGGCGCGGGTAAAATAGATGCCCGCCAGGACGCTTTTCTTCGAGTATCGCTGCCCGGACCACCCTGACAGGAACGATCCCGCGATGTTGAACAGACCGATAAGACCCAGGGACCAGGCCCCGATAATCGGGGCCAGCCCCTTGTCCGCGATGTAGGCCGGCAGGTGGGTCTGGATGAAAGCGACATGAAACCCGCAAACGAAAAAGCCCAGGAAAAGCAGGACATACGACCGGTCGGACAACGCGGTGCGCACTGCGAACCCAAAGCCGTGGCCGCCGGCATCCGACGCGGTGGGTTTTGATACCCGTGCGATGAACACGAGCGTCGGCAGGATCAGCAGGAAGCTTGCGGCGATGACAAGGATCGAATTCTGCCAACCGACCATGTTCAACAGGAACGAGGACAGCGGTGCGGCGACGAACATGCCCGTAGAGGCCGCCGCGGTTCCCAGACCAAGCACGAAACTGCGCTGTTTCGCTTCGACGACCTTGCCAAGCGCGACGATGACCACCGGAAACGAACAGGCGCCGGTTCCGATACCGACAATGACACCGGAAGCCACGAACACGGTCGGATCGATCACCGTGCCCCGCAGGAAGAACCCCAGCGCGGACACGATCGCTCCGAAGGCAAGGACGCGCGCCGTTCCGAAGCGATCCGCGACCATTCCCGCCAGCGGCTGCGTCACCCCCCAGCAGAGCGCCTGGATGGCCATGGATAACGAAAAGACCTCCCGGCCCCAGCCAAGTTCCTCCGACATCGGGCGCAGGAAAACACCGAAGGTCGCGGCAAAGCCGAACCCCACGAAAGCGACGATGCTACCGGCCACGATCGCGGCCCTTACGTCGGGTCTTGTCGTCATTGGACACCCTCCCGAGCATCAAGGCCGAAACCAGATCAGGCTATCGTGAAAGACCGCGCAGCGGCAACAGGTCGTTGGCCTGTGGCGCACACGGATTGTCACCCAGCGATGGCCGCAGACCCGTGATGGGCATAAAATCTCCGACCGGTCGGTGAAAGGGCTTGCCACGCCCGCGCCCATTTTCTTTAACCAAGGCATTCTCATAGGGGTTTTGGAGGCCGACAGAATGGAAGAAATGATGGAGCAGGTGGGCAGCTACGGCCCACTGTTGTGGAACGTGGTCAAGGCGATCATCGTCCTGATCGTCGGCTGGATCGTGGCCGGCGCGGTCTCGGGAATGGTGCGCCGCCGCGTCAATTCGCATCCCAAGATTGACAAGACACTCGGCAATTTCGCCGCCAGCATGGTGAAGTGGATCATCCTGCTGATCGTCCTCGTCGCTGTTCTGGGCCTGTTCGGGATCGAGGCGACGAGCCTCGTCGCGATGCTCGGCGCCGCTACCCTGGCCATCGGCCTCGCGCTGCAGGGCACGCTCAGTGATCTTGCAGCCGGCTTCATGCTGATCCTGTTCCGCCCCTACAAACTGGGTGACTATGTCGACATTGGCGGTACGTCCGGCACCGTGAAGGACCTGAACCTGTTCGTCACCGAACTGGCGACGCCCGACAACGTGCAGATCATCGTGCCCAACGGACAGGCCTGGGGCCAGATCATCCAGAACTTCTCGCATCACGAGACACGGCGCGTCGACCTGGTGTTCGGCATCGACTACGGCGACGACGCGAACGCCGCTATGCAGACCATCCTCGACAAGGCCACCGCCGACAGCCGCGTGCTCGCCGACCCGGAACCCTGGGTCCGCGTTACCAATCTCGGCGACAGCTCGGTCGACCTGACCCTGCGCGCGTGGGTCAACGCCGCCGATTACTGGGATGTGAAGTTCGACCTGACCAAGACCATCAAGGAAGCCTTCGACCAGACCGGTATCTCGATCCCCTATCCCCATTCGGTCGAAATCCAGAAGGCGGGCTGACGCCGCTCTTGCAGCGAAACCGAAAGGGCCGGGGATGCACCCCCGGCCCTTTTCCGTCAGGACTTCAGCGCCACCGAGGGCGAGACCACGTCGATCCCCAGCGCCTTGCCGACCGCAAAATAGGTCAGCTTGCCCGCATGCACGTTCAACCCGTTCAACAGATGCTCGTCCTCGGCGCAGGCTTTGCGCCAACCCTTGTCCGCCAGTGCCAGCATGAAGGGCAGAGTGGCGTTGCCCAACGCGATGGTCGAGGTCCGCGCCACCGCCCCCGGCATGTTCGCCACACAGTAGTGCATCACCCCGTCGACCTCGTAGATCGGGTCCTTGTGCGTCGTCGCCTTGGAGGTTTCGAAACAGCCGCCCTGGTCGATTGCCACGTCGACCAACACCGCGCCGGGTTTCATCACCGACAGCTGCGCCCGGCTGATCAGCTTGGGTGCCGCGGCCCCGGGGATCAGCACCGCCCCGACCACCATGTCGGCATGCGGCAGCAATTCGTCCAGCAACCCGGCGGTGGAATAGCCGGTTTTCAGGCGCCCCATGAACAGATCGTCCAGTAGGCTGAGTCGGGGCAGGGAGCGGTCCAGAACCGTCACATCCGCGCCCATGCCCGCGGCGACCCGCGCTGCGTTGATACCGACCACGCCGCCGCCGATCACGATCACCCGCGCCGGCCCGACACCCGGCACGCCGCCCATCAGAACGCCGCGGCCACCATTGGCCTTCTGCAGCGTCCAGGCCCCGACCTGCGGCGCCAGTCGCCCGGCGACTTCGGACATCGGCGCCAGCAGCGGCAGGCCGCCGCTGCGGTCGGTCACGGTTTCGTAAGCGATGGCGGTGCAGCCGCTCTCCATCAGATCCCTGGTCTGCTCGGGGTCCGGTGCCAGATGCAGGTAGGTGAAGAGAATCTGCCCCTCGCGCAGCATCTTGCGTTCGATTGCCTGCGGCTCCTTGACCTTGACGATCATGTCGGCGGCGGCAAAGACCTCCTCCGCGCTGCCGATGATATGCGCCCCCGCCGCCTCGTAAGCGGCATCGTCGAACCCGGACCCGACGCCGGCGCCTGTCTCGATCAGCACCTCGTGGCCATGCGCCACCGCCTCCTGCGCCGCGTTCGGAGTGATCCCGACCCGGAATTCCTGTGGTTTGATCTCTTTCGGGCAACCGATTTTCATGATGTGATCTCCCAGTTCATGTGGACGGTAGCATGCCGCAAGAGATCAACAAGTTCCCGGATTTTTTGCTCGCCGGGGTGATCGATTATCGAATAGACTGCGATCAAACCCCGATATCACGCAACGGATGTGCGCGCATGGCGCTAGACACGATAGACCGCCGCATTCTGGCCGCGCTTCAGCTCTCCGGGAGGATGTCCAATTCCGATCTCTCGGAAAAGATCAACCTGTCACCCTCGGCCTGCCACCGCCGGGTGCAGCGGCTGGAAGCCGAAGGCTACATCCGCGACTACGTGGCCCTGCTGGACGCGCGCAAGATGGGCGTTCCGACGACGGTCTTTGTCGAGATCACGCTCCAGGCCCAGGCCGACGAGGTGCTCGAGGCCTTCGAGAAGGCGGTCGCCCTCATCCCCGACGTACTCGAATGTCACCTGATGGCCGGCACCGCCGACTATATCCTCAAGGTCGTGGCCGAGAACACCGACGATTTCGCCCGCATCCACCGCCAGCACCTGACACGCCTGCCCGGCGTCGCCCAGATGCAGAGCAGCTTCGCCCTGCGTACTGTCTTCAAGACCACGGCGCTGCCCGTATGACGCGCCCGCCCGCTTCATCTTCGCCGAAATACTTCGGGGGTGAGGCCGCAGGCCGAGGGGGCTGGCCCCCTCCTGTGCGCCAATGAGTTGGGACCACATCATAGTCGGTGCGGGCAGCGCCGGCTGCGTGCTCGCCAAGCGTCTGACCGAGGCGGGTCGCCGCGTGCTGCTGCTCGAGGCCGGAGGGAGCGACGCCTATCATTGGGTTCATATCCCGATCGGCTATCTCTACTGCATCGGCAACCCGCGTACCGACTGGATGTATTCCACCGCACCCGACCCGGGTCTGAACGGACGGTCGCTGCTCTACCCGCGCGGCAAGCTTCTCGGCGGGTGCAGCTCGATCAACGGCATGCTCTACCTGCGTGGACAGGCCGCGGATTACGACGGCTGGCGACAGGCCGGGCTGACCGGCTGGGGTTGGGAGGACGTGCTGCCCTATTTCAAACGCAGCGAAGACTACGTCGAGGGCCCGTCCGACCTGCACGGCGCGGGTGGCGAGTGGCGGGTCGAAAACCAGCGCCTGCACTGGGAGGTGCTTGATCACTGGGCCGAGGCCGCCGCAACCTGGGGTCTGCCGCGCACCGAGGATTTCAACACCGGCGACAACGAGGGCGTCGGCTATTTCCGCGTCAACCAGCGCCGCGGCTGGCGGATGAACACCGCCAAGGCGTTCCTGCGCACCGCGACCGGGCCGGGGCTGAAGGTCGAAACCAACGCCCATGCCCGCCGTATCCTGATCGAGGAAGGCCGCGCCGTCGGTGTCGAATACGATCGGGGCGGGCAGACCCGTACCGCCCGCGCGGACGCCGAGGTGATCCTTTGCGCCGGGGCCATCGGCAGCCCGCAGATCCTGCAGCTCTCGGGCCTCGGACCGGGCGCGCTGCTGAAGTCTCACGGCATCGAGGTGCTTCGCGACATGCCCGGCATCGGTGCCAACCTCCAGGACCACCTGCAGTTGCGCTGCGCCTGGCGGCTGACGGGAGCGGAAACGCTCAACACCCTGGCCAACTCGTTCTGGGGCAAGGCCCGGATTGGGCTGGAGTACGCTCTGAAACGCAGCGGGCCGATGTCGATGGCACCCAGCCAACTCGGCGCGTTTTCCCGCTCGCGCCCCGATCTCGCAACACCGGATCTGGAATACCACGTCCAGCCGCTGTCGCTGTCCGCCTTCGGTCAACCGCTGGACGACTTCCCGGCGATCACCGCCAGCGTCTGCAACCTTCGCCCGGAAAGTCGCGGCTCGGTCACGATCGGTTCGCCTGATCCCCATGACGCTCCGGTGATCGCGCCGAACTACCTCTCGACCGAGGGTGATCGGCAGGTCGCCGTCACCGCAATCCGCCAGGCCCGCGCGATCATGGCGCAGACACCGATGAAGCGCTATGCGCCGCAGGAACTCCGCCCCGGCGCCGGCATCGACAGCGACGCCGATCTGAAAAGTGCGGCAGGCGACATTGGCACGACGATCTTTCACCCGACCTGCACAGTGCGCATGGGGATGGACGAGGGCGCGCCGCTCGACGCCGCGTTGCGCCTGCGTGGAATCGACGGTTTGCGCGTGGTCGATGCCAGCGCGATGCCCGCTATCACCAGCGGCAACACCAACGCGCCCACGATCATGATTGCCGAGAAAGCCGCCGACCTGATCCTCGCTGACCGCGGCTGAGCGCCGGGCAGCGGTGATTTTTTCCGCCAGATGGTGTATGCTTTGCCCGTCTCCGGGGGAGGGCGACGCCCATGCATGTCGATTTCAACCCACGCCCGCCGCGTCCGCCCGTGCGCCTGCCGCCGGGGGCTAGCGTCAAGAGCACGGACTTGCCGCCCGGCATCGTCGGCTATTCGCTTCAGGACCGCTTCCTGCGCCACTACAACCGGCCCGGTGGCAATGCGACGGATTCGGTCGAACTCGACGGCCGGTGGCTGACTGAGTTGCAAGCCGACCGCAACTTTCCGCCCACGCGCGACCGCATCATTGCCCGGATGCGCGCCCGCGCGACCACGCTGATCGACCGGTTGCAATGCGACTGGAGAGCGACATTCACCGACGCCGGCTATGAACTCATGCCGACGGTGCCCTATTCCGCCATGTCTTGGGCCGTCGGACGCTACTCCCTGTATTGGAAAGCATCGGGCAGCGTCGGGCCGCGCCGTTGTGACGTGCCGGTGGCCGAATGCGACGGCGGTCGTGGTTCGACTGCTGCCGTCAGCTACAGTATCGACTGGACAGTCTACGACGTTTTCGATTTCGACTGGCGCATCATCTTCCCGTGGATTGCACCTTTCTGGTTCGGCGCGCCGTTTCACGTCTTTGCCGAATGGAGCACGCTTCACAGTGCCGAGGCCACTACCTGCAAGCCCGCCCCGCCGACGCCGCCGCCGTGTCAGGACGGCACTCCGCTGTCCACCTTCTACGACGTGCTGACCGGCGCCTATCGCGAAGGCGGCACCCGGCCCGAGATATCGGCCGAGGCGGCCATAGACTCGGCGATGGGGCGTTTGTTGCAGGATGGCAAGGAATGGTGCGGCATCGGGCGCTGTTCGGACGGCACCTGCCAGCCGCGCTTTTCGAACGTGACCGCGCGCGTCGGTGAGACGCAGGACGAAGCGGAGGCGGACGGGCTGATCCGGTTGAAGACCCGGGTCAGGGTGACGGCCATGATCTCCTGCGCCTGCGGTGGCCCGCTCGATCAGACCTTCCCGCGACCGAACTGATCCGACCCGACATGTTGCCGCGTAAACGCACGAGAAGGCGGGGCATCGCAGATCCCCGTTGCCGGGCCCGCACAGTCGGGAAAACCGGGAAAAGAGAAACCCCCGAAGCCAGGCTGCGGGGGTCATCCGTTCAGTGTCTGAACAAGCCGGGGCTGGCTTACATCATCCCTTCGCGCTGAGCCTTTTTCCGAGCCAGCTTGCGGGCACGCCGAATCGCTTCGGCCTTCTCGCGCGCTTTCTTCTCGGACGGCTTCTCGAAATGTTGCTTGAGCTTCATTTCGCGGAAGACGCCTTCACGCTGCAGCTTTTTCTTCAGGGCACGAAGCGCCTGATCGACATTGTTGTCGCGAACACTAACCTGCATGTGGTTTTCACCACCTTTCTAAGTTGGGTTGCAAGGATTTGCAGGAGTTGGCCGTATAGCAAAGCCGACCTAGCTTGTCTAGTATGTCCCATGCAGCCACGGAGACGACGATGACCATGCCCTTTGACGAAACCCGCGACAAGATCCTCGACGCGGCGGTGATGCACGTACCTTTCGACGGCTGGTCAGACGCGACGCTCGCGGCCGCTGCCGCCGATGCCGGGGTTGACCTCGCCGCAGCGCGGGCGATGTTTCCGCGCGGTGCGGTCGATCTGGCGCTCGCCTTTCACGATCGCGGCGACCGCGCGATGATCGAACGGCTCAGGTCCGAAGATCTCAGCGCGCTGAAGTTCCGCGAAAAGATCGCCGCCGCAGTCAGGTTCCGCCTTGAGGCAGTCGAGGACAAGGAACTGGTCCGCCGCGGCGCGACACTGTTCGCGCTGCCCAATCACGCTGCCGACGGCGCCAAGGCCGTCTGGCAGACCTGCGACCGGATTTGGACCACGCTGGGCGACACGTCCGACGACGTAAACTGGTATACCAAGCGCGCGACGCTCTCGGGCGTCTATTCCTCAACGCTGCTCTATTGGCTCGGCGACAACAGCCCCGGCCATCAGTCCACCTGGTCCTTTCTCGACCGCCGTATCGACAACGTCATGCAGATCGAAAAGCTCAAGGCGCATGTGAACAACAACCCGCTGCTCAAGCCCTTCATGGCGGGTCCGAACTGGTTGCTTGGACGGGTCAAGGCTCCGACACGGATGCCGGATGTCGACCTTCCGGGAATGATGAACCGTCGCTGACGGGGCACGGCTTTCGGGGTTCCAATCCGGGGCGCGATCCGGATACGTTGGCCCGAAAAACAGGAGCGGATCACATCATGACACAGACCATGCGCGCCGTCGAAATCACCAAACCCGGCGGGCCCGACGTCCTGCAGATCACTGAACGTCCCCGCCCCGAACCGGCCCATGGGCAGGTGGTTCTCAAGGTGGCCTATGCCGGGGTCAACCGTCCCGACGCCTTGCAACGGGCCGGAGCCTATGATCCGCCCCCCGGCGCCAGTGATCTGCCGGGACTGGAGGCATCGGGGGAGGTTGTCGCTCTGGGCGCCGGGGTCACCGACTTGGCGATCGGCGACCAAGTTTGCGCCTTGCTGCCGGGCGGCGGATACGCGGACTATGTCGCCACGCCCGCAGCGCATTGCCTGCCGGTGCCGAAGGGAATGAGCATGAAACAGGCGGCCTGTCTGCCCGAAACCTGCTTCACCGTCCATTCCAACGTCTTTACCCGCGGCGGGTTGCAGGCCGGGGAGAAATTCCTCGTGCATGGCGGTTCGAGCGGGATCGGCACGACCGCCATTCAGCTGGCCTCGGCGCTCGGCGCGCGGGTTTTCGCGACCGCCGGATCAGAGGAGAAATGCGAGGCGTGTCGCGACCTCGGAGCAGAGCGGGCGATCAACTACAAGACCGAGGATTTCGTCGCGATTCTGCAGGCTGACGGTGGTGCCGACCTGATCCTCGACATGGTCGGAGGCGACTACATACCGCGCAATGTCCAGGCGCTCGATCTCGATGGTCGACTGGTGCAGATCGCGTTCCTGCAGGGGCCCGAGGTCAAGCTGAACTTTGCTCTCATGATGGTCAAGCGCCTCACGCTGACGGGCAGCACCCTGCGCCCGCAAAGCGATCTCGCCAAGGCGCGGATCGCAAGGAATGTGCAGGATATGGTGTGGCCGCTGATCGAGTCGGGCCGGTTCGCCCCGGTGATGGACAGCGAATTCGATCTGGCTGACGCGTCGGCGGCCCATGCGCGGATGGAAAGCAGCGGCCACATCGGCAAGATCGTGCTGCGCGTCGGCGGCTGATCCGTCAGGCCACCGCGCGCCGATAGATGTGCCAGGTCGCGTGACCCAGAACCGGGATCACCACGATCAACCCGGCGAGGAACGGCAACGATCCGAGGATCAGCCCGAGCGCCACGATCGCCCCCCAGGTCACGGTGACGACCGGGCTGGCCCGCAGCACCCGCACCGAGGTGACGATGGCCACAGGCACGCCGACATGGCGCTCCAGCAGCAGCGGAAATGACACCACGCTGATCGCCAGCGCGCACAGCGCGAACAGGAAACCAATGACGATCCCGAGGATCAACATCGTCCAGCCGGCCCCGGTGGTGAACACCTCCGATAGGAACGCGCTGGCCGAGGCGGGGGCTTCGGGGCCGAGAGTCCAGTTGTAAAGCGTGAGCGCGGTCAGCATCCAGATCAGGAACAGCGCCAACAGATAGAAGCCGAGCACCACGATCGCCCCGAACGACGGCGCACGCACGACGCTGAAGGCGGTCGTCCAGGTGACGGTCTCGCCCAGTTCGCGGCGGCGGCTCATCTCGTAGAGCCCGACCGCGGCGACCGGTCCGAGCAGTGCGAACCCTGCGAGTAGCGGGAACAGCTTGGGCAGGTGCTCCATCCGGAATCCGTAGGAAATCAGGGCGAGTCCGACCAGTGGATAGATCAAAACCGCGAGTATGGCATCGGTGCGGCAGGCGAGGAAATCATCCCAGCCCGCACGCAGCGAAGCGCGCAGATCGCCTAGCGTCAGGGCAGAGACGACCGGTTCGGTGCCTGTCTTGCCTCCGACTTCGCTGGTGGAGGCCGACAGATGTTCGCCCGTGCGGCCCAGTTGGCGGGCCGTCCAGGACAGTGGGTTTCCGATGGTATTCGGCATGACGTTCCCTCCTCTTGCGGCGCGAGAGGCGCCGCGGTGACAGGGCCCGGGATGCGGTGTCCGCAGGCCGGGCCGGCGGACGTTACCCTCCAACTCTTACCACGAAACCGACGCACGCGTTCTCACGGTATCGAGAGCCGTTGGAACGTGGGCGGTCTCAGACCCCGAAGGCGCTGTAAACCGACGTTGTGGCGAGGCTGATAAGCGCTTGGCGGAACTGTTCGAGCCTTGCCTTGGATAAGCCCACCGCGGTCAGCATGTGCAGCTTCAGCAGGCTCTTCTGCCCCTCCAGAAGTTGTTCGAACTCGTCTTTCGTCAGAAGCCCTTCGTGCAACGCCTTGGTCCAGCGCGGCAGGTCGTCCTTCATCGAGTCGATGAAGGCCTCGCCATCGCCCTTGGCCTGTTCGGAGAGGTCGTCCAGCGTGTTCCTCGCCAGAACCGCGAGCCCGTTGCGAAATTCGACAAGGAACAGCTCCCATCTTGCATCGAAATCCATGATCCTACTCCTCGGCTGCTTGCAGGTCTGCGCAGGAGGTCGCCCGCTGTTTGTTGACCTCAAGGCAGATGATGTAGTCATAGGCGCGGCTGATCTGGGCCTTCTTCTCGCTGCGGAAGAAGGCGCCGGTTGTGCCGTTGCGTTTCCAGCCGGCGACGAAGCCGCCCATCAGACCCTTTTCGGGGTCGCGCATCTCGTCCCATTGCGCAGCGCTCAACCGGTTGTTTTCAAGCCCTTTGGAATACTCGTAAGCAGCGCTGATATCGGTCATCAGGTTCGTGGCGTCGCTGGCATTGCTGGAATAGCTTTGCACCGACCGGTCGATCATCGCCAGCGACCGCGCCTTGAGCGAGGTGGCGTTCCGGTAGGCCTCGGCGGAGTACGCTCCGATCAGCGGGTCGCAGGCGCCCAGCAGCAGTGCTGCCAGCATCACCAGCACTGCAGGGCTTGGAAGCCGGCGAGAAAAAGAGAAAGTGTCGAGCATGTATTCGGCTCCAATAAACTATTTGAATAAGAGCAGGATACACGAAACAGTGGAAACTCACAATTTGCGCTGCGGACCTGTGGCGCCGCGAAAGGGAATGACATGGCAAGAACAGTGATCCTCTCCGCAGCCGGCGGTCCCGAGAACCTCGAAGTGGTGGATCGTCCGGTGGGCGAGCCCGGCCCCGGCGAGGTGCGGATTGCGCATCGCGCCTGCGGACTGAACTTCATCGATATCTATCAGCGTACCGGGCTGTACCCGATGCAGTTGCCGCATCCGCTGGGCATGGAGGCCGCGGGTGTTGTCGAGGCGGTGGGCGATGGGGTCACACATCTGAAGCCGGGCGATCGCGCGGCCTATGCCGCCAACCCGCCGGGCGCCTATGCCGAGGCCCGGGTGATGCCCGCCGCGCAGGTCTGCCCGCTGCCCGACGAGATCGCCTTTGACCAGGCGGCTGCGATGATGCTCAAGGGGATGACGGTGGAGTACCTGTTTCACCGCACTACGCCGCTGACGGCTGGAGATACCGTGCTGTTTCACGCCGCCGCCGGTGGGGTCGGCCTGATCGCCTGTCAATGGGCGCGAAGCGAGGGCATCACCCTGATCGGAACTGCCGGAACCGATGAGAAATGCCGGTTGGCGCTGGATCATGGGGCAAGTCATTGCATCAACTATCGCGACGCCGGCTGGGTCGCCAAGGTGCGCGAGCTGACTGGCGGCAAGGGTGTCGATGTGGTCATGGACGCGGTCGGAGCGGACACATTCGAAGGGTCTCTCGACAGCTTGAAGCCGCTCGGGATGCTGATCTCGTTCGGGAACGCGTCTGGTCCGGTGCCGCCGTTCAATATCGGGATCCTGGGGCAGAAGGGGTCGCTCAAGGTGACGCGGCCGACCTTGTTCACGCATATCGCGGATCATGACGCCTGCCAGGCCATGGCAGGCCACCTGTTTGACAAGGTCGTCAAGGGTGCGGTCGAAATCAGGATCGACCAGCGTTTTCCGCTGGAACAGGTCGCCGATGCGCATCGCGCGCTCGAAGCGCGCCAGACAACCGGGTCGACCGTGCTGGAACTCTGAGACGACGCGCGCCGAAACGGTCTTTCCGAAACCTCACGCTGTAAAGGAACGCAGACATGAAACCGCTTTTTGCCCTGATCCTCGTCGCAGGCACCGTTCTCGGCAGCGCTGCCGCCACTGCGCAGGCGCTCATCGACAAGGGTTTCGTCTCGGGCTGGAATGTCATGGTCGATCCGGCGTTCGGCAATGGTTGCCTTATCCAGACGATCTACCAGGACCGCTCGGTCGTGCGGATCGGGTATGACGCGTTGAACAACCGAGGCTACTTCGTCGTTTTCAACAAGGCATGGGGCGATCTGAAGGAAGGTCAGACCTATGACATCCGGTTCGATCTGGACGGAGAGCAGTTCAACGCGAAGGCCACCGGCTTCTACCTCGACCGGGTGCCGGGGGCGGGCGTGTTCTTCGAAGATCGCGAATTCATCCACGCCATCGCGGCCCGCAAGGGCCTGACCGTCTACAACGCCGAGGGTCAGCGGGTCATGGCCATCGATCTGAAGGGCTCGGCAAAAGCGTTGGACTATGCGCGCAAGTGTCAGGCCGCGCAGGGCTAAGCCTATCGGATCGGCGTGAACACGGCGTCCGTCAGCTTGCAGTCGCGCAGGACGTCCTGCCCGCAGGGCACGGCGGCAAGTTCGCGCGACAGGCACAGCCGGACCTCCTGGATGTGACTGTCCTTGCAGGTGATGGTGATCATGTCGGGCCCAAGCCCCGGATTGGCCTCCATGAACGCCTCCTCGATCACCGCGGCAGGCAGGCGCACGGTCTGCTTGAGCCGGCGAAAGACCTCGGGGCGATTCACCTGTTGGTAGGCCCGGCGCGAGAGGTCGAAATAGGCCTGCGCCGACAGGCCGGAACAGGTGCCGTGTTTCTTCCATTGATACCAGGCCAGACCTTGCGTTCCCATGATGTCGGCCATGCTTGCGGTCAGCGCACGGGAGGGCGGGCGTTGTGCCGTCTGGCAGCTTTCGGGATATCCGCGATGATACTGTGGCCATAGCCCGTGCAGGATCCAGCCATGGTCGTGCCGCGCGTCGCATTGATCCGATCGTCGCGCATCGCCGGTCAGCGTGCACCAGTTCGGTGACCAGCTGAGGCTGAGCACATAGTAGTCGAAGTTGCCTGCCTTCTGTCCCTCGGCCAGCGCGGGCAAGGCGGAAAACAGTCCAAGCAGCAGGATCAGGCAGGTGCGCATTCGGGTCTTTCCTTATCGGACCGGCCTGACTATATACACGTCAAGTTCCCCGACAACGGTAACCGGCCTTGGACCCCAAGGCAGCCTGCTTCGCCAGGCGACGGGAAAGACATGTGTCGGTTCGAAAACAGGAGACAAGCTCATGGCAAAACCGATCATGGCCAAGGCGACCGCCGTCTGGCTGGTTGACAACACGACGATCAGTTTCAAGCAGATCGCGGATTTCGTCGGCATGCACGAACTGGAAGTGCAGGGCATCGCCGATGGCGACGTGGCCGCAGGTGTCAAGGGGTTCGACCCCGTCGCGAACAACCAGCTGACGCAAGAAGAGATCGACGCCGCGCAGGCGAATCCGCTGCACAAGCTGAAGCTCAAGTTCAACGCCGCCGCGGTTGGCGAGGAAAAGCGCCGTGGCCCTCGTTATACGCCCTTGTCCAAGCGCCAGGACCGTCCGGCCTCGATCCTGTGGCTGGTCAAGTTCCACCCGGAGCTGAGCGACGGGCAGATCGGCAAGCTGGTCGGAACCACGAAGCCGACGATCCAAGCGATTCGCGAGCGCACGCACTGGAACATCTCGAATATCCAGCCGATCGATCCGGTGGCCCTGGGCCTCTGCAAACAGTCGGAATTGGACGCCGCCGTTCAGAAAGCCGCTGCCAAGAAGGCTGCCGAGGGGGCAGTGATGAGCGATGACGAACGTCGCAAGCTGGTCAGCACCGAGCAGTCGCTCAGCATGGACACGGAACCCAAGATGCCGACCGCGATCGAAGGGCTCGAGACCTTCACGCTCGGCGGCTCGATGGATGTCGTGGACGATGAAGATGACAAGGATGATGGCGAGCTGGTCGATGCGGACAGCTTCTTCAACCTTCCCGGCGACTCCGACGATGAGGATGACGAGGACGACCAGCCTCGCGTCTGAGCCGTCCTGATCGGACCAACGCAACGCTCGCCTGACGTCCCGTTCGGCGAGCGTTTTCCGTTTCGAGTGGGCTTAGATGTTCTTGCGGGCGCGCATCGCCGCGCTGATCGTGCCGTCGTCGAGATAGTCGAGCTCACCGCCGATCGGCACGCCCTGCGCAAGTGAGGTCAGGCGCACCCGCCCCTCGAGCTGGTCGGCGATGTAATGCGCCGTGGTCTGGCCATCGACGGTCGCATTCAGGGCGAGAATGATCTCTGTGATGTGCTCGGTCTCCACACGGTCCCGCAACCGGGGAATCCGCAGATCCTCTGGCCCGACCGAGTCGAGCGCCGACAGTGTGCCCCCAAGTACGTGATAGCGCCCCTTGAACACGCCCGAGCGCTCCATCGCCCAGAGGTCGGCGACGTCTTCGACGACACAGATCTCACCGTTCGCGCGTTTCTCGGACGTGCAGATGTCGCAGACATCCGTGGTGCCGACATTGCCGCAGTTCAGGCATTCCCGTGCGGTTTCGGCAACGATGCGCATGCTTTCGGCCAGAGGTGCAAGCAAAAGCGCCCTCTTGCGGATCATGTGCAGAACCGCACGCCGCGCCGACCGCGGGCCGAGGCCCGGCAGTTTGGCCATCAGCTCGATCAGCTTGTCGATGTCAGAGGTGCTGGACATGCGGCGGCGGGACTCAAGGGATCAGGTGCGGGACGGATCGCGGACAGGCGTTGGAAAACCCGCCATGTCCCGTGGTTGAAGCGCCGTGTGCGGGCCTCAGAATGGCAGCTTCATGTCCTTGGGCAGGCCCATGCCTTCGGTCAGCTTGGACATCTCTTCCTGCGCCTTGTCGCTGGCCTTCTGCTGGGCATCCTTGATGGCGGCCAGGATCAGATCCTCCACGACCTCCTTGTCGTCGCCGTTGAAGATCGACGGGTCGATATCCAGCGACTTCAGTTCACCCTTGCAGGTGCAGGTTGCCTTGACCAAGCCCGCGCCGGATTCGCCGGTGACCATCATGTTGTGCATGTCGTCCTGCAACTGCGCCATCTTGGTCTGCATTTCCTGCGCGGCCTTCATCATCTTGGCCATGTCGCCGAGGCCGCCAAGTCCCTTGAGCATGTGGAGTCTCCTGTTTTGCTTGCTGCAACAGATACGCATGGCGGCAATGCGCCACAAGAGGCAGGCCGGACATGAGCCCCGTCAACCGTCCTCGAACGGATCCCATTCGTCTTCGACCTCGGGCAGCGCTTCGGCCACCGCCTCGGCGGCGATCTGTTCGGGCGTGCGGATGCCGCTGATCGTCGCCTTGGGGAAACGGGTCATCACCGCCTGCACCAGCGGATGCGCCTCGGCACTGGATTTCAGAGCGTTCTCCTCGGCGTCGCGTCGGGCCGCGATCGAGGGCGCGCCACCTTCGGACACCACGCTGATCGCCCACCGCTGGCCGGTCCAGGTTTGCAGCCGCGCGCCAAGCCGCTGGGCAAGGTCGGCGGGGGCGGACTCGGCGGGCACGAACTCGATCCGCCCGGGCTGGTAGCTGACCAGTTGCACGCCGTGTTCGACCTCGACCAGCAGTTTCACGTCGCGATTGGCCCGGATGAGTTCGACCGCGTGCTCGAAGGTCGGGAACCGGGCCAGGGCATCCATTTGCGCGGGGGCCGGCGCGGATTGCGCGCCCGACCGGTTGCCGCTGCGCACCGTCGAAACTTCAGAGGGTGCGTGCGTCATGGATGCGTTGTGCAATGACGCCCGGGCCGAGAAGCCACCGCCGCCTTGCGACGGCGCGGTCGAGCCGGAGGCGGAGTCAGGTGGCCCATCCTGCAGCTTGCGGATCAGTTCCTCGGGGCTCGGCAAATCGGCGACATGGGTCAGGCGGATCACCGCCATCTCGGCGGCCATCATCGCGTTCGGCGCCGCCGCAACCTCTTCGAGCGCCTTGAGCAGCATCTGCCACATGCGGGTCAGCACCCGCATCGGCAGCGCCTCGGCCATCGCGGTGCCGCGCGCGCGCTCGTCTGGCGAGATCGTCGGATCGTCGGCGGCATCCGGCGTGATGCTGACCACCGAGACCCAATGTGTGATCTCGGCGAGGTCGCGCAGCACCGCCAGAGGGTCGGCGCCCTCTGCATATTGCGCGCCCAGTTCGGTCAGTGCCCCGGCAGCGTCCCCTTTCAGGATCATGTCCATGAGGTCGAGTACGCGGCCACGATCGGCCAGACCCAGCATGGCGCGCACCTGCTCTGCCGTGGTTTTTCCGGCGCCGTGGCTGATCGCCTGGTCCAACAGCGAGGTCGCGTCGCGGGCAGAGCCTTCGGCCGCGCGGGTGATCAGCGCCAACGCGTCGTCGCTGATCTGCGCGCTTTCGGCCTCTGCGATCCTGCGCAACATCGCGATCATGTCCTCGGGTTCGATGCGGCGCAGGTCGAACCGCTGGCAGCGCGACAAGACCGTCACGGGCACCTTGCGGATCTCTGTCGTGGCGAAGATGAATTTCACATGCGCCGGAGGTTCCTCGAGGGTCTTGAGCAGCGCGTTGAATGCGTTGGTGCTCAGCATGTGGACTTCGTCGATGATGTAGATCTTGTAGCGCGCGCTGGCGGCGCGATACCGGACCGAGTCGATGATCTCGCGAATGTCGCCCACGCCGGTACGGCTGGCCGCGTCCATCTCCATCACGTCGACATGGCGGCCTTCCATGATGGCGATGCAGTGTTCGCATTGTCCGCAGGGATCGGTTGTCGGGCCGCCGGTGCCGTCGGGGCCGATGCAGTTCATGCCCTTGGCGATGATGCGGGCCGTCGTCGTCTTTCCGGTGCCGCGAATCCCCGTCATGATGAAGGCCTGCGCGATACGGTCGGCTTCGAACGCGTTCTTCAGCGTGCGCACCATGGCCTCTTGCCCGACCAGGTCGGCGAAGGTCTCGGGCCGGTACTTGCGGGCCAGAACCTGGTAGGCGGGGGCGGTGGTCTCGGTCATGCGCGGTCCAATCGGATTCGAAGCTCGGCCGAGCGTAGAACGCCGGGCCGGTGGCGTCCACAGGCCATGCCGGTCCAAAGCCTGTTCCCCCCGGCAAACCTTTGGCACGGGATGTGCGGAGTGGTATCGTGATGGGGTCAGGTGCCAAACAAGGAAAACTGCCATGCGTTTGCGAGGGGTGCGAAGCAGCCGGAATGTCGAGGACCGCCGCGGGATGCGGCGCGCCGGAAGCATCGGCGGCATAGGAGGCTTCGGATTGCTGGTGGTTCTGGCCATCGGGTATTTCGTGGGCATCGACGTGACGCCCCTTCTGACCCAGCAGCCCGCGACGCAAAGCCGATCCTACACGCCTACCGCCGAGGAGGAGCGTGCGGCGGAATTCGCATCGCGCGTTCTCGCGACGACCGAGGAAACCTGGACCCAAGTCTTCCGTGACCAGTTCAACGCGACCTATACGCCGCCCGTTCTGGTGCTGTTTTCCGGTGTGACGCAGAGTCCCTGCGGCGGCGCGTCAGGCGCAACTGGGCCGTTCTACTGCCCGCTGGATCGAAAGGCCTATCTCGATCTCTCTTTCTTCGCGACCTTGTCGCGCGAGCTTGGCGCACAGGGCGATTTCGCCGCCGCCTACGTGATCGCGCACGAGGTGGCCCATCACGTGCAGAACGAGGTCGGCATACTGGGGCAGGTGGACACCCTTCGCCGTGAAGCGACTCAGGTCGAGGCGAATGCACTGACGGTGCGGCTGGAATTGCAGGCCGATTGCTTGTCGGGGGTCTGGGCCCGCAACGTTCAAGGCCTGATGGATCGCGGTGACTTGGCCGAGGCGCTTAATGCCGCCCGGATGATCGGGGATGACAGGTTGCAGCGTCAGGCGGGTCGAATCCCGCGCCCGCACACATTCACGCACGGCACGTCGGAGCAACGCTCGGGCTGGTTCCAGAAGGGGTTCGATACCGGCCGGATCGAAGCCTGCGACACGTTCGGCGCCACTCGGCTCTAGCTCTTCTGTGGGATTGGCCCTCCCGCGCTCTGGGCGCGGGAGTGTGGTGAGAGGCTGGACATCGACCCAAGCGTGGCTCGTTGTGGCTGCTTCCTTCCGGACCTGACCAGGTTGGCGAGGCGCTTGCCCGCGCCAACCTCTCGAGGCGTGATATAGGCGCCGGCAACACGGATTGCAACCGGACTTCGCGCGCTCAGAGCGGGACGGACAGGCGCAGGAACCCCTCGGAGGTCATCCCGGCGGCGGTGATCCCGCGATGGGACAGTTCCTCCATGTGGGCGAGGGCACCGGGCCCGGTTTCGACACTGACCACCGTTCCGGGCAGGGGGCTGAACCGCCAAGGGGCAGACCATTCCGGCCGCTGCGCGGGGCTTGTTCCGCTGGCCACATATCGCGTGATCGCCTCGCGCAGCGTGATCTTGGGCAAGGCGATCTCGGGGCAGTCCCGGAGCATCGGGAAGGGACCGCCCCCATTGGCGCGAAAGCTGTTCAACGCCACAGCGAACCGCTGCTCTGGCTGGATCTGCGTGCCGTCATGGGTGGCCCGCAGCACGCGCCGTGCGGTGGCGTCGGCCAGCCTGCCGTTTGGTAGAAAGCGGCGCGGTAACGACAAGTCGATTTCATAGCTGATCCCGTGCATCACGTCGAAATCATGCCCTGGGATCGCGGTATCGACCAGGGCTTGGTCTGCGCCGCCGGGTTCGATGTGGTGGAAGCGGCTGGCCGACATCTCGAGCCAGTCGAGCAACTGGGCGCCGGTCACCACGAGTCCGCGCAGTTGGTTCGGAAACACGTGCAGATCGGCCACGTGGCGCAACGACAGAGGGCCCGCTGGCACGTCGGTGTAGGCCCCCGGCCCGGCACGCGCCCCGAATTTCGCCGGAGCGGTTGCGGACAGGATCGGCAGGCCGGCGGCTTCGGAGCCGGCAATATGCGTCCGCAGAGCCTCGGCCTGGGCTGCGGCGACGACGGCGAGCGCGCGGTCCGGTGCGATGAACGAGAAATAGCTGTGCAGCGACACCTCGCTGTGGCCCAGCGGCTGATCCATCAAAGCACGCGTCTGGCTGTGATCCTCGGACAGAAGCTGCACCATCTCGGGGTCTTCCTCCGCGAGTTCGCGCGGCTTGCCGTCCTTGTCGTGACGGATGATCGGGCGCAGACCGCAGTCGAACCTGTCAGCTGTCCAGCGGTTGCCGTCCCGGGCAACCAGGTCGAGGTCTATCACGCCCAGATGCGATCCCGAGTTTCCCGCCATCACCGTGGGCTTGCCGTGTACCGTTCCTTTCGTGGCATCGACATGGGCCAGCCCCGAATGATCGGGGCCGGGGAAATGCTGATGCGTGTGACCGGATACGACGGCGTCGATTCCATCGAGAGCCGCCAGCGGCAGGACCGCGTTCTCCAGATCGGCATGGTCGTCGGCCTCGCCAAGACCGCTATGGGCCAGTGCAATGACCAGGTCACAGCCGGCAGCGCGCAGGTCCGGCAGCCAGTCCCGCGCCGAGGCGACGATCGCGCGCGCCTCGACCTCGCCTTTCAGCAAGCCCGCATCCCAGGTCACCGTCTGCGGCGGCAGAAAGGACAGTACGCCGATCCGGATCGGCCATTCGTTGCCGCCGCACCGCACCATCCGGTCGAGGATCGCGAAAGGCTCGAAACCGAACGGCGGACCCTGTCCGACCCGTTTCAGATTGGAGCAGAGCACAGGGCAGGGCGCCTGTCTCAACGCGGTGTCGAGCGATTTCAGGCCGAAGTTGAAATCGTGGTTGCCAAGCCCGATGGCGTCATAGCGCAGGTGCGAAAAGGCCCGCATCAGAGGGTGAAGCCGTTCGGGTTGTTCAGCCACCATGTCGCCGAGCGGTGTGCCTTGCAGGGCGTCCCCGTTGTCGAACAGCAGCACAAGGGCACCATCTTTCTCGGCCTCGACGCGGGCCTGCCGGATCAGGGTCGCGGTGCGCGTCAATCCGACAGTCGGATCCGGACGGTCCGAGAAATAGTTGTGGCTGGTCAGGTTCATGTGCAGGTCTGTCGTCGCGAGAATCCGGATGCGGATGCGTGCATCGGATGGCAGGCACCGGGTGCCTGCCAACGTGCCTTCGGTCGTGTCCGGTGAGATCAGCACGCGAAAGAAGCCTTTCCCATGACATGCACAAATCATGCGTCCCTGCCATGAAAGCATGAGTCCCGGAGATGAAAAACCGTTGGAAAAAAGGAGTTTGTGTCAAATCTGGCGCTGGTTGGCGTCAGGTTCGAAGCGGGTTTGCGCAAGTACTGGCCCCTTCCCGCCGGATGAAGTAGCTGAATCGGGATCGAATTGGCGGAGTAGGCGATGAAACTGGCGGAACAGGTAACTTTCGGCGGGTCCGGTCTGAACCGTGCCGGGCATGTCCGGCTGGACGACGCGCAACGCGCGGCGGCGCTGGCCCATCCCGACAGTTCTGCCGTGGTCTTGTGGCGCGGCAAGCCCCTGATCGGCCCGCAGGATCGCCTGGAACTGGTTTCGCTGTCCCATCCGGTATTGCAGGCCGGTCTCGCCGCCGCAATCGAGAGCCCGGTGTTCTTGGGGGTGGACCAAGGCGAAAAACCCGTCTTCGCGTGTGACATATCGGGCTGGGAGCCTGAACACCTCGACAGTGCGGCGCTCGGCCTGTTTCTCGATCCATCGGAGCAGGCGCATCCCGATCTGCCCGGTGGCACCGTCTTTGCCGAGCTGCGCCGGATAATGACCCGGCTCACACCGCGCGATGCAGAGCTTGCGGCGACGGCCAAGGCCATCGTGGGCTGGCACGAAACGCATCGCTTTTGCGCCCGCTGTGGGCAACGCAGCGACGTCGCACAGTCGGGATGGCAGCGGATCTGCCCGGCCTGCCGGGCACACCACTTTCCCCGTACGGATCCCGTGGTGATCATGCTGATCACGCATGGAAACTCGGTGCTCATGGGGCGTTCCCCGGGGTGGCCCGAAGGGATGTTTTCGCTGTTGGCCGGTTTCGTCGAACCGGGGGAAACGCTCGAAGCGGCCGTGCGGCGTGAGGTTCTGGAAGAGGCCGGTATCACCGTTGGGCAGGTCAGTTATCTTGCCAGCCAGCCTTGGCCGTTTCCCGCCTCGCTGATGTTCGGTTGCGCGGGCGTTGCGCTGACCCGCGACATCACCATCGACCCGACCGAGATCGAGGACGCCATGTGGGTCAGCCGCGACGACATGATGACGGCCTTCGCCGGCGATCACCCCGTTTTGAAGCCCGCGCGCAAGGGCGCGATCGCGCATTTTCTGCTTCGGAACTGGCTTGCGGATACGCTGGATTGACCGGACAATCGTTCGCAACGTTCAGGTAGGCCGGACATGCAGTTTTCGACCCGAGAGGATATCGACGCCCCGATCGATGCCGTGTTCGCCATGGTGTCCGACGCGCGACGGTTCGAACGATCCGCGATCCGCCGCGGTGCGGACGTGGCGCGCACGCGCGGCGAGGGCGCGCCCACCATCGGCTCCACATGGCGGGTCAGATTCCCGATGCGTGGCAAGCACCGCAACCTCGAAGTCGTTGTAATCGATTGCGAGCCGCCGAACGCGATGACGTTTTCGGGCGTGTCGCAGGGAATCGATGGTCGGCTCACGCTCGACCTGATCGCCCTGTCGCCGCATCGCACCCGGATGGCATTGGTGGTCAACATGGCGCCAAAGTCGATCGCGGCGCGGCTGTTCCTGCAGTCTCTGAAGCTGGCCAAGACGACCCTGACGAAACGCTACAAGCTGCGAATCGCGGAGTTTGCCCGCACGCTGGAACGGCGCTATCGCGACAGTGCCTGAAGTCGCGGGTCAGTGGCGTCCCGGATCGGCGGGGTACACCCCGAGAATCTCGATATTAGTGGTGAAGTAGTTCAATTCGTCCAGCGCCAGCGCGACGTTGGAATCCTCGGGATGGCCCTCGATATCGGCGTAGAATTGCGTCGCCGTGAAAGATCCGTCGACCATGTAGCTTTCCAGCTTGGTCATGTTGACCCCGTTGGTCGCGAAGCCGCCCATCGCCTTGTAGAGCGCCGCGGGGATGTTGCGGACCTGGAAGACGAAACTGGTGATCATGCCGTGCTTGCCGCGCGGCCGTGTATCCGCCTCGCGCGACATGATGAGGAACCGCGTGGTGTTGTTCGAATTGTCCTCGATATGCGAGGCGAGCAGGTCGAGGCCATAAATTTCGCCCGCCAGCGGACTGGCGAGTGCGGCAAGCGACGGATCTGCCTTTTCAGACACGTGGCGGGCCGACCCGGCGGTATCGGCGCCGGTGACGCGGTGGATGCCGTGCTCCTGAAGGAAGCCCTTGCACTGTCCCAGCAGCACTGTGTGGCTCATTGCGCGGGTCACGTCCGACAGGTTTGCGCCGGGCACTCCGAGCAGGTTGATATGCACCCGGACGAAGGCCTCCTCGATGATGTGAAGCCCCGATTGCGGCAGCAGCGTGTGAATGTCCGCCACCCGGCCGTAGGTCGAGTTTTCGACCGGCAGCATGGCCAGTTCGGCCTCGCCGTTGCGGACCGCCTCGATCGTGTCCTCGAAGGTGCGGCAGGGAAGCGCTTCCATGTCGGGGCGCGCGTTTCGGCAGGCTTCGTGACTGTACGCGCCGGGTTCTCCCTGGAAGGCAATTCGTTTCGTCATGGGCGCATTTTCCCTGCAACTCTGTTCGGAAGGGCGTTTGGTCGCGGTGTCTATACCTTGCCACAGCCGAGGGGAAGGCTTAGACACCCGCGCAAACAGATCAAATGGACACGCAACCAATGGACACGATGACCTTTACAAAAGCAGCGGCTGGCGTGCTCGGCGCTTTCCTGGTATATCTGCTGGGCCTCTGGGCGGCGGAGGTGCTGTATCATACGGGAACTCATGGCGAGCAATCCTATGTGATCGAGATGGAAAGCGACGAGCCCGAAGAAGAGGTCGTCGAGGTGAGCTTCGAGGAGCAGATGGCTGCCGCCGATATCGACAAGGGCGCCAGCGTCTTCAGGAAGTGTTCGGCCTGCCACAAGCTGGAAGCGGGCGAGAACAGCACCGGCCCCTATCTGTATGGCGTTGTCGGGCGTGAGATCGGCGCAGCCCAGGGCTTTGGCTATTCCGACGCGCTGGCAGGCCACGGAGGCGAATGGACCCCCGAGACCCTCAGCAGCTTCCTTGAGAAGCCGAGCGATTTCGCGCCCGGAACCACGATGAGCTTCTCGGGCCTGAAGAAGATCGAGGACCGGGTCAATCTGATCGCCTATCTGGACAGTCTCGACGACTGATCGTCGTCCGGCAGGAGAACGTTGACGAGGGCCGCTGCCGAATGCAGCGGCCCTTTCTTGTGGCTAAGTCCGACTGTAATAAGGCGCGAAAATAGATGCGCAGGTTCAGGTGGAAACGAGATGACCGAAAGGTTACATATTCGCAACTTGAACATTGGCCCCTTAGGCAATTAGCCTACATCGACAACAGACGCGGCGCCTGAACGCCATGCCGACGGAGGAAGAGCCGATGATCCAGATTTCGACCTTGCGTGCGAAGGGAAACTGGCGCGTGCCGGTGGCCGCCTTCGTGGCTGGTTTGACAATGCTGATCGTCCCGTTCTCGCCCGGATCAGCGGAAGAGAAGATCATCAAGAGCCACGGGTTCGCCGAGTTCGGCGATTTGAAGTACCCCGAAGGCTTTGCGCATTTCGACTATGTGAATCCGGATGCGCCGAAGGGTGGAGAGTTGAGCTATGCCGCCCAGGGGACTTTCGACAGTCTCAACCCGTTCACGCGGCAGGGTCGGGCCGCGGCCCGGTCGGCGGACCAGTACGAGTCGCTGCTATACCCTTCGTATGACGAACCGGCCTCCTACTACGGTCTGGTGGCCGAGAGCCTTGAATATCCGGAAAGCCAGGATTGGGTGATCTTCAACATGCGGCCCGACGCGCGGTTTTCGGACGGTACGCCGGTGACGGCCGAGGACGTGGTGTTCTCGCATAACCTGTTGCTGGACCAGGGTCTGCAATCCTATGCCGAGGCGGTGCGCAAGCGTATTCCCAAGGCAGAGGTTCTGGGGCCGCATCGCGTGAAATTCCATTTCGCGCCGGACATTCCGCGCCGGGCGCTAATCACGCAGGTCGGTGGCACGCCGATCTTTTCCAAGGCCTGGTTCGAGGCCGACCCGGAAAACCGAAGGCTGGACCAGCCGCGGATGGTGCCCGGCATCGGATCGGCCCCCTACGTGATGGAGAGTTTCGACGTCAATCGCCGGATCGTCTACAAGCGCAACCCGGACTATTGGGGCGACGAGATCAACGTGAATGTCGGGCGCAACAACTACGACACGATCCGGATCGAGTACTTCAGCGACTCGATCGCCGCCATGGAGGCGTTCAAAGCTGGTGAATTCACCTTCCGGCAGGAGAACAACTCCAAGAGCTGGGCCACGTCCTATGATTTCCCGGCCCTGAGCGCGGGGGATGTGGTGAAGCAGGAACTCGAGGACGGCAACGTGCCCACCGCGGCCGGGTTTGTCATGAACATGGACCGGCCTCAATTCGCAGACATCCGCGTGCGCGAAGCCGTGCAATTGGCGTTCAATTTCGAATGGACCAATGAAAGCCTGCAATATGGCCTGTTCCAGCAGCGCCATTCCTTCTGGGAGGGCACGCATCTGGAGGCGAAGGGCTTGCCCGAGGGGCGCGAACTCGAAGTGCTGCAGGCGCTTGGCGATGACCTTGACCCGGCGCTCCTGACCTCGGAGCCGATCCGCGCGCACAGCAGCCAGGCGGATCGGCAGAACGATCGCCGCAATCTGCGCGCGGCGATGAAGCTCCTGGACGAAGCCGGCTGGAGCGTGGGCAGCGACGGGGTGCGCCGCAATGCGGAGGGTCAGACGCTCAAGGTCGAATTCCTGTCCGATGATCCCGTGCTCGACAGGATCGCGGTGCCGTTCGTCGACAACCTCAAGACCATGGGAATCGACGCGATTTACAATCGGATCGACAACGCCCAGTTCACCCTGCGCCGTCGCGAACGCGACTTCGATATCATCTCGGGCGCCTATCGCACTTCACTCCAGCCATCGACCGGGCTCTACCAGCAATACGGGCAGGAAGCGGCGGCCTTCTCGGTGTTCAATCCGGCCGGAATCAGCGGCCCGGACATCGAGGCACTGATCGACAATATCGTCGCCGCGACCGAAGCCGAAGAGCTCGAGGCGAACACGCGGGCACTTGACCGGGTGCTGCGCTCCAAGCGCTTCATGGTGCCGACCTGGTATCTGGGCAAGCATTGGGTGGCTTTCTGGAACATGTACGAGTACCCCAAGAACCTGCCCCCCTATGCATTGGGTGTCGAGGATCTGTGGTGGATCAATGCCGAGAAAGCTGCCGAGCTGAAGGCATCGGGCGCTCTGCGATAACATGGGCGCCTATATCGCAAGACGTCTGCTGTTGGTGATCCCGACGCTGCTGGGCATCATGATAATCAACTTCACCTTGGTGCAATTCGTGCCCGGCGGCCCCGTCGAACAGATCATCGCGCAGATGGAAGGCGGCGGCGACGTGTTCGAGGCGTTTTCGGGCGGTGGCGCGGATGTCGAAATGCAGGCCACCGGGGCGAGCGACCGCTATGTCGGCGCGCGAGGCCTGCCGCCCGAGTTCATTGCCGAGCTGGAACGCGAATTCGGTTTCGACAAGCCGCCATTGGAACGCTTCCTGAACATGCTCTGGAACTACATGCGGCTCGATTTCGGCGAAAGCTACTTCCGGTCGATCAGCGTGATCGACCTTGTTCTGGAAAAGATGCCCGTGTCGATTTCGCTGGGGCTTTGGTCAACGCTGATCGCGTACCTCGTGTCGATCCCGCTGGGTATCCGCAAGGCGGTGAAGGACGGCAGCACATTCGACACCTGGACCAGTGGCGCGATTATCGTCGCCTACGCGATTCCCGGCTTCCTGTTCGCGATCCTGCTGCTGGTGCTGTTCGCCGGCGGTTCCTACTGGCAGATCTTCCCGCTGCGCGGCCTGACCAGCGACAACTGGAGCGACCTGTCCCTGCCGGGCAAGATCGCCGACTATTTCTGGCACATCGCCCTGCCGGTCATCGCCAGCACCATATCGGCCTTTGCCACCCTGACCTTGCTGACCAAGAACAGCTTTCTGGACGAGATCAAGAAACAATATGTGATGACCGCGCGCGCCAAGGGGCTGAGCGAGAGCAAGGTGCTCTATGGGCATGTGTTCCGCAACGCGATGCTGATCGTGATCGCGGGCTTTCCGGCGGTGTTCATCGGGGTGTTCTTCTCCGGCAGCCTGATTATCGAAACGATCTTTTCGCTCGACGGGCTGGGCCGGCTGGGCTTTGAAGCGGCGGTCGCGCGGGATTATCCGGTGATTTTCGGAACCCTGTTCATCTTCGGTCTGATGAGCCTCGTGGTCGGCATCCTGAGCGATATCATGTACGTGCTCGTCGATCCCCGGATCGACTTCGAGAAGCGGGAGGGGTAACGCAATGACCGATCCCGCCCCCCCGCTCGCCCCCGACCAGCGCCCAGCCCCGACGGGCACGCCAAGCGATGCCCCTGTCTCGCCGCGTGGTCGTCTGTCTCCGCTGAACGCGCGACGCTGGCGCAATTTCCGTCGCAATGGGCGCGCCTACTGGTCGCTCTGGATCTTCGCCGTGCTGTTCGGGCTGTCGCTTTTTGCCGAGTTCATCGCGAACGACAAGCCGATCCTCGTGCAATATCGCGGCGCTTACTACACACCGATCTTCAACTTCTATCCCGAGACCGCCTTTGGCGGCGACTTCCAGACCGAGGCCATCTATCGCGATCCCGAGGTGCAATGCCTGATCAAGTCGGGGGGACTCGACGTCTGTTTCGACGATCCCGAAGGCGTTATGGAAGAGGCCGAGACCGGCATGGTCGCGGGCGAGCCGATCGAACAGGGCTGGGCGATCTGGCCCCCGATCCCCTACTCGTTCGACACCACCGTGGATCGACCCGGCGCGGCTCCGCTGCCGCCCAACGGCGAGAACCTTCTGGGCACGGACGATACAAAGCGCGACGTTCTGGCCCGGGTCATCTACGGGTTCCGCCTGTCGATCCTCTTCACGCTGATGGTCACTGGCGCGGCCAGCCTGATCGGCATCGCGGCAGGCGCCGTGCAGGGCTATTTCGGGGGCTGGCTCGACCTGATTTTCCAGCGAATCATCGAAATCTGGTCGGCCACCCCGTCGCTTTACGTCATCATCATCATGTTTGCCATTCTCGGGCGAAGTTTCTGGCTTCTCGTATTTCTCATGGTGCTGTTCAGTTGGACCGGCCTCGTCGGCGTGGTGCGGGCCGAGTTCCTGCGCGCCCGCAACCTGGAATACGTGCGCGCGGCCAAGGCATTGGGCGTGGGCAACATGACGATTATGTTCCGCCACATGCTGCCCAACGCGATGGTGGCGACGCTGACGATGCTGCCGTTCATCGTGACCGGTACGATCGCCGCGCTGGCCTCGCTCGACTTCCTCGGTTTCGGTCTGCCGTCCTCGGCCCCGTCGTTGGGCGAGCTGACCCTGCAGGCCAAGCAGAACCTTCAGGCGCCGTGGCTGGCCTTCACCGCGTTCTTCACCTTCGCCATCATGCTGTCGCTGCTCGTCTTCATCTTCGAAGGCGTGCGTGATGCCTTCGACCCCAGAAAGACCTTTTCATGAGCCTGCTCGATGTGCGCGACCTCAAGGTGTCGTTCCGGCAGGACGGGGTAACCACCCTCGCCGTCAGGGGCGTTTCCTTTACGCTGGACCGGGGCGAGACCCTGGCTCTTGTCGGGGAATCGGGTTCTGGCAAGTCTGTGACAGCCCTGTCGACCGTGTCGTTGCTGGGCGACAGCGCGAGGGTCGAAGGGTCGGTGACTTATGCCGGGCAGCAGATGATCGGAGCCTCGGACAAGCTGTTGCGCGACGTGCGGGGCAATGACATCAGTTTCATCTTCCAGGAGCCGATGACCTCGCTCAACCCGCTGCACACGATCGAAAAACAGCTCACCGAGTCGCTGGCTCTGCACCAGGGGCTGACCGGCGACGCGGCCCGGGCGCGGATCATCGAACTGTTGACCAAGGTCGGTATTCGCGATCCCGAAACGCGTCTCGATGCCTATCCGCACCAGTTGTCGGGCGGGCAGCGGCAACGCGTGATGATCGCCATGGCCCTGGCAAACAAACCCGACATCCTGATCGCGGATGAGCCGACCACGGCGCTCGATGTGACGATCCAGGCGCAGATCCTCGACCTGTTGGCCGATCTCAAGCGCGACGAGAACATGGGTTTGCTGTTCATCACGCATGACCTGGGCATCGTGCGCCGCGTCGCCGACAAGGTCTGTGTGATGAAGGATGGCGAGATCGTTGAAAGCGGGCCGACCGCGCGCATCTTCGACGCGCCGCAACATCCCTATACACAAAAGCTGCTTGCCGCCGAACCTTCCGGCGAACCGGATCCGGTGCCGGAAGACGCCGACACCATCGCGAGCACCGAGCATCTGAAGGTGTGGTTCCCGATCCAACGGGGGTTCTTCAAGCGCACGGTCGGATATGTGAAGGCCGTGAACGACGCCAGCCTGTCGGTACGCGCAGGCGAGACCGTCGGGATCGTGGGTGAATCGGGATCGGGCAAGACCACGCTGGCGCTGGCGCTGATGCGCCTGATCGCCTCGGAGGGCGGGCTGACGTTTCGCGGCCAAGATGTGCGCGGCTGGTCGACACGCGAACTGCGCCGCCTGCGGGCGGACATGCAGATCGTGTTCCAGGATCCGTTCGGCAGTCTCAGCCCGCGCATGACGTGTCAGCAGATCATCAGCGAGGGACTGGCAATCCACAAGGTCGACCCGACACGCGACAAGCGCGAACTCGTGGCCGAGGCGATGGAGGAAACCGGTCTGAACCCGGCGACGATGGACCGCTATCCGCACGAGTTTTCCGGTGGTCAGCGCCAGCGTATCGCGATCGCGCGCGCGATGGTGCTGCGGCCCAAGTTGCTGCTTCTGGACGAACCCACAAGCGCGCTGGACATGACGGTGCAGGTGCAGATCGTCGATCTCTTGCGCAACCTGCAGCGAAAGTATGGCCTCGCCTACCTGTTCATCTCGCACGATCTGAAGGTGGTACGCGCCATGAGCCACAAGGTGATGGTGATGAAACAGGGCGACGTGGTGGAATACGGGCCGGTCGAGCAGGTCTTCGAGGACCCGAAAACCGACTATACGCGAACCCTGATCGCCGCCGCCGGCTGATCGGGCGCGGGCTCAGATTGCCGAGCTGTGACCGGCTTTGCTGAGATCGTAGGCGTCAAAGCTGCGCGCGATGATGCGGGTCAGGGGGCGTGCCTCGGGCGGGATGAACAGCCCGTCGGACGTCAGGGTCAGCACGCCCGGGAAGGCGCGGTCGGCTTCTGCGAACATATCGTTGAGCGCGGCCCGGCTGATCGCGAACCGCGACGTGATTTCCTCTGCATCGATACGGAAGTCGCACATCAGGGCTTCGATCAGACGCGAGCGCAGCTTGTCCTCCCCGCGGAACTGGTGGCCCCGGGCAGTTGAGAACCGGCCATCGCGCACTGCGGCAGTATGTGCCGACGTGCCAGAGGCATTTTGGGCGAACCCTTTCGGAAAACGCGAGATCGAAGACGCGCCGACACCGATCAGGACATCGGAAGTGTCGTCGGTGTATCCTTGGAAGTTCCGCCGGAGCTTGCCTGACACCAGCGCGCGGGTCAGGCCGTCGTCGCGTGTGGCGAAATGATCGATGCCGATCTCGGCATAGTTGTCCCAGAGAAACAGCTTGCGGGCGGTTTCGAACAGGCGCAGCCGCTCCTGCGGCGTGGGCAATGCGTCGGACGGGATCAATTGCTGGCGCTTGGCCATCCACGGCACGTGGGCATATCCATAGAGCGCCACGCGGTCCGGGTTGAGAGACAGGAGTTTCTGGACGCTTTCTGTCATCCGCTCCTGGGTCTGGTGCGGCAGTCCGAAGAGGATGTCGGCATTCAGGCTGCGGATCCCGCGCGCCCGGATCATGTCGACCGCCTCGCGCGTGATGTCGTAGCCCTGGATACGACCGATCGTCTTCTGGATCTCGTCATCGAAGTCCTGAACGCCGATCGAGGCGCGGTTCATCCCGGCGGCAGCCAGCGCATCGAGTCGGGCAGCGTCAATCTCGTTCGGATCGATCTCGACCGAAAATTCCGCATCCTCGCCCAAGGGTGCGACTGCGTAGATCGCCTCGCTCAACTCGGTCATCATGTCGGGCGCAAGCAGAGTCGGGGTGCCGCCCCCCCAGTGCAGGCGCGACAGGGTCACGCCCTCGGGTAGACGCGCGGCCAAAAGGGCGAGTTCGGCTTTCAGGGTTTCAAGATAGGCGCGGACAGGTGCATCGCTCTGTGTGCCCTGCGTGCGACAGGCACAGAACCAGCACAGCCGGCGGCAGAACGGGACATGGACATAGAGAGAGATGGTCCCACCTGCCGGGATTTGCGAAATCCAATCGGCAAAAAGATCAGGCCCCACATCGTTGCTGAAATGGGGCGCGGTCGGGTAGCTCGTGTACCGGGGCACTTTGGCGTCAAAGAGTCCCAGCTTGGCCAATTGAGATTCCGTTATCATGGGTATACGCTTAAGGCTCGGGCGTGGGAAAAATCCTTGACCCAGATCAAGTGAGATGGAAATGACGGCGACAATCCAGACGATTTCCCCCAGTTGTTCCGACTGCCCGATCCGGCATCGGGCGGTGTGCGCGCGATGCGAGATGGACGAACTCGAGCGGCTGGAGGAAATCAAGTATTACCGCAGCTTCGAGGCGGGCCAGACGATCATCTGGTCCGGCGACAAGATGGATTTCGTTGGCTCGGTTGTGTCCGGCATCGCGACGCTGACCCAGACGATGGAGGACGGGCGCACGCAGATGGTCGGCCTTCTTCTGCCGTCGGATTTCGTCGGTCGCCCCGGGCGCGAAGGGGCCGCTTATGACGTTGTCGCGACGACGGATATCCTGATGTGCTGCTTCCGCAAGAAGCCCTTCGAGAAGCTGATGAGCGAAACGCCGCACATCGCTCATCGCCTGCTTGAAATGACCCTCGACGAGCTCGACGCCGCGCGCGAGTGGATGCTGGTCCTTGGCCGCAAGACAGCACGCGAGAAGATCGCCAGCCTGCTCAGCATCATCGCGCGTCGGGACGCATCGCTGACCGGTGACGGCGGTGTGCGTCCGATGGTCTTTGACCTGCCGCTGACGCGCGAAGCCATGGCAGATTACCTCGGTCTGACGCTGGAAACAGTGAGTCGGCAGATTTCGGCGCTCAAGAAAGACGGTGTGATCCATCTCGAGGGCAAGCGCCATGTCACCGTGCCCGACATGGGACGGTTGATGGAAGAGGCGGGCGACGACAGCGACGGTGGCGTCTTCGCCTGAGGCTTGGTCGGCTGGCTTCAGTCTCTCTGCGCCTCGCTGCCCCGGGGCCGTTGGGAACGCATTGCAGGAAACTGCAGCACGGTTCTCGTGAGTTTGTCCCGAAAGACCGGTTTGCGCAAAAGCGAAATCCCTGTTCCAGTGCGGCTGTCCAGAACGGAGTTGTCCCATGCCTCACCTTGTCCCACGCCCCTGGGTTCCCGAACCATGCGAAACACGGGTCCAGGATATCGCCAGCTCGATCGCGGGGCTGGAAATCGGAGCAATCGAACACAGGCTCGATGACCTGATCGCGCTGAACAAGGCGATTCACGATGACGAGTGCTTCAACCTGAACCCGGCGACAAACGTCATGAACCCGCGCGCCGAGGCCGCACTCGCGGTCGGGCTCGGCAGCCGGCCGTCGCTCGGCTATCCCGGTGACAAGTACGAGATGGGCCTTGAGGCGATCGAGGAAATCGAGGTCGTGGCCGCCGAACTCGCCGCCAGAGTGTTTTGTGCCGATTATGCCGAAATCAGGGTGGCATCGGGCGTCATGGCCAACCTGTATGGCTTCATGGCCCTTGCGCGGCCCGGAGATGTCATCATCGCGCCGCCGCCCGCCGTCGGCGGGCATGTCACGCATCATCATGACGGGTGCGCCGGTCTCTACGGGTTGAAGACCCATCCCGCCCCGGTCGACTCCGACGGTTATTCCGTCGATCTCGATGCGTTGCGCGACCTCGCGTTGCGGGTGCGGCCCGTGCTCATCACCATCGGCGGCAGCCTGAACCTTTTGCCCCATCCGGTGCGCGAGATCCGCGCGATCGCCGATGAGGTGGGTGCCAAGGTGCTGTTCGACGCGGCCCATCAATGCGGGATGATCGCCGGCGGGGTCTGGCCCAATCCGTTGGAGGAGGGGGCGCACCTGATGACGATGAGCACCTACAAGAGCCTCGGTGGACCCGCATCCGGTCTCATCCTTACCAATGATGCTCAGATCGCCGAGCGGCTCGACTCCATTGCCTTTCCGGGCATGACGGCAAATTTCGATGCGGCGAAATCAGCGGCGCTGGCCTTCTCGCTGTTGGACTGGGTCGAATACGGACCCGCCTACGCGCAGGCAATGATCGACCTGGCGCAGGCGCTTGCGTCCGAGCTCGAACAGCGGGGTTTGCCGGTTTTCAAGACGGCACAGGGCGCGACGCTCTCGCACCAGTTCGCGCTGAAAGCCGGCCTTCTCGGGGGCGGCCAGGCGGCTTCGAAAACGCTGCGACGGGCCGGGTTTCTCGCCTGCGGGATCGGTCTGCCGATCGATCCGGTCGACGGAGACATGAACGGGCTGCGGATCGGGACGCCGGAACTGGTCCGTCGGGGCGTGACGCCCGATGACGCTCCGAGTCTCGCCGCGCTGATAGCGGAGGGGCTGCGTGGCAACGATCCTGACGCGGTCGCGCAGCGCACACGCGCGTTGCGCGCGCAGTTTCAGGGGCTGCACTACATCCGCGGCTGAAACCGGGGCTTGCGCAACAGCGGGGCTGGTGCCAGCATGAACGCCGACATCACGAAAGAGGCGCGAGATGGAATTCAACAGTGTTCTGGCGATGGTGCTGATTGGCGCGATCGCGGGTTGGATTGCGGGCAAGCTGATGAAGGGCCGGGGCTTCGGCATCTTCGGCAACATCATCGTGGGGATCGTGGGCGCGTTCCTGGCGGGCCTGATATTCCCCGCGCTTGGCTTCACCGTGGGTGGCGGAACGCTCGCGTCGATCTTTCACGCAACCATAGGTGCTGTGATCCTGTTGTTCCTGATCGGGCTCGTCAATCGAAGTTGACCCGGCGCGCGACGCGCCGGGTCAGGGTTCCGGCGCTCAGTGCGCCATCAGAACCGGGATCGCCGATTTCTCGAGCATGTTGCGCGTGGCCCCGCCAAGGATCGCCTCGCGGAACCGCGAGTGACCGTAGGCGCCCATGACCATCAGGTCGGCCTCGGTGTCCGTGGCGTGGCGGTTCAGTACATCCGATACGCGGTTCATCGTCTTGCTGAGAACGTCGATTTCGCAATTCACGCCATGACGCGCCAGCAACTGCGACAGCATCCCGCCGGGATCGGATCGTTCCGGCCCGTGTGCGGGCGGATCGATGACAACGATCCGCACGAGGTCTGCCGCCTTGAGGAAGGGCAGGGCACGCCGGATCGCGGCCATTGCTTCGACGCTTTCGTTCCAGGCGACGAGGATGGTCTTGGGATGTTTGAGCGGCTCGCCCCTGTCGGGGACGACCAGCACCGGTGCGCGGCCCTCGAACAGGGCGGATTCGACCACGGCTTCCACCTCGGCACCGCGATCCTCGCCATAGGGGCGTGGCATGATGACCAAGTCGGTGAAGCGCGCGTGATGCGCGACATGACGACCGAGATCCGCAATCTGCGCGACTCCGTCTTCAGCCGAAAACCGGATGCCGGATTTTCCCAGAACGTCATTGGCATGGGCCAGGATTTCGGCCGCCTCGGCATTCGCGCGGGTCAGGGTCTCCTGCAGGATCATCGCGTTGGCGCCGGCGTAGTAGTAGCCCGTCTGGGTCCGATCCACGCCGAGGCACAAGGCATCCGCATGGGCATCCTGCGCTTCCGCCAGGGCGATGACCTGCCGCAACGCGGCATCGGCGATCTTGGGATCGGTCAGCACGGTGAGCAGAGATTTGTAAGCCATTTGGACCTCTTGAGTATTGGCATGTCTTGGGTCTCACGGGCTGTAGTCGCCCGCAAGACTGATGAGTGTCACAGAATTGCCTCACTCGTGTTGATGCAGATCAAGGCAGGCAGCGCCTCCGTTTTGCATCAAGCTGACAGTCTAAATATGCCCGCGCGATTCAGGATTCGCGAAGGGTGCGGAAAAGGGACGCAAAATGTCGAATTATATCAAGCTTATCGCGCTTGGTCTGGTCACGCTGGTCGCGATGATCGGGATCAATTACGCGCGTGATACAGCTTACATGGTTCACGCCATCATCGTGATGCTCGTGGCCGGTGGGCTGTTCCTGTATACCGTGCGGCGCACGGACGAACCGCTGCCTGCCGCAGGGCCACAGAATGAATATTTCGATTCAGTGGTGCGTGCCGGCGTGATCGCGACCGCCTTCTGGGGCGTTGTCGGGTTTCTCGTCGGGGTCGTCATCGCGTTCCAGCTTGCGTTTCCGCAGCTCAATTTCGATTGGGCACAGGGATATGCCAACTTCGGTCGTCTTCGCCCGCTGCATACCTCGGCAGTGATCTTCGCCTTCGGGGGCAACGCTCTCATCGCCACGTCGTTCTTCGTGGTGCAGCGCACCAGCGCGGCACGGCTCTGGGGCGGCAACCTCGCTTGGTTCGTGTTCTGGGGGTATCAGCTCTTCATCGTTCTGGCCGCCACCGGATACCTTCTGGGTGCAACCCAATCCAAGGAATACGCTGAGCCGGAATGGCATGTCGACCTGTGGCTGACCATCGTCTGGGTCGCTTACCTCGCGGTGTTCCTCGGCACGCTGATTAAGCGGAAAGAACCGCATATCTACGTGGCCAACTGGTTCTATCTGTCCTTCATCGTCACCGTGGCGATGCTCCACGTAGTGAACAACCTGTCGATCCCGGTCTCGTTCTGGGGCAGCCGGTCGATCCAGGTCTTCTCGGGTGTGCAGGACGCCATGACGCAATGGTGGTACGGGCACAACGCCGTGGGCTTCTTCCTGACCGCCGGCTTTCTCGGCATGATGTACTACTTCGTACCGAAGCAGGCCGAGCGTCCGGTGTTCAGCTACAAGCTGTCGATCATCCACTTCTGGGCGCTGATCTTCATCTACATCTGGGCCGGCCCGCACCATTTGCACTACACCGCTCTGCCGGACTGGGCCTCGACCCTCGGCATGGTGTTCTCGATCGTGCTGTGGATGCCCTCCTGGGGTGGCATGATCAACGGTCTGATGACGCTGTCCGGCGCATGGGACAAGCTGCGCACCGACCCGGTCATCCGGATGATGGTGATCTCGATCGGCTTTTACGGCATGTCGACCTTCGAAGGTCCGATGATGTCGATCCGTGCGGTCAACTCGCTCAGCCACTACACCGACTGGACCATCGGCCACGTGCATTCCGGTGCTCTCGGGTGGAACGGCATGATCACTTTCGGCGCGCTCTACTACCTGGTGCCGGTGCTGTGGAAGCGTGAGCGGCTCTACAGCCTGACGCTGGTCAGCTGGCACTTCTGGCTCGCCACCATCGGCATCGTGCTCTACGCCGCCTCGATGTGGGTCACAGGGATCATGGAAGGCCTGATGTGGCGTGAAGTCGACGCCAATGGTTTCCTGGTGAACAGCTTTGCCGACACCGTCGCCGCCAAGTTCCCGATGTACGTGGTGCGCGGTCTGGGCGGGGTCATGTTCCTCACCGGCGCTCTTATCATGTGCTACAACCTTTGGATGACTGTGAAGCGTTCGCCGGCCAAGGAAGCCAGTCTCGCATCCGCAGTCCCGGCTGAATAAGGAGGGCCGGAAACATGGCAATCTTAGACAAGCACAAGGTCATCGAGACCAACGCCACGCTCCTCCTGATCCTCAGCTTCCTTGTGGTGACGGTCGGCGGCATCGTCCAGATCGCACCGCTGTTCTGGCTGGAAAACACGATCGAAGAGGTCGAGGGGATGCGTCCCTACTCGCCTCTCGAGCTGACAGGACGCGAGATCTATATCCGCGAAGGCTGCTACGTGTGCCACAGCCAGATGGTGCGCCCGATGCGGGACGAAGTGGAACGCTATGGCCACTACAGCCTGGCGGCGGAGTCGATGTACGATCATCCGTTCCAGTGGGGCTCCAAGCGCACCGGGCCGGACCTGGCCCGCGTCGGTGGCCGCTATTCGGATGACTGGCACGTCGACCACTTGCGGGATCCGCAATCGGTCGTGCCGGAGTCGGTCATGCCGAAATACGCGTTCCTCGAACGCACGCTGATCGAGCCGACCTATATCGAGGACCTGCTCAAGACGCAGCGGTTCGTCGGTGTGCCCTATACGGAAGAGATGATCGAGAACGCCGCCGCCGATTTCAGGGCCCAGGCGGATCCCGACAGTGATTATGACGATATGCTCGAACGCTATCCGGGGGCACAGGTGCGCAACTTCGACGGTCAGCCGGGTATCTCGGAAACCGACGCGCTGATCGCCTACCTGCAGATGCTGGGCACACTGGTCGACTTCTCGACCTTCACGCCCGATGCAAGTCGCTAGGAGGAGGTATGGAAGAATACACCTTTCTCCGGCAATTCGCGGACAGCTGGATGCTGGTGGCGTTGTTTGCCTTCTTCATAGGGGTCGTCTTCTGGGTGTTCCGCCCGGGCAGCAAGAAAACCTACGAGGATACCGCGAACATCCCCTTCCGGCACGAAGATAAACCGGCACCTGACACCGATGATCAAGACGACAATACCGCCACACCCAAGGAGGCGCGGCAATGAGCAAAGTACCTGAAAAACAAAAGGGTGATCCGGAGACCACCGGCCATAGCTGGGACGGTATCGAGGAATTCAACAACCCGCTTCCGCGCTGGTGGCTGTGGACCTTCTACGTCACGATCGTCTGGGCCGTTCTCTATACCATCGCCTATCCCGCTTGGCCGCTGGTCAACCAGGCGACGGCTGGTATCCTGGGGTGGTCGACCCGTGCCGATGTCGCGGCCGAGATCGCCGCGGCGGAAGAAGCGAACGCCGAGATCAATATCAGGCTGGCCAGCGCTGACCTGAACGCCATCGTGGACGACACGGAACTGGCGACCTACGCGACCTCGGCCGGCGCGGCAGTGTTCCGCACCTGGTGCGCGCAATGCCACGGGTCGGGTGCTGCGGGCGCCAAGGGGTATCCCAACCTGCTGGACGACGCCTGGCTCTGGGGCGGTGATATCGAGGCGATCCACTACACGATCAGCCACGGTATCCGTAACGAGGATGACCCTGACGCCCATTACTCGGAAATGCCGGCCTTCGGCGCCGACGAACTGCTCGAGCCCGAGCAGATCGACGAGGTCGTCAACTACGTGATGTCTCTATCCGGAACGCCGCAGGATGCCTCCAAGGTCGAAGCCGGAGCCGTCGTCTATGAAGAGAACTGCGCCGCCTGTCACATGGAAGATGGCTCGGGCGACCGCATGCAGGGCGCGCCCAACCTGTCGGATGCGATTTGGCTCTATGGTGGCGATTACGACACGCTGGTCGAAACCGTAACCTACAGCCGCTTTGGCGTGATGCCGCCCTGGTCCGCAGAGGCATCGCCGGCCGGTCGCCTTACCGAGGCCGAAATCCGCGCCGTCGCGACCTATGTCCACCAGCTTGGTGGCGGTGAATGACAGAATGAGAATACTCCCGGGCGGCAAATGTCGCCCGGGAGTTGGGCACCGACTCTTCGATCTGTTCGCGCGTTTCCTGAAGAGTCGGTGCCGATATTCCAACAGCACCGAAATCGAGCCGTTCTGACAAGGCGTTCCGGTTGACTTTGGTAACGTGTTCGTAACCTCATATGAGGCACTGTTTGCAGTGTCCGGGTCGATTGTGCTTGTCATGCGGCAGGTGTCGTATATCCGGGGTTGGTAAAACGACAACAGAACAGCAGGCACATGGACGGGTCACGGCAAGCCGACATCGAGGAGACCCGGACTCTGTCCGCGCGCGAATGGGTTCAGGTCCTGGCGAAGTATCGCGAACCGAACCTGTGGCGCAGTCTGTTTGAACTTGGTGTCAGCCTGTTGCCGTTCTTCGCTCTATGGGCGTTGGCCTGGTGGGCGCTCTCGTTCAGCTATTGGCTGGCCCTCGCGATTTCGCTTCTCAACGCGGGATTCCTCGTCCGGCTTTTCGCGATCCAGCACGATTGCGGCCACGGGGCGTTCTTTGGCAACCGTTTGGTGAGCGACTGGACGGGGCGCGCGTTGGGTGTGCTGACACTCACGCCGTATGATGTCTGGCGGCGTACCCATTCAATCCATCATTCGGCGGCCGGAAATCTCGCGCGGCGCGGCATCGGCGATGTCCACACCCTGACCGTGGCCGAGTATCAGGCTCTGTCGCCGCTCTGGCGGTGGCATTATCGGCTCTACCGCAACCCCTTCACCCTGTTCGGGCTGGGGCCGGGATACATCTTCTTCTTGCAGAACCGCCTGCCGATCGGCCTGATGACCGCGGGCTGGCGCTATTGGACAAGTGCGATGGGTACCAACCTCGCCCTTTGCATAGGGTTGGGCGTGATCATCTATTTCGGAGGCCTTGCCCCGGTGCTGCTGGTGTTCCTGCCCACGACGTTGATCGCGGCGTCGGCCGGGGTCTGGCTGTTCTTCATCCAGCACCAGTTCGAGGAAACCAGTTGGAACTCCGAGGAAGACTGGCAATTGCATGAGTCGGCACTTCACGGCAGCTCTTTCTACGACTTGCCGGCGGTGCTGCGCTGGTTCTCGGCGAACATCGGCGTGCATCACGTGCATCATCTCTACAGCCGCATTCCATTCTATCGTCTGACCGAAGTCCTGCGCGATCATGCCGTTCTGGCCACCATGAACCGCATGACCCTGTCCGAAAGCTTTGCTTGTGGTCGCTTGCACCTGTGGGACGAACGCGACCGCCGCCTGTTGTCATTCCGGCAGGCGTCAGCCCTCTACGGAACCTGACCTGCGGCCCGTGTGACGACGCAGGGTACTCGTCTTTCGAATTGCCCGCCTCGGTAGCCGACCCGCATGACCTGCGTCGCCCGACCGGGAACGCGTGGGCGGCATGGTGTCTCACCCGGCTGATTGCCCGGAAAACATTACTGTCCGATGCGCTTTTTGACCCATATCAAAGTTTGCATGCGGCGCATCTGTGACAACGCCAGCAGCAAGGCCTTCCAACCGGAGTGATTCCGTGAGCAGTACCGAACCCGCCCCAAGTCTCTATGCCGCGCGGGAGCCGATTTTTCCCAAGCGCGTGTCAGGTCCATTCCGCAACCTGAAATGGATCATTCTCATCGTCACGCTGGGTATCTACTACCTGACTCCCTGGATCCGCTGGGATCGCGGTCCTAGCTTGCCGGATCAGGCCGTGCTGCTCGATCTTGCCAACCGCCGGTTCTATTTTTTCTGGATCGAGATCTGGCCGCACGAGTTCTATTTCGTCGCGGGCCTTCTCATCATGGCGGGGCTCGGGCTGTTTCTGTTCACATCGGCTCTGGGACGGGTCTGGTGCGGTTATGCCTGCCCCCAGACCGTCTGGACCGACCTCTTCATCCTCGTCGAACGCTGGATCGAGGGTGACCGGAACGCGCAGCTCCGTCTGCACCGGCAGCAAAAGATGGATTTCCGCAAGTTCCGCCTGCGCATCACGAAATGGACGATCTGGCTTCTGATAGGCCTTGCGACCGGCGGTGCGTGGATATTCTACTTTGCCGATGCGCCGACGCTGGCGCGCGATCTGGTGACGGGCAACGCGCACCCGGTCGCCTATACCACCATGGCGATCCTGACCCTGACGACCTTCTTTTTCGGGGGCTTCGCGCGCGAGCAGATCTGCATCTATGCCTGTCCCTGGCCGCGTATTCAGGCCGCGATGATGGACGAGGACACGCTTGTCGTCGGCTATCGCGAGTGGCGTGGAGAACCGCGGAAGCATTCCGAAGCCGTCAAGGCGGGCGAGCCGCAGGGCGATTGCATCGATTGCATGGCTTGCGTCAACGTGTGCCCGGTGGGCATCGATATCCGCGACGGACAACAGCTGGAATGCATCACCTGTGCGCTCTGCATAGACGCCTGTGACGATATCATGGCCAAGATCGGCAAGCCGCGCGGGCTGATCGACTACATGGCATTGTCCGATGAAGGGCGAGAGCGCAGCGGATTGCCGCCCAAGAACATCTGGAAACACATTCTTCGACCGCGCACGATCATGTACACAGCCCTGTGGTCGCTGGTCGGCCTCGGCTTGGTGTTCGCGCTGTTCATCCGGCAAGATATCGAGATGACCGTGGCGCCGATCCGAAACCCGACATACGTCACCATGTCCGATGGGTCGATCAGAAATACCTACGATATCCGGATGCTGAACAAGAACGGCGAACCGCGCCAATTCCGCTTGTCGGTCGTGGGCGACCCATCGCTGCGCATCCAGCTTGAGGGGTCTCCCTATGACTCGATCGAAGTGCCGGCCGACACCGGGTTCCTGCAGCGAGTCTACGTGGTGTCTCCGGGGGCATCTGCCCCGTCGAACGCCGGCAATACCGATATCCGGTTCTGGGTCGAGGATCTGAGCAACGGCGATCGGGCCTACAAGGACTCGACCTTCAACGGCAAGGGGAACTGAGAGATGGCAAAACGTGAATTCACAGGCAAGCACGCGGCAGCCGTTTTCATCGGCGCGTTCGCGGTCATCATCGGAGTGAATCTGGCCCTGGCCTACAGCGCGGTGTCGACCTTTCCGGGGCTCGAGGTCAAGAACTCCTACGTCGCCAGCCAGGAGTTCGATGTGAGGCGCGACGCGCAGGAGGCGTTGGGATGGTCGGTGCGGGCGGATGCCCGCGATGGACAGGTCATCCTGTCGATCACCGACACCGAGGGCGCTCCTGTGGAGGTGGCCAAGCTGTCGGCGGTGCTGGGTCGCGCAACCCATGTCAAGGACGATGTGGAGCCGGACTTTGCCTTCGATGGCACAGCCTATGTTGCGCCCGTCGATCTGGGAGCGGGCAACTGGAACATCCGCATGGTCGCACGCGCCGACGACGGAACCGAGTTCACCCAGCGCGTGATCCTGCATGTGCGGGGCTGATCGGCCATGACGGCACAGTTGCGTCCGCCGTCCGCCGCCGCCTGCCCGGGCTGCCTCGCGACCCCGGCGGAGCCCGTCGCGGAGGCGCCCAAGGACGCACGCATCGCTCTGTCCCTGCCCGGCATCCATTGCCAGGGCTGCATCTCGGCGGTGGAGCGGGGCCTGAATGCGCATCCCGGAGTCCACGGCGCACGGGTCAATCTCACACTCAAGCGCGCAATGGTCGAGGCCGATGACAGCGTCACCGCGCGCGACCTGATCGGTGTGCTCGAAGGGCTTGGCTATGAGGCGCACGAACTCGACCCCGGCGCGCTGAGCGCTACCCAGACCGACACGGCCGGGCGCGCTCTGCTGATCCGGCTGGCAGTCGCGGGGTTCGCGTCCATGAACGTGATGCTCCTGTCGGTCTCGGTCTGGTCCGGGGCGACGGATGCGACGCGCGACATGTTCCACTGGATTTCGGCGGCGATCACGTTGCCGGCGATCGCCTATTCCGCGCAGCCGTTCTTCCGCAACGCCTGGGCGGCGCTGTCGGCTCGCCGTCTGAACATGGATGTGCCGATCGTGCTCGCGATCGTGCTGGCACTGGTCACGTCGCTCTGGGAGACGTCGCTCTCGGGCGAACACGCCTATTTTGACGCGGCTCTGGCGTTGACCTTCTTCCTGTTGGCCGGACGGTATCTCGATTACCGGACTCGCGCTGTCGCCCGATCTGCCGCCGAGGAATTGGCCGCGCTCGAGGTGCCTCGCGCGCTCAAGCTGGTCGATGGCGTCGAGCGGGAAGTGCCCGTGGCCGAGCTTGTCGTGGGCGACCTTGTTCTGGTGCGCCCGGGCGGGCGGATGCCCGTCGATGGAGAGATCGTGTCGGGCCAGTCGGAACTGGACCGGTCGCTTCTGACCGGGGAGACCTTGCCCGTCTTCGCCGCGCCGGGACTGGTGGTCAGTGCCGGCGAGGTAAACCTGACCGGGCCGCTGACGGTGCGGGCCAGCGCCGTGGGGCAGGACACCTCGTTGCACCGCATGGCCGACCTGGTGGCGATCGCCGAGTCAGGACGATCGAGATATACCTCGCTCGCCGACGCGGCGGCCAAGCTGTATGCGCCGGGGGTGCATATCCTTTCCGCGCTCAGTTTCCTCGGCTGGTACCTGTGGTCGGGCGACCTGCGGGTGGCGTTGAACATCGCGGCGGCGGTTCTCATCATCACCTGCCCCTGTGCCCTGGGACTCGCGGTGCCGGCGGTGACCACTGCGGCGTCGGGCCGGCTGTTCCGAAAGGGGATGTTGATCAAGGACGCGACCGCACTGGAGCGGTTGTCGCAGGTCGATACCGTCGTTTTCGACAAGACCGGAACCCTGACCGCCGGCACGCCCGAGGTGGTCGATCTGGGAGATTTCACGCGAACGGAACTCGAGGTCGCGCTTGCGTTGGCCGAAGGGTCCGCGCATCCGCTTTCCAGATCGCTGACTGCGGCGGCGCGATCCGCGGGTATCAAGCCCGCCCGCGTGACGGATCTGCGCGAGGTGCCGGGTTATGGCACCGAGGCCACATGGCGCGGGCAGACTGTCAGGCTGGGCCGGGCGAATTGGGTCGGGGGCGCGCAAAGGACGCAAACGGCGGCATGGCTGGCCATCGGTACCGAGACACCGCGGCCCTTCCTCTTCACCGACGCGCTGCGCCCGGGAGCCAAAGAGGCGATTGCGGGCTTGCGGGCGGCGGGCAAGGAGGTTCTGCTGATGTCCGGCGACGCGGCCGGACCGGTTGAGGATCTGGCGCGACGGTTGAACATCGAGCGCTGGATTGCCGAGGCCCTGCCCGAGGACAAGGCGGCCCGGATCAAGGCGCTGAGCGAACAGGGTCGCCATGTCCTGATGGTGGGCGACGGACTGAACGACACCGCTGCGCTGGCGGCGGCGCATGTCTCGATTTCCCCGGCGACGGCACTGGATGCGGCGCGTGTCGCATCGGATATCGTGCTCTTGGGGCGCGACCTCAGCCCGATCGCCGATGCCTGTGACACCGCGGTCCGTGCCACCAAGCGGATCAAGGAGAATTTCCGCATCGCGACGGTGTACAACATTATCGCCGTGCCGCTGGCGGTTGCCGGCATGGCCACGCCGTTGATCGCGGCCTTGGCCATGTCGACCAGTTCGATTACCGTGTCCCTGAATGCTCTGCGTGTGAAGTGAACAGATGTCGATCCTGTCCTACCTGATCCCGATTTCCCTGACGATGGGCGCCATCGGACTGGTGGCGTTCATCTACACGGTGCGCTCGAACCAGTACGACGATCCGGAAGGCGATGCACGCCGGATCCTGTCGGATGAATGGGACGACCACCCCAAGCCGTGAACCGGAGACGCCCTCGCGGGGCATCGAGCCCCGCTTGGCCGTGCTGCCGCGCACCGGTTGCCGTTTGCGGGAAGTTTCAGGCAAGGTCGGTTTTGTTGCGGTTTGTGTCGGATGAGATTGGCGCGCGACGTGCCGGAAAGGCATAACCGCTGGCAAGTGACTCGTGCCGTGGAGTGAGCCGATGAAAACGCAAGTGAAAGCCCTGGTCGTCGGGGGTGGGGCCGTGGGTACCTCGATCGCCTATCATCTGGCGAAGGCCGGTTGGGACGACGTGATGTTGCTTGAACGGGACGAGTTGACCAGCGGGTCGACCTGGCATGCGGCTGGCTTGTTGCCGCTGTTCAACATGTCCTTTGCCACGACCCATATCCACCAGTATTCGGTCGAGTTCTACAAGACCCTCGAGGAAGAAACGGGGCTGAATGCCGGCTTTGCTGTGGTCGGCAACCTGCGCATGGCACAGACACAGGAGCGCATGGACGAATACATGCTCTACGCCAGCACGGCGGAAACCTGTGGCGTTCCTTACGTCTTCCTGACCCCGGACGAGATCAAGGCGCGCTGGCCGCTGATCCGCACCGAGGACCTGAAGGGCGCGCTCTATCATCACACGGACGGGTACATCAATCCTGCCGATGTGACCATGGCGATGGCCAAGGGGGCGCGCCAACGCGGCGTCATGATCGAACGCAAATGGCAGGCCGACGCGTTTCACTGGACCGGCGAAACCTGGGAGGTCACCGCGACGAAGATGGTCGAGAAGGGCGGCAACCTGGTGCCGAGCGACGAGCAAATCGTCATCACCGCCGAACATGTCGTCACCGCGAGCGGCAACCACGCACAGCGCACCGCGAAGATGTTGGGCATAAAGATGCCGGCGATCCCGGTCGAGCATCAGTTCATCGTGATGGAGCAGGATCCCGCCCTGGTGGAGTTCCGCAAGGATCATCCCGAGCATCCGGTGATCCGCGACGCCGACGCGCAGAGCTATGTGCGCGAGGAACGCGGCGGTTGGATCCTGGGTGTCTATGAAAAGGGGGCGCCGGCACGGTTCGAATACGGGGTGCCCGACAGCTTCCGTGCCGACCTGTTCCAGCTTGATCTGGACCGGATCGAGGAACAATACCTGGCGATGAACCACCGGATGCCGAGCGCCGAGAATTGCGGGCTGAAGGACGATTTCAATGGCCCGATCTGCTATACACCCGACGGCAACCCGCTGGTCGGGCCGGCTCCGGGTCTGCGCAACATGTGGCTGGCCGAGGGCTTCAGCTTTGGCATCACCGCGGCGGGTGGCACCGGGTATTACCTCGCCCAGATGATGGTCGAGGGCGAGGCCGAGATCGACATGGCGAGCCTTGACCCCAAGCGCTATGGCGACTGGATGACGACCGAATTCGCCGCGCGAAAGAACGAGGAATGCTACGACCACGTCTACATCCTGCACCATCCGGACGAGGAACGCCCGGCCTGCCGCCCGTTGCGCACGGCACCCGCCTATGACCGGCAGAAGGCCCTCGGGGCGCAGTTCGGCTTCGTCAATGGCTGGGAACGGCCGAACTACTACGCCCCCGAAGGCTTCAGCGATCATGACAGCCGCAGCTTCCGCCGTGGCGGCTGGTGGCAATACGCGGTCGAAGAGGCGAAGGCCATCCGCGAAGGTGTCGGGCTGATCGACGCCACCGCATTCACCAAGCACGTGGTGAAGGGGCCGGGCGCGACCGCATTTCTCGACTGGTTCACCTGCAACAAGCTACCCAAGGTCGGACGTATCAACCTGACCTATGCGCTGACCGATCACGGCACCACCCGCACCGAATACACCATCGTTCGGCTGGGCGAGGATGAGTATTACCTCGTCTCCGCAGGGGCGTGGACGGCCTATGACGCAGATTACCTGCGCAAGTCCGCTGCCGACAAGATGGACGAATACGGGTACATCGAGATTCAGGACGTCACCACCCAATGGGGCGTCTTTGCCATTGCCGGGCCGAAATCCCGCGACGTGCTGAACGAGATCGTCAAGGATGCCGATCCGGCCACAGTGTTGGGCAACAAGCGTTTCCCCTGGCTTTCGATGCGCGATATCGAACTGGGCATGTGCCCGGTACGGGCGATCCGGGTGGCCTATACCGGCGAACTGGGCTGGGAGTTGCACCACCCGATCGAGATGCAGAATTATCTCTGGGACCAGCTGATGGCGGCGGGCGCGCATCATGGCCTGAAACCGGTCGGCGCGCGGGCGCAGAACTGGCTGCGTCAGGAGAAGTCCTATCGCGCCTTCGGCAACGAACTGGGCCGCGACGCCACCCCGCTGGAGGCCGATCTGCCGCGTTTCGTGGACCTGTCCAAGGCGTTTCGCGGTAGAGAGGCGATGGAGGCCAAGGGCATCCGCAGCAAATGCGTGACGCTGCTGATCGACGGTCCCGAGGACGCCGACCCGTGGGGGCGTGAGGCGCTTTACCAAGGGGACACCCGCGTCGGGCGTTTAACCTCGGGTGGCTATTCCGTCAGCTTCGGAAAAAGCATTGGCATGGGCTATGTGAAGCCGGACATCGCGGTTCCGGGCGCGAAGCTGCAAGTCAAGATGCTGAATCAGCTGTGGGATGCCGAGATTTGTGAGGACAGCCCCTATGACCCGGGAAACGACGTCATTCGAAAGGACGGCTGAGCGACGCCGATGGACCGGGTTCGCCCTTCTCGCAGGGGCAGCCCTGTCAGTCCTGCTGGCGCTGTTTTACGCCCATAACCCGGTCAGCACGAAGGCGGCCGGCTATGCCAGTACGGTCAGCGCAGCCAGCGCCGGTACCTATGTGACCTTGCGCACGCTCAACGCGGTGCTGTCCACCGCGCAGGAGGTCGAAATGGGCGTCGGGCTGGGCGTGTCGGGTTCGGCGCAGCCGCTCAAGATGCTCGAGCCCATCGACGACACGATCGAGCGCATCGCCGATGCGGTCTTTGCGCTCATGGTCTTCTCCGGTGTCCTTGCCGTGGCCATGGGACCGGTGGGCGCTGTCGGGTTCGCGATGATGGCGGGAGCGTTCCTCTTGTGGTGGCTTGCGCCGGGGCAGGTTCTGGGACGCAGGTTGGCCTCCTACGGCGTCTTTCTCGCGCTTGCACTGCCCCTGTCCTTTCTGCTGTCCAGCAGCGTGGCCGATCACATGACCCGCGAGGTCTGGGAGGAAAACGAGGCCGTCATCGCCCGCATAACCTCGTCGATCGATACGCCCGACTCCGGCGCGGAGGCCGGCTGGTTCGACAGGATGCGCTCGGGTCTGACGGAAATGGAGTCCTACCGTACCCTCGCGGGCACGATCTTCGACCAGGCGGACGAACTGGTGGCCAGCTATGTCGCGATCCTTGCAGTGTACGTGTTCCGCATCTTCCTGCTCCCGGCCCTTCTGGCCGGTGGCTTCTTCGTTGCGGCGCGCTGGCTGGCCGAGTCCGGTCGTGGACTTCAGCGCTGAACGACCTCCGACGTATCGCGGCTAGAGACAGGCCAGCAGCAGGGCGCGGGTATTTTCGGCCGTCATCTTGACTGGGTTGCCGCCAGTGCTGGGATCTGCAAGGGCAGACGCCACGAGCGCATCTATATCCGGGTCGGTCACCCCCAGATCGCCAAGGCGACCCGGGATGCCAAGCTGGTCGATCAGGTCGCCGACATGGTCGTAGAAGCCGTCAAATCCGCCCGCGATGCCGAGATAGTCCGCCGCCCGGTTCAGCCGATCTTCTATCGCCGGGCGGTTGAAGCGCAGCACCGGCCGCATCACGACTGCATTGGTGGTACCGTGATGCGTTCCGAACACCGCCCCGATCGGATGCGACAGGGCGTGGATTGCGCCCAGCCCTTTCTGGAAGCCTGTCGCGCCCATCATGGCCGCACTCATCATCTCGGCGCGCGCCGAGAGGTCGGTGCCGTCGGCATAGGCCTTGGGCAGGTTCTCGGCGACCAGCCGCATGCCTTCCAGCGCGATGCCCTGGCTCATCGGGTGATAGTGCGGCGAACAATAGGCTTCGAGACAATGGGCAAAGGCGTCCATACCGGTCCCGGCGGTGATGGCGCGCGGCATGCCGACGGTCAGTTCCGGATCCGCGATCACGATCTTCGGAAGAACCAGGGGATGAAAGATGATCTTTTTCTCGTGGCTGACCGCATTCGTCAGAACCGAAGCGCGCCCGACCTCCGATCCGGTGCCTGCCGTGGTCGGCACGGCGATCACCGGAGCGATCGCGCTGGCATCGGCCCGCGTCCACCAATCGTCCACGTCCTCGAAGTCCCAGACCGGGCGGACCTGGCCGGCCATGAAGGCGATCATCTTGCCGAGATCCAGCGCCGAACCGCCGCCAAAGGCGATCACGCCGTCATGGCCACCGTCGCGATAAACCGCGAGGCCGGTTTCGAGATTGGCCTCGGTCGGGTTCGGGTCGACCTCGAAGAAAAGCGCGCGGCCCAATCCCGCGGCATCGATCACGTTCAACGCCCGGCGGGTGATCTCGAGACTCGCGAGCCCCCTGTCGGTCACCAGCAGAGGCCGCGTGACGCCGCAGGAGACACAGGCCTCCGCCAGTTCCGCGATCCGACCCGCTCCGAATCTGATTGCGGTCGGATAGGACCAGTTTGCTTTCGGTGTCATCATCGCGCTCTCTTTCCCGATCCGTTGGCCAAAGTCATTCTCATTTTCATAGCCATGGTCTGGGGTGTTGGCCATCATCTTCGGTGCCTTGGACGGCTGTCCCGGCATGCTCCGTCTGGCTCCAATTCCGATGTCATGGAGCACGGCTCACCCGGCGCGGGGATGCAAGTCCGCGCAGCGCAATCGGGCCGTTCAGCGATGATCCTTGAGAAGGCGCTGTTTTTGCCGTGACCAGTCGCGTTTGGCTTCGGTTTCGCGTTTGTCGTGGTTTTTCTTGCCCTTGGCGATCCCGATCTTCAACTTGGCGAGGCCCTTGTGGTTGAAGTACAGAACGATCGGCACGAGGGTCATGCCCTTGCGCTGGGTTGCGTTCCACAGGTTCGACAATTCCTTGCGCGACACCAATAACTTTCGGCGGCGGCGTTCTTCGTGTCGAAAGGTCTTGGCCTGATCATAGGGCGCGACATAGCTGTTGATCAGCCAAAGCTCGCCATCTTCGACGGCGGCATAGCTTTCGGCGATGTTGGCACCGCCCTGGCGCAAGGACTTGACCTCGGACCCTTCCAGCAGGATGCCACATTCCAGGTCTTCCTCTATGGCATAGTCGAACCGGGCCCGCCGGTTCTCGGCGATCACCTTGTAATTGGGATCTGATTTCGTCTGCGCCATGGGTCGCAGATGTAGGCGCTCGGCTGCGCGGGTGCAAGCGGACAGCGGTTCGGCAAGGAAACGCCGGCGTTCTCGCCGGGGATGGTTTGCGTGCCGGCGAGACTGCGTTAAGCATTGGTCCTGAGGCAGATCAAAGCGCAGGCGGACACAATGCGGATTTCACGGCGAACGATGACTTGCGGCCTGGCCGCGACCCTGGTCGCAGGGTGCTCGACGGGTGGCGGTTCTCCCGCGGGGCCAAGCAGCGCGATGCGGTCGATTCCGAATGCAGGCTATGACGCCTGGGTTGCGCGCTTCAAGACGCGGGCTGCCTGGCAGGGCATTTCGCAGGCCACGATCGACCGCGCCTTTCGCGGGGCGGGATACCTCCCCGGCGTGATCGAGCGAGACCGCAACCAGACCGAGTTCAAACGCTCGCTCGAGGATTACCTGGCGATCGCGGCATCGGACGAACGGGTCAGCACCGGCAAGGCGAAGCTGCGCCAGTACAATTCGACCCTGTCGCAGATCGAGTCGCGATACGGTGTCGAGAAACAGGTCGTCACGGCGATCTGGGGTCTAGAAAGCCGGTATGGAGAGCGACGCGGCGACATCCAGGTGGTGTCTGCACTGTCGACGCTGGCCTATGACGGACGGCGCGGCTCCTTCTTCGAAAGCCAGCTGATCGCCGCGTTGAAGATCCTGCAGAACGGCGACACCACGGTCGACCGGATGACCGGAAGCTGGGCCGGGGCGATGGGGCATACGCAGTTCATCCCGACGTCCTACCAGGCGTTCGCAGTGGATTTTAACGGCGACGGCCGACGCGACATCTGGTCGGATGACCCGACCGACGCGCTGGCGTCCGCTGCGGTCTACCTGTCGCGCAACGGCTGGACCCGCGGCCAACCCTGGGGGGTAGAGGTCCTCCTGCCGGCCGGGTTCGCCGGTCCGTTCGGTCGCGATACGACCCGCAGTCCATCGCAATGGGCGGCGCAGGGAGTGCGTGACGTGAACGGGGGGCGCGTGCCGGATTACGGCGCGGCATCGATCATCATTCCGTCCGGGCGCAATGGTCCGGCCTTCATGACTTTCCGCAATTTCACGGTCATCACCCGCTACAATAATTCGGAAAGCTACGTGATCGGGATCGGGCACCTGTCCGACCGGATCGTTGGCGGGCCGCCGATCCGCGGGAGTTTTCCGCCCGATGCGAGCGGGATGACCATCGACGATCGCAAGGAGCTGCAGCGCCGCCTGACGGCGGCCGGGTTCGACACGGACGGCGCGGATGGGGTCATCGGGTCGAACACCGAAGCGGCAATCCGGGGCTACCAGCGTAGCGTCGGCCTGCCGGAAACCGGCGAGCCCTCGCTCGACCTGCTGGCCCGCCTGCGCCGCTGAACTGGGTTTGGTTCAGGGATCGCCGAGTTTGGCGTGCACTTCGTTCAGGTCGATCTCGTCGATCGGCATTTTGTTGGACGGGTCAAGGTGATCGTATTTGAACAGCTCAAAATCGCGCTTGTAGATCTCATAGACCAGGTGCATCGACAGGTCGTCGAAATAGTCTTCGACCGGGTGCGCCCGCTTGGGTCCGTGGCCTTCGCTCTCGTTGAAACGGGGGATCGCGGCCAGTTCGACCGGATGACGTTGCGTCGTCGCATCCAGAACCTGTGACATCCCCTCGTCGAACCGCTCGGTCCAGATGATGTTGTCGTAGCGCCCGCCGTTGATGATGAAGGTCGAGGCGTGGCCCGAGATGGCCGACCAGTGGATGTCGGGCTCCATCGGTTTGCGCCAGCGGATCGTGTCGCGCGCGAACAGCAGGAAACGCCGGAACGAGGTGATCTGATCGAACTCCTCCTTGCCGTCCGGGCCGCCGACATTGACGCCATACTGCGCCACCAGCATCGGCACCAGGTTGCCGCGGTAGCGCTTGCCGTTGCGCTGGATGCCGCAGATCTTGTCGAAGAACGAGCTGAGTATGCGCGTGTAGGGATTGCGCACGCAGGTGAAGGCATAAGACTTGTGCCCGGTCACGTTGCGCGTGATCGGTTCCTTGCTGTCTTCGAGCGCCCATTTGTGCAGGCCGGACTCCGCGTCGTGGATGTCGCCGTCGAAGAACCGGCCATGGTCCGAATAATACATGATCTGGCCGATGGTGGAGCAGGCACATTTCGGGACGACCCGATAGACCATGCTCTCGGATTCGGTCATCCAGGTTCCGGGAAACCCCATTTCGCGATGTCTCCAATGGCCTGCGGTCCATCGAGCGGGAAACAGGCGAGTTGCGGACAAAAAAGCAAACAATCCCGGTTTATTCAATCGTCCTTCATCAATAACAAGCTAAACCAATGATTAAACTATAGTTGAATTCGTTCCGGCATGGCCAAGATCGCTTACATCCTACTGTGTCACAAGGATCCTGACGCAGTGATCGAACAGGCGCATCGTCTGACTGCTGTCGGCGATTGCGTGGCGATCCATTTCGACGGCAGGTCCAGCGCGGCTGACTACCAGCGAATCCGGGACGCGCTTGCCGACAATCCGAACGTTGCCTTCGCCGCCAAAAGGGTCAAGTGCGGCTGGGGAGAATGGTCGCTGGTGCAGGCGACGCTGAATGCCTTGCGTTGCGCGCTGGGTGCATTTCCCCGCGCCACGCATGTCTACATGCTGTCCGGCGACTGCATGCCGATCAAGAGCGCCGAGTACGTGCACCGCTTTCTCGACGAGACTGACCGCGACTTCATCGAGAGTTTCGATTTCTTCGAGAGCGACTGGATTCGCACGGGGATGAAAGAAGAGCGGCTGATCTATCGCCATCTCTTCAACGAGCGCAGGCACAAGGCGCTGTTCTACAAGTCCGTCGCCCTGCAACGGCAACTCGGGTTGCGGCGCTCGGTTCCGGCCGATCTGCAGATCCAGATCGGCAGCCAGTGGTGGTGCCTGCGTCGCCGTACGATCGAGGCGGTGCTCGAGTTCGCCGAGCGCCGTCGCGACGTGATGCGCTTCTTCCGGTCGACGTGGATCCCGGATGAAACCTTTTTCCAGACCCTCGTACGCCACCTGATCCCCGGAACCGAGATTGAAAGCCGGACGCTGACTTTCCTGATGTTCTCGGACTACGGGATGCCTGTGACGTTCTACAACGATCACTATGACCTGCTGTTGAGCCAGGATTTCCTGTTTGCGCGCAAGATCAGTCCCGAGGCATACGCCCTCAAGGAGCGGCTCGGGCGGCTCTACGCGGCACAGGATGTCTCGTTCCAGATCAGCAACGAGGGGCGCAACCTCTATGGCTTCCTGACCCGGCGGGGTCGGGTCGGCCTGCGGTTCGCGCCGAGATTCTGGGAAAAGGAGAGCTCGCTCGGCCGCGATCGCGAGTTGATGATCGTGGTCTGCAAGAAATGGCATGTGGCAAAACGGTTGCTCGACCGTATCTGCCAGGCGACGAACCTGCCCGCAGTGGAGTATGTGTTCAACGAGGAGCACACGCCGTTGCCTGACCTCGGCGGTATTCAGACCACGCTGGAAAAGCGCACGCGCCATCGTCGGTCCTTGATGCGGATGCTGTTCGAATATCATGAAACCGATCGGCTGGTCGTTTGCATTGATCCCGGCAACCTGACCCTGCTACAGGATTTCTGCTCGGATCGGGCGACGACGCGGCTTCTGGAAATCGAGTGCCGGTTTTCCGACGACTACCTTGTTGGACACGCAAAGCGCGTCGGGCTGGCGGGAGAGACGACCTCGGACGCGACGCTGGGACGGTTGCTGCCCACCATCCGCAACGATATTGCCTATGAAAGTGACCTGATCCGGGATGCCGGTTTCACGCACTACAGTCGAATGTCCGAGATTGGCGGCACCGACCGGAACGCCTCGGCCCTGCGCGATTTCCTGAGCATCGATTGGGACAAGGCGAGAAACATCGCCGAGGCCAAACACCTTTTCGCAGATTGATCGGGGTCAGGGTGCGGTTGGCGTCTTGTTTCGGCTGAGCCAGGCCCAGAGGACCCCGCCTGCATAAATCAGATCGAGCACGATCAGCGTGGCCCAAGTGTGCGTCAGAAGCGCGGCCGCCAGGAAGGCGAAGCCGAGCAGCAGGAATTTCGCCATTTTCCGCGACACCCGCGCCTTCTTGAACGAAAAAGTCGGGATGCGGCTGATCATCAACAGACCGATACAGATCATGTAGGCCCCGATCAGACCGGGTGCGATCAGGTCAGGGTCGTTGAAGAAGAAGGACACGAACATCGGCAATAACACCAGAAAGGCACCCGCCGGGGCCGGAACGCCGACGAACCGGTCGGATTTTGCTCCGGAGATCTCGGATTTGCTGTCGATGTTGAACCGCGCCAGACGCATTACGCAACTGATCGCGAAAACCAGAACCGCGATCCATCCCGCGCTGTTGGTGCCCTGCAGACCCCAAGCATAGATCACCAGGGCCGGAGTGACCCCGAAGTTGACGAAATCGGCGAGGCTGTCCAGTTCCGCCCCGATCTGGGACTCGGACTTGAGCAGCCGCGCCAGCCGCCCATCCAGACCATCGAGGATGCAAGCGACGAGGATCAGGATAACGGCAGCCTTGAACTGCCCTTCGAACCCGAAGCGGATTGCCGACATACCGGCGCAGATCGCGGCGATGGTGACGACGTTGGGCAACAGCATGACGACCGGAAGGTCGGTGCGTTGCGGCTGATTGCGGTCGTCGTCCACGGTCAGGCCGTGCGCCCGGCGCGGGCCTGTTCGCTCGACTGAAGATCGGCGAGCACGGTTTCCCCGGCCACCATGGTCTGGCCGACGCTGACCATCGGCTCGACCCCCTCGGGCAGATAGACATCCAGCCGTGACCCGAAGCGGATCAGGCCGAACCGTTCACCCGTCATCAGCGGCTGATCCTTCGCCACGAAGCAAACAATGCGGCGCGCGACGAGACCGGCGATCTGCACCACGGCGACCTGCCGACCGTCCTCCATCCGCAAACACAGGCTGTTGCGTTCATTGTCGGAACTGGCCTTGTCGAGAGATGCGTTGAAGAACTTGCCGGGCCGATAGGCGATGGCCTCGACCGTGCCGGCGACGGGCGACCTGTTCACGTGGCAGTTGAACACGTTCATGAAGACGCTTACCCGGGTCAGCGGCGTGTCGGTCATGCCCAGTTCCGCGGGAGGAGTTGCCGGTTCGATCAGCGACACGACCCCGTCGGCCGGGCTGACGATCAGCCCCTCGCGGATCGGCGTGGTGCGCTTGGGATCTCGGAAAAAATAGTAGCACCAGACCGTGAGGCCGATGCCGACCCAGCCCAGTTCGTCCGCGATCAGGAACAGGAGGGCAGACACGATTGTGAACCCCGCGACGAAGGGAATCCCCTCCCGGTGCATCGGTTTCACAAAGGTTCCAAGCATGGTCATGTCTGGTCAACTCGCTTCCGGTCGTAGCGCCGTGTTAGCGCAGAGGGGTCATCTGGATCAACGCAATATCGGCGGAGCCATTCATCGCGTGAACCATCGGCGCAGGCGTCCGCTCTTTTCGGCGACCACGTCGCCAGCGGCATCGACGCTGTCGCCGATGTCCTGCAACATCGGGTCGATCCGGGCTTCGCGGAAGCGCCGCCAGCGCACCCACACCGCCCAGCAGAGCGCGGCCATGATGGTCAGGAAGACGATGTTGAACCACGGGATCAGACGCACGTCCGGGCTGGCGACCTGGCGCACGCTGATCGCGTTGGGGAAGATCGAGATGAACTCGTTGCGCCAGCCGTAGTGGCGGATCACCACCCATTTCGGCTGTTCCGACGACGATTTGAGATCGGAGGCCTCGGCTTGCAGGTTCGAGCTGTTGACCTTGAAATAAGGAGGCCAGCTCCACCCGGTGTCCTCGTTGCGATAGACCATGACCTTGCCGTTCTTCAGCCGGGTCTGGATGAAGAACACGTCCCGCCCGGTCACGGTGCTGTTGCCGCCGGTATCATGCTGTGCCCAGAACAGGCTGTTCTCGCCTTCAAGATCGACACGCTTTTCATACGTGTCGGTGATGCGCGCGATGTCCTGATGCGGCAGCGTGTAATGCAGGAACGACCCGAGCAGCACCCAGAACAGCAGTATGAACGCCCATTTGACATAGCCCATCGGCCAACCCTCACATGAAATTCGTCACATACACCAGCACGGCGATCGCCATCAGCGGCACGACATAGACGCCAAGGATCAGCTTGCGGCGAAAGGACTTGTCGTATTTCTGCAGGCCCCTCTGCACGAAGGCCTCGCGATCACCGGTCAAGCCCTTGGTCTTCCAGTGCGCCTCGAGCTTGTTGCGCCGCACGGAGCGAGAATACAGTGACAGCGTGACATAGACAATCGTCAGCACGATCATCAGGATGAACATCAGTCGAAAAAAGGCCACCATGTCAGGGCCTCCGTCTGGTCACGGGCCGGGTCGGAGTGCACGTCATGCGCCAAGCCTTTCGACCAGGCTCTGCGCTGTCACCGTGCCGATATGGCGATCACCGGTGACAACATCAAGACGCGCATCTCCACCGCGCAACTGGCTGATCAGCGCCTTGACCGGTGTTTCGGCCTCGACCTGCCGTGCCGTTCCGTGCTGGGGTGGGCCCATCACGTCGCGCGCGGTCAGAACCCCCAGCGGGTTCATGTTGGCGACGAAATCTGCCACATAATCCGAGGCGGGGTCCGAGAATATCTCGCGCGGGGTGCCGCATTGCACGATCCGCCCGCCTTCCATGATCGCGATGCGTTCGCCCAGCTTGAAGGCTTCATCCAGATCGTGACTGACGAAGATGATCGTGCACCGCATGTCGCGTTGCAGGTCGAGCAATTCGTCCTGAAGGCGGGTGCGGATCAAGGGGTCGAGCGCCGAGAACGGTTCGTCCATCAGCAGGATCGGTGCATCCGTGGCGAAAGCCCGGGCCAGCCCGACCCGCTGCTGCATCCCGCCGGACAGATCGCCGACCTTTCGCTCCGCCCAATCGGACAAGCCGACCTTTTCGAGTTGCGCGTCGGCGCGACGCAACCGTTCGTCGCGCGGAAGGCCCGAGAGTTCGAGCCCAAGCGCGACGTTGGCGCGCACGGTACGCCAGGGCAAGAGGCCGAACTGCTGAAAGACCATCGATACACGCGTCTGGCGAATGTTGCGCAGGGTTGCCGCATCGGCGTCGGTGACGTTGATCATGTCTGTCCCGTCGCTGACCCGGACCTGACCGCGCGCCAGAGGGTTCAGCCCGTTGACGGCGCGCAGCAGGGTCGATTTGCCCGATCCCGAAAGGCCCATCAGCACAAGGATCTCGCCTTCCGCGACGTCGATGGAACAATCATGCACACCCAGGATCTGGCCGGTCGCCTCCTGGATCTCCGACCGGCTCAGGCCGTCGTCCATGAGCGGCAGGGCCTTGGCGGGTTTGTCGCCAAAGACGATGTTGACCGCGTCGAATTCGACCGCGTTCTTCATTTCCGGTGCACCCGCAGCATCCGATCCAGCATGATGGCGACCACGACGATGATCAGCCCGCTTTCGAACCCGAGCCCGGTGTTGACCTGGTTCAGTGCGCGCACGACCGGCACCCCAAGGCCGTCAGCGCCGACCAGGGCGCCGATGACCACCATGGACAGCGACAGCATGATGGTCTGGTTCAGCCCGGTCATGATCTGCGGCAGCGCATAGGGCAGTTCGATCTTCCAGAGAGTTTGCGAAGGCTTGGCTCCGAACGCCTCGGCGGCTTCCAGAAGATCCTTGGGCGTGGACGAAATCCCGAGCTGCGTCAGGCGGATCGGCGCGGGCAGAACGAAGATCACCGTTGCGATCAGGCCCGGCACCATACCGATGCCGAAGAACACGATCGCCGGGATCAGGTAGACGAATGTCGGCAGGGTCTGCATCAGATCGAGCACGGGGGCGACATAGCTGTAGAGCCGGGGCCGGTGCGCCACCGCGATCCCGATCGGCACACCGATGCCCATGCACACCAGGCAGGACGACAGGACGAGCGTCAGGCTTTCGGTGGTTTCCTCCCAATAGTCTTGGTTGAGGATGAACAGGAAGCCGAGAACCACCAGCGCCACGATCTTCCAGTTGCGCTGGATCACCCAGGTGAGCAGGGCAAAGGCCGCGACGATCACGAGCGGATGCGGCGTCTGCAACACCCACAAGATTGCTTCGATCAATGCCTCCATCACCAGCGCCAGGCCGTCGAAAAACCAGCCGCCGTTGGTTTGCAGCCAGTCGAACCCGGCTTCGGCCACATCATCGATCGGCAGCTTGTTGTCGGTCAGCCAGTCCATTTCGGGCTTTCGCTTGGCCCCGGGCCGGTTGGGCCGGGCAGATCAGGGTCCGGGGACATCGCGCCCCCGGATGCATGTCAGTCCAGCAGAACCTTGCTGGCCTGCGTGAAGGCGTCGTCATCACCTTCCACGTCCTTTACGCCGTCAAGCCAGGCTTTCAGCGTGTCGGGATTGCCCTCGATCCATTCGGCTGCCGCCTCGGTCGGGTTTTTTCCGTCATCCAGGATCGCCGCCATGATCTCATTCTCCATCGCAAGCGTGAATTCGAGGTTCATCAGGAACTTGCCGACATTCGGGCAGGCCTCGGCATATCCGGCGCGGGTGTTGGTCATCACGGTGGCGCCGCCCAGGTTGGGGCCAAAGAAATCATCGCCGCCCTCAAGGTAGGACAATTCGAAATTGGCGTTCATGGGGTGCGGTTCCCAGCCAAGGAACACGATCGGTTCGCCGCGCTTGTCGGAACGCGCCACCTGCGCCAGCATTCCCTGCTCGGAGCTTTCGACCACTTCGAACTCTCCGAGACCGAAGGCGTCGCCGTCGATCATCGACTGGATCAGCCGGTTGCCGTCATTGCCCGGTTCGATGCCATAGATCTTGCCGTCCAGCGCCTCTGCATGGGTCGCGATATCGGCGAAATTCCCGATGCCGAGATCGGCGGCGGCCTGGTTGACCGCCAGCGTGTATTTCGCGCCTTCCAGGTTGGTGCGCAGGGTGTCGACCGTGCCGGCTTCCTTGTAGGGGGCGATGTCGGCCTCCATCGTCGGCATCCAGTTGCCGAGGAACACGTCGATATCGCCCGCGGCCAGCGAGGTATAGGTCACCGGCACCGACAGGATCTTGGTGTCGGTATCGTATCCCAATGCTTCCAGGACCACGGTAGCGACTGCCGTGGTAGCGGTGATGTCGGTCCAGCCGACGTCTGAAAAGGTCACTTCGGAGCAGTCTTCCGCGGCCGAGGCCGCGGTCGTCGTCAGAACCAGCGCGGCCGTTGCGAGCAAGCGTTTCATCGTGAGTGTCTCCCTTTTTTTCTTGGTGTTCTTGATTGGGCGATAAAACGGCGTTGTGACCGGTTTTGCAACCGGTCTCTGCCCGTGCATGTGCAGGGTGCCGTGGTGTGATCGTCGCCGACGCAGTCCTGTCAGAACGCGTATCTGATCGCCAACTGGATGCGTCGCGCATCAAAGCTGCGCCCATCGGCCTGCGTCCGGCGCCCGTTGAACAGTTCGGCCATCAGGGTGGTGTTGTCCCATATGGTGTAGAATGCCGACAGGTGCAGGGATTCCAGGGTATCGGTGTCCGTTCCCACGGCCTCGTCCACGCCGACCCAGCTGCCCGTAGCTGCCAAGCGCAGCGAAGGCGTGACCTGGTGCGAGAGCGACAGGGCCGCGGAAGACACGCCGACGGACCGGCCGTTGATCGACAGCGCATCACCGGTCAGTCCCGCCGCAAGAATGTCTGAAATGCCCGATCCCGTCGTCAGGTTCGCGCGGAGTGTTCCGCCCGTCCAGGGCGTCAGCACGCTCGACAGGTTCAGACCCCAGCCTTCGACCCTCGCCCCCGAGACGGTGGCATCGCGCCAGAGCCCCGCGACGCGGACCATGCCTCCTTTGAGCCCGTAGCGGGCCGCGACCGTGACCGCCTGATCGTCCTCGTTGGCGATGTCTTCCTCGACCGACGCGGAAAGGGACCAATCGGCAAACCCGTCGTAGGTGTAGCGTACCTGCGGCACGCGGGCGAAGGGCAGGGCGCCGGGCCCCTGGAAATCGACGGTCTCGGCAAGCGTCTCGACGGACATGAAATTCGTCCAGTTCTGGCCGATCATCAGCCCGTGCCAGGACACGTAGGCATGGCGCAATCGCAGGGAATCGTCGGCACCGTAGAAATCGCCTTCGAACCGGGCGAAGACATCATTTGGGCCGCGCACGTCAAAGCCGATCCGCGTTTCGTTAAGTTGCTGGCGATTGAAGCGTCCGGTTGCCGGGCCGCCTGGCAGGCCGATCCGATTGATGGCAAAGGTCGTCTTGCCCAGGTTGTAGTCTTCGTCCCAGATGAAATCTGCTTTGACATATCCGTAGAGTGTGACGGACACGCCGTTTCCGAGATCCAGTTCGAGCGGACGACGCTCCTCCTGAGCGGCCGCGCCTGCTGCTGAGAACGCGACAGCGGTTGCGGTCAGCAGCCCAAGGGGATGAAACGGATGCATGAAAACCTCGCTAACGTTCGCGGCCTAGCTGCTACAGGGTAACGGAGCTTGGAAGCGGCGGTGAGAAAATCGGCGATAGGTGCAGGTCTTCGGACGCTGTTGTTGCGATTTCCCTACACTGTCCTTGCTTTGGAAACACTACCTGCAAGACGGTTTCGATTTTTTTGCCCCTATTCCTCAAAGCCTTAGCCCGGTTCAACCCAAGGTAGCACGCGGCAGGCCAATCACAGCTTTACCAAAGAAATTCAAAATGAATATATCTGGGATGTGTTGAGTGAGCGGTATTCCGCTTTCTACGAGTGTTTAGAGGAAAGTTATCATGAAATTTTTGAAAGCGAGCATCGTCGCCGTCTCTATGTCGATGGCGGCAGGCGCCGTTTCGGCTGCGACCCTTACCTATGAAGGCCAGGGTGCGGGCGCGAAGGTCACCGCGCAAAATGGAGCGGGCGGAACCGCACCGAACTACATCAACCGTCAGGCCGCGAGCTTCAAGATGAAGGATGCGACCAACGCCCTGGGGCTGGGCACGGATTTCTTCGCCTTCTGTCTCGATCTGGCGGGGATTGTCGGCGACGACAATTACGTCATCAACAACCTGAACCCGTTCCAGCCCGGCCGCGTGTTGACGGCGTTGCAGAAGTCCAACGTCGAGCGGCTGTTCGACGCGGCCTATATAGATGTCGACGCGACCGACAACACCGACGCCGCCGCCTTCCAGTTGGCACTTTGGGAGGCCGGGTACGAAACCGATGCCGGACCGCTGTCGCTGACATCGGGCACCCGTGTCGGTTCCGGCTCCACGCAGGCTATCACGGACCGCGCGACCGCGTTCCTCGATGCGATGACCGGAACGGTCACCGACCTCTTCACGGTCAACTTCCTCGACGCCGACACTGACAACCGTCAGGATCTGGTCATGGGCCAGCTTAATACCGTGAATACGCCACCGGTGCCCCTGCCTGGTGCTGCCGTGCTGTTGCTGGGCGGTCTGGGTGCCTTCGGCGCGGTTCGCCGTCGCCGGACGAAGACCGCCTGAAGACCGACCGGTCAAGACAACGGACGTGACACGGGGCGCCTGTTTCAGGCGCCCCTTTCTGTTCGGGCCGCTGGTTGACAGATGCCGGGCCCGGGTGCTGTCATGAAAACCAGCCGCGCAGCATGGGTTTTCCGCACAGGGCCGTGCGGCAACGTGGAAGCTGAACCGAGCGGTGTGGACAATGGGCGCAAATAACTCCGCCAAAGCAGACCTCGACGTGACGCTCTGGGGCTATCGCTACAGCGTCTATACCCGCATCGTCCGCATGGTTCTGCTGCATCTGGATGTTCCCTACCGCGCGCGTGAAGCCGACCCGTTCGCCGACCCTCCCGATCCCGATCTTGCGCGGATTGCCCCGATCGGACGCGTGCCGGTGCTCGACCATGCGGGTTTCACCCTCAGCGAGACGTCGGCGATCTGCAGATACCTCGCGGCGATCTTTCCCAACACTGCGTTGGTCCCCGAGGCGCCGCAGGCCCGCGCGCGTATGGACCAGACTATCGCGACCATGGATGCCCACGGATACTGGCCGATGGTGCGCCAAGTCTTCGCCCACGCGGTGTTTCGACCTGTCATCGGCGCGGCGCCGGATGGTGCGCAGATTACCGAAGGGTTGGTGGCCGCGGTTCCGGTCCTGCGGCTTCTGAACGAGATTGCTGCCGAGGGCCGGATTCTCGACGGCAAGAGCCTCTGCCTCGCGGACATGCACCTGGCGCCGATGATCGGGTATTTCGAGATGGCTCCGCAGGGACTCCGCGCGCTCCGAACCTATCCCGCGCTGATGGCCTGGTGGGAGGGTATGCAGCGTCAAAGGGTCTATCAGGACACCGACCCCGGTATTGCAACGCTTGCGTCTGGCGCGTAGCAAGGGGCGCGTATGACAGGGGGCAGCGCGACATGCAGGATGATCCGAAGACACTTGTTTCCACCGACTGGCTGGCCGCCCATCTGAAGGATCCCGACCTTCGGATACTCGACGGCTCCTGGTATCTTCCGTCTGCAGGGCGCGACCCGAAGGCCGAGTATCACGCCGCCCATATACCGGGCGCGCGCTTCTTCGATATCGACGAGATTTCCGATCACCGATCCGACTTGCCGCACATGGCCCCGCCGGCCGAGAAGTTCATTTCGCGGATGCGGGCAATGGGCGTTGGCGACGGCCACCAGGTGGTGGTCTATGATGGTGCGGGCCTCGTGTCCGCCGCACGGGTGTGGTGGCTGTTCCGGCTGATGGGGCAGCCCAATGTTGCGGTGCTGGATGGCGGTTTCCCCAAGTGGCAGGCCGAAGGGCGACCGATCGAGGATCTTCCGCCGATGGTGCGTGACAGGCATATGACGGTCCGGGTTCAAAACAGCCTCGTGCGCGACGTCACCCAGGTCAGCCAGGCGAGCAAGCTCAAGGATCACGCGATCATCGATGCCCGCTCGGCGGGCCGGTTCGCCGGAACCGAACCCGAGCCGCGCGAAGGCCTGCGGAGCGGGCATATCCCGGGCTCGCACAACGTCCCGTTTGCAAATCTGCTGACATCCGACGGCACGATGAAGTCACCCGACGAAACCCGTGCGGTCTTCGAGGCCGCCGGTGTCGATCTGTCCCGTCCCGCGATCACGACCTGTGGCTCGGGTGTGACCGCTGCCATTCTCAGCCTGGCGCTCGAGCGCATGGGCAAGACGGACCATGCGCTCTATGACGGCTCCTGGGCCGAGTGGGGCGCTTTCCCGACCCTTCCCGTTGCCACTGGAGACGCGTGATGTTCGATCAACTCAAATCGCAACCCGCTGACAAGATTCTCGCGCTGATGCAGGCGTTCAAGGACGATCCGCGCGAACAGAAGATCGACCTGGGTGTCGGGGTCTACAAGAATGCCGAGGGCGTGACACCGGTCATGCGCGCGATCAAGGCGGCCGAGCACCGGCTCTGGGAAGAGCAGCAGACGAAGGCCTATGTCGGGCTCGCCGGCGACCCGGCATTTGCCGATGCGATGATCGGCCTGATCCTGGGCGATGCGGTGCCGCGTGAGGCTGTTGCCGCCGCCGCCACGCCGGGCGGCACTGGCGCGTGCCGGCAGGCGTTCGAACTGATCCGCATGGCGACACCGGGCGCACGGGTGTTCGTCTCCGATCCGACCTGGCCGAACCACCTGTCGATCCTGTCCTATCTGGGCATGGACGTGGTGCCCTATCGCTATTTCGACAACGAGACTGGCGGCGTCGACTTCGACGGCATGCTCGCTGACCTTAGGGCCGCCCGCGCCGGAGACGTCGTGCTGCTGCACGGCTGCTGTCACAACCCCACCGGCGCCAACCTCAACCCGGTCGAGTGGCAGGCGGTGATCGACCTGCTGAACGAGAGCGGCCTGATCCCGATGATCGACATAGCCTATCAGGGATTCGGCGACGGGCTAGAGGCGGACGCGGCCGCCACCCGCATGGTCGCGTCGCGGGTGCCGGAATGCCTGATCGCGGCGAGCTGTTCAAAGAACTTTGGCATTTATCGCGAGCGCACGGGTCTTCTGATGGCGGTGTCGCAGGATACGGCGCAACGAAAGCTGAACCAGGACACACTCGCGTTCCTCAATCGGCAGAATTATTCCTTCCCGCCCGATCACGGCGCGCGGCTGGTCACGATGATCCTGAACGACGAGGCCCTCCGGGCGGACTGGATGGCCGAACTCGAAGACGTGCGCCTTTCGATGCTAAGCCTGCGGCAGGCGCTGGCGGATGAATTGCAGCGCCTCACCGGATCGGACCGCTTCGCCTTTCTGGCGCAGCATCGCGGCATGTTCTCGCGGCTCGGCACAACGCCCGATCTGGTCGAGAAACTGCGTGCCGAACACGGCATCTACATGATCGGGGACAGTCGCATGAATATCGCGGGCCTGAACGCCAACACGGTTCCCGTTCTTGCACGAGCCATCGTGGACGTCGGGGTCTAGGTTCCAGCTTGGTTTCTGACCGGCCCTGAGCGGGGCCGGTCGACGTTTCTTGCGTGGGAGGCTCAGCCCATGACGCTCTTGTTGCATTCGCGCGCCATCTCGATGGCCTTGAAAGTGCCTTCCAGATTGACCGTGAAGGCGTAGTCCTTTTCCGGGAACACGATCATCACGTACTTGCGGGCAATATCCTCGATGAACTTCGGATCATCCGACAAGACATAGCCGCCGGAATAGCCCTTGGTGATATTGCCACGCATCCCGGTGGCCTCGCCGATGTAGAGATCTTCGTCGATCAGGATCGCAACGCCTTCGGTGTCGCCCGCCTTGATGTCGGTATCGGCCTTGGTGAAGACACCGACATAAGCGGCGGACCGGTCCGCGGTCAGGCCCATCTGGACTACGTTGTCCAGATCGTCGACCTTCTCGATCAGGCAGGACTTCTTTTCCTCGTCGATGAACACTTTCCAGCCTTCGACTTCGCCGTATTTCATGAACGTGTCCGCACTGGTCGCCGTCGCGGCAAAAAGCGCTGCCGAAAGGCTTGCAATGAGAGTGGTCTTGAACGCCATTCTGGATAGTCCTCGTTGTCTCTGGGGTGAACTGCACGCGCGACCGCTCGTCGCGCACATTCATGTTTCAGGAGTCCCGCTCTGATTGCAAGGGGATGCCGCGGGGTCAGGCGATAAGGCGCCGTCGGAAATGGAAATGGCCCCGGCGATTTGCGCGCCGGGGCCATTCTGCCAGACAACTCAGCTTGTATCAGCCTTTGGAGAATTCCGGATAGGCCTCCATGCCCAGTTCGGACATGTCCAGACCGGTGATCTCTTCTTCCTCGCCGACCCGGATACCGAGAACTGCCTTTAGGATCAGCCAGACCACAAGGGACGCAGCGAACGTAAACACGCCGTAGGCCACGATGCCGGTCAGCTGGGTCATCAGAGTTGCGTCGCTGTTATAGAACGTCACCGCGATGGTGCCCCAGATGCCCGCCAGCAGGTGGACCGGGATGGCGCCGACGACATCATCGATCTTGAACTTGTCGAGCATCGGAACCGCAAACACCACGATGACACCACCGATGGCACCGATCCAGAGCGCGCCGAAGAGCGACGGGGCCAAAGGTTCGGCCGTGATCGAGACCAGGCCGGCCAGCGCGCCGTTCAGCACCATGGTCAGGTCGGGCTTCTTGTAGAGAACCTGCGTCAGGATCAGCGCTGTGACCGCACCGGCCGCAGCCGCCATGTTGGTGTTGGCGAAAATCCGCGAAACGTCCGAAACATCGCCCACGGTTCCCATCGCGAGTTGCGAGCCACCGTTGAAGCCGAACCAGCCCAGCCACAGGATGAACGTGCCGAGCGTGGCGAGTGCGAGGTTGGAACCGGGCATCGGATGCACCTTGCCGTCCTTGCCGTATTTCCCGATGCGCGGACCGAGGACGATGGCACCGGCCAGAGCGGCCCAGCCGCCGACAGAGTGCACGACGGTCGAACCGGCGAAGTCCTGGAACCCGGCGGCATCTAGCCAGCCGCCGCCCCATTTCCAGGAGCCGGAAATCGGGTACATGACGCCGGTCAGAACGACGACGAAGACCAGGAAGGGCCAAAGTTTGATCCGCTCGGCCAAAGCACCCGACACGATCGAGGCGGTGGCGGCGACAAACACCAGTTGGAAGAAGAAGTCAGAGCCGATCGAGGCATAATCAAGCGCCGCATCGGCTGCCGAGACACCGACGGGGTCAAGGACTGTCGGCGAGAAGAAGCTGCCGACATAGCCGTTGAAGTCGCCCGGATACATCAGGTTGAAGCCCATGAACCAGTACATGATCGCGGCGATCGAGTAGAGCGCGATATTCTTGGTCATCTGCATGGTGACGTTCTTGGATCGCACCAGGCCGCCTTCGAGCATGGCGAATCCGGCCGCCATGAAGAACACGAGGAACCCTGCCATGCAGAATAGCAAGGTCGTCATGATATAGGGGCCGATCTCGTCAAAGCCCGGCGCATCTTGCGCGAATGCCAGAGACGGCAGCGTCATCAGCGCTGCTGCTGTGGCGAGTGTCTTGAAGTGTGTCATAGTCATTTCCCTAGGTTGCCGCAGCTTCAGATTGCGTCCTCGTTGGTTTCGCCGGTTCGCACGCGGATGGCCTGCTGCACGTCCAGCACGAAAATCTTGCCGTCGCCGATCTTGCCGGTCTTGGCGGTCCTGGTGATCGTCTCGACCACCTGATCGGCCATGCCGGCCGATACGACGATTTCGAGTTTGATCTTGGGTACGAAGTTCACGGCATACTCGGCACCGCGGTAGATTTCGGTATGGCCGGACTGCGATCCGAAGCCCTTTATTTCGGTCACCATCATGCCGCGCACGCCGGCCTCGGTGAGCGCCTCGCGCACCTCTTCCAGCTTGAACGGCTTGATTGTCGCAATGATGAGTTTCACCTCTATCCCCTTCACCTGGCGGGTCGCCCCGCGTGTTTGCACACGCAGAAAAGCCGCGTTGCATTCGGGATGGGAACGATTCAGCAGCGTCGGGCGGTCATTGAGTGCGAGAAATTGCACAATTTTTGCACAATTTCCACAAAAGGCGCAAAAAATAGGCAAATAGGAAAGCGGATGACCGGGGCTGACAAACCGTCTACAAAGCGGTAACGGCCCAGTATGATGGCCGAACGATAAAGCCGGGCAGGGCTGAGCATGACCAACAAGTCGACGCGCAAACCACCTCTGGTGGCGGACCGGAGGTATCCGTCCGTCAAGCGCACATCCTCCACCAGCAAGGCGGCGACTGCCAAGCCGAAACCGGCAAAGGCCAAGCCCGCGCCAAGGAAGCGTGCGCCCCGCAAGCGGTCCGGCAAGTCGGGTGGCGGCGGCGGCATCGTCGGGTTTTTTCGCCGACTGATCGGCTGGATCCTGCGGCTGATCTGGTCCGTGACGTGGCGGTTCGGAGCGGTCGTCTGCCTCTGTGTCGCCATGGCCGTCGGCTATGTTTACACGACGTTGCCCGAGGTCGGTGCGCTGCTCGATGGACGCGCGCGCGGATCGGTTACGATGCTGGATCGCAACGGTGATGTTTTCGCCTGGCGGGGGGACCAGTTCGGTGGTGTCATCACCACCGAGACCGTCTCGCCACACCTGCGGAACGCCATCGTCGCCACCGAGGACCGGCGCTTCTACCGTCATTTCGGGATCAGTCCGCGGGGTGTCGCCAGCGCCGTCCGCATCAACCTGAGCGAAGGGCGCGGACCACTCTCCGGGCACGGCGGCTCGACCATCACCCAGCAGACCGCGAAATTGCTGTGTCTGGGGGAACCTTTCGATCCGGGCGCGGGCATGACCGAGGCCGAGTACGAGGCCGAATGCCGTCGCGGAACACTCTGGCGCAAGGCAAAGGAAGCCGTGTTCGCCATGGCTATGGAGGTCAAGTACACCAAGGACGAGATCCTGACCATCTACATGAACCGGGCGTTTCTCGGCGCAGGGGCGAGGGGGTTCGAAGCTGCGAGTCAACGCTATTTCGGCAAGTCCGCCTCCGATGTCAGCCCGGCCGAGGCGGCGATGCTGGCGGGCTTGCTGGTTGCCCCGACGCGCTATGCGCCGACCAACAGCCTGACCCGGTCCCAGAACCGTGCGACCGTGATCGTCGGACTGATGGAGGACCAGGGCTATCTGTCCCCGGCGCAGGCAAAGGATGCACGCGACAATCCTGCCGAACTGTCGCAGGCTGCCGCCGAACGCGCGGGCGGCTATTTCGCCGATTGGGTGATGTCCAGCGGACCCGAGTTCTTTACCCGAAACACAACCGAGGATGTCATCATCAAGACGACGCTGGATCGCAAGTTACAAGCGGCGGCGGAAGAGGCGATGCAGTTCATCTTTGAAAACAAGGTGCGGGACGGGTCCAAGGCGCAAGCGGCGATCGTCGTCATGTCAGCGGATGGTGCGGTCCGTGCGATGGTGGGCGGGCGCGAGGCCAAGGTTGTCGGGGCGTTCAACCGCGCCATTCAGGCCAAGCGGCAGACCGGGTCGGCCTTCAAGCCCTTCGTTTATGCCGCGGCGATGGATCTCGGCTATTCGCCGCTCGATACCGTTGTCGACGAACCGTTCTGTATGACCATCCCGGGATCGGGGCAGTGGTGCCCGAAGAACTACACCAACGAGTATTATGGCCAAGTGACGCTGACACGCGCGCTGAAGGATTCGCTGAACGTGCCAGCGGTCAAGGTGTCCGAGCGTGTCGGCCGCGAAGTGGTGCGCGAGGTCGCCAGCCAGTTCGGTATCGAGAGCGATCTGGCGGCGGGCCCCGCGCTGGCCCTCGGGGCGTCCGAGAGCACGCTGCTGGAAATGACTGGCGCCTATGCCGGCATCCTCAATGGTGGCTCATCCGTCACTCCGTATGGTCTGACCGAGCTGACGCTGCTGGGCGACCGCGAACCGCTGATGGGAATCGACGGTGGTATCGGTGAGCGGGTGATTCAGGAAAAGGCCGCACAGCACCTGATCTGGATGATGGAAAAGGTCGTGTCTGAAGGTTCCGGTCGCCGCGCGGCGTTGCCGGGTTGGGAAGCGGCGGGCAAGACGGGGACGACTCAGGCAGCTCGAGATGCATGGTTCATCGGCTTCACGTCGCAATATGTCGCGGGGATCTGGATGGGCTATGACGATAATACGCCGTTGACCGGAGTCACCGGTGGCGGATTGCCGGCCGAGATCTGGCACGAAGTGATGGTTCGCGTCCATGATGGGATGACGCCGGTTCCACTGCCCATGCGCGCGCCCGAGCAGGTGGCGCAACAGCGGGACGGTGGCTCCTATGGCGGTGGCGCGCAGGGCAACAACGGGCTTGGCGCGGTCATCGACAACGTGCTGCGCGACCTGTTCGGCGGAGGCGGAGGTGGCGGCGGCAATACGCCCGCCGCCGGAGGAAATCGCTGAGGATCAACTGGTCGCGTTCAGGTCCGCGATCAGTTGGTCGATGTTGCCGCCGCGCCGATCCAGCATCGCGCCAATCTCGGTACGCTCGGTCAGCAACAGGTTCACGCCTTCAATGAAGATGTTGTAGAACAGGTTCTTGCCTGACTTGTCGGACACGAGGAAGGTAACGTCGAAGGGCGCTTCGCCGCGCAGGTAGGCCTTGCTGCGGATTTCGTAGCCGTTCTTGATCTGCCGCGCGGCTTCCACTTCGACACGTCCACCGATGAACTCGCGGAATCGGCGACCATACTTGCGCGAGATGTATCCCTGGAATGCCTTGGTGAAGTTGCGCATCTGCGCCGCGCTGGCCCGGCGACCGTCGTTGCCGAGCGCATAGCGTGCCATGATCGGAACGTCGGCATAGCGTGTGAAGATGCGCTCGAAGTCGCGCAGCATGGCGCTCTCGGACTTGCCCGATGCGATCACCTGGTTGATATCGGCCACGACCTGGTCGACCAGCGACCGCGCCGCACTTTCGGTCAGGGCAAGGGCCGGCATCGGCAGGGCAAGCAGCCCTAGCCCGGCGACCGCACCGCCGAGGAAATTGCGTCGGTTCGATGAATTATTCTGCATATGGGTCCTCGTATGGGTCAAGTGAGACATCTGCGTAGGGATCAAGCGCGACATCCCCATAGGGATCCACGTATGAGTCACCGCTGTTGCCTTCCAGTTCAAACCGGCGGTTCTGCAAGTAAAGGATGCGCGCGACCGCATAGCTGTCGGCGCTTTCATATAGAATCGCATCCACCGTGTCGGAGAAACGCCCTCGGTCGCTCAACCGTTCCACGAATTCCGCGTAGAACCCGACATTCTCGAGGGGGCGCTGCGGAGCGAAGGTCAGCGGGTTGGTAAAGAAGTCCACAAAGACACCCACCGCGTCGCGTTGGGTCGACGGGCCGAAGAACGGCAACTCGATATAGGCGCCTTCGCTGAACCCCCACTTGGCGAGCGTCGCGCCGAAGTCGGTATCGGTTTCCGGTATCCCGAAATCGCTGGCCGGGTTTGCCAGTCCGAAGAACCCGATGGTCGAGTTCATCAGGAAGCGCCCCAGCGATATGCCGGACTGCCGAAAATCGCCCTGCAGTAGGAAGTTCGCCGCGTCGCCGGGTTCCGAAAGGTTCTCGGCGAAATTGTTGAAGCTGTCCTCGATCGGGTCGGGAATCAGCTTGGTGTACCCGATGGCGGCCGGACGAAAGAAGGCCCGGTCGACGGCAAGGTTGAACTTGTGCACGCCGCGGTTGTTGGCCTCGTACGGGTCGAACGGAGTCTCGTTCGACCGGGTCGCCGTCTCGGGCACGGTGCAACCGGCGACTGCGGCCAGAAGAAGGGGCGCGCATAATACCTTAAGAAATTGATGGGTAAGTGTCATTGCGATCGTGTCCAATCCAGGGTCGTCGGGATCGTTATGGGGCGTCTAAACCAAACAACCATGGTTCACACTTGGTGCAAGTTCACTTAATGAAAATGTGGCGGTTTTGGAACAGCCGATTCAGGGGCTCTGCGTATTCGCGCCGAACACGCGATGCGGATGCCAGCAGGCAGAAAGCGCGAGGCTGAGACAGATGACGCCAGAATCCGGTCGTGAGGAACTGCGCCGTGCAAGGGCCGAGAGCCGCGCGCTCTACTGGGTCGTGGGCGTGTTCAGCTTCTTTGCCAATCTGCTGATGCTGACCGGTCCGATCTACATGTTGCAGGTCTATGACCGCGTTCTCGGCAGCCGCTCGGTCGAAACCCTGGTGGCGTTGTCGCTTCTCGTGGCGTTTCTCTATGGAGTCATGGGCATTCTCGACTATTCCCGCGGTCGGATCATGGCCCGTGCCGGAGCGCGCTTCCAGGCCGCGCTCGATCGGCGGGTGTTCGATGCGATGGTGCGCCGGTCCGCCGTGGCGTCCGATCCGTCGGCGCAGACCGGGCTGGCTGATCTTGAATCCGTGCAACGCCTGATCTCCTCTCCGGTCCTGATGGCGGCGTTCGACATTCCGTGGACACCAATCTTCCTGGCCGGGATCATGCTGTTTCACCCGTGGTTGGGTATCCTGGCGCTGGCGGGGGGCGCGGTCCTGATCCTGATCACTTTGGTCAATCAGATGCTGTCGCGCGGACCCTTGCGACAAGCCAACGCGACCTCGCATCGCGCCTCGATGCTGTCGGATGAGATACGCGGCGAGGCCGAGATGATCCAGAGCATGGGCATGCGTGGTGCGGCCTTCGAGCGGTGGCAGAAGGCGCGCGAAGAATCGCTGGAGGAGAGCATTTCGGCCAATGATGTCGGCGGCACCTTCTCGTCGATGACCAAGACGCTGCGCCTGTTCCTGCAATCGGCCATGCTGGGTCTCGGGGCTTATCTGGTGCTGCAGAACGAGATCACGGCGGGCGCGATGATCGCGGCGTCGATTCTGCTCGGTCGGGCGCTTGCGCCAATCGAACTGGCGATCGGGCAGTGGCCATTGGTGCAGCGTGCCAGCAAGGGGTGGAACAGCCTTGCCGAACTGCTCGACAAGGTGCCGCCCGAACGCCCCCGCACCGAGTTGCCCAAGCCACAGGCCAAGCTCGCCGTGCAGTCTTTGACGCTTGTGCCTCCGGGAGAGACTCGCGCCTCGTTGCGGACCATCAGCTTCAATGTCGAGCCGGGCCAGGCGGTCGGCGTGATCGGTCCGTCGGGATCGGGGAAATCGACGCTGGCGCGCGCGTTGACCGGCGTCTGGCGCCCCGCGGGGGGCACGATCCGGCTCGACGGCGCGTCGCTCGACCAATACGCGCCGGATGTTCTGGGCCAGAATATCGGCTACCTGCCGCAGCGGGTGCAGCTGTTCGACGGCACGATCGCGTCGAACATCGCCCGGTTGAGCAGCACGCCGGACAGCGCAAAGGTGGTCGCGGCGGCCAAGAAAGCGGCAGCACATGACATGATCGTCAAATTGCCCGAGGGATATGACACCCGCGTTGCTGCCGGCGGCGGACGTCTGTCAGGTGGGCAGATGCAACGAATCGCGCTGGCACGGGCGCTCTACGATGACCCGGTCATCGTCATTCTCGACGAGCCGAATTCGAACCTGGACAACGAAGGGTCCATGGCCTTGAACCAGGCGATCCGGGACCTCAAGGCCGAAGGGAAATCAGTGCTGATCATGGCGCATCGACCGGCCGCGATTCAGGAATGCGATACGCTGCTGGTGCTGGACAACGGCATGCGTGTCGCCTTCGGACCCAAGGAGCAGGTGTTGCGCGAGACCGTGATGAACCATGAGCAGGTGCAGAAGACCGCCGGCATGGGAGGGGTGAGATGAGCGAGTCGCGCTGGTCCGCCCGAGCACCGGTTCTGTTCGGCCTGTTCGGCTTGCTGCTGCTGGTCGGGGGCTTTGGCACATGGGCAGTGGTGTCCAACATCGCCGGTGCGATCATCGCGTCGGGACGGCTCGAAGTCGATCAAAACAGGCAGGTCGTGCAGCATCCTGATGGCGGTGTCGTCTCCGAGATCCTGGTGGACGAAGGCGACAGTGTCGCGCTGGGGCAGGTTCTGATTCGTCTGGACGCGACGCAGCTTCGGTCCCAACTGTTGATCGCCGAGGGCCAGTTGTTCGAACTGATGGCCCGGCGTGGGCGGCTGGAGGCCGAACGCGATGGGAGCGACACCGTGGAATTCGAAGCCGAACTGCATGCCGCTGCCGAGCTGAGACCGGAAGTGGCCGACCTGATCGACGGGCAGTTGCGCCTGTTCCAGGCGCGGCGCGACTCGATCGCGCGCGAGACCGAGCAACTGGAAAAACGGCGCAACCAGATCGGCAACCAGATCGAAGGTATCACGGCGCAGCAGAAATCGCTGCGGCGCCAGATCGAACTTATCGCGCGGGAACTGACGAATCAGCAATCCCTGCTCGACCGAGGTCTTGCCCAGGCCGGCACGGTTCTCAATCTCGAGCGCACGGCAGCGGATCTCGACGGCACCTTGGGAGAGCTCATCGCCTCGGAAGCACAGGCGCAAGGGCGGATAACCGAGATCGACATCGAGATCCTGAAGCTGGGCACGCGCCAACGCGAGGAGGCGATCACGCGCCTGCGCGACCTTCAGTATCGCGAGTTGGAACTGGCCGAACAGCGCCGCTCGCTGATCGACCGGCTCGAGCGGCTGGACATCACGGCACCGGTGTCGGGCATCGTCTACGGCTTGCAGGTGCATACCCCGCGCTCGGTCATCCGTGCGGCGGATCCGGTACTGTACCTTGTTCCGCAGGACCGCCCTCTGGTGATCGCGGCCCGGGTCGAAACCATACACATCGACCAGATTTTCGTCGGGCAGCCGGTCACGCTGCGTTTTTCGGCACTCGACCAGCGCCAGACCCCGGAACTGTTCGGCACGGTGATGCAGGTTTCGGCCGACGCCTTCGAGGACAGCGCCACGCAAGCGTCTTTCTATCGTGCCGAGATCGTCCTGAACGAGGGGGAACAGGACAAGCTGCCCGACGGCATCGTTCTGATTCCCGGAATGCCGGTGGAAACCTTTATCCGGACCGACGATCGCTCGCCGCTGGCCTATCTCGTCAAGCCGTTGGCGGACTATTTCACCAAGGCATTCCGCGAATCCTGACTTGGGGGTTTTCGTGCGGCATCAACCCGGCTAGCGTCCGCGACGACCACTCCGTGAAAGGGATTTTCGCATGTCTATCGAAGCCAAGCTCGCCGACCTCGGTGTCACCCTGCCAGACGCGCCGGCGCCGGCCGCAAATTACGTTCCCTACGTCCAGTCAGGTGAGCTGCTGTTCGTGTCCGGGCAGATCTCCAACGACGAGAACGGGCTCATCACCGGCAAGCTGGGCCATGACATGGAGATCGAGGCGGGGGCCAAAGCAGCGCGACGCTGCGCGATCAACCTGCTGGCGCAGGTGAAAGCGGCATGCGCGGGCGATATCGACCGGCTGGTGCAGGTGGTGAAACTGACCGGTTTCGTCAACTCGACAGCCGAATTCACCGACCAGCCCAAGGTCATCAACGGGGCGTCCGATTTCTTGGTCGAGGCCCTCGGTGATGCCGGGCGGCATTCGCGCTCTGCAGTCTCGGCGGCGTCCCTGCCGTTGGGAGTCGCTGTCGAGATCGAAGGCATATTTCGTATCCGATGACCCCGCCTCTTCCTGCGGTGTTCCTCTCGGTGCCGCTCGCGCATCGCGGCTTGCATGACATCGACACCCTGCGCCCCGAAAACAGTCGTGCCGCCGTCCGCGCCGCTATCGAAGCGGGATACGGTATCGAGATCGACCTGCAGCTCACCGCAGACGGTCAGGCCATGGTCTTCCACGACTACGATCTGTCCCGATTGACCGGAGAACAGGGTCCGATTCGCGCCATCACGGCCGAGACTGCCACCCAGATCGCGCTGTATCGGGGCGACGGAGAGGGAATCCCCACCCTCACTGACATCCTCGGCGCCGTGCAGGGGAAAGTACCCCTGCTGATCGAGATAAAGGACCAGGACGGCGCGATGGGGCCGGCGGTCGGACCGCTCGAAGCCGCTGCGGCCGACGCGCTGCGCGGATATGCGGGGCCCGTCGCCGTCATGTCGTTCAACCCGCACAGCGTGGCGAAGATGGCCGAGCTTGCGCCCGAGATTCCGCGTGGGCTCGTCACCTCCGGGTATGATCCATCTGACTGGCCGCTATCCGCCAAGGCCTGCGCGCGGCTGCGCGAGATTCCGGATTTCGAAACGGCGCACGCGGCCTTTATCAGCCACGACAAGTCCGACCTGACGCGCGATCGTGTGCAGCGGATGCGCGCCGCGGGCGTTCCGGTCCTGTGCTGGACGATCCGGACGCCCGCAGAAGAGGCAGAGGCGCGCAAGCTCGCGGACAATGTGACCTTCGAAGGCTACCTCGCCCCGCTGCCGGGTTGATCGCCCGCCCGACCGACCCAGATTAGGCAGAGGCGCGAGGGCTGTATGGATCAGGCACAGATCGAAATTCAGGTGATTGGAACTCTGGCACGGATCGCGGCCCGGGAATGGGATGCCTGTGCTTGTCCGGAAACGGCGGACGGGGGGCGCCCGATCGACCCGTTCACCACCCATCGCTTCCTGTCCGCCTTCGAAGAGTCGGGATCGGTGGGCGCCGGCACCGGCTGGCAGCCGCAATACCTGACAGCCTATCTCGACGGACAATTGATCGCATGCGCTCCGATGTATGCGAAATCGCACTCCCAGGGAGAGTACATTTTCGATCACAACTGGGCCCACGCCTGGGAGCGGGCGGGCGGGCGCTATTATCCGAAACTGCAAATCGCGGTTCCGCACACACCCGCCACGGGGCGGAGGTTCCTTGTGAGGCCCGGCTATGAGCATATCGGTCAGTCGGCACTGGTGCAGGGGGCCGTGCAACTTGCCGCCGACAACAGGGTCTCGTCGCTGCACGTGACGTTCTGCACGGGCGAGGAGGCCGAAGCAGGCGCTCAGATGGGACTGATGCGGCGCACCACCCAGCAATTCCATTGGCTGAACCGCGATTTCGCCGATTTCGACGCTTTCCTCGCCACACTCTCCTCTCGCAAACGCAAGAATATCCGCAAGGAACGTTCGCAGGCCAACGGGTTCGGTGGTGAGATCCATGTACTGACCGGCGATGCGATCCAGCCCGAACACTGGGACGCCTTTTGGGTCTTCTACCAGGACACCGGGGCGAGGAAATGGGGCACGCCCTATCTCACGCGGCGGTTCTTTGACCTGGCGCAACGCGACCTGCGCGCCGACCTCGCTCTTGTGATGGCGGAACGGGACGGTCGTTGGGTCGCAGGGGCGTTGAACGTGATCGGTCGCGATACGCTCTTCGGCCGTTACTGGGGTTGTATCGAACATCACCCCTGCCTGCATTTCGAACTGTGCTATTATCGCGCCATCGACATGGCCATTGAACGCGGGATGTCTCGGGTCGAGGCGGGGGCGCAGGGGGAGCACAAGCTGGCGCGGGGGTATCTGCCGAAGCAAACCCACAGCCTGCACTGGATTGCGGATGCCGGCTTTGCCGAGGCCGTGGGGCGCTATCTGGATGCTGAGCGCGACGCCGTCGAGGAAGAGATCGAGATCCTGACCGAATATGGTCCGTTCAAGAAGATCGAAGTGGAGGAACAGGAATGACCGAGAAACTCTCAGCCGAAGCCCGGGGACCTCTGCTGGACCCGTTGCTCAAGTCCGGTTGGACGATGGCCGACGGGCGCGACGCGATCACCAAGACTTACGAGTTTGGCAATTTCGTCGAGGCCTTCGGGTGGATGACGCGGGTCGCGATCTGGGCCGAGAAATGGGACCACCATCCGGAGTGGAGCAACGTCTACAAGACCGTCACCGTGGTTCTGACCACGCACGACGTGGGCGGTCTCAGCGCTCTGGATGCCAAGCTCGCGCGCAAGATGGACGGTTTGGCCTGACACCCGAAGGCCAGGCGAAATCCTAGCGGCGTCCGACACCGTTGGCATAGGCCATGTTGGCGGTCTGGAACATCGCGGCGAACTGCGCCTCGGTCACGTAGCCGTCACGCAAGTCTATGTCGCGCGGCGCCCGGACCGGGTACTTGCCGGTGACCTGGACGGAGCGGTTGACGCTGCTGAAGCGGAAGCAGCGGTTGTTCCAGCAGTTCTGCCCATCCGACAGTTGGATCTGGGTTTCACCGCCAGCACCGGATCGCGACGGATTGTCGGGCACTGCGCAGGCGGCGAGCAAGAGAAGGGCGGGCAATAGGGACGCGCGAAGAAGGGTCATGTGCTCTCCGGGGAACGTGTGTCGTCTGGGATGGAACCGTGCCGTTGACCGGCGGTCTCAGGGGCGGATGGTCCATCCGCCCCTTTAGATGGATCACATTTCGGCCAGCAGGCCTTCGCCGGCGGATGTTTCGCACTGTCCGGGATTGTCCTCGAGATTCAGGATCTTGACGGTGCCATCCTCGACCAGCATCGCATAGCGCTTGGAGCGGGCGATCAGCCCGGCGGGCGGCGCGTCGAAATCCATGCCGATCGCCTTGGTAAAGGCGCTTTCGGGATCGGACAACATGGTGATCCCGGCATCGGCGGCACCGGTCGACTCGCCCCAGGCCTTCATCACGAAGGGGTCGTTGACCGAAACGCAGATGATCTCGTCCACGCCCTTCCCGTCGAATTCGGCCTTGGTGCGCATGAAGCTGGGCACATGGGCGGAATGGCAGGTCGGAGTGAAGGCGCCCGGGACGGCAAAAATCACCACCTTGCGGCCCTTCGTCTTCTCGGCCAATGCGACCGGCGCAGGGCCTTCGGAGCCCATCTGAACCAGCGTCGCGTCAGGCAGCTTGTCCCCTGTTGAAATCGTCATGCCTTTGCCCTTTCGTCATGTTGAGTTTGATGTACCTGCGCATATAGGATTTATGGGCGGGGAAACACAGCTTTCGTGGATCGAGGGGCCAAGATGAGTCATTTCGTGGTGATCGGTGCAGGGCAGGCGGGGGCGTCCCTGGTCGCGAAACTGCGCAAGAACGGCTTTGACGGAGAGATCACGCTGATCGGTGAGGAACCGATCGCGCCCTACCAGCGCCCGCCGCTCAGCAAAGGGTATCTGCTGGGAGAAATGGCGCTCGAACGGCTGTTTCTGAGGCCGGAGAGTTTTTATGCCGACCAGAACATAACCCTGCGCCTTGGCGCGCCGGTGACGGCGATCGATCCGGCGGCCAAAACCGTGACCGTCGGTGACGCAACCATTTCCTATGACCAGTTGGCCCTGACCACCGGGTCCGAACCGCGCCGCTTGCCCGCCGCGATCGGCGGTGATCTGGAGGGCGTTTTCGTGGTGCGCACCCTCGCCGATGTGGACGCTATGGCGACCTCTGTCCGCGACGGAGCGCGGGCCCTGATCGTCGGGGGCGGCTACATCGGACTGGAGGCTGCCGCGGTGGCCCGCAAATGCGGTGTCGACGTCACTCTGGTTGAGATGTCCGATCGCATCCTGCAGCGCGTGGCTTGCCCCGAAACCAGCGATTTCTTCCGTGACCTGCATCGCGCGCATGGTGTGGACATCCGCGAAGGCGTCGGGCTCGACCGGTTGACCGGAACAGGGGGACGGGTGAGCGGCGCCGTGCTGACCGACGGCACTGCGCTGCAGGTCGATTTCGTCGTCGTCGGTGTGGGCATCGTGCCCTCGACCACCTTGGCCGAGAAGGCAGGGCTGGCCATCGAAAACGGCATAAAGGTCGACGAACATGGCCGCAGCTCGGATCCGGCGATCTGGGCTGCGGGCGATTGCGCCTGCTTTCCTTATAAGAGCGGCCGATTGCGGCTGGAAAGCGTTCCCAACGCCATTGATCAGGCAGAATGCGTCGCGGACAACATGATGGGCGCGGACCAGCCCTATGTGCCGCGGCCCTGGTTCTGGTCGGATCAGTACGATGTAAAGCTTCAGATCGCGGGCCTGAACACAGGCTATGACCGTGTCGTGACGCGAAAGGGCGACAAGGGCGCGGTTTCCTTCTGGTATTTCGCGGGTGATCGGTTGCTGGCGGTGGACGCGATGAATGATCCCCGTGCCTACATGATCGGAAAGAGGTTGATCGAAGCGGGAAAATCACCGGATGCGGAGATCATCGCGGCGTCCGGCTCGGATCTGAAAGCGCTGTTGAACGCGTGAGGATCATCGCCGGACAGTTCCGGGGGCGAAGCCTCGCCGGCGTCGGCAAGGGCGATGCGAGTGCGCACCTTCGTCCGACCACGGATCGGGTGCGCGAGAGCCTGTTCAACGTGCTGGTGCATCGGCATGAAATCACGGGCGCGCGGGTGCTGGACCTCTTCGCGGGCACCGGGGCGCTGGGGCTGGAGGCGTTGTCGCGGGGGGCCGCCCATGTCACTTTCGTCGATGATGGCCGGGTGGCGACGGGCCTGATCCGGCGCAATGTCGAACTGACGGACAGCGGTGACCGGACCACCCTGATCCGGCGCGATGCGACCCGACTGCCATCCGCGTCCGAGCCGCCCTGCGACCTGGTGTTCCTGGACCCGCCTTATGGCAAGGGTCTTGGCGTGCGTGCGCTGGCCTCTGCGACCGCGGGCGGCTGGATCGCACAGGATGCGCTGATCGTGTGGGAAGAGGGCGACGCCGTTCCGGTCCCGGAAGGTTTCGAACAGCTTGATGCGCGCCGATATGGCGATACGCATGTGACGTTGCTGCGCTTCGTCGGGTAGAATTCGACCCAATGCGCGGATCGTGATAGGCTGGATCGCATCATGACAGAGGTTTTACGCGCAGCCTTTTGGCCCTGGAGCGGCCCGCACCGGACGCAGGATAAGGTCAGAACCGCGCCCGAGCGGCGGTCCTCGCCGGTCTTTGTTCACGACGCGGTGACGCCGTGGCGGGGTGAGACCATGCTCCTCGATCTGTTGCGAAACCAGAGCGAAAGCGGTCGCGATCAGTCGTAGGTGGGGTGGAAGCGACCCGAGGGCGACAGGGTAAAGATATCGCAGCCATCGCTGGTCACGCCCACGGAGTGTTCGAATTGCGCCGACAGCGACTTGTCGCGGGTCACCGCGGTCCAGTCGTCCGCCAGCGTCTTGGTCTCGGGGCGACCGAGGTTCACCATCGGTTCGATCGTGAAGAACATGCCTTCTTCCAGCAACGCTCCGGTTCCGGGACGGCCATAGTGCAGGACGTTGGGCGGGGCATGGAACACGCGGCCCAACCCGTGGCCGCAGAAATCACGCACGACGCTCATCCGATGCGCCTCGACATAGGATTGGATAGCGTGGCCGATGTCGCCGAAGGTATTGCCCGGGCGCACCATCTCGATGCCCTTCATCAGCGCGTCATGGGTCACCTGGATGAGCCGCTCGGCCTTGCGGGGCAGCTTTCCGGCAACGTACATCCGGCTGGTGTCGCCGAACCAGCCATCGACGATCACGGTCACGTCGATATTCAGGATGTCACCGTCCTTCAGCGTCTTGGCGCTGGGAATGCCGTGACAGACCACATGGTTCACCGAAATGCAGCTTGCATGCTGATAGCCCTTGTAGCCGATGGTGGCCGACTTGGCGCCGGCCGCCTCGACCATGTCGGTAATCGCCTTGTCGATGGCTTCGGTGGTCTGACCGACCTGAACGTAGGGCGCGACCTCGTCAAGGATACGCGCGGCAAGCGCACCGGCCGCGTGCATCCCGGAAAAGTCTGCCGAATCGTAGATGCGTATGCCGTCCTTGGTCAGACGGCCACGAAGTTCGTTATTCACGGATCGCTCCATCATCGTGATCTTGCACGCAATTTAGTGCTTTTGGCGCGAAAGGACCAGAGGCGCTCAAAAGGTCACCTCCAGGGGTTCTGCGATCTCGATCCCGGTCGCCGAAATACGGGTGCCCAAGCAAAGCGTTTCGACGCCCGCCTGCCGGGCCATGTCGAAGGCGGTGGCATAGGTGGGGTCGATGTCGCGCGCGAGGTCGAAGTGGGTGCAATCGGTCCGCTGGACCAGGAACAACATGACCGCGCGATGTCCGAGACGCGCGACGTCGGCCAGTTCAGCCAGATGTTTCGCACCCCTTGCAGTGACGGAATCGGGAAACTCGGCCAAACCCCTTTGCCGCGAGAGCGTCACGCTCTTCACCTCGACATAGGCGTCGGGCAGGCCCGACTCGGTCAGCAGGAAGTCGATGCGACTGGAGGTGCCGTATTTCACCTCGGGCCGCACGGCCCCGTAGGCGGCGAGCGTGGCAACGCGACGATTTTCAAGAGCCTGGCGCAGCACCCTGTTGGGGACCGAGGTGTCTACTCCGGTGAAATGGCCGTTCTCGTGATCCACCAGCCGCCAGCCGAATTTCAGCTTTTTCTTCGGATCGTCATTCTCTTCCAGCCAGACCCGCATGCCCGGATCGGCCAGGCCCAGCATCGATCCGGGATTGGCGCAATGGGCGGTAATCTCGCGCCCGTCCTCAAGCCGGCAATCGGCGAGGAACCGTTTATAGCGGCGGATCAGCCGCGCCGGCACGAGAGGGGGTTCAAAGCGCATGAGCGCGGGACTATACCTGCGACACGCGCCATTCAAGGGAGGCTTGTCATGGCCAATCCATCCGCCGCCATGCTCGTGATCGGGGACGAGATCCTCTCCGGTCGCACGCGTGATTCCAACATGCACTTCCTCGCAGGCGAGCTGACCAAGCACGGCATCGACCTCAAGGAGGTGCGCGTCGTGGCCGATGACCGCGACGCGATCGTCGCGGCGGTCAAGGCGTTGTCCGAAGGCCATGACGCGGTGTTCACCAGCGGCGGGATCGGGCCGACCCATGACGACATCACGGCGGACTGCATCGCGGCGGCCTTCGAAGTCTCGATCGACGTGCGCGACGATGCGCGGGCGATCCTGCAAGCGCATTACGACGCCACCGGGCTCGAGCTGAACGCTGCGCGCCTGCGCATGGCGCGCATCCCGGAGGGCGCGACCCTGATCGACAACCCGGTATCGCGCGCACCGGGCTTCACCATCGGCAACGTGCACGTGATGGCGGGTGTTCCGGCCGTCTTTCAGGCGATGGTCGCCAGCGTGCTTCCGACTCTGACGGGAGGCGCGCCGCTGCTGTCACAGAGCCTGCGGGTCTATCGCGGCGAGGGTGACATCGCGGACCTGCTGGGCCAACTCGCGGCCGAATACGCGGATCTGTCCATCGGTTGCTACCCGTTCCAGAAGGATGGTGTCTTTGGTGCCAACGTGGTCGTGCGGGGGCAGGACGGTAGCCGGGTCGATGCGGCGATGGCCGATCTGGCCCGGGGTCTCGACTTGTGACGGCGGACTCGTCCTTCTGGTCCGAGGTGATCGACGGAACCTGGTCAGCGGCGCGCTACAGCACGCTTGGCCCGTGGACATTGCGCGAGGGTCGCGGCGGTGGCGGGCGGGTGTCGGCGGCGACGCTTTCGACGGTCGCGACACCGGTCGACGAGGACCAGATCACCGCCGCCGAAGGCGCGATGCGCGACATGGAGCAACCGCCGCTCTTCATGGTCCGACCCGAGGAAACCGCCTTGGACGGCCAACTGGCGGCACGGGGCCACGTGGTGCGCGACCCGGTCACGATCTATACCTGCCCGCCGGACGCGCTGATGAGCGAACCGATTCCCCGTGTCACCGTCTTCACGATCTGGGAGCCGCTGGCGATCATGCGCGAGATCTGGGCCGCGGGTGGGATCGGGCCAGAGCGAGTCGCGGTGATGGAGCGCGTGCCGGGGCCCAAGACAGGCTTTCTTGCCCGCCACCGCGACAAGCCCGCCGGGGTCGCCTTTGCCGCCATTCATGGTTCGGTGGCCATGGTACATGCGGTCGAGGTGCTGCCGCATCAGCGGCGGGCCGGGATGGCACGCTGGATCATGCGCGCAGCGGCCTTCTGGGCAGCCGAACAGCAGGCCGACACTCTGTCAGTGATCTGCACTCGGGCGAATGTGGCGGCGAACGGGCTCTATGCTTCCCTCGGGATGCAGGCTGTGGGACAGTATCATTATCGCCATCTGAAAGACGGAGCCTGAGCCCGGATGACCAACAACGACATGCCCACCGCCCTCGATCTGCCCATGGTCGACCCGTTGCCCGAAGCGACGCGAAAATACTTTGACATCTGCACCGAAAAACTGGGCATGATCCCCAATGTCCTGAAGGCCAATGCCTTCGACATCGACAAGCTGAACGCCTTTACGGGCATGTACAACGACCTGATGTTGGCCGACAGCGGGCTCAGCAAGCTCGAGCGCGAGATGATCGCGGTGGTGGTCTCGTCGATCAACCGGTGTTTCTATTGCCTGGTCGCGCACGGGGCCGCCGTTCGGCAATTGTCGAACGATCCGATCCTGGGCGAGATGCTGGTCATGAATTACCGGGTCGCGCCGCTGGACGCGCGCCAGCGGGCGATGCTGGATTTCGCGGCCAAGATGACCACGGCCAGCGCGACGATCGAGGAAGCCGACCGGCAAGGTCTGCGCGATGTGGGGTTCAGCGATCGGGACATCTGGGACATCGCCAACGTGGCCGGCTTCTTCAACATGACCAACCGCGTGGCCAGCGCCACCGCGATGAAGCCCAACGACGGGTATCACGCGCAGTCCAGATGATCGCCCGTCTCGCCCTTGGCTGTGCGCTGGTGCTGGCGCCCCAGGCCGGCGCAGCGCTCGAGCCGGTTCTGCCGACGACGGCCCGCCAGCTGACCGAACGGGCAAGCCCGCTGGACAGTTACCAGTTGCCGCTCGGGGTCTGGAGCGAGGGTGGCATCCCGGCGGAGACGGTCGAGGGCCGGGTGACGCGCCGCAGCTGGCGCATCGATGGCGGCGCGATCACGACGCTGCAGGTGCTGAGCCCGCTGCGGGCGCAGATCGACGAGGAAGGCTATGACGTGGTATTCGAATGCGAGGATCGCGCCTGTGGCGGCTTCGATTTCCGCTTTTCGACGGAGGTGATCCCTGCGCCGGACATGCATGTGGATATGCGGGACTATCGCTTCGTGTCGGCCCGACGCGCCGAAGGCGATGCGCTCAGCCTGCTGGTCAGCCGCAGCCGCAACGCGACCTATATCCAGTTGATCGAGGTGACGCCGCCGGACGCGACCGGGGGGGTGATCCTCGCAGCGCGCGCACCGGGTCAGGCGCAGGATGCCGGCGACGCGCAGGACGTGGTCGAAATCCTGCTCGAGCGGGGCCACGTGGTGCTCGCGGATCTCGATTTCGAAACCGGGGCCGACACGCTGGGGCCCGGTCCGCACGAGTCGCTCTCGGGTCTCGCGGATTACCTGAGTCGCGCCCCAGGTCAGAGAATTGCACTGGTCGGGCATACCGACACCACCGGTGGGCTCGACAGCAATATCTCGCTTTCAAAACGCCGGGCGGAAGCCGTGCGCAGGCGTCTGATCGAAACCTATGGCGCCGACCCGGCGCAGGTCGATGCCGAGGGTATGGGCTATCTTGCCCCCATCGCCTCGAACCTGACCGAAGAGGGTCGCACGGTGAACCGCAGGGTCGAGGCAATCCTGTTGTCAGGCGACTGATCGCGCGGGGTGTGGCTTACCAGTCGTTCGGACCCTTGTCGGCAAAGGCATGGACGAGGAAATCGATGAAAGCGCGCACCTTGGGCTGGGTGAAGCGCCCCGGCGGATAGACGGCATAGATTCCCTGTGTCTCGAGCGGGAGCGACGGCATGGCATCTTCGACAAGCCCCTTTGCCAACGCCTCGGAAAACAGGAAGCTTGGCAAATAGGCGATGCCCAGGCCCGAGATCGCCGCGTTCAGCAGGGATTGCCCGTCATTCACGCTCAGCCAACCGGCGGTCCGCACCTGCCGCTTTTCGCCCGATGGCGCGGTCAATCGCCAGACATTGCCGCTGGACTGGTTCGAGTAGTGCAGCAGCTTGTGTGCGTTCAGATCGTCGATCTTGAGAGGGCGGCCGTATTTCTCGAAGTAGGAGGGCGCCGCGATCATCCGTTTGGTGGTCTCGGTCAGCTTTCGGGCGCGCAGCGTGCTGTCTTCCAGTTCTCCGATGCGCACGGCCATATCGAAGCCTTCCGAGATCAGTTCGACATAGCGGTTGTTGAGGACCATGTTCACGGTGATCTCGGGATAGTCGGCGAGGAAGCCGCTCAGCACCGGTGACAGGTGGTTGACCCCGAAATCCGTGGCGACACTGATCCGCAACAGGCCCGATGGCGCGGATTGCATCGACGTCACCAGGGCATCCGCTTCGCCCGCGTCGTTCAGCACGCGGCGCGCCCGGTCATAATAGGCGAGCCCGATCTCGGTCGGGCTGACACGCCGGGTCGTCCGGTTCAGCAGCCGCGCGCCAAGCCGCGCCTCGAGGCTCGACACATGCTTTGACACGGCCGATTTGGAAATGCCCATCTTCTTGGCCGCGTCGGTGAACCCGCCTTGATCCACCACGTTCGCGAAGGCTTCCATCTCGGTCAGTCGATCCATTCCAGTCACCTCGGGCGCTCGGGTCAATCCACATGGTTGTCGCGCGCAATCTGGGCAAGAACGGGGCGGGCTTGGGATAATTGCTGGATTTCACCCTTCATCGTCGCGCGACAGGAAACCGGACACGACGCGAATTTCTTGACACTTGCGGGCGCCCTTGCGTCAAGATGGGCAATCTGACGTGGACACCAAGCCGAAAGGATCTGCCATGAGACTTGCCTTGATCGCCGCCGCCGTCACCCTTCTGGGGCTGCCCGCCTTCGCCGGGGGCGACACGCCCGCCAATCCCGACGCAAAGGTCTATTTCGTCAACCTCGAGGATGGGGCCACTGTGTCTTCGCCCGTCACCGTCGTCTTCGGATTGTCGGGCATGGGGGTCGCGCCCGCCGGAACCGAGAAGGACATGACCGGCCATCATCACCTGCTGATCAACCGCGCGCCCTTTGGCGAGGGGGAGGAAGGCGCCGACGAACTGGCGAACGGGCTGCCGGCGGATGAAAACCACATGCATTTCGGCGGTGGCCAGACCGAAGCGACCATCGAGCTTCCGCCCGGCACACATACGCTGCAACTGGTTCTCGGCGACGCCGCCCATGTGCCCCACAGCACGCCGGTCGTCTCGGAGGTGATCACGATCACCGTCGAATAGGCTTGCCGCCGGCGTTGACCTGAACAAGGCTGCCGGAAAGCAGGTTGGGAGGGAACGACATGATCGCCATCATCTTCGAGGTCTATCCGGCAGACGGACGCAAGGGCGAATATCTGGACATCGCGGCCGAAATGCGCCCGATGGTCGAAGAGGTCGACGGGTTCATTTCGGTCGAGCGGTTCCAGAGCCTGACCGACCCGGACAAGCTGCTGTCCTTTTCCCTGTTCCGCGATGAGGACGCGGTGGAGAACTGGCGTCGCCTGGCCGAGCATCGGGTCGCTCAGGCCAAGGGGCGTGCAGGCGTCTTTCGGGACTACCGGTTGCGCGTGGCACATGTACTGCGCGACTACGGCATGTTCGACAGGGCCGAGGCCCCGTCGGACAGCATCAAGGTGCACAAGGGCTAGATCGCGGCCGCCAGTCGCGTGCCCTGGTCGATCGCCCGCTTGGCGTCGAGTTCCGCTGCCACGTCGGCACCGCCGATCACGTGGGGCGTGATGCCCTTGGCGATCAGCGCATCGGCCAGCGACCGTTCGGGCAATTGCCCGGCGCAGAGCACGATCGTATCGGCCTCGATCAGCGTCGGGTTCTCCCGCGCCTCGCCGAAGGACACGGTCAGCCCCTCCTTGTCGATGCGTTCGTAGTTCACGCCGCCGACGAAGTTCACGTCCTTCATCTTGAGAGAGGCGCGGTGAATCCATCCCGTCGTCTTGCCGAGCCGCTTGCCGTGCTTTTCGGCCTTGCGTTGCAGCAGGGTGATGTCGCGCGGCGAGGGGTGCGGTTGCGGACCTTCCGGTGCGAGGCCGCTGCGGCTCTCGGCCGGGTCGGTGACGCCCCATTCCTTCATCCAGAGCGGCAGGCTTTCCGTGGGGCTGGTGCCTTCGTGGGCCAGGAATTCGGACACGTCGAACCCGATACCACCGGCACCGACCACCGCGACACGCTTGCCGACATCGGCCTTGTGGCGCAGGACGTCGATGTAATCGATGACGTTCGGCCCGTCCTGGCCGGGGATCTGCGGATCGCGCGGGATCACGCCGGTGGCGATGACGACTTCGTCAAACCCGGTCAGGTCGTCGGCGCCGACCTCGCGGTTCAGTTCGGTGGTGACGCCCAGATCCGCGATCATCGTGCGATACCAGTCGACGAGCCCCCAGAACTCCTCCTTGCCGGGGATCTGCTTGGCCATGTTCAACTGCCCGCCGATCTCGGCCGCCTTGTCGAACAGCGTGACCTCGTGGCCCCGCTGGGCGGCGGTGATCGCGACCGACAGGCCGGCCGGACCGGCCCCCACCACGGCGACGGTTTTCTTTGTCTCGGCGGGCGCGATCACCAGTTCGGTTTCATGGCAGGCGCGCGGATTCACAAGGCAACTGGTAAGCTTGCCGCTGAAGGTGTGGTCGAGACAGGCCTGGTTGCAGGCGATGCAGGGGGCGATCTGGTCGCCCTGTCCCGCTTTTGCCTTGGCGACGAAATGCGCATCCGCCAGCATCGGCCGCGCCATCGACACCATGTCGGCGCAGCCCGTCGCGAGCACTTCTTCGGCGACGTCGGGCGTGTTGATGCGGTTGGAGGTGATGACCGGGATGCCGACCTTGCCCATCAGCTTCTTGGTGACCCAGGCAAAGGCCGCGCGTGGCACCGAGGTGGCGATGGTCGGGATGCGGGCCTCGTGCCAGCCGATCCCGGTGTTGATGATGGTCGCGCCGGCTTCCTCGACCTTGCGGGCCAGTTGCACCACCTCCTCGAAGGTCGACCCGTTGGGCACGAGGTCGATCATCGACAGGCGGTAGATGATGATGAAATCCTCGCCGCAGACTTCACGGGTGCGGCGCACCACTTCGACCGGCAGGCGCATCCGGTTCTCGTAGGAGCCGCCCCAGCGATCCTCGCGCTTGTTGGTGTGGGTGACGAGAAACTGGTTCAGGAAATAGCCCTCAGAGCCCATGATCTCGACCCCGTCATAGCCTGCCTCGCGCGCCTTGCGGGCGGCCTCGGCGATGTCGGCGATCTGTTTCTCGATTCCGTCCTCGTCGAGCTCGGTCGGCGGGAACGGTGAAATCGGCGACTTGATCGGGCTGGGCGCAACGCATTTCGGTCCATAGGCATAGCGCCCCGCGTGCAGGATCTGCATGCAGATCTTGCCGCCCGCGTCGTGCACGCGCTGGGTGACGATGCTGTGGTTGTCGATGTCCTGCTGGGTGGTCATCATCGCGGCGCCGGGCAGAACCGAGCCTTCGAGGTTGGGGCCGATGCCCCCGGTGACCATCAGCGCGACATCGCCGCGGGCGCGTTCGGCGTAGAATTCGGCGACCCGGTTCCAGTCGTGCGTTTCCTCGAGCCCGGTGTGCATCGACCCCATAAGGACGCGGTTTTTCAACTGGATGAAGCCGAGATCGAGTGGGGCGAGAAGGTGCGGATAAGCTGTCATGAGGGTCTCCATCTGTTGGGTCTTGTGATACCCGACTCGCGGCGTGAGTCACGACAAACGCGGCGTCACGGTCTTGCATCGCGACCTGACCTTGCTAGACAGGTGGGGTCCAGGAGGAGCTGCTGGGATGACCCCGGAAGAGATCGCGAAACTGCCCTATCGCCGCTGCGTCGGCGTGATGCTGATGAATGCGCGGGGCGAGGTGTTCGTCGGCCAGCGCAACGACCGTCATCACGAGGCCTGGCAGATGCCGCAGGGCGGCATCGACAAGGGCGAAAAACCGCGAGAAGCCGCCCTGCGCGAGCTGTGGGAGGAGACTGGCGTCACATCCGACCTGGTTGAAATCGTTGCGAAAACCAAGGACTGGCTCCCCTATGACCTGCCGCATGACATCGTGCCCAACATCTGGAAGGGCCGGTATCGCGGGCAGGAGCAGAAATGGTTCCTGATGCGCTTTCTGGGGCGTGACGAGCAGGTCGATATCGCCACCGAGCACCCGGAGTTCACGACCTGGAAATGGGTCGCGCCGGGGGAGTTGATCGACGGGATCGTGTCCTTCAAGCGCGCGGTCTACGAGACGGTTCTGACCGAGTTCGCGCCGCATCTGACGCCCCGTTAACGGTCCTGCGCGGGACCTGACTCGGGCCCGTGCCATCCGTGCAGACTGCGTGCATACCGCGTGCATACGCCGTATGCCGTGCCTCGCGCGGGCGAAGAGGTTAACGTGGGCGGGCCCGGGCGCGGGCAGCGCCGCCTCAGATCGCTTCCGCGCTGCGGTCCGACTCGGCGTGTTCGGCGGACCATTCCCCGGCGGCTTCGATGGCGACCAGCGAGGTGGTCGGGACCACGTTCAGATAACTTTCGGTGTCCTCGACCGAGGCCGCGGCGCGTTGGGTCGTGCGGTAGAGCGCATAGAGCGCGATGATGACGAATGTCAGGCCCAGCACCAGCCAGAAGGCGCCGGGATCGAGCGCCTCCATCGCCCAGCCCGCGATCATCGGCCCGACGATCGCGCCCAGACCGAAGGTGAAGACGAGACCGCCCGAGGCGGCGGGCATGTCGGACGTCGAGAGGGAATCATTGGTGTAGGCGAGCAGCAGCGCATAGAGCGGCGTCGTGACCCCGCCGGCGAAGAACGCCGCGGTCATCAGCGGCCAGAGCCCGCCGCCGGTCAGCCAGCCGAGCGCGCAGGACGCGGCCCCCATGACCGAGAGGCCGAGGATCAGCAAGCGCCGGTCCATCCGGTCCGACAGCCAGCCGATCGGGAATTGCAGCACCAGCGCGCCGGCAAAGAGCATGGCGATGAACAGCGCGATGGTGTTGGGTGTCAGACCGATCTGGGTTCCGAACACGGCGCCCATGCCCGATTGCGTCGCATAGACGCTGCCGAGCAGGAAAATCCCCACGGTGCCGAGCGGCGCGGCCCGGACCAGGGCGCGCAGCGGCATCGGGCGCGCGACATCGACCGCCGGAACCGGCGTCGCCGACAGCAGGATCGGGGCGAAGGAGATCGACACCAGGATCGAGGCGCAGATGAACAGCACCGGAGTCGACGCGTCGCCCAGCGTCAGCAGCCCCTGCGCGCCGATAATGCCGAGGGTCTGCGCGATCATGTAGGCCGACAGCACCTTGCCGCGGTTGTCATTGGTGGCGGCGGCGTTCAGCCAGCTTTCGGCGGCGACATAGATGCCCGACATGCAGAACCCCACGAGCACCCGCAGGATCGTCCAGGCCCAGGGCTCGGCCAGCAGCGGCAGGGCGATCAGCGCCGCCGACATGAAGCTGCCGAGCGCCGCGAAGACGCGCACGTGACCGACATGCCGGATCATCATCGGCGTGATGCGGGCCCCGGAGAGGAAGCCGAGGAAGTAGCCCGAGGTGACGATGGCCAGCGCGGTCGAGGAGAATCCCTCGATCCCGCCGCGCAGGCCGATCAGGGTGAAATGCATGCCGTTGCCCAGCATGATGAGAACGATGCCGAGCAGCAGGGCCCAGACACCGGCAAGAACGTTCAGCATGGCGTGCCCCCTTCTCGCGCGTTGCGGTCCGATCGCGTCGGGCCACCCTAGGCGTGCTGACGGGCGTCGCTTTTGCTGCAGCGCCGCATGGGGCCTTGTTTACGACAGGGCGGGTCGGTGGTCAGGCCAGGAGAGGGATGTGGGGGCCGGCGCTGGCGGGCAGCTTTCCGGTGAGCCGGGGATCGTCGGCGATCTCGACCTGCTGGCGCTGGGGCACGAACCCGCTGCGGATGTAGAAGGGCAGCGCGGCGGGGCTGTCCAGCGTGCAGGTATGGACGTGAAAGCGGTTGATCGGGCGCTCCCAGGCGAGGCGGATGGCGTGGTTCATCAGCCACCGGCCCGCCCCGGCGCCGATCCGGTCGCGGGTGAGGCCGAAGAAGGCCAGTTCGCAGGCGCCGGCCTCGCGGAAGTCGAGTTCGAGCAGGCCGCAGGCGGTCTCGCCGTCCATGACCGCGAGAACGGTCACCTCCGGGTGGTGCAGGATGTCCGTCAGCGCCTGATCCGAGAGGGTGAGGCGGGAGAACCAGAGCCAGTCCTCGCCGCCGACCCGGCGGAAGAGGTCGCGATACCAGGCGCTGTCCGGCCGCGCGACGGGGGCGAGGCGCAGGCTGTCGGGGTCGGGCACCGGGCGCGGGGCCGCGGGGGCGCGCATCTCGAGGTGCGTGACCACCGTCGCCAGCTTGCCCGGTGGCACGTCGTGAAAGCCGTCGGGCAGGATCACAGCAGGCCCCGTTCGCGCAGCACCGCGCGCAGGTCGGTTTCCGGGCGCGGCCCGATATGCGAGATCACCTCGGTGGCGCAGACGCAGCCGATCCGCGCGCAGGTTTCCAGGTCGCGGCCGCGCGCCAGCCCGAACAGGAAGCCGGCGGCGAACTGGTCGCCGGCGCCGGTGGCGTCGACCGGGGTGATCTTCTGCACCGGCACGTCGATGCGGGTCGTGCCCTCCATCACCGACACGCCGTCGCCCGAGCGGGTGCAGACCACCAGCGGGCAGAGGGCCGCGGTCATCATCAGCGCGTCGTCGAGGTGATCGGTTTCGAACAGCGACTGGATCTCGGCCTCGTTGCCGATGACGAAATCGAGGTCGTGCTGGATCAGCGAGATGAAATCGGACCGGTGGCGGTCGACGCAGAACGGATCGGAAATGGCGATGCCGGTCTTGCCGCCGCCGGCGCGGGTGGCGCGGGCGGCCTCGCGGAAGGCGGTCTTGCCGGCGTCGTGATCGAACAGGTAGCCTTCGAGGAACATGATGTTGGCATTGCCCGACACCTCCGGCGGCACGTCGGCCGAGGTCAGGCCGGTCGAGATGCCGAGATAGGTGTTCATCGAGCGTTCGCCGTCGGGCGAGACGAAGATCATCGAGCGCGAGGTCGGCTCGGATCCATCGGCGACCGGCGGGTTGACGAAATCGATCCCGGCCTCGTTCATCGCGTCGGCATAGAAATGGCCCAGCGTGTCGTCGCGCACCCGGCCGATGAAGGCGGTGTCGAGCCCCAGCGCGCCGGCCCCGGCGATGGTGTTGGCGACCGAGCCGCCCGGGGTCTGGGTGCGGCCGTTCATGGCACCGTAGAGCTGTTCGGCGCGGTCGCGTTCGATCAGCTGCATGATGCCCTTCTCGATGCCCATATGGGCGAGGAAGCTGTCGTCGGACTGGGTGATGACATCGACGACGGCGTTGCCGATCCCGACCAGGTCATAGGTCTTCATGTGGTCTTGTCCTCGTACTGGCAGAGATCGCGGATGATGCAGGTGGGGCACATGGGTTTGCGCGCCTTGCAGTGGTAGCGGCCGTGCAGGATCATCCAGTGATGGGCGTGCTGCTGGAAATCGGCGGGGATGTGGTCTTCGATGGCGCGTTCGACCGAGACGACATCCTTGCCGACGGCGACGCCGCTGCGGTTGCCGAAGCGGAAGATGTGGGTGTCGACCGCCTGCGCGGGCATCCCCCACCACATGTTCAGAACCACGTTGGCGGTCTTGCGCCCGACGCCGGGGAGCGATTGCAGCGCGGCGCGGGAATTGGGCACGTCGCCGCCATATTGCTCGACGAGGATCCGGCTCATCTGCATGACGTTCTTCGCCTTCTGGCGAAAGAGCCCGATGGTCTTGATGTGGTCGGTCAGCCCCTCGAGGCCGAGATCGAGCATCTTCTGCGGGGTGTCGGCGACCTGGAACAGTGCGCGGGTGGCCTTGTTCACGCCGGCGTCGGTGGCCTGGGCGGAGAGCGCGACGGCGACGACGAGCGTGTAGGCGTTCACATGCTCGAGTTCGCCCTTGGGTTCGGGGTCGGCGGCGTGGAAGCGGGCGAAGATCTCGCGGATCGTGTGATAGTCGAGCTGCTTGGGCATGACGGCAGCATATGCCCGTCCTTGCGCGGCAGGGCAAGGGACAGGCGCGATGCCCGTCCCTCGCCGGGTGTCAGAACGACCAGACGATGGTGTCGTCGTCCATCATGGCGCCGGACATGGCGGGCGGTTGCGCCACGCCGACCCCGTCGAGCAGGATCGAGCGGTCGGCGCCGCGTCCGGGCAGGTAGATGGCGCAGACTTCGACGGTCGCGCCTTTCTGCATCGCGGCCATCATCAGCGCCTGCGGGCTGGCGCCCTTGGGCGGTTGCGGCGCGGTGGCGCTGTCGGGCGCGTCCTTGAGCGCGATGTCGGCGGCGGCGCCGCAGAGCAGGATGCGGGCAGGATGACCCTGGGCGATGGCCTGGTTGGTCAGCACCATCGACATCAGTTGCACCTGCGGCTGGTCCGAGGTGACGACGGTCACGAGGCGGTCGGGATCGCTGGCGAGCGCGGGTGTGACGAGGCCGATGGCGAGGGCGAGGCTGGCGAGTGTCGTCTTCATGGTTGGAACTCCGGATGGTGAAGGGTGCGCGTTCAAAAGATACCTAGTCATAAATTCTGCAATTCGAATGTGTAATTGTGACGCGGTGCGGGTTGCGCAGGAATCGGGTCGTTTCGCCGCCGCTCCGGGGGTAGTGTCGACCGCGACAGGAGGACCACGCGATGAACGTTCAGGTGCAGGAAAGCGGCTATCACTACGAGGTGATGCGCCGGGCGATCGAGCTGATCGACTCGGGCGGCGAGACGCTGACGCTGGAGGAGCTGGCGGCGCAGATGGACATGAGCCCGGCGCATTTCCAGCGCCTGTTCAGCCGCTGGGTCGGGGTGTCTCCGAAACGCTATCAGCAATACCTGACGCTGGGCCATGCCAAGAACCTGCTGCGCGACCGGTTCACCACGCTGGCGGCCAGCCACAGTGTCGGCCTGTCCGGATCGGGCCGGTTGCACGACCTGTTCCTGCGCTGGGAGGCGATGTCGCCGGGGGCCTTCGCGCGGGAGGGCGCGGGGCTGGTGATCCGCTGGGGCTGGTTCGAAAGCCCGTTCGGCCCGGCGCTGGTGATGGGCACCGACAAGGGCATCTGCGGCATCGGCTTCGCCGCCGAGACCGGCGAGGAGCACGCGATGGCCGACCTGCTGGGGCGCTGGCCGCGGGCCGAGTTCGTCGAGGACCCGAAGATGCTGCGGCCCTGGGTGCTGGCGGCCTTCGGCGCGGAGACCGCCGAGTTGCGCAGCGCGCCGCTGTTCCTGATCGGCGCGCCGTTCCAGATCAAGGTCTGGGAGGCGCTGCTGGCGATCCCGACGGGCCATGTCACGACCTATTCCGAGATCGCCGAGGCGATCGGCAACCCGCGCGCCGTGCGCGCCGTCGGCACGGCGGTCGGGCGCAACCCGGTGAGCTGGCTGATCCCCTGTCATCGGGCGCTGCGCAAGTCGGGCGGGCTGGGCGGCTATCACTGGGGTCTGCCGGTCAAGCGGGCCATGCTGGCCTATGAAACCGCCCGCAGCGAGGCCGGCTGACCGCAAATACACGCGGATTTGGGCGATGTTTCGCCGAAACCGGCGATTTTCCGGGTTGAGCGGTCCCGCGCCGGATGTGCTATGCTGGGCGCAACCGATCCCGACAAACGGGACGTTCTGAGCAGAAGGCAGACCGACATGACCCGAAAGATCAAAGCATCCGCGGCGCTGTGCGCCGTGCTGGCACTGGCTGCGTGCAACAACCCGGCCAACATGACCATGAACAACGATCCCAACGCCAAGGCCAAGCAGGGCGCGCTGCTGGGCGCGGCGGTCGGGGCGGGCCTGTCGGCGGCCACCGGCGGCGAGGGCGCGAACCTGCTGCTGGGGGCGGCGGCGGGCGCCGCGGCGGGAGGCCTCGTGGGCAACCAGCTGGACCGGCAGGCGGCCGATCTGCGCTCGCAACTGGCCAATGACGGCATCACCATCACCAACGCGGGCGACAGGTTGATCGTGTCGCTGCCGCAGGACATCACCTTTGACAGCGACAGCGCCACCGTGCGGTCGTCGCTGCGGGGCGAGTTGACCAAGGTCGCCACGAACCTGAACCGCTATCCCGACAGCACGGTGCAGATCATCGGCCACACCGACAACACGGGCGATGCGACCTATAACCTGGGGCTGTCGTTGCGCCGGGCCAACGCGGTGGCGGGCATATTGCAGGCCGATGGTGTGACCGGCAGCCGGATCACCACCGCCGGGCGTGGCGAGGAGCAGCCCGTGGCCTCGAACCTGACCGAGGAAGGCAAGGCGCAGAACCGCCGTGTCGAGATCGTCGTCATTCCGCGCAATACCTGAAATCGCTGGACCGGAGCGGAGCCGCCCCTAGGTGGTTCCGAAACGACCGAGAAAGGCACGACAGATGACGACAGACCCCGTCCTGCTGGGCATCGCGGGCGCATTGCGCGCGGAGTCCTCCAATCGCAAGCTGATCCGCGAGGCGGCGCGCCTGTTCGGACCCTGCGCGTTCGTCGAGGCCGACTTGCGCTTGCCGCTGTTCGACGCCGACGCCGAAGAGGCGGATGGCGTGCCCGCGCCGGCGCGCAAGCTGGCCGAGCAGATCGCGATGGCCGATGCGATCGTGATCTCGACCCCGGAATACAACAAGGGGCCGCCGGGCGTTCTGAAGAACGCGCTGGACTGGTCCAGCCGCACCGAGGGCAACCCCTGGGCCGGCAAGCCGGTGGCGGTGATGTCGGCGGCGGCGGGCCGCGCCGGGGGCGAGCGCGCGCAGCTGGTGCTGCGCAGTTTCATGGTGCCGTTCCAGACCCGCATCCTGCAGGGGCCGGAAGTGCATCTGGCCGATTGCCGCAACCAGTTCGATGACAAGGAGCAGCTGAAGGGCGAGCTTTACGTCAAGACGTTGCAGGCGCTGATGGACAAGCTGCGGGCCGAGATCGGCCGCTGAGGCCGGCGTCTAGCCGTCGGTGAGGGGCGTGGCGATCTCGATGAGGTTGCCGTCGGGGTCGCGCAGGTAGATCGACCGGATCGGGCCGGTGGCGCCGGTGCGGCGCACCGGGCCGTCGATCACGGCGATGCCGTGGGCCTGCAGATGCGCCTGCCAGTCGGCGAGGGGCCGGTCGGTTAGGAAGCAGAGATCGGCGCTGCCGGGGCGGGGATGCGTGGCCCTGGGGTCGAATTCGCCGCCCCTGGGGTGCAGGTTGATCTTCTGGGTGCCGAACCTGAGCGCGTGGCGCATCGTGCCGTCGGCGGGCTGGAAGGTTTCGGCGGTCATGCCCAGCACATCGGCATAGAAGGCCAGCGTCGCCGGGATGTCGGCGACGGTCAGCACCAAGTGGTCGAGCGCGGTCAGGCGGGGCGGCATGGGCGATTGTCCTTTGGTGTGTCGGATTCTATCCTGAGTGCCATGAAACACGCCCATCCCGCCACCGAAACCCGCGAGGACATGATGGATCCGGCCCGCGCCGCCGCGTTCCAGGTCGCGCTGGGCCAGCCTGCGGATATCGGCGCCGGGGCGCCGCTGCCGCCCTTCTTTCACCAGCTCTATTTCTGGTCCCCGCACCCGCCCGAGGCGCTGGGCCGGGACGGGCATCCGAAAGTCGGCGGCCTGATCCCCGACCTGGGCCTGCCGCGCCGCATGTGGGCCGGGGGGCGTCTGGGCTTTGCCGCGCCGCTGCGCGCCGGGAGTCCGGCCGAGCGCCGGACGGTGGTGGAAAAGGCCGAGCACAAGCATGGGCGCAGCGGGCCTCTGGGTTTCGTCACCCTGCGCCACGAGATCCGGCAGGCGGGCGAGGTCTGCCTGACCGAGTGGCAGGACCTGGTCTATCGCCAGGACCCGGACGCGTCGGCGCCGCGCCCGGTGCCGCCGGTGGCGCGCACCGACGAGACCGAGTCGCGCGAGGTCGGGTTCACCTCGACGCTGCTGTTTCGCTATTCGGCGCTGACCTTCAACGGGCATCGCATCCACTACGATCTGGATTATGCGCGCGATGTCGAAGGCTATGCGGGGCTGGTGGTGCATGGGCCGCTGCTGGCGCAGCACCTGATGCTGATGGCCGAGGAACTGGTGGGGCCGCTGGCGCAGTTCTCGTTCCGGGCCGCCTCGCCGCTGATGCATTTCGAGACCGCGACCCTGTGCCGGCATGGCACCGATCTGTGGGTCAGGGGGCCGGACGGGCGGTCGGTGATGGAGGCGAACGCGGTGCCGGCGCTCTGATCGCCGGGTGTCAGGGGCCGCAGGGGCCGCCCGACTCGGCCCGCCATTCCAGGTGCAGGCTGTAGAGCAGCAGGCGGAGTTGCTCGGTCATCGGGCCAAGCCCGGTGGGCACGCGCCAGGGCAGGTCGGGGTCGGCGGGGCAGATCCGGCGTTCGAGCACCGTGCCGGCGAGCTGGTCCTGATCCTGCGGACGGGGATCGTCGGTGGCGGTGCATCCGGGCACCTTGCGCATCTCGGCGTTGATGTCGCGGCCGTTGACGGTGCAGTCGGCGAGCCCGCCGCGCAGGGCGCAGCGCACGTGGCCCGCGCGCAGGAAGGTGTTGAGCAGCGCCTTGGCGGCGCGCCCCTCGTCGGTGTCGGGCCGTGCGCAGCGGACGCCGCGCAGCCGCGCCCGCTGGCCGTCCAGTTCGAGCCGATCGCCAGACAGCGCGATCCAGATGCGCGGCTGGTTCGCCTCGGCGCTGGCGGAAGGGTCGGCGGCGGCCGCCGGCAGGGCGGCGATCAGGCCGAAGCCGAGGGCGAGAAGCGCGGCGCGCGGGGTCACAACGACGCCTCGACCCGGAAGTCCGGCGGGATCGTGTCGTGATCGTCCAGCACGAGGTCGGCCATCACCTCGGCGATCTTCGGGGCCATGCCGAAGCCGATCTTGAAGCCTCCGTTGGCGATGAAATGATCCGGTTTCAACGGATGCGCGCCCAGCATCGGCGCGCGGCTGCGGCTGCGGGGGCGCAGGCCGGCCCAGCGGTCCAGCACCTCGGTGCCGTGCAGCACCGGCATCGCGGACGTGGCGCGGTCGATCAGGGCGTCAAGCTGTGCGTCGGTCGTGTCCGGCGCGTCGAAGTCGCGTTCGCTGGTCGAGCCGATCGCGAGGGTGCCATCGGCATGGGGCACGAGATGCAGCCCGTCGATGAAGAGCTGGGGAGCGTTGTGGGCATCGAACCGCAGCAGCGCGGCCTGGCCCTTGACCGCCGCGCCGACCAGCTTGCCGAGCGCATTCGACAGATCGCGCAGGCCGGTGGCCCCGGTCGCGTGGATTACGCGCCCCCGGTCGGGGCCGTCGGGGGCGACGGACACCCCCATCGCCGCGAGCGCCGCCACCAGCGCGGTGCAGGCGTGGCGCGGGTGCATCCGGGCGCTGAGCGTGTCGTGGATCAGGAAGCCGCTGGCCGAGGGCGGGGCCCAGGGCCCCAGCTCGGAGGCGGGCAGAACGCGCCAGGTCGCGGCCCCCTGCCAGAGCGTGTCGGCGGTGGCGGCGCGGACGCGGGCGAGGTCGAGCGCGCGGGCATCGGCGATCGGTTGCAGCCGCCCGGTGCGCCCGTATCCGGCGCTGACGCCGCCGGTGTCGTGCACCGCGTCCCAGAACGCCTGCGCCATAAGCAGGCTGTCGAGCTGGAACGCCTTCTTGCTGTTCCAGTTTTCCGGCACATGCGGCGCCAGCGCCCCGACAAGCCCGCCCGAGGCGCCCGCGCCGGGGCCGTTCGGGTCGATCACGCGGACCGTCGCGCCGCGCCGGGCGCAGGCCCAGGCGATCGAAAGGCCGAAGATGCCGGCGCCGCGAATGGTGATCTCTGCCATTGCCTCTGTCCCGAAGTTGCGCCATTGCTCGCGCCATACCCCCGCGAGTCTAGGGATGAATGGGATGCAGGACCAGCAGGCAGTCGTGGAATGGCGCGACGGGGGCGTGCCCGTGTCGGTGAGGTTCGACGATCCGTATTTCAGCCTGCAGGACGGCCTGGCGGAAACCCGGCACGTCTTTCTTGCGGGCAATGACCTGCCCGGACGGTTCCGCGACGGGTTCCACATCGCGGAGCTGGGGTTCGGCACCGGGCTGAACCTGCTGACCGCATGGCAGGCCTGGGCCGGAACCGGGCGGGCGGGCGTGCTGCATTTCACCAGTTTCGAGGCCTTTCCGATGGGAGCCGAGGACATGGCGCGCGCGCTTGCGGCCTTTCCCGCGCTTGCCGCTTGGCGGGACCGGCTGCTGGCCGCCTGGCACGGGCCGGGACGGTATGACCTGGGCGAGGTGCGGCTGGAGGTGATCGGCGGCGATGCCCGGCAGAGCCTGCCCGGGTGGACGGGGCGGGCGGATGCCTGGTTTCTCGACGGGTTCGCGCCGGCGCGCAATCCCGAGCTGTGGGAGCCCGAGCTCATGTGCAGGATCGCGCGGCACACCGCAGAGGGCGGCACGGTGGCGAGCTATTCGGCGGCGGGCCATGTGCGCCGGGCGCTGCAGGAGGCGGGGTTCGACGTGACCCGCGCGCCCGGGTTCGGGCGCAAGCGGCACATGACGCGGGGGGTGCTGGCATGAGCCTGGCGGAGCTGCGCGTGCAGAGCAACAACGTGCCGCTGGGCATCGCGCTGATGATCGCGACCACGGTGGTCTTTGCGTTGCAGGACGGGATCTCGCGCCACCTGGCCAGCGAATACAACGTGATGATGGTGGTGATGATCCGCTATTGGTTCTTCGCCGCTTTCGTGATCGCCATCGGCGTTCGTGCGGCGGGGGGCGTGCGCGCGGCGGCGCGGACCACCCAGCCGGGCCTCCAGATCACCCGCGCGGTGCTGCTGGCGGCGGAGATCTGCGTCGCGGTTCTGGGTTTCACCATCCTCGGGCTGGTGGAAAGCCACGCGGTGTTTGCCTGCTATCCGCTGCTGATCGCGGCGCTGTCGGGACCGATCCTGGGCGAGCGGGTGGGCTGGCGGCGCTGGGCGGCGATCGCGGTCGGGTTCATCGGCATCCTGATCATCCTGGAGCCGGGCATGGGCGTCTTCGACCCTTGGGCGATCATCCCGCTGGTGTCGGCAGTGATGTTCGCCATCTATGGCCTGCTCAACCGCTATGCGGCGCGGCGCGACAGCACTGCGACCAGCTTTTTCTGGACCGGCACGGTGGGCGCGGTGGTGATGACGGCGGTCGGCATCTGGTTCTGGGAGCCGATGGCGCGCGCCGACTGGCTGTGGATGCTGACCCTGTGCATCACCGGCGTGTCGGGGCACTGGCTGCTGATCCGCTGCTACGAGGCCGCCGAGGCGAGCGCGGTGCAGCCCTTCGCCTATTTCCAGCTGGTCTTTGCCAGCGCCCTTGGCATGGCGGTGTTCGGCGAGACGCTGGAGACCAACGTGGTGATCGGCGCCGCGATCATCGTCGCGGCGGGGCTGTTCACCCTATGGCGCGAACGCGTTCAGGGTTGAGCCGACCAGTTCGCGCGAGAACGGGATAGGCAGCGCCTCCTTGCCGAGCCGCGCGCGGTAGATCGGCAGGCTTTCGGTCACCCGCATGATATAGTTGCGGGTCTCGCTGAAGGGGACGAACTCGATCCAGTCGATGATGTCGACCTCGCCCTTGCGCGGGTCGCCGTAGTCCAGCATCCATTGCAGCGGACGCCCCGGGCCGGCATTGTAGCCCGCCGACATCATCACGACGTTGCCGTTGAACCCGCCGGCGAGCCCGGCGAGGTAGCGCGCGCCGAGCTTGGCGTTGTACTGCCAGTCGCGGGTCAGCCGCGCGGTGTCGTGGGCGGCGAGGACGCCCATCTCGGTGGCGACGGCGACGGCGGTGGCGGGCATCACCTGCATCAGGCCGCGCGCCCCCGCGCCGCTGATCACGGTCGGGTCGAATTCGCTTTCGCGCCGTGCGATGGCGAGGTTCATCTCCTGCGCCATGGGCAGGCTCTCCTTGGCCAGCGGGTGCAGCGGGTAGTAGGCGGCGGGCAGCACCATGCCCTGCTGCGCGGCGCGCTTGCCGATCATCACCGCGAGGTGCGGTTCGTCGAGCTCGAGCGCCATGTCGCCCAGTTGCCCGGCCTGCACCGGGTCGAGCGATTCGACCAGGTGGGTCAGGAAGCGTTCGGCCAGGGCGGGCTGACCGGCGTCGCGCAGCAGCAGGCCGGCCTTCAGGACGCTGCTGTCCATGAACTCGGCCTCGCGCCAGGACGGCAGTTGCGGCGGGGTGGCCAGAACCGGGTCGAAGGGGCGGCCGATCCGTTCGGCGGCCAGGAGGCCGTAGAACGACGTCTGGTGTTCGGCGCCCATCAGGTAGGCCGCATGCGCCCCGTCGCTGTCGCCGAGCGCCTCGTAGGCGCGTCCCAGCCAATAGCCGGCGCGGCCCTTGGAGATCGGCGTCTCGACGGCGGCGTCGAAGCTCTGGAAATGGCGCAGCGCGGTGGCCGGGTCGTCGAGCAGGCGCAGGGCGATGAAGCCCGACAGCCATTCCAGGTCGGCATGGGCGGCGCCTTCGACGGTGTAGTGGCGCGAGGCGATCCGGTAGGCCAGCGCGGGATCGCCGGCGCGCATCTGCTGGCGGGCGAGGTTGGCGCGGCGGCGCGCCCACTGGTCGGGTTCGCCCAGCAGGGCGGCGCTGGCGCTGCGTTCCAGCAGCAGGTCGATCGCGTCGGCGTCGCGGCCCTTGCGGTCGCGCCAGACGAAACGGTCATGGGCGAGGCCGGGTGCGCTGGCCAGATCCTGCGGCACCCGCGCGATCAGCGTGTCGACGCCGGGTTCCATCTCGCGCAGGGCGATGCGGGCCTCGGCCAGCGCCCTGTGGCCGTCATCGACCAGGCGCAGCATCTGCCGCGCGCTGACCATGTGGCCGTCCCAGAGCATCCGGTCGAGCCGGGCCTCGTGATGCGGTGCCAGCAGGTCGGCGTGGCGCGACAGGTAATCGCGCTGGATCTCGCTGCCCATCGCCATGGTGCGCCAGGCCAGCACCAGCTCGGCCTCGCCGTCACCCTTCTGGCCGTTGGCGATCAGGGCGCGGGCATAGGTCAGCACGCCTTCGGGCGATTGCGGGCGCGTGTCGGCGTAGAACGCCAGCGTCTGCTCGGTGTTCAGCACCGTCATCGCCGCCTCGCTCTTGCGGCGCAGCCAGTCGAGCCCCGGCCAGTCCGGGCGGCGATTGAGAAAGCCGAGCACGTCCTCGGCATCGCCCAGACCGGCGCGCAAGCGGTGCCATTCGATCACGTCGCGCGCGATGCTGTCGGCCGGGCCGGCCTCGGCCAGCGCGTCCTCCCAGAGCGACTTGCGCATCGACTCCATCGCCTTGGAGAGGCGCTCGGCGTCCTCGGCCCAGAGTGCGCTGGCCAACAGCAGTTTCAGTCCCAACACGAGCGCCAGAATGCGCAACATCGCTTGCATTTCCCGTCAAACCAAGGCTAGAGCCGGTTACGATAAACCGTGGCGGTTCGGGATCAACACACAATCGTGGGACCGACGCGGTTCTACACGGATAATCCGTGCCAGACGCCACCAGAACGGCCCGCGAAGGACACGGGCCGATGCCAAAAGGAAGAGCGCCGATGTTCAAAGGCTCAATGCCCGCCCTCGTCACCCCGTTCCGCAACGGCGAGCTGGACCTGGACACGCTCAAACAGCTGGTCGAGTGGCATATCTCGGAAGGCTCGCACGGGCTGGTGCCCGTGGGCACCACCGGCGAAAGCCCGACCCTGTCGCACGAGGAACACGAGATCGTCGTGGCCGAAGTGGTGAAGGCGGCGGCCGGGCGGGTGCCGGTGATCGCGGGCGCGGGATCGAACAACACCGTCGAGGCGATCCGCTTCATGCAGTTCGCCGACAAGGTCGGGGCCGATGCCGCGCTGGTGGTGACGCCCTATTACAACAAGCCGACCCAGCGCGGCCTGATCGCGCATTACACGGCGTTGCACGATTGCTGCGAGCTGCCGATCTTCATCTACAACATTCCCGGCCGGTCGGTGGTGGACATGACCCCCGCGACGATGGGCGAGCTGGCCAAGCTGCCGCGCATCATCGGGGTCAAGGACGCGACCGCCGACATGGCGCGGGTGTCGGACCAGCGGGCGACCTGCGGCAAGGAGTTCATCCAGCTGTCCGCCGAGGATGCCAGCGCGCTGGGGTTCAACGCGCATGGCGGAGTCGGCTGCATCTCGGTCACCGCCAACGTCGCACCCAAGCTCTGCGCGGAGTTCCAGGAAGCGACTCTGGCCGGGGATTTCGCCAAGGCGCTGGACTACCAGGACCGGCTGATGCCGCTGCACCGGGCGATCTTTACCGAGCCGGGGCTTGTCGGGGTGAAATACGCGATGTCGCTGCTGGGCCTGTGCAGCGAGGAGGTGCGCCTGCCGCTGACCGGTTTGACGGACGGCACGCGGATCCTGGTCAAGGACGCGATGATCCACGCCGGGCTGATCGGCTGACCGTCCTAGCGTTTGCCGTAGTAGAGGCCGACCACGTGTTCGGCCTCTGCAAAGAACAGCCAGCGTGACACCGCGACGCCCGCGAGGTGCGAGAGCACCGCGACGGCGGCCAGGAGGTGGCTGAACGGGGCGAGCAGCAGGACCACCGGCAGCAGGATCATCAGGATCAGCGCGATGGCGCGCAGCTTGGTGGCGTGCTTGCGCCCGATCACGAAGACGAATTCGCGCAGGAGATAATTGGTGCCGGTATGCGGCGGCTCGAACGCCCGCACGGTGCCGATATCGCCGAGCCCGGTGGCGGTGGCCATCGTCGTGCCCGAGGCGCCCAGAGCGCCATCGCCGCGCAGCCAGACCGCGAGCTGGATCGCACCGGCCAGCAGCAGGAGCCAGGGCGCGAGGCTGGTCTGCCCGGCCATCAACGCACCGCCCGCGATCGCCAAAGACAGGAACAGCGCGGGCGTCAGCGGGCTGTGCCAGCGTGGCACGGTCTTGAGCTGGGCGTAGATCATCGAGGTGGTGAACACGGTGCCGAGGCTGGCCGCGGCACCGAGCCAGCCGAGCAGGGGCCAGCGCGTGTCAAGAAAAACCAGCCCCGCGCCGTAGACCGCCATCAGGATCAGCGCGGCCATCGCGCACCAGGCCTCGCGGCTGAGCCAGCTGGTCTGCCATTGGGTAAAGGCCTTGAGCGCGCGTTCGGGGCGGCCGAGGTGGAAGGTCGAGGCCATCAACCCGCCGACCGCCAGAAGGTAGGCGATGGCGAAGAAGGTGAAGGCGACCCAGCCGGTGACGGCGGGAAAGCCGAACCCGAGCCAGGCCAGGAGACCGAAGCCGAGACCCGAGCAGGTGCTGAAGATGATGACGGAGGGGGCCGGGTGCATCAGATCTTGTCCAGTGTCTTGTCGAGCCAGCCGAGAAAGCCGCGTGCGTCCTCGGCCACCGGGGCGAGCAGCGGGGCCAGCACGTCGATCTGGCCGTCGAGCCGGTCCTTGGGGCGGGGCGGCAGGTACTTGTTGACGGGCTTGGTGCCCTGTTCGGGCATCAGGTCCATGCCGCCGCGTTCCGCTGTCAGCCTGGACACGTTGCTGTCGGGATCGGCGAAATCGCCGAAATGGCGCGCACCGGCGGGGCAGGTGCGCACGCAGGCGGGTTCGCGGTCTTCCTCGGGCAGGTTCTCGTTGTAGATCCGGTCGACGCAGAGCGTGCATTTCTTCATCACGCCGGCCGCCTGGTCGAGTTCGCGCGCCCCGTAGGGGCAGGCCCAGGCGCAGAGCCCGCAGCCGATGCAGTCGCTTTCGTTGACCAGAACGATGCCGTCCTCGACCCGCTTGTAGCTGGCGCCCGTGGGGCACACGGTGACGCAGGGCGCATCCTCGCAATGCAGGCAGGATTTGGGGAAATGCACCAGCTGCGCCATGGCGGAGTCGGCCAGCGGCGTGACCTCGTAGCTGTGCACCCGGTTCAGGAAGGTGCCGGAGGGATCGGCGCCGTAGGGGTCCTGATCGGACAGGGGCGCGCCGTAGTTTTCGGTGTTCCAGCCCTTGCAGGAGATCACGCAGGCATGGCAGCCGACGCAGGTGTCCAGATCGATGACGAGGCCGAGCTTGCGCTGGGTCGTTTCGGGGAGTCGGGTCATGCGGGGCGCTCCCTTGAGTGTTGCAGGTGGACGACGGGTTCTTGGCTGGTCGCGTCCCAACTGAGGATGAACCAGATGAAGGAGCCGAGCGTGAAGGCGACGAAGGCCAGGATGACAAGCAGGGTTCGGGTCTTGGGTGTCATTCGCCCACCTTCCAGGCCAGGCTGTCCGGTCCTGTGCCGACCGGCGATGCGATCGGCGGGAAGGCGGGCCGGCTTTCGGCGGGGGCGGTGGTCTTTTCCAGCCGCACCTTGAGGTCGAACCAGGCCGCCTGACCCGTCACCGGGTCGGAATTGGCCCATCGCTGCCCGTCGCCGCGTTCGGGCAGCAATTCGTGGATCAGGTGGTTGAGCAGGAAGCCCCGGGTGGCTTCGGGCGCGTCCTTGTCCAGCGCCCAGGCGCCCTTGCGCTTGCCGATCGCGTTCCAGGTCCAGACGGTGTTTTCGTTGAGCGCGGCCATCTCCATCACCGGCACGGTGATCGCGCCATGGGGCGAGGTGACGCGCACCCAGTCGCCGTCCGTCAGGTTGTGATCGCGCATCAGGCGGGTCGGCACGTAGAGCGGGTTGCGGCCGTGCAACTGCCGCAACCAGGCGTTCTGGGTGCCCCAGCTGTGATACATCGCCATCGGGCGCTGGGTCAGGGCGTGGACGGTGAAGCCGTCATTGCCGGTCTGGTCGGTGTCGTACCAGATCGGCAGCGGGTCCATCGCCGCCTTGATGCGGTGGCGCAGATGGTCGGGCGGCTGGCGGTCGCCGTGGCCCTCGGCGGCGAGCTGGAACCTGCGCAGCGGTTCGACATAGAGCTGGAACAGGTAGGGCTTTGGGCTGTCGTAGAAGCCGGTTTCGACGGCCCAGTCCTGGTAGGTGCTGTTCCAGGGCTTGTAGTAGGCGGCGGCCTCGGGGAGGTGCTTGATCCAGAAGCCGCCATTGTCGATGTAGCGTTGCAGTTGGTCGGGACGGCTCTCGCCGCGGCCGCTTCCTTCGGGCGCGTCCGCGCCGTCGCCCGCCCGCCAACCCGCAAGGGGACCGATGCCCGGGCGGCGTTCGTGATTGACCATGTAATCGGCGTAATCGGCGTATTTCGCGCTGCCGTCGTCATTGGTGAAGCCGGGCAGGTTCAGGCGTGCGCCGAGATCGCAGAGCACCGACTGGAAGCCGCGCACGTCGCGGTCGGGCTCGACGACGGGCCAGCGGATCGCGTCGGCGGCGGCGTCGGCTTCGCAGATCGGGCGGTCGAGCAGGGAGATGCAGTCGTGGCGTTCGAGATAGGTGGTGTCGGGCAGGATCAGGTCGGCATAGGCGACCATCTCGGATGAATAGGCGTCGGAGTAGATGATGCGCGGGATCACGTAGTCGCCGGTTTCGTCCGTGTCCGTCAGCATCTCCATCACGCCCTTTGTGTTCATCGAGCTGTTCCAGGACATGTTGGCCATGTAGAGAAACAGGGTGTCGATCTTGTAGGGATCGCCGGCATGGGCGTTGGAGATCACCATGTGCATGAGGCCGTGGGCGCTCATCGGGTTTTCCCAGGTGAAGGCCTTGTCGATGCGGGCGGGGCTGCCATCGTCCTTCAGCGCAAGGTCTTGTGGTCCCTGGACGAAGCCGAGATGCGGGCCATTGAGCGGCGCGCCGGGATTGACCCCGACATGGGGTCTGGGGTGGGCTGTGGCAGGCTTGGGATAGGGCGGTTTGAAGCGGAATCCGCCGGGGGTTTCGACGCTGCCGAGGATGATCTGCAGCACGTGGAGCGCGCGGCAGGTCTGGAAGCCGTTGGCGTGGGCCGAGATGCCGCGCATGGCGTGGAAGCTGACGGGACGGCCGGTCATGGTGCTGTGTTTTTCGCCGCGGAAGTCGGTCCATGCGCGGTCAAGTTCGATGGCTTCGTCAAAGGCGACGCGGGCGATTTCGGCGGCGATGGCGCGGATTTTCGCCGCCTTGATGCCGCAGCGGTCTGCCACGGCATCGGGCGAAAACTGCGGGTCGAGGTAGGTTTCCGCCATCTTGGACATGACGGTGTGGCAGGTCCGACCGTTTCGGACAGAACGTCCGGTGAGGTCCGGGCGCACGCCTTGGGTGTCGAAGGGAGTCAGTTCGCCCGTCGTCTTGTCGATCACCAGTTCGCGGCCCTCGTCGTCGCGCAACAGCAGGCCGTGATCCGCGCCGCCCGGGTTGTCGATCACGAGGCAGGGGGCGTTGGTGTAGCGGGCGAGGTAGTCGAGGTCGATCTTGCCGGCCTTCATCAGCTCGTGCACCAGCGCGAGAATGAACAGCCCGTCGGTGCCCGGCGTGATGCCGACCCAGTCGTCGGCCACCGCGTTGTAGCCGGTTCGGATCGGGTTGACGCCGATCACCCGCGCGCCGCGCGCCTTGATCTTGCCGATCCCCATCTTGATCGGGTTGCTGTCATGATCCTCGGCCACGCCGAAGAGCATGAAGAGCTTGGTATGGTCCCAGTCGGGCTGGCCGAATTCCCAGAACGCGCCGCCCATCGTGTAGATCCCCGCCGCCGCCATGTTGACGGAACAGAAGCCGCCATGGGCGGCGTAGTTCGGCGTGCCGAAATTCTGTGCCCAGAAGCTGGTGAAGGACTGTGATTGATCGCGCCCGGTGAAGAAGGCGAGCTTTTCGGGGTTCTCGGCGCGGATCGGGGCGAGCCAGTCGGTCGCGATCTGCAAGGCTTCGTCCCAGGTGATCTCCTCGAACTCGCCCGAGCCGCGCGGACCGACGCGTTTGAGCGGGGCGCGCAGGCGGGACGGCGCGTTGTGCTGCATGATGCCGGCACTGCCCTTGGCGCAGAGCACGCCCCTGTTGACCGGGTGATCGCGGTTGCCTTCGATATAGGCCACCTTGCCGTCTTTCATGTGCACGTTGATGCCGCAGCGGCAGGCGCACATGTAGCAGGTGGTCTTGCGCACCTCGTCCGACACCTTGGGCGACAGGTCGAGCTGTGGTTGCTGATGGGTCATCGAAGGCCTCCCTCGGGGCGAACGGTCCGGCAAATCGGGCGCAGGGGCAACCCTTTTCTGGCGATCGGGCGCGAGTTGGAACGCGGTTCCACGCTGGCGCCGGGCGGTGGAACGCGCGGCCTCATCCCGCGAGCGCCAGGCGCAGCAGGCCCGAGGTGGCGAGACCGATCAGGAGCAGCAGGCAGGCGGGGCGGTACCAGCGCTCCCACCGGGGCGTGAACAGCGCCTTGCCGACGAAGACTCCGGCCAGTGTCGGCGCGACCAGCACGAGCCCGCGCGTTGCGGCCTCGGAGGTCATCGTGCCGACGAGCAGGTGAACCAGCAGTCCGAGCACGCCGCCGCCCAGCAGGTAGATGTTGAGCGTGCCGCGCATCCGCCGCGCCGGGATGTCGCGCGCCAGCGCGTAGAGCGCGATCAGCATGCCGCCGGCGCCCGCGATGCCGGTGATGATCCCGGCGGACAGCCCGGTGGCGGCGGTGCCGGTCCGGGTCGCCAGCGCCGGCAGGCGCAGACGCGACACCTGCATCAGCGCCAGCACGATCAACAGCACCAGTGCCGCCGTCTTGGACACGACCGGGTCGAGCGAGAGCGACACGGCGAGGCCGAGCGGCAGGCCGAGCCCGGCGCCGATCATCAGCGTCAACGCGGTGCGCCGGTCGGCATCGGCCCAGCCGCCCCGCATCAGGACCAGAGAGGCGGCCATTTCGAGGAACCAGAAGGACGGGATCAGCTGGATCGGCGGGACGAAGGCGGCCAGCATCGCCATGGCCAGCGCCGACAGGCCGAAGCCCGCGAAGCCGCGCACCGCCCCCGCGAGAAAGCAGGCCAGCACCGCGAAGGCGGCCAGCCCGGGTGGCAGGGCGAGAAGGTCGCTCACCTCTGCTCGACAGGCACATAGGCGCGCGGGTCGGGACCGTTATAGAGCGTCAGCGGACGAATCAGGATGTTGCCGCGCAGCTGTTCGACGCACTGGATCACCCAGCCGGGCATCCGTCCGATGGCGAAGATCGGCACGTAAAGGTCCATCGGGATGCCGTGCAGCTGGTAGATCACGCCGGAATAGAAATCGACGTTCACGTTCAGGCCGTGGCGGGCATAGGGTTTCATCGCCTCGACCACGGCTTGCAGGATTTCGTACCATTCGGGCGCGCCCATTTCCTCGCCCAGCTGCCGCACGCCGTCGCGCATGTGGCGCGCGCGGGGGTCTTCCTTGCGATAGACGCGGTGGCCGAAGCCGGTGACCGCCTCGCGCGCGGCGCGCTTGGCCTTGACGTAGGCGGCGGCATTTTCGGGTGTGCCGATCTCGGCGACCATTTTCATCACGTCCTCGGCGGCGCCGCCATGGGCGGGACCGGCGAGGGTCGAGAGCGCGGTGACGATGGCGCCGTGCAGGTTGGCCTCGGTCCCGATGGTGACGCGGGCGGCGAAGCTGCTGGCGTTGCTGCCGTGTTCGGCGTGCAGGATGAAATCGACATCTGCGAGGCGGGCGGCCTCGTCGCTGGGCCGCTCTCCCTTCAGCATCCAGAGCCAGTTGGCGGCGTGGGACAGGGTCGGGTCCGCGGGCACCGGGTTGCGTCCGTTGCGGATCGCCTCGTGCGCGGCGATGATCATCGGCACCTGGCTGGTCAGGCGGATGCCGTTGTCGATGAACGCCTCTTCGCTGACCTCCTGGCTTTGCGGTTCAAGGGCGGCCAGGGCCGAGACGGCGGTGCGCAACACGTCCATCGGGTGGCCGTGCTGGCAGGCGCGGATGATGTCGTGGATGCCATCCGGCAGGGTGCGGGCGGCCTTGAGGCGGGCGTCGAAGGCGGACAGCTGGTCGGCGGTCGGCAGCTCTCCGAAGATCAGCAGGTAGCAGACTTCCTCGAAGGTGGATTGTGTGGCGAGATCGTGGATCGAGTAGCCGCGATAGGACAGTTCGCCCGCTGCGCCGTCGATGTCGCTGACGCCGGACCGTTCGAAGTAGACGCCCTTGAGGCCGCGGTTGATCTTGACGGGGTCGCTCATGTGAGGCTCCTTCGGGGATGGTGCAGGGAGGCGGATATGCAGGTTCTTGAGAATGTGATCGAGCGCGCGCGGGCGAAGGCCGCGCGGGTGGTGTTCCCCGAGATCGGGGAGACGCGGGTGGCCGAGGCAGTGGCGCGGATGCGCGCTGAGGGGCTGTGCGACCCGGTCGGGCTGGCCGAGGTGTCGGACGCGCAGGTGGCCGCGCTGGTGCAGGCCCGGGGTCTGAAGGAAAGCCTCGCGCGGCGGCTGCTGGCGAAACCGCTGTACCGCGCCGCGGCGATGGTGGCGGCGGGCGAGGCCGATGCGATGGTCGCCGGGGCCGACAGCCCGACGCGGCGGGTGATCGAGGCGGCGGGCATGGCGATCGGACTGGCCGAGGGGGTGACCGTGCCGTCGTCCTTCTTCCTGATGCTGTTTCCCGACGGGCGGGCGATGATCTTCGCCGATTGCGCGGTCACGGTCGCGCCGGATGCCGAGGCGTTGGCGGCGATCGCGCGCGCTTCGGCCGCATCGGGCGCGGCGCTGCTGGGCGAGGCACGGGTGGCGCTGCTGTCGTTTTCGACCGGGGCGTCGGGCGCGGGGGACAGCGTCGACGTGGTGCGAGCGGCGGCGGAGGCGACCGGGTTCATCGGGCCGGTGCAGGCGGATGCGGCGCTGAACGCGACCGTGGCGGCCAAGAAGGGGTTGGGCGCGGGCGATGCCAACGTGCTGGTGTTCCCGTCGCTGGACGCAGGCAACATCGCGTACAAGCTGTGCCAGGAACTGGCGGGGGCGCAGGCGCTCGGCCCGATCCTGCAAGGGTTCGCGCGGCCGGTCTGCGACCTGAGCCGGGGCGCCACGGTCGAGGACATCGTGGCCGCCACGGCGGTGGCCGTGGCGATGGGGTGACCCGCCGGGCGGCGGATCACGTCTGCTTGGGCGACGTGCCTCACACCGTCTGGGGGCGCATGTCGGCGGCGTCGATGCCCGCCACGGCGACGGGTTTCTTCATCGCGTCCCGGCGGAAGGGTTCGCCGAGTTCCTGGTTGATCATCGCCTCGATAAGCGTGGTGACACCGTTTTCCATCTGGTCCTTGATCGCGGTGTTCAGGGCCTCGGTCAATTCGTCCATGGTGCGCGCGACGACCCCCTTGAGCCCGCAGGCCTTGGCGATACCGGCATAGGACACGTCGTCGTCAAGCTCGGTTCCGACGAAATTGTCGTCGAACCAGAGGGTCGAATTGCGCTTTTCCGCGCCCCACTGGTAGTTGCGGAACACGATCTGGGTGATCGCGGGCCACTCGCCGCGCCCGATGGCGGTGAGTTCGTTGACCGCGATGCCGAAGGCGCCGTCGCCCGCGAAACCGACCACCGGCACGTCCGGGCAGCCGATCTTGGCGCCGACGATGGCGGGCAGGCCATAGCCGCAGGGGCCGAAGAGACCCGGGGCGAGGTATTTGCGCCCGTCGTCAAAAGACGGGTAGGCGTTGCCGATGGCGCAGTTGTTGCCGATGTCGCTGCTGATGATCGCTTCGCGCGGCAGGGCGGACTGGATCGCGCGCCAGGCCATGCGGGGGCTCATCCAGTCGGGCTTGTCGGCGCGGGCGCGCTGGTTCCAGGTGGTGCCGGGATCGTCGTCCTCGTGGTCCATGCTGGAGAGCTGCTGCGCCCAGCGGCTCTTGGTTTCGGCGATCTTCGCCTTGCGGTCGGCCCGGCCGGCGTCGCCCGCCGTGTCCGACAGTTGCGAAAGGATGCCGCGCGCCACCTTGGCGGCGTCGCCGACGATGCCGACACTGACCTTCTTGGTCAGGCCGATCCGGTCGGGGTTGATGTCGACCTGGATGATCTTGGCATCGGCGGGCCAGTATTCCATGCCATAGCCCGGCAGGGTCGAGAACGGATTCAGACGGGTGCCGAGGCAGAGCACCACGTCCGCGTCCTTGATCAGCTCCATCGCGGCCTTGGACCCGTTGTAGCCCAGCGGGCCTGCAAACAGCGGATGGCTGCCGGGGAAGGCGTCGTTGTGCTGATAGCCGACGCAGACCGGCGCATCGAGCCGTTCGGCCAGCGCCCTCGAGGCTTCGATGCCGCCCTTGGACAGCACCACGCCGGCACCGTTCAGGATGACCGGGGCCTTTGCCTCGGACATCAGGCGGGCCGCCTCGGCGACCGAGTTCTCGCCGCCGGGGCTGACTTCGAATTCGATCGGGTCGGGGATCGCGATGTCGACCACCTGGGTCCAGAAATCACGCGGGATGTTGATCTGGGCGGGGCCGGACAGGCGCTTGGCCTGGGCGATCACGCGGGTCAGCACCTCGGCCACGCGGGAGGGGTCACGGACCTCTTCCTGGTAGGCGACCATGTCCTCGAACAGCTTCATCTGCTCGACTTCCTGGAACCCGCCCTGGCCGATGGTCTTGTTGGCGGCCTGCGGCGTGACCAGCAGCAGCGGCGTGTGGTTCCAGTAGGCGGTCTTCACGGCAGTGACGAAATTGGTGATGCCGGGGCCGTTCTGGGCGATCATCATGCTCATCTTGCCGGTGGCGCGGGTATAGCCGTCGCTCATCATCCCGGCGCTGCCTTCGTGGGCGCAGTCCCAGAAGGTGATTCCGGCCTTGGGAAACAGGTCGGAAATCGGCATCATGGCCGAACCGATGATGCCAAAGGCATGCTGGATGCCGTGGCGCTGGAGAACCTTCACAAACGCTTCTTCGGTCGTCATCTTCATGGTGCAGTCTCCCTGGAAACACGAAAAAATCGGCCGAGGTCGCCGATTTTGCTGGCCGTAATGTAAGGGATCGGCCGGGGGGGCGGTTAGGGCCAGACGCGCAGCCCGCTTAGGTCCAGACGCGCGGCTGGTCGCGTCCGGACATGGCCCGACATGAAAAAAGCCGCCCTGAGGCGGCTCTGTCCGTTTGGTCGCTGTCGGGCCGTGTCAGGCGCGGGCGCGCCGGCGCAGGAAAGCGAAGCCGCCGAGACCTGCCAGAAGCAGCGGCAGCGAGGCGGGAACCGGAACCGGGGTCATGTCGACCTTGAGGATCGACGGATCGCCGTTGGTCGCGACGTAGAGCAGGTCGAACTGGCCGCCGTCGAACCCGTTGACGGCGGTGGTGCGCTGACCGTTGGGGCCGTTGAAGCCGCCGATGCGCGTACCGTCGTCGAACAGCGCAATGCCGTCGTCATGGGTGATCGAGAAATCCGCAGCGTTGAGGGGCGCGAGCTTGAACAGGAAGAACGTGGTCGTCGCGCTTCCGGGGTTCGAGTTGATGTTGGGCTTGCTCAACTGCAGGGCACCGATAGTCGAATCAAGACCGGACACCCCGCCGGGAGTGCCTGTCGCAAGCCAGGATGCGATCGTGGTGCTGTCGTTGGAGTTGGACGTGGCGAAGCTGAGGTCACCGTTATAGGTGAAGACGTCGGAAACACCGCCGGCCAGCGCGGCGCCGAAATTGGCTGCCGTCGCTTCCGACTGGCTTGAATTCGCGCCGGTGATCTGGGCGACCTGTACGCTGAACAAACCGTTCAACGTGGCGGCTCCGGCTGCGCCGGCGAAAGCGATGGAAGCGGCGATGGCCGCTGTGACGAGTCTGAGTTTCATAAAATTTCCTGTTGTACTGGTTAGAAGTGGAGCAACGATACCGACAGGTTAACGAAAAGTAAATGCGGGGAGTGCACTTGCGGTAAATGCCGGGCCGGTCGCGTTCGGGCGGTCGGCGCGGTGCTCAGCCCTCCTGCGGTGCGGGGTCGGAGATGCGGGCAGCGATGCGGGCGATTCCCTCGGCGATGCGCGGGCTGGGGATCGAGGAATAGCCGAGGCGGTAGAACTCCGTCGGGCGGGCGGGGCCGGCGAAGAAGGGCGCGCCGGGTTCGATCAGCACGCCTTCGCCGCGCAGGCTGTCGGCCAGCGCGGCGGTGTCGGTGCCTTCGGGCGCGCGCATCCAGACCGAAGAACCGCCATAGACACCGCGCCCGGCGATGGTCAGCCCGTTTTGCGCCACGGCGGCTTCGAGCGCGGCGCGCCGGTCGTGCAGCGCGCGGGACATGCGCCGGATCTGGGCGTCGTAATGGCCGAGCGACAGGAAATAGGCGGCGGTGCGCTGGATATGTCCCGGCGGGTGGCGCAGCACGCTGGCGCGCAGGGCGCGCGCTTCGCGGATGAAGGGTTCGGAGCCGACCATGTAGCCCAGCCGCAGGCCCGGGAACAGCGACTTGGAAAAGCTTCCGACATAGATCACCCGTCCGTCGCGATCGAGCGACTTGAGCGCGGGCGAGGGCGCGGCGAGGAAGGAGAGCTCGAACTCGTAGTCGTCCTCGACGATCAGCGCGTCGAGCGCCTGCGCCCGGTCCAGCAGCGCGCGGCGGCGCGCCAGCGGCATGGTCGCCGTGGTCGGGGCCTGGTGACTGGGGGTGGTGAAGATGACATCGGTTTTGCCCGGCAGCGCGTCGGGGGGCAGCCCGTCCGCATCCACCCGGATCGGCGCGAGGCGGCACCCCGACTGCACCAGCACGTCGCGCAGGGCGTGGTAACAGGGGTCCTCGATGGCAGCGGTGCGGCCCGGGTCGAGCAGGATCTGCGCCGCCAGCCACAGCGCGTTCTGCGCGCCCATGGTGATCAGGATTTCCTCGGGTCGTGCGGTGATGCCGCGCCGGGGCAGGGTGTGGCGGGCGATGAACTCGATCAGCAGCGGGTCGTCCTGGTCGTAGTAGTCGGCGGTGAGCGAGGCGAATTCCTTCTGCCCCAGCGCGCGCAGGGCGCAGAGCCGCCAGTTGGCGTGGTCAAACAGCGTGGGGTCGGCCTGGCCGTAGATGAACGGATGGCGGTAGCGGTGCCAGTCGCGCGGCTTTTCGGGCGTGTCGCCGCCGGTGAATCGCTTGCTGATGGCGCGCGGCCAGTCGACCCGGTCCGTGCCGCGCCCGGCCGGGGCATAGCTGGGCGGCACCGGGGCGTTGTCGGAGACGAAATAGCCCGACCGCCCGCGCGAGGTGAGGTAGTCGTTGGCCAGAAGCTCGGTATAGGCCAGCGTCACGGTGATGCGGCTGACGCCGAGATGGCTGGCCAGCTTGCGCGAGGAGGGCAGTTTCTCGCCCCGGTGGAAGCGGCCCGACAGGATGCCCTCGGCGATCATCTGCTGGATCTGCGCCTGAAGCGTGCCCTGCGCGTCGGGGTTGAGAAAGAAGGTGTCGACGGATATGGCCATGGCGCAGGATACGCTGGCCTTATCTCGCTTGCAATCTGGACTTAGCGGCGCGGGGGCCGTTTCTCGAAGCTCGGCAGGCCGTCGGGGATGACGTGGAACGGCTGCATGTCGAGCGTATGGATCGCCGAGTCCGGGCCGCCGTAGTCGGCGGGATTGTCCAGCGTTCCGACCTTGAGGATCACCATGTCGAGCCCCGGACGCCTTGTCAGGATATGGGTGCCGCAATTCGGGCAGAATTCGCGCGTCACCGGCGCGTCGAGATCGGGGCGGGTGAAGCTGTTCGGCGTGCCGGCGGTGTAGCTGAACCCCTCCTGCGGCAGGATCATGAAGTAATTCGGCCCGCCGCCCGAGATGTACTGGCATTCCCGGCAATGGCATTGCGATTTCATCACCGGCGCGCCGGTGGCCTCGTACCTGATGGTGCCGCAATAGCAGCCTCCGGTCATGCTCATGGATCGATCCTCCCTCTGTCGGCTCAGGCTAGCCGCGGACGCGCGGAAAGGACAGCCCGTTCAGTCGGTGCAGCGGTGAGCGAGGCGCAGGCGGTAGTGATCCTGTCCCGTAACCGTGTGCCGCCGGAGTTCGACGCAGGCCGGCTGGCCGGGCGCGAGGTCGATCAGCCCCTCGGTTTCGGTCAGGTTGAGCACGTCTCCCTCGGGCAGCCGCACGTCGACCAGCAGCCCGTTGCGCGCGTCGCCGTTGATCGGCGCGGTGGACAGGACCTCTGCGGTGACATGGGCGACATGGTCGAGCCGGGACGGTGCGGAGAAGGTGAGGAACAGGCCCATGCCGACGACGAAGGCGAGGCCGAGCCCCAGCCCGACGCCCCAGCGTTGCAGGAACACATAGACCGTTACCGCGCGGTCCGGGCCGAGAAGTTTGGATAGGACCGGGAGCATCTGCTTTCGCCATAGTTTCTGGGAATACGAACGTTTCTGCGCTTGGAATACCTACTGGCTCAAGTAGCCTCACTACAACAAACCAAAGCAGATTTAAGGTGTCGGAGTGAAAAAAGAAGAGAAAGAAACCTTGGCGATGACGCGGGACACAGGGCGTGAGGCTTCGGCGATCCGGCTGGTGGCAGCTCGTAAGGCGATTGGTATGACGCAAAGTGAACTTGGCGAACTAGTGGGGATCAAAAAAGCGGCAATTTCAAATGCGGAGAGCGGGCGTTCGTTTCCTAGCAGATCGGTGTTGGTGTATCTTCATCGAAATCATAGGATCGATTTCAACTTCATGATGGCAGGAGAACTATCGCAATTGCCGCAAGATGTTCAACAAATGCTGCTGGACTGTCTGCTTGAGATCGGGAGCCATTCCGACTGATCGCGGTGTGATCGCGCCATCAAGAAGAAAATGAGAAGCTGCCATATAGAGAAAGATGGGAGCAACTGCGCAGAAAACTGGAAATGTTTGCCGTGTGGTAAGCATAGCAAATGTTGGCTGTTCGCGAGAACGACCACTAAGTGGATGCTGAAACGGCTGGATCCGGAGACAGGGGAGTTGAAGCGGGTCTTCGTGACCGAAGCGGCGCGCGGCACCGGCGCGGGCCGTGCACTGATCGAGGCGCGCGAGGCGGCGGCGCGGGACATGGGGCTGACGCGGCTGGTCGCGGACACGCTGACGCCGAATGTCGAGATGCGCGGACTCTATCCCAAGCTGGGGTTCTCCGAGGTCGATGGACCGATCGAAACGACCACCTATCTGGACCAGCCGATGCTGCGGCCGCATCTGCATTATTTCGTCAAGGAACTCTAGGCGGCTTACGAGGCGGCGGCGATGGCGAGCGGGCTGAGTTGGCTGCCGTCAGCATCGAAATTGCTTGGCGCGAGCCAGCGGGTGAATTCGGCCTTGGCGGCGGGCCATTCGCGGTCGAGGATCGAGAACCACGCGGTGTCGCGGTTGCGGCCCTTGTAGGTGGTCGCCTGGCGGAAGATGCCTTCGAAGGTGAAGCCCAGCCGTTTCGCGGCGCGGCGGGAAGGCGCGTTGAGCGCGTCGCATTTCCATTCGTAGCGGCGATAGCCCAGGTCGTCGAACACATGCGCCATCATCAGGTACATCGTCTCGGTGGCGAGCGCGGTGCGTTGCAGGGCGGGGCCATAGTGGATGAACCCGACCTCGATCACACCCTGCGCCGGGTCGATGCGCAGGAATGTGGCATGGCCCAGGGGCGTGCCGTCGGGGGTGCAGATGGCGTAGAAAAGCGGGTCGCGGCTTTGGGCCGAGGCGTCGATGAAGCGCTGGAACTCTGCCGGCTCCGTATAGGGGCCGTTCGGCATGTAGGTGAAGCCCGCCGGGTTGGGCAGGAAGGCCTGAAACAGCGCCGGCGCATGATCGGGCGTGAGCGGTTCGAGATAGCCCCAATGGCCCTGAAGGCGGCGGTGGTCCGGGCGCGGGCGGGGCAGGTCGATCCGAACCGGCCAGCCGATGGGCTGGCCGAATTCGTTTTCGAGGATCTTATCCGAACACACGGCCGAGCGCGCCATCGACCGCGTGGAGGATATGGTCGATGTCGTCCTTGGTGGCGATCAGCGCGGGCGAGAAACACAGCGTGTTGTTCTTGCCCGGCAGCGAGCGGTTGGTGACGCCGATGATAACGCCCTGCGCCATGCAGTCGGCGACCACGGCCTGCGCTTGCTTTTCGGGCACCGGCGCGCGGCTGTCGCGGTCGGAAACCAATTCGGCGCCAAGGAACAGGCCCTTGCCGCGCACCTGTCCGATGACGCTGTGCTTGTCCATCAGCGCGCCCAGTTGGTCGAGCATGTAGTCGCCCATCCGTGTGGTGTTCTCGAGCAGGTTCTCGTCTTCGATGATGCGGAGGTTCTCCAGCGCCGCGGCGGGGCCTGCCGTGCAGCCCCCGAAGGTGGAAATGTCGCGGAAGTAGTTCAGCGGATCGTCCGGGTTGTCCTTGAACTTGTCGAACATGCCTTCGTTGGTCACGAGGCAGGCGATCGCCGCATAGCCCGAGGCGACGCCCTTGGCCATGGTCACCATGTCGGGCTGGATGCCGTAGTGCTGATAGCCGAACCAGGTGCCGGTGCGCCCGACGCCGCAGACGACTTCGTCGATATGCAGGAGCACGTCGTATTGCTTGCAGATCTCGGCGACCCGTTCCCAGTAGCCGTCGGGTGGGGTGATGACGCCGCCGCCGGCGGTCACGGGTTCGAGGCAGAGGCTGCCCACCGTGTCGGGGCCTTCGCGCAGGATCGCCGCCTCGATCTGGTCGGCGGCCCAGAGGCCGTAGTTCTCGACCGGCGCGCCTTCCTGCTCGAAGGCGCGGTATTCAAGGCAATGGGGCACGCGCACGAAGCCCGGCGCGAAGGGCCCGTATTGCGCGTTACGCTCGTCCTGGCCGCCCGCCGACAGGCAGCCGATGGTGGTACCGTGATAGTCGCGGTCGCGATAGAGGATCTTGTGCTTCTTGCCGCCGTATTTCGCGTGGGCGATCTGGCGGACCATCTTGAACGCCTTCTCGTTCGCCTCGGACCCCGAGTTGCAGTAATAGACCCGGCTCATACCCGGCATCTTGTCGATCAGTTTCTGCGCGAAATTGGCGCCGGGGATCGAGCCTGCGGACCCGGCGAAATAGTTCAGCTTGATCAGCTGGTCGCGCACGGCGTTGGCGATGCTCTCGCGGCCATAGCCGACATTGACGGTCCAGACCCCGCCCGAGACGGCATCGAGGTGCTCCTTGCCCTTCTGGTCCCAGACCTTCATCCCCTTGCCTTCGACGATGATGCGGGGATCGGTGGTCTCGTAGGGCTTGTGCTGGCTCAGGTGGTGCCAGATATGGGCCTTGTCGGCCTCGACCACGTGAGAGATGTCGTTTTCATTGAACGTGCCGTCCATGACATGTCCTTTCGGAATAAGGGTGTCGCGCAGGGTTTTCGCCGGCGTGATGCGCCGGGATCATTGCAGAAAACCATGCGCGTCAAAACCGGGCGTGACGTAGGGCCAGAATTGCCGCAGCATTGAGTCCAGAAAGCGGGGCTATCCAGCACGGCGACCCGGACCCTGACCGGCAGTATGCCGAAATTTATGGACATTTTCCAGCCAAGGCCACACGGAACCCGCCACACGCATCCTGCAATCGCGGGCCAGCACCCGAAAAAACATTGATCGGGAGGGGGAATTGGTCTGGGATAAGGGCGGGCGCACCGGGAAAGACCCGGGACGCCAACGAACACGCAGAGGCGGACGACCGCCCGAAAACCAGATGTCCGCCAGAAAGGCGGATCAACAGGGAGACGATGAATGACACTGAAATCCAGGCTTATGGGTGCCGTGGCCGGCGTGGCGATGATGACCTCCGCAGGGGCTGCACTGGCGATGGACGAGATCACGGTGGGCTATTTCCTCGAATGGCCGATGCCGTTCGAATACGCCAAGGTGATGGGCACCTATGACGAGGAAATGGGCGTCACCGTGAACTGGGTCAGCTTTGACACCGGCACGGCGATGAGTGCCGCGATGGCCTCGGGTGACGTGCAGATGAGCGTGAGCCAGGGCGTACCGCCCTTCGTCGTGGCCACCAGCGCCGGCCAGGACCTGCAGGTCCTGGACGTGGCGGTAAGCTATTCCGACAACGACAACTGCGTGGTGAACAGTAACCTCGAGATCGACAAGAACAGCGCCGGTGAACTGACCGGCAAGAAGGTCGCCGTGCCGCTGGGCACCGCGGCGCATTACGGCTTCCTCAAGCAGATGGACCATTTCGGCGTCTCGCTCGATAGTCTCGAGGTGGTCGACATGGCCCCGGCGGAAGGGGCGGCCGCGCTGGCGCAGGGCAGCGTCGACATGGCCTGCGGCTGGGGCGGCGCATTGCGGCGCATGAAGGAGCATGGCAACGTGCTGCTGACCGGCGCGGAAAAGGAAGAACTGGGCATCCTGGTCTTCGACGTGACCAGCGCGCCCGCATCCTTCGTGGCCGAGAATTCCGACCTGGTCGCTAAGTTCCTCAAGGTGACGGCGGATGCCAACGCGATGTGGAATTCAGGCGAGCACACCGCTGAGATGCTGCCGGTGATCGCCAAGGACGCCGGCATGGACGAGGACGCGACCGCCGAGACCATCGCCACCTTCGTCTTTCCGAGCGTCGAGGAGCAGCTTTCGGCCAAGTGGCTGGGCGGCGGCTCGCAGGGCTTCATGAAAGGCGTGGCCGACGTGTTCGTCGCCGCCGGCAGCATCGACGCGGCGCTGGACAGCTATGAGAACGCCGTGAACACCGGCCCTCTCGCCGCCGCCAGCGGCATGTGAGCCGCGCCCGCCGCGCAGGCGGTGGGTTTTCCCGAAACGGGTGAGGCCGGCGCCTTGAGCGCCGGCCGCACCGTGACCGTGGAGACAGCCATGTCCGGTCTCGCCATCGAGAAGATTTCCATGCGTTTCGATCTGCCGGGCGGCGGGTCGGTTCAGGCGCTGAAGGACGTAACGTTACACCTGAAGGAAGGTGAACTGATGTCGGTGCTGGGCCCGTCGGGCTGCGGCAAGACCACGCTTCTGAACATCGTTGCAGGGTTTCTGGCCCCGACCGAGGGGCAGATCGTGATGAATGGGCACACGGTGCAGGGCCCGGATGCGGAACGCGGGATGGTGTTCCAGCAGGGTGCCTTGTTCGAATGGATGAGCGTGCGCGAGAATGTCGGGTTCGGCCCCCGGATGAAAGGGATGCCGAAAATGGACATGGCCGAAACGGTCGATCACCTGCTGGACGTGGTCGGCTTGCAGGATTTCAAGGAGAAGGCGGTGTACGAGCTGTCGGGCGGGATGCAGCAGCGGGTCGCGCTGGCGCGCTGTCTGGCCAATGATCCGGACGTGATCCTGATGGACGAACCGCTGGGCGCGCTGGACGCGCTGACGCGGGAGAAGATGCAGAGTCTCGTGCTGAAGCTCTGGAAAGAGACCGGGAAGACGATCATCCTGATCACCCACTCGGTCGAGGAGGCGCTGCTGCTGGGCGAGCGCCTGTTGGTGATGGCCCCGCGACCGGGGCGCATCCACAGGGAATACCGGCTGCCCTTTGCCGATCTCGGCGTCGGGCAGGACCTGCGGGAGGTGAAGAAGCATCCGGACTATGCGAAGACGCGGGAGGAAATCCTGGCGATGATCTGGGACATGGAGGAAGAGATCATGGGCCGCACCGAAGGAGCGGGCGCATGATCCCCCTGCTGATCTACGTCGCGATCTTCGTACTGTCCTACTACCTGTTCACCAAGGTGATCCACCACGCGGCGCGCAACGATTACACCTCGCTGAAGACGGTCACCTTCGGCGACGAGAGCGCGGTCAGGCCGAACCGGACCGCCTCGGTGATCTCGATCCTGACGCTGTTCCTGCTCTGGGGCATGTTCACCGGCTCCTCCCTGCTGCCGAAGTTCCTGCACATGCCGGGGCCGTTCGAAGGAACGGCGACGTTCGAATACACGGCGCAGACCCCGGACGGGCAGCGCGACACGGCGACTGTGACGGTGCTGGTGCACCCGGTGGATGAGGAGGTCACCGAACCCGAGGTCGATCCCGGCGACGGTTGGGCCAAGAACGATTCCGCGACCATCGGCACCTGGCGCAGCGGCTTGATCCGGGTCGACCGCAACGACGACATCGGGCGCGACGAGGGCGCCGAGGTGGTCGCCGTGAACGGGAAGCCGATCGCGCCTGGCGGCAGTGTCGAAACCGAGTTCGGCCGCGTCGGGATGAGCCCGAAGGGCACGCTGAACTTCGAACCGGCGAAGGGCTGGCAGATGGAGCCGATCTGGCTGCCCGCCCCCGAGGCGGTCGCCGCCCGGGTGGTCGAGATCGCGCGGGAGGGCTTTCGCGGATCAACCCTCTGGGAACATTTGGGGTATTCGCTGTTCCGGGTGGTGGTCGGCTTCTTCTTCGGCGCGTTGGTCGGAATCCCGCTGGGCTACGCCATGGGGTTGAGCGACTGGTTCCGCGGCTGGTTCGACCCGATCGTCGAATTCATGCGCCCGGTGCCGCCGCTGGCGCTGATCCCGCTGGTGATCATCTGGGCGGGTATCGGCGAGACCGGCAAGATCATCCTGCTGTTCCTCGCAGCGCTCTGGATCATGGCGATCGCGGCGCGCTCGGGCGTGTCCGGCGTGAAGATATCAAAGGTTCACGCGGCCTATTCGCTGGGCGCCAGCAAGCCACAGATCATGCGTCATGTCATCATACCCAACAGCCTGCCCGAAATCTTCACCGGTGCGCGGGTGGCGATGGGCGTCTGCTGGGGCACCGTCGTTGCCGCCGAACTGGTCGCGGCCGAAAAAGGCGCGGGTATGATGATCATGGTCGCCTCGAAGTTCCAGAACACGGATATCGTGATCATGGGCATCATCCTGATCGGGATCATCGGGTTCGGGATCGACATGCTGATGCGCTGGGCGGAACGCATCCTGGTGCCCTGGAAGGGCAAGGGCTAGGCCATCCGGAAGGCACGGCTTTCCCCGAACGCCACTCCAATCTCGTGGCAGCGAGCATGTCTTGGGGCTCTGCCCCAAACCCCGGAGTATTTGAACGAAGCTGAAGAACCAAAGACTTTAGCGCCCTTCATCTTTGCAAAAATACTCCGGGGGAGTCGCCTGCAGGGCGGCGGGGGCGGAGCCCCCTCTCAGGGTTTTCTGTTTTGAGACCGTCGGGACAACAAGACATCTGTGGTGTCGTTCGACGCTTTTTCTGGCTTGGTCTCAGCCGGTACGGCCCGAGCAACGGTGGATGACCTGTTTTGGGGGCCTCGCACCGTTTGGAGCCTGAACCACGGTTGCAGAACGATGAACAGGGGGCGCAGGTTGGCGATCTCCACCTGTCGGGGGATGGTGTCGCGTGGCTATCCGCCCGACATCCTGACCACCACGCCGCGCAGATCTTGCGGGCATAACAGATGGAAAGGAAGACCCATGACGAAACTGAAAGCAATGCTTCTGGGCAGTGTTCTGACCCTGGCGGCCGGAAGCGCGCTGGCGTCCGAAAGCGGCGTCAAGTTGACCGACGAGGTCCGCACGCAAATCTCGACAATGTTGACCGGGCAGGGCTACGAGGTCGGCAAGATCAAGACCGATGACGGTCTTTACGAAGCCTATGCCCGCAAGGACGGCAAACGCTATGAAGTCTATCTGAACGAGAAGATGGAGATCGTCAAAACCAAAGAGGACGACTGATCCTACTGCACCGGGCCGGCGGGTTCGCCGGCCCCAGCTCGGAAAGGAGTTTTCCGATGGAGCGCATCAAGGTTTGGGATCCGGTCGTCCGGATCTTTCACTGGTCTCTCGTGATCCTGTTCGCGGCCAATGCGCTGGTCGTGGATGATGACAGCAAGCTTCATGTCTGGATCGGCTACGGGGTGTTGGCGCTGGTCGCCCTGCGTCTGCTTTGGGGCGTCGTGGGCAGCCGCCATGCACGGTTCGCGGACTTTCCGCCCAGCCTGGGCGGCGCGCGACGCCAGGTGATCGAGATCGCCACAGGACGCAGGCATGCCGAGGTCGGGCATTCTCCGCTGGGCGCCTTGATGATCTACAACCTGTTGCTGGCGCTGATCGTGATCGGTCTGTCCGGTCACCTGATGACGACCGACCGGTTCTGGGGTGTCGAATGGCCCGAGGAACTGCACGAATTCGCCGTGGCATGGGCCGAGATCTCGGTGCTGCTCCATGTTGCTGCCGTCGTGGTGGAAAGTCGCAGGCTGGGCGTCAACCTTCCCCGCGCGATGGTGACGGGTTACAAGGAGATGCGACCCGAAGAGAAGAGCGGAGTGTGACACAGGCGAGCCCCTCCCGCGCCCCGCAGGGACTGATCCTCCTGGTGGTGATCCAGGTGCTTTGCGCCGGGTTCTTCGCTGCGGACATCATCGCGGACTTCAGCGAGACCGCCGACATGACGACGACGCGCTGGCACCTGTACATCGAGGGCATCGCCACCCTGTCGCTGGTCGCCGCGATCCTGTTCGAGATCCGCTTCGTGCAGGCGCTGCTGCGGCGCAAGGCCCACCTGGAGCATAGCGTGTCGGTCGCCACTTCGGCCCTGCATGACGTGATCGAGGCGCATTTCGACACGTGGGGTCTGACCCCGTCCGAGCGGGACGTGGCGACCTTCCTGGTCAAGGGGATGGGAATCGCCGAGATCGCCGCGCTGCGAGGCAGCGCGGAAGGCACTGTCAAGTCGCATCTGAACGCGATCTACCGCAAGTCGGGCACCCACAATCGGGGAGAATTGCTGAGCCTTCTGATCGACAGCCTGATGGGGCGTGAATCCGTCAGGGCGTAGGTTCCGGATCTGCCGGTCCTTGGGGGCGACCGTATCGACCGTACCAAGCGCGCGGGCAAATTGCGACCTGCCTCCTTCCTCGGAGCGGCGAAACGGTTTGAGCGGAGGAACACCGCGCGGCAGCGCGCCGCCTGGCCGCCAGCATTGGGGCGGATACCCTTCGCGAAATGCCGCCGAGCGGGCGGATCAGCCGCCCGGGCGGGTGAAGTCCGCGCTGTCGACAACCCCATCGCCGGTCCGGTCGATCATTTCGAACCAGTCCCCACTGCGGCCGAGGAACTCGTCGCGGCTGACGGTCCCATCGCCGTTCGTGTCGTTGAAGGGCAAGGTCAAGCCGTCATTCACGATTCGCATCGGCCCCTTGTCGTGGCCACCGGCATTGGCCTTCATGTCGGCCTGCCGGGTCTGATCGAAGAGGTCGTATTCGGCCGGATCAAGCCCGCCCGAGCCGTCCTGGTCGAACATCGTGAAGAGTTCCGCCCGTTTCTGGGTGGCCTCTTCGGGCGACACCGAGCCATCGCCGTCGAGATCCCAATTCTCGATGAAATGCCCCCCGGGTTGACCGGCTTGCGCCAGCGCCATGCCGGCGGCAAGCGCGATCGGCAGGCATGCCAGAAGCGGTTTCATGCCGCGCTCAATTCATCGAAGCATTCGAGCGCCTTGGCGGCATACATCATCGCAGGCCCGCCGCCCATCTGGATGCACATGCCCAACACCTCGGCGACCTCTTCACGGGTGGCGCCCAGCTTGATCAGCGCTTCGATGTGCAACGAGATGCAGGGTTCGCACCGGTCGGCGACCGAGATGCCGAGCGCGACGAACTCCTTGGTCTTGTAGTCGAGCGCGCCCTCCTGCTTGACGGCCTTGCCCAGTCCGCCGAAGGCGCGGGCAGTGTCGGGAATCGCCCCGTTCAGATTGCGCAGTCCGCTCCGGGTGCTGTTCAGCTTGTCTTGCCATGTCATGGGTATCGGTCCTCACCATATATCGTGTTCTTTGCAGGTGAATTCATCCCATCCGCCGGGCCGCCGCCTTGATCCTGATCAGATCGCGGGCTTTTCCAGCACCAGGGCGAGGTTGTTGGCGGGCATCTCGATCACGTCCACGACCGTCAATCCCGCGGCCAGAGCCAGGTCGAGAATGTCGAAATCGTCCTTGTACCCGATCTCGGGGTCTTGCGCGATCAGGCTGGCATGGAACCGGGCATCGCCGTCGCTGGTCAATTCGCCGCCGCGTTGAAACGGGCCGTAGATCACGAAGCGCCCGGATGGGGTCAGTGCCCGGGCGGCTTCGCCGATCAGGGTTTCGGTCTCGGTCATCGAGATCAGGTGCAGCAGGTTGATCACCACGATCAGCGCCTGTCCCGCGTGACGGGCACCCCAGCCGGGTGCCGCCGCATCCAGCTCGAACGCAGGAGCCAGGTTGTCCAGTTGGGACTCGGCGGCATAGGCGTCGATGCTGGCCCGGCGGGCTGCGTCGGGCTCGGACGGTTGCCAATCGAGACCGGGAAGCCGCTTGGCAAAGGCGACGACATGCTGCCCGGTGCCGCTGGCGATCTCGAGCGCGGCTCCCGTTTTCGGCGCGAATTGCGACAGCAGATCGCAGAGCGGGGCGAGGTTGCGTTCGGCCGCCGGGGCGTTGAGCTTCGCGCCGTCCGACGCGTGGGCCACGTTGGCCGTGTCGGGCAGCGCGCGCCGTGTCATGTGCCGGTTTCGCTGCGATCCGTCGCCGGGGGCGGCGTCGGCGACAGGGACGAGATCCGGCCGTAGAGGGTGTCCGTCATCTCGAAGTCGAGCGCATCGAGGGACGGTTTCAGCTGCTCGGCATTGCGCGCCGAGATGATCGGCACCGGGCGGGTCGGATGCGCCGCGACCCAGGCCACGGCGAGCGTCGCCGGGTCGGTGCCGACTTCCTCGGCGAGCCCCGCAAGCGCGGTGGCGCTGTCATGCATCCAGCCATCGCGGTAGCGGGACTTGTACATCTCGTTGGTCATGATCCGCCCGGTGTCTCCGCGTGCGTACTTGCCCGTCAGCAACCCGCCACCCAAGGGGGAATAGGGCACCGCGGTGATGCCCTGGTCGGCGCACATCGGCAGGATCTCGACCTCGGCTTGGCGCTTCACAAGGTTGTACATCGGCTGCAGGACGTCGATCGTCAGGTCGAACTCGGCGGCGATGCGCACTGCCTTCATCACCTGCCAGGCGGCGAAATTCGACAGGCCGACGTAACGGATGCGCCCGGCCTGTTTCAGGTCGGCGAAACCTTCCATGGTCTCGTGCAGATCGGTGTCGGGATCGAACATGTGCAGGTACAGGAGGTCGACCCCGTCAAGACCCAGCCGCGTGCAGGACATGGCGAACTGCTCGGCCATGTTGGTGCGGCCGGCGCCGCCGACGCTGCCGTATTTCGTCGCGATCAGAAGCGAGTCCCGTGTATCGGCGATCATCCGGCCGAGCAGGGTTTCCGAGGCTCCGTCGGTATAGACATAGGCGGTGTCAAAGTGGTTGATCCCCTGTGCGCGGCAGGCCTCGAACATCGCGCGGCTGTCGGCTTCATCGGCGTTGCCGCCGAACTGCATGGTGCCAAAGGCAAAGCGGCTGGCGGGGGTTCCATCGGGTGTGGTCATCTGTGTCATGGCAACACTCTGACACGCCAACCCGAGCCGGGGAAGAGGAGAGCGCGTGCATCCGAACGGAAAAGACCCCGCCGGGGCGGGGTCTCTGTCGGTTTCGTCGAAAAGGCGGTTGTCCCGGATCAGTTGGGAATTTCGCCCTCGATGCCCTCGACGTAGAAATTCATACCGGCCAACGTACCGTCATCGGCGGTTTCGCCGTCCGCCAGCCATGCGCTGCCGTCCTGCTTGTTCAGCGGGCCGGTGAACGGGTGGTATTCGCCCGATGCGATCGCGTCCTTCAGCGCCAACGCCTCTTCCTTGACCTCGGCTGGAACGGCGTCGGAGATCTCGCCGATCCCGACCATGCCCTTGTCGATCCCGTCCCAGCGGTTGCTGGTTTCCCAGGTTCCCTCCATGACAGCGCGCGTGCGTTCGATGTAGTAGGGCGCCCAGTTGTCGATGATCGAGCTCACGCGCGGCAGGGGCGCATACTCGCTCATGTCCGAGGCCTGCCCGAAGGTGATCACGTTGCCAGCGGCCTGGGCCGCGGCCTGCGGTGCGGTGGAATCGGTGTGTTGCAGTATCACGTCGGCGCCCTGCTCGATCAGAACCTTGGCGGCGTCGGCCTCCTTGGCGGGGTCGAACCAGGTATAGGCCCAAACGATCTTGAACTGCACGTCGGGGTTCGCCTTGCGGGCGTGAATGAAGGCGCTGTTGATGCCGCGGATCACCTCGGGGATGGGGTAGGAGCCGATATAGCCGATGATGTTGCTCTTGGTCATCTTGCCGGCGATATGGCCCTGGATCGCGCGGCCTTCGTAGAAGCGTGCGGAATAGACCGACACGTTCTCGGCGGTCTTGTAGCCGGTGGCGTGCTCGAATTTCACGTTGGGGAATTTCTTGGCCACGTTGATCGTCGGATCCATGAACCCGAAGGAGGTGGTGAAGATCAGATCGGCGCCGTTCAGCGCCATCTGTGTCATCACCCGTTCGGAGTCAGGGCCCTCGGGCACGCTTTCGACAAAGACGGTTTCAACGGCGTCGCCGAACTCGGCCTCGACCGCCAGCCGGCCCTTGTCATGCTCATAGGTCCAGCCGCCATCGCCGACGGGGCCGACATAGACGAAGCCGACCTTGGTCGGTTCGGCCACGGCCATCGTGGCCAGGCCCAACGCCATCGCGGCGCCGGCAAGTAGAGAAGTCAGTTTCATTCAGGGTCTCCCGGTTGCTTCTGATTGGCCTCTTATCGAGAGGCGTGGAAAATTCGGCCCAGCGAGGCTGGCGCGTTGCTCTTGTCCCTGGACAGGATCACCAGCACGAGGATCGTGACGATATAGGGCGACATTGCCAGATACTCGACAGGGATGGCAACGCCCGCCGCCTGCAGGTTCAGCTGTAAAACGGTGATGCCGCCGAAAAGATAGGCACCGAGCAGGACGCGCCAGGGTTTCCAGCTTGCGAAGACCACGAGCGCGAGCGCGATCCAGCCGACCCCGGCGGTCATGCCTTCGGTCCACTGCGGCACCCGGACGAGGCTGATATAGGCGCCGCCCAGACCCGCGCAGGCGCCGCCAAACAGGATCGCGAGGATGCGGATGCGGACCACCTTGTAGCCGAGCGCATGGGCCGCGTCGTGGCTTTCGCCCACGGCGCGCAGGATCAGGCCGGCACGGGTGAATTTCAGCATGACCCAGACCAGGGCGACGATCGCGATGCCGAGATAGAGCACCGGATCATGGCCGAAGAGGATCGGCCCGATGACGGGGATATCGCTCAGAATCGGGATATCCAGATCCGGCGTCGGCGGCGGCTTGATTCCCACGTAACGCTGCCCCATCAGGGCGCTCAGCCCGAGCCCGAACAGGGTCAGCGCAAGGCCGGAGGCGACCTGGTTGGCCAGCGCCAGCTGCGTCAGCACTGCGAAGAGCAGCGACAGGACGGCGCCACCGAGCGCCGCGGCGAGGAAACCCAGAAACGGAGAGCCGGTTTCGACCGCGATGGCGAACCCGCTGATCGCGCCGGTGATCATCATGCCCTCGACTCCAAGGTTGAGAACCCCGGATTTTTCCACGACCAGCTCGCCAATCGCGGCCAGCAGGATCGGCGTTGCCGCCACCATCAGCGACGCCACCAGAAGGACAGGATTGATCGAACTCAGATCCATGTCAGGCCACCTCACGCATGCGCATCCGGATGCGGTAGTTCGTCAGAACGTCGAGTGCCAGCAGGAAGAACAGCAGCATCCCTTGGAACACCTGGATCGCCGCCGCGGGCAGGCCCAGCTGCGACTGCGCGATCTCGCCACCGATATAGGTGAGCGCCATCAGACCGGCCGCCAAAAGGATGCCGACCGGATGCAACCGGCCGAGAAATGCCACGATGATCGCCGTGAAGCCGTAGCCGACATTGAAATCGATGCTGACCTGGCCCGCGGGCCCCGCGACCTCGAACAGCCCGGCCAACCCGGCCAGCAGCCCGGAGGTGCCGAGGCAGAACAGGATCAGCCGTGCCGGCCGAACCCCCGCGAACCGCGCCGCGCGCGGCGCGTCGCCCGTCAGGCGGATGTGAAAGCCCAGCATGTGCCGGTTGAGCAGCACGTAGGCGAAGATCACCGCGATGAAGGCGGCGACAACCCCCCAGTGCATGCCGATGTCCTGGCTGATCCAGCTGGTCGCGCTGGCATATTCGTTCAGGTTGCGGCTGCCGGGAAACCCGAACCCCTCGGGGTTCTTGAGAAGACCCAGCGACATCGAGGCGAGCAATTGCTCGGCCACGTAGACCAGCATCAGGGAAACGAGGATCTCGTTGGTGCCGAAGCGCACCTTCAGGATCGCGGGAATCATCGCCCAGGCCCATCCGCCGAAGGCGCCGCCCAGAACCATCAACGGGAAGACATAGACCGCATCCAGCGGATAGAAAGCCAGCCCGATACCCGCCCCGCAGAGCGCCCCCATGATGTACTGCCCCTCGGCGCCGATGTTCCAGATCCCGGCCTTGAAGCCCAGAGACAGGCCGATGGCGATCAGAACCAATGGCGCGCCCTTCACCAACAGCTGCGGGCGATAGTAGAAGGCGAACTCACCAAACAGCGGATCCCAGAAGATCGTCCTGATCGCTTCGACCGGGTTCTTGCCGAGCACCGCGAAAAGCAGGCCGCCGAACAGCATCGTCGCCAGCACCGCCAGCACCGGTGTCGCCAGCGACCAGGCCTGCGAGGGCTGCGGCCGTTTCTCCAGAACGATCATCGCGAGGACCCTGTCTTCATCTTTGCGAAAATACTCTCGCCGAAGGCGAAACTCACGGTTTCAGACATGCGCGACCTCCATGCCGTGCGCTCCGCCCATCATCAGGCCGATCTCGTCGATCGTCAGTCCGACCGTCTCGCGGGGAGTGCTCAGCCGGCCCTCGTTCAGGGCCGCGAACCTGTCACTGATCTCCATCAGCTCGTCCAGATCCTGGCTGATGCAGACCACCGCCGCCCCGCCTGACGCGAGATCGAGGATCGCCTGCCGGATCGCCGCCGCCGCGCTGGCGTCGACGCCCCAGGTCGGCTGGTTGACCACCAGAACGTCCGGGCGTTGCAGGACCTCGCGCCCGATCACGAATTTCTGCAGGTTGCCGCCCGACAGGGACCTCGCGGCATTGCCGGGGCCGGGGGTGCGCACGTCGAACCCCGCGATGATGCGCTCGGCGAACTCCTCTGCCGCCCGCCATTTCAGGAATCCGCCCTGCTCGAGCTCCTCCCGGACCGACCCGGTCAGCATCGCGTTCTCGGTCAGGGTCATGTCGGGCGCGGCCGCGTGGCCCAACCGCTCCTCGGGCGCGCTGAGCAGGCCGAGCCGGCGCCGCGCCGTGGGGCCGAGATGGCCGACCGGCTTTCCCTTCAGCTTGACCGCCTCCGCCGCCGTGGTGATTTCTCCCGAAAGGGCGGCCAGCAGTTCGTCCTGCCCGTTGCCGGCAACGCCGCCGATACCCAAGACCTCGCCCTGCCGCACGGTCAGGTGCAGGTTCTTCAATGCGGTGCCGAATTCATGCGGCGAGCGCACTGACAGGCCGCTGATGTCGAGCGCGATCTGGCCCAGCTCGCGCGCCGCCCGCTCCGGAGATTTCAGCGCCGTGCCGACCATCAGCTCGGCCATGTCGCGGGCGCTGGTTTCGGCGGGCACGCATTCGCCGACATTCTCGCCCAGCCGAAGCACCGTCGCATGATCGCAGAGCGCGCGGATCTCTTCCAGCTTGTGACTGATATAGAGGATCGACGTGCCTTCGGATTTCAGCTTGCGCAGAGTCTGGAACAGGATGTCGACCTCCTGCGGTGTCAGGACGCTGGTCGGTTCGTCCATGATCAGCAGCTTGGGGTTCTGCAGCAGGCAGCGGATGATCTCGACCCTCTGGCGTTCCCCCGCGGACAGGTCGCCCACGGTGCGGTAGGGATCGAGCGGCAGGCCGTAGGTTTCGCTCACCTCGCGGATGCGGCTGGCAAGATCGCGCATCCGGGGCGGGCTTTCCATGCCCAGGGCGATGTTCTCTGCGACGTTCAGTGCATCGAAGAGCGAGAAATGCTGGAACACCATCGCGATCCCGTCGGCGCGGGCCGCGCGGGGTTCGGCGGGAGTGAAGGGCGCGCCGTTCAAAAACATCGTCCCGCTGTCCGGTTTCACCAGCCCGTAGATCATCTTGACGAGGGTCGACTTGCCGGCGCCGTTCTCGCCAAGAAGCGCGTGCACCTGTCCGGTATCGATGTCAAAGGACACGTTGTTGTTCGCGATAACGCCGGGATAGGCCTTGGTCAGGCCTTTCAGGCTCAACAGCGGGGCGGTCACCTGCGCGTCTCCGCGAAGGCAACCTGCCGTCGGGCGCGCACGCCCCGGTTCTCTGGTCGCGGTGCACCAGCCAGTGATGCCCGAAGTCTTGCGGTTCTCATCTGCTGAAACCCGTCGCCTTGTCCCGTTGCGGCCCTTGGCGCGTCTTTATCGATGCGACATGAAAAAACGCCAGCCCTTGTTCCGCTGGCAGGTTAGAAAGCGATATGTCGCTCTGGCAAGGGAAACCTCCGCCGCAATGCGATATCGCCGCGGTCCGGTCACGATCGATGCCCTTCTGCACATGAATTAGTCGCGTTGAATCATGCGGTTGCCGTTGGTGTCGATTCTGGAGCCCGGAAACTGTTTCAACGGAACGGATATAATTGCCGTGGCAACGTACCTCTCGTCACGGGCGAGGCGGTAAAACCCGCTTCCCCTCTTCGGCGAGGGTGGGTAGCGTTCGCACATGACAGCCTCTCCCCGATTCATCCATCTTCGCCTGCATTCCGAATACTCGCTGCTGGAGGGGGCCGTGCGGCTGAAGAAGCTGCCGGATCTCTGCCGTAACCACGACATGCCCGCCGTCGCGGTGACCGATACCAACAACATGTTCTGCGCGCTCGAGGCGTCGGTCGCGCTGTCCGGTGCTGGTGTGCAGCCGATCATCGGCTGCCAGGTCGATCTGGCCTATCTGGTGCCGCAGCCTGGTGAGCGGCCCAAGCCGCCCGCGCCGCTGGTGCTGCTGGCGCAATCCGAGATCGGCTACGAGAACCTGATGAAGCTCAACTCGTGCCTCTACCTGCGCGGTGACGGGTCCCTGCCGCATGTGACCCTCGAGGAGCTTGAACGCTGCAGCGATGGCGTGATCTGCCTGACCGGCGGGCCGGACGGTCCGGTGGGCCGGCTGTTGCGCGACAACCAGCGCCCGGTGGCCGAAGCGCTGGTCCAGCGGCTTGCCGGCGCATTTCCGACGAGGCTCTACATCGAGCTTCAGCGTCATCCGGACGAGTCTGGCCAGCCCGACGCTGAACGGCTGACTGAACGCGGCCACGTCGAGATGGCCTATGCGATGGACCTGCCCCTTGTGGCGACCAACGACGTCTATTTCCCGACCAGCGACATGTACGAGGCGCATGACGCGCTGATCTGCATCGCCGACGGGGCCTATGTCGATCAGCAGGACCCGCGGCGCCGCCTGACCGCGCAGCACTACTTCAAGTCGCCGCAAGAGATGGCGACGCTCTTTGCCGACCTGCCCGAAGCGATCGAGAACACTGTCGAAATCGCCCGCCGCTGCGCCTTCATGGCCTATCGGCGCGCGCCGATCCTGCCGAAATTCGCCGATGACGAGGTGGTCGAACTGCGCCGGCAGGCCGAGCAGGGCCTGAAGGCCCGCCTGGCCGTGATCCCCCATGCCGCCCCGGTCGACGAGTATGAAAAGCGGCTCGAGTTCGAACTCGGCATCATCGAAGGCATGGGCTTTCCCGGCTACTTCCTGATCGTCGCCGACTTCATCAAATGGGCCAAGGATCACGACATTCCAGTCGGCCCCGGTCGCGGTTCGGGCGCCGGCAGTCTGGTCGCTTATGCGTTGACCATCACCGACCTCGATCCCTTGCGCTACAGCCTTCTGTTCGAGCGCTTCCTGAACCCGGAACGCGTGTCGATGCCAGACTTCGACATCGATTTCTGTATGGACCGGCGCGAAGAGGTGATCCGCTACGTCCAGGAGAAATACGGCCGCGACAAGGTGGGGCAGATCATCACCTTCGGCGCGCTGCTGTCCAAGGCCGCGGTGCGCGATATCGGGCGGGTGCTGCAGATGCCTTACGGACAGGTGGATCGCCTGTCCAAGATGATACCTGTCGAGGGCGTCAAGCCGGTCAGCATCGAGAAGGCGTTGAGCGACGAGCCGCGTCTGCGCGAGGAAGCCAAGAACGAAGAAGTCGTCGACCGCCTGCTGACCTATGGCCAACAGGTCGAGGGATTGCTGCGCAATGCCTCGACCCATGCCGCGGGCGTGGTGATCGGCGACCGGCCGCTGGATGCGCTGGTGCCGCTCTACCAGGATCCGCGGTCGGACATGCCGGCGACCCAGTTCAACATGAAATGGGTCGAGCAGGCGGGTCTGGTCAAGTTCGACTTCCTGGGCCTGAAGACCCTGACGGTGATCCAGAACGCGGTCGATCAGATCAAGGCGTCAGGGCGGCACCTGCATATCGCCGCCGACGGGCGACAGCTGTTCGACCCGCCCGAGGGGCTGATCGACGATATCGGGACCATCCCGCTGGATGACGAGGCGTCCTACAAGCTCTACGCCGCCGCCAAGACGGTGGCGGTGTTCCAGGTGGAAAGTTCGGGCATGATGGATGCGCTCAAGCGCATGAAGCCGACCTGCATCGAGGACATCGTGGCGCTTGTGGCGCTCTACCGTCCCGGCCCGATGGAAAACATCCCGGCCTATTGCGAGGTCAAGAACGGCAAGCGTGAGCGCGAATCCGTGCATCCGCTGATCGATCATATCCTTGAAGAAACCCAGGGCATCATCGTCTATCAGGAACAGGTGATGCAGATCGCGCAGGAAATGGCCGGCTATTCGCTTGGCGGCGCCGACCTGTTGCGCCGCGCGATGGGCAAGAAGATCGCCGAGGAAATGGCCAAGGAGCGGCCGAAATTCGAGAAGGGCGCGCAGGAGAACGGCGTCAGTCCTGAAAAGGCGCGCGAGGTTTTCGATCTTCTGGAGAAGTTCGCCAACTACGGCTTCAACAAGTCGCACGCGGCGGCCTATGCGGTGGTCAGCTATCAGACCGCCTGGTTGAAAGCGAACCACCCTGTCGAGTTCATGGCCGGGGTGATGAATTGCGATATCCACCTCACCGACAAGCTTGGCGTCTACTTCGAAGAGGTGAAAAAGGGGCTGAACCTGCCCTGGGTGCCGCCCTGCGTGAACCGCTCGGATGCAATGTTCAAGGTCGTCGACGGCGCGTTGGTCTATGCGCTGGGGGCCCTGAAGAACGTCGGCATCGAGGCGATGCGCCTGGTGACCGATGGTCGCCGTGTCGACGGACGCGACAAGCCCTTTGCCACGCTCTTCGATCTTGCCCGGCGGGTCGACCTGAAGCGCGTCGGCAAGCGCCCGCTGGAGATGCTCGCCCGCGCCGGGGCGTTCGACCAACTCGATCCGAACCGGCGGCGGGTGCATGACAGTCTCGATGCGCTGGTTGCCTATTCCGCCGCCGTGCACGACCAGAAGAACTCGGACCAGGTATCCCTGTTCGGCGAGGCGGGCGACGACCTGCCCGAACCGCGCCTGTCGCCGGCGACCGACTGGTTGCCCGCCGAACGTCTGGCCGAGGAGTTCAAGGCGGTCGGCTTCTACCTGTCGGGCCATCCGCTGGACGATTATGCGGCCTTCCTCAAGCGCAAGGGCGTGGTCACCCTGGACGAGGTGCGCAGCAAGAGCGAGAGCGGGCCATTGGTCGCCAAGATGGCGGGTGTGGTCGCCGGACGGCAGGAACGCAAGTCCGCTCGCGGTAACCGCTTCGCCTTTGTCCAGATGTCTGATGCGACCGGCGCCTACGAGGTCACACTGTTTTCCGAAACGCTCGAGAAATCACGCGATTTTCTCGATGCGGGATCGAAGGTGCTGGTTACGGTCGAGGCGACGCTGGAAAGCGATCAGCTCAAGCTGTTGGGCCGGTCGGTTGCGGAAATCGATGTCGCCATCGCCGATATCGGCGCCAGCGGTCTGCGGGTGTTCATCGATGACGCTGCCGCGGTCGACGCGGTGGCCAGCGTGCTCGACCAGGCGCGCGATGCCGCGCGCAAGGCGGCGCGCGGGCCGGTGCAGTTCTGCCTGATGGATCCCGAGTTGCCGGGCGAGGTCGATATCGACCTCGGTCAGGATTTCGCCATCAACCCGCAGGTGAAGGGCGCGCTGAAGAGCCTCGCCGGCGTGGTGTCGGTAGAGGATCTCTGATGCGGGCGCTGCATCAATAGTGTGGCGGACGCTCGTCGCCGAGAACGATACCGCCGCCGCCATCTGTCTCGCGTTCGGCTTCGCGCCGCATCAGCATCTCGACCCGGCGCGAGAGCGTTTCGATCTCGGCCTGCTGAGCGGCCACCACGTCACTGAGCTCGTCGACGGTGCGGATGAGATGAGCGAGTCTTTCTTCCAGCTGCTGCATGGCCATTGTCCCTGTCTGTCGGGCACTTCCTGACAGACGGGACGCGTCCTGTCCAACCGCAGTTCGGGGCCTGGGCGTCGGAACCGGGTCGGCGTGGCCGGAAAGACTCCGGGTCGGCGCGTCGGCTTGCCCCCGTCCGGCCCTTCGGCTAGACCGCGCGGCAAGCCGGCAATCCGAGGACGCCCGACATGGCCAAGACCCGCAAGCAGCCCCGTCCGAAGGCGGAGACGCCGAAAGGATTCCGTGACTATTTTGGCGCCGAGGTGACACAGCGGGCCGAGATGCTGAACGTGATCGCTGCCGTCTATCATCGCTACGGGTTCGATGCGCTGGAAAGCTCGGCGGTCGAAACGGTCGAGGCGCTGGGAAAGTTCCTGCCGGATGTCGATCGCCCCAACGAAGGCGTGTTCGCGTGGCAGGAGGAGGACGCCGCCTGGCTCGCCCTGCGATACGATCTGACCGCGCCGCTTGCCCGGGTCTATGCCCAGCACAGGAACGACTTGCCGATTCCCTACCGGCGCTATGCCATGGGGCCGGTCTGGCGCAACGAAAAGCCGGGACCGGGACGGTTCCGCCAGTTCTATCAATGCGATGCGGACACGGTGGGCAGCGCGTCCATGGCGGCGGACGCCGAGATCTGCGCCATGCTGAGCGATACGCTGGAAGCGGTCGGGATCGCGCGCGGGGACTATGTAATCCGCATCAACAACCGCAAGGTTCTGAACGGGGTGATGGAGGTTGCGGGCGTACTGGACCCTTCGGACCCCGAGAAATTCGCCCACGAACGCGGCATCGTTCTGCGCGCCATCGACAAGCTGGACCGACTGGGGCCGGAGGGCGTGCGCGCGCTGCTGGGCAAAGGCCGCGAGGACGAGAGTGGGGATTTCACCAAAGGTGCCGGGCTCGGAGAGGACCAAGTAGAAGTTGTCCTATCTTTCGTATTGGGAAAGGAGCGAATAGCGGAACAACTAGCGTCGATTGCGGAACCTGCTGGCAAATTGAATGCTGATTGGGAAGCGAAGTATCGGTCAATTTCTGAAACTATTGAGGTAGGTGATCGAAAAAGTCTGTCAGTCGATAACCAAGAGTTCACAAACAGACTTACATGCACATACCTTCGAAGTATCGTGGACAATTCTGTAGTTGGTGCAGAAGGCGTTGCTGAACTGGAACAGATCGCCGATCTGCTGGCGGCGCAAGGCTACGGTCCCGACCGCATCGTCATCGACCCGTCGGTGGTGCGCGGTCTCGGCTATTACACCGGTCCGGTCTACGAGGCAGAGCTGACCTTTGAGATCTTCGACGACAAGGGCCGCAAGCGGCAGTTCGGCTCGGTCGCAGGCGGCGGGCGTTATGACGACCTGGTGAAACGGTTCACCGGGCAGGCGGTGCCCGCGACGGGCGTGTCGATCGGGGTCGACCGGCTGCTGGCCGCCCTGCGCGAGAAAGGGCGGATCACAGCGCAGGAGATCGGCCCGGTCGTCGTCACCGTGATGGATCGCGACCGCATGGCCGACTATCAGGCGATGGTGGCTGAGTTGCGCAATGCGGGCGTTCGGGCCGAGGTCTACCTTGGCAATCCGAAGAACTTCGGCAATCAACTGAAATACGCGGACAGGCGCAACAGCCCCGTCGCGATCATCGAGGGCGGCGACGAAAAGGCGCGTGGCGTCGTGCAGATCAAGGATCTGATCCTCGGGGCGCAGATCGCGCAGAACGCGACGCTCGAGGAATGGAAGGAGCGCCCCAGCCAGTTCGAGGTCGCCCGCGGTGACCTCGTCGCGAAGGTCCGCGAAATCCTTGTCGCCCATGATCTTGGGCAGGCCTGATGGCCAGCCGAGCGGAAACCTTGGCCGAGGCCGCCCGGTTGCGCGCCGGGTTCGAGGCGGCGGGAGCCCTGCCGATCGAAACGCCGATCCTGCAACCCGCTGAGACGCTACTCGACCTTTACGGCGAGGATATCCGGGCCCGCGCCTACGTGACCAGTGACGCGCTGCGCGGCGAGCAGATGCTGCGTCCCGATTTCACCGTTCCGGTGGTGCAGATGCACATGGTGCAAGGCGCCGAACCGGCGCGCTACACCTATGCGGGCGAAGTGTTCCGTCGACAGGAGCACGATCCGGCGCGCGCCAGCGAATACATCCAGGTCGGCTATGAAGTCTTCGACCGCTCCAATCCCGGTGCCGCCGATGCCGAGGTCTTCGCCCTGATCGCGCAGGCCGTGGACGGCGCACCGCTCCGGGCCGCAACCGGGGACATCGGCATCCTCATGGCGGCGGTTCAGGGGCTGAACACGACACCCGCACGCAAGGCTGCCCTGATGCGCCACATCTGGCGCCCGCGCCGCTTCCGCGCCCTTCTCGACCGTTTCGCCGGGCGCAGTCCGGTTCCACCCACACGCAGCGCTCTTCTGGCCAGCACCGAACCGATGGCGGATGCCGGCCCGGCGATCGGACGGCGCGGCCCTGCCGAGATCGCCGCCCGGATCGAAACCCTGCGCGCGGATGCTGCCGCGCCGCCGATCGGGGCAACCGAGCTGAACGCGCTCGAAAGCCTTCTCGCCGTGCGCGAAACGGCGCCCTTCGCCTTGGCTCAGTTGCGCGACATCGCCGTGGACCTTCCCGCCATCGGGCCTGCGCTCTATCGGCTCGAGGCGCGTCTTGGCGCCTTGGCGGCACGGGGTGTCGATGTGGACGACCTCGATTTCGAAGCCAGTTACGGGCGGACCTCAATGGAATACTATGACGGCTTCGTTTTCGGATTCTATGCCGAGCGCCGCCCCGACCTGCCGCCGGTTGCCACGGGCGGACGCTACGATGCGTTGACCCGCCAGCTCGGCAAGGGGACCGAGATCCCGGCCGTTGGAGGCGTGCTGCGGCCGGGCCTGTTGCTGGATCTGCTCGGAGGCGCGCGATGACCCTCAAGCTGGGCGTGCCGTCCAAGGGCCGGCTGATGGAAAAGACCTTCGGCTGGTTCGACCGGCACGGTATAACGCTCACAAGAAGCGGATCGGATCGCGAGTATGCGGGCTCGGTCAGCGGAATCGACGGGGTCGACCTGGTGTTGCTGTCTGCGGGCGAGGTGCCGCGGGAACTGGCGTCGGGCCGGATCCACCTCGGTGTCACGGGGACGGACCTGGTGCACGAGAAACTGCCGCTTTGGGAACAGCAGGTTGAAGAGATCGCGCCGCTCGGCTTCGGCCATGCCGACCTGATCCTCGCAGTGCCGCGCTTCTGGGTCGATGTCGACACGCTCGATGACCTCGATGCGGCCGCGGCGGCATTCCGCGCCCGGCATGGGCACCGGATGCGGATCGCAACCAAGTACCACCGGCTGGTTCACGGGTTCCTGCGCGAGGCCGGCGTGGCCGACTACCAGCTGGTCGACAGCCAGGGTGCGACCGAGGGGACTGTCGCCAACGAAACCGCCGAGATGATCGCCGATATCACCTCGACCGGCGAAACCCTGCGGGCCAATCACTTGAAAATCCTGAGCGATGGGCTGGTTCTGCGCAGCCAGGCCACGCTTTGGCGTAGCCGGACCGCCGTGGTCTCCGACCAGGAGAAAGCCGCGTTGAAGGCGCTGACCGACCGTCTGCAGTGAGGGTCGTCTGCCCCACGCGCATGCCGATGCCAGTGGCGCACGGCCCCTTTTCATCTTTGCACAAATACTCCGGGGTCAGGGGCAGAGCCCTGCTGCCCTCGTCGAAAACCGGCGGGTCGGTCGCTAACCCGCGCCGCCGGACCATCGCAGCCATACATCGGGGCCGGCGCGAAACACGTTGAGATCCACTTCGCCCCTGATTCCCGGGACCAGGCCCGTTCCGGTATACTGCCAGAAGGTCCAGAACGCGCCCGGATAGACCTGTCGTGGGTGGCCGGCGACCGACCGCAACCAGAACTCCGTATCGCGCAGCCGCCCGATGCCGGTATCGGCAAAGAAATCCACGGTGGTATAGATCATCGGCCGGCGGCCGTAATGCGCCTCGAGGATGTCGAGGAAGGTCGCGGCGTCCCGGCGCACGGTGGCACCATCCGGCCTCAGGCGACAGGTCGGCGAGGTGTGGTTCCATTCCATGTCGAGCACGTGGGGCAGGGCGCGGGAATCGCGCGGGACGTTGCGGATGAACCAACGCGCCTGCTCCTCGGGCGGTCGGCAGAAATAGTAGTAGTGATAGGCGCCCCGCGGTACGCCGGCCCGCTTGGCATCGCGCCAATGGTCTTCGAACTTCGGATCGAGATGATCGCCGCCTTCCGTCGCCTTGATGAAGGCGAAGCTGACCCCGGCGCGCCGCGCCGCCGGCCAGTCGATTTCTCCCTGATAGCGGGCGACGTCGATGCCGTGGATCGCGTAGGAATCCGGCCCACGGCCCTGCCAGGGATGCGGCTTGGTGTCGCCGAACTCGGGATAGGTGACGAGGCCGGTTTCGGGATCGCGGGGCGGTTCCGGATCGATCTGCGTAACGATCGGCGGCGGCGTGCGTCCACAGGCGGCGATCAGAGCGAGGGCAAGCAGAAGGGTCAGAAGTCGTGTCACGCTAGTCTCCGTCGGGCCTGTCGGGCCCCACTCATCCCCGGTCGCGGTGCGGCTTGCAAGCCCTCTCGATTTCGCATTGTCCGCAGCGAGCGGCGACCCCCTACAATACGCCGATTTCCGCCAGCGCGCGGTTCAGTTCGGTGGGAAGCGGGTCCTCGTTCAGACGGCCCTTTGGCAGGTCGCGCGGGCTGTCGGCGACCGGCAGGTAGCGCCAGCCCTGGAACGGCCGCTTAAGCACCGTTTGCGTGCGGTGCAGCTCCGGGTCGAGCACGATGGCGCAGCGCCGGACACCATCCGCCCCGATCACCTCGTCCAGCCGGAGCACCCGCTGGCGGCATTGCACAAGGCCCTTGATGACCCAGTAGATCGACCCGCCATTCACGATCTCGTCCGCCCGTTTCGGCCACATGCGCGTGACGTGGCGGGGCAGGCCGTCCTTGCCTTTCGCAGCCCGGCTCGCCTGCCACGCCGCCAGCGCCTCGACGGTTTCGGTGCCGACGGAAAGTTTGATGAGATTGGTCGTCTTATCCACAGAGTCGCCCCCAAGCCACACGGTATATGGTAGTGGAATCGGCCCCGGCTTCAAGCTATTGTGGATGCCTGCCAGCCAAAGGATTCGGACCATGACCCGTTTTGCCGCCCCGATCGCCGAACAGATCTGGGACATGAAGTATCGTTTCAAGGATGCCTCGGGAACGCCAAAGGACCAGAGCGTCGAGGATACCTGGCGGCGCATCGCCCGTGATTTGGCGCGCGTCGAACAGGACCCCGACCTGTGGGAAGAACGCTTCTACGCGGCGCTCGAGGATTTCAGGTTCCTGCCGGCCGGGCGCATCACCGCCGGGGCCGGCACTGCGCGGCAGGTGACCCTGTTCAACTGCTTCGTGATGGGTACGATTCCCGACAGCATGGGCGGCATCTTCGAAATGCTGAAAGAGGCCGCGCTGACGATGCAGCAGGGTGGCGGCATCGGCTATGATTTCAGCACCATCCGGCCCAAGGGCGCGGCGGTCAGCGGCGTCGCGGCGGATGCGTCCGGCCCACTCTCCTTCATGGACGTCTGGGATGCCATGTGCCGCACCATCATGTCCGCCGGGTCGCGGCGCGGCGCCATGATGGCGACGATGCGGTGCGACCACCCGGACATCGAGGCGTTCATCGCTGCCAAGGCCGACCCGGCCCGCCTGCGCATGTTCAACCTGTCTGTCCTGGTGACCGACGCCTTCATGGACGCGGTCAAGCGAGATGCGCCCTGGGACCTGGAGTTCGGTGGGAAGGTCTATCACACGGTGCAGGCGCGCGATCTCTGGAATCGCATGATGAAGGCGACCTATGACTACGCCGAACCGGGCGTGATCTTCATCGACCGGATCAACGCGGCCAACAACCTCAATTATTGCGAGACCATCGCGGCGACCAACCCCTGCGGCGAACAGCCCCTGCCACCCTACGGCGCTTGCCTGCTCGGCTCGATCAACCTCGCGCGTCTGGTCAGCGACCCCTTTGGCAAGGAGGCGCAGCTCGACAGCACAGCCCTGGCCGAGCTCGTCGCCGTCGCGGTGCGGATGATGGACAACGTGGTCGACGCCTCGAAATTCCCGCTGCCCGAACAGGCCGCGGAAGCACAGGCCAAGCGCCGCATCGGCCTTGGCGTCACCGGACTTGCCGACGCGCTCCTGATGATGGGCTTGCGCTACGGAACTGACGAGGCGGCGCGTCAGACCGAGGACTGGTTGCACGCGATCGCCCGCGCCGCCTACCTGGCGTCGGTGCAATTGGCAAAGGAGAAAGGCGCCTTTGCGCTCTTTGATGCCGAGAAGTTCCTCGACAGCGGCACCATGCGCGGCATGGACGAGGACGTGCGGGACGCGATCCGCGAACACGGGATCCGCAACGCGCTTCTGACCAGCATCGCGCCAACCGGGACGATCAGCCTCTATGCGGGCAATGTCAGTTCGGGCATCGAGCCGGTCTTTGCCTATGCTTACACGCGCAAGGTTCTGCAGAAGGACGGCAGCCGCACCGAGGAGGAAGTGGTCGACTACGCGGTACAGATGTGGCGCGACCGCTTCGGTGACGCGGAGCTGCCGGATTACTTCGTCAACGCCCAGACTCTCTCGCCGTCCGAGCATGTCAAGATGCAGGCGGCCGCCCAGAAGTGGGTGGATTCGTCCATATCCAAAACCATCAATTGTCCCGAGGACATATCCTTTGACGACTTCAAGGATGTCTATCTTCAGGCGTGGGATACCGGCTGCAAGGGCTGCACGACCTACCGGCCGAACGAGGTGACCGGGAGTGTGTTGAGTGTGGCGGCGGACCAAAAGAACGCAGGTCAACGCATGCGCGAAGCCCGCAATCAAGCAGGACTGACGCTCGCTGATCTTGGAGAAAGGGCCGGTTTCAGCAAAACCTACGTCAGCGAAATCGAGACAGGTAAGAAAGAAATTACCCTGCGTGTAGCAGAAGCCGTTTCAAGCCATATTGGTGTCAGCAAGGAGTGGCTGGCGTTCGGGAAAAACTCTCCGGAAATTGTCGCAAAATCCGACGCAGAACCCCTCACGCCCCACGGCGACGTAATCTACATGTCCGAGCCGCTCGACCGGCCGCAGGCGTTGGAAGGCAACACCTACAAGGTCAAATGGCCCGACAGCGAACATGCGCTCTACATCACCATCAACGACATCGTCATCAATGGCCACCGCCGCCCGTTCGAGGTTTTCATCAACTCCAAGAACATGGAGCATTTCGCCTGGACCGTGGCACTGACCCGGATGATCAGCGCTGTGTTCCGGCGCGGCGGCGACGTGTCCTTCGTGGTCGAGGAACTGAAGGCCGTCTTCGACCCGCGCGGCGGCGCCTGGGTGCAGGGCAAATACATCCCCTCGATCCTGGCCGCGATCGGTGGCGTCATCGAACGCCACATGGTCGCCATAGGTTTTCTCGAAGGCGAAGGCATGGGCCTGAAATCCGACCCCCATGCGCAAGTCGCCAACGCAGGCCCCGCCCGCGGCCCGGCCTGCCCGAGCTGCGGCCAATACGACATGCGGATGGTCGAGGGCTGCATGACCTGCGCCAGTTGTGGTCATTCCAAGTGCGGATGATCTGGCTTGGGCTGGTTGTGTATTGTGACGACAAGCAAATTTTTGGCCATTTTCGGGAAGAAATGGCCATTTTACAACTTAACGGCGGCCATTGAGGAAAATCGCGTTTGCAGAGTGATTTTCACTGCTTTTCGCGATTTCGGCGCTAAGTCGACATCCTGTCTGGAACATGGATCCCGATGCCAGTCAACGGAAATGGAGACTGAATTTTTCTCAAAGATTCTCGCCACAGGATGAGCGCAGATCGTTGTGAGGGTTGAAAGGAGCATAGGGGTTAATGAAGACGTTTGCGAAGGGGGTCGCGGTGTAACCGACGTAAGTGACAGCCGGCAGCGCAGCCAGGACTTGCCGTATCTCTGCGTTGATCCGCGTCATGTCGAACTCGCCGCGCGCCGAATTCACCGAGGCCTGATCGCATTCATCGTCGATCAGGAGCACCTTGAGCTCCCGCAGGACCACAGCGGGCGTGCGGGCAATCGTGCGCCGCAGTTGCTTGAGGCGACTTCCCTCTTTCTTCATCACGATCAGCTGAGCATGACCTTCCGCAGGCATGACGAATCCACCGTTCGCGGGCTGGACGAAATCGCCGGCCGGGTCACTCGTGGTGTAGAGTTGCCAGAGAGTGCGGTGACGAAGCACATCCTTCTCGAACCGATCCTGGGTCTGCTTGCGCAGTTTGTTCGTCACGCCACCGAGGACGATGATCATATTGTAACCGGCATCGACGGCCTTTGCCATGACCGCAGTCATGTTGGCGGTCTTGCCGGATTGCACATAGCCGACTACGAGTCCGCGGCAGGCGAACTTGTCCTTGCCTGGATTGCCCAGCAACGAGACCACTTCTGTAGATGCACGGTCCAGCGAGCTGATCGTGTCTGGGTTCCAGCCCTTGGTCTTGAGATATTCGTGCAGTGCGGTCCAATGTCGGCTGTTTGCGCCGGGTCCGCGATACCAGTCTTCCGGTGCATCGACGATCGAGTGGCGCCGGAGAATCTCCACGTCCTGAATCTCGGCTCGGACGATCTCCACCGCCGCCAAGAGGTTCGCAACCATCTCAGGACTGAAGACGCCAAACATCGCTTCCATCTCGCTCCGGCAAGCCGCCGCGGTCTCTTCAAGGGTTCCATAATTGGCACGCCTCTGACGAAGCTGAGTGGCGAAGGTGTCGATCTGGGGAGAGGGCATTGCAAACCTTTTAAGTGAAACGCTTTTCCAATTCTTGCCTTACGCGAACTCAACCGTAAAGGACCGTAGACTGGTCTAAGTTATCTGCTCCTCCCAGTTGCAGCCTCCAATCCGGGGTGATCGGGCAGGTACTTGCAGATGGCGCAGGGCGTCAGCGTTGTCGCTTGTCTGCTTCCGTCTTTCCGCAACCGCAGCATCGCTTCGGAATCCATCAGCGCTGCGGACCAGAGCTCAATCGCTCAGCAAACAAAATGCCACGGATCCGCTGCCAACCTTCTATGGACGCGTAAATTGCACTACCGTTTCTACTGCCGAGTACGGCTGGCGATGGCCGTATAGTTCGTAGCGGCGAGCCCAAAAAACTGCGCCAAGGAAACGCACATGGTTTGCAAAAAAATCTGTAATCTCGGCGCGATCACGTTGGAGCACTAGAGTCTCCCGATTGCAGGCTCATTGCACGGTCTTGGCGCCAGTTTCGAGTGCTGAGCGACTGTTTTTTGCGACGAAGCCGGGAGAATAATTTCTTCTCACAATATCGTATTGAAGCATGTCGTGGCGAATGAACGGCAAGAAGTATGCTGGCGGTATGCCGCGGAAAACGAAAAGGGCAAGATAAAAGCGCCTGCCACGACTGCCGCAAGTCACTGACGTGACTGGCGTTTTCGCGTGCATGCAAATCGGTCGTGTGCAGGTTTCCTGCAATTTCGCAGTATTTTCAGATCACTGGCATGCACAGTGCGGAAACCTGCTCTTTGTGGCTGCGCGGTTGAAGAGGCAACAACTCCGTGTATCGGGAGGTGGCATCTCGCGCTCAACAATGGGAGCGCAAGATAAAAGGCGTGCCGCATATCCTTGCAGGTTGTTGATGTCGAATGGGAAAATGCGCGGCATCTTCTCGGGCTCTGCGGCAGGAAGTTCGCCAGTAGTCTGATTTCACACGATTTTGCATGCGGCACCGAGCCTTGTGCGCGACGTCGCACGACTACGCCAGCGCAGCCAGGACATCGCCCCGCAAAGCTACAACCGCCGTCCGCCTGTCATTCCCCGCCACAGACCTACTCCGCCCGTTCTCGGCTTCGTTCCTCTCTCCCTTTCCGGCATCCTTGGAGCACCCGAAACCCAAACCCATCGCCCCATGCCCAAGCGCCCCGCCATCCTGCCGCCCACGCTCGCGCCCCGCGGTCTCTCGCGGACCGAGGCGGCGGCCTATATCGGGGTGTCGCCCACGCTCTTCGATCACCTGGTCCGCGACCGGCGCATGCCGCCGCCCAAGCGGATCAATGCCCGGACGATCTGGGACCGGAAAAAACTTGACCGGGCGTTCGAGCTGATCCCTGATGGAGATCTCTCCGACCACAATCCCTGGGACGACTGACGGCTGACGAAAGGCAGCGCGTGCAATGCCCACATTCAGGATGAGAGACGGCTCGGGCAGCATCCGCCTGAAGCACGTCATCGAGGATACCGACCGGCACGGGAACGTGCGCGTCTACCTGCGGCGGCCCGGGCACCTGAAGGTGCGGCTGAGGAGCCAGCCGGGAACGGAGGACTTCCTCGCCGAATACCGCGCCGCGATGATTGGCGCCACGCCGAGCGCGCCGGCCGGACCGCTCGAGCGGCGCGGATCGCGGGGCAGCTTCAAGTGGCTCTGCGAGCAGTATTACGTCTCGGCCGAGTACCAGCGCCTGAGCAGTCGCACCAAGTATGTCCGCCGCGGCATCCTCGACCGGATCTGCGAGAAGAGCGGATCGAAGCCCTACGCGCTGATGGAGCCCCGTCACGTGCGGCGCATGCGGGACGAGATGGCCGACCGGCCCGAAGCCGCGAACGGCTTCGTCAAGGCGCTTAGGCAGGTCTATGCCTTCGCGGTCGAATACGAGCTGGCGCAGCGAAACCCGGCCCGCGATGTGCCCTACCTCAAGGCCAAGGGGGACGGTTTCCATTCCTGGACGATGGAGGAGGTCCGGCAGTTCGAGGACCATCACCCGATCGGCAGCAAGCCGCGGCTGGCGCTGGCGCTAATGCTCTACACCGGGCAGCGGCGGTCGGACATCGTCCGGCTCGGGCCCCAGCACATCAAGGACGGCTGGATCACCCTGACCCAGGCCAAGAACCGCGACCGCAAGCCCGTCACCCTTTCCATCCCGGTCCTTCCCGAGTTGAAGGCCGTGCTCGACGCCACCCCCACCGGCAACCTCGCCTTCCTCGTCACGGCCTTCGGCAAGCCCTTCACCTCGAACGGCTTCGGCAACTGGTTCCGCAAGCAATGCGACGAGGCCGGGCTGAAGCACTGTTCCGCCCACGGGCTGCGCAAGGCGGGCGCAGCGCTTGCGGCCGAAAACGGGGCGACCGAGCGGCAGCTGATGGCGATCTTCGGCTGGACGACCATGAAGGAAGCCTCGCGCTACACCCGCGCCGCGCGTCAGAAGGTGCTGGCGGCGTCCGGGATGAAGCTGTTGTCGCGGGGTGGGGGTGGGCCGGGAGGGGTGGAACCAAAGGAGATCTAGTTCCCATCATGACTATGGTTCTTTTCCTTTGCTAATTTGACGGCGACTGCTTCCGCTCAACTGTAGGGATTGAAGTAACAAATCGCACGATCGTGATGCTGCAGACATGTGGTCCCCAGAGAAAAACCCACACTTGAGTTACGTGACCAGACCATTCCGAAAGGCAACTTCCTTTGCCTGACCCTCCAATCCCGGAAAAAGCCTTGCGAACGTTAGGCTCAGGACTCATAGCCAGTAGATGACCGTAGCGGCGAGAGCGATTGCCGAGAGGAAGACCTTCGGGCACCGGTCGTAGCGGGTGGCGACACGCCGCCAGTCCTTGAGCCTGCCGAACATGATCTCGATCCGATTGCGGCGTTTGTAGCGGCGCTTGTCGTATTTG
>NZ_JAELVR010000007.1 GCF_016428585.1 Sedimentitalea arenosa | reverse complement strand
GAACCGGATCGAGATTATGTTCGGGCGACTGAAGGATTGGCGTCGCGTTGCCACCCGCTACGACAGATCCCCGACGGTATTCCTCTCGGCAATCGCGCTCGCGGCTACTGTCTTGTTCTGGCTGTAAATCAATGAGTCTGGAGCCTAGCCCGCGGAGAAGGTCATTGCCCAGAAGGCCGTAGATGATATCATCACCCTCGTAGCCGTCGATGGTGTTCTCGAAGTCGTCTCCGACGAGGATGTTGGCGTCGTTCGTGCCGTCGATTGTGGCGTCGACCGTGCGGTTGATGAACAGGAAGTCTTCGACACCCAGTTTCTCGGTCTGTCCGTCCAGCACCGCGATCTCGACGCCCGCGACACTGACATGCAGCCCGTCGGCCTCGACTGATTGGGTCACCGAGTCGTTGAAGTTGAGACCGCTGATGCCGAGATCGATCAGGCCGATCGTGTCGGTGCCGTGTTCGAAGTCGGAGATCGTGTCGGCGGTGATCTCGGTGAACTCGTTGGTGACGCCGTAGTTCAGGACGAACAGGTCCTTGCCGCCCGCGCCGGTGAAGGCGTTGCCGCCCTGGCCGACGAGATAGTCGTCTTCGGCGCCGCCCGAGATCGCCACCGACTTGTCGTTGATGGTGATCTCGTCATAGCTCATCACCAGTTCGGTGTCATAGAGCGTGGCCGGCTTGATGTCGCCCTTGACGTAGAAGGCAACGTCGAAATTGTCGGTCATGTTCAGGCCGTTTTCGGACACCGTGCCGGAATAGTTCTGCCAGCCGGCGCTGATCGACAGCGGCGAGACGTTGAATTCCCAGTCCAGCAGGTTGATCACGGTCTGCGTGTCCTCGCCGACCTCGTATTTCACCTCGTCCTTGGTCGGAGGCGGCGGCAGGCTCGGATCATCGGGAATCACGATGCTGGGCAGGTCCTGACCGTACTTGTCAGGCTGCAGGCGTCAGCGCGGGCCACCTTCGTAGCTGCCATCCTCGTTCAGCACGGCCTCGAAGGGCTCGCGGTCCATCGTCGTGTACCAGGCGTTGGTGAAGCCTTCCTTCAGGTCCTCGGACAGGGTGCCGATCTGGTCGAGCGTGCTGCCGACCAGCCGTTCGGCGAGTGCGGGATCCTTCAGGACCGTGCCCTTGGGATAAAGCGTGCCGTCGCCGGCATAATAGTCGTCGGTCGTGACCCAGCGGCCGTCTTCGAGGATCTCGTAGGTCGGCAGGCGGCCGATCGCGGCTTCGTTTTCGAAATCCTCGGGGCGGATCTGGTCGTTGGGGTTGTTGGTGATCGTGTGATTCGTCACCAGTTCCGCCATGCTGATCTTGAAGAGCGGGATCAACCCGCTGTCCTGGTCGGCCTCTTTCCATTCCTCCGGCAGCGGCAGTTCGGCCTCGATCCGGATGTCATTGGGGCGCTTGACCGCGTTGCCCCAGCGATAGAGCAGCTTGCCGTCGTCCTTCATGGTGACCGAGTAATCGTCGCCGACGGCGATGTCCTCGGTGATCGAGCTTTCGTTGGGCTGAAGAAGATCCTTGATGTCGACGACGCCATCGCCGTTCTTGTCGGTGATCGTCGGCAGGATGTCGGCGACATACTGGCCGTCATACTCTCCGCCCACCATGCGCAGGTTGTCGTCTAGCGGGTATTCGGCGAAGGGGTCGCCCGGATAGCGCTGATCGGACAGGATGTTCTGCATCACCGTGTAGTGCTCGGTCGAGGCCTTGACGGTGCTGCCGCCGATGCCGGCGAGCCAGGTGCCCAGCAGGGCGGGGGTCTTGAACGTGTCGGTCGGGGCGTCGGACACCACGATGCCCAACTGCTCGCCGCCTTCGCCGTGCGGGTCACCGGCCCAGCCCTCGTCGTATTCGGGATCCAGGAAGAAGTCCTTTTGCACCGCGCCGTCGAAATCGAAGACATTGAAGCCGAAGTCGCTGTTGATCGGGTAGAGCGCCACGCCTTCCTGCGTCATTTTCGGATCGACGGTGAAATCGATCACCGGCAGATCGCCGGGCAGCACGTCGCCTTGGGTCAGGCCTCCGAAGGTTCCGGTTATGTCATCGGTGCTGAATACGTGCTTGGCCGTGTAGTCCGGCGTCAGGTTGATCACTTGGTCGCTCATTGTCGTCTCCCGGTTCGAGTGGTCGCAGGCGGTATGCAGCGGGCAATGCGCCCCGACTCCATCACATGCGATAAATGAAGCATAAATTTATCGGAATATGTTCGGAGCCGATCTCGATCAACGCGGGCCGATTCCCGGAGCTCCCTGACGCGGGGGGCAACGCGCGGCCTTGTGCCCATGGCGTGTTTGATGCTTGCTGTGCGCAACCGCCGAGCGTGGATCAGGCATTTCGAAGAGGATACCCATGACGCAGATCATTTCCGCCCTGGACGATGTTTCGGACCGCTACAAGGCGCTGTTCGTCGATCTCTGGGGGTGCGTGCATGACGGGGTGCGCGCCCTGCCCGACGCCGTCGCGGCGCTGCAGGCCTATCGCCGTCGCGGTGGCGCGGTGGTGCTGGTCACCAATTCTCCGAAACCGCGCGCCGGCGTCACAGAGCAGCTCGATGGGTTCGGCGTGCCCAAGGACGCCTGGGACACCATCGCCACGTCCGGCGACAGTGCGCGGGCCGCGATGTTTCGCGGCGCGGTCGGCGAGAAGGTCTGGTTCATGGGCGAGGAGGAGCGCGACGCCGGCTTCTTCCAGCCGCTGGCGGTGGTCGAGGACCCGGTCGACATCACGCGGGTGCCGCTGGACCAGGCCGACGGGATCGTCTGCTGCGGTCCGTTCGATCCGATGGCCGATCCGGCGGTGAACCGGCCCGAGTTTCTCTATGCCAAGCAGAAGGGGTTGAAACTGCTCTGCGCGAACCCGGACATCGTGGTCGACCGGGGCGAGACCCGGGAGTGGTGCGCCGGCGCGCTGGCGCGGCTGTATACCGAAATGGGTGGCGAGAGCCTCTATTTCGGCAAGCCGCATCCGCCGATCTATGACCTGGCGCGGCGTCGTCTGGTCGAGGCCGGTTTCGACGTGCCGGATTCGGCCATCCTGGCGATCGGCGACGGGATCCACACCGATGTGCAGGGTGCGATGGGAGAGGACATCGATTCCCTGTTCATCACCGGCGGGCTTGCGGCGGCCGAGACCAAAACGTCGCACCAGCCGGACGAAACGGCGCTGAACGCCTTTCTTTCAAGGGAAATGTCCAACCCGACCTATGCGATAGGCAAGCTGCGCTGACCCAATTAGTCCTTGCTTTTCTGCGCCTGCAAAGTAATAAAGTTGCAAATCGCGATGCCAAGAGCGTCTGTTTATTACCGAGCCGATGACGAACGAGGACACCATGCTGGACAATCTGCCCCGGGGGACGATCTGCATCGAGGACATCGAGATGGGCATGTCGCGCCATCTGCGAAAAGTCGTGACCGACGAGGATATCGAGATGTTCGCGCAGGTGTCGACCGACCGGAACCCGGTGCACCTGGACGACGATTATGCCCGCGACACCATCTTCGAGGGCCGGATCGCGCACGGGATGCTGACCGCGGGGTTGATTTCGGCGGTGATCGGCGAGCAGCTGCCCGGCCACGGGACGGTCTACATGGGCCAGTCGCTCAAGTTCCTGGCGCCGGTGCGCCCGGGCGACATGGTCTATGCCGAGGTCAAGGTCGTGGATATCGACATGGCCAAGCGCCGGGTCAAGCTGGACTGCCACTGTTCGGTGGACGGCAAGAAGGTCCTGGTGGGCGAAGCCATGGTCCTCGCCCCGAGCCGCAAGTTCGACTGAGCCCCGTTCGGCGGCCCCGACCGAACGCGGGGTGGCACAACCGCAAGCCACTGCGGCCGTCGCGGTGACAACTATGGTTTGATCACGTCGAAACTGTGTTAACCTTTTCTCATTTGAAGAGGAAACATAAGTGATTCTCTATATTTACCGTCTGAAGCTTTGTGGGGCGCAGCATGTCGTCCCGACCGATCCCCGTCTTTCTTGCTCGCCGCGACTCGCATTTGGCCCATCCGCGCGTGGGGGACACGCATGACCAACCGGGACAACACGCCGGAGGAAACCAGGCCCCTGATCGAGCGGATGGAGGAATACCTCGCCGGGTTTCCCTTCTACCGGACGTTGTCGGTCGTCGTTGTGCTGATCGGTTTGCTGGTCTTTTTCTGGCCCATGCTCACCACGCTTCCGGTCTGGCCGATCACGACCAAGGGTCGGATCTTTGTCGAAAGCCCCGAGGTCTATACCCGCGAGCGATTGGTCAACGACCGGTTCGGACAGGCGTTCTGGCTGGAGCAGCAGTTGGAGAAGCTGGACGAGGCCACCAACTTCACCTCCGCCCGGCGCGACATGGCACTGCAGATCGCGCTGGCAACCGATGCGGACCCCGCGGTCCTGCCGATGGCGGAACTGACGGAGACCCCGTTCGACCACGTCTACCAGATCAAGTCCGCTTTACGCGCCAAGATCCGACAGGCGCTGCTGGAAAACCAGCTCGACGACCGGCACGACCTGACCGGTAATTCCGTTTATGGCCTGAAATTCGACACGTCGGTCATTCCCGGCGCCAATACGCGGTCACGGGCCTATGTGAAGATCGATGTCGTGTCCGACCCCCTGCCGGAAACCGAAGAGTTGCCTGAGGTCCTGGGGCAGAGCCTGAATGACCTGAGACGTTCGTACAGGGATGAGAACGGGACGGAACAGAACAGGTTTCGGGAGTTTCCGGATCACTACGAGAAATGGGTCGAAAGTATCGAGTCGCGGCTGAATTCCTATCTCGCGGATATTCCGATCGAACCCTGGGTGCCGCGCAGCTGGCCCTGTCACGAGAGTCCCGAGATCGTCGACAATCGGTTCGTTGAGCCGGTCCCGGAGCGTGAGATCAAGAAGACGACCGAGATCCTGACCGAGGCGCTGTCCAAGGTTCTGGCGATCGATGCGCGGAACATGGTCTTCCCGCAGGACTTGTTCACGCTGGTCGAATCCTTCCCGACCACGCAACCGATCGCCCTGCCGGCACCCTGGAAGCGATATGTCACCATCCAGTTGGAGCACAACAAGAACTGCCGCAACTGGAAACAGTTCAAGGTCACGGAACTGCGCCAGAACATCGTCGTCGCGGACTGGTCTGCCACGTCAGGGGCGCCGGAAGAGCAATTGGAAGAGTTCTTCAAATACTATGCTTCGGTGGATTGGTTCGCGACCGAAGCCGCGGAGGTTCCGGACGAATGGACGGCTCCGTTCCCTGAGTCGGAAATTTTCGTTGAGCGCACGGCGCCCGATGGAAGCCAGTTTCCCGGTCCGGAGGAATGGGAGCGAATGCAACTGCAGTTCCCGTTGAACGACATGACCCTTGTCGAATTGATGAACCATACACAAGGCTTCGAGGACAGGATCGGAGGGGACGACGAGACCGAGATCAAGGGATGGTTCGTTCCGGTCGAGGTGGGCATGTACAATTTCGCCGAGGATATCCTGACCTCGGAATCCTATCTCTACACGGTGTTTCCGAAAAGCGATGTGACGGGTGTTCTGGAGCGCAATTTGGTGTCGGGGACGGTTGGGCTGGATGGCCTGGGCATTGGCGGCAGGGCGTCTTCGTCGGTCAGCGAGGCCACCAGCCAGATCGTTGCTTCGCAGGTGAGCTTTTCGGATGACGAAGGGCAGGACAGTATCGTTTTCGGCTGGATCATCGGGTCGGAAGGCTTGCAGAAGCCGGTGCAGAAATCGCAGTTCGTCCTGTTGTCTCTGCCTGTCTACCTGCAGAACCTGACGCTGAAGGTGGAAAGTGGCTGGATCGACCGAGATGCGGGCTTCCGGGCGGTTCAACGCGCGAACGGAGAGTCGCTCGAGATGCGAGTGGCGCTGCCGCCCGACTATGAGGCGTTCGATACTCTTATCAGCGGGTCGAAACGCTATGGTCCGGCGATCTTCGACCGACTGATGGAGGAAGTGACGGTCGAAACCTGCAGCAAGGCGTCGATCCTCATTCCCGGGGCCAGGCTGTGGCGGTCCTCGCAGGTGACGCTTGCCGGGCAGCCGGCCGATCAGATCGTCGTCATGCCGAACATGCGCGGTATCCTGGCCCATTTCGAGGAGATCTCGGTGCGCCCGGGAGAGGGCGATCCGACCATCCAGGTCTGGACGAGCGAGGGCAGCGACAGAATCGATGGCAAGGTGAAGGTGCGCGATTTCGGCAGTACGGCCTGTTTGCAGAAGGAACGACCCGAGACGCCTGTTGCGCAGGAACAACCCGAAAAGGCCGCGCCGGAACAAGCCAGTGCGAACAGTGCCAAGGCGCCGGAGACGACCCCTTGATGGTTCAGATGTTTGGACGGAGCGCGATTATCTGACGATGACGCCGGCTTCGGCAACGCCGGGGCAATTACAGGATGATCCGACCGGTTTGCTGCGTACGGTGCACACGGATCCGCTGGGAACCCGGCATTTGTTGCTCACCTGCTGCGCCATTTCCGTCGTCAGGCCCCGCGTTCTGGCTGTGGGGGCCATCATCTGTGGTTCGACTTGTCGTACGACGGGACGGGCGGGGGTCGAGATTGCGCCGTCAGGCGCGAGTTCTACGCTCGCTGCCGTCGGAAACACATCTGCTACCTGCGCGTCCGTGTCGACTGCTTGGACACCGAGGAAGGCCGCGGCGATCGCAACGGCCGAAAACCCCAGTACAGAAACTGCACGGATCACGGTTTTTCCTTTCAAGACTGCTCCCCTTCCATATAGGTGAACCCGCGCTCCGGGTCATCAGTTCCGTGTCAGGGTCGGGCAAATAGGTAAATATTTGCCGTTTACCGGCAACAGGTCGCGGTCCGGCGGGTCTTGCGCCCATCCGGAAGCGGGGCTACCCCTGCGCCATGCGGATCGTGCGGGATTACCAGTTTGTCGAGCCACAGGACCGGGGCGCCAGCGTCGCCATCGGCAATTTCGATGGCGTTCATCTGGGGCATCGCTCGGTCATCGAACTGGCGCGCAAGGCCCGGCCCGACGTGCCGCTGGGCGTGATGACCTTCGAGCCGCACCCGCGCGAGTTCTTCGCGCCCGACGCGCCGCCCTTCCGGCTGATGGGACGGCAGGCGCGGGCGCATCGGTTGCAGAAACTGGGGGTCGACCGGCTGTATGAACTGGCGTTCAACGCGCAACTTGCGGGGCTGAGCCCGCGGGCCTTTGCCCAGACCGTGATATGCGACGGCTTGGGCCTGGCACATGTGGTGGTCGGCCATGATTTCTGTTTCGGCAAGGGGCGGGCCGGCACCGCCGATGACCTCGTCCGGTTCGGTGCGGAGATGGGATTCGGCGTGAGCATCGCGCCGCTTCTGGAGCGGGGCGAAAACACCGTGTCCTCGACCGCGATCCGCACCGCGCTGAGCGAGGGACGCCCGCGCGATGCGGCCGATATGCTGGGCCATTGGCACCGTATAGAGGGCAAGGTGATCGCCGGTGAGCAGCGCGGGCGCGAGCTGGGTTACCCGACGGCGAACATGTCGATCGAAGGGCTGCATCCGCCGGCCTTCGGCGTCTATGCGGTGCTGGCCGACGTGCTGGATGGCCCGCATGCGGGCAGTTATCACGGCGCGGCGTCGATCGGCGTGCGGCCGATGTTCGGCGAAAACCGGCCGAATCTCGAGACGTTCATCTTCGATTTCAAGGGCGATCTCTATGGCGCGACCCTGTCGATCGGCCTGGTGGAGCACCTGCGCCCCGAGATGAAATTCGATAGCCTGGACGCGCTGATCACGCAGATGGACGCCGATTGCGGACAGGCCCGCGCGATCCTGTCCAGCCTATGAACGAGGATCCGATCGACCGTTCGGGCCTTTCGCGCCGCTTCTGGGAGCACAAGCCGCTGACCCGCATGACCCAGCGCGAATGGGAGGCGCTTTGCGACGGGTGCGGCAAGTGCTGCCTCAACAAGCTGGAAGACGAGGACACCGGAACCGTGGCGCTGACCCGCATCGCCTGCCGCCTGCTGGACGACGCGACCTGTCGCTGCGCGCAATATGACATCCGGCATCAGTTCGTGCCTGAATGCATCGTGCTGAAGCCCGAGAACCTCGACAGCCATGCCTACTGGATGCCGGAAACCTGCGCCTATCGCCTGCTCTGGGAGGGCAAGCCGTTGTTCGACTGGCATCCGCTGATCTCGGGCACGCCCGAGTCGGTGCACGAGGCCGGCGTGTCGGTGCGCGGCTGGACCCTGCCGGAATTCGAGATCCCCGAAGAGGAATGGGAAGACCATATCATAGAGGAGCCAACCTGATGTTCTTTGCCTCCGACAACTCCGGCCCGGTCCATCCGCAGGTCCTGAGCGCCCTGGCCGAAGCCAACGAGGGCTTCGCGATGCCCTATGGCGCCGATCCGCTGATGGACGAGGTGCGACAGCGGATCCGCGATATTTTCGAGGCGCCGGAGGCGATGGTCCATCTCGTGGCCACCGGAACGGCGGCGAACGCGCTGGCGCTGGCGACCCTGATGCAGCCCTGGCAAACCGTGTTCTGCTCGCCTGTGGCGCATATCCACGAGGACGAGTGCAACGCGCCAGAGTTCTTTACCGGCGGTGCCAAGCTGACCCTTGTGCCGGGGGCCGACAAGATGTCGCCCAAGGCGCTGGAGGAGACCATCGCCAAGGAGGAAACCCGCGGTGTGCACGGTCCGCAGCGCGGGCCGGTGTCGATCACCCAGGTCACCGAGCGCGGATCGGTCTATTCGCTGGCCGAGTTTCAGGCGCTGACCTCGGTGGCGCGGACGCATGGTTTGCCGGTGCATCTGGACGGTGCGCGTTTTGCAAACGCGCTGGTGGCGCTGGGGTGTTCGGCCGCCGAGATGACGTGGAAGGCCGGCGTGGATGCGGTGTCCTTCGGGGGCACCAAGAACGGCCTGATGGGGGTCGAGGCGGTGATCTTCTTCGACCCGGCGAAGGCGTGGGAGTTCGAGCTGCGCCGCAAGCGCGGGGCGCATCTGTTTTCCAAGCACCGCTACCTGTCGGCCCAGATGGCGGCCTATCTGCGCGACGATCTCTGGCTCGACTCGGCCCGCGCGGCGAATGCCAATTGCGCCCGGCTGGCCGAGGGTCTGCGGGCGGCTGGGGCCGAGTTCCTGCATTCGCCGGATGCCAACATGATCTTTGCCGCCCTGCCGCGCGCCGTGCACCAGCGCCTGCACGACGCGGGCGCGATGTATTACATCTGGGACGGCACGCTGGAGGGGGCGGACCCGGACGAGATGGTCGCCGCGCGGCTGGTGTGTGACTGGTCGGTGGGCGCGGAGCGGATCGACCGGTTCCTCGACATCGTCAAGGGCTAGGCCGGTGTGCTGGCGAACAGGGTGCGCAGATGGGCAGCCGTTTCGGTCGGGTGCGAGATCGGCAGCATGTGCCCGGCCCCGTCGACCACATGGCTTTCGGCACCCGGAATGCGGCGGGCGAGACCCTCGTTGATGGTCGCGATGATCGGGTCGCTGGCGCTGCCGCGCAGCAGCTGAACCGGCATGGACAGCTTGCCCAGCCGGACAGGATTCAGCAGGCCCGCGCTGTCCTGAAACAAGGCCGCGTCGCAGGCGGGCACGACATGGATGCCGCGGGTCATCGCTGCGCGGGTGGCGTCGGGCAGGTCGGGCCAACGCGGCCCGCCGCCGCCCCACATCCGGTTGAACAGCCGCGCGGCCAACTCCGCGTCGCCGGAGTCGAGCGCCTCCCAGACGGGCGCCGCGGCGGCGATGTGACGTTCGACTGCCTGCGGATCGTCCTGAAGCGCGACGGCGAATAGCACAGGTTCGACCATCGTCAGGCTGCGCACCAGGCCGGGATGCTCGATGGCCAGCCGCAGCGCCACGGTGGCGCCGAAGGAATGGCCGATCACGTCCATCGGTTCGCTCAAGAGCGGCAGGACGGCCTCGGTGATGCGGTCATGGAAGTCGCCCTGCCGGTCCCAGTCGGGGCTGCGCCCGTGCGACAGCATGTCGGGCGCGACCATCGTGACCGCGTTGTCCAGCGCCGTGGCAACCCCGCGCCACGCCCCGGAATGGGCGATGGTGCAGTGCAGGGCGAGCAGCTTGCGCGCGCCATGTCCGAAGCTGCGCTGAAACAGGGGTTGCGGCGCCAGCATGTCCTTCACGCGGCGCTCCTTGCGAGATGGGCGTCCAGCTCGTCGAGCCGGTCCTGGCCCCAGAAGGGTTCGCCATCCTCCGTGATGTAGAAGGGCGCGCCGAACACGCCGCGCTCGACGGCCTCTTCGAGGTTGGCGGCATAGGTCTCGGCCCCCTGCAGCAGGCCGCTGTCGGCCAGTGCCGGATCGAACCCCGCCGCGGACAGGCAGTCGCGCACCACGTCGTTCTCGGCGATGTCCTTGTCCTCGGCCCAGCAGGCGCGCAGGAATCCTTGCGCCAGCTTGCCGACGTCGCCGCCACCCGCCACCTGTGCGGCGATGATGGCATAGGACGATGGTGCGGGGTTGGTGGGCCAGTGCGCGGGGGCGAGGTTGAAGGGCATGTCGTGCTTGCGGGCCTGCCGCGGAAGTTCGATGGCCCGGTAGGCCTGCCGCGCCGGATGGCGCTGCGGGACCGGGGTGCCGCCGGTGCGGGAGAACAGCGCGATCAGATCGAGCGGTTTGTAGGTCACGCTCGCCCCGTGGCGCGCGGCGATTTTCTCCAACCGGTCGCCGGCCAGATAGGCATATGGCGACAAGGTCGCAAAATAATAGTCGATCTTTGCCATTTCCCGTTTTCCTTCCGGCTAAATGTTTGCGGGACCGTAAGGCCATGCTAAGCGGTGTCAACATCACGAATCTGTCACATTCCTCCTCGCTGCCCGGGAACCCCTCACATGCCGACAATGACCGAACCCAAGCTGATCGCCGGGAACGCCAACCTGCCGCTGGCCACCGCGATCGCCAGGCGCATGACCATGCACCGGGGGATTCACACCGGCCTGGTGGACGCGCGGGTGGAACGGTTCAACGATGGCGAGATCTTCGTGGAGGTGTTCGAGAACGTCCGGGGCGAGGACATGTTCATCATCCAGCCGACTTCGAACCCGGCCAATGACAACCTGATGGAACTGCTGATCATGGCCGACGCGCTGCGCCGGTCGAGCGCGGCGCGGGTCACGGCCGTTCTGCCCTATTTCGGCTACGCGCGGCAGGATCGCCGCACCAAGGCGCGCACGCCGATCTCGGCCAAGCTGGTGGCGAACATGCTGGTCGGCACCGGAATCGAGCGGGTTCTGACGATGGACCTGCACGCGGCGCAGATCCAGGGGTTCTTCGACATCCCGGTCGACAACCTCTATGCCAGCCCGGTCTTCGCGCTGGATATCAAGACCCATTTCAAGGACGAGATGGAAGATCTCATGGTCGTCTCACCGGACGTGGGTGGCGTGGCGCGGGCGCGCGAACTGGCCAAGCGGATCAACTCGCCTCTGGCGATCGTGGACAAGCGGCGCGAGAAGGCGGGAGAAGTTGCAGAAATGACCGTGATCGGCGACGTGAAGGGCAAGATCTGCCTGATCGTGGACGACATGTGCGACACCGCCGGAACCCTGTGCAAGGCGGCCGAGGTGCTGCTGGAGAACGGCGCCAAGGAGGTTCATTCCTACATCACCCATGGCGTGATGAGCGGCCCCGCGGTCGAGCGCGTCACCAACTCGGTCATGAAATCGCTGGTGATCACCGACACGATCCAGCCCACCCCGGCCGTGAAGGGCGCGCACAACATCCGTATCGTGCCGACCGCGCCGATCTTCGCGCAGGCGATCCTGAACATCTGGAACGGCACCTCGGTGTCGTCGCTGTTCGAGGATTCGACCCTGAACCCGATCTACGAGTCGCTCTATTCCGCGGCGTGACCGCCCGCGCTGCGACAAGCTTGAGGCCGACATATGCGGGGGGTCCTTTTCACCCATATGTCCACCGTGCGGACCAAGCGGTTCTTTTCGAGCAAACCAAAGCAAAGACCGCTATGGGTCGCAGGTGCAATGCAAAAAGCCCGTCACTCGGCCATCTGCCGATCGACCTGCTGTTCTTCGTTGATCATCGCTTGCAATTGTCGACGAAAACGTAATTGCCCGCCGTCAATGGGGAGATCGATGTGAGGTGATCTCTTGTTGGACATCCCCTTTTGGATCTCATTCAAAACGTCGCGATCCTCGTCAAAGGCGTGCTGCACGTCCGCAGTCATCATCTCGGACAGTGCTTCGTCGTGGGGTCGTATATTGCGCAGTTGGAACCAGTAGTACCGCGTTTGCCCTTCGTTCGTCGGCGTCATGAAATTGTAGCTGTCCATGACGAACGTTTTTTCGTGCAGGGGACCATCAGGCCCACCGGTACCGGCCGGGGTGAACACCGCCTTGATCAAAGCATGAGAGGGATAACGGACTTCATAGTGCTGAAGCCGATCACAATTACCCTCGAACTCCACGATTTTCTTGTAAAACGGGGCTGGCTCGTGATCCATCATCCAGCGATGCACGATGACCCCGTCATCCGTTTTGGTAATGCGCAGCGGCGTGTCTTTGGTCGCTTCTGCGGCAAAACTGCTTTGATGAACCCAGGCAACATGAGTCGGATCCAACAGGTTGTCGCACATCAACAGGTAGTTGCAGTCCAACTCCATTGCTGCGCCACGGTTGATGCCCCATGCGGGATCGCCGTAGTTCTCGATCTCGAAAATGTCGGACGTTTCAGCCAGCGCCGGGTTGCCCATCCATATCCAAACCAGCCCGTATTTTTCGTGCAAAGGATAGGCATGAACTTTTGCATTCGATGGAATGCGGCCTGTTCCGGGCGCCCAAACGCATTGTCCGGCACAATCAAAAGTCAGACCATGATAGCCGCATTCGACGGTGTCGCCCTTGATGCGTCCCTTGCTGAGGGGAAGCTTGCGGTGAGGGCAAGCATCTTCCAATCCGACAAGATCGCCGGCCTCGGAGCGAAATACGCATATCTTTTCGCCAAGCACCGTTATCTGCTGTAGCTCGCGCGTAATTTCATGATCCCAAGCGGCGACATACCATGCGTTCTTCAGGAACATCTTTGCTTCAATTCCATCCAGTCAGTTTTCGAAGTCGACACTAGCTGCAACGCCGCAAGAATCAAAGAAGGGCTCGGTCCAGACATCCGCCAGAACGAGAAAGGCCCCCGAAGCGGGGGCCTTTTCAATCCGTGCGGTCGGGTCTCAGACGTTGATGTGATCGCCCATCGCGACCATGTCCGAGAGCAGCTTGGCCGCGTCGTCGACGGGGCCGGGCTCGTTCTTGAACTGCTCCTTGGCCGCTTCGTGGGCGGCGCGGGCGTCTTCGATCATCTCGTCGATATGCGCGCGGGTCACCTCGTTCAGCGGGATCGCCTTTTCGGCCAGGACCGAGAGGCTGGTCGCGTTGATCTCGGCGAAGCCGCCGGACACGACGTATTCGGTCGTCCCCTGGGGGCTTTCGACGTGCAGCACGCCGGGACGCAGGGTGGTGATGACAGGCGCATGATCGGGCATCGCCGTCATGTCGCCGTCCGCACCCGGAATCCGGACCGCGTTGACCTGGAGCGAGGCGAGGCTGCGCTCCGGGCTGACGAGGTCGAATTGCATTGTATCTGCCATCAGGCTGCTCCTTAGGCTGCGTCGGCGGCCATGCGCTCGGCTTTGGCCTTCACTTCGTCGATGCCGCCGACCATGTAGAACGCCCCTTCGGGCAGGTGGTCGTATTCGCCTGCGACGACCGCCTTGAAGGACGCGATCGTTTCTTCCAGCGGCACCTGCACACCGTCAGAGCCGGTGAAGACCTTGGCCACGTCGAAGGGCTGCGACAGGAAACGCTGGATCTTGCGGGCGCGGGCCACGGTCAGCTTGTCCTCTTCGGACAGTTCGTCCATGCCGAGGATCGCGATGATGTCCTGCAGCGACTTGTAGCGCTGAAGGATCTGCTGAACGTCGGAGGCGACCTTGTAGTGTTCCTCGCCGAGGATCTGCGGGTCCATCAGGCGCGACGAGCTGTCGAGCGGGTCCACGGCCGGGTAGATGCCGAGCTCCGAGATCGCGCGCGACAGAACGGTCGTGGCGTCGAGGTGGGCGAAGGTCGTGGCCGGGGCCGGGTCGGTGAGGTCGTCTGCGGGAACGTAGACGGCCTGGATCGAGGTGATCGAGCCGGCCTTGGTCGAGGTGATCCGTTCCTGCATCTGGCCCATGTCGGTGGCCAGCGTCGGCTGGTAGCCCACGGCGGAGGGGATACGACCCAGAAGTGCCGACACCTCGGAGCCCGCCTGCGTGAAGCGGAAGATGTTGTCCACGAAGAACAGAACGTCGGTCCCGGACTGGTCGCGGAACTGCTCGGCCAGGGTCAGGCCGGTCAGGGCGACGCGGGCGCGGGCCCCCGGAGGCTCGTTCATCTGGCCGTAGACAAGCGCCACCTGGCTTTCTTCGAGGTTGTCGGGCTTGATCACGTTGGATTCGATCATCTCGTGATAAAGGTCGTTGCCTTCGCGGGTCCGTTCCCCGACGCCGGCGAAGACCGAGAAGCCCGAGTGCACCTTGGCGATGTTGTTGATCAGTTCCATGATGAGAACCGTCTTGCCCACACCGGCGCCGCCGAACAGGCCGATCTTGCCGCCCTTGGAATAGGGCGCCAGAAGGTCGACCACCTTGATGCCGGTCACGAGGATCTCGGACTCGGTCGATTGCTCGGAGAATTCGGGTGCGGGCTGGTGGATCGCGCGGGTTTCGGTTGCCGCGATCGGGCCGCCTTCGTCAACCGGCTCGCCCACGACGTTGATGATGCGCCCGAGGGTGGCGTTGCCCACCGGAACCGAGATCGGGCCGTCGGTGTCGGTCACTTCCTGGCCGCGGACGAGACCTTCGGTGGCGTCCATCGCGATGGTGCGGACGGTGTTCTCGCCCAGGTGCTGGGCGACTTCCAGAACCAGTTTGCGGCCATTGTTGTCGGTGGTCAGGGCGTTCAGGATCTCGGGCAGGTGGTGGTCGAACTGAACGTCGACCACGGCGCCGATGACCTGGGTCACTTTGCCTTTTGCGTTTGCCATGTATTTGTCTCCGGTTCTCTAGAGCGCTTCCGCGCCCGAAATGATTTCAATCAGCTCGTTGGTGATCACGGCCTGACGCGAACGGTTGTACTCGATCGTCAGCTTTTCGATCATTTCACCCGCGTTGCGCGTCGCGTTGTCCATGGCGGACATCCGTGCACCCTGTTCGCTGGCACCGTTCTCGAGCAGCGCCGAGAAGATCTGGGTCGCCACGCCGCGCGGCAGCAGATCGGCCAGGATGGCCTCTTCGTCGGGCTCGTAGTCATAGAGCGTTGTGGCCCCGTCGTCCTCGGGGGCATCGAAGGCCGCAGGAATGATCTGCTGTGCGGTCGGCACCTGCGTCACGACGTTGACGAACTTCGAGTAGAAGATCGTCGCGACGTCGAAATCGCCGGCGTCGAAGCGTGACAGAACATCCTTGGCGATGCCCTGGGCGTCGGAATAGGCCACGCGCTTGACGTCGGACATGTCGACATGGCCGATCATGTTGTCCTTGAAGTCGCGCTTGAGCGCGTCGCGACCCTTCTTGCCGACGGTCAGGATCTTGACCGTCTTGCCTTCTGCCAGCAGTTTCTCGGTCTTGACGCGGGCCAGCTTGGCGATGTTGCTGTTGAAGCCGCCGCAGAGGCCGCGCTCGGCGGTCATCACGACGAGCAGGTGCACCTGGTCGCTGCCCGTGCCGCTGAGCAGCCTGGGCGCCGTGTCCGACCCGCCGACCGATGCCGCCAGTTGCCCCATGACCGCGTTGAAGCGTTCGGTATAGGGGCGTGACTGTTCGGCAGCTTCCTGCGCGCGGCGAAGTTTCGCCGCGGCAACCATTTGCATGGCCTTGGTGATCTTGCGAGTGCTCTTGACACTCGCGATCCTGTTTTTCAGGTCCTTGAGGTTTGGCATCAGTCAGGCCCTCAAGCGAAATCAGCGGCGAATTCGTCGAGAGCTGCTTTCACTTTGTCTTCTGCCTCGCCCTTGATCTTGGGATCTTCGGTGGTGAGGTAATTCAGCAGGTCGGAATGCTTGCCCCGCAGATGCGACAGCAGACCGTCTTCGAAGCGGCCCACGTCACTGACGGGCAGCTTGTCGAGATAGCCGTTCACGCCGGCGTAGATCACGCAAACGATTTCCGCGTTGGTCAGCGGCGAATACTGCGGCTGCTTCATCAGCTCGGTCAGGCGGGCACCGCGGTTCAGCAACTGCTGGGTCGCGGCGTCGAGGTCGGAGCCGAACTGGGCGAAGGCCGCCATTTCGCGATACTGCGCCAGTTCCAGCTTCACCGGGCCGGCGACGGATTTCATCGCGTTGGTCTGAGCCGAGGAGCCCACGCGCGAGACCGACAGACCGGTGTTCACGGCGGGACGGATGCCCTGGTAGAACAGTTCGGTTTCCAGGAAGATCTGGCCGTCGGTGATCGAGATCACGTTGGTCGGAATGAAGGCCGACACGTCGCCGCCCTGGGTTTCGATGATCGGCAGGGCCGTCAGCGATCCGGAGCCGTTGTCCTCGTTCAGCTTGGCGGACCGCTCGAGCAGGCGGGAGTGCAGGTAGAACACGTCGCCCGGATAGGCTTCGCGGCCCGGCGGACGGCGCAGCAGCAGCGACATCTGGCGATAGGCGACGGCCTGCTTGGAGAGGTCATCGTAGACGATCAGCGCGTGGCGGCCGTTGTCGCGGAAATGCTCGGCCATCGCGGTAGCGGCATAGGGCGCGAGGAACTGCAGCGGCGCGGGGTCGGACGCGGTCGCGGCGACGACGATGGAATAGGCCATCGCGCCGTTCTCTTCCAGCTTCTTCACCAGCTGCGCCACGGTCGAGCGCTTCTGGCCGATGGCGACATAGACGCAATACAGCTTCTTGGATTCGTCGTCGCCGGCGGCGTCGTTGTAGGTCTTCTGGTTCAGGATCGCGTCGAGCGCCACGGCGGTCTTGCCGGTCTGACGGTCGCCGATGATCAGTTCCCGCTGGCCGCGGCCGATCGGGATCATGGAGTCGACGGCCTTGAGGCCGGTCGCCATCGGTTCGTGCACCGACTTGCGCGGGATGATGCCCGGCGCCTTGACGTCGGCGATGCCGCGCGCCTTGGCATTGATCGGGCCCTTGCCGTCGACCGGGTTGCCCAGGCCATCCACGACGCGGCCCAGCAGCTCGTCACCGATCGGAACGTCCACGATCGACTTGGTGCGCTTGACGGTGTCGCCTTCCTTGATGTCCCGGTCGCTGCCGAAGATCACGATGCCGACGTTGTCGCTTTCCAGGTTCAGGGCCATGCCCTGAATGCCACCGGGAAATTCGACCATTTCCCCGGCCTGCACGTTGTCGAGGCCGTAGACGCGGGCGATACCGTCGCCAACGCTCAGCACGCGGCCGACTTCGGCCACCTCGGCTTCCTGACCAAAGTTCTTGATCTGGTCTTTCAGGATCGCAGAAATCTCTGCTGCTTGGATACCCATTTATCCGACCTCTTTCATTGCATTCTGAAGGGAGTTGAGCCGCGACCGGATCGACGTGTCGATCATCTTGCTGCCCACTTTGACGACCAGACCGCCGATGAGGCTTTCATCGACGGTCGCGTTGATGGTGACGGTTTTGCCCACGCGCTCGGTGAGCGTGCTGGCAAGTTTCTCGGTCTGCGCCTTGGTCAGCGCCTTGGCGCTGGTCACGCCGGCGGTGACTTCGCCCCGGGCCTCGGCCAGTTGTTCGCGCAGGGCGCGGATCAGTTGCGGCACGACGAACAGGCGGCGCTTCTGCGCCATCAGCGCCAGCGCCTGGCCCAGCACGGGGGCAAGTTCCATCTTCTTGGCGATGGCGGAGATTGCGGCTTCCTGGTCGCTGCGCGAGATCAGCGGCGATTGGATCAGGCTGCGCAGGTCCGCACTGTCGGCAAGCGCCGCCGACAGGTCGTTGATGCTGGTTTCCAGGCCGTCGAGGTTCTTGTTATCTTGCGCGATCTCGAAGATCGCCGTGGCATAGCGTGCGGCTATGCCTGCGGAAATCGAAGCTGGTTCGGACACGTCCACCCTTCCGATACTTGGCCCCGGTCGGCTGCGTTCGGCACAGAATCCGGGGGCGTGGAGACGCTCCGCGGACAGGCGGGGCATCAAAATCAGCGTGGATGTAGCAGAGGCCCCGCCTGCCGGCAACAACCTATAGCGATAACGGGATCAGGCAATAATTCCATGATTTTAGGGTGTTACCCCAAGTGCGACCGTTTGCGCCTGCAGAATCCCGAAGAAAAATGCAGCCGAATTGCGGGTTTGTGCGATTCCTGCACCGCCAAACGGGGCAAAAGCCGTGAAATCGGGGCGGGTGCGCGAAAACCGGGCTGTCGGCGGATCAGGCCGGTTTCGCCAGGCCCTCGAGCGCCTTGATCGGTTGTTTCGCCAGGTTCTTGACGATCTTGCCCTTGGGGGGATGGGTGCGCTTCAGTGCCTCGACCATGAACACGCCGCCCGGAAAGACGGTCGGCAGGCGGCTGCCGTATTTCTCGAACAGCGAACCCGATTTCAGCCAGAAGCGCCGCGCCGAGGGCGGCTGGTAGAGCGCCGCGGCGTGGCGTTCCGGCTGGAACTGGTGCCGCTTGATCTGCGTTTCCAACTGTCCCAGCGTGTAGGGGCGGCCATATCCGAAAGGTGTGCGATCGCTGCGCGACCATAGCCCGGCGCGGTTGGGCACGATGAACAGCGCCTTGCCGCCCGGTCCCAGCACGCGCCAGCATTCCTCGAGCAGGTGCGAGGGATGCTCCGAGGTCTCCAGCCCGTGCATGACGACAAGCCGGTCGATGCGGCCGGTCTCGATCGGCCAAAGCGTTTCCTCGGACAGGACAGAGACATTGGGCATCCCGGCGGGCCACGGCATGACGCCCTGCGGCGCGGGCATCAGGGCGATCACCCGGCGGGATTCGGCGAGGTAGGGTCTGAGCAGGGGCACGGCAAAGCCGAATCCGGCCACGGTCTGTCCCTTCGCCTCGGGCCATAGTTCCAGCATCCGCCCGCGCACCGACGCCTGCGCCGCACGCCCCAGTGTGCTGCGGTAGTAGAAGTTCCTGAGATCCTGCACGTCGAGATGCATTGCGGGCGCCAGTTTGATCGTCCAAGCTGACCCCAGTCTAACAACGAAAGGGTGAAAGGCCATGCCTCTTGAGATCGTAACCGTTCCGTGCCTCAGCGACAATTACGCCTTTCTCGCGCATGATCCCGACAGCGGCGACACCGCTCTGGTGGATGTGCCCGAGGCCGGACCGATCCTTTCGGCGCTTTCGGACCGGGGGTGGCGACTGACCCAAGTGCTGCTGACGCACCACCATGCAGACCATGTGCAGGGGCTGGAGGAGGTTCTGGCGCGGCACGACGCGCGCGTGGTCGGCGCCGCCGCCGATCGCCACAGGCTGCCGGCGCTGGACACCGCGGTGGCCGAGGGCGATACGGTGAAGATCGGCGCCGAGACCGGCCACGTGATCGATGTGTCAGGCCACACGGTCGGCCACATCGCCTTTCACTTTCCGGACAGCAAGGCCGTCTTCACCGCCGACAGCCTGATGGCTCTGGGCTGCGGGCGGTTGTTCGAGGGCACCGCGCCGCAGATGTGGGAGTCGCTGTCCAAGCTGGCGGCGCTGCCCGACGATACGGTGGTCTATTCCGGCCACGAATACACCAAAGCCAACGGCGCCTTCGCCATGACCATTGAACCGGACAATCCCGACCTTATATCTCGTGTCCGAGACATCGCGGAAAAACGGGCCGCGAACCAACCGACCGTCCCTTCCACCCTTGCGCTGGAACGGTCCACCAACCCCTTCCTGCGGGCGATAGTGCCTTCGGTTCAGGCCGGCGTCGGTCTGTCCGGGGCGGATCCCGCGGAGGTCTTCGCCGAAATCCGAAGCAGGAAAGACCGATTCTGATGCGGTTTCCTGTACGTCAAGCGGTGGATCACGGCTTTTGTGAGGCGGAGACCAAAGAAAAAACTTGAAGCCCGGGCGCGATCAACCAAACTCTAATACTATGAGGACATGGTTGGCCAAGGGGTGCGGCAACGTTCTGCCTCCCGCCCGACCCAGACAAGAGGAGCACGCCCGTGCCTTCATTCTCGAGCACACTTGAACAATCCATTCACGCCGCGCTTGCGCTGGCGAACGAGCGGCGGCACGAATTCGCGACGCTGGAGCATCTGCTGCTGGCCTTGCTGGATGAACCGGACGCGACGCGGGTGATGAAGGCCTGCAGCGTCGATCTCGGCGAATTGCGCAAGACCCTGGTCGAATTCGTGGACGAGGATCTGTCGAACCTCGTGACCGACATCGATGGGTCCGAGGCCGTGCCGACGGCGGCGTTCCAGCGCGTGATCCAGCGCGCGGCGATCCATGTGCAGTCCTCGGGGCGGACCGAAGTGACCGGCGCCAACGTTCTGGTCGCGATCTTTGCCGAACGCGAAAGCAACGCGGCCTATTTCCTGCAGGAGCAGGAAATGACCCGGTATGACGCGGTCAATTTCATCGCCCACGGCGTGGCCAAGGACCCGGCCTTTGGCGAATCCCGTCCTGTGAGCGGGGCGCCAGAGCACGAGGAAGAAGCCCAGGGCGTGACCGAGGGCGACAAGAAGGAAAGCGCGCTCGCCAAGTATTGCGTGGACCTGAACGCCAAGTCGCGCGAGGGAGATATCGATCCGCTGATCGGCCGCGACTCCGAAGTCGAACGCTGCATCCAGGTGCTTTGCCGCCGGCGCAAGAACAACCCGCTGCTTGTGGGCGATCCGGGTGTCGGCAAGACCGCCATCGCGGAGGGCCTCGCCCGCAAGATCGTCGCAGGTGAAACGCCCGAGGTTCTTTCCAAGACCACGATCTATTCGCTGGACATGGGCGCGCTTCTGGCCGGCACACGCTATCGCGGCGATTTCGAAGAACGTCTGAAAGCGGTTGTCTCCGAACTCGAGGATCATCCCGACGCGGTTCTGTTCATCGACGAGATTCACACGGTGATCGGCGCCGGTGCCACGTCCGGCGGCGCAATGGATGCCTCCAACCTGCTGAAGCCGGCGTTGCAGGGCGGCAAGCTGCGCACCATGGGATCCACCACCTACAAGGAATTCCGCCAGCATTTCGAGAAGGACCGCGCCCTGTCGCGGCGATTCCAGAAGATCGACGTGATCGAGCCGTCTGTCGAGGATGCGGTCAAGATTCTGAAGGGTCTGAAGCCGTATTTCGAGGAGCACCACCGCGTGAAATACACCGCCGACGCGGTGAAGACCGCCGTGGAACTGGCCGCGCGCTACATCAACGACCGAAAGCTGCCCGACAGCGCCATCGACGTCATCGACGAGGCCGGAGCGGCGCAGCACCTGGTGGTCGCCGCCAAGCGGCGCAAGACCATCGGCACCAAGGAGGTCGAAGCGGTCGTCGCCAAGATCGCGCGAATTCCGCCCAAGAACGTCAGCAAGGACGACGCCGAGGTGCTCAAGGACCTCGAAGGCGCGCTCAAGCGCGTGGTGTTCGGTCAGGATGCCGCGATCGAGGCGCTTTCGAGCGCGATCAAGCTGTCGCGTGCGGGCCTGCGCGAACCGGAGAAGCCGATCGGCAACTATCTCTTCGCGGGTCCGACAGGCGTCGGGAAGACCGAGGTCGCCAAGCAGCTTGCCGATACGCTCGGGGTAGAGCTGCTGCGGTTCGACATGTCCGAATACATGGAGAAACACGCGGTCAGCCGCCTGATCGGCGCGCCTCCGGGGTATGTCGGCTTCGATCAGGGTGGCATGCTGACCGATGGCGTGGACCAGCACCCGCATTGCGTTTTGCTGCTGGACGAGATCGAGAAGGCGCACCCGGATGTCTACAACATCCTGCTTCAGGTGATGGACCACGGCGAGTTGACCGATCACAACGGTCGCACGGTGAGCTTCCGCAACGTGGTGCTGATCATGACGTCCAACGCCGGTGCGCAGGAGCAGGCCCAATCGGCCATCGGCTTCGGTCGGGATCGTCGCGAAGGCGAGGACACCGCGGCGATCGAGCGGACCTTCACGCCGGAATTCCGCAATCGCCTGGATGCCGTCATCTCCTTCGCGCCACTGCCGAAGGCCGTGATCCTGCAGGTGGTCGAGAAGTTCGTGCTGCAGCTCGAAGCCCAGTTGATGGATCGCAATGTGACCATCGAACTGACCAAGCCGGCGGCGGAATGGCTTGCCGACAAGGGCTATGACGACAAGATGGGCGCTCGACCGCTCGGCCGGGTGATCCAGGAGCACATCAAGAAGCCGCTCGCAGAGGAACTGCTTTTCGGCAAGTTGGCCAAGGGCGGCTTGGTCAAGGTGGGCCTGAAGGACGGCAAACTGGATCTTCGGATCGAAGGGCCGGACAATCCGAGACTGTCTGGGAACAAGCCGCCCCTTCTGACGGCGGAATGATCCAGAAGGGTGCGCTGACCTCACTCCTGCTGATTGCAGGCGGGGTGATCGGGTCGACGCTGCCCGCGGTCGCAACAGAGAATGCATACGACCGGCTGTCATGGCCGGTCGATTGCGTTCTGGGGCAGGACTGCTTCATCCAAAACTACCTGGATCGCGACCCCGGCCCCGAGACGCGCGATGTCGGGTGTGGACGTCTGACCTATGATGGCCACAAGGGCACGGACATCGCCTTGCCATCGATCGCGGCGCAGGCACGCGGCGTGACCGTGCGTGCGGCCGCGCCGGGCGTGATACAGGGGGTGCGGAACGGGATGCCCGACAGGCTACAGGGCGAGGCCGATGCGCCAGATGTGACCGGGCGGGAGTGCGGCAACGGTGTTTCGATCCGTCAGGCGGATGGCCTGTTGGCGCTCTACTGCCACATGAAGCGCGGGTCGATCACAGTTTCGACCGGCGAGGCCGTACAAGCCGGAACGGTGCTCGGACAGATCGGACTCAGTGGCCAAACGACCTTTCCCCACTTGCATTTCGAACTTCTTCACGAGGACACACCGATCGACCCCTTCGCGCCCGAACCGGCCCACACGGGTTGCGCACCCGCCGATCCGCTGTGGCAGGATTCGGTGCGCTATGTGCCGGGCGGGCTGCTCGCAGCCGGGCTTGCATCGGGCATTCCCGACTATGGCAGCGTCAAGCGCGGTCTGCCGACTCCGCCGGTCTTGGATGATCCGCAGCGCCTGTTTGTTTGGGGCTTTGGATACGGCGTGCAAAAAAACGACGTGATATCCGTCCGGATCCTCGGGCCGCAGGGCGTTCTGATGGAAGAGCGGGCAACGCAAGAGAAACCGCGGGCGCAGTTCTACCACTATTTCGGGATACTGCCCGGCGAGGCGGGTTGGCCAAAGGGCATTTACCGAGCCGAGATCACTCTGCGGCGCGATGGCGAAACGCTCGGCCGACAAGCCGCCGAGACCCGCATCGACTGAGGGCGCGACTCAGCGTTCGGTCAGCTTCAATTCGATCCGCCGGTTCTGCGCCCGCGCTTCAGGCGTGTCCGCGGTGTTGACCGGCTGGTATTGCCCGAAGCCGTTGGCCGACAGACGCTCGGGGGGAATGCCGAGGTAGTCCACCATGTAGCGCACCACAGACAGCGCCCGCCCCTGGCTGAGCTCCCAGTTGTCGGCGTATTTGCCGGTGCTGACCAGCGGGATGTCGTCGGTATGGCCGTCGACGCGGATCACCCAGTCGATCTCGGGCGGGATGTCCTGGGCGATGCTGCGCAGAATGCGGGCGACCTTGGCCACCTCGGCCTCGCCTTCGGGCGAGAGGTCGGCCGCGCCCGGCGGGAACAGGACTTCGGAGGAGAAGACGAAGCGGTCACCCTCGATCCGCACGCCTTCCTGGTTGCCGAGCAGGTCGCGCAGACGCCCGAAGAACTCGGAGCGATAGCGTTGCAGATCGCGTGCCTGCGCTTCCAGATCGCGGGTTTCCTCTTCCAGGGCGCGCGCCCGCTCGGCAAGTTCGCGGGCTTCCTCCTCTGCGCGCTTGCGTTCGGCCTCTTCCAGGAGCCGACGCTTGCGTTCCTCCGACGCTGCACGGGCCAGCGCCGCGTTCAGATCAGCGCCGAGGTTCTGCAACTGCACCTTGGCCGCCGCGTCGCGTTCCCGGAAGTCGTCAAGCAGCGCCTGCAATCCGCCCAATTGGCTGCGCAGGGCCGCCACCTGCTGGTTGAGCAGCGCGGTCTGGCGCTGCGCCTCTGCCGAGATGTCCTCCTGTTCGGAAAGCGTCGCGCGCGCCTGCGCCAAAAGCGCCGCGCGCTGTTCGGCGCGCGAGGCCTGGTCTTCGGCCCGCGCCTGCGCATCGTCGCGCGCCAGCAGTGCCTCGGCAAGACGCGCCTGCAACAGCTCGCGGTCCGACGCGGCGACCTCGGCGCGTTCCAGTGCCTCGAGCGCCTCGACCAGACGGGTTTCGATGGCCGCGCGATCCTCCTCTGTCGACTGGGTCGCGGACCGGGCGGTTTCCAGTTCGGCCTCGGTGCGGGCAAGGTCGGCTTTCAGCGCGTCGCGGGCCCGGTTTGCCTCGGTCAACCGCTGTTGCAACTCGCTCTCGGTCTCTGCGCGCGCGCTGCGCACCTCCGAGAGCTCCGTCTGCAATTCCGCGCGGAGACGCTCGGTTTCGGCCTGTGTCGACTCCATGCGGCTCAGGGCGGCGCTGAGGCGGTCGACCAATTCGTCACGTTCGGCGGTTTCGGCGCGGGCGGAAGCGATCCGCGCCAGCGCGTCGGTCAGTTCCGCGTCGAGTGTTTCACGGGCGGCCTCTGCGGCGGCCAGCAGGGTGAGGGTGTCCTCAGCTTCCTTGCGTTGCGCCTCGAGTGCGAGCGTCATCGCCGTCAGTTCGGTGTCCGCGTTCTGCAACCGGTCGCGCAGGGCCTCTGCGGCGGCGGCCTCGGCAACCCGCGCGGCCTCTTCTTCGCTCAGCTGGTCCTGCAGGTCGTCGACCGTCGCGGTAAGCCGCGCCTGATCCTGCCGCAGGTCGGTGACCAACGCGTCCAGCGCCTCGCGCCGCGCGGCTGCAAGGCGGGCGGCTTCGGCCTGCGCGTCAATCTCGTCCCGGCTTTGGGCGAGTGCGAGGTTCAATGCCTCCTGCTCGGACAACAGGTCGGCGCGCTCGGAATTCAGCGTCGCGATCTCCTCGCGGTTCCGCGCCCTGTCATCGAGCAGAGCCGCAACCTGCGCCTCGAAGGCCGTGATCCGGGCCTGCGCGGTGCCAAGGGCAGCGTCCTGTCGCTCCCGCTCGGCCCGAAGCGAGGCGATCAGTGCAGCCTGTTCGCCAAGGTCGTCCTGCGCTTCGGACAGGGTGGTGTTCAGCTCGCCCATCCGGGTTTCCAATTGCCGGGCACGGCGTTCTTCCAGCCCCAGCGCGCTGGCCAGCGCGGTTACCTCGGCGGAGAGCGCATCAAGCTCGGTCTCCTGACCCGAGATCGTCTCGCGCAGCACGAACTGGACGACCATGAAGATGGTCAGCAGGAACATCAGAACCAGAAGCAGCCCGGTCATGGCATCCACGAAACCGGGCCAGATCGAGGCCTGGAACCGGGCGCCGGTGCGACGGGAGAGCGCCATGCGTCAGCCTCCGGGACCGCCGACCGGGGGCGGTTGCCGCGTACCTGCCACGTCGCGGTCGGTGCCGCGTGGACGGGCGAGGGCGCGCACCAGAAGGTCGATGTCCTTGCGCAACTCGGCGAGGCTTTCCTGCCGGCCGGCCGATATCTCTTCGAGGATCCGCAGCATCTGCACGTCGATCGAGCGCAGGCGCATCCGGCTTTCGGCGTCGATGCCATCTCCCGCACCTTGCGCGCGCAGGGTTTCGATCAGCGTCTCCTGCCCCAGCGCGACCCGATCCAGCGCGGCAGCAGTGCCTTCAGCCTGCTCTGCGCGCCGGTTCATGTCCTCGATGGAATCGACCAGCGCGCCCAGCTTGTGGTCGACCGCCGCGCGGCTTTCGTCGGAGCTGGCGAACATCTGGCGCAGCGACTCCATCTGCTCGGCCATGTGGTCGAGCACGCCGGACATGGCATCGGTCTGCGAGGGGCCGTCCTCGCCCGAAGAGAACCCGACTCTTGTGATCGAGGACAGCCATTCCTCGAGCTCGCGGTAGAACCGGTTCTGGCCATGCCCCGCGAACAGTTCGAGGAGGCCGACGATCAGAGATCCGGCAAGGCCGAGAAGCGACGAGGCAAAGGCCACGCCCATGCCGCCCAGCTGCGCTTCGAGGCCGGTCATCAGGCGGTTGAAGACGGCGAGCCCTTCCTCGCCCTCCTGCGGGGCGAGGCTGCGGATGGTGTCGACGACGGCGGGAACGGTCGTCGCCAGTCCGTAGAAGGTGCCGAGCAGACCGAGAAAGATCAGCAGGTTGACGATGTAGCGCGTGATGTCGCGCTCCTCGTCGATCCGGGTGGCGACGGAATCGAGGATCGAACGGGTCGAGGAGGCGCTGAGCTGCATCCGCGCCCCGCGCGAGCGCAACAGCGATGCCAGCGGTGCCAGAAGCTGCGGGGGTGTGCCGGCGGCGTCGGCCTGGCCCGAGGCGAAGCGTTCGATCCAGCGCACCGATCCGATCAGTTGGAGCACCTGATAAAAAGTCGCGAGCACCCCGATCACGAAGACGAAGACAATGAAGCCGTTCAGATAGGGATTGGCTTCGAACACCGGCAGCACGCGGGGAAGGGCGACGAAGATCCCGAAGCCGGACAGACCGAGCGCCGTCAGCATCATCACGATCTGACGCACCGGCTGGCTGAAATGAGGCGTGGGTTCGCGGTCTGGCTGGGCCATGCACCCTGTTCCTGTCGGTCTTCTGCTCTTTGCGCGACTCTATAGAAGAATGAGATGACGCGCCAAGGCTTTATGCCGTAAGCTGCCGCACCCGCGCGGCCAGCCAATCGAGATCGGGATCGTTCAACCGCATCTCCGAGAGGTGGTCGGTGGTGTTGAACAGGTATTCGGTGTTCGGCCCGCGCCCGCCGATGGCCCGCGCGATGATATGGGCCTGCTCTTCGAGCGCGAGGCCGCCGCAATACTGGTCATGCTCGGCATCGATCACGTAGGTGACGGCGGTGACCGTTTCACCGCTGGCCAACGTCACGGGAAGGTCCCTTTCCAGGTAGGCCGAGGAGATCAGTTCGCGCTCGCGCAGATAGTCGAGTGTTTCGGCCTCTCGCCCGGCTGCAACTGCCAGTGCGAGACCCTGGCAAGAAGCACCCGGAGCAGCGTCGAGCGCCAGCACCAGCCCCGGTTCGGCCACTGTGCCACGATGGTGGATCGAGCGCATGCAGAACGACCGTGCATAGCCGTGCAGGGTCGCCACCGTTTGCGCGGCGACTTCGAAACCGGGGTTCCAAAGCAGCGAGCCATATCCGAATACCCACATCGTCATCGTGCTGGTCCTTGCTGGTTTCGCCCTATAAACAGCAAAGCGGCAGGCGGGAAAAGGGGCCGGGACATGAAGCTTCTGTTGAAAATCGTGGTCGCGGTCGGCCTTCTTTGGTCGCTCTACTGGTATGGTGCGGGATACATGGTGCGCCAGGGTATCACCGCCTGGTTCGAGGCGCGCCAAGCCGAGGGCTGGCAGGCCGATTTCGCCGATATCTCGACCTCGGGCTATCCGCTTCAGCATGTCACGACGCTGACAAGCCCGGCGCTGGCGGACCCGGCCACAGGCACCGCATGGCAAGCCGATTGGCTCGTCCTCGGCAATCCGGCGATCTGGCCCGGCAAGCAGACCGTGCAGTTCCCGGCGAGTGTGCAGCGTCTGTCCTATTTCGACCAGACCGTCGAGTTGACCGCCACCGGCATGGTGGCGGACCTTCATCTCAACCCAGGCACCGCGCTCGAGGTTGACCGCATGGCGCTTGCCTCGGGACCCTGGGTGGTGGCCACGCAGGGCGCGCCGATTCTGGGTGGGCAATCGCTCGATCTGTCGATGCAGAATACCAGCGCGCCCGCGACCTATCGGTTCAATCTGGTCGCGCCGGATTTCGCGCTGGATGACAGCTTGCGCCGCACCATCGGCTCCGCGGGCGCGCTGCCGGAAACCTTCCAGTCGCTCGAACTGGACATGACGGTCACGTTCGATCGCCCCTGGGATCGCCGCGCGCTCGAGGAGCGCCGCCCGCAGCCGGTCGCGATCGACCTGCGACTTGCGCGGGCCGAATGGGGCCCGCTCAGCCTCTTTGCCGCTGGCGCGGTCACGGTGGATGCCGCCGGTGTGCCGACCGGAACGGTGAATTTCAAGGCCGAGAACTGGCAGGACATGATCGAGATCGCACGCCAGTCGGGCGCGGTGCCGGAATACACGCTCAAACCCGCGGCACAGATCCTTGACCTGCTGTCCCGCATCAGTGGCAACCGCGAAGCGCTGGACGTGGAACTGACACTGGCGGATGGGCGAGTGTCGCTGGGCCCGTTCCCGCTGGGCTCGGCGCCGATCCTGCGGCTGCGCTAGCGGCAGTAGGGGCCGCCGCGGTGGTCGGCGGTGTCGAAATGGAAGTGATCGCGGTGGAAGCGATCAGATTCCGGGCCGAGGGTCGTTCCGAAGGGGCCGCAGGCGCGATTGTAGGCGCGGCGCAAGGGGCGCAGCGTCGTGCCCTGGCCCCATCCGTTCAGCACCGTGATGACCTCGCCATCCTTCATCCTGAAGGCCGAGAGGTCGATGGCGTTGCCCTTGCCATGCTCGGAAATCCGTGCGCCGCGCTGGTTGTTGCGCGTGCGGCAGACATAGTGCGCCGCGACTCGCATCTCGACCACCGGGCCACGCTGGCGGAAGGCCGGCTTCAGGCCGTTGTCGGTCCAGGTCTTGAGCGCCTTGGCGGTCTTGCAATTCATCAGGGCCGGAGGGTTCAGCGCCACGCCTGATACGGCGCGCACACGCACCGCGTCCTCGATCCCGCAGGCCTGAATGCGACCGGGCACATCGCCGACCACGTCACCCTGGATGTCTACATCGCCACAAACCGCGCCCTCGCGCCGCATCCGCCGCTTGGCCATGGCCTTCTGTTCGACCGCCTTTGGCCTGACCCAGGGGCGGGCGGAGATTGCGGGCGACAGGAAGGCGACCCGCTGGAGCCGAGCGGCAGCCTGCGATTGTTCGGAGGCCGGGCGCAATTCGGGCCGCTGTGGTGCCGCCTCCTGAACCGCTTTGGCGAGGGCGGGTGCGGTAGAAACGGGACGGGCCAGCGGGCGTTGGGACGAGTCGGGGGCCTTGGCCAGGGCGGGCAGACAGCACAGCGCGAAAAGGCTGGCCATGACCGCCCGCAGGATCATCCGGAGACCGCCTTCTTGCGTCCGAAATCGGGCGCGTCGGTGTCCTGACCGGCTTGGATGATCCCGCGCCGGATCGCCCGCGTGCGGGTGAAATAGGCGTGCAGGTGATCGCCGTCGCCGGTGCGGATCGCCCGTTGCAGGGCGAAGAGTTCCTCGGTGAACCGGCCAAGGATTTCCAGGGTCGCGTCCTTGTTGTTCAGGAAAACGTCGCGCCACATGGTCGGGTCGCTGGCCGCGATCCGGGTGAAGTCGCGGAAGCCCGCGGCGGAGTACTTGATGACCTCGCTGTCGGTGACGCGGCGCAGGTCGTCGGCGACGCCGACCATCGTGTAGGCGATCAGATGCGGCGCGTGGCTGGTGACGGCGAGCACGAGGTCGTGGTGATCCGCATCCATCACGTCGACATGCGAGCCCAGCCCTTCCCAGAAGGCGCGCAGCTGCGCAACCGGAGCGTCGGGCGTGCCCTCGACCGGAACCAGCAGACACCAGCGTTGGTCGAACAGTTCGGCGAAGCCGCTTTCCGGGCCGGAATGCTCGGTGCCGGCGAGAGGGTGGCCGGGGACGAAATGGACGTTCCCGGGCAAGTGCGGCGCGACCGAGTCGATTACCGCGCGCTTGACCGATCCCACGTCGGTCACGATGGCGCCGGGTTTCAGCGACGGGGCGATGTCGCGCGCGACCTGCTCCATCGCGCCGACCGGCACGCAGAGCACCACGAGGTCGGCGTCCTCCACGGCTTCTGCGGCGCTGTCGCAGATCCTGTCGCACAGCCCGATCCGGCGTGCCGTGGCGCGCGTGGCCTCCGAGCGGGCGAACCCGGTCACCTCGCCGGCGAGTCCGCCGCGCTTCATCGCCCAGAACATCGAGGACGCGATCAGTCCAAGACCGATCAGGGCGACGCGCTGAAAGACCACGTTGCTCATGCGGCACCGGCCTTGAAGGCGGAAACGGCGGCCACGACACGCCGACAGGCGATCTCGTCACCGACGGTGATCCTGAGCGCGTTTGGCAGGTTGTAGCCAGCCACCCGGCGCACGATCAGCCCCTGCGTCCTGAGATAGTCGTCGCAGGCCTCGGCCTCGACCCGGCTTGCGAACCGCGCCAACACGAAATTGGCGCAGGAGGTATCGGACGGCACGCCCAGTTCGGCCAGCGCCTCGGCCAGCCATCCGCGCCAGCGCGCGTTGTGTGCGCGGCACTGCTCGGCATAGTCGGTATCGCGGATCGCCGCCTCGGCGGCCAGCAGGGCGGTGCCCGACAGGTTGAACGGGCCACGGATGCGGTTCAGCACGTCGATGATCTCTTGCGGCCCGTATCCCCAGCCGACGCGCAACCCGCCCAGCCCGTAGAGTTTGGAGAAGGTCCGGGTCATCACCACGTTGTCGCGCGCCTCGACCAGCGCGGCACCACCGTCAAAACCCTCGACATAGTCGGCATAGGCGCCGTCGAGCACCAGCAGCGCCTGCGGCGGCAAGCCCTCGGCCAACCGCGCCACCTCGGCCGCGCCGATCATGGTGCCGGTCGGATTGTTCGGGTTGGCGATGAAGACCAGGCGCGTGCGTTCCGTGCAGGCGGCGAGCAGCGCGTCGACATCCGTCACACGGTCGCGCTCGGGTACTTCGACCGGGGTTGCGCCGGCCGCCAGCGCGCTGATCCGGTACATGGCAAAGCCGTGCTCGGTGTGCAGCACCTCGGCCCCGGGCCCGGCATAGGCCTGGCAGAGAAAGGCGATGATCTCGTCGCTGCCGGCGCCGCAGATGATCCGCTCGGGGTCGAGCCCGAGCGTGTCGCCGATGGCACCGCGCAAGCTGGCGTGATCGGTGGAGGGGTAGCGGTGGATCTGCGCGGCGCTGTTGCGCACGGCCTCGATCGCCTTGGGGCTTGGGCCCAGCGGGTTCTCGTTGCTGGACAGCTTGATCACGTTCACCGCGCCGTCCACATGGGAGGCACCGCCCTGATACAGGTCGATCTCCATGATGCCCGGCTGAGGCGTGATCTTGTTCATGACGCGAGGCTCCCGCAAGTTGCCCCGTCATAACGTCACCGTCGCGGCGTGAAAAGCCGCAAACTCAGGCGGCGTGCGATCGGCTGTGGAACCGGGCGGTCGCCGGGTCGGCCTGGTAAAGCGGTGCGTGCTTTTCGGTTGTCCTGCTCAGCTCGTTGACGCTGTCGATGATGAATTGCACGGTCGCCTCGTCCATCAGGTAGCTGAAGTTCAGCCGTACCCAACCGGGCTTGCGCAGCTCGCGCCCCGCCTTGAGATCGGAGTGGAGCGCGTCTGACTCCAACTGCGAGATTCCCAGAAGCCGATGTGCGTAGGGTCCGGCGCAAGCGCAGCCGCCGCGCGCCTGGATGCCGTAAATGTCGCTGAGCATCCGAGTGAAGAGCTGTTGGTGGACGGGTGTGCCTTCACGGTCGCGCACCTGGAACGAAAAGATCGGCAGGCGGTGAGCCCGGTTGGTGCCCAGCAGGGTCAGATGCGGATTGTCGCGCCAGCCGTCCAGCGCCATGCGGTTGAAGCGCGCTTCGCGTTCAGCGATTGCCTCGGCTCCGACTGCGTCCTTGACGATAAAGGCCAGCGCTGCGCGGATGTCGCCGATCACGTTGGGGGTGCCGGCCTCCTCGCGGGCGGTGAGATCATCGGAATAGTCGTGCCGCCAGGGCGACACGAACGACACCGTGCCCCCGCCGGGCCAGCTGGGCGTGGTGCGCCGCACTGCCTTTTCGTTCACAACCAGAACACCCGATGCACCCGGCCCGCCGGGAAACTTGTGAGGCGACACCACGATGGCATCCTTGCGCGCGCGCAGCCCGTCACCTATGTCGATCGGCAGGTAGGGACCCGCGCCGGCATAATCCCATACCGCCAGCGCGCCATGCGCTTTCAAGAGCCGCGTGACCGGGCCCGTTTCGGTGATGACGCCGGTGACGTTGGACGCGGCGGAGAAACTGCCGATCTTCAGATCCGATCCGGCGTGTTCGGCCAGCGCCTTGCCGAGGGCGACAAGATCCGGCCCACCGTCGCGATCCTCCGGAATTTCTACAACCGTCGCGCGGCTTTCCCGCCAAGGCAGGATGTTGGAATGATGTTCGTAGGGGCCGATGAACACCACCGGGGCAGCGGCCTCGTTGACGCCGAACAGGCTGACCAGCCTGTTCAACCCCGCCGTGGCGCCCGAGCCTGCAAAGATCACCTTGTCGTCCGGCCCGGCGCCGACCAGCCGGGCGATCTCGGCTCGGGCCGCGCGGCGCAGGCGGGTCATCTGGGCACCGCAGAACGATGCCTCGGTGTGGCTGTTGGCATAGAAGGGCAGAACGTCGGACATGACGAACTCCTCGACCTGTCGCAACGCCCGGCCCGAAGCCACGTAATCCGCGTAGACCAGCGGGACCTCACCGCGGAGCCCGGGTATCAGGATGTTTTCCCCGATCAGGCCTTCGCGGAGCGTTCCTCCGTGAGTGGCAGCCAGAACAGTGTCGCGAAACTTGGTCAGGGTCATGCGTGGGCTCCTATCTTCAAGATGAATATGCCCATGGCAAAGCGTGAAAACTTCACCTATCTTGAGGTTAGATTCACAAATTTCGGGTCAAATGATCGAAAATGAAGTGGAAACCCGACAATATTGACACACGGATGCTGCGGGAGCTCCAGAAAGACGCCAGCCTGTCACAACGGGAACTGGCCGACCGGGTCGGCATCTCGCAGAACGCCTGCTGGCGCCGGCTCAAGACGCTGGGCGAGAAGGGGGTGCTGCTGGGCAGCCACGCCCGCGTGGACCGGGCGCAACTGGGGCTCGATCTCGTGGTCTTCGTGATGTTGCGGACGCGGCACCATTCCAAGGCATGGCTGCAGGCCTTCCGCAGTCATGTGCTCACCATCCCCGAGGTGGTCGATTTCCACCGGATCGGCGGTGACTACGACTACCAGCTCAAGATCGTGACCGAGGACATGGCCAGCTATGACAAGGTGTATCAGCGTCTGATCGAAAAGGTCGAACTGGACAGCGTGACCTCCTATTTCGCGATGGAGGCCATCGCCGAAGGACGCCCGCTGCCCCTGTAGGCGTCAGGTCGCCAGCACGTTGCGGAACTGCCAGGGGTCGCTTTCGTCGATATCCTCGGGGAAGTGTTCCCAGCGGTCCTGCAGCGGTGTCCAGTCGGTGTAATGCGCCTCGACCGGGCCAAGATAGGGGCGCTGCACCTCGAGACAGCGGACGTGATCCATCTCGTCCGTTTCGACGATCCCGGCTTCCGGATTCTCGAGCGCCCAGACCATGCCGGCCAGAACCGCACTGGTGACCTGCAGCCCGGTCGCGTTCTGATAGGGGGCCAGCTTGAGGGCTTCGGCGTTGGACAGGCGCGAGCCGAACCACAGCGCGTTCTTCTCGTGCCCGTAGAGCAGCACGCCCAACTCGTCGATTCCCTCGACGATCTCGTCCACGTCGAGAATCTCGTGCGTGCTCTGCTGCCGGCCCGAGCCGAACATCTCGTGCAGCGACAGCACGGCGTCATCACAGGGATGATAGGCATAATGGCAGGTCGGGCGAAACTCTGGCGCGGAGGCGTCGCCCACGGTGTAGTAGTCGGAGATCGAGATCGCCTCGTTGTGCGTCACCAGAAAGCCGAACTGCGGCCCTGGCGTCGGGCACCAGGTGTGCACCCGCGTGATTGCGCCAGGCCGGTCCAGCCAGATGCCGGCCATACACCCGCTGTCCTGACGGTGTCCGTTCTCGGGGAACCAGGCTTCATGCGTGCCCCAGCCCAGCTCGGCGGGCTGAAACCCTTCCGAGATAAACCCCTCGACCGACCAGGTGTTGACGAAGGTGCCGCGTGGGCGCGGCAGGCGCCGGGCCTGAGTGTCGCGCTCCGCGATATGCACGCCCTTGACGCCAAGCGACTGCATCAGCGCGGCCCAGTCGCCCCGATCGGTCGGCACGTCCACTTCGCGCCCGGTGTCGCGCGCCAGCGTCAGAAGCGCCTCCTTGACGAACCAACTGACCATACCGGGATTGGCCCCGCAGCAACTGACGGCCGTCGTGCCGCCGGGATTGGCGGCTTTCTCGTCACGCACCTTCTGGCGCAGAGCGTAGTTGGTGCGCTCGGCGTTTTTCTGGGTGTCGAAATAGAATCCGGCCCAGGGTTCGACCACGGTGTCGATGTAGAGAACGCCGATTTCGCGGCAAAGTTTCATCAGGTCCAGTGACGAGGTGTCGACACTCAGATTGACACAGAAACCGCCGCCGTCGGGGAACATTCGGGTCAGCACCTCGCGGTAGTTCTCGCGCGTGATGGCGATCTGTTCGTGCCGGATGCCGTGTTGGGACAGGAACAGATGCGTGTCCGGGTTCGGATCGATCACCACGAGCCGGTCGGCGTCATAATCGAAATGCCGCTGGATCAGCGGCAGGGTTCCCTTGCCGATCGATCCGAAACCTATGATCACGACAGGGCCGTCGATACGACCGTAGACAGGGTGGGACTGGGGCATGGGATCTCCGTTCCGCGAATGAGTTTCGTGCGACCGGACGCTGCGCGAAACCGATTCGCCGCGTTCCATCCCCCGGTATAGCCGCTGGGTGGGGGGCGGCGAAACCTGCTGCATGGCCAGCGCGGCCTGCCCCGTACTCGGCATGTCACGGTGGCATATCCGGGATCGATGACGCCGGACACCCCCTGCGAACCAAAAAGAAAGGCCGGGCGAAACCCCGGCCTTTCCACAGAAACCTGAAGCGTCAGCTTCGGGCCATTAGTTCTTGGCGTAGAATTCGACGACCAGGTTCGGTTCCATCATGACCGGGTAGGGTACGTCGCCAAGTTGGGGCGTGCGCACGAAGGTCGCGGTCATCTTGGAATGGTCGGCGTCGATGTAATCTGGAACGTCGCGCTCGGCCAGCGACACGGCTTCCAGCAGAGCGGTCATCTGCTTGGAGCGGTCACGGACCTCGATCACGTCGCCTTCCTTGACGCGGTAGGACGGGATGTTGACCTTCTTGCCGTTCACGCGGACATGGCCGTGGTTCACGAACTGGCGCGCAGCAAAAACGGTCGGCACGAATTTCGCGCGATAGACCACGGCGTCGAGGCGACGCTCGAGCAGGCCGATCAGGTTTTCACCGGTGTCGCCCTTGACGCGCTCGGCCTCGGCATAGATGCGGCGGAACTGCTTCTCGGTCAGGTCGCCATAGTAGCCTTTGAGCTTCTGCTTGGCGCGCAGCTGGATGCCGAAATCCGACAGTTTGCCCTTGCGGCGCTGGCCGTGCTGGCCGGGGCCGTACTCGCGGCGGTTGACGGGCGACTTGGGGCGGCCCCAGATGTTTTCGCCCATGCGGCGGTCGATCTTGTACTTGGCAGACGTGCGTTTTGTCACGGCTGATCTCCTTCTATATGGCCCGGGTCGGGCGTGAAGGGCGTTGTCCTCTGGATTGCTCCTGACAGGCATCCCCTTGCGGGGGCCACCAACACCAACGAAGCCGCGCTTATACGCCCCGTCCGGACAGAGTCAACAGGGCATGGCGACTTGACAGGAACGGCGCCGCGCGGGCAACTGAGCCCGGGCTTACGGGGAGGGCGCGCATGGGAAAAGTCGTCGTCATGGGGGTTTTCGTCGCCGATGCCGCCTTTCGGGCGGAACGGACGCCGCGTATGGGGGAAACGGTGCTGGGACGCGGTTTCGTGCTGGGACCGGGTGGCAAGGGGTCGAACCAGGCCGTGGCCGCGGCGCGGATGGGGGCCGAAGTGCATTTCCTGACCCGGCTCGGGCAGGATGCCTTTGCCGAGATGGCCCGAGGTGTCTGGAAACAGGCGGGCGTCGCCGCGCATGCCACGCCCGATCCCGACAGCTATACCGGCGCTGCCTTCATCTATCTGGATGACGCGACCGGTGAGAACGCGATCATCGTGTCGCCCGGTGCCGCCGAGCGGATCTCGACCGCGGATGCCGAGGCCCATGCCGACCTGATCGCCGGAGCCGACGTGTTCATGACACAGCTCGAGCATCCGCTTGCCGCATCGGCCGCGGCGCTGCGGATCGCCCGCGACGCCGGTGTCGTGACGATCCTTAACCCGGCCCCCGCGGCGGACCTGCCGGCCGAGGTGCTGTCGCTCTGCGATTATGTCACTCCGAACGAGACCGAGACCGAGGCGCTGACCGGCATCGCAGTGTCCGCTATCGATGACGCGGACCGCGCCTGCCAACGCCTGTGCGATCTTGGTGTCGGCACACCGATCATCACGTTGGGTGAACGGGGCGCATATCTGCACGGGCACGGTCTGGTGCCTGCGGTTCAGGCCGGGGCGGTGGTCGACACCACCGGCGCGGGGGATGCGTTCAACGGCGGTTTCGCCGCGGCCTTGACGCGCGGCTGCGATGCGTTGGCCGCGGTGCGCGTCGGCTGCGCCACAGCGGGCCTGTCGGTCACGCGCGCGGGTGCAGCGGCATCGATGCCTGATCTTGCAGAGGTCGAGGCGCTGTTGAACTAGCTGGCGCGCAGGACGTCGGTCGCCGCTCTGTCCACGGTCAGGGGCGTTCCGGTCAGAACGACGCCGAACAGGTCGTGGGCTTGCGCCGTGGTGTAACGCTCCATCATGACGTCCTCCAGCACGGCCTCGGGCGGGCGCTGTCGCGGGTCTCCATAGCCGCCGCCGCCGGGGGTGCGCACATGCACACGATCACCGGGCAGAAGCGGGATGTCCTGTTCCTTGGACAGGTGCTCGGGCGTGTAAGGCCGGCCGGATTGCCAGACCGTCACGCGGTTGACCCCGCCATCGCCGCCGCCCCGCACGCCCTGCGGGCCGAACCGGCCATGGTCCATCACGAAACTGGCCGTCGCGGCGCCGCGGCGTAGTTCGAGGAGGTAATCCAGACCGAATCCGCCGCGATGACGACCGGCTCCGCCCGAGCCCTCGTGCAGCGCATAGTGGTGATAGAGCACTGGAAACGCCTGCTCCATGATCTCGACCGGCGGCGCTTTGGAAATGCCGATGGTCGAACAGCCGTTGGACAGCCCGTCGTGATCGGCGTTGCCGCCATAGCCGCCGCCCGAGATCTGATACATCACGAAATCGCGCCCCCGCGCCGGATCGTGGCCGCCAAGAGCGAAATTGCCGCTGGTGCCCGCCGGTGCGGCGGTGACGCGCTCGGGAAGCGGCTCGACCAGCGCGGCAAAGACCGCCTCGGCGACGCGCTGGCTGACCTCGGCAGCACAGCCCGACACCGGGCGCGGGTACTGCGCATCGAGGAACGTCCCCTTGATCCCGGTGACGCGCAGCGGCTCGAACGCGCCCGCGCTCATCGGAACTTCGGGAAAGATATGGCGCATCGCCAGATAGACCGCGCTGAGCGTCGTGGCCCGGACCGAGTTCATCGGACCCCTGCAGGGCGGGCTCGACCCGCTGAAATCGAACGCCAGGTCGTCGCCTTCGCGCGTCACCGAAAGCCGGATCTCAAGCGGTTCGTTCACCACCCCGTCGCTGTCGATCCAGGCGCTGGCCCGATAGCTGCCCGGCGGAATATCGGCGATGAAGGCGCGCATCTGTTGTGCGGCGCGCTGGCGCAACTCGGCGATCGCCGCGGTCACAGTGGCGTCGCCATAGCGGTCCATCAGGGCATTCAGTCGGTCTTCGCCCACCATGAGGGCTGCGGCCTGAGCCTTGACATCGCCGATCCGCTGGTCGGCGACGCGAATGTTGCTGGAAATGATCGCCATGATCTCGGCATCCAGCTTGCCCTGCTTGAACAGCCGCACCGGCGGCAGGCGGAGCCCTTCCTGCTCGACCGCAGTGGCGCTGGCCGAGAAGCCGCCCGGCACCACGCCGCCGGTATCGGGCCAGTGCCCGGTGTTGGAGAGCCAGCAGAAGATCTTGTCGTTCCGGTAAAACGGCCGCGCGAACCGCACGTCCATCAGGTGCGTGCCGCCCAGGTAGGGATCGTTGACGATATAGATGTCGCCCGGCTGCGGCGCGGCCGCACGCCCGTCGGCGATCATCGAGATCAACGTGCGGGTCGAATACTGCATCGTGCCGACGAAGACCGGCAGGCCGCCCGCGCCCTGAGCGATCAGCGATCCGTCATCGGCGGCATAGATGCCGTCGGAGCGATCGTTCGCCTCGGCGATCACCGGCGAGAATGCGGCGCGCGAAAAGGTCAGGTCCATCTCGTCGCAGACCTGCTGCAAGCCCGCTTGGATGACAGACAGGGTGATCGGGTCAAGCTTCATGCGCCGCCTCCGATCTCGATCAGGATGTTGCCGCCGGCATCGCCCCGCGCGGTGTCGCCTGGTTCGACAAGGATGGTCGTGTCCATCTGTTGCAAAACCGCCGGCCCGGGCAGCGTGACGTCGAGTGGCAGGTGGTCGCGCCAGTAGACCGGCGTGTCATGCCAGGCTCCGTCGAAATAAACCGGGCGTGTGCCCGTCCGCGCAGCGTCAAGCGTCGCCTTCCGCCCAGCAGGGTCGATCAACGCGCCGAGGTCGAGATCGGCGCGCACCCCGATCACCGAACAATTGGCGTTCACCAGATTGGCGCGAATATTGTTCAGTTCGACCCGGAACCGCGCGAAATAGGCAGCTTCGAACAGTGCCTGCAACTCGTCCGGAGTCACGTCCGGGCGCTCCAGCGGCACCCGCAGCAGGTGGGTTTGACCGATGAATTGCATATCGACGCTGTAGAGTCTGCGAACGTCGCGGATCTCGATCGGTTCCTGCGCGATCAGCGCCTCGCCCTCGGCGGTCTGCGCCGCGAAGACCTGCGCCAGATGATCCGCGTCCAGGCAGTCCAGCGGCCGGTTGATCGTGTTGACGAAATCGTGCCGGAGGTCGGCCACGACGCAGCCGATGGCGTTTGTAATGCCGGGCCGCCCTGGCACCATGACCTGCGGAATGCCCAGCTCGCGCGCCAGCGCCGTGGCGTGCAACGGGCCGGCGCCGCCAAAGGCGAACAGCGCGAAGTCCCGCGGATCCGCGCCCAGCGAGATCGACACCATGCGGATCGCCCCGGCCATGCGCGTGTTGGCCATGCGGATCACCGCGGCAGCCGCTTTGATCGCATCCAGACCCAGCGGTGCGCCCAACCGCTCGGCAAAGACCGCGCGCACATGATCTGCCGAAACACCGCCCGCCACCGCGTTCAGCCCAGCCGGGTCGAGCCGTCCGAGGATCAGGTTGGCGTCCGAAATCGTCGGCTCAGCACCGCCCCGGCCATAGCAGATCGGCCCCGGATCGGCCCCGGCGCTGTCGGGACCGACTTCCAGCAGGCCCGAAGGCGTCACTCGCGCGATCGAGCCGCCCCCCGCGCCGACGGTGCGCACATCCACCATCGGCACATGGATCGGCATGGCGTATTCGATCTCGATCTCGTTTGACACCGCCGGTTCGGCATCGCGGATCAGCGCCACGTCGGTCGAGGTGCCACCCATGTCATAGGTGATGAGATTGGCGAGCCCCGCCTTGCGCCCGGTATAAGCCGCCGCCATCACGCCCGAGGCGGGCCCGGACATCACCGTCTTGGCGGCCTCCTGCGCGACACGGCCCGCGCTGACCATACCTCCATTGCCGTTCATCACCAGCAACTCGCCGCGGTATCCGCCGCCTTTCAGTTCGGCCACCAGCCGCCGGATGTAGCGGTCCAGCAGCGGCTGCACGGCGGCATTGGCCGCCGCCGTCACCCCGCGTTCGAATTCACGGCTTTCCGACAGCAGTGCATGACCCATGGTGATGTGATCGTTTGGCCAGATCGCGGTCAGGATCGCGGCGGCGCGGCGCTCGTGCGCCGGGTTGGCATAGGCATGCAGGAAATGCACGACGAGCGATTCACATCCCATGTCCAGCAGGCGGTGCCCGGCTGCGCGCACGGCGTCCTCGTCCAGCGGCGTTACGATTTCGCCCGCCGCATCCATCCGCTCGGGAACCTCCAGTCGCAGGTTGCGCGGGATCAGCGGCGTGAAGCGTCCGGTCATGCCATAGGCTTGCGGGCGGGTGCGCCGGCCCAGTTCCAGCACGTCGCGAAAGCCCTGCGTGGTGATCAGACCCGTCCGGGCCAGCTTGCGCTCCAGAACCGCGTTGGTCGTGGTGGTGGTGCCATGCACGATCAGATCGAGCGCGGCCAGGTCGCATCCGGCCTCGCGCAGCGCATTCAGGACACCGAAGGCCTGGTTGTCCAGCGTACTCGGCACCTTGGACAGGCGCACCTGGCCTGTGGCCTGGTCGAGTTCGACGAGATCGGTAAAGGTTCCGCCGACATCGACACCCACGACGCGACCCAAGCTGCGTTTGGTCATTCCGGCTCCGGCCCGTTCCGTTGATCCGCGGTGAAAGCGTGTCCGCAAGCCCGGGTTCTTGTCAACGCATCAGGGCGCCGGCACGTCGATCACTTCGGTCGCGATGACCGGCAAATCGTCGACAACGTAGGCGCGGTGATCGTTGGTGTTGAGCGTCACGCGCACCTCGTGCCGGCCCGGCGGCAGCGCGCCGATACGCACCTCGGGTTCGAACACGCGCTGCAGCTTCAGCCCACCGACATAAAGATGCGCATGGCCCATTCCGGGGACATGCGGGCCGTCAAGCATCTCGCTGGAAAAGGTGAAATCCTCGGCGTCGATGCGCACTCGCCAGCCGTCGCCGTCCGGTTCCACCGCCAGAGCGATCTTCGGCGCGGGCTCGCCCTCTTCGACGATGCAGATGTCTCCGATCCCGAACAGGCCGAACCGCGCAGCCTCGCCGGTGGCGCGTGGTGTTTGCAGCCTGGCCTGCGTGCGCAACTCCCCGGCCCGTTCGAAGCGCAGCGTGATCGGGATCATCCGGCCCTCGTCCAGCGTGCCGCCGACGCCGTCCATCAGAATATAGGCCCCGTCCGGCGCCAGTGACGGCGTGCTGTCGGCGGGAATCGGCAATCCCGCATCGGCCACGGCAGAAGCCAGCCGCGCGCGTTGCGCCACGATCGACCTCGCGCCGACCAGCCGGTCCGGGCCGCCGGAATTGCTGATGTTCAGGAATACGCCGATGGTTGCGTCGCGCCCCTGAAGCGGTGCCGCCTTTACCTCGCCGATCAGCAGGGGATTTTGCCGCGCATGCCAGAAGAAACCCAGCGCGATCGCGCCGAGGACGGCCAGCGCTGCAAGTGTCGCAATCTGTTTTCCAGCTTTCATCCGGTCTCCCTGCGGGTATCATCCCTCATCATGAACTTTGCGCAGTATAGGGTCCGCATCGGGGCTCTGGCCAGTCTCGTAAGTGTGATGTCCCTGAACGCGGGTCCGGTGCGGGCGCACGCGGCCGAGCAGGGTTTCGTGCTGCTCCTGCCTACGGATGTCTACATCGGTGCCGGTGTCGCCTGTGTCGCACTGACGGTCCTGTTGCTGGCGCTGCTGCCCGGGAGTGTTCTTGCGGCGGCGTTTCGTCCAATTCCGCTGTTGCGGTTTCCGGCGCGTCCGCGGTTGCGCCTTGTGACCAGCATGAGTGCGTTTTGCGTGCTGTTTGCGCTGATCTGGGCGGGGCTGAACGGGCCGCGCGACCCCCTGACCAACCCGCTGCCCCTGTTCGTCTGGACGGTGTTCTGGGTCGGCCTCGTGACCGTTCAGGGTCTCTTCGGCAATCTCTGGGCCTGGATCGACCCCTGGTCCGGTCCGGTCGCCGCAACCCGCCGGCTCTTGGGAGTGCGGCCCGTTCTGAGGCTGCCGTCGCGTCTGGGGCACTCGGGGGCGATCCTGACGTTTCTCGCCTTCGTAGCGATCCTGCTGGCGGATCCGGCCCCGTCCGATCCAGCCCGGCTCGCGGGGTATGTCTTGGGCTACTGGTTCTTCACCTACATGGCACTGCTTACCTTCGGCCCGCGTTGGATGTACCGGGGCGAGGGCTTTTCGGTCCTGATGCGCAGCTATGCCCGGTTGAGCCTTTTCGGGCGTGCGGGGCGGCGCGGCGCGATCGGGCTGACCGGCTGGAGGGCGCTCCGCCGCGGGCGACCACCGCTCGGGATCGCGCTGTTCATGCTTCTGATGCTGGGCAGCGGCAGTTTTGACGGTCTGAACGAGACGTTCTGGTGGCTGGCCCGGATCGGAGTGAACCCGCTGGAGTTTCCCGGCCGCTCGGCGGTGATCCTGCAGAACGTTGCAGGGCTGCTCATCGCCAATGCGGCGCTGGTTGCGGTCTTTGCGCTCTGCGTGCGCGCCGGGCTTTGGCTGATCAGAGCGCGGATGGGTCTGCGCGAGGCGGTCTGCCTGTTCGCCCCTTCGATCCTGCCGATCGCGCTGGGGTATCACATCGCCCACTACCTCACGAGTTTCCTGGTCGACGGCCAATACGCGCTTGCTGCGCTGAACGATCCGCTGGCGCGGGGGGACGATCTTCTGGGTCTGGGGGCGTTCTATGTCACAACCGGCTTCTTCAACACGCAGGACACCGTACGCGTGATCTGGCTGACCCAGGCCGGCGCGGTGGTGATCGGCCATGTGCTAGCGGTGATGATGGCCCATGCAATCGCCTTGCGCAGCTTCGGCGGCATACGGCGCGCCGCGATCAGCCAGGCGCCACTGGCCGTGTTCATGGTGCTTTACACGCTGTTCGGGCTCTGGCTTCTGGCTTCGCCGCGCGGGTTGTGACCGGCGGTCAGCGCCGCCAAAACACTGGACAAGAACGGGCTTCCTCCGCACACTCGACGCCAGAACGAGATCGAGAAGCGATCCGGCCGGCCGATTTCCAGGGGGATTTTCCATGACCAAGATCATCAAGGCACCGACGCGCCGAAGCGCGCTCAAGACACTGGCGCTGGGAGGCGGCGCGGCGGCGGCGGGAGCGAGTCTGCCGCTCTGGGCGCGCTACGCGCAGGCCCAGACCTCCGAGCCGATCCGCATCGGCTTCCAGGTCCATCGCACCGGCATCGGCGCGGCCTATGGGCGCTGGTATGATCGCACCACCACCGCAGCGGTGAAACGGATCAACGACGCGGGCGGCATCAACGGCCGCATGGTCGAGGTGATCGCCGAAGATGACGGCACCGATCCGAAACGCGGCGCCGAAGTGGTCGAGAAATTCGCCACCCAGCACAACTGCGACATCGGCTTTGGAACATTGTTTTCTCACGTGGTGATCGGGTCCGCCCCGCGTGCGGGCGAACTGAAACTGCCCTATTTCGTGGTCTCCGAAGGTCATCACGTCGCCTCCGGCATGCTCAACCGCTATACGCTGCAACCGGGTATCACCGACGTCAAAAGCCAGGTCATTGCCATGGCGCCCTTCGTGTCGGAAAACCTCGGCAAGAAGATCACGATGATCTACCCGGATTTCGCATTCGGCCACGATCACCGCGACTATTTCAGCGAGGCCATCGCGGCGCAGGGCGGCGAAGTGGTCGCGCAGATCGCCATTCCTCCGACCGAGACCAGCTTTACCAAATACTTCCCAAAGATCCCGCGCGAGACCGAGGTGGTCTATCACGTCATGGTTGGCCCGGCGGTTCTGACCTTCGTCAAGGAACTGGGCGAATTCTTCGGCCCGAGCCGGCCCGAGATGTTCGGCTTCATCGACAGTCTCGAAGCGGTCGACATGGGCAGCGCCGGGCTCGAATTTCTGGACGGAACCTATTTCTGGGAGGGCAACCCGCGCTACGCGCAGGCCGACCAGACCAGCCATGACAAGATGTATCGCGAGGCCGTGGGCGTCGACGAAAACGGTGCATCGGTCAGCGACCCGCGCGACGTGTCGACCTATGCCCATATGTTCGGCTGCTGGGAAACCCTGAATGTCGTGAAGGCGGGCATGGAAGCGTCAGGCTACCAGGGCCCCGCCGACCGCGCTGCCCTGATCGAAGCGGTCGAGGCGATGGGCGACATGCCATTGTCCGACGACCATCCGCAGGGCGCAAAGCGGTTCAACGGCAAGACCCACCAGGTCTTTGGCCACCAGTATATCAGTAAGGTCGAAGACGGGCGGATGAACGTCGTGCACACCACGTCCATCGAAGACACGCTCTATCCCGACGAGGTGGATTACACGGCGCAGTCGCTCTAGCGATGGTCAAGGCCTTTGGACCAACCTCGGTCCTGCAATGAACATGTCAGCGCGGGACCGAGTAGAAAAAGCTTGCTTACTTGGGTGTAAGGCCCTACTGAGCAGGAGTTACGTTATCTCTATCGATGAATCTGCTCCTTACGGCTCAGTGTACCGATCTAGCACTGACATAGCCGACCTGCCGCATTCCGCGGGCAGCAAAAAAGGAGAACTACGATGGCCACTGGCACCGTAAAATGGTTCAACTCGACAAAAGGTTTTGGATTTATCGCCCCCGATGGCGGCAGCAAGGATGTCTTCGTGCACATCTCTGCGGTCGAGCGCGCGGGCTTGACCGGCCTGAATGATGACCAGAAAGTCACCTTCGACATCGAGTCGGGCCGCGATGGCCGCGAAAGCGCAGCCAATCTGGCGCTGGCTTAAGCCGGCTCCCGTTCAGGGACCAGGCTGACAGTTCGGGACGGGCGGATCGGAAACGATGCGCCCGTTCTTGGTTTCCAAGGCGGGGTCGTTTGTCGAGCGTTGCATCAAATGATCGAGCAAACCGCTTTTCTGAACCAGTGCAATCCCTCATCACCTAGCGTGGATGGACCCCGTTCCGGTCTTCCAATGGCGCTCCACCGACACAGGGTGCAGCCTTGCGTGTCCCTGCACCACACAATTGCGAGCCGATAAACATATGAAGAACTCCAATCCAGACCAGTTTGACGGGCGTCTCAAGACGGCGTCCGAGGCCAAACAGAGCAAGCTTGAACGGTTTCAAGCGGCGGCGAATGACCCGGAGAGACTGGCAAAGCGCGCCAAACGGGAAGAAGCTGCGGCTGTCCGTGAAGAAAAGCGACAGGCCAAGGCGGCCGAGTTGCAAAAAGAAAACGAAGACCTCCTGCGTCAGCAAGCCGAGGAGGCCAAGCGCGCCGAAGAGCAAGCCGCGGTTCTTGCCGCAAAGCTTGCCGAGACCGCCGATCAAGAGAGCGCACAAAAAGCGGCGCATGAAGCAGAGCGCAAGGCGGAACGCGACCGACGCTATGCTGCGCGTCGCAACCGCAAGCGCTGATCGGATAGGCGTCAGCCATGCGCGGGCTGAATTGTCGACTTCCCATGGGTCTGCAAGGACCGTGTGCAGGGTTTCGATGAGGCCGGACCTGAAACAGGTCCGCACCACCTGACGTCCACCATCATCGGCTCAAGTGCACTCTGTCCTTGCCCTTTGATGTGATCCCGTTTCATCTTCGGCTTCATGGACTTCGGACCCTATCTCATGCTCGCGTCGCTCGAAGGCGCGGTAACAGCGGCGGTGCTGGCGCTGACGGCGGTCGGGTTGTCGCTGGTCTTTGGCGTGATGCGCGTGGTGAATGTCGCGCATGGCGAATTCTTCATGCTCGGCGCGGTGCTTGCCTGGTGGATGACCAGCCTGATCGGTGGGCATCCGGCGCTTGGGTTCGCGGTCGCGCTGATCGTGGTGCCGGTGCTGGTTGGCCTGCTGGCGGCAGCGGCGGACGTGACGATCCTCAAACGCATCGCCTATGATCCCGAGCGCACCATCGTCGCAACGATCGGCATTCTCTACATCCTGCAGCAGGTCACGCTGATGACCTATGGCCCGGACGCGCGACCGGTCGAGCCGCCTTTCAACACCCGCCTCGCGCTGCCCTGGGTCGAGTTTTCCGATGGGCGTCCGCAGCTTTACTGGCCCTGGGGGCTGTCGACCACCAGCTACAAGCTGGGCGTGATTGCCGCCGCCTCGGTGGTCCTGATCGGCGTCTGGATCGTGATGGCACGCACGCGTATCGGCCTCGTGATGCGCGCCACGCAAATGGACCGCGACATGGCGCTGGCCTTCGGCATCCCGGTCGAAAAGGTCTATGGGCTGGTCTTCGGTCTCGGTGCCGGGCTGGCGGCGATGGCGGCGGTGCTGATCGTGCCGATCCAGCAAGCGCATTACCTGATGGGGGGCGATCCGTTGCTTCTATCGTTCATCGTGGTGATCATCGGCGGGTTGGGCAGCCTTCCGGGCACCGTGGTCGCAGCGATCCTGATCGGGCTGTCTGACGGCATCATCTCGGTCTTCTTCTCGCCCACACTGGCCAAGATCCTTGCGACGCTGCTGGTGGCGCTGGTGCTGGTCTTCCGCCCGCAGGGGCTGTTCGGCGTGCGCCGCGCATGAGCGATACGGCCAAGACCGCGTTTCTGCATGGCGGGCTGCTGGCGCTGCTCTTCGCGCTGCAATTCGTGCTACCCGCCTATCACCACGGCAATCTCGCGCGCATCATGGTGCTGGCGAGCTTCGCCATCGGGTTCAACGTCATGTTCGGCTATACCGGCCTGTTGAGTCTCGGCCATGCGCTTTTCTTTGCCGCCGGCATGTATGGCATGGGCCTTTCCGTTCAGATCCTCGGCTTCAGCCCGGCCCCGGCGCTGATCGCCGGGCTGATCGCTGGTCTGGTCGTGGCCGCGCTCGTCGGGGCTCTGGCGCTGCGCACTGTTGGCGTGGCCTTCATGATCGTGACGCTCATGTTCGCGCAGGCCGGCTATCTGACGGTGCTCTATTTCGGCAGCTACACGCGCGGCGACGAAGGCTTTGTGATTCAGCAGGCGCAGCGGATGCTCTGGGGCATCGACCTGTCGGACCCGGCCAACCGCTATTTTGCCGCCTTCGCGCTCTTTGCCGTTTGTCTGCTGACAACTTTGGCGCTTGTGCGCAGCCCGTTCGGCAAGGTGCTGATCGCGATCCGCGAGAACGAGGACCGCGCGCGGATGCTGGGCTATGACGTGTTCAAATACAAGCTGGCGGCGGTGATCGTGTCCGGCACGATTTCGGCGGCGGCGGGGGCGGCATACGGGCTTCTCTTCGGCTATGTCGGGGCCACCTTCGCGTCGGTGCAGTATTCGATCTTTCCGCTGCTGTGGGTGCTCTTGGGCGGGGCCGGAACTGTGCTTGGCCCCTTCATCGGTACGCTGTTCATGTTCTACCTGATCGACCTGTCCAGCGGGATCACCACCGCGTACATGCTGATCGCGGGCGTGGTGCTGGTTCTGCTGACCTTGTTCGCGCCGCAGGGGCTGGCGGGCGAATTGCGCAAACGGGTCTGGCGGGGGCTGCCATGACGCTCTTGTCCACCCGTGGCCTGACCAAGCAATACGCCGGGCTGCACGCGGTCGAGGATGTGGATTTCGACCTGCCACAAGGCCAGGTGCGCGCCCTGATCGGCCCGAACGGCGCGGGCAAGACCACCTTTGTCGGTATGCTGTGTGGGCGGATCGCACCGACGCGCGGCACCGTCATCTTCGATGGTAAGGACATATCGACCCTGCCAGCCCACAAGCGCATCGCCCTCGGCATGGCGTACACCTTCCAGATCACCTCGGTCTTCGCCAATCTCGGCGTGGCCGAGAATGTCGCGCTGGCCGCGCGCCGCCGCCTGCAGGGCGCGGCGGTGCAGGATGCGGTCGCCGACGCATTGGCGCAGGTCGGACTGGGCGACCGAATCGATCAGACCGCGGGCGATCTCAGCTATGGGCACCAGCGCCTGCTGGAGATTGCCATGGGCCTTGTCCAGAAGCCCCGCCTGCTGATCCTGGATGAGCCGACGCAGGGCCTTGCCGAAAGCGAAGTCGCCGCCTTCAAGACACTGATCCGCGCGCTGTCCGACACCACCACGATCCTGCTGATCGAACACAACATGTCGGTGGTGATGGAAACGGCCGACGTCATCACCGTGCTGAATTTCGGCCGCGTGCTGGCCGAAGGCGCGCCCTCCGACATCCACGCCGACGCCGCCGTTCAGGCAGCCTACCTGGGGACCGGCTGATGCTGGAGCTGTCCGAGATCAACGTGGCCTATGGCAGAGCGCAGATTCTGAGGGATCTGTCACTGACCGTGAACGCGGGCGAAATCCTGTGCCTGCTGGGCCGAAACGGCGCGGGCAAGACCACCACGATGAAGGCAATCATGGGGCTGCTGCCGCTGATGTCGGGCCGGATCACGCTGGACGGGCAAACGATCAGCGAACTGCCCGCCCACAAGGTCGCCGGCACCGGGATCGGCTACATTCCGCAGGGGCGCAGATTGTTCGCCGACCTGACCGTAGCGCAGAACCTCGAGATCGGCCTCATGGTGCGCAACTCCGGTGGGGCGGTGCGCGACGGTGTGCTCGACCTGTTTCCGCGCCTGCGCGAACGCCTGCACCAGCGTGCCGAGACGCTATCTGGCGGCGAGCAGCAGATGCTGGCAACAGCCCGCGCGCTGTGCCTGGAACCGCGCGTGCTGCTGCTGGACGAACCGACCGAGGGTTTGCAACCTTCGATGATCGAGGCGATCCGACAGGTCATCGTCGTCATGCGCGACCGTGGTGTCGCGATCCTGCTGGTCGAACAGCGCATAGACGCGATCCTCTCGGTCGCCGACCGGGTCGCGTTCATCGAGAACGGGCGCAACCTCGAAACCCTTCCGGCAGACGCACTTCGGGCGGATCATGCCATTCTCGAACGTCACCTCGGCGTGTGATGCGGGCGGGTCGCACCCGGGCTTGTCAGTTGACAGGTCAAGGGCGACTCCGCACAGTTCGGTCAGAGGGGACAGGGGCACGTGGACGCATATTTCCGGCCTGACACGGTGGACGACGCTCTTGCGGTTTTGGCGCGCGCCGGCGTGACCGTGGCCGCAGGGTGCACCGACCTGTTCCCCGCAACCGAACGTCAGACGCTGAGCGGGCCGGTTCTGGACCTGACCGCCATTCCCTCCCTGCGCGGCATCTCCGAAACCGAAGCCGGTTGGCGTATCGGCGCGACGACCACCTGGACCGATGTCCTTGGCGCCGACCTGCCCCCGGCCTTTGACATGCTGAAACAGGCCGCGCGTGAGGTCGGATCGGTGCAGATTCAGAACGCCGGTACCGTGGCGGGCAACCTCTGCAACGCTTCGCCCGCTGCCGATGGCGTGCCACCGCTTCTGGCGCTTGATGCGTGTGTCGAACTGGCCGGCCCCACCGGTCGCCGCGAGATGCCGCTCTCGGCCTTCCTGACCGGGGCGCGCCAGATCGCCCGCGCACCGGACGAGTTGGTGATAGCGATCCGCGTGCCGCGCGCGGCGGGTGCGGGACGCAGCCGCTTCCTCAAACTCGGCGCTCGCAGATACCTGGTGATCTCGATCGTCATGGTTGCCGTACGGCTCGAACATTCCGGCGGACGCGTCGACGCGCTGGCCTTGTCGGTGGGCGCCTGCAGCGCCGTCGCCACGCGCCTCAACGAGCTTGAAGCTGCCTTGCGAGGCGCGCCGATCGCAGAGCTCTCCGAGCGGATCGCCGAGCCTGAGGTCGCCCGTGCTTTGTCTCCGATCGACGACATGCGCGCCGATGCCTCCTATCGGGTCGTGGCGGCGACGAGGCTGCTGCGGCGGGCCGTTGCCGAACTGTCAGCCGCGGCATCGTCGTGAAGGACGGCGCGGGCATCCAGCTGACCGTGAACGGCAGAGCCGTCTCGGTCGATGCGCCGCCTGCGCGCCGCCTGTCCGACGTGCTGCGCGGCGATCTCGGCCTCACCGGCACCAAGGTCGGATGTGACGCGGGCGATTGCGGTGCCTGCACCGTCCTGCTGGATGGTGCGCCGGTCTGCGCCTGCCTGACGCCGCTGGCGCGCGCGGCGGGCGGCGATCTGCGCACTGTCGAGGGGCTGGGCGACGGCGCTGTGCTGTCGCCTCTACAACAGGCTTTCCTGAGACATGGCGCGGCGCAATGCGGCATTTGCACACCCGGGATGCTGATGGCGGCGCAGGCCCTGCTTGACCGCACCACGACACCGACGCGGGCCGAGGTCGAAGACGCGCTCGGTGGCGTGCTCTGCCGCTGCACCGGATATGCGTCGATCACCGCCGCGGTGCTTGACGTCGGCTCGTCCGTGTCGCCGCCCGCGCCTGATGCCGGTGCCGCTGTCGGTGCGCCGGTCGAGCGTCTGGACGGCCGCCCCAAGGTCGCGGGGAGCGAACTGTTCGGGGCGGATCATGCGCCGCGCGACGCGTTGCTGGTGCGCGCGCTTCGCGCGCCCCATGCCGCTGCTTTCCGCCTCGGCGACATCCCGGGTTGGGTGCGGTCGCGGCATGGGCCGGTACAGGTCTTCACCGCCGCGGACATTCCCGGCGACAATCGCTTTGGCGTCATCCCGGCTTTCCGTGATCAGCCGGCCCTGGCCGAGTCTCATGCGAGGATGCGTGGCGAAGCCATCGCATTGGTGGCCGGAGACCCGGTACTGATCGAGTCGCTGGACTTGTCCGATTTCCCCGTGACCTGGGATACCGACAGCGGACTCGCCGACAGTGACGCGGCGCGCGTGCCCGGTGCCGCCCGCGTGCATGACGAGCGTGAGGACAATATCCTGATCACGGGCCGCGTTCGCACCGGCTCGCCCGAGGCCGCACTCGCGGGTTCGGCGCATCTGGCCGAGGCGCGGATGCAGACGGGCTATGTCGAACACGCCTATATCGAGCCTGAGGCCGGCGCCGCCTGGATGGACGGTGATACGCTGGTGATCCGTGCCTGCACCCAGGCCCCGATGATGGATCGCGACGATACCGCCCGCGTTCTGGGACTGCCGCCAAAGCGTGTGCGGATCATTCCCGCCGCTGCCGGGGGTGGGTTTGGCTCCAAGCTCGACCTGTCGCTGCAACCGCTGATCGGTCTCGTTACGTTGAAGACCGGCCGGCCCAGCCGCATGACGTTTTCCCGGCGCGACAGCATGGCCAGCACCACCAAGCGTCACCCCTCGGACATGACCGCCCGCGCCGGCGTGGATGCCGATGGTCGACTGGTCGGGATGGTGTTTGACGGCGATTTCAATACCGGCGCCTATGCGAGCTGGGGGCCGACGGTGGCGGTGCGGGTGCCGGTCCATGCCTCCGGCCCCTACAAGGTGCCGAACTATCACGCCGAGGCCCGCGCCGTGCATACCAATTGCCCGACAGCGGGCGCGTTTCGCGGTTTCGGCGTGCCGCAGGCGGCAATTCTGCAGGAGAGCCTGTTCGACGATCTCGCTGCCAAGGCCGGAATGGATCGGTTGGCGTTCCGCCGCCGTAACGCCTTGCGCGACGGCGACCGTTCGGTCTGCGGGCAGGTGTTGCACGGGGTCGGCATCGACGAATGCCTTGCCGCGCTGGAAACACCGTGGAGCGAAGCGCTGGCCGTTGCCGGCAGGATCAACGCCGCCGGTGGCGACGTGCGGCGAGGGGTTGGCATTGCCTCCTGCTGGTATGGCTGCGGCAACACGGCCTTGCCCAATCCCTCGACGATCCGGCTGGGCCTGACTGCCGAAGGACAATTGTGCCTGCACCAGGGAGCGACCGATATCGGTCAGGGGGCGAACACGGTGATCGCCCAGATCGCGGCGGACGCGCTCGGCCTGCCGCTGTCGGATGTCACCCTGATCGGCCCCGATACCGAACTGACGCCCGATTGCGGAAAGACGTCGGCCTCGCGCCAGACGGTCATCACCGGCAAGGCGGCGCTGCTGGCCGGAGCGGCGCTCAGATCGCGCATTCTCGCGCTCGGCAACATGGGCGATGGAGCGAATCTGCGGCTTGTTGGCGCGCGGCTGGTGATCCGCGAAGGTCCCGGAAAGCGGGTCATCGACCTTGCCACCTTGCCGGTGGATGACCGGGGTTATGCGTTGTCGGCCGAGGAAAGCTATGACCCGCCGACCCGGCCGTTGGACGAGAACGGCCAAGGCGCCCCCTACGCGGTTTATGGCTATGGCGCCCAACTGGCCGAGCTGGACGTGGACATGACGCTCGGCGCTGTGAGAGTGCACCGGATCACCGCCGCGCACGATCTGGGCCGGGTCATCAACCCGCTTCTGGCGCGCGGTCAGATCGAGGGCGGCATCGCGCAGGGGATGGGCATGGCGTTGATGGAGGAGTATCTGCCGGGGCGCACCGAGAACCTGCATGACTACCTGATCCCCACGATCGGCGACATGCCGGAAATCCGCTCCATCCTGATCGAAAAGCCCGACCCCGAAGGACCGATGGGCGCCAAGGGGCTTGGCGAGCACGTCCTGATCCCGACCGCGCCGGCGATCCTGAACGCGATCCGCGATGCCTCGGGCGCGCGCATCACGCGGTTGCCGGCTTTGCCCCACCGCGTGCTGGCGGCGATCCGCGAGGCTCGGGCATGACGGTGCGCCCGGAAAAGATCCGCTGCGATGCCTGTCCGGTCATGTGCTTCATCGCGCCGGGCAGAGTCGGCGCCTGTGACCGATACGGCAACGAGGATGGGCGGATCGTGCGCTGCGACCCGCTGACGGTGCTGGACCGCCGGATCGAAGAGGGCGGCGAGATCCGGCCATTCCTGAAAGCCGATTGGGATGGCGCGCTGATCCATGACGACGATCTCTTCGTCACCGCCATCGGCGCGGGCACGACCTATCCCGATTACAAACCCGCCCCGTTCATCGTCAGCCGCGAGATCGAGGGCGTGGACATGATCACGGTCGTGACCGAGGCGATCTTTTCCTATTGCGGCGTCAAGGTGAAGATCGACACGGACCGTCATCTTGGGCCGGAGGCTGCACCGGTGCGCGCGGAGGGCGAACACATCGGTCACGTGATGACCAGCGAATACGGCAGCCAGATGCTGTCGCTCGGCGGCGTCGATCACCTGACCGGAGGCACCAAGCCCGAGGGCCGCGTCACCTGCGACGCGCTGCTCAGGCTCTGCAACCGCGAGCCGGTGGAGCTGACCATCGATGGCGGCGCGTCGGTGACGGTGCAGGCGGGTCAACCGCCCGTCGTCGACGGCAAGGTCGAGGAGCGGATGCGCGTGGGATGTGGCTCGGCCACCATCGGCATGTTCGCGAGCCAGTGGCACGGGCTGGTCGACGAGGTCGTGGTGGTCGACGATCACATCACCGGCGTGGTCAGCGAACACCAGGCCGGCAAGGTGCTGGGCTGGCCGGATACCGGCATCCGGATCAAGGGGCGGCGTTCGACGCCGGGCCGCTATTTCCAGGTCGCGCAGCCGGGGCTCGGCTGGGGCGGCACCGATATCGCGGACCCGCTGACGATCCTCGGTGACTGGAACGCCAAGAAGGGCGCGCGCCCTGGCCTGACCCTGCTGATGGTGTCGACCACCGGTGAGCAATGGGGCTATTTCGTTCTGGACGATACCCTGGCGCCGCAACCCGCGCCGCTGCCGGACAGCCTGCGGCCCAGTGTCGAGCTGATCGCCGAGAATTGCGAACCGGCGCTTTGCACGGTCCTGTTCATGGGCGGTGCGGGTGGATCCCTTCGTTCCGGCGTGACGAAGAACCCGGTTCGCCTGACCCGGTCGGTCCATGCGCTCAGCACGCAGGTGACCTGCGGTGGGGCGCCGACCTATCTCTGGCCCGGCGGTGGCATCACGATCATGGTGGACGTGACGCGGATGCCGGACAACGCCTTCGGCTATGTCCCGACCCCGGCGCTGGTCGCGCCGCTCGAATTCTCGCTCAGCCGTGCCGACTACCTGGCGCTCGGCGGTCACGACTCGGCGATTCGCTCCTTGCGCGACGTTCTCGAACGGGGTGGGGAATATGGCAGCGAAATGCGTGCCGTTTCAAGCGAGTCAGGCTGAGATGGACCCGCAGGTCTCTCTCCTGCCGGATCGCCGGCGGCTGCACATGCATCACGGCCCGATCGACCTGATCGTGCAGGTCGAAGGGTCCGAGCGGGAGGCCGGGCTGCGCAGGGGCGTCGCGCGGTTCCGCACGATCCTCGCCGAACTGGCCGATGAGCTGCCTCTCCTGCGCAGCCCGGTGGCGGAGGGCCGCGCGCTGCATGGCCCGGTTGCCCGCGCCATGCAGCGCGCGGCGGTCGCGCACAGTCCAGCCTTCGTCACCCCGATGGCGGCGGTCGCGGGCGCTGTCGCGGATGCTATCCTGCAGGCGATCTGCGATGGTGACGGGCTCGATCGGGTGCATGTGAACAACGGTGGCGACATCGCCTTCCAACTCGCGCCCGGCACCCGTTTGGTGGCTGCGATCGCCGGTATCGACGGCGCGCGCATCACCATTCCGGCCGAGAGCCCGGTGCGCGGCATCGCCACCTCGGGGTGGCGTGGGCGCAGCCAGTCGCTGGGCATCGCCGACAGCGTCACGGTCCTCGCGCGCAACGCCGCCGCGGCCGATGTCGCGGCCACGCTGATCGCCAATGCGGTCGATCTGCCGGGCCATCCCGCGATCCGCCGCATCCCCGCCGTTGAGCTGTTCGACGACAGTGACCTCGGCGCGCGGCCGGTGACGGTTTCGGTCGGGCGCCTGACCCAGGGCGAGGTCGACGAGGCGCTGCGTCACGGCATACATGCGGCAAGACGGTGCATGGCGCGCGGCTTGATCGAGGCCGCCTTCCTCGGCCTTGCCGGGAAGACCCGCAGTCTTGGTGCCGCGCCGTTCACCGCCCTCTCTCAGAAGGAACCGATCGATGCCTGACTTTCCCCTGCGCAAGACCATGATCCTTGTCGAGGACATCCACCACGACGGCGGCCCGCCGCCAGAGCTGCCGCGTCGGCGTGCCGCCATCCTGGCGCTGGTCAAGAACCCCTTCGCAGGCAGCCATGCGACCGATCTGCAGTCGGCGATGGAGGATCTGAAGCCGCTGGGCCTGATGATGACCGACCGCCTGATCGAGGCGATGGGCGGATGCGAGGGCATCGACGGCTACGGCAAGGCGGGGCTGGTCGGCGAGGCGGGAGAGCTTGAGCACACGGCGTTGTGGCATGTTCCCGGCGGCTACGCGATGCGCGCCCGGCTGGGCGAGGCCAAGGCGATCGTGCCGTCTTCCATGAAGATGGGCGGTGTCGGCACGCGGATCGACATACCGCTCGGCCATATCAACGCGGCCTATGTGCGCAGCCACTTCGATGGCATGGAGGTCGGCGTACCGGACGGGCCGCGCGCGGACGAACTGCTCTTCGCGCTGGCGATGGCGCGCGGGCCGCGAATCCATCACCGCATGGGCGGGCTCGCGGCCGAGGATGTCACTGGCACCGACGGGCTGCGCTGATCACTCGGCCAGATCGGCTCGCATCAACGACAGAGAGACCTCGTCCGGGTTCGCCGCGATCGCCTCGTCCAACGCCGCCAGTGCAGCGTCACGATTGCCGAGCGCGGCATGGATGCGCACGATCATCGTCCAGGCTTCGATCATCTGCGGATCCATATCGACCGCCTCGCCGAAGGCCGACAGGGCGGCCATCATGTTGCGCGTGGTCAAGCCGATCCCGCCCATGACCATCTGCATCTCGGGGAAATCCATCTTGTTGCGGATCGATCGCTGCCATTCGGTCATCGCCGAGTTCAAGGCCGCGGTGGTGTCCGCCGGCATATGGGCGATCCGCAGGGCGAGAAATTCGCGTGCCGTCGCGATCCGCACGGCGCGGACGGGATCGCTCAACAGCGGAACCAGGCGCTGCGCCAGGTCGGTCTGCGGCGCACCGCGCTGCAAGGCCACGGCGGCGACCCGCACCTGCGGATCGGGATCCGACAGGGCCGGTTCGGTTTCGGCCGCGATGGCGGGCGAACTGACCGGCGCCAGCAGGTCCATCGCGCTGGCGCGCACGATGGCGGGCAGACCGTCATGCAGGGCAATTCCCAGCAGGCCTTCGATCTGCCCGACCGTGTCTATCCGCCCCGCCGCCATCACCTGGCCGAAATGCGGCTGCGTGTGGCGGCCTTCAGGGTACCACTCGGCCACCCGATCGGCGGCCCATTTCGCGGTCTGGTCGGCATGGCAATCCGTACAGGCATTCGGTGCGCGGGTCTCGACCGTGAGATCGGGGCGGGGCACCCGGAAGGAATGATCGCGCCGCCCGTCGATCCCCATGTAGTCGCGCTCGATCATGTGGCAGGTCTTGCATTGCGCGCCCTCGCTGCCGGTCGGGTGGAAATGATGCGAGGGATCGTCGTACTCGGCCAGCTTCAGGGTCGGGAAACGCTCGTTTCCGGCGGGCGAGTGGCATTGCGTGCAGAGCGTGTTGTCCTCGGCGATCCGCTGCGCCGTGTGCGGATCGTGGCAATCGGTGCAGGCGACTCCTTCCGCATACATCCTCGATTGCAGGAACGAACCATAGACATAGACCTCGTCTAGGATCTGTCCGTCGGGATGGTAGAGCCCGGGGCGCAGCGGCGAAAGCCGATAGGCGTCGTGATAGGGCGTGCCTGGCAGCGGGTTGCCGTCCAGAAACGCCTCGCGGCGGGAATGGCAGCCGGCGCATTGCTGGATCTGCGCCTCGGCCCCGGCGGTGAAATCCATCGTCAACGCGCTGTCGCTCAGCCCCGCCCAACGGTCGGGATCATAGGTGCCGTTGGCCAGCGCCCAATCGCGATGTGCTTCGCCCGGCCCGTGGCAGGACTCGCATCCGACCCCGATCTCGGCCTGGGTACTGGAATAGCTCTCGCTGGCCGGATCATAGGCCTTCTCGAACCCGGTCGCGTGGCATTCCGCACACCGCGCGTTCCAGTTCTTGTATGGCCCGGTCCAGTGAAAGCTGTCATCGGCCATCAGACTCTGGTCGGGATAGAGGTGATACCAGCGTCGCTGCTCGACGTCCCAGACCACGTCGAAGGACTGCACCTTTCCCGGCTCGGTTTCGATCAGGTATTGCTGCAGTGGCGCGATGCCCGCGACGCCGGCCACCGGCCAGGTCGTGATCTCGCCGTCCGGTCCGTCGCTCTGGATGAAGAACTGCCCGTCCCGCGTGGTGAACCGCGTCGTCACACCGTTCAGGGTAAAGCTGGTGTCGTTGAAATCGCCCAAAACGTGATCCGCATCCGGCGGTGTCCAGGCCAGCTGGTGATGCGAGCCCATCCAGGCCTCGGTCTCGCCCTTGTGGCAGCCGGCACAGGATTCGCTGCCGACATAGGCGGGTGTCTCGCGGTCGTCCTGCTGCGCCAAGGCACCGGAGAGGGGCAGGCAGAATAGAGCGATTGCAAGGATGATCGAAGTGGCGCGCATGGCGAAGGCCCTCCCGCGGCCGGTCGTGTGCCTCCCGTTATCCTTCGGGTGACGCGGGCTGACAAGCCCTGCCGACGGATTCGCTTGCGGGCCGCTCAGCTTGCACAGAAATCGCTCAGTCGGGCGCGGTCCAGAACCCGCAAACGCCCATAACCCAGTTCGACCAGCCCCTGATCGGTCATGCGCTTCAGCACCCGGCGCGCCGTCGGCAGCGAAAGTGCGTTCATCCTGCCGACCTGCTCCTGCGAGGCCTCGATCCACTGTCCGGGCTCGGCAGCGGATTCATCGACGAACAGCAACCAGGCGGCGACCCGCGGTGCCGCATCGGGAATCGCGAGGTTGGCCAGAAGGCGCAGCGCGATCGACATGCTGTAATGCGCCAAGGCATAGAAATCTGCCACCAGATCCGGCCGGGCCTGGATTGCCTTCAGCAGGGCCGCCTGCGGCAGGAACCAGGTGCGCACTTCGGTGATCGCGGTCACGGTGATCAGCCTGTTGCCTTTGGAGAAAAGCGCCATATCTCCCACCCAGAAACCTGCGGTTCCGATGTGGCAGTCGAAAACACTGCCCGAATCATTGGGAACCGACAGGCTGACCCGGCCGTCGATCAACCCGTGGAGTCCGTCGGGCGGATCGCCGATCCGGTAGAGTGTTTCGCCCGGCAGGAAGGCTTTCTGTCGGCCCAGTTCGAGCAGTTCGACACGCGTGGACTCCTTCAGTCCCGCCATCCAACCCGTGCGCGAGAAAACACCTGTCCCATTGGGAAGAAAAGATTTTTTTTCCGGTGTGGTCGCAAATTGGTTCATATGATCAGATTACGCGATCCGCGACTGTGCCACAACCTAAGGGTGGTGCCGTGGACCGAATACGTGCAAGCTCTAACATGCGAGTCGGCCGTTTGAACCGTGGTGAATCCCTTGCGGATCAGCGCCGCGCGCGCCCGTCGAACTGCCCTTGTGCGACTATGGGGGCATGAACAAGGAATGAATAGGGAGTTCCACTAGATGACGACGACCCGAACTGCCGCCGCCCCTTGGCTGCGGCCTTTGAAAAAGATAGCCGTGGCGGCCTGCGCCGTGGCCCTGGCCGCCCCCGCCTGGGCGCAGGACGAAAAACCGAACATCCTGGTGATCTGGGGTGACGATGTCGGCCAGTCCAACATTTCGGCCTACACGAATGGTCTGATGGGCTACCGCACGCCCAATATCGACCGGATCGCCGAAGAGGGCATGATGTTCACCGACTACTACGGCGAACAGTCCTGCACCGCGGGGCGTTCGTCGTTCATCATGGGTCAGTCGGTGTTCCGCACCGGTCTGTCCAAGGTCGGCCTGCCCGGCGCCGAAGAAGGCATGCAGATCGAAGACCCGACCATTGCGGGCCTGCTCAAGGCGCAAGGCTATGCCACCGGCCAGTTCGGCAAGAACCACCTGGGCGACCGCGACGAACATCTGCCGACGAACCACGGCTTCGACGAGTTCTTTGGCAACCTCTATCACCTCAACGCCGAGGAAGAGCCGGAAAACGAAGACTATCCCGGTGACATGGTGATGCCCGATGGCGAAACCTTCCGTGACAAGTTCGGACCGCGCGGCGTGATCAGATCGTCCGCCGATGGCGAAATCGAAGACACCGGCCCGCTGACCAAGAAGCGGATGGAAACCGTGGACGAAGAAACCGCGGCGGCTGCCATCGACTTCATCAAACGCCAGGAAGAGGCCGGGACCCCTTGGTTCGTCTGGTGGTCGGGCACCCGGATGCACTTCCGCACCCACGTGAAGGACGAGATGCGCCAGCGCGCCAACGAGATCGCCGGCCGCAACGTCGATGAGTACTCGGCCGGCATGATCGAGCACGACATGCACATTGGCATGTTCCTCGACACGCTCGACGAATTGGGCATCGCAGACAACACCATCGTGTTTTATTCGACCGATAACGGCCCGCACATGAACACTTGGCCTGATGCCGCGATGACTCCGTTCTGGGGCGAGAAGAACACCCAGTGGGAAGGTGCGTGGCGCGTTCCGGCAATGGTCCGCTGGCCCGGCAAGATTCCGGAAGACTCTGTGTCGAACGAGATCGTCCATCACATGGACTGGCTGCCGACGTTCCTGGCTGCGGCGGGCAATGAAACCGTCAAGGAAGACCTGCTCGAAGGTATCACCGTGGCCGAAGTCGGTGGCGGGCGCGACTATCGCGTGCACCTGGATGGGTACAACATCCTGCCGATGCTGACCGGCGAGACGACTGAAAGCCCGCGCAACGAGATCTTCTATTTCACCGATGACGGCGACCTCGCGGCGCTGCGCTATCGCGACTGGAAGATCACCTTCCTCGAGCAGAAAGCCTGGGCGACCTTCCGGGCCTGGATCGAGCCGCTGACACCTCTGCGGACGCCGCTGATCTTCAACCTGCGTCGTGATCCGTATGAGCGCGCTTACAGGACCTCCAATACCTACTACGATTGGATGCTCGACCGCGCCTATATGCTGGTCCCGGCCCAGCAATATGTGGCGCAATTCCTAGAAACGTTCCAAGAATACCCGCCGCGTCAGGAAGCGGCGAGCTTCAGTCTCGACAAGGTCATGGAGAAGCTCAGCAACCCGCCGGGCACACCCTGATCCAACGTTGCACCGACAGCGAACCGCGCCCTGCCGGGCGCGGTTTTTCGTTGTGCGGTGGTGAGCGGATCGCATGGCGACGCGGCAACGGCGCCGTGCTTCACGGGTTGAGAGGGGGCAGGTCCTGCAGCGACGAAGCGGCAGAGCGTCGGCGCAGGGCGCTGCGCGTTGTGTGCGCCGCGCGTTCGGCCTCGAGCCATGCGGAATTCGCGTTGTTCGACCGCTCATTGCCAAAGCGTGCAGCCCCGATACCGGTCAGCGCCTGCTGCACCGGTGCCGCCGCGTCGGGTGTGTCGGGGTAGAACCGCGCCCAGAGTTCGGCCGCCGCAAGGCTGCCCGACAGGTCCCGCGCCTTCAGCGCCCGGGCCAGCCGTTGATAGGCTGCCCGTTCGGACGCCTCGTAGCGCGCCCGCGCGTCGGCCAGTGCCTGCACCAGCGGCGGGCGGACATATCTCCAAGCCAGCCACAGACCCAGCGCGGCCAACAGGCCCGCCCCGACCCAGCGGGCGATCTCGCGCGGGCTCGGCGGGTTTGCCGAAACCGCCGTTCCGGTCACCGACACGGTGGTTTCGGGCAGCGTGACGGTCTCGATCTTGCCGGTCGCAAGGTTGAACCAATCGAGCGTCAGGCCGGGCAGGGTCGCGCTGCCATCCTGCTGGCCGACATAGGTGGTGGTCTCGACGCGGCTGCCCGACAGCACCCCGCCGTCCTCGGTCTCGCTGACCACCGGCTCCTTGCCATAGCCACGCAGCGCCGTCCCGGCCATCTCGGGCGTCAATGCCGGGATCAGGACCGGGGTCGTGCCGTCGATGCGGGCGGTTATCGTCCGGGTGATCGCATCGCCGGCCTCCAGCGCGGTTTCGCCGTCTATGCTCTGTTCAAGCGTAAATCCCTGCGCGATGATCGGCGGATCAAGCCCAACCGCCGCCGACGGAACGCCCGCGGCAAAGCGGATATCCGGCAGCGGTGTGCGGAACTCCACCGGTTCGGTCGTGTCCGGATCGGCATAGGTCACGACGATGTCGCCGGCGGGCAGTTCGAACTCGCCCGCCGCCAACGGATACAGCCGATAGCTCCGCTGCACGCCCGACCAGGTCTCGCCGTCGATCCTGCTGCTGATCGGCCCCGCGCCGCGTTCCGGCAAGCGCACCAACAGAGAGGGCACCTCGATGGTCGGGAACACCGCCGGCTTGGGCATCCAGGTCGGCACAAGCACCTCGATCCGCAGTCGCAGCGGCTGGCCGACGATCGCGATATCGGACTCCAGCTCGAAGGTGACCTGCGGCTCCTGCGCCAGAGCGGCGCTGCCCGCCGCCCAGATCATCACCAGAACTGTAGCGACAGACGAGCGCATCATGAATCGTCCCCCGCTGCGCTGTCCAGCAGGAAACGGCTGCGCAGGAAGTCCCCCATGTTGGTGTCGATGCTGTCGATCCACTGGTCTGCTGTCATCGGCTTTGCCTGTTCTTCCGGCTCGGCGTCGATCTCGGTTTCTGCGCCCCGGCCGGATTCGTTGTCGAATACGATCTCATCCGCGCCGATGCCCGTGTCTTCGCCCGTGTCGGAAGCTTCCTGCGTTTCCTCGACATAGGTGACGATCGCCCAGGCGATGTCGCGGTTGCGCTCCGCCGCATCCCAACCCGGACGTCGCTCGAGCGCCTTTTCATAGGCGCGCGCCCCGGGGCGGTACTCGCGGTTGCGGAGCCGCGCCATACCCTCGGCAAAGGCCGCCTCGGGGGTGTCGAGCCGGTTGAAGAGATCCGCGGCCTCTTCGTAGCGCCCCGCTCGCATCATCGCCTGCCCCCTCCACATCGGGTCCGCAAACACGTCTGCGGCCTTGTCGAACTCCTTGCGCTGATAGGCGATCCAGCCCTGCTGATCCGGCGTCAGGAACCAGTCGCGCCAGCCATCGGCCCGCGCCGTACCCGGTACTTGAAGCGAAAGCAGCAGGATCGCCGCGAGACCCCAGCGCATCGTCCAGCCGCGTCGGAACCAAAGCAGCGCCAGAAGCGCCGCGGGCCAGATGAACCAGGGACCGCGATCCTCCCAGGCCAGCCGCTCGTCCGCCAGCAACGCCGCGCGGTGGGCGGACCGCAAGCGGCGTTCGACCTGGGTGATGTCGCTGTCATCTGCGGTCATGTGCACCACCGTCGCGCCGTCGATCCCGTCAAGCTGCGCGACGCTCTGTCCCTCGGGCAAGGCCAGCAGGAAGACCACGGGCAGGTCGGTCAGAGCATTGAATGCGGCAACATCGGTGGGGTCCAGATCGTCCAGCACGAACAGCACGGCCCCGTCGCTCTCGGCTTCCGAGATGATTCCGCTGGCGAGTTCCAGGGCGGCCGTGGCATTGGCGCCGGGTTCGGGCATGATCGCTGGGCTCAGCCCCTCCAGAAGCGGACGCAGGATGTTGGGGTCCTCGGTCAGAGGCGACACGCGATGGGTGCTGCCCGCATAGGCCACCAGCGCCGTGCGCGCGCCGGCGCGGGCGGCGACCAGATCCATCACCTTGAAGCGGGCGCGCTCCATCCGGCTGGGAGCCAGGTCCGGCGACTCCATCGACTCGGTGACCTTCATCGCCACCACCAGCGGCGCGGTCTCCGCCACCAGCGGGTTAGGCATACGGCTCCAGGTCGGCCCGGCGGCGGCCAATGTCAGCAGCATCAGACCCAGCGCGACCCCGTCGATCGGGTAGAACCGCCGACGCCCCTCACCGCCCACCCGCAAGGCGGCGGCGAGATGCGGCGCGATGTGGTCGCTGTCTGCCGCGGCCAGGGCGCGGTGCGGGCGTACCAGGTACCAGAGCAGCGCGATACCGATCAGACCAAGAAGCCAGATCGGACGCAGAAAGTGGAAAGCTTGCAGAGTTTCCATCATGCCGCCCCGCGCCGTGCCATCAGGTGAAGCGCCGCCACCGTCGCCAGCCCGATCAGCAGTGCCGCGCCCGCGGCGATCCAGCTCAGGTCGCGGGTGGGGCGAAAGCTGGTCTGCTCGACCTTGCGCGGTGCCATAGCGTCGATCCGGTCATAGGCGTCGTTCAGCGCCTCCTCGTTGTCGGCATAAAAGAACGCCCCGCCGGTGCGCTGCGCGATGTCCTCCAGTGCGTCCAGATCGACCCGGTCCTCTCCGGTCGCGTCCGGATCGCCGACGCCGATGGTCTGGATCACCACGCCACGGTCCGCGGCGATGGCAGCGGCGTTGACGGGTGTCATGCGGCTGCTGTTGTCAGCGCCGTCGCTCAGCAGGATCAGCAAGCGCTCCTCGACCTCGCTGGCCTCGAAGGTTCGCACCGCAAGGCCGATAGCGTCGCCGATCGCGGTGTTCGGGCCCGCCATGCCGGCAACGGTTTGATCGAGAAATCCGTCGAGGCTCTGCAGATCGTCGGTGAAGGGGGCCTGAACGAACGCCTTGGTGCCGAAGACGATCAGTGCCATACGGTCGCCGTCGCGGGCCGCGATGAACTGCTTCAGCACGTCCTTGACCGCCGCAAGCCGTTGCTGCGCACTGCCGTCGGGTCGGGTGAAATCGCGGGCATCCATCGACCCCGAGATATCCAGCGCCAATACGATGTCCCTCGCCGATTTTTCGATCACCACCGGTTCCCCCAGTCGTTCCGGGCGCGCCAGCGCAACGACGATCAGCGTCCATACGCAGATCGCTCCCAACATCTGCAATCGCCCTCGCGGCAGAATGCTCGCCCCGGGGCGTGGCTCCACCCCGGCGGCCTCGGTGATCCTGCGGAAGAATGGCACTCGCGTAGCCGCAACCTGCTCTCTGTGCGGTGGCGCGAAACGCCAGACCAACCAGGGCAGCGGCAGCAGTAGAAGTATCCAGGGCAGCCCGAGCGTGATCATGCCTCGGCCTCCCCGGCGCGATGGTGACGGATCCAACGCCTTGCGAGAGGGGGCAGGTCCGGATCGGGTGGTGTGTCTCGATAGGGCGCCTCGACCAAGCTGCGGCCGGGACCATCGGCAAAGCCGTTGCCGCCCATCGTGCGGTCCAGAAAGGCCAGCCAGTCCGCCCCGGTCAAAGCCGCGACCTGCCGCCTGGGAAACGCGGCGAGCGCGGCGCGGCGCAGCACCTGCGCGATCTGCGCCGGGTCATTGCCAGCCGCGTCCAGCGCCTTCAGCGCGGCCCGACGATAGGCCGTCTCGCGCCGGTGGCGCATGAACCGGCGTACCGCCAGCACCAGCAGGACCAGCAAGCCAAGTCCCAGCCAGATCCACCCAACAGTCTGCGGCAGCATCGACACGGGTGCCGGGTCTGGCGGCGGCTCCAGAAGGTCGAGCAGTTCGAGCAGCGTCAATCCGGAGAGGTCTTCCTCCATCATCGCCCCCCCGGATGGCCGAACAGCCGAAGCAATTGGTCAAGCGCCGGTGCATCCGTCGACAGGTCAAGGAACGGTGCGCCGTATTTTCGGGCCCAGGCCTCCACCGCCTTGGTGCGGTCCTGCATCGCCGCGTCGATCCGGGCGCGGGCGGTCGCGTCGCGGCCGGTATCGACCTCGGCCTGCAGGCGACCATCGGAAGCGGTCAGCCGGAAGCGGTCAGGCAGGCCGCGCGACAGCGGGTCGCTCACGCTGAACAGCAGCAGGTCGTTGGCGGCGGCGAGCGTGCGGATCAGCCGCTCGGTATCGGCGTCAGCGGTGTCGAAATCGGAAAACACCAGCACCAGATAGTTCGTCTTGGCGATCCGCGCGGTCGATTGCAGCACCCGGTTCAGGCTGCTGCTCTCGGGCGCTTCGGCTTCGGCTTCCGCCTCGGCATGCAGCCGTTCGTTGGCCGCGGCGATCGAGGCCAGCAGCCGGTGCAATGCAGCAGGCGAGCGGACCGGGCGATGCTCGGCGATCATGTCGTCGCCGAAGACCAGCCCGCCGACGCGGTCGCCCTGCGCCAGCAGGCGATGCGCGGCAATCGCGGCAGCCTCGGCGGCGATCACGGATTTCATGTAGACTTGGCTGCCGAAGAACATCGACATCCGCTGATCGACCACCAGGAGGGTGGGGCGATCCCGCTCCTCGGTGTAGACACGCACATGCGGCGTGCCGGTACGCGCGGTGACTTTCCAATCGATGCTGCGGATGTCGTCGCCGGTCTGGTAGTCGCGCAGTTCCTCGAAGTTGAGCCCGCGTCCGCGTATCTTGGAGGCGTGGCGCCCGTTCAGCACCGACCGTGCCGGCTGACGCGGCAGCAGGCTCAGCGCGCGCGCCTGACCGCCGAGACCCAGCAGGCGGGGCAGGTCCACGTGGACGCGCGGATCGGGACTCAGGGGCGCCGGATCGGCCATGTCTCGCTCACCTCTCCCAGGAGTCAGGGCAGCGCCACCAGCTCGACGATGGTGGCGGTCACGTCGTCGTTCAACTTGCCTTCGCCCTGTGCCTCGAAACTCAGCGCGATGCGGTGGCGGAAGACGTCGGGCGCGATGGCGCGTACGTCCTGCGGATCGACGTAATCGCGCCCCGCCATCCACGCATGTGCGCGACTGCATTTGTCCAGCGCCAGCGAGGCGCGGGGACTGGCCCCGACGGCGATCCAGCGCGCCAGTTCGTCGCTCAGGGCGGCGGGGGTGCGGGTGGCCTGCACGAGATCCGCCATGTAGCGGTCCATCGCATCCGACACGTGCACCTGACCGATCTCGGCACGTGCCTCGAACACCGCCCGCTGCGGGATCGCTTCGGGTTTTTCCTTCGCGGGGGCTGTGCCGTCCTCGGCCTGCGCCGCCTGCGCCGCGATCTCCTCGCCACGCACCAAGCGGATCACCTCGACCTCGTCCTCGACCGGCGGATAGGTGATGTTCACATGCATCAGGAACCGGTCCATCTGCGCCTCGGGCAGCGGATAGGTGCCTTCCTGTTCGATCGGGTTCTGCGTCGCCATCACGATGAAGAGCGGCTCCATCTTGTGCGTGGTGCCAGCCACAGTGACCTGACGCTCCTCCATCGCCTCGAGCAGCGCCGCTTGCACCTTGGCGGGGGCGCGGTTGATCTCGTCCGCCAGCACGATGTTGGCGAAGATCGGCCCGGGATCGAAGCGGAACTCGGCCTCGCCGCCCGATTGGTGGTAGACCTCGGTGCCGGTCACGTCCGACGGCAGCAGGTCGGGCGTGAACTGGATGCGGCTGAACCTGGCGTCGAGATTTTTGGCCATCGCCTTGATCGCCCGGGTCTTGGCCAAACCGGGCAGACCTTCGACCAAGAGGTTGCCGTTCGCGAGCAACCCGATCACAAGACGGTCGATCACGTCTGTCTGTCCGATGATCGACTGCGACATGCGCGCTTTCAGATCAAGAATTTCGTCATGCGCGGACATCGGCGGCTCCCCTTCTCGTGGCCATACAACGTCAATCTAACGCCTGTTCGGCGCGAGGCAACCGGAGGTTTGAACCGATCTGAAGGAGCGGTTGGCCGCCGCGCAAGACCGCGACGGCCCGGCGTTCAATACAGCGCCACCGGGTTGATGATCATCTGCACCGTGCCGCGAATCCGCGCCTGTCCCAGCACGAACATGAACTCGTTCACGCCCTCGCGCAGGACCGGCCCGGTGTTCATCGTTTCGAGGATATAGATCCCGTTCTCCTTGAGCAGCACAACGTGACCGTAATAGGCCCCGTCCCCAGGCGCCGGCGGAATCGGCTCGATGCCCCAAGTGTCGGCGCCCACTGCCATCACGTCCAGCGAGGCAAGGTAGCGCGTGCCCTCGACGTTGATTCCCGGCTCGCCCGAGACCCAGGCGGTCGGGTCGCTTTCCAGCATGTTCTCGGTCCACCCGGTGTGAAACAGCACGATGTCGCCCTTGCGCAGCTCCACCCCCTGGGCCTCGGCGGCGGCCTTGATCTCGGCCTCGCCGAAATGGTCCCCGGCGGCCAGGAAATCCTTGCCTGCGTGCTTGGCCATGTCGAGGATCACACCGCGTCCGACCAGCGGCGGAATGTCGTGCACGCCCAGCTTGGTCAGCCCGGTGATCTGCGAGATTTCCTTCTCGTCGCTGCAGTTGTAGTAGTACCCGTTCTCGCCCAGGTGACCCAGCCCGTCGATCTGGCTGCCGATCCCGACCCAGGTCTGCAGGATGTCGTCGTTGTAGTTGCCGGGATAGCCGAACTGCGTCAGCTTCTGTCCGCCCTGCTGGTTGGGCTGCACGACCTGCAGGTTCAGCGACCTTGGTGCAAAGGCTGGCGTTTCGGAATCGATGACGATTCCCAGCGGCATCGACTTGCCCTGCTTGATCAGCTGTGCGGCGGCCAGCGTGTTCTCTGGCGTGACCAGGTTGGCCGCGCCGATCTGGTCTTCCGCCCCCCACTTGCTTTCCTTGCAGTCTTGCGCGACCGCGCCGGACGCGATCAGCCCGATGGCGCAGGCGAGGCCTGCGATATGTCTTGGTTTCAAAGTAGATCCTCCCAAAATTGCCGCCGCCGGTTGTAAAGAACCAGGGCGCATGGTCGCGAGGGTAGCACAGATTCTTCGTCTGTTAAGCGATCCGAACGGCGCGGGGGCGGCGCTCAGCCCTCCGGGCGCACCGCGTCCGGGTGCGCGACGGCAAAGGCCGGGTGATCTTCACAGGCGGTTCTGACCGCGCTCACACAGGCCAGATCGCCGGTTTCGACTCCCCAGCGGTCGGCGTTGTAGAGTTGCGGCATCAGGCACAGATCGGCCAGCCCCGGCGCTTCGCCACAGCAGAACGGCGCCTGTTCGAACCCCGCCAGCAACTGATCAAAGGCCACAAGGCCGGGCCGGATGAAGCGTTTCATCCAGTCCTCGCGCACCCCGTCGCGCCCGCCGGTCAATTCGACCGCATAGGCCGCGACCGACAGGTTGCAGACCGGGTGGATATCGATGGCGATAGCCTGGGCCAGCGCCTGCGCGCGCGCCCTCTGGCCCGGATCGCTCGGCAGCAGGCCCATATCGCGCGTGCAGTCGAGATAGTCGAGGATCGCCAGCGATTGCGTCAGGCGCAGCCCGTCGATCTCGAGCACCGGGACGAGCCCCTGCGGATTGCGCTGCAAGTGCTCTGCCGCGCGTTGCTCGCCCTTGGTCAGGTCGACCGACACCGCGCGATAGGCGATGCCGGCCAGGTTCAGCGCGATCCGCACCCGATAGGAGGCGGACGAGCGCCAATAGTCGAACAGGACGACCTCAGCCATCGGAATAGGACCGCGCCGTGTCGATCAGTTCGCGCAAGGCGCCGACGTCGCCGATCCGGTTGGCCATCATCAGCACGAGCCGTGCGTTCAGCGCATGGCTTTCGGCCTCGCTCAACCCTGCATGGGCCTGCATCAACGCGTCATAGAAGTCGTCCTGGGCCGGGCTCAGCCGGTCCGCCGCGATCTGTCTCATGCCGTGTCCTCCGTCAATTTCGCTCCGCAGGCCCGCGCCATGGCTTCGCGCACCGCGGCCTCGGTCGGGGTGTCGAAAACGGCACAGACATGGCCGTCAGGGCGGAACAGATAGGCCTTGCCCGCGCCATAGCGACGGATCGCGTGGTTCTGGAGCGCGGTGAAGCAGGGATAGTCGGCGCGATGATTGATGCCGATCCGGCGCAATCCCACCACCTCCGGCAGAACCACGTCGCCGAACCCGACCAAGGTGAACTCGCCCTGCACTTCGCGCAGCAGCCAGGTGTCTCCCGCCTCGCTCGACAGTGGGGCGTCGACCAGCGCCGTGCCCGGTGCGATCTGTGCCGCACCCGGCGTCTGCAGCGCCATTCCTTCCAGCGAACAGGGTACCGACAGGCGGCCCGAGTTCAATAGTTTCTGCGCAAACGGCTGGTCCTGCGCGAGTTTCAGCGCCTCGGCCCGGAACAGCGCCTCGATCGGGGATTTCGGCGTCATGAAATTGGTCGAGCGGGTCGAGTTCAGGATGTTCTCAGCCGACCCGTGGCTGCGCTCCTCGTGATAGGTCTCGATCAGCCGCGCGTCGGCCTCGCCGTTCAGGACGGCGGCCAGTTTCCAACCCAGGTTGTCCACGTCCTGGATGCCGCCATTTCCACCGCGCGCGCCGAACGGGCTGACCACATGAGCGCTGTCACCGACGAAGACCACCCGTCCATGCACGAAGCGGTCGAGCTTGATGCAGCGGAACTTGTAGACGCTCACCCAGTCGAGCTTGAACGGCTTGTCGCCGACGACGGCCTTGATGCGGGGGATCACCCTGTCCTCGGCCGCTTCGGCCTTGCCGTCGGCATCCACGTCCAGCTGCAGGTCGATGCGATAAATGTTGTCCGGTTGCATGTGCAGCAACGCCGACTTGCCGGGATGGAACGGCGGATCGAACCAGAACCAGCGCTCCGGTACATCGGCATCGCCGAAGGGGCTCTGCTCCATCTCGATGTCGGCGATCAGGAACTGTTCCTGGAAGGTCTGGCCCGTGAAGTCGAGGCCCATTCTTTCCCGCGTCGCGGAACCGGCCCCGTCGCAGGCGATCAGGTATTCGGTTTCGAGTTTGTAGGAACCGGACGGCGTTTCGATTTCGACTTGGACACAACCGTCGAGATCGGTGTGACCGACCACCTTGTTCCTGAAACGCAGGTCGATCAATTCAGGGAAGTCGCGCGCCCGCTCGACCAGGTATTCCTCGACGTAGTACTGCTGAAGATTGATGAAGGCAGGATACTTGTGGCCGTCCTCGGGCAGCAGGTCGAAACTGAAAACCTCCCGATGTCCATGGAAGTTTCGCCCGACTTTCCAGGTCACGCCCTTGGCCAGCATCCGCTCGCCAACGCCGAGCCGGTCGAAGATCTCCATCGTGCGCTTGGACCAGCAAATCGCGCGGGACCCCATGGAGACGACGTTGTTGTCGTCCAGAACCACCGATTTCACACCGCGCAAGGCAAGGTCGATCGCCATCGCCAACCCGACCGGGCCTGCGCCCACGATCACCACCGCGTGGCGCGGCTCGGTTTCCGTCAGCCCGGGCGGGTCCGTGTAGGGGAAAGGGGTGTAGTCATAGGCCATCGGTTTCCTCCATTCCGCAGTCAGATCGACAGGTCCATACTGCCCTCACGCGCGCCGCATTGATCTGACTTCGATCATGTTTTCGGCTCTGCGGTACCGGTTTAGTTGCGCCAATCCGGCCAGCAGCCGATCGCAGCTCTCTGCTTCGATCTGTCCTTGTCCTTGATGCAGACATAGGCTGCGTCAATCCTCTCCATGATCCTGCCGTCCTTCCGGTGCCGAACCACGTCCTTCGGATCGACCAAGGCGATGATATCGTTGCATTGACTCGCTGTGTGCGTCCCGATCTCGGTCCGGTCGAACTCGTCCGCATCGAGGTCCGTCGGTACCTTTGCAAAAAGTCCGGCAAGCGCGCCATGGTCGGGCGGACACGAAACGTCCGTCGGCAGGACATGGACGCCGGGTTCGGTGAACAGCGTTGTGACACCGGCGAAATCCCGGCCGTTCCATGCGCGTAGACAATCCGCGAACACGGCCTCGATTTCGGACTGAACCGTCACCCTTGCAGTGCCTCCCACATCTCCAGATCGCGCTGCGCGGTCCAGATGCGGGGCGTGTCGATCCCGCGTGCCTCGTCATAGGCGCGGGCGACGTTGAACGGCAGGCAGTGCTCGTAGATGGCATAGTCGGCGAATTTCGGATCGCATTCGGCACGTACCGCGTCCCAGGCCTCCTTCAACGTGCCGCCGCGTGCCGCGACACGCGCCGCCGGACGATAGGTGCTGTCGATGAAATCGCGCGTGTTCTCGATTGCTTCGTTGACCCGTTCGGGACCGACAAGCGCGTCGCCGCGTCCCGGCGCGATCGCATCGACGTCGAACCATTTGATCGCGTCCAGCGTGTCGCCCCAGTCCGAGAAATGGCCGTCACCGCAATAGCAGGCGGAGTGGTCCTCGACGATATCGCCGGTGAACATCACGTTCTGGTCCGGGACGTGGATCACGATGTCGCCGGCCGTATGCGCGCGGCCCAGGTGCATCAGGTCGATGCGGCGGTTGCCGAGGTAGATCGTCATGCTGTCGTTGAAGGTGGTGGTGGGCCAGGTCAGGCCGGGAATGCTCTCGTGTCCCTCGAAAAGGCGCGGGAATCGCTGGAACTCGCTGTCCCAATCCTCCTGCCCGCGTTCGACCACCATGGCGCGGGCCATGTCCGACATCACGATCTGGTCCGCGTTGAACGCGCTGGCGCCCAGGACACGAACCGCGTGGTAATGGGTCAGAACCACGTGGCTGATCGGCTTGTCGGTAACCTCGCGAACCTTTTCGATCACCTTGTTGGCCAGCCTCGGGGTGGCTTGTGCTTCCACGATCATCACGCTGTCGTCGCCGATGATCACGCCGGAATTGGGGTCGCCCTCGGCGGTGAACGCCCAGATCCCCTCACCGACCTGGCTGAAGGTGATTGCCTTTTCGGTCATGTCCCCCTGGGACGCAAATGCCTTGGCCATTGTTGTGTCTGTCCTTGTATTGGGCGCGCCGGTGGCGTGTGCGGGAGCCTCCGGCGGGAGTATTTCAGCAAAGATGAAGCAGAAAGATCATCTTGAAAAGGGATCGGGCAGGGCCGGAAGGATGGTGCCGGTGCAGGTGCCGAACCCGATGCAGAAGCCATCGCCGCGGGCGACGCCCGAGAGCGTCACGGTGTCGCCGTCCTCCAGGAAGGTGCGGCTCTGACCGTCGGCCAGGGGGATCGGTTCCTTGCCGCCCCAGGTGAGTTCCTGCAAGGAGCCGAGCTGGTGTTTTTCCGGTCCCGAGATCGTGCCCGATCCAAGCAGGTCGCCCGGGCTCATCGCGCAGCCCGAGGAGGCGTGGTGCGCCAGTTGCTGGGCGGCGGAGTAGTACATCTGGTCGTAGTTGGTTTCGCAGATCACTGTCGCGCTGCCATTCTCGGGTGCGAGGCTTACGCTGAGGTCGATGTCATAGAGCATCGGGCCGGGTTCCTGCAGATAGGGCAGAAGCTCTCTTTCACGCGGCGGCGTATCGGTGCGGAAGGGTTCCAGCGCGGCGCGGGTCACGATCCACGGGCTGATCGACGTGGCGAAGGCCTTGGCCTGGAACGGGCCGAGAGGCTGGTATTCCCAGGGCTGGATGTCGCGCGCGGACCAGTCGTTGAGCAACACGTAGCCGAAGATCATCGCGTCGGCTTCGGCCACCGTCACCGGATGCCCCATCTCGGAGCCGGTGCCGACGATCGCGCCCATCTCCAGTTCGATGTCGAGGCGCCGGGACGGACCGAACGTGGGTGCGTCGGCGTCGGGTGCCTTGGACTGTCCGTGCGGGCGGCGGATCGGTGTGCCGCTGACCACGACAGTGCTGGCGCGCCCATTGTAACCGATCGGGATGTGCAGCCAGTTGGGCGGCAGCGCGTTGTCCTTGCCGCGGAACATGGTGCCGATATTGGTCGCGTGGTTCTTGCTGGCGTAGAAATCGGTAAACTCACTGACCATGAAGGGCATGTGCATTTCGCTTCCGTCCATCGGTACCAGAAGGGGCTCGACGCGGTCGCGCTCGGGCGCATCTTGCGCCAACAGTGCGGTCAGGCGGTTGCGCAGCGCGGCCCAGACCGCCGGGCCTTCTTCCATCAGGTCGTTCCAGAATGGCAACTCGAACAGCGCCGTATCGCCGAGATCGATCACTCCGTTCTGTTCCGCGGCGCGCATGTCGAGGATCATGTCGCCGATCGCCACCCCGCAGCGCGGATCGTCGTCGCCGCGCGAAAAGACGCCGTACGCGAGATTGTTCAGGGGAAACGGGTGGTCGGCCGCGTTGGCGGAAGCGACCCAGCTGGGTTTGAGTGTCACGTCTCGTCCTTTCGGTGGGCCTTGACCGTTGGGCAGGTGGGCGGTCTGCACCGCCACACTGCCGCGGGAATGGCCTGTCATTTCTTGCCTGGCGTTCCGTCGAACTTCTTCTCGATATCGTCCCAGCAGTCGATGTAGTCGTCCTGCAGAGGTGCCTCGGTGGCGGCGAAGGCCGTCAGGTGCTGCGGGAACCGGGTCTCGAACATGAAGGACATCGTGTTGTCCAGCTTGTCGGGGCCGAGATTGGCATTGGAGGCCTTTTCGAATGCCTCCTTGTCCGGGCCATGCGGGATCATCATGTTGTGGAGACTTATGCCGCCCGGCACGAAACCTTGGGGTTTCGCATCGTACTGCCCATAGATGTTGCCCATCAGTTCGGACATGATGTTCTTGTGATACCAGGGTGGGCGGAACGTGTCTTCCATCACCATCCAGCGTTCGCGGAACAGGACGAAATCGATATTCGCGGTGCCCGGTACGCCACTGGGAGCCGTCAGCACGGTGAAGATCGACGGATCGGGGTGATCGAACAGGATGGCGCCGATCGGGCAGTAGTTGCGCAGATCATATTTCACCGGGGCGTAGTTGCCATGCCAGGCGACCACGTCGAGCGGGCTGTGGCCGATGCTGGTTTCGTGGAACTGGCCGCACCACTTGATCGTCACGGTACTGGGGGTCTTGCGGTCCTCGAAGGCGGCGACCGGGGTCTTGAAATCGCGCCGGTTGGCCATGCAGTTGGCGCCGATCGGGCCGCGGCCGGGAAGTTCGAATTTCTGACCATAGTTCTCGCAGACGAACCCGCGGCACGGGCCCTCGACCACTTCGACCCGGTAGAGCAGGCCGCGCGGGAGGATGGCGATTTCCCTCGGCTCGAGATCGATGATGCCGAGCTCGGTGCAGAACCGAAGCTGGCCGTCCTGAGGCACCACCAGCAACTCGCTGTCGGCCGAGTAGAAATAGGCGTCCTGCATCGACTCGGTCACGAGGTAGACGTGGGTCGCCATCCCGACCTGGGTGTTGACATCGCCCGCCGTTGTCATCGTGCGCATGCCCGTCAGCCAGGTCAGCGGCTCTTGCGAGTGGGGCACCGGATCCCAGCGATACTGGCCGAGCGAGATGATGTCCGGGTCGACATTGGGAGCGGACTTCCAATAGGGCAGGTCGATCTTTGTGTAGCGCGCCGAGTGTTTCACCGACGGACGAATGCGATAGCACCAGGTGCGTTCGTTCTGGTGCTGCGGTGCTGTGAAGGCGGTGCCGCTGAGCTGTTCGCCGTATAGTCCGTAGTTGCACTTCTGCGGGCTGTTCATGCCTTGCGGCAGGGCTCCGGGCAGCGCCTCGGTTTCGAAATCGTTGCCGAACCCAGGCATGTAACCTTCGGTGGTGCCGGTCGGGGTTGCGGCCTGAACCATGTGATCCGGCGCGGTCGGGCGATTCATCGCGGTGTCCTCCGTTTGCTGATTGCACAGGTAGTAGTTGATTCTGTAACTAACAACGCAAAAGGGGAATGGAATGGTAGAAAATGATGAGTTCGATTTGCAGGATTTCCTGCCCTACCTGCTGAACCAGGCCGCCGAAGAAAGCTCGCTGGCGTTTCAGAAGATATACAAGGACCGCTATGGCATGCTGCGAACCGATTGGCGCGTGCTGTTTCATCTCGGGATTTATGGCGAGATGACGGCCAAGGAGATCGGTCTCCGCGCCAGCATTCACAAGACCAAGATCAGCCGTTCGGTTCAGAGGTTGGCCGAGAAGCGCTTTCTCCAACGAACGCGGGATGCGGCGGATCGACGGTCTGAAAAGCTGGTTCTGACGGCTGCGGGCGAAGCCGCTTACCGCGACTTGCGCTCGGTGGCCCAAGAGTACGACGCCCAGCTCTTGGCCTCGTTCTCGGAGGAGGATGCGGTTGCGTTGCGTCGGATGCTTCGACGGCTTGCCAAGCGAGCTTGAGCCGGGTGCGCCGGAACCAGTCGCAGCGAGTCCGGCAACAAAGCGAGACACGCGAGGTCCGGCTTGTTCCTGAAGCTGTCCGCCGGGACAGGCGGGCTCAGAACTCGACCGCGATGCCCGGCAGTTTCAGCGCCTTCATCATGTCGCGCAGTTCCTGACGCGCCGCGATGTTGGAAATGTTGAGCTGCTTGACCCCGATATCCTTGAGATCGAGCAATGTCAGGCCGCGAGGAAACAGTTCACGGAAGATGACCCGTTCGCTGAAGCCGGGCGCGACGTGAAAGCCGATGCGGTTGGAGAGCAGGTCGATGGCGCGTTCCATCTTTTCCTTGTTCACCATGCGTTGGGTGCCCATCCGGTTGCGCATCACCATCCAGTTGATCGGCTTGAGACCGGCTTGCGCGCGCAGTTGGCGGGCATTCCAGACCATTTCCGAATAGACCGACGGCGCGAGGATCTTCTCGGCCCGGTCATCGATGCGGGCGAGCAGGTCGAAATCCACAAAACTGTCGTTCAGCGGCGTGATCAGCGTGTCGGCCAGCGAATGCGCCACCTGGCTGAGCCGCGTGTGGGAGCCCGGGCAGTCGATCACGATGAAATCGCTGTCAGGTTCCAGTTCGGCCACCGCGGCTGAAAGGCGGCGGTCATAGATATTTTCGCCCGGCTGCAAGGTATCCGGATCGATCTCGGGCAGTTCATGGCCGGTCGGACCAGCCAGCACGATGCCTGTCTTCTCGATGAAATTGCGGCGATTCTCGATGTATCGCCCCATGGTGCGCTGCCGCAGGTCCAGATCGAGCGCGCTGACCTTGTGGCCCATCCGCGACAACGCGGTCGCCACGTGCATAGACACGGTCGACTTGCCGGCCCCGCCTTTTTCGTTTCCAACGACAATGATATGCGCCATGCCCATTCCCTCCGTCCAGCCGCTTTGCCGCGCCCGTGGTTGGCTGATCTATATGGTCTAGCCTGAGAGAATGAAAGAAATGTGGACAGTTAAAATGCGCGTGATTTCCCGCCCGTCCGAGGCGAAGGCAGAACGAAAAAGGCCGCCCGGGCGGGCGGCCTCTGTCCGTGTCGAACGCCTTGGGATCAGAAGCCCAGGCCCTCGTATTTCTTCTTGAACTTGGAGACGCGGCCACCTGTATCCATCAGGCGCGAGGTGCCGCCGGTCCAGGCCGGGTGCACGCTGGGGTCGATGTCCAGCGACAGTGTTTCGCCTTCCTTGCCCCAGGTGGATTTCATCTGCACCACGGTGCCGTCGGTCATCTTGACGTCGATGAGGTGATAATCGGGATGAGTGTCTTTTTTCATCGGTCCGGTCCTTACGCCTGCGCGCCCGACAGGGGCTTGTAGTTTGCATCCTCTGCGATCCGGGCGGACTTGCCGCGACGCGAGCGCAGGTAATACAGCTTGGCCCGGCGGACACGGCCGCGGCGGACGACGGTAATGCTTTCGATGTTGGTCGAGTGCAGCGGGAACACGCGCTCGACGCCTTCGCCAAAGGAGATCTTGCGCACGGTGAACGAACCGGCGATGCCGCTGCCGTTCTTGCGGCTGATGCAGACGCCTTCATAGTTCTGAACGCGGGTGCGCGTGCCCTCGGTCACCTTGTAACCGACACGCACGGTGTCTCCGGCTTTGAAATCGGGGATATCCTTCCCCAGGGCGGCGATCTGTTCCGCCTCCAATTGTGCGATCAGGTCCATCGCATCTACTCCTGATTTGCTCGTGGTTCTGTCCACGAAGATTTGCGCGGTCTCAGAGCTCTTGGTCTTCACCGGGTCCGCTTGTTGCGCCCGCCAGAGTTTCAGATCGACATTCCTTTGGCCCGGAAAACGCGATCCACCGTCATCGAAGAAGATGCGACGTGATCCGATCGCGATACCCGAAAGACCGGAGACGCTGACGCGAATCCGAACCTGCGCTGCGTATAGGCAAGTGCCGCGCCGGTATCAAGAGCGCAATGCGCCTAGCTGGTCAGCTTGCCGCCGGGCAGAACTGCCGCATCCACGACGGTCAGGATGGTCCGCCCCCGGTCCTGCAGACCGGACGCCCGGCAAACGGCTTCGGAAGGCGCATTGCCGGGCTGAACACCGGTCATGAAGCTGGCAAATCCGAACCTCTGATGCATCTGTTGCATCGCCAGCGCGCCCAGGATCAAGGCCAGCTTCTGTCCGCGCCTGTCCGGATCGGTGGCCAGCATGCCCCACCAGCACTGATCACCGCGTTTTGGATCGTCGTCCCGCGCAAACGCCGCAGCGGCTGCGCAGCAGACAGCGCGCCCGTTCGCGTCCAGCGCCACCAGTCCAACGCCCGGCCGGGTCTGCCCGCGCAGCATCGATCCGGCGATCGGCAGGACCCCGCAGGAGAGGGCGACCCCTGCAAGGGCGGCAAGGTCTGTTTCCGCTGCATCGGCGTCGAGGGTCACGACGCGGATATCTTCTGGCAGGGCATGGTTGGATAGGATCCGTCGGGCCGCTTTCAGGGCGTCATCGTCGCCCTCCCAGGCGTCATAACGTGTGCCCGAATAGCCGCGCGCGTCCAGTTGGAGGCGCAGGGCGCTGGCCTCCTGCCGTGTCAGATCGGAATAGGTGCTGCTGCCCTGTATCGCAATCAATCGCTCCAGCGTGTCGAGACTGCCCGGCTCCGGACGCAACAAGCCGACAGTTCGGCCGTAGTAGGACATGTTTGGCGCGTCGTTCAGCAGATCATGGAGCGCACGACCCCGGCGCAGCAGGCCCTGTTGTGCATCGGTCCCAAAGAAGCTGTCGTCAAACATGAGGTCGGGCCTTTCGCGCTGCGTGATCGAAAGGACAGAGCACCATCCCGCCTCAGGTGTCTTTCTTTTCCTGAAATCCGGACCACAGGTCCGGGCGTCGCGTGCGGGTGATCTCTTCGGACTGCATCTGCCGCCAGTCGCGGATGCGACCGTGATGGCCTGACATCAGCACCTCGGGGATGTCGTGGCCCTGCCAGGTTGCGGGGCGGGTGTATTGGGGGTGCTCCAACAGGCCGCCGGAGAAGCTTTCCTCGACCGTGGAGTCGGCATTGCCGAGCACGTCGGGGAGCAAGCGGACAGTGGCGTCTATCAGGGCTTGAGCGGCGATCTCACCACCAGTCAGGACAAAATCGCCAAGGCTGACTTCCTGCACGTTGTAGTGGTCCAGCACGCGCTGATCGACGCCTTCGAACCGGCCGCAGAGCAGAGTCACCCCATCTGCGCGGGCGAGCTTCTGCATCAATGCCTGGGTCATCGGCTTGCCGCGCGGAGACAGGTAGATCAGCGGCCAGTTCGGCCCCGTCCCGGCCTGTGCGGATTCAATCGCTGGCCCGACGACATCGGCGCGCAAGACCATGCCTGCGCCGCCCCCGGCGGGCGTATCGTCGACGTTGCGGTGCTTGCCGATGCCAAAGTCGCGGAGATCGATCGTTTCCAGTTTCCAGAGGCCATCCTGCAAGGCCTTGCCCGTCAGGCTCTCGCCCAGAACACCGGGAAACGCGTTTGGAAACAGGGTAATGATGCGGGCAGCCCATACCCCTTTGAGATCGGGAATGGGTGTCATCAACTCGCGCGGTTTCAGCGAAGGACGGATTGTCTTTCTGCCCAGCGAGCGCTGTGAATTGCCGTGTTTTCCGCCTGTATCGGACATGGCCGCGTCTTACGTCATCGGCGCGGCCATGCAAATGGGATTGTTCTGCTTCCCGCGCAGAAGCGCGGGATCAGGCGATCGCGAAGACCCCGAGCAGCATCAGCAGGAACAGTATCAAGGCGACCACGATCAGGATCTTTGCGCCCGACAATGCGACGCCAGAGAGACGGCCGAAGCCCAGCATGGCGGCGATTGCCGCGACGACCAGAAGTATCAGAATCCATTCAAGCATGGGTCACCTTTCTGTTGGTCCGATGGTCTCATCGGCTGCGAAAAGGTAACGCCGATGGGCGCGAAAGGTTCCCGTCAGGCCGGAAACATGTTCTCGGGCGGGTCGGCCACGATGCGGCCCGCGGCCAGATCGACCGTCGGGACGATGGCGCGGGTGAACGGCAGAAGAACCGTGTCGCTCGCACCCGGCGCGAGGATTTCGAGAAGGTCGCCGGCGCCGTGGTTCAGCACCGAGCGGACTTCGCCCAGAAGTGTGCCGCCGGTGTCGTGCACCGGCAGGCCGATCAGGTCGGCGTGGTAGTATTCGTCATCCGGCAGCATCGGCAGTTGCGCCCGCTGCGCGTAGAGCCGCACGCCCTTGAGGGCATCGGCCTGTTCCTTGGTGTCGATGCCGCCGAGCCGCGCGGTGAAGCCGTTCTGAATCGATCCGATCAGGGCGACGGAAAAGCTGCGGTTGCCGTCCTCGGTCACCAGCGGCGCATAGGTTTCGATGTCCTCTGGCACCGCGCAAAAGCTCTTGAGGCGCACCTCGCCGCGCACGCCGAAGGCGCCCGCGATGGCGCCGACGCAGATCATGTCGTCACCCGGCATCAGGACACCCCCTCCGGTACGCAGAGCGAATCGACGATGCGTCCGCCATTGGCTTCGCAGCGCTCGAGATGGCCGTTGCGCTCATAGAACACCCCCGCGAGAAACGCGAAGACGAGCAGGATGAGTGTGCGGAAAGGTCTGAACATGCGGCGTCAACCGGGCTGGCTCGGACGCGGCCCCGGCATGGGGCCGCGCGATTTTCACAAGGCGCATCAAGCGCTTATTCCGCGCTCTCGGCTTCGGGGGCCTCGGCCGGTGCGGCGGCTGCCGCGGCCTTCTCGGCCTTCTCCTCGGCGCGGGCTTTCGCCTTGTCGCCGGGGGTGCCCTTCTTGGGATTGTTGCGCTCGGTCTTCTCGCGGACGCCGGCGGCTTCGAGCATGCGGGCGATGCGGTCGGTGGGCTGGGCGCCCTGGCCGAGCCAGTACTGCACGCGCTCGATGTCCATCTTCACCCGGTCCTCGCTGTCCTTGGGCAGCAGAGGGTTGTAGGTGCCGAGCTTCTCGATGAAGCGGCCGTCGCGCGGCATCCGGCTGTCGGCGGCGACGATGCGGTAGAAGGGGCGTTTCTTGGACCCGCCGCGGGCGAGACGAATTTTCATGGCCATTGGTGTTCTCCTTTGAATGGCTGGTGCGCCGGGTGGCGCATGGTCCTGTTAAGATTGATGTTTCTCGTGGTGGTGGATGACTTCCTGAATGATGAAATTCAGGAACGCCTTGGCGAATTCAGGGTCCAGGTCGGCCTGTTTCGCCAGGTCTTCGAGCCGTGCGATCTGGGCCGCCTCGCGGGTCGGATCGGACGGGGGAAGGTCGTGTTCGGCTTTGAGCTTGCCAACGGCCTGGGTGTGCTTGAACCGCTCGCCCAGGGTATAGACGAGGATCGCGTCGAGCCGGTCGATGCTGGCGCGGTGGTCCTTGAGAAGCGTCGCGGCGCGGGAAACGGGATCAGACACGGGGTTCTCCTTGGGGCATCGGCGCGGGGCGAAACGGCCCTGTGCCAGGCGTGCATATCGCGTGCAGACAGCGTGCATACGCGGCGTCGGCACGGGGCGGGGCGCGGAAACGGTCAGTCAAGGGCCCAGCCTTTCGGTTTGAACAGCGGATCGGCGTAGTGGCCGATCTCCATCTCGATCCCGTGCGCCAGCTGGGTGCCGGAAAGCTGTGCCGGAGTCGGGTGGCGATAGACCGCGTCATTGCCATCGATGCTGGGCGCGTCATGGTCCTTCTTCGCACCCAGCCGCTCGGCCAGGCGGATGCTGTCGAGATTCTTGGGGTCGATATAGCTGACCGCGGTCTGCCAGCCGCAGTGGCGATAGAAATGGTCCCGCGCCGCGTGCGTCGCCTCGAGCGCGATGCCGTTGCCGGCGGCGGAGGGCCAGATCACCCAGGCGATCTCGGCCTCGGGCCATTTCGCCGGTTTCCAGCCGCCGGCCATGCCATAGGTCTCGTCGGTCTGCCGGTCGTGGATCATCCACATGCCGAACCCGCGGATCGCCCAATGGCCGATCTCGGCCGCATAGAGCATCCAGCTTTCATAGGCGTTCAGCGGGCCGCCCATGAAGCGGGCGCGGTAGCTGGTGAAGGTGGCCTTGAAATCGGGGTAATCCTCGGGCTCGGGCCCGCGCAGGACCAGCCGCCGGGTTTTCAGAACCGGGATCGAGAGCGCGGTCATGCGTAGGCCTCCATGCCGCCATCGGCCAGCGAGTCGGGCGCGGGGTGGCGATAGACGACACAGGGCGTGTCGCCCGGATAGGCGGCGGCGGGGTCGGGCCGTGCGCCGAGCCGCTCGGCCAGCGCGATCGACCGGGTGTTGTCCGGCGCGATGTAGCTGACGGCGCTGTCCCATTCCAGCACGTCATAGGCGAAGCCGCGGGTGGCGGTGGCGGCCTCGAAGGCATAGCCCTTGCCCTCGGCGTCGGGCTGCCAGAGCGACCAGCCGATCTCGGGTTCGGGCCAGCCGGCGGGGAACCACGGGCCGGCCATGCCCAGCGCGGTATCATCGCCGCGCGCGGTGATCGTGAACAGGCCCCAGCCGCGCATCACCCAATGGCCGATGACATGGCCGAAGGAACGCCAGATCTGGCCCTCGTCCAGGTCGCCGGGGCGGATGAAGCGCGACCGCTCGCTCGCCATCATGGCGTTGAAGCCGGGCCAGTCCTGCGCGCCGGGCGCGCGCAGCACCAGCCGGTCGGTCTCCAGCACCGGGGTATCGGCCAGATGCGGTGTCATCGGGGCTGCTCCCGCCGGGACGCGTCAGCGACCCGGCTCGCGCCCGACCGGCCCCCCTTGCGGGGGCAGGGGAGGGCGCGACGCTCCTGCCGCGCGCCGCAACGGTGCGAGGGGCGCCGCTGCATCACTTCTTCTTTCCGAAACCGGACAGGCCGGGGGGCAGGGGCAATCCGCCGCCTCCGCCCATGCCGCCCATGCCGCCGGGCAGCTTGCCGCCCATCTGCTTGGCCGCCGCCTCGAGCGCCTTGGGGTCCATGTCGGCGGGCATGCCGCCCTTGCCGAACATGCCGCGCATGGCCTGTTTCAGCATGCCGCCCTTCCCCATCTTGCCCATCTTCTTCATCATGTCGCCCATCTGGCGATGCATCTTCATCAGCTTGTTAAGATCGCTGACCTCCATGCCGGCGCCGGCGGCGATGCGCTTCTTGCGGCTGGCCTGAAGGATCTGCGGGTTGGCGCGCTCCTTCCTGGTCATCGACTGGATCAGGGCGATCTGCTGCTTCAGGATCTTGTCGTCAAAGCCTGCATCCTCGACCTGCTTGGCCATCTTCTTCATGCCGGGCATCATGCCCATCATGCCCTGCATGCCGCCCATCTGGATCATCTGTTCGAGCTGCATCTTGAGGTCGTTCATGTTGAACTGACCCTTCATCATGCGCTTCATCATCTTCTCGGCCTGTTCGGCCTCGATGGTTTCCTGCGCCTTCTCGACCAGCGAAACGATGTCGCCCATGCCGAGGATGCGGCCCGCGATGCGGTCGGGCTCGAAGGTCTCGATGGCGTCCATCTTCTCGCCGAGACCGACGAAGCGGATCGGCTTGCCGGTGACCGCGCGCATCGACAGCGCCGCACCGCCGCGCCCGTCGCCGTCCATCCGGGTCAGGACGACGCCGGTGACGCCGATCTTGTCGTCGAATTCGGTGGCGACATTGACCGCGTCCTGCCCGGTGAGGCCATCGACCACCAGCAGCGTCTCGCGCGGGTTGGCGACATCGCGCACCTCGGCGGCCTGCTGGATCAGCTCGGCGTCGATATGCAGCCGGCCCGCGGTGTCGAGCATGTAGACGTCATAGCCGCCCAGACCCGCCTGGGTCTTGGCGCGCCTGGCGATCTGCACCGGGGTCGCGCCCTTGACGATGGGCAGGGTGTCGACCCCGATCTGCGCACCGAGGATCGCCAGCTGTTCCATCGCGGCGGGGCGGTTGGTGTCGAGCGACGCCATCAGGACGCGCTTGCCGTCCTTCTCCTTCATCCGCTTGGCGAGCTTGGCGGTGGTGGTCGTCTTGCCCGAGCCCTGCAGGCCGACCATCAGGATCGGCGCGGGCGGGTTGTCGATCTTGAGCGCGCCGGGATCGCCGTCGCCCTTGAGCACGTCGATCAGCGCGTCGTGCACGATCTTGACGACCTGCTGGCCCGGCGTGACCGACTTGGTCACCGCCTGCCCGGTCGCCTTGTCCTGCACCGTCTTGATGAAGTCGCGCGCCACCGGCAGCGAGACATCGGCCTCAAGAAGCGCGACGCGGACCTCGCGCAGGGCGGTCTTGACGTCCTCTTCGGACAGCGCGCCCTGCTTGGTCAGCCGGTCGAAGACGCCGGAGAGGCGGTCTGAGAGGTTTTCGAACATGGCCGCGCGGCCTCCGTTGTCGGTTTCCGATGCCCCCAATCTAGGAAGGCGCGGATGAATGCACAAATGCCCGGACCGGCGCATCGCGGCGGAGACAAAACCAAACGGCTTTGCCCCCGTGGGCGCAACGCGCTGACGGAGGGCGATCCCCATTCGGAAGGGGACCGGAAGCATGTGACTTCCGGGATTGGCGCGTTCTAGGCGGCCGCGGCGGCCGAGTCAACCGGTGTCGGCCCGGCGGCGCCGGTCACAGCGTGGCGCGCTGGAAGTGCATCGCGTCCTTGCCCCAGAGACGGATCGCGGGCAACCATTCGTTGGCTTCCATGATGTCGAGGAACGCCTTGTAGTCCGGACCGCAGAACAGCGCCTGCGGGCAGGGCGTGCGCAGCCCGTTCGGGCCGTGGTGGAAATCGATCGCGCAGCCATAGGCGTGCATCGACCATTTGCTGCCGCCGCGCATCTTGCGGTGGTTGTAGGTGCCGGCATAGCGGTCGATGCCCAGGTCGCGCATCGCCTCGGCGCCGTAATGGTCGCGGACCTCGATCAGCGCCTTTTCCAGTTGCGGCGCGCAATCGCGATGCACGGTGATCTTGTTGGTGGACTGGCGCAGGTTGTAGTCGATCCGCAGCTTGAACGGCAGTTCGATCATGGTCAGCCGCGACTTGATCTGCGCGCCGGGGGTGCCATAGACGCGATCGACCTCGCTCTGGCTGGGGATCGATGAAACCCTGGGCGCGTTCGGCAGCGGTGCGCGCTCGATCTCCTCGGGCTTGCCGTTGATGGTCTGGAACAGGAAGGCGTTGAGCGCTTCGGTCGTGTTGGCGCCGACCCAGCCGTCGATCGTGCCGGGCGCATGGCCCAGTTCCTCGAGGCAGGCCTGCGCGCAGGCCGTGTGGCGGCGCGCCTCGGTGGTGGTGGTCGGGTCGAAGGTGTAGCCGTCGGCGTGCTTGGCTTCGACCGCCAGCATGGCGGCGAAGGTCTTGGGACCGAAATCGCCGTCAAGTCCGCCGGCGTAATAGCCGGCCGCGGCGAGCAATTGCTGAAGCGTGCGTGTGTCCATCGAAATCCGTCCTCAAATGCATGTGGTTCAATCAGCGTGTTGAGAACGTAGCACAATTTCGCGCATCGCGGGACAGGAATCGCGCTCGGGCGGAGGGGACGGCCGTGGCGGCCGTCCCGGGCGCGCGGTCAGGCCGCGAGGGCGTCGATCTGGGCATTGGCCGCGACGAGCGCCGCGTCCATGTCCTGCACCAGCCGGTCGGCGGCGATGATCTGCACCTCGTCCAGCCCGATGAAGCCGAGGACATGGCGCAGGTAGCCGGTGGCGAAGTCGATCTCGGAGCCGACCTGGGTGCCGCCCGAGGCGACGGCGAGGATCACCCGCTTGCCGGCCAGCAGCCCGCGCGGGCCTTCGGGCGTGTATTCGAAGGTCAGCCCGACGCGGCAGACCAGGTCGATCCAGGCCTTCAGGCTGGCGGGAATGGTGAAGTTGTAGATCGGCGTGCCGATCACGATGGTGTCGGCGGCGCGCAGCTCGTCGACCAGCGTGTCCGACAGGGCCAGCAGATCGCGCTGGGCGGCGTCGCGGTCGGCTGCGGGGGTGAAGTTGGCGCCGATCCAGGGCTCGGTGATCTGGGGCAGCGGGTCGGCGAGGTCGCGGCGGATGACCTGCGCGGGCGCCAGCTGGGTCACGATGCGGTCGCTGAGCTGGCGCGAGGTCGAGCCGGTGCCGCGGGCGGAGCTGTCGATGTGCAGAAGGGTCTGTGTCATTGATGGATGTCCTGTGTGTGTGCTTGTGTTGCCGGATGTGCCGATAGAAATGGTTCTTGCGCATTCGAACGCAACCGGCGAAAACTCACCGTGTATGTGGGAATTTGCACAGAAGAGGCCGACAGATGGACAATTGGGATGAGGTGCGCACCGCCTACCAGGTCGCCCGGATCGGCACGGTCAGCGGCGCGGCCGAGGTTCTGGGCGTGCACCATGCGACGGTGATCCGCCATATCGATTCGATCGAGTCCCGGCTGGGCATCAAGCTGTTTCAGCGCCATGCGCGTGGCTATACGCCGACCGAGGCGGGCAGCGACCTTCTGCGGGTGGCGCAGGCCACGGACGACCAGTTCAACCAGCTGGTCGGGCGACTCAAGGGGCAGGGGGACGCGGTGGCGGGGGAGCTGGTCGTCACCGCGCTGAACGGCTTCTCGCACCTGATGGTGCCGATCCTGATCGCGTTCCAGCGCCTGCATCCCGACCTGGTGGTGCGCTACCTGACCGGGGAGCGGCTGTTCCGGCTGGAATATGGCGAGGCGCATGTGGCGATCCGCGCGGGCGCCGCGCCGGAACAGCCGGACAACGTGGTGCAGCCTTTCGCGCAGTTGCAGACCGGGCTCTATGCCAGCGCGGACTACGTCGCGGAGCACGGCGTGCCGGACAGCATCGAGGCGTTTGCCGGGCACCGTTTCGTGGCCAATGACGACAGCGACAACCGGGCGCCCTTCAACATCTGGCTGCGCGCCAACCTGCCGGAGACGGCGATCACCTTCCGCGCCAGCGACGGGCGGGCGCTGGAGCGGGCGGTGCTGTCGGGGGCGGGGATCGGGTTCCTGCCGCAGCACCGGGCGCGCCGGCACGACGACCTTGTCGAGGTGATGGCGCCGCGCGCCGAGTGGGCCTCGTCCCTGTGGCTGGTCACCCATGTCGACCTGCACCGCACGACCAAGGTGCAGAGCTTCACGCGGTTCCTGAAGGACCGCGCCGGAGACTGGAGCCTGTGACGCCGCAGACTGTCGGTCACCTGTCGATGCTGACCTTCTCGGCGCTGGTCGCCGGGTCCTTCGCGCTGGGCGGGCTGATGGCGAACGAGATCGCGCCGACCGCCTTTACCGCGCTGCGCTTCGTTCTGGCATCGGTCCTGATGGCGGTGGCGGCGCTGGCCACCACGGGATTGCCGCGCGCGACCTTCGCGGCGCCGTGGCGCTACCTGCTGCTGGGCGGTCTCTACGTGGTCTATTTCGTGACCATGTTCGAGGGTCTGAAGACCGCGCCGCCGGTCAGCGCAGCGGCGGTGTTCACCCTGACACCGGTGATGGCGGGCGCGTTCGGCTGGCTGCTGCTGCGCCAGACGACGACGCCGCGGATGGTGCTGGCGCTGACGATCGGGGCGGTGGGCGCGCTCTGGGTGATCTTCCGCGCCGACTGGGCGGCGTTCCGCGCCTTCCAGATCGGGCGCGGCGAGTGGATCTTTTTCTGGGGTTGCATCGCCCATGCGCTGTACCCGGCGCTGATGCGCAAGCTCAGCCGGGGCGAGCCCGCGGCGGCCTTCACCTTTGGCGTGGTGTCCGCCGGCGCGCTGCTGTTGCTGGTGGTGGCCTGGCCCGAGATCCGTGCGACGGATTGGGCGGCGCTGCCGGGGATCGTCTGGATCACGCTGGCCTATGTCACCGTCTTCGCCACCGCGGGCACCTTCCTTCTGGTGCGGATCGCAGCGCTGCGGCTGCCCTCGGCCAAGGTGATGGCCTATACCTACCTGACGCCCAGCTGGGTGATCCTGTGGGAGATCGCGCTGGGCAACGGCGCGCCGCCGCTGCTGATCCTCGTGGGGATCGCGATGACGGTGCTGGCGCTGCTGCTGCTGCTGCGCGACGACGGCTAGGCGCCGTCGAGTTCGGCGGCGAGGAAGCGTTCGAAGGCGTCGAGGTTCACCGGTTCGAACTGCCCGAAGCCCTGCATCCAGATGCTGGCCAGCCGCATCGCGTCGGGGTCGAGCTTGCACCATTTGACGCGGCCGCGCTTTTCCTGCGCGATCAGACCGGCGCGGGTCAGGATGGCGAGGTGCTTGGAGATCGCCGCCAGCGACATGTCGAACGGCGCGGCCACGTCGGTCACGGCCATGTCGTCTTCGAGCAACATGGTCAGGATCGCCCGGCGGGTCGGGTCGGCGAGGGCCGCGAATATGGCGTCGAGCGGATCGGACATGCGGTTGCCCTAGCGCCTGCGCCCCGGGATCGTCAACCGGATGGTTGAATATGCCAAACCGGCCCCTGCACGCCGCCCGGCGCCTGCGACCGATTGTGCCGCCGTGTCTGACAGGTAGGAAACATGCAATAAAACAATGGCTTGAGCCGCCTGCACCGGCGTATTCACGGCGATTGACTCTGCCGCCTGCGCCCCTTAGCACCATGCCTGAACTGCATGGGGGACAACCCGGTGACCGACGAGGACCAAAAGCGGCGTCTGGCGCAGCTTGAGGCCCGGCTGGCGGCGGCCCGAAAGGCCGAACCGGAGACGTCTCACAAGGACGAACACTACTCTCAGGCACAGCTGGCCTGGCGCATGGTGATCGAACTGGTGGCCGGGTTGGCGATCGGGTTCGGAATGGGATACGGGCTGGACAGCCTGTTCGGGACGATACCGATCTTCCTGGTCCTGTTCACCTTGCTGGGGCTGGCCGCCGGCATCAAGACGATGCTGCGCAGCGCGCAAGAGATACAAGAGACGAAACTGGCCGAAGAGGCCGACAGGACAGACGAGAGGACCTGACAAGTGGCAAGCGAAGCGCAGGGTGCGGAACAAGGCGGTCTGGTTTTTCACCCGATGGACCAGTTCATCGTCAAGCCGCTGTTCGGCGACGGACCGATCGCCTGGTACACGCCGACCAACGTGACCCTCTGGATGGCGCTGTCCATCGTCGCGATCGTCCTGCTGCTGGTGCTGTCCACCTCCAAGCGCGCCATCGTGCCCTCGCGCGGGCAATCGGTGGCCGAGCTGGCCTATGGCTTCGTCTACAAGATGGTCGAGGACGTGACCGGCAAGGAGGGGATCAAGTATTTCCCCTACATCATGACGCTGTTCATGTTCATCGTCGTGGCCAACTTCCTGGGCCTGATCCCGATGTCCTTCACCACCACCAGCCACATCGCGGTGACCGCGATCATGGGGTTCGGCGTGTTCCTGGCGGTGACGATCCTCGGCTTCGTGAAGAACGGTGCTTCGTTCCTGAGCCTGTTCTGGGTCTCCAGCGCACCGCTGGCGCTGCGGCCGGTGCTGGCGATCATCGAGCTGATCTCGTATTTCGTGCGGCCGGTCAGCCATTCCATTCGTCTTGCCGGCAACATGATGGCCGGACACGCCGTTCTGAAGGTGTTCGCGGGGTTCGCCCAGGTCGCCGCCGTCGCGCCCATCGCGATCATCGGCGTCATGGCGATCTACGGGCTCGAGGTGCTGGTGTCGTTCATCCAGGCCTACGTGTTCACCATTCTCACCTGCGTCTATCTGAAGGACGCACTGCATCCGCATCACTAGGGCCGGGCGACGTCCCGGTTCTTCACCCCATCCCCAAATTCCATCGTAAGGAGACAAGATCATGGAAGGCGATATCGCACAAATGGGTCAATTCATCGGCGCAGGCCTGGCCGCAATCGGTTCCGGCGCAGCCGCGATCGGTGTGGGCCACGTGGCCGGCAACTTCCTGTCGGGCGCCCTGCGCAACCCGTCGGCCGCAGCCGGTCAGACCGCGACGCTGTTCATCGGCATCGCGTTCGCGGAAGCGCTGGGGATCTTCGCGTTCCTCGTCGCCCTGCTGCTGATGTTCGCCGTCTAAGTCTCTTCGGAAACTTCATCCTTACGCTCGGGCGGCGCATCTTCGTGATGCGTTGCCCGATGTAACGGCAGGTTCCCAGGGAGAACGACATGGCAACTGAGACGCATAACGCATCCGGCGACGGTCTGGCCGACGCGGTCGGGGTGGACTCCCACGCCGCTGCCGATGCCGCGCCGGGCATGCCGCAGCTCGATTTCTCGAGCTTTCCGAACCAGATCTTCTGGCTCGTGGTCACGCTGGTCGTGATCTACCTCGTGCTAACCCGCGTGGCGCTGCCGCGCATCGCGGCGATCCTGGCCGAGCGCCAGGGCACGATCACCAACGATCTCGCCGCCGCCGAGGATCTCAAGGCGCGCGCCGTCGAGGCCGAGGCCGCCTACAACCAGGCCCTGACCGATGCCCGTGCCGAGGCGCAGGAGATCATCGCCAAGGCCAAGGCGGACATGCAGGCCGACCTGGATGTCGCCATCCAGAAGGCCGATGCCGAGATCGCCGCCAAGGCCGCCGAGTCGGAGAAGGCGATTGCCGAGATCCGCGCCAGCGCGCTGGACAGCATCAAGATCGTCGCCACCGACACCGCTGCCGAACTGGTCGCGGCGATGGGCGGCAAGGCCGAATCCGACGCGGTGAGTTCCGCCGTCGACAGCCGGCTGAAGGGATGAGACACATGCGTATCCTCACCACCTCCGCCCTGACGGTCGCCGCCACGGCCAGCCCCGCGCTGGCCGCCTCCGGCCCGTTCTTCTCGCTGTCCAACACCGACTTCGTCGTGACGGTCTCCTTCATCCTGTTTCTGGGTGTCCTGGCCTATTACAAGGTGCCGGGCATGCTGGGCGGGATGCTCGACAAGCGGGCCGAGGGCATCAAGTCCGAATTGGACGAGGCCCGCGCGCTGCGCGAAGAGGCGCAGACGCTGCTGGCCTCCTACGAGCGCAAGCAGAAGGAAGTGCAGGAGCAGGCCGACCGCATCGTCGCCTCGGCACGCGAAGATGCCAAGTTGGCCGCCGAGAAGGCACGCGAAGACCTCAAGACCTCGATCGCGCGCCGTCTGGCCGCCGCCGAGGACCAGCTGGACAGTGCGCAATCCGCCGCCATCAAGGATGTGCGGGACCAGGCCATCATGATCGCCGTCGCCGCCGCCAAGGAGGTGATCGCCAAGCAGATGACCGCCGCGGAGGGCAACAGGCTGATCGACGACGCCATCGCGCAGGTCGACGCCAAGCTGCACTGAGTGCGCCGGAAACCCGCCGGCCCGGCATCGGGCGGGCGGACGTGACACAATCGGGGGCCGGCGCGGAACGCGACCGGCCCCTCGCGCTGTCCGGGCGGGCCGGACACCTGCGGGCCGCCCGACGGGCTGCGCGCCAAGACCCGGGACGCGACTCCCATGCCCAGCTGCTGCATCGTGATCCCCGTCTACCGGCCCTTTACCGAGGCCGAGATGGGCGTGCTGCGCCACAACCTGACGATGCTGTCGGCCTATCCGGCGGCCCTGATCGGCGGGCCGGGGCAGCGCGGACTGCTGGACGCGCTGGCGGTGCAACTCGCCGGCGAGACCGGTGCCGAGATCGGTGTCGAGCTGTTCGCGGATGACGATTTCCGCGGAATCGACGGCTATAACCGCCTGCTGACGGGCGCCGCCTTTTTCCAGCGGTTCGCGGCGTTCAGCCATGTGCTGATCTGCCAGCATGACGCGCTGATCCTGCGCGACACCCTCGCCGAGTGGCTGACGCCGGACTACGGGTTCGTCGGCGCACCGATGTTTCGCGGCTATCACGCGCCCGAGCGGCCGTTGCGGTTCCTCTCCTCTCTGAATGGTGGCCTGTCGCTGCGCCATGTCCCGGCTGCGCTGGACGTGCTGCGCGAGATGATCCCGGTGCGGCGCAGCCGGCTGATGCGCGCGGCGGGGCGGTTGGGGCTGATCCGGGCCGCGAATACCGTCTTGGCGGGTGCCACGCGCCGCCGTATCGTGCTCCGCCGGGCCGGGTTGAACGAGGACGTGTTCTGGACAGAAGTCGTTCCGGCGGTGTTCCCCGGGTTCCGTGTGCCGACGCCTGAAACCGCCGCGCGCTTTGCGTTTGAGACCTGCCCGGCGGACCTGTTCGCGCTGACCGACGACCTGCCCTTTGGGTGCCACGCCTTCCAGCGCTATGATCCGGGGTTCTGGGCCGCGCACGCTCCGGCGGAGGTGGCGCCGGTGCTGGCGGCCTGCGCGGCGGATGCAGGCGGGGAGGCCAAGGCATGAGCGACGATTTGAGCGGGATCGCACGCGCAGTGGGGCCGGATGAGGACCCGGTGCATGATCTGGAATTTTCCTTCTGCACGCTGGTCACGAACGCCGAGCAGTACCGCGCCATGGTCGGATCGATGCGGCGGGTCGGGTTCGACGACAGCTGCGCCGAGTATCTCTACCTGGACAACCGGGAGGGCAGCCAGGGCGACGGCTATACCGGGCTGAACCGGCTGGCGAACGCGGCGCGCGGTCGGCTGGTGATCCTCTGCCACCAGGATCTGCTGGCGGTGGACGGCCCTGACCGGCTGCGCGCCATCGTTGCCGAGATGGATGCCAGCGCGCCGGATTGGGCGGTGCTGGGCAATGCGGGCGTGCGCGGCGGCGAACGGTTCTACTACCTCAACGAGAAGGCGATGGTGATCGCCGGCCCGACGCGTCGCCCGCCCGAGCCGGTCGAGTCGCTGGACGAGGATCTGCTGATCCTGCGGCAGGATGCGCGGCTGGGGTTCTCGCACGATCTGCAGGGGTTCCATTTCTACGGCACCGACCTTGTCACCCAGGCGCGGTTGCGCGGGCACAGCGCGCATGTGGTTGATTTCCGGGTCGAGCACCTGGGCGCGGGACGGATCGACCAGACGTTCTGGGATGCCTGCGCGCGGTTCGAGGCGAAGTATCGACGGGCGTTGACGCCCCGGGCGGTGGCGACCACCTGCGCCACGGTTCACATTGGCGGGATGGACGCGCGCACGCTGCGCCGGCGGGCGCGCGACCGGGAGCTGGGGCCGGATCACGTGGGCTGGGCGCATCGGGCGAAACGGGCCCTGCGCGGGCGGCTGTCCGGACACCGGCTGACGCTGGAGGGCGTGACTTTCCGCTGTCCGCCCGAGGTGCCGTTTGCGACCTACCGGGCGTTGCGCAAGGGCAGCTACAAGGCAGCGGAGCGGGCGCTGATCGGCGAGCACCTGCCGCGCGATCTGCCGGTGGTGCACCTGGGCGCGGAGCTGGGCGTGCTGTCCGGGTTGATCAACCTCGGGCTTGCGCCCGAGGTGCCGCTGGCCGTCGTTGCCTCCGGCGATGTCGCGCTGTGCCGGGAGAACGCGCTGGCGGGCGGCAAGGGCCGCGTCGAGGTGACGGCTGAGGACACCGGAGCGTCTTTCCGGGGGGGGTTGGCGAACGCGCTTGGGCGCATCGGCGTCGATGGGCCCTATGCGCTGGTCTGCGATTTCGGAGGCGAGGCGCTCGAGCTGTTGGGCGCGGAGCCGGAGGTGCTGGCGGGATGCCGGGTGCTGATCGCGCGGTTCCGGCCCGAGGAGTTCTATGCCCGCGGCAAGACCATCCTCGATGCGTTCGGCCGGCTGGAGGCGGCCGGGTTCAAACCGTTGGGCAGCGGCGGCGATGTGGTGGCCGCGGGGCGCTAGCCGGTGCCGGTCTCGTGCGCGAGGCGCAGGCGGGCGATGGCTTCGTTGGCTTCGGCCTTCTTCTGATCGAGCAGCGCGGCCTCGACATAGTCGAGATGCGCGGTGATGGCGGCGCGCGCCGCGTCCGGGTCGCGGGCCTGCAGCGCCGTGTTGATGGCGCGGTGCTGATCGAGCAGCGCGGCGCGGGTGGTGTTCTGGCGGAACATCACCTGGCGGTTGTAGAACACGCCCTGGCGCAGCAGGTCGAACATCGAGCGCATCATGTGCAGCATGACGACATTGTGCCCCGCCTCGATGATGGCGCTGTGGAATTGCGCGTCGAGCCGGGCCTCGTCCTCGGGCGCGCGGCGGGCCTGGGCCGCGACCATCTTGTCGAAGATCGCCTGGATCACCTCGAGATCGCTGTCCGAACCGAACCGCGCGGCGCGCTCCGCCGCCAGCGCCTCGATGTCGCGGCGGAAGGACAGGTAGTCGAATACCGCCTCGTCATGGCTGGCGAAGAGCTCGATCAGGGCGGGCGAGAACGCCGAGCCGAGCACCTCGGCGACGTAGATCCCCGAACCGGCCCGCGTCGACAGCAGACCCTTGGCCTGCAACTCGGCCACCGCGTCCCGCAGGCTGGGGCGGGAGACGCCGAGCCGCTCGGCCAGTTCACGCTCGGCCGGAAGGCGCTCGCCCGGGCGCAGGATGCCCCGCAGGATCAGCAGCTCGATCTGCCGGACGACCGAACTGGAGAGCTTTTCGGGTTGGACTTTCTGGAACGGCATCGCGGCCTCTTGGAGATTGGTCAAATGATATGACCAGACCGAGGGCCGGGCAAGCCGTATCGGGGTCGCACAGCCGTCGGGAAAGGCTTTGTTAACCGGTATCGCGGCACCCTGCCGGGATGATCCGGGTCCTGCTCCTGTCGTTGTTCCTGCTGTCGGCCTGCAACACGGCGGGACCGGAATTCGCCGGCATCGCGCCGACGCGGGTGACGGTGGACGGCAGCGCCTTTGACGTGCGGGTGGCGGGGGAACGGGCCGAGGCGCTTCGGGTCAACCCGCAATACGCGCCGCGGTTCGGGCCGATCCGGGCGCGGGCGGCCTTCGCGATGGCGCAGGTCAGCGGCTGCCGGGTGCTGAAGATCGAGGGCGACCAGGCGCAGGCGACGGCGGTGCTGTCCTGCTCGGGCCGGGCGCCGGACCGGCCGATCCCGCGCGGGCCGGTGTCCTTCAGCTGTCTCGAGATCGGCGGTTTGCTGGACGAGATGCCGAATGGTCCCTATTCGGAATATGACTGCGATCCCTACTGACATCGGCGGAATTTCGTCAATATCTTGTGGAAAACTCCGCCGATTTGACCAGATACAGCGCAAACGCGTTGACTCGCGCACGGGCAAGGCCGCACATTCCCGACCCAAGGGCAGGAATCAGAACAGCGGGCGCGACGTGCGGTTTTCAAAACTCAGACTCACCGGTTTCAAGAGCTTCGTCGATCCGACCGACCTGATCATCGCGGATGGCCTGACCGGGGTGGTCGGTCCCAATGGCTGCGGCAAGTCCAACCTGCTGGAGGCGCTGCGCTGGGTGATGGGCGAGAACCGTCCCACCACGATGCGCGGCTCGGGCATGGAGGACGTGATCTTTGCCGGTGCCGCCACCCGCCCGGCGCGCAACTTCGCCGAGGTGAGCCTGCAGATCGACAATGCCGAGCGGCTCGCGCCCGCCGGGTTCAACGACAGTGACACGCTGGACATCATCCGCCGGATCACCCGCGACGTGGGCAGCGCCTACAAGGTCAACGCCAAGGACGTGCGGGCGCGCGACGTGCAGATGCTGTTCGCCGATGCCTCGACCGGGGCGCACTCACCGGCGCTGGTCGGACAGGGGCGGATCTCGGAACTGATCAACGCCAAGCCCAAGGCCCGCCGCCGCATCCTGGAAGAAGCGGCCGGGATCTCGGGCCTCTACCAGCGGCGGCACGAGGCCGAACTGAAGCTGAAAGGTGCGGAAACCAACCTGCTGCGGGTCGATGACGTGATCGAGCAACTGGCCGCGCAACTGGCGCAGCTGGCGCGGCAGGCCCGGCAAGCGGCGCGCTATCGCGAGATCGGCGACCAGTTGCGCCGTGCCGAGGGCATGCTGCTGTACCGGCGCTGGAAGGAGGCCGACGAGGCCCGCGCCGCCGCAGAGGAGGTGCTGCGCGCGCGCACCACCGGCGCCGCGCAGGCCGAGGCCGCGGCACGGGCGGCCGCCAAGGACCGCGCCGCAAGCGAGGAGGCGCTGCCGGCGCTGCGCGAGGAGGAGGCGATCGCCGCCGCGGTGCTGCAGCGGCTGACGGTGCAGCGCGACACGCTGGCCGATCAGGACGCCCGCGCGCGCCAGGCGATCGAGACGCTGACGGGGCGGATCGAACAGCTGGGCCGCGACATCGAGCGCGAGACCGGGCTGAACCGCGACGCGGACGACACGATCGAGCGGCTGGACTGGGAGCTGCGGGAACTGGCCAAGGCCGCCGAGGGCCATGACGACCGGCTGGCCGAGGCCGCCGAGATGGCGCATGAGGCGGCCGAGGTGCTGCAGGCGCGCGAGGCCGACCTGTCGCAGCAGACCGAGGACGTGGCCCGGCTGGCGGCGCGGCACCAATCGGCGCAGCGCCTGCTGGACGACAGCCGCAAGACCGAGTCGAAATCGGAAGCCGAAGCCGAGAAGGCGCGGGCCGCGATGGCCGAGTCGCGCGCCGCGCTTGAACGGGCGAGTTCCGAATTCGCCATCGCGACCGAGACCGAGGCTGAGGCGGTGGCCGCCGCGAGCGCCGCCGAGGAGGCGCTGATCCAGACCGAGGCGGAGCGCGCCGAGGCGCAGGAGCGCGAGGCGGATGCGCGGGCCGAACGGTCCGAGGCGACGGGCGAGTTGAACGCGCTGCAGGCCGAGGTCTCGGCCCTCGGCAAGCTGCTCGAGCGCGACACCGCGGAGGGCGGGCAGATCCTCGACCGGCTGCAGGTGGAACAGGGGTTCGAAAAGGCGCTGGGGGCGGCCCTGGCGGATGATCTGCGCGCGCCCGAGGTGGACGGCGACGGCCCGTCGGGCTGGACCGTGCTGCCGCGCTATGACGCCGAACAGGGCTTGCCCGGTGGCGTCACGCCGCTGTCCAACCACGTGTCCGTGCCGGATGTGCTGATGCGCCGGATGGGGCAGATCGGGCTGGTGGATGCGGATGACGGCCCGCGCCTGCAGGCGGCGCTGAAGCCCGGACAGCGCCTGGTGTCGCTGGAGGGCGACCTGTGGCGCTGGGACGGCTATCGCGCCTGGGCCGAGGATGCGCCCAGTGCCGCCGCGCTGCGCCTGCAGCAGCTGAACCGGCTGGAAGAGTTGAAGCAGGCGCTGGCCCGCGCCAGTGCCGAGGCCGAGGGTGCCGTGCAGGCGCATGAGGCGCTGACCGCGCGGCTGGCCCATCTGGGCGAAGCCGACCAGCGCGCCCGCACCGCGCGGCGTGACGCCGACCGCGCCGTGACCGAGGCGGGCCGCGCGCTGAGCCGGGCGGAGGCCGACCGCAACCTGGCCGAGGGACGGCTGGAATCGCTGGGCCTCGCCGTGGCGCGGCACGAGGAGGAGGGGATCTCGGCCCGGCGCGACGTGCTGGAGGCCGAACGCGCCCTTGCCGACCTTGGCGACCTGGACGCCGCCCGCGCGGCGGCGGAAGATCTGAAGATGACGGTCGAGGCGAGCCGCATCACCATGATGTCGCGCCGTTCGGCCCATGACGAGCTGCGCCGCGAGGGCGAGGCGCGCACCAAGCGCCGCCAGGAGGTCACCAAGGAGTTGAGCGGTTGGCGGCACCGGCTGGAGACCGCCGAGAAACGCATAGCTGAGCTGGCCGAGCGCAAGGCGGCCTCGGAGGCCGAGCTCGAAACCGCGATCGCGGTACCCGAGGAGATCGCCGCGCAGCGCGAGGAGCTCGCCGAGGCGATCGCGCGGGCGGATTCGCGCAAGATCGATGCCGCCGACGCCTTGAGCGGTGCCGAGGCGGCCTATCGCGGTGCCGTGCAGGCCGAGCGGGAGGCCGAACGCGCGGCCTCGGAAGCGCGCGAGTCGCGGGCCGGGGCCGAGGCCCGTGTCGAGGCGGCGCGCGAGACCGTGGTGCAGGCCGCCGAGCGGATCGCCGAGGACCAGCAGCTGACGCCGAACCAGTTGCTGAACCGGCTGGATGCGACGCCCGACGCGATGCCCGACGCCGAGACGCTGGAAACCGAGGTGAACCGGCTGAAGCGGCAGCGCGACGCGCTGGGAGCGGTGAACCTGCGCGCCGAGGAAGACGCGCGCGAGGTGCAGGAGGAGCATGACTCGCTCGCCCGCGAAAAGGCCGACCTGGAAGAGGCGATCAAGACCCTGCGCAACGGCATCGCCAGCCTGAACCGCGAGGGGCGCGAACGGCTGCTGACCGCGTTCGAGCAGGTGAACAGCAACTTCGCGCTGCTGTTCAAGCACCTGTTCGGCGGCGGCGAGGCCAACCTGGTGATGGTGGAAAGCGACGATCCGCTGGATGCGGGACTTGAAATCATGTGCCAGCCGCCGGGCAAGAAACTGTCGACCCTGTCGCTGCTGTCGGGCGGGGAGCAGACGCTGACCGCGCTGGCACTGATCTTCGCGGTGTTCCTGGCCAACCCGGCGCCGATCTGCGTTCTGGACGAGGTCGACGCGCCGCTTGATGACGCCAACGTCACGCGGTTCTGCGATCTGCTGGACGAGATGTGCCGCCAGACCGACACGCGGTTCCTGATCATCACCCACCACGCGGTCACGATGAGCCGGATGGACCGGCTGTTCGGCGTCACGATGGCGGAGCAGGGGGTGTCGCAGCTGGTCTCGGTCGACCTGAAGCGGGCCGAGGCGCTTGTGGCCTGACGTGCGAAGGGCCCCGCGCGGGGGGCCCTTGCCGTTGTTCTGTGAGTGGTGGTCAGCCGACGGGTGTTAGCCTTCGTATTCGGGCATGGTTTCCAGTTCGGCCTTGGTCGCCTTGACCGAGGCGCGGACTTCGTTGCCCTCGACCGACTTCTGCAGGTTGAACGCCGTGAAATCGAGGCCGACCGGCTTTTCGCCGATGCCGAGGAAGCCGCCCACGTCGACGACCAGGGTGTCGACCGAACCGTCGGCGTCCATCACGATCTTGGACACTTCGCCGATCCATTCGTTCTTGGAGTCATAGACCCGGGCATTTTCCAGTTGATCGGCGGTGACTTCTTCGGGCGCGACCGCTGCGAAGCCTTCCATCGGGGTGCCGGCATTGCCGTCCAGCGCCGAGCGAGTTGCGTCGCCGGTCGCGTCGACTGCATCCGAAGCGACCTCTCCGGCCTTGTCAGCCGCATTGCCGGCCGCGTTGGCGGCGTCGGAGGCGGTGTTTTCGATCGCCGTCGCAGCGTCGGATGCCGTGTTCTCGACAGCTTGGGCGGCATCGGAGGCGGTGTTGCTGGCGCCTTCGGCGACGTCGCTCGCGGTCGATTCGACCGATTCAGTCGCCTGCTTCATCGTGTTGTCTTCGCTCGTTTCAGTGCCTGCGGCGTGGACCGGCAGGGCGAGAGCGAGGGTCAGGGCGGTGGTGGTCATGAGATGTTTCATATCGTTTACTCCAGTTTGGCTTGGATTGGACGCGGAAGGGGCCACCCGCGCCCTGATGGGCGCGAGCGGTGACGTGAAACGGGTCAGTTGGTTTCGGTCTTGATGTCGTCACCAACAACCGAGTCGGCCTTGGGAGAGTCGGCGGCATAGCCTTCGCTCTGCTCGTTCGCGCGGTCGGTGATGTCGTCGCCGGTGACCGAGTCGGCCTTGGGTCCGTCTGCGGCGTACCCTTCGGCCTGCTTGGCCGCATCGTTGGTGATGTCGGTTCCGGTCACGGAGTCGGCCTTGGGCGCGTCGGCCTCGGTTTGGCTTCCGGCTGCCAGCGCCGGCAGGCCGAAACTGATGGCGAGTGCGGTAGTGGCAAGAAGCAGTTTCATGTCGTGTTCCTTTCCGTTTTGGCATGAGGCCCGGTGAGTTGCGGCCCGTCATGTCTTGTGGGGGATCAACGGAATGGACCAAAAAATGTTCCGGGAAAATTTTGCGGGACCCGGCGGAACTCCGCGCATGGAGGGGCGGTGCGGACCGCCTCCGCACCTGGCCAGCGGCCTAGTCGGCCAGTGCAGACAGGGCGGCGAGCAGCATCACCCCGACAAGCGCAACCGCCCAGGCGCGCCAGAGAACTTTGACGGCGGCATCGATATCGGCGGCGCCGATTTCGCGGCGGGCCCCGCCGTTGACCCAGGCCAGGTCCTGCATCCTGCCGTCGTAGCTGCGCGGTCCGGCCAGCGCGAGGTTCAGCGCTCGGGCCATGGCGGCCTCGGGCCAGCCGGCGTTGGGCGAGCGGTGGAGGGCTGCGTCCGCGGCGATCGCGCGCCAGTTGCCGAGCTGGCGCGCGGGGAGCGCGATCAGCAGTGCGGTGAGCCGGGCGGGAGCGAGGTTCAGCAGGTCGTCGCAGCGCGCCGCCGCCCAGCCGAAGGCCGCATGGCGCGGCGTGCGGTAGCCGATCATGCTGTCGGCCGTGTTGACCGCCTTGTAGAGCAGCAGGCCCGGCAGCCCGCCGAGCAGGAACCAGAAGGCCGGGGCGATCACCCCGTCGCTGAGGTTCTCGGCCGCGCTTTCGATGGCCGAACGGGCGATCTGCGCGTCGCTCATGGCGCGCGTGTCGCGACTGACGATCATCGAAACGGCGAGGCGTCCGTCGCCGGTAGACAGGCGCAGCCCGTCTGCGACCGCCTGCACGTGCTGAACCAGAGATTTCTGCGCCAGCAGGATCGCCGCGATCACGATCTCGACCAGCGGACCGCCCAGTGACAGCAGCGCCCCGAGCGCCAGAGCGCCGCCCGCGAGCAGCAGCAGCGCGAGGATGCCCTTGAGCCGTTGCCGCGACGGGTCGTTCAGGCGCTGGTCCAGCGCAGCGACCGCGCGCCCCATCAGCACGGCGGGGTGGGGCAGGCGCGTCCAGAGCCAGCGCGGCTCGCCCAGAAGGGCATCAAGCAGCATCGCCAGCACCAGCGCGGCGGCGGTGCTCACAAGGCCTGCTCCAGCCGCGACCAGCCTTCCGCGGGCGGCAGGCCGAGGCGCAGCAGGGTCGAGGAATAGGGGAAGATGCGCGACCAGATCCACCGGTCCGCCAGCCGCCGTTGCCAGGCTGCGGCATCATCGACACGGTAGAGGCGGAAGAGGTCGGTGCCGCCGGCCAACGTCGCGCCGCGACCAGTCACCAGCGCGTCGAGCCGGGCGGCATCTTTGGTCAGCCGGGTGCGGGTACGCGTGGCCCAGGCGTTGTCCGCCAGCGCCGCGGCGCCGATCCGCAGGGCCGGGCCGGAGACCGGCCAGGGGCCGAGGGCCGTGGCCAGTGGGGCGAGCGTTTCGGGCCGTGCGATGGCGAAGCCCAGCCGTAGCCCGGCGAGGCCCCAGAATTTGCCGAAGCTCTTGAGGACGACGACACCGGGCCGTTCGGCCAGCGCCACGAGGCTGCGTTCGGGGCAGATATCGCAGAAGCTTTCGTCGATCACCAGGAGGTCGGCGGTGGCGTCCTCGGCCTGCCAGAGCCGGCCATCCGGATTGTTCGGATGCACCATGACCTGTGCGTCGGCCGGTCCGTCCGGGGAAACGTCCCAGCCCGCCGCGGCGAAGGCGGCGGCGTGTTCGTTATAGGTGGGCTGCGCGATCCGGACACGCCCTGGCGCGGCAAGGGTCGGGATGCGGGCGATCAGGGCCGAGGCGCCGGGAGCGGCCAGGACATCCGCGCCGGCGGGCACCTGCCAGGTTGCGCGCGCCGCCTGCAGCAGCGCCTGTTGCGCGGCCATGTCGGGCAGCGCGGCCCAGTCCCGCGCGGGCAGGTCGGGCAGCGGATAAGGCACGGGGTTGATGCCGGTCGAAAGATCGATCCACTGATCCCGCGGTCCGCCGAACCGCGCCATCGCGGCATCGACCCCGCCGCCGTGATCGCGCGGCGCCGCGTCGCCGCCCGGCTGCATCGGATCAGCCCGGCAGCGCGCCGGTCAGCACGTAGCGCAGGATCTCGACGACCTGGCGCGGCTCCTCGGCGACCGCGAGGGCGGCGGCGTCGACTTCCTTGAGTGCGTGCTGGTGGTCCGGGCCGTGCAGCACGATCAGCGACTTGCCGAGCGCCGCGGCAAAACCCGCATCGAACGCCGCGTTCCACTGCTTGTACTGATCGCCGAAGCGCACCACGACCACGTCGGCGTCGGCGATCCCCTTGCGGGTGCGGATCGCGTTGACCATCGCGCCCTTGTGGTCGTGCCAGTACTTGTTCGGTTCCTCTCCCAGGATCGCGACGCCGCAATCGTCGCTGGCGGCATGGTCGGTCACCGGGGCGTTGAACACCACGTCGAGCCCTTCGGCCCCGGTGATGATCTGTTCGCGCCAGTCGGTGTGGATTTCTCCGGACAGATACACGTTCAGCGTCATGGCTTTCCCTTTCCTGTTGTCCAATGGCGGCGGCGTCAGCCGCGCAGCACGCCGCCGGTGGCCTTGGCGACCTTGTCGACGATCCTGGCGCTCACCGCCTCGATCTCGGCGTCCTTGAGGGTCTTGTCCTGCGGTTGCAGGCGGACCGTCACGGCGAGCGACTTCTTGCCCTCGCCGAGGCTGCCGCCGATGAATTCGTCGAAGACCCGGACGCTTTCGATCAGCGTCTTGTCGGCACCCTGTGCGGCGTTCACCAGCGTCAGCGCCTCGACATCCGCATCCACGACGAAGGCGAAATCGCGTTCGACCGCCTGCAGGTCGCGCAGTTCGAGCGCGTCGCGCGTGGCGGAGTTGCGGCGCGGCAGCGGCACCTCGTCGGGCCAGATGGTGAAGCCCATGGCCGGCCCCTTGACGTCCATTGCCGCCAGAACGCGGGGGTGGATCGCGCCGAAGACGCCGAGCACCTTCTTGGGGCCGAGGCAGATGACCCCGTGCCGGCCCGGATGCCACCAGTCGCGCCCGTCGCGGCGGATCTGGGCCTTGGCGGGGGCGCCGATGGCGGCCAGAACCGCCTCGGCATCGGCCTTGACGTCATAGAGGTCGACCGGGCGCGCGGCCCCGTGCACGTCCTTGGGGCCGGTGCGCCCGACCAGCAGGCCCGAGATCAGGGTGTGCTGCTCGTCCGGCTCGCCGCCGTGAAAGGCGGGGCCGGCCTCGAACAGCGCCAGGTCCATGAAGCCGCGCGCCTGGTTGCGGGCGGCGGCCTGCAGCAGACCGGGGAGCAGCGCCGGACGCATGTGGCTCATCTCGGAGCTGATCGGGTTCTCGAGCATCGTGGCGTCGTCGCCGCCGCCGAACAGCGCGGCGCTGGCCTGATCGATGAAGGAATAGGTCACGCATTCATTGTAGCCGAGCGCCGCGCAGGTGCGCCGGGCCGCCTGCAGGCGGCGCTGTGCCGGGGTCATCACGGGCTTGGGCACGCCCGGGGTGAGGCGCGGCAGCGGGCGGCCCTGTAGCCGGGTCAGCGAGGCGATGCGCGCGACCTCCTCGACGAGATCGGCTTCGCCCTGCACGTCGGGGCGCCAGCTGGGTACATGGGCGAGGTTGCCCTCGAGCCGGAAGCCCAGCCGCGTCAGGGTCTGGCGCTGCTCGCTTTCGGGGATGTCCATGCCGACGAGGCTCTGCACCCGCGCGGCGTCGAGCCGGTAGGCGCGGGCGTGATCGGGCACCTGGCCCGCGATCACGACGTCGGACGGTTCGCCGCCGCAGATGTCGAGGATCATGCGCGTGGCGAGTTCCAGCCCTTCGAGCGTGAATTCGGGGTCGACGCCGCGTTCGAAGCGATAGCGCGCGTCCGAGTTGATGCGCAAGGCGCGGCCCGCCAGCGCGATCTGGACGTGGTTCCAGTAGGCGCTTTCGAGAAACACGTTGCGGGTCTCGCCGGTGACGCCCGTCTCGGCCCCGCCCATGATCCCGGCGATGCTTTCCGGGCCGTTGTCGTCCGAGATCACCATCATGCCCGGCTGCAGCGTGTAGGGCTTGTCATCCAGTGCGGTCAGCGTTTCGCCGCCCGCAGCGCGATGCACCCTGAGACCGCCGGCGACCTTGTCGGCGTCGAAGACGTGCAGCGGGCGGTTGCGGTCGAAGGTGAAGAAGTTGGTGATGTCGACCAGCGCCGAGATCGGCCGGAGCCCGATGGCGCGCAGCAGGTCCTGCAGCCATTGCGGCGAAGGACCGTTGCGCACGTCGCGGATCACCCGGCCGGTGAAGAGCGGGCAGCCGTCGCGCGTGTCGTCGTCGATCGAGACGGGGATCGGGCATGGGAAATCGCCCGGGACGGGGTCGTAGTCGCGATCCCTGAGAACGCCGAGGCCGCGCGCCGCGAGGTCGCGGGCGACGCCCTGCACGCCCAGCGCATCGGGTCTGTTGGGGGTGATCGCGATCTCGATCACCGGGTCGACCTTGGCGGGGTCGTTCTCGGCCAGCCAGTCGATGAAGCGTTCGCCGATCTCGCCGCTGGGCAGTTCGATGATGCCGTCATGTTCGTCGCTGAGTTCCATCTCGCGTTCGGAGGCCATCATGCCGAAGCTCTCGATGCCGCGGATCTTGCCGACGCCGATGGTGGTGTCGATGCCGGGCACGTAGACACCCGGCTTGGCGACGACGACGGTGATGCCTTCGCGCGCGTTGGGCGCGCCGCAGATGATCTGCATCTCGCCCTCGTCGGTGGCGACCTTGCAGACCTTCAGCCGGTCGGCCTCGGGATGTTTCTCGGCCTGCAAGACCTTGCCGATGGTGAAATCGCCCAGCCGCGCCGCCGGGTTGGTCACGCCCTCGACCTCGAGCCCGAGGTCGGTCAGGGCGTGGACGATCTCGTCGAGACTGGCCTGGGTGTCGAGGTGGTCTTTCAACCAGGAAAGGGTGAATTTCATGCGACAGCATCCTGCGCTTGGGAATGTGTTGCTGTGGCAATGGCAAAGATTGCGCCAAGGTGCAAGATGCAGGCGGTGTTGCCGCCGCCGCGCGGCCTTGCCTTGCGCGGTGGTGTCTTGTGCATTCCACAGGTTTGCCGCAGGTTTCGCGCGATCCATCGAGAAGGAACCGCCCATGCCCCTGATCTTTCCCGTCGCCCCGGACGGTCCCGGCGAAATCGACCGCCCCGCGCCCGACCGGTTGATCGCGGGCGACCCGGTGTTCACGACCTGGAATCTTGAAGAGCGTGACGGTCTTTATTGCGGGATCTGGGAGTCGACGCCTGGCAAATGGCATATCCGCTACGAGGAATGGGAGTATTGCCGCATCCTGTCGGGCCGATCGGTGATTGCAGATGCCGAGGGTCACGAGCACGTCGTGACCGCGGGCGACAGCTTTGTGCTGCGGCCGGGGTTCAGCGGCACCTGGGAGGTGATCGAGACCACCCGCAAGGATTACGTGATCCGGCTGTGACACGCCCGCATCCGTGCCCGGCGCGGGCGTGTCGCCGTAGGACTCAGCCGACGACGTTGAAGTCGGGACCGTAGGGGTAACCGGTGATGTTCTCGTTGCCGTCTTCGGTGATCACCAGGATGTCGTGCTCGCGGTAGCCGCCGGCACCCGGCTGGCCCTGCCCGATGGTCAGCATCGGTTCCATGCTGATCACCATGCCGGGTTCGAGCACGGTGTCGATATCCTCGCGCAGTTCCAGCCCGGCCTCGCGGCCGTAGTAATGCGACAGGACCCCGAAGGAATGGCCATAGCCGAAGGTGCGGTATTGCAGGAGGTCGCGCTCGGCGAAGAAGGCGTTGATCTTGTTGGTGACGTCCGCGCAGCTGGCGCCCGGTTGCAACAGCGACATGCCGTATTCATGCGCGGCGACGTTGGCCTCCCAGATCGCAAGGCTGGCGTCGTCCACGGTCTCCACGAACAGGGTGCGTTCGAGCGCGGTGTAATAGCCCGAGATCATCGGGAAGGTGTTGAGCGACAGGATGTCGCCGCGTTCCAGGACGCGGCCCGTCACCGGGTTGTGCGCGCCATCCGTGTTGAGGCCCGACTGGAACCACACCCAGGTGTCCCGGTATTCGGCGTCGGGGAAGCGCTTGGCGATTTCCAGCTCCATCGCGTCGCGTCCGGCCATCGCCACGTCGATTTCGCGCACGCCCGCGCGGATCGCGTCGCGGATCGCGTAGCCGCCGACGTCGGCGACCTGCGCGCCTTGCCGGATCAGCGCGATCTCGGCCTCGGACTTGTGCATCCGCTGGCGCATGGTGGTTTCGAACAGGTCCACCATCGTGAGCGGTTGCAGGAAGTCCTCGAGCTTGTCGCGCTGCATCAGGCTGAGGTGGTCGCCCTCATAGCCGATGACGCCGCCGGTGCCGGTGACGGACAGCACGGCGCGCCAGAAATTGTCCCGCTGCCAGTCGGTGTAGGTGATGTTGTCGCAGAAACTGCGCCTCCAGGGCTGACCCGCGTCGATCCCGGCCGAGATGGTGACGCATTCGGTTTCCGTCACGACCAGGCCGTAGGGCCGGCCGAACGCGCAGTAGAGAAAGCCCGAGTAATAGGCGATATTGTGCATCGACGTGAAGACGGCGGCGGTGGCGCCGGCGGCTTCCATGCGTTCGCGCAGCTCGGCGATACGGGCCTCGTATTCGGCTGGTTGGAACGGCAGAACGGCCTTTTCGCCGTTGTGAAAGCGGTACATGTCGGGGCGTGCGGTCATAGCAGACCCTCCTTTTCAGAAAGGTCCCGGCGTTCAGGACGGATTGGATCGCAAAGCGGACCGGCGACGCCATCGCCGGCTGGGGATGGCTTGCGGGAACCGGAGGCGAAAATCAAGCCGTCAAGCGACGCACGAGGTCGCTTTCGGGGTCCGTCAACGGGTCGATCACGTCGAAATGGTGGCGGTCGGGTGCGATCACCAGTTCCGCGCGCCATGCCCTGGCCAGCCAGCGCGCCTGGTCGAGGAAGACGGGGCGTTCGTCCGCGCCGACCCAGACGGTCACGCGAGCCGGGTGGCGGTCGGTCATCAGGACCGGGCTTTCGGCCCGTGCCGCGGCCTCGTCCATGCCGAAATCGGCGTTCATCGAGGTGCGCAGGAGCGGGCGCAGATCCGAGAGCGGCGAGATCGGCACCACGGCGCCCAGCCGCCCGGCCACGCCCGGCGGCGTCAGCGCCGGGTCGAGCATCCGCGCCGCCAGGTGCCCGCCTGCGGAATGGCCGGTGAGCGCGATCGGACCCTGCGTGCGCCCGGCGATCGCCTGCAGCGCGGTTGCGATCTGCCGGGTGATAGCGGCGATCGGGACAGTGGGACAGAGATCGTAGGACGGCATCGCCACCGCCCAGCCGCGCGCCAGAGGCCCGGCGGCAAGGTGCGACCAGAGGCTGCGGTCGGTCTCTCGCCAATAGCCCCCATGCACGAAGATCACCGTGCCCCGTGCGGAGCCTTCGGGGTGAAACAGGTCGAAGGCCTGCCGCGCGCTGTCACCATAGCGCAGACCCAGCTCGGCGCGGCGGCCCAGCCCGTCGCGAAACGCGGCGGCTTCGGCCTGCCATCGCGGCGGAAAAGCGTCCGATCCCGGTATGTGCGCCCCGTTGGCGTAAGCGTCGTCCAGCTCCATGCCGCCGTTTCCCCGATGTTGCCCTAGACAAATCTTGCCCCACCTGTTTTCCCTCTGCGAGTGGATTTTTCCGGGAGGACACCCAATGCTGGATGCAACAACCGATCTCAGATCGCTGCTGAACGATCCCGACCTGCTTGCGACACAGGCCTATGTGGGCGGGCAATGGGTCGATGGTGACAATGGCACCTTCAAAGTCATCAACCCGGCCCGTGGCGACGTGATCGCCGAGGTCGCCGACCTGAGCCGCGCACAGGTGGCCGATGCCATCGCGCAGGCCGAGGCGGCGCAGAAGGACTGGGCTGCGATGACCGGCAAGGAGCGCGCGGGGCTGCTGCGCAAGTTCTTCGACCTGATGATGGAGAACGCGCAGGACCTGGGCACGATCCTGACCGCCGAACAGGGCAAGCCGCTGAACGAGGCGGTGGGCGAGATCGCCTATGGCGCGTCTTTCGTCGAGTTCTTCGCCGAGGAGGCCAAGCGCGTCTATGGCGAGACCATCCCCGGCCACCAGCGCGACAAGCGCATCATGGTGCTGAAACAGCCGATCGGGGTGGCCGCCTCGATCACGCCGTGGAATTTCCCGAACGCGATGATCACCCGCAAGGCCGCGCCCGCGTTGGCCGCCGGTTGCGCCTTTGTCGCGCGCCCGGCCAAGGAAACGCCGCTGTCGGCGCTGGTGATGGGCGTGCTGGCGGATCGCGCCGGTCTGCCGGCGGGCATCTTCAACGTGGTCACGAGCTCCTCGGCCAGCGAGATCGGCAAGGAGTTCTGCGAGAACCCGGCGGTGCGCAAGCTGACCTTCACGGGGTCGACCGAAGTCGGGCGCATCCTGCTGAAACAGGCCGCTGACCAGGTGATGAAATGCTCGATGGAGCTGGGCGGCAACGCGCCGTTCATCGTGTTCGACGACGCCGATCTGGATGCCGCCGTCGAAGGCGCGATGATGTGCAAGTTCCGCAACAACGGCCAGACCTGTGTCTGCGCAAACCGCATCTATGTGCAGGCCGGGATCTATGACGCGTTCGCCGAGAAGCTGAAGGCGGCGGTCGAGAAGCTGAACGTGGGCGACGGTCTGAACGAGGGCGTGACCACCGGGCCGCTGATCAACCAGGAGGCGGTCGACAAGGTGCTGGAGCATCTGGGCGACGTGACCGCGAAGGGCGGCGAGGTGTTGACCGGCGGCAACCGGCACGATCTGGGCGGCACCTTCTTCCAGCCCACGGTCGTGACCGGGGTGACGCAGGAGATGGCCGTGGCCAAGGAGGAAACCTTCGGCCCGCTGGCGCCGCTGTTCAAGTTCGATGACGTGGACGAGGTGATCGCCATGGCCAACGACACGATCTTTGGTCTGGCGGCCTATTTCTATGCCCGTGACCTCAGCCGGGTCTACAAGGTGGCCGAGGCGCTGGAATATGGCATCGTCGGCGTCAACACCGGCATCATCTCGACAGAGGTCGCGCCGTTTGGTGGCGTCAAGCAATCGGGGCTTGGCCGCGAAGGCAGTCATCACGGGATCGAGGATTACCTCGAGATGAAATACATCTGCATGTCGGTCTGACCGGGGTCGACATCGCGCATGACGCGAGGTCATGCGCCGAGCCGCGGAAATCCGCGCTAGGCTTCGGCGCATGACCCGCACCGTCAAGGATATCCCGCCCTTTCCCGACTACATCGACGGGCAGGGCGATCACGACTTCATGCAGGCGGCGTGGCGGCAGGGACCGCTCGCGCGTGACAAGTTCGGCATCGTGTCGGGCTTTTCCATGGCGCAGATGGAGGCGTTCAACGACGACCGCTGGACCCGGCAGGTCGAGCTCGAAGCGATGTGGGCCGCGGGCGTGACCAGCGGGCCGATGTTCGATTTCGTGCGCGACATGGTCCTGTTCGCCAACGGCCAGACCCACCGCAACCGGCGCGGGCCGCTGGTGCGGACCTTCGCCCACAAGGTCATCGCCGAACTGCGCCCCGGCATCGCCGAACGTGCGGAACGCATGATCGCGCCGCTGCGCGGCACGGGCGCGGTCGATTTCGTCGCCGAGATCGCCGGGCCGATGCCGGCGCGGGTCATCGCCGCGATCATCGGCGCGCCCGAGAAGGACACCGATCTGTTCGCGCGCCACGTCTATTCCGCGATCCGGGGGCTTTCGATCTGCTCGGAAGAGATACGCGCCGAATCGGATGCGGACATGGCGGCGCTGTACCGCTATGTCGCCGGGCTGATCGCCGATCGCCGTGCGGCTCCGCAGGAGGATTTCCTGACGGCCTACCTGGATCGCGTCGCCGGTGGACCGCTGGACGAGAACGAGGTGCGGGCGCAGATGGTCGGGCTGGTCGTCGCCGGGTCCGACACCACGCGGGGCGCGTTGACGGCAACGGTGTCGCAATTGCTGCTACATCCCGACCAGTGGGCCATGCTGGTTTCCGACCCGGACAGATGGGCGCCGGCGGCGGTCTCCGAGGGGCTGCGCTTTGATCCGGTGATCGGTTCGCTGGCCCGGATCAGTACCGAGCCGCGCGAGGTCGAGGGATACCTGCTGCCCAAGGGCACTTTCGTCGCCGCATCGATGCTGACCGCGCTGCGCGATCCCGCGATCTATGCCGATCCGAACCGCTTTGACATCACCCGCAGCGATCATCCGCGGCTGCACCCTGTGTTTGGTGGCGGCCCGCATCGGTGCCTTGGCGAGGCGCTGGCCCGAATCGAGCTGGAAGAAGCCCTCAAGGCGCTGGCGCGGCTTGCCCCCGACTTGTCGCTCGATGGGCCGCCGGTGCGGCTGCGCGGCTATGGCGCGGTGCGCACCCTCGGGCCGATGCAGGTGCGGATCTGACAAAAAGACCCCGCGCCCGAAGGCGCGGGGCCGGCAGCCGTCCGATAAGGTAAGTCGGAGGTTCGGCTTTTGTCAGTTCACGGCCTTGGCATCGACGACGTCGGTGTCGACAGCCTTGGTCGTGGCAATCTCGATCCGGCGCGGCTTCAGCGCTTCGGGCACCTCCCGCTCGAGGTCGATATGCAGCATGCCGTCGACATGGCTGGCGCCGGTGACGCGCACGTGGTCGGCCAGATGGAAGCGGCGCTCGAAGGCGCGGGTGGCGATGCCACGATGGAGGTAGGTGCGTTCGCTGTCATCCTCGGCCTTGCGTGCGGCGACGACGAGAGCGTTTTCCTTGACCTCGACCATCAGGTCGTTGGCCGAAAAGCCGGCGACGGCGATCGAGATGCGGTAGGAATCCGCGGCGGTCTTCTCGATGTTGTAGGGGGGGTAGCTGGACTGGCCCACATCGTTGGTCATCACGCGGTCCATCAGATCGGCGATCTGATCGAAGCCAACGGTGGCGCGGTGCAGCGGAGCGAAGTCGAATGTACGCATGGTCTGTATCCTCATTCATAGAGCGATTGACATGTGCCCTCCGGTTTGGACGGGCGGTTTCACGTGCCGGAACCCGTTGTGGCGTTCCGGCCTGATTGAGATGGGAAGCGCCTGTGGCGCTGTCAAGACCCGCGCGGTCAGGGCCTGATGAACTTCGCACCGGTGTCGCGTCGCTCCTGCCCGACCCTGAGCCGGTTCACCGTCGGCGACGGGTCGAGTCCGTAGCCCGCGCCCCGCGCCAGTTCGCCACGCAGCCGGGCCAGCGGTTCGTCGAGCGCGGTGCCGAGCGCCACGCGGCGCCCGTCCAACTCGGCCTTGGCGGAGACGACCGACACGATCCGCGGTATGCCGCCCGCGAAGGAAAAGATCGGGGCGCCGGAGGAGCCGAAATCGACATCGCAGGACATGACGAGCACCCCCTGCTGGCGGGCCATCACGTCGCAGACCTCCTGCAGGGAAGGGGCCTCGGCCCGATCATGGGCATAGGAGACCACGCCGACCGCTTCGCCCTGTCCGGGTCGCGCCGCGGTGTCGAACGGCGTCACCGTGGTGTTGTTGATCGGGTGCTGCAATTCCAGCAGGGCGACGTCGTTGCGCACCCGTGCCGCCGAGATCGCCTCGCCGAACCGGTAGTCGGGATGCACCACCGCCCGCCGGACCGCGCGATAGGCCGAAGCGCGCCCGTTGCGCCAGCCGGCCAGGAACTCGACGCTGTCGAGCGCGATCCGCGCCTTCGTCTGGCGGTCGAACAGGCAGTGGGCGGCCGTGAGGACCAGGTCGGGCGCGATCAGAGTCCCGGTGCAGAAACCGCTGCCGCGGAAATCGAGGCGTCCGACGGCTTCCCACGCACGGCCCGCCTCGGTCGTGTCGAGCCGTTCCAGCCGACCGTCCTGCGCCGCCGCTCCACCCGCCAGAAGCGCGAGCACAAAAACAGATGCACGGAGTCCCACCGTTTCATCACCCCAAAAATCCACACCGCGATCAGATTATCCGAAGCCTGCGGCAAGAATAGGGCGGAGGCTGCGAATTATCTGAGGATCGGCACGTCGGACACAGCCGTGCCGTCGCCTGACAGCGCCGGCGGTTGCGGCCCGCCCGTCGCCCAGTCGATCAGTTCGACCGTGTGCACGACCGGCACCGCGGTGCCGGAGCCGATCTGCATCATGCAGCCGATATTGCCTGCCGCGATGACATCGGGGGCCTTGGCCTCGAGCGTGCGGATCTTGCGCGCCTTCAACTGCCCCGAGATCTCGGGCTGCATCAGGTTGTAGGTGCCGGCCGAGCCGCAGCACAGGTGACTGTCGGCGGGCTCGACCACCGTGAACCCGGCCGATTTCAACAGGTCCCTGGGGTAGGATTTGATCTTTTGGCCGTGCTGCAGCGAACAGGCGGCGTGATAGGCGACCGTCAGGCCGGTTTCGGTGCCCTTGGGCAAGTCCAGCTTCACCAGAAGCTCGCTCACGTCCATCGCGATCGCCGAGACCCGCGCCGCATCCCCGGCCAGCGCCTCGCCCCGGAACATGTGGCCGTAATCCTTGACCGTGGTGCCGCAGCCGGAAGTGTTGATCACGATGGCATCGAGCCCGTCGCCATCCATCTCACGGGCCCAGGCGCGGATGTTCTTCGCCGCCGTGGCGTGGCTTTCTTCCGTCTTGCCCATGTGATGGGTCAGCGCTCCGCAACAGCCGGCACCTTCGGCCACCACGACCTCGCAGCCAAACCGGCGCAGCAGGCGGATCGTCGCGTCGTTGATGTCGGTGTTCAGCGCCTTCTGCGCGCAGCCGGTCATCAGGGCGACCCGCATCCGGCGTTGCCCTTCCGGTGCGAAGCTCTGCGGATCGTCATTGCGGCTGACCGGGGGAATGACCTTCGGCGCCATCTCGAGCATCGCCCGCAGCCGGGCGTCAGGCATCAGGCGTTTGAAAGGTCGCCCGATCTTGGCGCCCAGCAGGGCGATCCGGAACCGCGTCGGATAGGGCAGGATCCGCGCGAGGATCCAACGCAGCGCCCGGTCGCCAAGGGGGCGCTTGTAGGTCTTCTCGATATACTCGCGGGCATGATCGACCAGGTGCATGTAATGTACGCCCGAGGGACAGGTCGTCATGCAGGCCAGGCAGCTGAGGCAGCGGTCGATATGCTTGACGGTCTTGGCGTCCGGCACCCGCTCGTTCTCGAGCATGTCCTTGATCAGGTAGATGCGCCCGCGCGGGCTGTCGAGCTCGTCTCCAAGTACCTGATAGGTGGGGCAGGTGGCGGTACAGAAGCCGCAATGCACGCATTTGCGCAGGATCTCGTTGCTGCGCGCGATGGCCGGGTCGGCCAGTTGCTCGGGGCTGAAACTCGTCTGCATCTGTCAGGCTCCCACCGGTTCCGGTCGCCCCATGAGCCCGGGATTCAAGACTCCGCGCGGGTCGAACCGGGCCCGCAACCCGGCGCTGATCGCCGCGATCGCCTCGGGTTCGGGATGGAACATGCCGAGCCGCGCCCGGTCCTGCGCCCGCGCGCGCACCAAAGTGGCATGGCCGTTGAACCGTCCGGCGCGGGTGCGCAGGTCCGTGCCCTCGGGCATGAGCGCCCATATCAACCCGCCGCCCCAGTCATACAGCACGCCATCCGCCTCGAGCCGCGCCGCGATTTCGGGCGCATCGCTCGGCTTGACGGATAGCCGCCAGACATCGCCGGGCCGGTCGTGGAACTGCGCCACGTCGCGCAGGTCCGCCCAAAGCTGTCGCGATTCCGCCTCCCCGGACCGCCCGATCGCGCCGAACCCGTCCAGCAACGCGGACAGACGCTCCGCGCGATAGGACACCGACTCGGCGAACCCCTCGATGCGGATCAACACCCGGTCCGCCGCCGGATCGAACGCCGCGCCGCTCACTTCGAAGGGCGATCCCAGCGCCGCCGACATCGCCCGCACGGCCACCTGTGCATCGCAGCCGCCGATCAGAACCGTTTCCTCCGTATCGGCGCGCGGCAGCACCTTGAGCGCCACTTCGGTCAGAACGCCGAGGGTCCCCCAGCTGCCGGCCATCAGCTTGACGAGATCATAGCCGGTCACGTTCTTCATCACCCGCCCGCCATTCCTGATGATCGTGCCGGTGCCATCGACATAACGCACGCCCAGCAAGTGATCGCGACAGGCGCCGGCCTGGATGCGCCGCGGTCCCGACTGGTTCGCCGCCACCACGCCGCCGATCGTCGGCTCCCCGTTCGTGCCCAGCAGCTTGCGGCAATCCATCGGCTCGAAGGCCAGGCGCTGCCCCTCGCCCTGCAACACGGCCTCGATCTCGCGCAGAGGCGTGCCCGCCCCGGCCACCAGCGTCAACGCGCCGGGCTCGTACAGCGATACCCCGCTCAGATCCGTGGTGCTCAGCCGATCACCGGGCAGGTCGATCCCGCGCGTGCCGCCCCCCTGCACCAACAGGGGCGAATCCGCACTCGACAACAGGTCCGACAGTTCGGCCTCGCTCTTCGGGGTCATGATCTTCATCTTCGTCCAAATACTCCGGGGTGAATTGGCCGCAGGCCAAGAGGGGCTGGCCCCTTCATTCGGCCGCTACTGGCACCGTCCTGCGACTGTGCGACACCGACAGCGGGAAGACCTTCGCGGGGTTCAAGAGCCAGGCCGGATCGAACACGTCCTTCACCGCCATCTGCGCCTCCAGGTCCTCCGGTCCGTATTGATGCAGCATCAGGTCACGCTTCTCGATTCCCACGCCATGTTCCCCGGTCAGGCAGCCGCCGACCTCGACACAGAGCTTCAGCACGTCCGCCCCCATCTGCTCGCAGAGCTCGAGGTCCCCCGGCTTGTTGGCGTCGAACAGGATCAGCGGGTGCATGTTGCCGTCCCCGGCATGGAACACGTTGCCGACCTGCAGCCCGTACTTCTCCGACAACTCACCGATGCCTTTCAGCACACGCGGCAGGGCCGAGACCGGGATGGTGCCGTCAAGACACATGTAATCGTTGATCTGTCCAACCGCGCCGAAGGCCGATTTCCGCCCCAGCCAGATCTTCGCACTTTCCTCCGGTGACTTGCTTTCCCGCAATTCCACCGGGTCGTGCTTGCGGGCGATCTGCATGATGACGCCCAGTTGCGCGTCGATCTCGGCATCCGATCCCTCGACCTCGACGATGAGCAGGGCGTCGCAATCGGGATAGCCGGCGCCGGAAAACTCGTCCGTCACCTCGATGCACAGACGGTCCATGTACTCGATCGCCACCGGAAGCACGCCGGCCTTGATGATGTCGGCGACGCAGGCACCGGCCACCTCGGCGCTGTTGAACCCCATCAGGACCGGCCGCGCGCCTTCGGGCTTGCGCAGGATGCGCAGGGTCGCTTCGGTCACCACGCCCATCTGCCCCTCCGAACCGCAGATCACGCCCAGCAGGTCGAGACCGGGCGCATCCAGATGCGCGCCGCCGATCTCGACCACCGTTCCATCCATCAGCACCATGGTCACGCCCATCAGGTTGTTGGTGGTGACCCCGTATTTCAGGCAATGCGCCCCGCCCGAGTTCATTGCGATGTTGCCCGCGATGGCACAGGCCAGCTGGCTCGACGGGTCGGGGGCGTAGAAGAAATCCATTTCTTCGACCGCACCCGTCACCGAAAGGTTCGTGCGCCCGGTCTGCACCCGGATGAATCGGTTGTCGTAGTCGGTCTCCAGCACCGCGTTCATTCGCGCGACACCGAGGATCACGCAATCCGCCGTCGGCAGCGCGCCCCCGGCCAGCGAGGTGCCGGCGCCGCGCGGCACGACCGGAACGCCCTCGGCGTGGCAGATTTTGAGAACGTCCGATACTTCCTGCGTGGTGGTCGGCAGGACCGCCAGCAACGGTGGGCATTTGTAGGCCGTCAGTGCATCGCACTCGTAGGCACGGGTCTCGGACTCCTCCTCGATCACCGCGTCGGGTGGCAACACCTCCCTCAACCGGGCGGCAAGCCGCGCCTTGCGGGCGATGATCGCGGGATCGGGAAGGGGCATTTCCATGGCACACTCCGTGTTTGGTAAAAAGTTATTACCAATTTTGCCGTCTGGCAAGCGCTTTCCGTTGCGCCTAATGTCGCGGCATGACCGTGCCACCGATCATTGCCTGGTTCAGCCCGCTGGACTACGTGGCCTTCGCCTTCGCGCTCCTCGGGGCGCTCTGGATCGGCTGGCGGATCGAGCACCCGAAACCGGACAAGCCCTCGGTCTCGATCCTGATGGAGGGGTTTCGCCGCGACTGGATGCACCAGATGGTGCGCCGCGATCCGCGTGTGTTCGACGGCCAGCTGATCAGCAACCTGCGGCAGGGCACGGCCTTCTTCGCCTCGGCGGCGATGATCGCGCTGGGTGGCGGGTTCGCCGTGATCGGCAATACCGACCAGCTTGCCGATGTGGTGGGAGATCTGACGCTCGGGCGCGCGCCCGCGATGGTCTGGGAGTTCAAGCTGCTGGTGGTGTTGGCCTTTCTCGCCAATGCCTTCCTGAAGTTCGTCTGGGCGCACCGGCTTTTCGGCTATTGCTCGGTGCTCATGGCGGCGGTGCCGAACGATCCTGCGGCACCCCTGGCGCATCCGCGCGCGGCCCAGGCCGCCGATATCAGCATCACTGCTGCGCGCAGCTTCAACCGGGCGATGCGGGCGACCTATTTCTCGCTCGCCAGCGTCGCATGGTTGCTGGGACCGGTTGCGTTGATGATTGCCTCGGGGCTGACCATCGCGGTGCTCTACCGGCGTGAATTCGCTTCCCGGTCGCGCACGGTCCTGTTGCGGGTCCCGGCGGATCCCGGGCCCATGCAACCTGACGAACAGCCTGAAAGGACAAGATGATGAAACAGGCCTGCATTGTCGCCACCCTGTGCGTCGCCGTGGTTCAGGTGCGGGCCGATCCGCCTGCCATCGAGGACGTTTCCGCGAAACAGGGGCCGGATGGCTGGACCATAGAGGTCACGCTCTCGCATCCCGATACAGGCTGGGAGCACTATGCCGACGGCTGGCGCGTGCTCGACATGGAGGGGCGTGAGCTCGGTCTGCGCGAACTGCTGCATCCGCATGTGACGGAACAGCCGTTTACCCGCGCGCTGTCGGGCGTGCCGATTCCTGACGGCACGCGGACGGTCCGGATAGAAGCGCGCTGCTCGGTCGACGGCTGGTCGGGGCATACCGAAACCGTGACCCTGCCCTGAGGATCCCGCGCCCGATTTGCCTTTGGCAAATCGCGAATAATGGTGTCGCGCTGTAGCGCGTCCGCCGAGTCATGCCCGATGATAGGGGCCGCCGGTCAGGATCGTCGTGGCGCGATAGAGCTGTTCTGCCAGCATCACCCGCACCAGCATGTGCGGCCAGACCATTTTGCCGAAGGACAGGCTCATGTCGGCTTGACGGCGCAGGCTTTTATCAAGCCCGTCGGCTCCGCCGATCAGAAAGGCCAGTTCGCTCCGCCCCTCGTCGCGCCAAGACGCCATCCGCTCGGCGAAATCCACCGAGTCGATCTGCGCGCCGCGTTCGTCCAACGCGCAGACGGCGGCGCCCTTGGGAACCGCGCGGCGCAGCAGCTCCGCCTCGCCGGCCATGCCGCCGCGCTTGCGATCCTCGACCTCGACGATGCGTGCCGGACCCAGCCCGATAGCGCGGCCGGTCCGGTCGAACCGGGTCAGGTAGTCTTCGATCTGGGAAAGCTCCGGCCCCGCCCGCAGGCGACCGACCGCGCAAATCGTCACGCGCACGGTTCACGTCCCGATGGCCGCGCCCGTCAGGTGCGCGGTCTTGGCGGCCTCAGTTGGTCTTGGCTGTGGCGCCGGCGGGCAACCACATCTTTTCCAACTGATAGAACTCCCGAACCTCGGGCCGGAAGATGTGAACGATCACGTCACCCGTGTCGATCAGCACCCAATCGCCCGTGTCCTTTCCCTCGACCTTGCTGGCGCGGCCGAACTCCTGCTTGAGCCGGTCCACCAGTTTCTCGGCCATGGCCGAGACCTGACGGGTCGAACGTCCCGAGGCGATGACCATGTAATCGCCGATCTCGGTCTTGCCGCGCAGATCGATCTGCACGACATCTTCGGCCTTGTCATCTTGGAGTGAGGTGAGGATGCGGGCCAGCAACTCATCGCTGCCTGGCTGGGCTTGGGCGGTCACGAGACCGGCCCGGTCATCAGCGGACAGTGCCGCTTCACCTTGGATTGACAGGACATCGTCCTCCTTGTGGCACGCCGACTGTCCCCCGGCGCTGGGGATGACCTCAAAATAGCAAGGAACCCCTGCCATTTCAATTGCACAGCTATTCTTCGTCCTGTGACGTCGCGGATTTTGCCGTTTGATCGGGCACCGCGTCGCCGAGCATCCGGACCTCCCGCTGCGGGAAGGGGATCGAGATTTCATGCTCCCGGAACGCGTCCCAGAGCGCCAGGTAGACATTTCCCCTGATGTTGGTCAGCCCCTTTGTCGGATCGACGATCCAGAAACGCAGGATGTAGTCGACGCTGCTGTCACCGAAGCCGACGATGTGACAGACCGGCGCGTTGGGACTGCTCAACACGCGGCTCACCCCCGCCGCTGCCTCGACAGCGATGCGGCGCACCTTGTGCGGATCGTCGCCGTAGGCGGTGCCGAAAAAGATGTCGAGACGCACGAATTCGTTGGAATGCGACCAGTTCACCACCTGTCCGGTGATCAGGTCCTCGTTCGGGATCAGGTATTCGCGCCCGTCCCGCGTGACGACCGAGACATAGCGGGCCCCCAGCGCGTTGATCCAGCCGAACGTGTCGCCCAAGGAGATCACGTCGCCCGGCTTGATCGACTTGTCCAGAAGGATGATGATGCCCGAGATCAGGTTCGACACCACCTTCTGCAGGCCGAAGCCGATGCCGACGCCGATCGCGCCGGACAGGAAGGCCAGCCCGGTCAGATCGAACCCGAGCGCCTTGACGCCGACCATGAACACGAAACCGTAGGCCAGGACCTGCACCGCCTTGGTGCCCAGCTCCTGCATTGAGGGCGAGATGTCCTCGTTCCGGCGCAGGCTGCCCTCGATGGTCTTGGCGAAGAGGCGCGCGAGGAACAGCAGCACCCAGATCAGGATCAGCGCCTTCAGCAGCACCAGAACCGAGACCGAGAAATCGCCGACCCCGATCGACAAGCCGTCGAGGAACTCGGCCGCCTCGTCATCGAGATCCAGCGCGTAGAAGGTGGCGTAGATCCAGAGACCCCATTTCACCACGCGCCGGAGCGCACGGTTCTTGACCAGCCGTGTCACGAAGCCGATCAGGGCCCAGAAGGTGGCCAGCGTTGCAGCGAGCCCGATCAGGTAGCTGCGCGACGGCCAGGTCACCTCGTGCATGATCGCAAAGACCGCCCAGGCGCAGATCGCGAAGCTGATCAGCCCCAGCCGGTCGCGGAACTGCACGATCAGCCGCAGCCGCCATTTCGGCCAGCCTTCGCGGGACCGCGCCCAGTCGTCAATCCGCGGCGCGAGGAGCTCTTTCAGTGCCCAGGACAGCAGGATCAGGCCGAGGATGATCAGCACCTGGTACTGTCGCCAACCCGGCGTCAGGACCCAGGCCAACTGGTCGACGATCTGCTCGTAGAGCAGCCGGAGCGTCATCAACAGTGACCCGGTGGTGTCCTCGATCGTTTCCATGTCGCGCCTTTCGTCGCGGCAGGCTTGCACGGGTCCGGGCATTGCGCAAGCCATGCGTGGCGCGTCCGTTTCCGTCCTTGAACGGCGGCCGACCTGCCTGTATCTCAATCGCATGACACTTGCGGGACAGTTCAGACTCGACCTCGGTGACCGCAGCCGCCTGCGCGAGCGGTTCTTCGGGGCTGCCCGCACGATTCTTGCCCGCCGTTGAGCGCTCCGCCTGCGCCACCCCTGACAGATTCCAAGAAACGGGAGAGGACCTATGTCCCCCAAGACACTCTATGACAAGATCTGGGATGCCCATGTCGCCCACGAGGCCGAAGACGGCACCTGCCTTCTCTACATCGACCGCCACCTCGTGCACGAGGTGACCAGCCCGCAGGCCTTTGAAGGCCTGCGGATGACCGGCCGCACCGTGCGCGCGCCGGACAAGACCATCGCGGTGCCCGACCACAACGTTCCGACGACGCTGGACCGCGCCAAGGGGATCGAGAACCCCGAGAGCAAGATCCAGGTCGAGGCGCTGGACAAGAACGCCGCCGATTTCGGGATTCACTACTACCCCGTGTCCGACGTTCGGCAGGGCATCGTGCATATCGTCGGCCCCGAACAGGGCTGGACCCTGCCGGGCATGACGGTCGTGTGCGGCGATAGCCACACCGCGACTCACGGTGCCTTCGGCGCTCTGGCGCACGGCATCGGAACCTCGGAGGTCGAGCACGTTCTGGCGACCCAGACGCTGATCCAGCGCAAGGGCAAGAACATGAAGGTCGAGATCACCGGCAAGCTGCGCCCGGGCGTGACCGCCAAGGACATCACCCTGTCGGTGATCGGCAAGACCGGCACCGCCGGAGGCACCGGCTATGTCATCGAGTATTGCGGTGAGGCGATCCGTGACCTGTCGATGGAAGGCCGGATGACGGTCTGCAACATGGCGATCGAGGGCGGTGCGCGCGCCGGCCTGATCGCGCCCGATGAAAAGACCTTTGAATACTGCAAGGGTCGTCCGCATGCGCCGAAAGGGGCGCAGTGGGAAGCGGCGATGGCTTGGTGGAAGACGCTCTATTCCGACGACGATGCCCATTGGGACAAGGTCGTCACCATCAAGGGCGAGGACATCGCCCCGGTCGTCACCTGGGGCACCAGCCCCGAGGACGTCCTGCCGATCACCGCGACCGTGCCCGACCCGTCCGATTTCACGGGTGGCAAGGTCGACGCTGCGAAGCGGTCGCTCGACTACATGGGACTGACGCCCGGCACGCCGCTGAGCGAGATCGAGATCGACACGGTGTTCATCGGCTCCTGCACCAATGGCCGGATCGAGGACCTGCGCGCCGCCGCCGCGATCCTGAAGGGCAAGAAGATCAAGGACGGTCTGCGCGCCATGGTCGTGCCGGGTTCCGGACTCGTCCGGGCACAGGCGGAAGAGGAAGGCCTGGCCGACATCTTCAAGGAGGCCGGATTCGAATGGCGTCTTGCGGGCTGTTCGATGTGCCTCGCGATGAACCCGGACCAGCTGAGCCCGGGCGAACGCTGTGCGGCGACCAGCAACCGCAATTTCGAGGGCCGGCAGGGCCGCGGCGGACGCACCCACCTGCTCAGCCCGGCGATGGCCGCCGCCGCCGCCATCACGGGACATCTTACCGACGTGCGGGAAATGATGTAAGATGTTGGCAAACAGACAAAAAGGAATTGCATCATGAAACTCTGGGTCAAGTGGCTCATCCTCGGAATATTGTCGATCGCGTTCGGCATTTTCGTTCTGGCCAACCCTGTCGCCGCGTCGATCAGCGTCACGCTTCTGGCCGGCATCCTGTTCATGCTGTCCGGTGGCATCCAGTTCGTCGCCGGTTTCGGTGAGGAAGGGGCGTGGGGCAAGTTCCTCGGCATCGGCCTCGGTGTTCTGATGCTGCTGTTGGGCCTGTCGCTGATCTGGCACCCGCTGCAGGGCGTGATCTCGCTGACCATGCTGGTCGCCATCCTCTTTGCCGCAAGTGGCGTTGCCCGCCTGATCACCGCCTTCCAGATGCGGGAGACGCCGTTCTTCTGGATGATGCTGTTATCGGGCGCGCTCTCGGTGCTGCTGGCAGGTTATATTTTCGCCAATTTCGCCTCGGTCGCCCCCAGCCTGCTGGGTCTGCTTCTGGGCATCGAAATGCTGTTCAACGGCTCCGGCCTGATCGCTCTGGCGCTCTTCCTGCGCACCGCGAAGGGCGAGCTGAAGGAAAAGCTGGAACAGCGGCTCGACAAGTAACCCAATGCGGGGCGGCCTCGCGCCGTCCCATCGGAGACACATATGGACAAGTTCACAACGCTCACCGGGGTGGCGGCGCCGATGCCGCTGATCAACGTCGATACCGACATGATCATCCCCAAGCAGTTTCTCAAGACGATCAAGCGCTCGGGTCTGGGCATCAACCTGTTCGACGAGATGCGCTATGATGACGATGGCAACGAGATCCCCGATTTCGTGCTGAACAAGCCGCAGTATCGCGATGCGGAGATCCTGGTCGCGGGCGACAATTTCGGCTGTGGCAGCTCGCGTGAGCACGCGCCATGGGCGATCAAGGATTTCGGCATCCGCTGCGTCATCGCGCCCAGCTTCGCCGACATCTTCTACAACAACTGCTTCAAGAACGGCATCCTGCCGATCGCGCTGCCGCAGAAGGCGGTCGACGTGCTGATGAAGGATGCGGAAAAGGGCGCCAACGCGCGCATGACCGTGGATCTGGAGGCGCAGACGGTGACCACATCGGACGGCGAGAGCTTCGCCTTCGAGATCGACTCCTTCAAGAAACATTGCTTGATCGAAGGGCTCGACGACATCGGCCTGACGATGGAGAAAGCCTCGGCCATCGATGCGTTCGAGTCCAAGGCCGCGATGGAGCGTCCCTGGGTCTGAATGACCCCGCGCGCGATCCTGCTTGCTCTTGTCCTGTCCTGCGTCCCGTTGTTGCTGGGGGCGCAGGACTTGCGGATCGCCACGTTCAACACCGAACTTGAGCGCGATGGCCCGGGTCTGCTGCTACGCGACCTCGGGAAGGATGACGTGGCCGACATCGCCGCCGTGGTGGCGGTGATCGCCGAGGTATCGCCCGATATCCTCGTGATCCAGGGTTTCGACTGGGACTACGACCAAGCGGCGCTGACCGCCTTCGCCGCGCGCCTGGCCGAGGCTGGCGCACCTTATCCGCACCGCTTCGCGCCGATGCCCAACAGCGGCATGGCGAGCGATCATGATCTTGACGGCGACGGTCGTCTTGGCGGGCCGGGCGATGCGCAGGGATTTGGTGCCTTCACGGGGCAGGGCGGCATCGCGGTGCTGTCCCGCCTGCCGATCCGCCGGGACGAGGTGCGCGACCTGTCGGCGCTTCTCTGGAAGGACATGCCCGGGGCCTTGCTTCCAAGGCGCCCCGATGGCGGTCTGTTTCCGTCCGAAGAGGCTATGGATGTGCAGCGCCTGTCCAGCACAGGGCATTGGATCGTGCCGATCACGTTGCCGGAAGGTGGAGATTTCGACCTTCTGACCTTTCAGGCCGGTCCGCCTGTCTTTGACGGCCCCGAAGACCGCAATGGCAGGCGCAACCACGATGAGATCCGGCTGTGGCAACTGGTTCTGGATGGCGCATTCGGTCCCGCGCCCGATCGGTTCGTGCTGGCAGGCGGCGCCAATCTCGACCCGCATGACAGCGACGGGCGTTCCGACGCTATCATGACTCTGCTGAGCGATCCCAGATTGCAGGACCCGCGACCTGCCAGCGCTGGCGCGGCGGAAGCGGCGGATCAGGGCCATGCGGGTGAAAACGCGCTGGACACGGTCGATTGGGAGCGGCCGGGTAGATTGCGAGTCGACTACGTTCTGCCGTCACGCGATTGGCGCGTGATCGATGCCGGGGTATACTGGCCCGCCCTCGATCAGGCCGGCCATGCCGAGGCCTCAAAGGCCAGCCGGCACCGTCTGGTCTGGGTCGATCTGGCGCTGGATTGACGACCGGTCGATCGCTCGGGTTAGGGCCCGTTCAACCGGCGTACTTTGAAAATCGGGCAGGACCTCGGCGAATTTGCATGGATCGAGCCAGTGCGGCGTGTCCCAAAGATAGCGCATTTCGCGCAGGCACCGCCCCATCGGCCAGACCGGGCTGGCCAGAACCAGGGGCAGCCAGGACATCCGTTTCAATCGGACAGGGCCGGGCGACACCCGCGCCAGCGTATCCGCCATCTGTTGCCCGCTGAGCGTATAGCCGGGAAACGGGATATCGATGAAAGAGGGCAGCGTGTCGCGCATCTCGGCGAGGTTGACAGCGGCGCGGGCGAAATCGGGTAGCCAGGCCCAGGCGTGGGGAATATCGGGCCGTCCCGGATACCGGAACACGCCCCGGTCCAGGGATTTCGTCAGGATCTTGTCGAACCAGTTTCCCGAGGCTTCGGTGTCGAGGAAGTCTCCTGCCCGCAGCAGGATGGTGCGCACACCCGACTGGCGGTAAGCGTCCTCCATCTCGACCCGGATCCGGCCCATCCGGTTGGTCGCGCGATGCGGCGTGTCGGACCCCCAGGGGGCTGGGGTGTCCGGGCCGAACACATAAACGTTGCCCGGCAGCAGCACCGTCGCTCCCGTGGCGCGGGCGGCTTCGATGATTTGTTCGTGCTGCCTGGTGACCTGGTCGGGCCAGTCGGGATAGGCCGGGTTCCAACCGGCCACGATCACATCCGCGCCGCGCGCAGCGGTCATGAGGTCGTCGCGTGCCCGGTCAAAGCGGCTTACGGTCCAGCCCTGCGCTTGAAACGCTGTCGCGGCATGGCGTCCAAATCGGCCGGAGGCACCGAGGATCAGAACTGTCTGGGACATGGCAAAGTCTCCTTTCGTTGAGATGTTGCAAGAATATACCCATTCGCATTTCCGCGGCATATTGCGGAAAAACGGCGGTATGTTATTCACGGATGAATGGATAAGGTGCTTCCCCTGACCGATTGGTCGCTCATCCAGAGCTTTCTAGCGGTCGCAGAAACCGGCTCCCTGACCGGGGCAGCGCAGAGGTTGGGGCGCAGCCAGCCGACGCTTGGTCGTCATATCAAGGCCCTCGAAGACGACCTGGGCATGGCCCTCTTTGACCGTCACGCGCGCGGTCTGAATCTGTCGCAGGGCGGGGCGGACCTGTTGCCGATGGCGCGCCGCATGGACGAATCGATGAAGCAGATGGCGCTGACCGCCGCCGGTCAGGCGCAGCGCATCGCCGGAACCGTGCGCCTGACCGCGAGCGTTTTCGCAAGCCACTACCTGCTGCCGCCGATCCTCGCCGACATCCGCCGCGCCGAACCGGCGATCCAGATCGACCTGCTGCCATCGGACCGGACCGAGAACCTGCTGTTCCGGCAGGCTGACATCGCGGTGCGGATGTATCGCCCGACCCAGGCCGACGTGGTCGCGCGACATGTGGGTGACCTGCAGCTGGGGATCTTCGCCGCCGGAAGCTACCTGAACCGGGCGGGGCGGCCCGAGACGCCGGAGGACATCCTGAACCATGACCTGGTCGGCTATGACAGCAACGAGCTGATCCTCGACACCATGCGCAGGATGGGCTGGCCGGTGCGGCGCGAGGCTTTCGCCACGCGCTGCGACAACCAGGCGATCTACTGGGAGCTCGTGCGGGCAGGTTGCGGGATCGGCTTCTCGCAGACCGGGGTGGGTCGCGCCGATCCGCTGGTCGAGGAAATCGACCTTGGTCTGTCGATCCCGCCGCTGCCTGTCTGGCTTGCCGCGCATGAGGCGATGCGACGGACACCGCGCCTGCGTCGGGTCTGGGACATGCTCCTGGAGGGCCTCATCCGGGTCTGCCGCACCGAAGCCGAGCGTGGGTCAGCTTGTTGACCCTTGCAGGCGCGCGCGGTATCGGCAGTCATCGGCAATTCAGGAGAGCCTCGCATGTCAAACCCCTCGCTTCTCATTCTTCCCGGTGACGGGATCGGCCCCGAAGTCATGGCCGAGGTCAAGCGCGTCATCGACTGGTTTGGCGACAAGCGGGGTCTTGCCTTTGACGTATCCGAGGATTTGGTCGGCGGCGCGGCCTATGACGCTCATGGCACCCCCCTGACGGATGAGACCATGGCCAAGGCGCAGGAGGTCGACGCTGTGCTTCTGGGCGCGGTCGGCGGCCCGAAATACGACAACCTCGATTTCAGCGTCAAACCCGAACGCGGCCTGCTGCGCCTGCGCAAGGAGATGGACCTGTTCTCGAACCTGCGCCCGGCCCAATGCTTCGATGCGCTGGCGGATTTCAGTAGTCTCAAGCGTGAGGTCGTCGCCGGTTTGGACATCGTGATCGTGCGCGAACTGACCAGTGGCATCTATTTCGGTGAGCCGCGCGGCATCATCAAGGAAGGCAATGAACGCGTCGGCATCAACACCCAACGCTATACCGAGAGCGAGATCGATCGCGTCGCGCGCTCGGCCTTCGAACTGGCCCGCAAGCGGGGCAACAAGGTCTGCTCGATGGAAAAGGCCAACGTGATGGAAAGCGGCATCCTCTGGCGCGAGGTGGTCCAGAAGGTCCACGACGAGGATTACCCGGATGTCGAGCTGTCGCACATGTATGCCGATGCGGGCGCCATGCAGCTCTGCCGCTGGCCCAAGCAGTTCGACGTGATCGTGACCGACAACCTCTTTGGTGACCTGCTGTCTGACGCTGCCGCAATGCTGACCGGCTCCCTGGGCATGCTGCCCTCGGCCAGCCTCGGCGCGCCGATGGCCAATGGCCGCCCCAAGGCGCTGTATGAACCGGTTCACGGATCTGCCCCTGATATCGCCGGACAGGGCAAGGCGAACCCGATCGCCTGTATCCTCAGCTTTGCCATGGCGTTGCGCTATTCTTTCGATCAGGGCGACGAGGCGAAACGGATCGAGACCGCGGTCGAGAAGGTGTTGGCGGATGGTCTGCGCACCGCCGATCTGATCGGCGAGGAAGGTGTTGAGCCCGTCAGCACCCGCCAGATGGGTGACGCGATCCTGGCGGCGCTGGACGCCAGCCTTTGACCCCGGTGCGCGCGCGGGGCAGTCTGGCCGGGCGCGTGCACAAGGCCCAAGCGGACGGCACCGGTCCATGACCGCTTCGGCCCGCTCCGCCAATCTTTCCGGCGCGCTGTTCGGTCTGGCGGCCTTTGCGATCTTTTCGACCCATGATGTGGTGATCAAGTATCTGGGCGGGATCTATTCCCCCTTCCAGATCGTGTTCTTCAGCTCGCTCTTCAGCTTTCCGATGATCACCGTGCTGCTGATCCGGGACAGCAAGCCCGGGACCCTGCGCCCGGTGCATCCCTGGTGGATGCTGCTGCGGAGCGTCTCGGGTGTCACCGCCGGGGTGTGCGCCTTCTACGCCTTCTCGGTTCTGCCATTGGCGCAGGTCTACGCGATCCTCTTCGCGGCTCCCCTGCTGATCACCATACTCGCGGTGCCGATTCTGGGCGAAACCGTGCGACTGCGGCGTGGCCTGGCCGTGGTGGTCGGTCTGATCGGCGTCGTGGTGGTGCTGCGCCCCGGCGGCGAGGCGCTCGGGCCCGGCCATATCGCCGCGATGGTTTCGGCAGTGGCGGGCGCGTTCAACGCGATCGTGGTGCGCAAGATCGGCCAGGAGGAGCGCCCGGTGCTGATGATCCTCTACCCGATGCTGACCAGCTTCGTGCTGATGGCGCTGGCGCTGCCGGTGGTTTATCGCCCGATGCCGCTGGTCGACCTTGGCGCATTGGCTGTGGTCTCGGTTCTTGTGCTCATCGCGATGTCCTGCCTGATCGCCGCCTATCGGCGCGGAACCGCGATCGTGGTCGCGCCGATGCAGTATTCCCAGATTCTATGGGCAGCGGTATTCGGCGCGCTGATCTTCGGCGAGTATCCCGACCTGCCGACCTATGTCGGCGCGGCCATCATCATCGCCAGCGGCATCTACATCCTGCATCGCGAGGCCAGCGGACGCGCGTCCCGCACGACGCCCGTGCTCGAGACGAAAACCCGCATCGGTCTGATCTCAGGCCTGCGCGTCGGGGCCTTTCTCAATGTCCTGAAACGACCGAAATGATTCGGCTTGCCAAAGCGCAGGCGGGTCTGTAATCCGCACCCACAACGGTCGGAGTGTAGCTCAGCCTGGTAGAGCACTGTCTTCGGGAGGCAGGGGCCGGAGGTTCGAATCCTCTCACTCCGACCAACAAAAATAGGGCGTCCTCTGCGGCGCTTTTTTTGTTTGAGATAGGGCGCGCAGGTTCATTGAACCTTGAGGCGGTGCCGCAACGCCGAAAAGATCGACGATAGCGGAAGAATTGCAGCCCTCAATAGTGCGGCGACCCCGGGCATCCATATCCGGTCCGTCGCCCTTTCTAGGACTTCGAATTGCTTTCCAAAGTTCGTTCTGGCGACTAGCGGCGAAGTCCGCGTGGTCGGCACTTAGAAAGCCTTCGCCAATGCCTCAGCTTGTTTGATAACAAGTTTGACTGCTTCGGCTTGAAGATCGGGAGGGTAACCATATCGGCGCAGAATTCTCTTGACCGCGACTCTCACCTTCGCTCTGACGTCTTCGCGTTGCCACGAGACGACTTCCAACAGAACCTCCTCTTCGGCGTCGGCGAGACGCTCAGATCCGCACCCATCTCGTGGACTTCATGGCTGCCTACAAATTCGCTCGAAGGCTCAAGACCCTCAGCGATCTCACGCCCTGTGAATATGTCAGCAAAGTCTGGAGTTCAGAGCCCGACAGGTTCATCGTCAATCCGATCCACCAATTACCGGGACTGATCATCCAGTATCTTGGTTTGCGCTTTCAGGCCAAGATAGCCGCCTCCTTGCGCCACGGCTGAGGCTTTCATGCCAGGTCCCGCCGCGCGCGCCGGTCATGTTGAACAAAGCCGCTCACGCGGCGGGAACAGCGTGTCATAGGCCCAAGTGAACACAAAAGTATAGATCATGTAGAAGCCGGCGAAGGACAGGTCCATCACCAGCGCCGTCAGAAGGGATACCTGCAGCCACCAGGCAAAGATCGGCAGCAAGATGATCAGCAGGGTCGTTTCGAACAGCACGGCATGCGCAACGCGCAATGCGAAGGACTTGTGCGGAGTGCCGCGCCATCGGCGCACGGCATGATCGAAAACAAGGTTGAACGCATAGTTCCAACCCGTCGCCGCAGTCGCGCCAATCAGGGCAAGAACACCGATCTCCGCGATCGGATGACCAAAAATCCAAGCGAAGAGAGGTGTGACGATCAGAAGACCGATGATTTCAAAGCTGAAGGCCTGGCGAATACGATCTGCGGTACTGCGCATGAAGGGACTCCGTACTTGATCGGGCCGTCCCGCCTGTTGACCGATGGGTCCGGCGAGGTCGTCCTCGCGCGTCGCGAAAATGGAGAAGCCTGCGGGGATTTTCAAGGCCTCAGGGGTCGCGTCAGCCTGATAACCCGATGTCGCGCAGGAGTGCGGGTATCTTCTTCTTGAGTGCGAAGAAGCCACGCGTTGCATGTGGCCATGCCGCCGAATCGTAGTCCCGCCGTACCGCATGGATCCGGAGCCCCGCCCTCTCGATCTCGCCGCGTGCCTGCGCGAAACGAGTCGCGACCGGACCGATCGGGGGATGTCCGATGACAATCGACCGAACGCCCGCCTGCGCCGCCGCGCGCAGGATTGGCCCGGACCAGTCGGCTTCCCCGGTCAAACCGATGATATCACCGCCCGATTGGGACAGCGCGTCGTCAACCGCACCATGGGCAAATTCGGAAACCTTCGCGCTGACGCCCAGCGGCGAGCGCCCGTTGCTTGCCAGAAGCCCAAGCACCGCGGCAGGCGGACGTGGCAGAGTCTGAGCGATACTACAATCATCTTCGGTCAGAAGCAGCAGAAAGGAACCTTCAGGAAGTGGATCGGCCCCGGGCAGCGGAACACGGGGATGGTGCGCGTCTTCCTCAAGTGGCCTGATTTCACTGGCAAGGTAGTGTTTCGGGCGGAACCGCTCGCGTGTGTATTTCGCGATATTGGACACACGCGCCTGATAGGCCTTGCCCTTCGTATGCAGACCCGCAACCCAGCGCCAGCTCAGTGTGTTGGATGCGGGGTCGCCATCCAGCAGGTGCCGCAGGAAGAAATCGGCTCCCAGTTGCCAGGGCAGCCGCAGCGTGAAGATCCAGATCGAGGCGAACCACATCCGCGCGTGATTGTGCAGGTACCCGGTTTCGACCAGTTCGCGCGACCAGTCATCGAAACCCTCGATCCCGGTTTCGCCAACGGTCGCAGCGCGATAGCCTTTCGCCAGCCAGTCGTCGCTCTCTAGGTCGGCCAGCAGATCGTCGAGGTCGGCGAGATAGCCGGCCCAGACGCTCGGGTGCTGCTCGAGCCAGCCCTTGAAATAGCTGCGCCAGAACACCTCCTGGATGAACTTGTCAGCCGCCGACGGGCTGTGCCGTGCAAGGGTCGCGCGCAGCACCTCCTCCTCGGTGATCACCCGATGACGGATCCACGGCGACAGGGCCGACACGTTCGAGCGCTGATCTGGGCCAAGGTCATAGTTGCGCAGCCCGGTGTAGTGCCGCCCGGCCCGCGACACGAAACGGTCAAGTCGCGCAAGCCCGGCCGCACGGGTCGGCACGAACCGCACGGGCTCGTTCTGCGCGTCGGGCAGCGGCAGGTTCTGCTGCCCACTCATCGGCCCGCACTGCACCGTTTGGAGCAATACCGCACCGTCTCCCAGTCCTTCGCCCATTTGCGCCGCCATGTGAACGGGCGTCCACAGGTGGCGCAGATCTTTGCTGGAAGGTCGGATTTTTTCCTCATCTTCACGTCGTTTCTCCCGTCAGGGGCAGTTCAAGCTGCGCCTCTGTTGCCGATTTCTTGCGGGCCGGACGGCGACGGACGTCACCCCTCCGGCTGCCATGGCGGTGCTGAATCGCCGTGGCCTCGGCGCCATAATCCGCCCCGCGCCGAACGGCCCAGATGCGCTCCCGCGCGGTCCGCGCGGCCTCGCGGTGATCCACGATCGGCGCTGGATAGCTCCGCCCGATGATCTGCGCCGCGTTTTCAGCCTTCCACGGTTCCTGCAGCCATCGGTCCGGGATGTCTGCCAGTTCGGGCACCCAGCGTCGTGTGAAGGTGCCGGTCGGATCCTGATCGAGCCCCTGCTTGACCGGATTGTAGATCCGAACCGTGTTGATGCCGGTCGTTCCGGACTGCATCTGCACTTGGCTCCAGTGGATGCCCGGTTCGTAGTCAGTGAACAGCCGCGCCAGTTCCAGCCCCGGCGCGCGCCAGTCCAGCCACAGGTGATAGCTGGCCGTCGCTATGACCATGGCCCGCATGCGAAAGTTCAACCAGCCGGTTGCGCGCAACGACCGCATGCAGGCATCGACGAAAGGCAACCCGGTTTCGCCAGCGGCCCAGGCCGCCACCCGATCCTGATCGGGCGCGGAGGGCCGGATTCCGTCATAGGCGCGATGGAAGTTCTCGAACTCGATGCGCGGCTCGTCCTCGAGCTTCTGGATGAAATGGCAATGCCAGTGGAGCCGCCCGGAAAACGAGCTCAACGCCCCGCGCCACGTGGGATCGGCTTTCGACGCCGCTTTCAGCGCGCGCTGCCGCGTCCAGGTCGCCTGGGTGACCTCGCGAATCGACAGCGTGCCCCAGGCAAGGTGCGGAGACAGACGCGAACAGGCGGTCGCACCAGCCACCGGAGAGGACATCGCCCTTCGATAGGGGCGTCCACGTGTGGTCAGGAAACTGTCGAGACGTTGGAGCCCCGCCGCACGCCCACCGGCCTGCCGCTCGGCACACGGATCGGGCGCGAGTCCGAGATCGCTGGCATCGGGGAGCGTCCCGATCTCCAAGTCGACTGGCCGCAGTGCCGGGGCCATTGTCACAGGTTCGGCCATGAACCGATCCCAGTCGCGCGCCCAGCCGTTTCGGGATTTCAGGCCACGCGTCACGCCGTGGTTCTGGAATTCATGCCACGGAATGCCCCGCTCCCGGCACCAGGCCGCGACCCGGAGATCCCGGCGATAGGTCCAGTCGTTGCCGGTTTCCTGGTGCGACCAGAGCGCATCCATCGCAACCTGCCGGTTCAGCTCTTCCAACACCTCGATGGCATCGCCCGTCCGCACGATCAGCGGCTGGCCGAGACGCCCGAGGCTGGTGCGTAGCTCGGCAAGCGACTCGCGCATGAACTCGAAGTGGCGGCCCGCCATATCGGGTTGCTGCCAGAGCTCGGGTTCCAGGATGAACAGCGGTGCCGCTCCGTCCTGGGCCGCGCGGGCCAGCGCGCGGTTGTCCTCAACTCTCAGGTCGCGTTTGAACCAGAATAGATGCACTGTGCCGTTGCCCTGTCCGTCCCGTCGGACAGGACATAGGGCGTTTTCCCCGGATCTCACCTATCTGTCGGACGCGCGTCACGCCTTGCGCTGAAAGGCGATCATCACCAGCGCCAGCAGCGAAGAGCCGACCATCAAGAGGAGCGATACCGCGTTCAAGAGCGGCGTCGAGCCTTCCTTGAGGCGGTCGAACATGGCGATGGTCAGGGGCGCGTCCGAGCCGACCAGCATCAACGTGGTGTTGAAATTCTCGAAACTCATCAGGAACGCCACGACGACTGCACCGATGATCGCCGGCATGAGAAACGGAATGGTGATCGTACGCACTGCCGTCAGTCGGTCTGCACCGAGGTTCAACGCCGCCTCCTCAAGGCTCTGGTCAAATTTCTGCAAGCGCGCGGAGATGACCAGCGTCGCGATGGTGGTGATGAAAGAGAACTGCCCAAGGATCACCAGAGCCAGGCCGGGGCGCAGGATTTCGGCGTCATACTCGACGGCATCCCAAAGCTCGTTCGCCACGGTCGAGGAAAAGACCAGGATCGAAATGCCCAGCACGATGCCGGGAATGACCAAAGGCAACAGCATCAGAACGTAAAGCAACCCGCGCCCACGAAATTGGTAACGGTTGAACAGAAAGGCGTTGGTGGTGCCGACGGCGACCGACAGCACCGCCACGCAGAACCCAACGAAAGCCGAGGTGCCAATCGCGCGCAGGATCGGGCGTTCGTGAAACACCCCGATCATCGGGCGGTCTTCGCCGAAGAACCAGTTCCAGGTGAAGCCCTCCCAAGGCAGCGACGGAAACTGGCTGTCGTTGAACGCGAACACCGCGACCACCGCCAGCGGCAGGGCGAGATAGACAAAGAACAGCACGATATAGGCCGTATAGGCCATGCGCAGCCCGCGGGGTTGGGGGATCGACGGGATCATCCCATCGTCCTTTCCAACGTCTGCCCGGTCAGGCGCAACGTGGCCCAGACAATGAAGGATGACAGGATCAGCAGCATGAATCCGAAGGCGGCACCCAGTTCCCAGTTGAAGCGCACGATGAACTGCGAATAGATCAGCTCGGTGAACCACAGGCTGTCCTTGCCGCCCAGCATCGTCGGCGTCAGGTAGTTACCCAAGGACAGCATGAAGACAACGATGCTGCCGGACACGATCCCCGGCATGGCGTGTGGGATGATGATCTCGCGCAGCACGCTGAAACCCGATCCGCCCAGGTCGTAGCCCGCCTCGATCACCGCATCGTCAAGGCTTTCCAGCGTCGTGACCAGCGGCACCACCATGAACAGCATCGAGGTATAGACCAGCCCGACCATGATCGCCGCGTCGTTATAGAGCATCTCGACCGGCCCGGTCGCCAGCCCTGTCCATTGCAGCAGGTTCGAAAACACCCCGGTTTCGCGCAACAGGATCATCCAGCCGAAGGTGCGCACCAGTTCCGACACCCAGAACGGCACGAGACACAAGAGAAACAGCGCCGATTGCGTGCGTCCCTTGGCGATCTTGGCGATGTAATAGGCGACCGGGAAGGCGATGATGAGGGTGATCAACGTCGCGAGAACGGACATCGTCGCCGTGCGCAGGAAGGTTCGCATGTAGAGCGGTTCGCCGAAAAACGTGCCGTAGTTGGCAAAGCTGACGGCGTATTCGCCCACCCCGACCCGTTCGCGCAGGGACAGCAGCGCCATGTCCACATGAGGGATCAGGATCAGCAGGCTCAGCCACAAGAGCAGCGGCGTCAGAAGGAGGATGAACCCCAGCCGGGCTTGCGCGCGCATCACGTCAGCCCCGCCGCGCGAAACAGGCCGTCTGATCGCCCGACCAGCCGATCTGCACCGGTGCGCCCTTGGTCAGGGTCGCGAATTCGCCCGATTGCGGCAGCGTGACCTCGATTTCCTCGCCGACCTCGTCGCGCACGAGGATGCGGCTGGCCGCGCCGTTGAACAGCAGGCTGCTGACCACTCCACTGACATGATTGTCGAACTGCGCCAGGTCGGCGGCGTCTCGCGCCACCCGGATCGCTTCGGGGCGCAGGAAGATCTCGGCCCGGTCGCCCGGTTTCAACACCTGCGCGTCGCTGCGGCTGCGGATCAGCAACCCCTCTGCCGTGCGCAGCGCGACATCTGCCCCATCGGTCTGTTCGACCGTCCCGGTCCAGCGGTTGCTGTCGCCGACAAAGCCCGCGACAAAGGCGGTTTGCGGCCGATAATAGAGATCGCGCGCGCTGCCGACCTGTTCGAACACGCCGGCGTTCATCACCGCGATCTGGTCGGACATCACCAGGGCCTCGGACTGGTCATGGGTGATATAGACGAACGTGGTGTCAAACGCGGCCTGCAAGGATTTCAGTTCGATCTTCATGCGCTCGCGCAGTTTCAGATCCAACGCGCCCAGCGGTTCGTCCAGCAACAGAACGTCGGGTTCCAGCACCATGCAGCGCGCAATGGCAACGCGCTGTTTCTGTCCGCCGGAAAGCTCATCCACCTTGCGCGTTTCGATCCCCGGCAGGCCGATCCTGTCGAGCACTTCACCGACCTTGCGGGTGATCTCGGGCTTCTTCAGACCGGCGCGGCGCAGGCCATAACCGATATTGTCGGCGACGTTCATCATGGGGAACAGCGCCAGGTGCTGGAACACCATGTTGACCGGGCGCTTGTTGGGCGGAACGTTCAGCATCGACCGCCCCTTGATCAGGATGTCGCCGCCGCTCGGCTCGAGGAACCCTGCGATCATCCGCATGATCGTGGTCTTGCCACAGCCCGACGGGCCGAGGATCGAGAAGAAACTTCCCGGCGGAACGGAAAACGACACATCGCGCACGGCAACCATGTCGCCGAAGCGTTTCGTCAGGGATCGGCAGTCGAGATCAGGCGTCATGCAGGATCTTTCAATGCAAGCGGCACCCGCGCAAAGCGGATGCCGCAGACAGTTCAGGTTGATCAGTTGGCAGCCTTGACCCGGTCCAGGATACCACCCTCGATGGCTTCCAGCCCGGCGGGCACCGGCGGATACCATTTGATATTGTCGATCGCCTCGGGCGGGAAGCTGGCCTGGAACCGCGCTTTCAACTCTTCGGACGCGAATTCATCCGCACCCTTGGAGGCGGTGAAGTTGCCCGCTGCCTCGGTGATCATCGCCGACACTTCGGGGCGCATCACGAAATTGATCCAGTCATAGGCCGCGTCGTCCGCCTTGCCCTTGGCCGGCAGAACGAAGGTGTCGATCCACCCCAGCGCACCCGACGCCGGTGCAACGAACGTGATGTCGGGATTGTCGCCGTTCAGCTTCCAGCCGCCGGTGTCCCAGGCCATGGACGCGGTCACCTCGCCCGAACGCAGCAGACCCATCAACTCGTCTCCGCCACCCCAATAGGTTTTCACGACCGGCTTGCACTCGATCAGCTTGGCTTCGACCTGATCCATGATCTCGGTATAGGCTGCCGGGTCGCCATAGGCCGCGAAGGGATCCATCCCCATGGCAAAAGCAAAGCCGATCAGCGTCGGGCGTTTCAGGCGATAGGACACGTTGCCGGCGAGGTCCGGGTTGCAGAGATCGGTATAGTCCTTGACCATTTCGGCCTTGGACGTGTCGAGCACCAGCCCGCTGGTGCCCCAGACATGCGGCACGCCATAGACCGCGCCGTCGACGGTGGTGTTGATCTTTGTCGCTTCCAGCATCGACGGGATGAACAGCGACGCATCGATCCGCGACAGGTCGATCGGCTTGTAGATGCCGAATTCGGCCTGCGGTCCAGCGATGCGGTCCTGGCTCGGCTGGGCGAGATCGAACCCGCCGCCGCCAGTGGCGCGCAGCTTGGCGATCATTTCCTCATTGTTGGACATGGTCACCTCGACCGTATGTCCTGTCTCTTTCTCGAACATCTCGATGACGTTCTCGGGCGCGTAGCCGCCCCAGGTCAGCAGTCGCAGCGTGTCGGCTTGGGCCAGGCCGGCCAGCGATAGGCCCAGCGCGGTGCCGATGATCAGTGCTTGTTTCATGTCAGTCCCCTGTTTTGTCTCTTGAAATCACGGCCCGACACCTGCCAGCGTCGTGAAACAGTTTTGCGACGCACGCGCCACCCTGTTCTGATTTTTGATCCTTTGGTCAAACAAGGCCGCAATTCGTCCGGCCTGTCAACCGTGGTGCGGCAGGCCCCCTACCCTGGCCGGCGATCCTCGGGTAAGCACGGGAGAACGCGACGCAAGAGACAGGACGGAGACAGCACCGTGGGACTGATGACATTTCAAGAGTTGAAGGCCGCCGTTGACGCGGGAACGGTAGATACGGTGCTGGTCTGCATGGTCGACATGCAGGGTCGCCTGATGGGCAAACGCTTCGTCGCACAGCATTTCGTCGCCACCGCCTGGGAGGAGACGCATTGCTGCAACTACCTGCTCGCTACCGATCTCGAGATGGCGACACCGGACGGCTATGCCAGCACAAGTTGGCAAAAGGGCTATGGAGACTACACCCTGCGACCCGACCTCGACACGATCCGTCCGCTGACCTGGCTGAACGGAACGGTCATGGTGCTTTGCGACGTTCTGGACCATCACACTCACGAACCGGTCGCCCATTCCCCCCGAGCGGTGCTGAAACGGCAGATCGCGCGTTGCGAGGACCGAGGCCTGACCCCGATCATGGCCACAGAACTGGAATTCTTCCTGTTCGAAAAGTCTTTTGCCGAGATCGCCCGCACCGGCTATCGCGAGTTGGTCCCGATCAGTCGCTTCAACGAGGATTACAGCATCCTTCAAACCAGCCGCGAGGAGCACGTGATGCAGCCCTTGCGCAACCATCTCTGGGCGGCGGGCATCCCGGTCGAGAACTCCAAGGGAGAGGCCGAGTCCGGTCAGGAGGAGCTGAACATCCGCTATGCCACGGCGCTCGATACCGCCGATCACCACACGATTGCCAAGCACGCCACCAAGGAAATCGCCGATCGGCACGGCCATGCAGCGAGCTTCATGGCAAAATGGCACCCGGCGCGTGTGGGAAGTTCAGCGCACGTGCACCAATCGCTGTGGCGGAATGGACAGAATGCCTTTGCCGATCCCGAGGGAGACTTCGGCATGTCCCGGGAAATGCGCCACTACATGGCCGGATTGATCCGCTTCGCACCCGAAATCACGCTGTTCCTCGCCCCCTACGTCAACAGCTACAAGCGCTTTGCCAAGGCGACATTCGCTCCCACCAAGACGGTCTGGTCCGTGGACAACCGCACCGCCGGCTTCCGCTTGTGCGGCGCGGCAACTCAGGCTGTAAGGGTCGAGTGCCGGATCCCGGGCTCGGACATGAACCCCTATCTCGCCCTTGCGGCGCTGCTGGCTGCCGGCCTCGCAGGGATGGACGGCGAACTCGACCTGGCCCGTCCGACCACCGGCGACGTCTATGATGCGGCCCAGGCCGGCGAGATCCCGGCCAGTCTCCCGGCAGCGCTCGACCGGTTTCGCCGATCAGACATGCTGCGCGCGGCGATGGGTGACGAAGTGATCGACCACTACTGCCGCGCGGCGGAGTGGGAGATCGAGGAGTTCGAACGCGCTGTGACCGATTTCGAGATCGCCCGCGGATTCGAACGCGCCTGAGGCGAAGGAAGTCGGCTCATGAAGGCTTCACATCAAGCCGTGGCCATAGATCGAACCTGGGACTGCATGCGCAATCGCCAAGGGCCAGCCGGAACGAGCGATATGACGCCGGCTGGCCGTTCCGATCACCGAGCAGCCCAGAAGGGTTCTACTGCCTTCGGTCTGCGCGGCGCGTTCGGCTACTTGAACCGGTTCATCGCGGTCTGGAACGATTGCGACAGGTTTTCCCAGGCGGCCTGAAAACCCTTGCTCATGTCGTCCCAGGCGGCGTCGGATGCCTGTTGCGCCTGCTTCATCTTCGCCTCTGCCTCATCACGTTGCTTTCTCATTTCGGCAAGCTGTTTCTCGTATTCGATCTTGGCATCGGCTTGGGCCTTCTGGGCATTCGCCTGCAGCTTGTCGATCTCGGCGTTCCATTCATCGATAGTCGCCTTCACCTTTTCGACATACGCATCGCGATCAATCATCGACTTACTCCCAGTTGTTGAGGCTTCATATTCGCACAGTGTAGCAGGAAAATGACCTTGGGTAAGGGTGTGGAGCGGGGAGCGAAAGAAATGGAGACTTCTCTCAAGCTCGCCCTTCTCAGATGACGTTGAATTGCCCGGCACTCCAACTCCCAAGGAGCGCTACCTGACGCGTCGCGAGGTCGAGAGGCCGCTCGAAGCAGAAGCGATGCCTCACATCCGGCTCGCGACTCTCCTCATGCTGACGACCGCAGGCCGGGTTCCTGCCATTCTGGAGTTGACCTGGGGCAGGGTGGATTTCACGCCGCGCCAGATCAACCTCCGCACCGGAGACGGCTTGAGAAAGGGGCGTGCGATCGTGCCCATGAATGAGACCATCCACGCAGCCCTGCTCGAAGCGCGGCGGGCCGCCCTCTCGGACCATGTCATCGAGTGGGCTGCGAAGCCGGTGAAGTCGATCAAGGGGGATTTGCAGGAGCCGTACAGATCGCTGGGCTCCATGACGTGTCTGCATCTGCGCCGATCTCCAGATAGCGAGCGGGTCGAGGTGAAACGCGCGATTGCCGATGGGCAATTCGTCGCCCTGCACTGTCATCAGATCTGGCCAGAAGGGCTGGAATATGCAGGGATCGACATCTTTCGCCTTAAAGTTAGGCGGCGAAGCGTCTGCAAATCTAGGGGCACCTCAGTCTTGGTCATGAACCACCAGATGAACCTCATGGTCCGACCAGGAGCCGAAGCACATGACGGCATCGAAGGTTTTTGGACGCGCAGAAGCCGTTAATCATCAAGCAGGGCAAATCTCCGCCGGCAACTCCGAGTTGCCCGCCTCTTGCGAGAATCTATAGGTCGAGGGCTCGCAGAAAGCACACCGATAACGAGAAACCGTGCAATATTATGGGCGATTCATGCAGACTTTTGCGGTGCGTGCAGCTTTGTGCGCGTCCCTACGACAGCTTCAGAAGTCCAGATTCTCGACGCTCAGCGCGTTCTTCTGGATGAACTCGCGGCGCGGTTCGACGACGTCGCCCATCAGCTTGGTGAAGAGGTCGTCGGCTTCGACCATGTCGTCCACCTTGACCTGCAGCAATGTACGCGCGTCCGGATCGAGCGTCGTTTCCCACAGCTGGTCCGGGTTCATTTCTCCGAGACCTTTGTAGCGCTGGAGCGACAGGCCCTTTTCACCTTCCTCGAGGATCGCCCCGAGCAGCCCGAGCGGACCGTAGATCGTCAGGCTGCGATCCTTGCGCACCAGCTGTGCCGGTGTGGCATAGGTGTCCTGCAGGCTCTTGGTGAAGCTGCCGGTCTTGCGTGCTTCGCCCGAGCGCAGCATCGGACCATCCAGCGTGCGCACCTCTTCAACGCCGCGCAGGATGCGGGCCAGCCGGATGCCATGATCCTGGGTGATCCTGCCTTGCCAGCCGCGTTCGTATTCCAGAGCGATCAGGTCGAGGCGAGCCGCGACCTTGTCCGCCACGCCCTGCAGGTCGGCATCGACCACCCCGGGAACAAAGGCGCCGGCGATCGCGGCCTGTTCGAGGATGTGGCGCGGATAGTGGGTCGGGAAGGCGTCCAGCACGCGTTTCAGCTGCCGGGCCTCCTCGACCACGCGCAGCAGATCCTGGCCGGCGATCTCTTCACCCGATCCCAACCGCAACAGCGCACCGTCGACCCCCTGATGGATCAGGTAGTTGTCCATCTCGACCTGGTCCTTGAGGTAGGTCTCGGACTTGCCACGGCTGACCTTGTACAGCGGCGGCTGTGCGATGTAGAGATAGCCGTTTTCGATCAACTCGGGCATCTGGCGATAAAAGAACGTCAGAAGAAGCGTCCGGATATGCGCGCCGTCCACATCGGCATCCGTCATGATGACGATCTTGTGGTAGCGCAACTTGGAGATGTCGAACTCGTCCCGTCCGATCCCGGTGCCGAGCGCCATCACCAGGTTGCCGATCTCCTGGCTCGACAGCATTCTGTCGAATCGCGCGCGCTCCACGTTCAGAATCTTGCCCTTGAGCGGCAGGATCGCCTGCGTCTGGCGGTCGCGCCCGGTCTGGGCCGAGCCCCCGGCGCTGTCACCCTCGACGAGGAACAGCTCTGTCTTGGCCGGGTCCTTTTCCGAGCAGTCCTTGAGCTTGCCGGCAAGGAAGTTCACATCCATCGCGGTCTTGCGCCGGGTCAGTTCCCGGGCCTTGCGCGCCGCTTCGCGGGCCAGCGCGGCCTCGATGATCTTGCCGACGATGATCTTCGCCTGGATCGGGTTTTCCTCGAACCACTCGGCCAGCTTTTCGGTGACCAATCCCTCGACCGCGGGCCGCACCTCGGAACTGACCAGCTTGTCCTTGGTCTGCGAGCTGAACTTCGGATCGGGCACCTTGACCGACAGCACGCAGGTCAGTCCCTCGCGCGCGTCGTCGCCGGTGAAGCTGATCTTCTCCTTCTTGGCGATTCCGCTGGACTGTGCATAGCCGTTGATGGTGCGGGTCAGAGCGCCGCGAAACCCGGCCATGTGGGTGCCGCCGTCGCGCTGCGGGATGTTGTTCGTGAAAGGGAGCACGGTTTCATGGTAGCTGTCGTTCCACCACATCGCGACCTCGATCCCGATGTCGTCACGCTCGCCGGTGATGAAGATCGGCTCTTCCATGATCGAGCTCTTGGAGCGGTCGAGATACTTGACGAATTCGCGTACGCCGCCCTCGTAGAAGAGCTCGCTGCGCAGGGGTTCGACCGGTCGTTCGTCGATCAGGATGATCCGCACTCCGGAATTGAGGAACGCCAGTTCGCGAAGGCGGCGTTCGAGAATCTCGAAGGAGTAGTCGAGGTTGGAAAACGTGTCGGTCGAGGCGAGAAAGCGCACTTCGGTCCCGGTCCGTCCGTTCGCATCGCCGACGACCCGCAGGTGTTCGACGGTATCGCCGTGCTCGAAGCGCGCGTAGTGTTCCTTGCCGTCGCGCCAGATGCGCAGTTCCAGCCAGACCGAGAGCGCGTTGACCACCGACACGCCGACTCCGTGCAGGCCGCCCGAGACCTTGTAGGAGTTGCTGTCGAATTTGCCGCCCGCATGAAGCTGGGTCATGATGACCTCGGCCGCGGAAACGCCCTCTTCCTCGTGGATGCCGACGGGGATGCCGCGCCCATTGTCGCTGACGGAAACGCTTGAATCCGCATGGATCGTGACGGTCACCGCGTCGGCGTGACCGGCGAGCGCTTCGTCGATCCCGTTGTCCACGACCTCGTACACCATGTGGTGCAGGCCCGAGCCATCGTCCGTGTCCCCGATATACATTCCGGGGCGTTTACGGACGGCCTCCAAGCCTTTGAGAACCTTGATGGAATCCGCGCCGTACTCTTCGGGCACCTTCGCGTCGTCGGACATCAGTCATTTCCTTGTTTTTCTGACCGTTACATACGACTTATTGCGGGGGATGTCACGCAATTGCCCATATTTTGTGGCCGGATTGCGGGTCTCGCTCCCGACCGGGAACCCGTTCAGATTTCGGTGACTTCGGACAGTCCGTCGCGGTCCGTCACCGTCAGGTATCGGGCCCGGTCGCCGAGGCTCTGGAACAGGTCGCGGTCGGTCGCCGTCATCCAGGCTTGGGCGCCGAGCGCGCAGATTTCGTCATAAAGTGCGGCACGGCGCTGCGCGTCGAGATGGGCGGCAACCTCGTCCAAAAGCAGGATCGGAGCGGCGCCGATCTGCTCGGCCAATGCGCGCGCGTTGGCGAGGATGAGCGAGACCAGAAGCGCCTTCTGTTCACCGGTCGAGCAATCCCGCGCCGGCACCGCCTTGGCCGCATAGACCCCGTAGAGGTCCGCGCGATGCGGGCCGACCAGGGTGCGCCCTGCAGCCAGGTCTCGAAACCGGCTTTCGGCCAGGGCCTCGCGCAGGTCGGCTTCGGTCTCGGGCATTTCTCCGTCGGTCTGCACCAGGTCGAGTTCGGCCGTCGGGAAGGCGGTTTCGGCCCGGGTCTGGGCCTCGGTCAGCAGCGCGAGGGTACGCTTGCGCGCCACGTGGATCTCGTGCCCCGTGCGCGCCATCTGGGCCTCGATCGCGCCATACCAGGCCGAGTCGCGCACCTGGTCCTTGAGCAGACGATTGCGCTCGCGCATCGCCTTTTCATAGGTCAGCGTCGCTTCGGCATGCGAGGGCGCGAAGCTCAGTGTCATGCGGTCCAGGAACCGCCGCCGCCCGTCGGCACCTTCTATCCAGAGCCGGTCCATCGCGGGGATCAGCCAGAGCACGCGGGCGATCCGTCCCAAAGCGAGTTGGCTCGCGGGTTTGCCATCGATCCGGGTTTGTCGGGCGGCACCGTTTTCGGACCAGAGTTCGATCACGTGCAGATGGCCGCCACCCTGGAGATGTGCCGTGATCTTCCAGCCGAGCGCTTCGGGGCGGCGGGCCATGTCTTCGGCGCTGGCGCGGCGCAGGCCACGACCGGGCGAGAACAGCGACACCGCCTCGAGTATGTTGGTCTTGCCGGCCCCGTTGGCGCCGAAGATCGCCACGGGCCGACCGTCGCTGGCCAGTCGTGCGGTCTTGTGGGAACGGAAGTGAGACAGGGTCAGGTCGGACAAGTACATCCAGTGGTGGCCCCGCTGATCCTGATCGAACGTGTCTCCGCCGGTCGCAAGCGGTGCCGTCAGACGCGCATCGGCATGACGACGTAGATCGCGCTCTGATCATTGCCTTCGCGCATCAGGGTCGGATCGCCGGCCGAGTTGAACATGAATACGGCGTTCTCGCGATCGACCTGGCTGGCGATTTCCAGCAGGTACTTGGCGTTGAATCCGATTTCGAGCCGTTCATCGCCGTAAGCGACGGCCAGTTCCTCTTCGGCGGCGCCGCTGTCGGGCGCGTTGACGGACAGGATCAGCCTGTCCTCGTCAAGCTGCATCTTGACCGCGCGCGAGCGTTCCGACGACACGGTTGCCACCCGGTCGACAGCCTGGGCGAATTCGCTCGCGTCGACTTCCAGCCGCCGCGTGTTGCCTTGCGGAATGACGCGGGTGTAGTCCGGAAATGTGCCGTCGATGACCTTGGAGGTCAGGGTGATGTCGGGCGTCGCGAACCGTATCTTCGTCTCACTGACCGACACTGCGATGGCGAGGTCGTCATCGTCCAGCAATTTGCGCAATTCGCCGACCGTCTTGCGTGGTACGATCACGCCGGGCATGTCCGCCGCGCCTTCGGGCAAGTCGGCATCGATCCGGGCGAGGCGGTGCCCGTCGGTGGCGACACAGCGCAGCACCTTGCCGCCATCTGCGTCGGCGACATGCAAATAGACCCCGTTCAGGTAATAGCGAGTTTCTTCAGTCGAGATCGCGAATTTCGACTTGTCGAACAGCCGCCGCAAAACAGCGGCGGGGGCCGAGAAGTTGGACTCGTACTCCGAAGACGCCATTACGGGGAAATCTTCCTTGGGCAGCGTCGCCAGCGAAAAGTTCGAGCGGCCGGCCTCGACCGTCAGACGCCCTGCGACATTGTCGGCCGTCAACGTTACCAGCGCCCCGTCGGGCAGCTTGCGCACGATCTCGTGCAACGTTGTCGCGGCGACCGTGGTGGCCCCGGCGCGCTCGACTTGGGCGGGTGCCTTGTCCACGACTTCGATATCCAGATCGGTGGCGCGGAACTGCACCTTGTCGCCCTCGGCTTCGATCAGGACATTGGCGAGGATCGGGATCGTGTTGCGGCGCTCCACGACCGACTGCGCCTGCGACACGGCCTTGAGCAATGCGCCGCGTTCTATGCTGATCTTCATGTCATTCGATCCTCTGTTGGGCCGGGAAGGGCAACGTAGCGGTTTGCCCGGTCCGCACAAGTTTTTTGTCAATTTGTCCTGCGGAATGATTCGGGCGTCAAGAGGCCCGGAACAGGCAGCGTGCCACTATGGCATCGGCGCAATCAGGGATGGATTTGAGCGCACATGACCAGGGGCGCCCGATCGACGCCCCTTGTCCGTTCCGTTCAGGATCGCGCCGCGGTCAGGCTTCGAGCGCGCGGCGCAGCATCTCGACATCCTCGGCGATCTGCCCATCGATCAGCTTCAGTTCCTCGATACGCTTCACGCCGTGCATCACCGTGGTGTGGTCGCGCCCGCCGAAACGCCGCCCGATCTCGGGAAGGCTGCGGCTCGTCAGCTGCTTGGCAAGATACATCGCCACTTGCCGGGGACGCGCGTAGGAGCGCAGGCGCTTGGGTCCGATCATGTCGCTGAGGCGGATGTTGTAGTATTCCGACACACGGCGCTGGATCTCCTCGACCGTGATCTTGCGTTCGGAGGCGCGCAGCACATCGGCCAGGCAATCTTGCGTCAGCTCCATGTCGATCTCGCGCCCGACAAGCGACGCGAAGGCGAAAAGCCGTGTCAGCGCGCCTTCCAGAACGCGCACGTTGGTCGAGATCCTCTGAGCGAGGAACTCAAGCACGCCGTCCGCGATTTCGAGCCCTGGATAAGAACCGCGATACTGCTGCACCTTGGTCTGCAGGATGCCGAGCCGCAATTCATAGTCGGTCGGATGCAGATCGACGACCAGACCGCATTGCAGGCGCGACTTGACCCGCTCCTCGAGATCCTTGATCTCGCCCGGCGCACGATCGGCCGAGATGATGATCTGCTTGTTCTGGTCGACCAGCGCATTGAACGTATGGAAAAACTCTTCCTGCGTGCTGTCCTTGCCGGCAATGAACTGGACGTCGTCCACCATCAGCACGTCGACCGAGCGGAACAGCACCTTGAAGTCCATCATCTTGCGCTCGCGCAGCGCTTGCACGAAGCGATACATGAACTGTTCGGCGGACAGGTAGAGCACGTTCAGGTCGGGTTTGCGGGCGCGCAATTCCCAGGCGATGGCGTGCATCAAATGGGTCTTGCCGAGCCCGACGCCGCCATAGAGCACGAGCGGATTGAAGGTGACCGGGCCACCCTCGCTGACGCGGCGCGCTGCGGCATGCGCCAGCTCGTTCGGCTTGCCGACGACGAAGCTGTCAAAAGTGAACCGGGCATCGAGCGGGGCGGCCTGCAGTGCGTCGAGTGGTGTCGTCGTCGCCTGTTCGACCGACTCGTCGGCCTTGGATGAAACCACGCGCGGGCTGGGGCGCTTGGAGGTATTCGCGGCGACCTGAAAAGAAACCCGCTGAACCTTGGCGCCTGCCGTGTTCAGTTCGTAGAGAATGAGGTCGGCGAAGTTCTGGCTGACATAGTTGCCCATGAAGTTCGTCGGAACGCTGAACGTCGCGACGCCGTCTTCGAGGTGCTCGAATTCAAGCGGTTCTATCCAGGTGGTATAGTTGTTCTGCCCTACCGTCTTCAAAAGCCTCTGTCGGAGTTGCCCCCATTTTTCTTGTGTCATGCAGCGCCTCGTACATCCCATTCTGACCTTGCGGCCTGTCCCGTTCGTTGGCCGGGCTGTGCCCGGCAGGACTCACGTCGCACGTCAAGTGTGTACCGCCCCGAGAGACGGCACCGCCTGCGCTTGAAATCAGCGCCGCAGTACAGAGGGTGACAGCGGTCCGATGCCTGCAAACTGGCAAGCGGACTGACACGTCACCGTTACACACTCATGTTACGACAGGGCTGCACAGCGGTATGGAATACCGAAGAACGCAGCAGACCGAACAGTTGGTATGGCAGCCGAACTGATCGACACGCACTATCCCTCGCGGCCTGATGCCCGTCAGGCCGGAGCGATCGGCGCCTGTCCCCCCAAGCTAGTGAATCGCTAGATATGTGGTAGCAATTTTGGGGGGGAAGCGGCAACGAAACTCTAGTGTTGACTCACGTTTCCGGCGCAAAGAATCTATCGGCGGTGTTGCCGGCGCGCATACGGCAAAGCCAACAAAAAAAGGCGCTGCCGGGGCAACGCCTTTTGAAAACAGGGTTTTTGACACCCTGGATGTGCGTATCAGCCGAGCGCTTTGACCCGTGCCGCCAGGCGCGACATTTTCCGAGACGCCGTGTTCTTGTGAAAGACGCCCTTGGTGACGCCGCGCATCAGCTCAGGCTGGGCTGCGCGAAGGGCGTCGGCTGCGGCATTTTTGTCACCGGAAGCGATGGCTTCCTCGACCTTGCGCAGGAATGTGCGGATCCGCGACCGCCGTGCCTTGTTCACGGCAAAGCGGGCTTCGTTCTGGCGGGCGCGTTTCTTGGATTGCGGCGAATTTGCCATGGTATCTGACCTTCGTTCGAGTTGTGTTCATTTCAGCAGCGCAATGCCAACCCGAACCGAGGGAGTATCCATCGGTATGATTCTAGCCAAGCGGGCCGCACGCGCATGTATGGCGGCCCGTTTAGCCAAGTTCGCGGACATTGCCAACCGCAAACTTGGCTCGTGCCAGGGTGCTACTTGTCGCGGAACTGCGGGCTGCGCTTTTCAAGGAACGCGGCCATGCCTTCCTTCTGGTCCTCGGTCGCGAACATCGAGTGGAACACGCGGCGCTCGAACAGAATGCCTTCGGACAGCGTGACCTCATAGCTGCGGTTCACCGCCTCCTTGGCGGCCATCACCGTCATCATGGATTTCTCGGCGATCTTCTGTGCCGCGCCCATGGCTTCTTCCATGAGCTTTTTGGCCGGAACGACCCGGCTGACCAGTCCGGAACGCTCGGCTTCCTCGGCCGTCATGAAGCGCCCGGTGAGGTTCATGTCCATGGATTTGGATTTACCGACGAAACGGGTCAGTCGCTGGGTTCCGCCCATTCCAGCGATCACCCCAAGGTTGATTTCGGGCTGGCCAAACTTGGCGGTGTCCGCAGCGATGATGAAATCGCACGCCATCGCCAGTTCGCAGCCCCCGCCGAGCGCATATCCCGCCACTGCGGCGATGATCGGTTTGCGGATCTTCGCGATTCGGTCGCTGGCGTCCGCGAAGAGATTGATCGTGAACACTTCTCCGAAGCCCATGGTGGACATCTCCTTGATGTCCGCGCCAGCCGCAAAGGCCTTTTCCGATCCGGTGATCACGATGCATCGGGCCTTGTCGTTGGCGTCCGCTTCTTCGAGAGCCTGGCAGAGCTCGCTCAAAAGTTGAGTGTTCAACGCGTTCAACGCGTCGGGACGGTTCAACTTGATCAGGGCCACGTGGTCTTCGACTTCGACGTTGATCGTCTCAAATGCCATGGAATCTGCTTTCGGTTGTTCCGTTCAGGTGCGAACCCTTACCATGAGACGGCAGCGGTTCAAGTCATCTTTGGCAGTGCGAACAATAGAAGGTCGAGCGTCCGGATTGAACGATCCGGCGGACATTCGATGTGCAGCCGGGGGTACGGCAAGGCGCGTTCTCGCGTCCGTACACGTCGAAGGAATGCTGGAAATAGCCCAGTTCGCCATCCGCCTGCCGGAAGTCGCGTAGCGATGATCCGCCCGCGTCGATCGCATCCTGCAGGACGCGCCGGATGATCGGGACCAGGCCTGCCACGCGGGCTTCCGCTATACGGCCAGCGTGGCGACGCGGCGATATGCGCGCCCGAAAAAGCGCCTCGCAGACATAGATATTGCCCAGCCCCGCCACGGTCTTCTGGTCCAGAAGAACGGACTTGACGGGGCTGCGACGGCCGCGAAAGGCCGCGACGAGGTGGGTCTCATGAAAGTCGTTGCCCAGCGGCTCGGGGCCCAGCACGGCGAGGAGTTTGTGATCGTCCGCGTGGGCGGTGTCCATCAGGTCCATTGCTCCAAAGCGGCGCGGGTCGTTGAAGGTGATGCGCGCGCCGCTTTCCATGTTCAGCACCACATGGTCATGCGGGGCTTTGGCGGGATGATCGTGGACGAACCGACCGAGCGGATCCCCCGACACGGTCATGCGGCCGGACATGCCGAGGTGAACCAACAGCGTTTCGCCGCTGTCGAGGTCGGCGAGAATGTATTTCGACCGTCGCCTCAGCCCCAAAACGCGGCGCCCGGTCAGACGGTCGGCCATATCAGGCGGAAAGGGCCAGCGCAGGTCCGGGCGGTTGACCTCGGCCAGGGCGATGCGCTGCCCGACCATGACGGGCGCCAACCCGCGGCGTACGGTCTCGACCTCTGGCAATTCCGGCATCGGTGCATGTCCTGTCCAAGGGGCCGCATTGTGCCTGACCCACAGCGCCCTATAACAAGGGCGAAACTGCAAGGCGACAAGTCCTCATGACCGACGAGACCGACAAGACCACCCATTTTGGGTCGCAAACCATTCCCGAAGGCGAAAAGGCCGGACGGGTGAGAGGTGTGTTCAACTCCGTTGCATCGAAATACGACGTGATGAATGACGTGATGAGCGTCGGCATTCACCGGCTGTGGAAGGATGCGATGATGGACTGGCTCGCACCGCGTCCCGGCCAGAAGCTGCTGGATGTGGCCGGCGGCACAGGGGATATCTCCTTCCGGTTTCTCAAGCGAGCAGGTTCGGGCCATGCAACCGTGCTGGACCTTACTGAACCGATGCTGGTGGAAGGGCGCAAGCGCGCCGAGGCCGCCCACATGGCCGACAGTCTCGATTGGATCGTCGGTGACGCCATGGCACTTCCTTTCGCCGACAACAGTTTCGATGTCTACACGATCAGCTTCGGAATCCGGAACGTGACCCGGCCGCAGAAGGCCTTGGACGAGGCCTTTCGGGTCCTGCGTCCGGGCGGGCGTTTGATGGTTCTGGAGTTCAGCCAACTGCCCAACGAAGGACTGCAGAAGCTCTATGATCTCTACAGTTTCAACGTCATACCCCGCATGGGGCAGGCGATCGCCGGGGATCGCGACAGCTATCAGTATCTTGTTGAGTCGATCCGCAACTTTCCGGACCAGGAGACCTTTCTCGGCATGGTGCGCGAGGCCGGTTTCGAGAATGCCGGATATCGCAATCTGAGCATGGGCATCGCGGCGCTGCATTCCGGCTGGAAGATCTGACGATGCGCGGACCGCACAATATCATCCGCCTGATCCGGACAGGCGCGACGCTCGAGCGGACCGGTGCCATGAACGTGGTGCTCGACGCATTCGAAGCCCCCAAGCCTTTGCGCTTCGTGGCGCATGCACTTGGCAAGCCGTTCATGTGGTTGGGATACAACGGCGACCCGTCGATGCCGCCGGCGACTCGCGCTCTGACGGCCCTCGGACCCGCCTACATCAAGTTCGGTCAGGTCCTGTCGACCCGGCCGGACGTGGTCGGTCAGGAACTGGCCGACCAGCTCAGGGTCCTGCAGGACAAGCTGCCGCCGTTCCCGGTTGAAGTCGCCAAGCGCGAGGTCGCCAAGGAGCTCGGGCAGCCGGTCGACGACATGTTCTCCGAGTTCAGCGCCCCGATCGCCGCGGCGTCGATCGCGCAGGTTCACAAGGCAACTCTGGCGAGCACGGGGGAACAGGTCGCCGTCAAGGTGCTGCGACCGGGAATCGAGCGCGCCTTCCGAAAGGATGTGGATGCCTTCTATCTCGCCGCCCGCATCGTCGACATATTCGCGCCCGGCGCGCGGCGCTTGCGGCCGATGGAGGTGATCGAGCATTTCGACGGCGTCGTGCGCGGTGAACTCGATCTGCGGCTGGAAAGTTCGGCCGCCTCGGAATTCGCGGCCAACACCAAGGGCGATGCCGGGTTCCAGCTGCCGCCGATCGTCTGGAGCCTGTCCGCGCGCCGGGTCATGACCCTGGGCTGGGCGGATGGAGTGCCGCTTGGGGACAATGCCGCGATCGACGCGGCGGGTCACGACCGCCGCGCGCTCAGCGAACGGGTGCTGAAACTGTTTCTCCTGCACGCCTTGCGCGACGGCTACTTCCACGCCGACATGCACCAGGGCAATCTCAAGGTCGCGCCGAACGGGGATATCATCGCCTATGATTTCGGGATCATGGGCCATATCGACGAATACACCCGACGCGTCTATGCCGAGATCCTCTTCGGTTTCATCCGCAAGGATTACAAGCGCGTCGCCGAAGTGCATTTCGAAGCCGGTTACGTGCCCGCCGACAAGGATGTCGACGAGTTCGCCCGCGCCCTGCGTGCGGTGGGCGAGCCGATCTTCGGCATGGATGCGACCCAGATCTCGATGGGTCGCCTGCTGAGCTATCTCTTCGAGGTGACGGAACGCTTCGGGATGGAAACGCGGACCGAGTTGATCCTGCTGCAACGCACCATGGTCGTGGTCGAAGGCGTTGCGCGGTCGCTCGATCCCCGGATGAACATCTGGGAAGTCGCGCGTCCCGTGGTCGAGGACTACATCAAGAAATCGATCGGTCCTCGTGCCGTTGTGTTTGACCTTGCCAGGACGGCGCAGGTGCTTGCGAGATTCGGCCCGCGCCTGCCGGCCTTGGTCGAGGCGGCGCTGATCCGGCAGGCGAGCGAACAGGACCCACCACGCCGCAAGGGCCTCGGGGCTTTGCTGGCTGCGGGCGCGGCGGGTGCAGTCATCGCAACCATCCTCACTTTGGGGATCGAGGCTCTTCTCTGACGCCGCGCACGGCTCGGGCGTCGTTCCGTTGAGAAACACCCAAAGGGGTGAATTGGGCTTGGTCCGAGAGGGGGCATTCAGCCCCGTCTCGGATTTTCGGGATCAGAGCCGCTCGATGGCCAGCGCGATTCCCTGCCCGCCGCCGATGCACATCGTGATCAGCGCCTTGCTGCCGCCGATACGCTCCAGTTCATAGAGCGCTTTCACGGTGATGATCGCGCCGGTGGCACCGACCGGGTGACCCAGCGCGATGGCACCGCCATTGGGGTTCACCTTCGCCGCGTCCAGCCCCAGTTCCTTGTTCACCGCCAGCGCCTGGGCGGCGAAGGCTTCGTTGCTTTCGATGACGTCGAAATCCGCCAATGACAGGCCGGTGCGGTCCAGCAGGTTGCGAACGGCCGGCACCGGGCCGATCCCCATCACCTCGGGGCGCACCCCGGCATGGGCATAGCCCAGAACCCGTGCCCTGGGTTTCAATCCGGCCTTCTCCGCCGCCGAGGCGGTGGCCAGAACGACCGCGGCCGCACCGTCATTGATGCCACTGGCGTTGCCGGCGGTGACGCTGCCGTCCTTCTTGAACACTGTGCGCAACCCGGCCAGCGCCTCCATCGTGGTCGCCTTGGGGTGCTCGTCGACCTTGAAATCGACCATGTCGCGGCGCACCTTGACCTGCACAGGGACGATCTGGCTGTCGAACCGCCCCTCTTCAATGGCGGCGGCGGCGCGCTCTTGGCTGGTCAGGGCGAAGGCGTCCTGCTCCTCGCGGGTCACCTGGTGTTCGCTGGCCACGTTTTCCGCCGTGACGCCCATATGCCCGGTGCCGAACGGGCAGTTGAGCGCCCCCAGCATCATGTCGAGCGTCGTGATGTCGCCCATCTTGGCGCCCCAGCGCTGCTGCGGCACGATGAAGGGGCTGCGCGACATGCTCTCCGCGCCACCGGCCAACGCGAACTCGGCATCGCCCAGCATCAGTGACTGCACCGCCGACACGATGGCCTGCGCGCCCGATCCGCACAGCCGGTTCACGTTCATCGCCGGCGTGCCTTCGGGGATGCCGGCCTGCATGGCCGCGACCCGGCTCAGGTACATGTCACGCGGCTCGGTGTTGATGACGTGGCCAAAGACGACATTGCCGATCTGCCCGCCTTCGACGCCCGCGCGTTCCATCGCCGCCTCGCTCGCGACGGTGGCCAGATCGATCGGGGCGGTGCTGGCCAACGCGCCCCCGAATGTGCCGATGGCGGTGCGGGCGCCGTCGAGAATGACGATGTCGGTCATGAATGCGGTCTCCTGATCAGATGGTTGCCAACTTCCCGTCGTAAGTCCGGTGTGGCGTGACGGGCGGATTGCCCTGTCATTTCGCCGCCGTTTATCGCAGGGTTTTCACGCCCTAGTCTAGTGTGGCAAGGAGTCCGACATGAGCACGAAATTTCTGACCGACATGAGCAGTGCGCTGGCCCGGATCGAGGAGGAGGGCATGACCAAGCGCGAGCGGCTCATCCTGTCGCCCCAATCCGGCCGGATCACGGTCGGCGACCGTGAGGTGATCAACCTCTGCGCCAACAACTACCTGGGTCTCGCCGATCACCCGGATCTCGTCTCGGCTGCGAAAACGGCGATGGAGACGCACGGTTTCGGGATGGCGAGCGTCCGCTTCATCTGCGGCACGCAGGATCTTCACCGCGAACTGGAACAGAGGCTGGCGGCGTTCCTCGACATGGACGACTCGATCCTGTTCGCGGCCTGTTTCGATGCCAATGGCGGCCTGTTCGAACCTCTGCTCGGCCCCGAGGATGCGGTGGTTTCGGATGCGCTGAACCATGCCTCGATCATCGACGGAATCCGCCTCTGCAAGGCGCGGCGGTATCGCTATGCGAATTCCGACATGGAGGATCTGGAGACACAGCTCAAGACCGCCCGTGCGGATGGCACCCGTCATGTCATGATCGCTACCGATGGCGTGTTCAGCATGGATGGCTACTTGGCCAAGCTGCCCGAGATTCGGGCGCTTGCGGATAGGTACGAAGCGGTTCTGATGGTCGATGACTGTCACGCCACCGGGTTCATGGGGCCCAAGGGCGCGGGGACGCCGGCGCATTTCGGCGTGCGTGCCGATATCCTGAGCGGCACGCTCGGCAAGGCATTGGGAGGGGCGATCGGCGGTTACATCGCCGGGCCGCAACCCGTCATCGACCTGCTGCGGCAGAAGGCGCGGCCCTATCTCTTTTCGAACTCGTTGCCGCCCGCAATCGCCGCCGCAGGTATCGAGGCGATCCGGCTGACCGAGGCTGGCGATGACCTGCGCGCGCGCTTGGTCGAGAACGCGGCATATTGGCGACAGGGGCTGGAGCGGCTTGGCTTTGACCTGCTGCCCGGGGAACATCCGATCATCCCGGTCATGTTGGGCGAGGCAAAGCTGGCGCAGGAGATGGCGGCGCGGCTGTTCGACGAAGGCGTCTATGTCTCGGGCTTCTTCTTTCCTGTGGTGCCGCGCGGACAGGCCCGGATCAGAACGCAGATGAGCGCCGCGCTCTCACGCGAGGACCTCGACAGCGCGCTGGGAGCGTTCGAGCGCGCGGGCAAGGCAGTGGGGATTCTGGCATGACGAACGAGATGAAGGCCCTGGTGAAGGCCGAGCCGCGCGAAGGCCTGTGGATGCAGACCGCGCCGGTACCCGAAATCGGTCCCGATGATGTCCTGATCCGGATCAAGAAGACTGGCATTTGCGGCACAGACATCCACATTTGGAATTGGGACGACTGGGCGCAGGCCACGGTGCCGGTTCCGCTGATCACCGGGCACGAGTTCGCCGGCGAGATCGTCGAGATCGGCCGCGATGTCGAGGGGCTGGAAATAGGTCAGCGCTGCAGTGGCGAGGGCCACCTGATCGGAAAGACCTCGCGCCAGTCGCGCGCGGGCAAGTTCCACCTTGACCCCGCGACGCGTGGGATCGGTGTGAACGAGCAGGGAGCCTTTGCCGAATACCTGCGCTTGCCGGCCTTCAACGTCGTGCCTCTGCCGGACGAGATCAGCGATGACATCGGTGCGATTCTCGACCCTCTGGGCAACGCGGTGCACACGGCGCTGAGTTTCGACCTGGTGGGTGAGGACGTGCTGATCACCGGGGCGGGGCCGATCGGAATCATGGCGGCGGCCGTGGCGCGGCACGTGGGCGCGCGCCACGTGGTGATCACCGACGTGAACCCTGCGCGGCTGGACCTCGCCACCAAGGTGGCCGACGTGGTGGCGGTGAACGTGGCCGAGGAAGAACTGGCCCCGGTGATCGCGCGGCTGAAGATGAAGCAGGGCTTTGACGTGGGGCTCGAGATGTCCGGCAACCAACGAGCGCTCGACCAGATGGTCGAGGCGATGACGATGGGCGGGCGGATTGCGATGCTCGGCATACCGCCGGGCAAAAGCCCGGTGGACTGGAGCCGGATCGTGTTCAAGGCGATCACCATCAAGGGTGTTTACGGGCGCGAGATATTCGAAACCTGGTACAAGATGATCGCCATGCTACAAAATGGGCTCGACGTGAGCGCGGTGATCACCCACCGGTTCGGCGTCGATGATTTCGAGGCAGGGTTCGCGGCGATGAAATCCGGCCAGAGCGGCAAGGTCGTATTGGACTGGACCGGTCAGGCCAGTAGAGGGACGTAGGCGCAGTGGCGTTCACCTCCATCGTCGAAGCGATCGGGAGGACCCCGGCGGTCTGGCTCGATCGGATGGTCGCGGCGCGCGGGCTCGACGGGCGCATCCTCGCCAAGCTCGACTATCTCAATCCCGGATCATCAAAGAAGGACCGCGCGGCGCGGGGCATCATCGAGGCGGCCCGGGCGGACGGGTCGCTCGCCCCGGGCCAGACGGTGGTCGAACTGACCAGCGGCAACATGGGAACCGGGCTGGCCATTGTCTGCGGTGCACTTGGTCATCCGTTCGTCGCAGTGATGAGCCGGGGCAACTCTCCCGAACGAGCGCAAATGATGCGCGCGCTGGGGGCCGAGGTCGTTCTCGTCGCGCAGGCCGAGGATGGCGTCGTGGGCGAGGTGTCCGGCGCGGACCTGGCCCTGGTCGAGACCGAGGCGCGCCGGATCACCGTCGAGCGCGGCGCCTTTCGAGCCGACCAGTTCGCCCATGCCGGAAATGCTGGTGCCCATTTCGCCACCACCGGGCCGGAGCTCTGGGCTGACAGCGACGGCACGCTCACGGCTTTCGTGGATTTCGCCGGTTCCGGCGGCACCTATGCCGGCGTGATCCGTGCGCTCAAGGAACAGCGCGGCGACGTCCGGGGCTACGTGGTGGAGCCCGAGGGCGCCGCGGTGCTGGCCGGGCGGACGCCGGCGCATCCCGGTCATCCGATCCAGGGAGGCGGCTATGCGATGGCAGACCTCGCGCTGCTGCAAGGCGCTTCGGTCGACGGTTTTCTCGAGGTTTCGGGGCAGCAGGCGCGCGACACGGCACGGGCGCTCGCGCGCGAAGAAGGCATCTTCGGGGGTTTCTCGGCCGGAGCGAATGTCGCCGCTGCGCTCGACCTTTTGGCCGGTCCGGAAAAGGGCGGGCGGATCGGGGTCATCATCTGCGACAGCGGTCTGAAGTACCTCTCGACCGATCTCTGGGACGCATGAGGCGGCTTACGGCGCCAATCTGATCCGGCCACCTTCGGTCAACAGCCAGCAGTCGCGCCCTTCGAACACGGCGGGATGCAGCTGGCGCCCGTGCCCCGCGCCGCCATCCAGATCGACGCGATTGCCGAAATGATGCGGCATCTCGAGCGCGGTATGTCCATGCACGACCAGCCAGGGATGTCGGCCGGTGAATTCCAGGAACGGCTTGCGGATCCACAACAGGTCATCTTCGGACTGTTCGGCAAGTGCGACGCCTGGCACGATTCCCGCGTGGACGAAAAGCAATTCGCCCCGCTCAAGGTAGAGCGGCATTCTGGTCAGAAAGGTCAGGTGCACCTGCGGTATGGAATCGCGGGCCTGCCTGTGCAGATCGGCAGGCTGGTCGGTCTCCGCCACCTCGACGCCATAGGACGCGAGCGTTGCGTCTCCCCCAAGCCTCGGGTGCAACCAGGTCAGCGCCGACGAAATGCGTTCGTCGTCGACCGTGGCATCGCGCAGGAACCTCGCGAACATGCGGTCATGGTTGCCCTTCAAGACATGCCAGTTTCGCCCGGTCTCCTGTCCCCGGATCAGCGAATCGATCACCGCGCGCGAGTCGGGGCCGCGATCGACCAGGTCGCCGAGAAAAACGATCTCGGCCTCCGCTCCGCCATCCCGCGCAATCAGGTCGAGCGCCCGGTTCATCTGGTCGAACTGGCCGTGGATGTCGCCGATGGCGTAGATTGGCGTGCCGGTCATGTCGCCTCCTGCAGGTCTGATCCGTGTCCACGATCTGACAGAACCCGAGCGGAAATGACAGGGGCCGCGAAAGCGGCCCCTGTCCAAAACCACAACACAGCGAGGTGCGTCATGCCACGTCGAAGACGAGCGGCTTGATCTGGCGGAACAAGCCGGTTGCCGACAGCTTTTCGCGCACCGGGGCGGGGACTTCCTCGTCGACATACAGCAGCGCAATCGCCTCGCCGCCCTTGTCTGACCGTCCAAGGGTGAAGTTGGCTATGTTCACGCCGTTCTCGCCCATTGTCTGGCCGAGTGCGCCGATGATGCCGGGCACGTCCTCGTTGGTCGTATAGAGCATGTGCGCGCCGATCTCGGCATCGATGTTGATGCCCTTGATCTGGATGAAGCGCGGCTTGCCGTCCGAGAACACCGTACCGGCGATCGAACGCTCTCGTTCGGAGGTCTTGACCGTCACCTTGATGTACCCGTCGAAGGCGCCGGACTTGTCCTGGTTGGTGGTGCTGATCTTGATGCCGCGCTCTTTGGCGATCACAGGCGCGCTGACCAGGTTCACGTCGGGGTTCGCCTTTTTCATGATCCCCGCGACGGTGGCGCAGTTCAGCGCCTCGAGGTTCATCTCGGCCACGGTTCCGTCATACAAAATGTTGATCGCCTTGATCGGTTCGTCCGTCATCTGGCCGATGAAGGCGCCCAGATGCCCGGCCAGTTTGACCCAGGGTCCCATGACCTTGGCTTCCTCGGCGGTGACGGACGGCATGTTGAGCGCGTTCGTCACCGCGCCGGTCAGCAGGTAGTCCGACATCTGCTCGGCCACCTGAAGGGCCACGTTCTCCTGCGCCTCGGTGGTGGCCGCGCCCAGGTGCGGGGTGCAAACCACGTTGGGCAGGCCGAAGAGCGGGTTCTCGGTCGCCGGCTCCTTGGAGAACACGTCGAAGGCCGCCCCCGCGACGTGGCCGGATTTCAGCAGGTCGGCCAGCGCCTCTTCGTCGACAAGGCCACCGCGGGCGCAGTTGATGATGCGCACGCCCTTCCTGGTCTTGGCGAGGTTCTCGGCGGACAGGATATTGCGGGTCTGGTCGGTCAGCGGCACATGCAGCGTGATGAAGTCGGCACGCGCCAAAAGGGTTTCGAGCTCGACCTTCTCGACACCCATCTTCTGCGCTTTCTCCTCGCTCAGAAACGGATCATAGGCGATCACCTTCATCCTGAGGCCGCGCCCCCGGTCGCAGACGATGCCGCCGATATTGCCCGCACCGATGACGCCCAGCGTCTTGCCGGTCAGTTCGACGCCCATGAACTTGGACTTCTCCCATTTGCCGGCATGGGTGCTGGCGCTGGCTTCGGGGATCTGGCGCGCAACGGCGAACATCAGCGCGATGGCATGCTCGGCGGTGGTGATCATGTTGCCGAAGGGCGTGTTCATCACGATCACGCCTTTTTTGGAGGCGGCTTCCTTGTCGACATTGTCGGTGCCGATCCCGGCACGACCGATCACCTTCAGCTTGTCGGCGTGGCGCAGAATGGTCTCTGTCACCTTCGTGGCGCTGCGGATCGCGAGGCCATCATACTGGCCGATCACGTCTGCCAGCTTGTCCTTGTCCTTGCCCAGGTCGGGCTGGAAATCGACGTCGATGCCGCGATCACGGAAGATCTGCACGGCGGTGGGAGACAGCTTGTCGGAAACGAGAACTTTGGGGGCCATTTTGGCGGTCCTTTTCGAAGTATCGGGAACGGGCGGGAGAGGTCTCCCGTCCTGCATGTCATGGGAAAGGCGGTGGGGTCGGGGCCCCACCCAAGCGATCAGGCAACCTGCGACAGGGCTTCGATTTCGGCGTTGAACGCCCAGTCGAGCCAGGGCAGCATCGCCTCGATATCGCTGGTTTCCACCGTGCTGCCGCACCAGATGCGCAGGCCCGGAGGCGCGTCGCGATAGGCGCCGATATCGAACGCGATGCCTTCGGTTTCCAGCCGCTTGGCGACCGCCTTGGCAAAGGCCGCGCCATCATCGATGCGCGCATCTGTGAACTTCAGGCACACCGACGTGTTGGACCGGGTCGCCGGATCGGTAGCGAGAAAGTCGATCCAGTCATGCGCGGCGACGAAATCGCTGACCGCGGCGGTGTTCGCATCGGCCCGGGCGATCATGCCCCGCAATCCTCCGACCGAACGCGCCCAGTCGAGCGCGAGCAGGTAATCCTCGACGCAGAGCATCGAAGGCGTGTTGATGGTCTCGCCCTTGAAGATGCCGTCGATCAGCTTGCCGCCCTTGGTCAGGCGGAAGATCTTCGGCAGGGGCCAGGCGGGGGCGTAGCTTTCCAGCCGTTCCACCGCGCGGGGGCTTAGGATCAGCATCCCATGCGCGGCCTCGCCGCCCAGCACCTTCTGCCAGCTGAAAGTGGTCACATCCAGCTTGTCCCAGGGCAGGTCCATCGCGAAGGCGGCGCTGGTCGCATCGCAGAGCGTCAGCCCGGCGCGGTCAGCAGGGATCGCGTCGCCATTTGGAACCCGTACGCCCGAGGTTGTGCCATTCCAAGTGAAACAGACGTCCTTGTCGAAATCGACGCCGGCCAGATCGACGATCTCGCCATACTCGGCGGTCTTGACCTCGGCGTCCAGTTTGAGCTGCTTGACCGCGTCCGTGACCCAGCCCGCACCGAAGCTTTCCCAGGCGAGCATCTCGACCGGTCTCACGCCCAGGAGGTTCCACATCGCCATTTCGAAGGCGCCGGTGTCGGAAGCCGGAACGATGCCGATCTTGTAATCCGCGGGCACACCGAGGATTTCGCGGGTCTGCTCGATCGCCGAGAGCAGCTTGGCCTTGCCGATCGCGGCGCGGTGCGAGCGCCCGAGCGGGGCGTCGGACAGCCGGTTCAGATCGAAGACAGGGGGTTTGGCACAGGGGCCGGAAGAAAAGCGCGGGTTTACCGGCCGCGCAACCGGTTGAGCAATAGCCATCAATGCTACCCTTTCAGATATGCGCCCCTCGTTGGGGAGGGGTGTCCCGCTGCCGGAGATACGGCGGCGCCCGGGGTTTCACAAGCTCAAAAACGTCGCTATAGCGCCGCTTGAGCCTGCAATTGCGACATCCGTGTCGCCTATCGGAAACTGCCCATGTTCGTCGTGACCCTGTTGACCGATCCCGCAAGAGCCAACCTTCAGCCGGCGTTGGTCGAGTCGTTGCGCAATGCCTGGGGCGGCGGCGCGGCGACATGGCTGTCGCCGGACGTGGCGGCGGAATTCGAAATGCAATCACGCCCGTCGAACCAGTGGGACGTCTGGAGCGAGCTCCAGGCGCTTGCGGTCGACCTGGTGGTGCAGCCGGCAAAGGACCGGCGCAAGAAGATGTTGCTGGCGGATATGGACAGCACGATGATCCGGCAGGAATGCATCGACGAACTGGCGGACGTGGCCGGTGTAGGCGAGCGGGTCAAGGAGATCACTGCCCGCGCCATGAATGGGGAACTCGATTTCGAGGGCGCCCTTGTCGAGCGCGTGAGCCTCTTGTCCGGACTCGACGCCACAGTGATCGAACGCGTTCTGGCCGAGCGGATCTCGTCCATGCCCGGCGGGCAGGCGCTGGTTGCGACGATGAAGGCGCATGGAGGCCATGCGGCACTGGTGTCGGGTGGGTTCACGGCCTTTACCGCATCGGTGGCGACCCAGTTGGGCTTTGATGAAAACCGCGCCAATACTCTCATTGTGAAGGACGGGCGGCTGACCGGCGAGGTGGCGCGCCCGATCCTGGGGCGCGCGGCCAAGGTCGAGGCTTTGGAACAGATCACCGCACGGCTCGGTATTTCCGAAGCCGACGTGATCGCGGTCGGGGACGGGGCGAACGATCTCGGCATGTTGCAGCGGGCCGGCACCGGCGTGGCGCTGCATGCCAAGCCCTCGGTCGCCGAACAGTGCGAGGTTCGGATAAACCACGGCGATCTGACGGCGCTGCTGTTCCTGCAAGGCTATGCGCTGTCTGAATTCGCCGCCTGAAGACGTTTCAAACCAGTTGCTCGGCCGGCTTGATGATGCCGGTGTCGATGCCGCGGCGGTTCAGAATGGGCGCGTTCATGAAGCGGCGGGTTGCCGGATGGTCCGCCTCCAAGACGCCAAGGCCCACCAGGATCGCGGATATGGCGCATTCCGCCGCCCGCGTCGTACCGTCAGCAATCTTCACAGCAACCCCGAGGCGTTTCTCGGGGATGATGGCGATAAAGACGCCTTCGGCTCCGGTCTTGATCGCCGCGCGCCCATCCATTGCGCGCATCAGCTCGGTACAAGCCCGGCCTTCACCGGCGACCAGTTCGGGATGCAGCATCATCGCGCGCGCAAGTCTTTCCGCCGCGATGCTCTGCCGGTCGGACCGGTCCGCTGCGCTGGCGAACCAGGCCATGGCCCGGGCAAGGCCATGCAGCGTGGTCGCGAAGTTCGGCGCCGAGCAGCCGTCGATACCATAGGTCGGGCTGGTCTCGCCGGTCGTCTCTTCGAAGGCGGCCAGCGCAGCCTGCTGCACCGGGTGGTCGATCTCGACATAGTCCGGCCCCGCGCCCATATGCGCGGCCAGCGTCAGGAACCCGCTATGCTTGCCGGAACAGTTGTTGTGGAACTGGCAGGGCTGTTCGTGGGTCCGGATAAGCCCGTACATCGCGTCGCGGTCGTCGGGTATCTGTGGCCCGCAGCGAAAGTCTTGATCCACCAGACCCAGTTGGTCGATCCAGGCGCGCACCCTATCGGTATGAATCGCAGCGCCGTTGTGCGATGCGCAGGCCAGCGCGAGATGTTCGGTGTCCAGCCCGTACTTGTCGGCCGCGCCCGAGGTCACAAGTGGCAAGGCCTGGATCATCTTGCACGAAGATCGTGGATAGATGACAGCTTCGGGATCGCCCCAGGCGCGGACGATCTGTCCGGTGTCGTCGCAGATCACGGCGTGTCCCGTATGGCGGCTTTCCAGAAGGCTTCCGCGCCAAAGCTCGGTCATCGGAACTGGCTGGGTCAATTCGGGCCTCACAACTTGGCGAAATCCCGCCAATCGCTCTTTCGTTCGTGGTGCAATCTACGTTAGTGTGTGTATGTCGGCAAGCGGCAGGCGCGCGTCCAGACGGTTTGCCAAGAACCGCATGCGCCCGCCCATATACTTGAGGTCAGGATCAGTCTGGAGGCTGCACAAATGCGATTGAAACTTGCCCGCTCGATTGCGGGTCTGTGTCTGGCCGGGTTGGCCAGCGCGTCGATGGCTCAGGAGCAGAGCAACAACCGCGTCGCCGCGAAAACCGATTGGAGCGTTTTCGTCGAATCCGATCCCAAGGAGTGCTGGAGCGTTTCGGCCCCGAAGGAGACCGTGAACACTCGTGACGGGCGTGTCGTCGCCGTGCGGCGCGGTGATATCCTGCTGTTCGTGTTCTATCGTCCGGGCGCAGGGGTCAAGGGGCAGGTGACCTTCACTGGCGGCTATCCCTTCGCGGATGGCTCGACTGTCAACCTGAACATCTCAGGCAACGAGTTCGAGCTTTTCGCCGAGGGCGAATGGGCATGGCCGGCGACCGCAGCCGACGACGCCAAGATCATCACCGCCATGAAGCGCGGTGCCGAGGCGACGATAACCGCGCGCTCCTCGCGTGGCACCCAAACCAAGGATACGTTCTCACTGCTCGGTTTCACCGCTGCCGTCGAGGATGCCGAGAAACGCTGCGAGAGTTGACACGGGCTAAGCCTGGCCTCTGACAGCGGCATTGCGGCGTGCGATCCCTTGAAATGGTGATGCGGAGTGTTTTGAAACCGGGCCGAAACCCTATATACGGGCGGTCTGTATCCGCAACCCGAAGGAAATCCGATGTCTGCGACCGCGCCGATCACCCAAGACGTGATGACCCTTCCGCGCAAGCTTCCGGACGGGCCCACCAACCTTGTTGGTTTGACCCGGGATGCGATGCGCGACCTGCTGATCGAATCCGGCACGCCGGAAAAGCAGGCGCGGATGCGGGTCGGTCAGATCTGGACCTGGATCTATCAGTGGGGCGTGCGCGATTTCGACCAGATGACCAATCTGGCCAAGAGCTATCGCGCGCAACTGGCGGAACGCTTCGTGATCGAGATCCCCGAAGTGGTCAGCAAGCAGCTCAGCGCGGACGGCACACGCAAGTACCTCGTTCGGATCGCGGGCGGGCACGAGGTCGAGGTGGTTTACATCCCGGAAGAGGATCGCGGCACGCTTTGTATTTCCAGCCAGGTGGGATGCACGCTCACCTGTTCTTTCTGTCACACCGGTACACAAAAGCTGGTGCGCAACCTCACTGCGGGCGAGATCATCGGCCAGGTGATGATGGCGCGGGACGACTTGGGCGAATGGCCGACACCGGGCGCGCCCAAGGACGAAACCCGCCTGTTGTCCAACATCGTGCTGATGGGCATGGGCGAGCCGCTCTACAATTTCGAGAACGTACGCGACGCGATGAAGATCGCGATGGACCCCGAGGGCATCCAGCTCAGCCGCCGGCGGATCACGCTGTCGACCTCCGGCGTTGTGCCCGAGATCGCCCGCACCGCCGAAGAAATCGGCTGCCAGTTGGCCGTGTCCTTTCACGCCACCACGGACGAAGTGCGCAACCAGCTGGTGCCGATCAACAAGCGCTGGAATATCGCTGAACTGTTGGAGGCACTGCGCAGCTACCCCAAGGTCAGCAATTCCGAGCGGATCACCTTCGAATACGTGATGTTGAAGGGCGTGAACGATACAGACGAAGACGCAAGGCGCCTGATCGACCTGATCGACGGCATCCCGGCCAAGATCAACCTGATCCCGTTCAACGAATGGCCCGGTGCGCCCTATACGCGTTCGTCCAACAACCGCATTCGCGCCTTTGCCGACATCATCTACAAGGCGGGTTATGCCAGCCCGATCCGCACCCCGCGCGGCGAGGACATCATGGCGGCCTGCGGGCAGTTGAAATCCGCGACAGAGCGGGCGCGCAAGTCGCGCCGCCAGATCGAGTCCGAAGCGGGCCTGTAGGCTCAGGCGAAGATGAAATCCGACTCCGTCAACAGCCCGGTGAACCCGGTCAACTCGACGTCGAACCATGAACTGTAGCGGATCGAGGTATCGCCGTCCTGCTGCGTGACCGTCAGCGACCTGATGGTCATGTCGGCAAAGTGCGACAGGTCGATCCGGTCTTCGCCGGTGGTGAAGTCCGTGATCCGGTCGGTCGAATAGGCATCGGCATCAGTGAACACGAAGATGTCCGCGCCGCTGCCTCCGCTCAGGACGTCGGAGTCCTTTCCACCCGTCAGAACATCTTTTCCATCTCCGCCGACCAGCGTGTCCTGACCATGTCCGCCATGCAGTTGGTCCCGCCCTCTGCCGCCATCCAACAGGTCGTTGCCGGCGCCGCCGAAGAGTTGATCGTTGCCGTTTTCGCCGAACAGGCTGTCGTCGTCCGAGCCGCTGGCATAGGGATTGTCGCCGCTGTCCCGCCCGCCGATGAGGGTGTCATGCCCCTTGCCGCCGCCCAACCAGTCGTTGCCGTCGCCGCCGATCAGAGTGTCGGCGCCACCGCCGGCCTGCAGTGTATCGTCGCCGGACATGCCATCGAGCGAATCCACTCCGCCGCCGCCCTTCAACAGATCGTTGCCGCGGCCGCCCTGCAGCGTGTCGTTGCCACGGCCGCCCTGCAGCGTGTCGTCGCCCTGCATACCCAAAAGCGTGTCATCGCCCGCGTCCGCGATCAGGCGCGTGGCGCTTGAGGTCGCGATCAGCGTTTCAGCGGCGTCGGTCGCGCGGATCACAACCATGTTCTTCCGGTTCAGATGCACCGACCAGCCTTCGAAACTCTCCGAGTCGCCGTAAAGATGTTGCAGCGCCTGGACGTCGAAGGTGCCGAGTTCGGTCGCATAGGGCGAGCGGATGTTGTAGGTCATCACGCTATTGTCCTGATGGTCGTGGTCTTGGTCCAGCGTGATCTCGCCGTCATGCGGATGTTTCAGACCCAGCGCGTGGCCCAGTTCATGCAGGTTCACGAAGTAGCCGTACTCCCCTTCGCCCATGTAGCCGTAATTGTTGACCAGAACGCCCTCGCCGGAGCGGCCCGACAGGCCTTCGGAATAGGAGTAGTTCGCCCATCCACCGGCGCTCGCCCCGGACGAACCATAGATGTTGATCATGGCCGTGCCGGTCTTTTCGATGAATCTGACACCGCTGACGGCTTCGAACTTGGCGATCACCTCCTGGAACAGGGCGCGTTGCGTCGCCGAATAGGACCAGTAGGACGAAGTGTTGTATTGCGTGTAGGTCGGCAGGTCGGCGGTCTCGGTGAAACTGTAGGTGATGACCACCTGCGTCCCGACGTCGGTCGCGCCATTCCAACGCAATGGGTTCTGCCCGAGATAGGCAAGAATGCCGGTGTAGTCTTCGACATCGGTACTCATTGGCTGTGCTCCCCATGTGGCTTTCGAGGAGGCACCATGCCGGTGCAATGCGGCCCGGTTTGGGTGCCGATGGGGCGATTTGACAGCGGTGAGTCATGGCCGAGGGGAGGGCCGGAACAGCGCAATTTGATATGGATTGCGGAAGAATGGTAACCGGTTTCGCCCGACCTCTTGAATCGCTGGTGCTTTTCGGTCGGCGCGATGCGAAACTGGTTTTCAGGCAGAGTGCGCCAGTGGCGGAAAGAAAGCGGGATTGCGGCTGAAATGAGGTTTCGTGTTCTGAAACAGATTGTGCGATGAAGCGACGGGACGTGCTCATCCTGGCGGGACTCGCCGCTGTCGTGGTCGCCCTGCCGCGCGCGCGCCGGCTCGGTGAACCCGAGTTTGAATTCGAAACGATCCCGGGTCTCGCGGGCTTTCGACGTTTGTCCGGCGGATCGGTCTCGTCGCTCCCGATTGCGCTGGTCGGCATCGATACCCTGTCAGCGGAGCAGAACGCGCTCCGCCGCGCTATCGCGTCCTCACCCTGCGATTCACTCTGGCACGATGGTGGTGCACCTGCGCCGGGGATCGTCCCCGTGGCCGTCTTCACCGATTACAACTGCCCCTATTGTCCGACCCTCAGCGAGACGGTGATCGCGCTGCAGGAGGCGGGCGAACCGATCGCCGTGAGATGGCAAGATCTTCCGCTGCTGGGTCCGCGGTCCGAGGATGCAGCGCGGGCGGCGCTGGCCGCCGAACGGCAGGATGCCTACCTGCCTTTGCACCGGCACCTGATGCGCAGCACGTTGCGACCGGGGGAGGCGCAGCTGGGCACGCTGGCGGAAAGTTTCGGGTTGGAACCGTCGCAATTTGTCGAAGACGCCGCCTCGGAGGAAGTTGCTGCGCGGATCGAACGCAGCCGGGCGCTGGCCGACGTGTTCGGGATCGTCGGCACGCCGTCCCTGGTGGTCGGTCGCACGCTTGTCGTCGGCACGATCGAGGAACGCGACCTGCGGCGGCTCATAGCGCTCGAGGCTGCGATGCCGCCCGGGCCGTGTTTTGCCGGCTGACGCTCAGCGGTCGGGGATGCTGTCGCGCGGTGGCGCCGGCTCCCAGTTCTCGATGATCTGCACGGCGTCTTCGGCGGTGTCGACGAAGCGGAACAAGTCCAGGTCGGACGGTGAAATCGTACCGGCGTCGGCCAGAGCGTCCCAATTGATGACCCGCTCCCAGAAGGCACGTCCGAACAGCAGGAAGGGCACCCGCTCCATCCGGCCGGTCTGGATCAGGGTCAGCGATTCGAACATTTCGTCAAGCGTGCCGAACCCGCCGGGAAAAATGCAGATCGCCCGGGCACGCATCAGGAAATGCATCTTGCGAATGGCGAAATAGTGAAAGTTGAAGCTGAGTTCCGGCGTCACGTAGCCGTTCGGCGCCTGTTCGTGCGGCAACACGATATTCAGACCGATGGAGATCCCGCCCGCGTCGTGCGCGCCCCGGTTTCCCGCTTCCATCACGCCGGGCCCGCCGCCGGTGACGATGACGTTCTCCTTGCAGCCGCTTTGCACGGACCGCAACGTGATCTGATGGGCGAAATCGCGGGCGACGTCATAGAAATGCGACAACTCTGCAAGCGTCTTGGTGCGCGCCGTGTCCTTGTGTTCGGGATCGGGGATGCGCGCACCGCCGAACAGGACGACGGTGCTCTCGATGCCGCGTTCGTCGAGGAACATCTGGGGCTTCAGAAGTTCGAGCTGCAGCCGCACCGGACGCAACTCATCCCGGCACAAAAAGTCGTTGTCGGCGAAGGCCAGCCGATAGGCCGGCGCGCGGGTCTGCGGCGTGTCGGGCACATGCGCGGCAGTTGTGCGATCGAGGTGGGCATCCCGGAACGGGCTGAGGCGATCTTCTTTCATTGCAGTACGTTCCCTGCTTGCGTGTCGGTTCCAGCCCTATAGGGTTCGCCGCGACAAGACCAGTGACGGGACCGCATGGATGGACTGGAAAACCGAGATCGATGCCGCCGCGGCGCGGATTGCGCCTCATATGTTGCGCACCCCGGTGATCCGCATCACGGGACCAAACCTGCCGGGAGAGGTCGAGCTCAAGCTCGAACAGATGCAGCATACCGGCAGCTTCAAGGCGCGCGGCGCGTTCAACACGCTGATCTCGCGCCCGGTTCCCGAGGCGGGCCTGGTCGCCGCCAGCGGTGGAAATCACGGTGCGGCAGTGGCCTATGCAGCGCGAGAAATGGGTCACAAGGTGCATGTTTTCGTGCCCGAAATGGCGGGGCCCTCCAAGATCGCCCTGATCCGCGACACCGGGGCCGATCTGACCGTGGTGCCGGGCGAATATGCCAACGCGATGCAGCAGGCCCAGGCCTTCGAGGTCGAGACCGGCGCGATGCAGATCCACGCCTATGATGCCGATCCGACCGTCGCAGGTCAGGGCACCTGCCTGCGCGAATGGGAGGAGCAGGGGCTGCAGGCCGATACGGTGCTGATCGCGGTCGGCGGCGGAGGGCTGATCGCCGGGTCGTTGGCCTGGCTGGCCGGCGCGCGCAAGGTTGTTGCGGTCGAGCCCGAAACCTCGTGCGCGCTGCACGCGGCGCGCGCCGCCGGTGTGCCGGTCGATGTCGAGGTCTCTGGCGTGGCCGCAAATGCGCTCGGAGCGCGGCGGATCGGCAGGATCTGTTTCGAGCAGGCCGTGCGATGGGACGTGCAATCGATCCTCGTGTCTGACACCGCGATCACCGCCGCCCAGGTGGCGCTGTGGCGCATGCTTCGTCAACTGGTCGAACCTGCGGGTGCGACCGCCCTCGCGGCGCTGATGTCCGGGGCCTACGTCCCGGCACCGGATGAGCGGGTGGCCGTTCTGGTCTGTGGCGGTAACGTCGCGCCCGACCCGTTTCGCGGTGGCTGATATCACGCCGATCCGCGCTGCCGTCGCGGATTGCCGAACCGTCTGTTCCGCTCTATAGCTGCGGCGCACTTTCCGGAACCCGATCAAAGGACGCCCAAATGTCGAACACCCAGCTTGAAGCCGCAATCGAAGCCGCCTGGGACACGCGAGACACGATCACCCCCAAAACCAAGGGGGAAACGCGCGATGCCATCGAGGCGACGCTCGAGGCTCTGGACAGCGGCAAGCTGAGGGTCGCTGAAAAGCAGGCCGACAACAGCTGGCATGTAAACCAGTGGGCCAAGAAGGCCGTGCTGCTGGGCTTTCGCATCAAAGACATGGAAAAACAGTCCGGCGGGCCGCAGGATGGTGGCTGGTGGGACAAGGTCGACAGCAAGTTCGCCGGGTGGAAGAAGAAGGACTGGAAAAAGGCCGGGTTCCGCGCCGTTCCCAACTGCGTCGTGCGCCGGTCGGCCTTCATCGCGCCGGGTGTGGTCCTGATGCCGTCCTTCGTCAACCTCGGGGCCTATGTGGACGAGGGCACGATGGTCGACACCTGGGCGACCGTCGGCAGCTGCGCGCAGATCGGCAAGAACGTGCATCTTTCGGGTGGTGTTGGCATCGGCGGCGTGCTCGAACCGATGCAGGCCGGCCCGACGATCATCGAGGACAATTGCTTCATCGGCGCGCGGTCCGAGGTGGTCGAGGGCTGTATCGTGCGCGAAGGCTCGGTGCTGGGTATGGGTGTCTTCATCGGCCAATCCACCAAGATCGTGGATCGCGAGACAGGCGACGTATCCTATGGCGAAGTGCCGCCCTACTCGGTCGTCGTGGCCGGGACGATGCCCAGCAAGAATGGCATCAACCTCTATTGCGCGGTGATCGTGAAACGCGTGGACGCCAAGACCCGCTCCAAGACGGGCATCAATGAACTGCTGCGCGACTGAGGTGTGATGGGAGCGGATCATGGTGAGCCGCACACACAGCTACCTCGCAAGCGCGCGAAATGTGGCGGGGTCGCGCAAATCCGGTTGCACTTTGGCTGCGTTGACGTAATGCCGGACACATGAGCGACGCACGCAAGAGCAAACAGCGGGTCTTTACCCTGTTGGTCCAGATCGGCCGCAAGGAGGGCGATGGCCTGCCCGCCGGCGCCACCGGCGCGGCGCTTGTCTGCTTTGCAAGCGGCGTCGACGAGGCGGAGGCGGTGCGCGAAACCGTTGCCGTTCTCAAGCAGGCCGATACCGCGCCGCTCGACGTGACCGGCTATGGCACGCTCGAGGACCGGGAGGCGCAAGGCCACGAGGTCGATGCCGAGGAGCGCGCGCTGATGCAGCGTGCCTTGCAGGAAAACGCCGTGATCGTGGCGCAGATGACACCGTTCTTCGATGACCCGTCAAAGGACGCGCGCCTGCCCCGGGACTGACTGCTCAGAAACGTCCGGCGCATCTGACGGATGCCGCCGATGCGCGATAGAAAGGACATGACCATGGCCGTTGATGCCGTTGACCTGACCGCCCGCCTGATCCGCTGCCCTTCGGTCACACCCGAGGAAGGCGGCGCACTCACGCTCTTGGCGGAGGAGCTTAGCGCAGCGGGTTTTGAATGCGTCCGGGCCGACAGGGGCGGCGTGTCGAACCTGTTCGCGCGCTGGGGGCAGAAGGGCCATGCGCGCAGCTTCGGGTTCAACGGGCACACGGATGTGGTGCCGGTGGGGGACGAGGCGGCCTGGACGATGCCGCCCTTCGCGGCAGAGCAGCGGGACGGGTTCCTGTACGGGCGCGGTGCGACCGACATGAAATCGGGCGTCGCGGCCTTCGCCACCGCCGCCATGGACTTCGTGCGCGATACTCCGCCCGACGGCGCCATCATCCTTGCAATCACAGGCGACGAGGAGGGCGATGCGCTGGACGGCACCCGCGCGTTGCTCGATCATATGGAGCGCGAAGGCGAATTCATGTCGGTTTGCCTGGTCGGAGAGCCGACCTGCCCGGACCGCATGGGGGAGATGATCAAGATCGGGCGACGCGGGTCGCTGAACGCCTGGTTCACGGTCACGGGCGAGCAGGGCCATTCGGCCTATCCGCACCGCGCCAACAATCCGCTGCCCGCGATGGCCCGGCTGATGGATCGGTTGGCGTCGCATGAACTCGACACGGGGACCGAGCATTTCGATGCCTCGACCCTCGCCGTCGTCACGATCGACACCGGCAACCCCGCCACCAACGTGATCCCGGCGCAAAGCCGCGCCACGGTCAACATCCGCTTCAACGACAGCCACAGCGGCGCATCCGTGACCGACTGGCTGCGTGCCGAGGCGGATGCGGTGGCCGAGACCTTCGGCGTACAGATCGCCATGCGGGTCAAGGTGTCAGGCGAAAGCTTCCTGACCCCGCCGGGGCCGCTATCGAGCCTCGTCGCGGGCGCCGTCGAGGCCGAAACCGGGATGCGCCCGATCCTGTCCACGACCGGCGGCACATCGGATGCGCGCTTCGTCAAGGACCATTGCCCGGTGGTGGAATTCGGACTCGTCGGCAAAACCATGCACCAGGTCGACGAGCGGGTCGAAATCGCCCAGATCGAGCAGCTGAAGCAGGTCTATCTGCGCGTCCTGCAAGACTATTTCGACTGACATCCGCCATGCGGCGCACCGTGATCGTCATGGTCAAGACGCCGCGCGCCGGGCGCGTGAAAACCCGGCTCGGCCGCGATGTCGGCATGACTGGGGCGGCTTGGTGGTTTCGCCACCAGAGCGTATCGCTGCTGCGGCGTCTGCGTGACCCGCGCTGGCGACTTGTTTTGGCCGTCACGCCCGATCGCGACGCTGTCGAAGGTCGGAATTGGCCCTCCGACCTGCCACGGAGTCCGCAGGGACGGGGGGACCTGGGAGAGCGGATGATGCGCGCCCTGCGCGCCGCCGCTCCCGGTCCTTCCTGTGTCATCGGCGCTGACATCCCCGGCATCGATCGCGCTCACATCGCGCGGGCCTTCGCGGCGTTGGGGGAGCATGATGCCGTGTTCGGGCCGGCCCTTGACGGGGGATACTGGCTGATAGGGCTGAAGCATCCGCGCCGCGTGCCGCTGCAGGCCTTGCGCGGGGTGCGCTGGTCCAGCGAACATGCGCTGGCCGACAGCACGGCCCGCCTGCCGGGTCATCGCATTGGCGTGATCGACCGGTTGCAGGATGTCGATACCGCCGCCGATCTGGCGCGGCTCGCTTTTGGCGATGACGCAGACCTTGCGCCGTGATAGGGCCGAAACATGGTGCACATTCCCACGAAGGCCGAGATTCTCGACTGGATCGCGGCCAACCCGACCCTTAGTTCGAAACGTGATATCGCCAAGGCCTTTGGTATCAAAGGCGCTGCCCGGATCGACCTGAAACGCGTGTTGCGCGAACTCGAGGCCGAGGGCCATCTGGAACGCCGCAAGCGGTCCTACAAGGACCCGGATCGCCTGCCGCCGGTCAGCGTGCTGCAGGTCAAGGCGCCGGATGCGGATGGCGATCTGTTCGCGCGACCGCTGGAATGGCACGGCGAAGGGGTCGAGCCGATCGTCCTCGTGGTGCCGCGCGCCAGCGACCCCGCCCTCGGCGAGGGCGATCGGATCCTGGCTCGGCTCACCGTCGTCACGGCGGAAGATCACAATTATGAAGCCCGCCTGATCCGCCGCATCGGCACCAACCCCAAACGCATCCTCGGCATCTTTCGCAAAGGCGCCGAAGGCGGGCGGATCGTGCCGATCGACAAGGCACAGGGCACCGAGTGGACGGTTCCGGAGGCGAACCGTCTGGGCGCCAAGGACGGCGAACTGGTCGAGGCCGAACAAGCCGGCCCGAAAGCGCGCATGGGCTTGCCTCGGGCGCGCATCACCTCGCGGCTGGGCGATCCCTCGGCCCCCAAGGCGGTGTCGTTGATCGCGATCCACCAGCACGGGATCCCGGACCAGTTTCCCGACGATGTGATCGCCGAGGCCGACGCCTGCAAGCCGGTCGGATTGAAGGGGCGCGAGGACCTGCGCGACATGCCCCTTGTGACCATCGACCCGTCTGACGCGCGCGACCACGACGATGCCTGCCTCGCTCAGCCCGACGATGACCCGAAGAACCCCGGGGGGCACGTGATCTGGGTCGCCATTGCCGATGTCGCCGCCTATGTACGTCCGGGCTCGGCCCTTGATCGCGAGGCGCGCCATCGGGGCAATTCAAGCTATTTCCCTGACCGCGTGGTGCCGATGCTGCCGGACCGGCTGTCGGGCGATCTCTGCTCGCTGCACGAGGGCGTGCCGCGCGCCTGCGTTGCGGTGAGGATGCAACTCGATGCCGAGGGCAACAAGATCGGCCACCGGTTCGTGCGAGGGCTGATGCGTTCGGTCGCCTCTTTGAATTACCGCGAGGTGCAGGAGGCCATCGACGGCACGTCGAACGACCGGACCGCACCGCTGCTCGACCCGGTTCTGAAGCCGCTTTTTGCCGCGTATCATGCGCTCGCCCGGGCGCGCGAGGAACGCCAGCCGCTCGATCTGGACCTGCCGGAACGCAAGATCGTGTTGGCCGAGGACGGCACCGTTCAATCGGTGAATTTCAGCGAGCGGCTGGACGCCCATCGCCTGATCGAGGAATTCATGATCCTTGCCAATGTCGCCGCGGCCGAAACCCTGATCGCCAAGCGATCGCCGCTGCTGTTCCGCGTCCACGAGGAACCGGCGCCGGAGAAGCTCGACTCGTTGCGCGAGGTGGCGCAGGCCGCCGGATACAATCTGGCCAAGGGGCAAGTTCTGCAGACACGGCATCTGAACCAGCTTCTGCGCGCCGCCGAGGGCAGCGAGAACGACGAGTTGATCAACATGTCGACCCTGCGGTCGATGACGCAGGCCTATTACTCGCCGCAGAATTTCGGCCATTTCGGCCTCGCGCTGCAGCATTACGCGCATTTCACCTCGCCGATCCGACGCTATGCCGATCTGATCGTGCACCGGGGGCTGATCACGGCGCATGGCTGGGGCAAGGACGGCCTGTCGGGCGAGGACATGGAGCGACTCGAGCGAACGGCCGAGCACATCTCGGAAACCGAGCGTCGTTCGATGATGGCGGAGCGTGACACCACGGACCGTTATCTCGCAGCCTACCTGTCAGAGCGCGTCGGCAACGAGTTTACCGGGCGTATCAGCGGGATCGCGCGGTTTGGGGCTTTCGTGAAATTGGACGAAACCGGCGCAGACGGGTTGATTCCGATCCGCTCGCTTGGACGCGAGTACTTCCATTTCGATCGTGATGCCGGCACGTTGATGGGCGCGGATACAGGCTTCACTATCGGTATCGGGCAGCGTGTCACCGTGCGGCTGGCCCAGGCGACGCCGGTCACGGGCGGGCTTGAACTGGAACTCCTGGATGTCGAGGGCAATGCCATGCCCAAAGCCCAGAGCCCGGCGGGCCGAAGCCCGCGCCGCAAGGCGGTGCGAGGCAAGAAGAAGGCCGACAAGGTCAAGCGGAAGGTGGCGCGCAAACGGCGCTAGCTCTGCCCATTTTGGATCGGCACGAGCCATGGTTCACTACCGAGACGATGGAAGGGCAATCTGCGAAAGATCGCAGACGCACGATTGATCGCTTTCTTGAAGGTGGGTTTCCGGCTATATTGCGCTTGAGCAGATAACGGGACTTCTAGAATGCGTATAATCAAATGCGCGGGGGTTCTGGCCCTTGCATGCGCAGGCGGCGTGCAGGCCGGTGTCGTGACGATGTCGCCGCGCCCGACGGCGCGTCCTGCGGGCGAAATGGCCGCAACCCAACTCGCCGCCGTCGAGTTGAGCACTTCCCTTCGCCCGGCCTCCAGGCCCGCGATACAACAACCGACCGAGACAGCCTTGCAGACCGCGGAAGAGAACCAGCGATTCCAGAACTGGGTGCGCGCGTTCAAGGACCGGGCCGCCGTGCAAGGCATCGACCGCCGGGTTCTCGACCAAGCCTTCGACGGTGTGACCTATGATGCGGATATCATCCGGCGCGACCGCAACCAGTCGGAATTCACCAAGACGATCTGGGAATACCTCGACAGCGCCGCGTCGGACACCCGTATCGCGAACGGCCAGGCGGCGTTGGCGACCCATCGCGCAACGCTCGAGGCGATCGAAGCCCGGTACGGTGTCGAAAAGGAGGTCGTCGTTGCTGTCTGGGGGCTGGAAAGCGCCTATGGCACCTATCGCGGCAAGACCGACATCATTGGCGCTTTGTCGACGCTGGCCTTTGATGGCCGCCGCGGTGCCTTTTTCGAGGAACAGCTCGTCGCCGCGCTGAAGATACTGCAGAACGGTGACACGACGCCGCGCAACATGACCGGGAGCTGGGCCGGGGCGATGGGACATACCCAGTTCATCCCGACCTCCTATCTCGATTACGCGGTCGATTTCACCGGCGATGGAAAACGCGACATCTGGTCGGACGATCCGACCGATGCGTTGGCATCGACCGCGGCCTATCTGGCGAAGTTCGGCTGGATCTCGGGCCAGCCCTGGGGCGTCGAAGTGCGGCTGCCCGACGGGTTCGACTACCGGCTGGCGGATCGCAAGATCGGCAAGATGCCGTCCGACTGGGCGCGGCTGGGCGTTGTCGGAGTCGACGGGCGTGCGGTGCGCGATTTCGGGACGGCGTCGATCCTGCTGCCGGCAGGCGGCAACGGCGCGGCCTTCATGATCTTCAAGAATTTCGCCGTGATCGAACGCTACAACGCAGCCGATGCCTATGTGATCGGGGTCGGTCACCTCTCCGATCGCATCAAGAGCGGCCCTGCGATCCAGGCGAAATGGCCGCGCGAGGATCGTGCTCTGACGCTGAGCGAGCGCAAGGAGATGCAGGAGCGACTGACCGCGCGCGGTTTCGACACCCAGGGTGTGGACGGGCGGATCGGTCCCTTGACCATCAGCGCCGTGCGCTCCTTTCAGGTTGCATCTGGCATGACACCGGACGGGTATGCCTCGCTCAATCTGCTGAAACGCCTGCGCTGACGCGCGGCGCCTCTGGCGCCGACGCGATTTGTTGGAGCGGTGAGGGTGACGACCTAGCCCGGGCTCATGCCACGCAGCCGCTCGGAGCGACGGCGTAGAAGTTCGACCACTGTCAAAAGCGCGATCGAGATCACCACGAGGATCGTCGCGACCGCGAGGATCGTCGGGCTGATCTGCTCGCGCAGCCCCGTGAACATCTGCCACGGCAACGTCTTTTGTCCGGCCGAGCCGACGAAAAGCACCACGACAACCTCGTCGAACGACGTGATGAAGGCGAAGAGCCCGCCGGAAATCACCCCCGGCAAGATCAGCGGCATCTGAACGCGAAAGAAGGTCGTCACCGGATTCGCACCCATGTTCGCGGCAGCGCGGGTCAGTGAGGTGTCGAACCCGACGAGCGTGGCCGTCACGGTGATGATGACGAAGGGAATCCCCAGGGCGGCATGGGCCAGAACCACACCGAGATAGGTGCCTTGCAGCCCGATGCGCGAATAGAAAAAATACATCCCGGCGGCCGAAATGATCAGCGGAACGATCATCGGAGAGATCAGGATCGCCATGATCGCGCGCCGGAAAGGCACATGCGGCTGGCTGAGACCGATGGCGGCAAGCGTTCCGAAGCTGACCGACAGGAGCGTCGCCATCGGCGCGATCAGGATCGAGTTGCGCAGGGCCTGCTGCCAGTCGGAACTGGTGAAGAAATCCCTGTAATGCTTGAGCGAATACCCGTCGGGATCAAAGCGCAGCATCTCGGGCGTGAAGGTGAAGAAGTCTTCCGCATTGAAGCTGAGCGGCATCACCACGAGGATCGGCGTGATCAGGAAGATGAAGATCGCGCCACAGATCACGCGGAAGCCATAGTGCCACAGCACCTGCCCCGGCGTCAGATAGGGAGGAACCGTCGCCCGGTATCGGCCTTCGAAGAGCCAGAAGGTGAACCAGCCGAAGAACCAGCCGAAGAGACCGCCGATGACGCCGCCGGGCAGGCCCCCGATCATGAAGCCCCCAACCAGCATCAGCAGGGTGAGGCCCCAACGGCTCGCTTTTTCGTTGTCCATCAGCTGCGTGATCACCAACGCGATGATCGCGAGGGCTACCGCGCCCCCAACCAGGCCGAGCAGCGACTGGCCCTGCGCTGTGCCTACGAGCAGGCCGGCAAAGGCTCCGGCGGCGGCGACGACCGGAACGTAGAACGAAACCGGGGTTCGTGAGATCGGTGTGAGTGCAACCATGGCTCTAGCCCCCCAGCTTGACGTTGTCGATGCCGACGATCTTGTCATAGGCATAGTAGAGCAGCAGAACGACAGCGAGCAGGATCGCTCCGAGCGCGGCTGCCAGTCCCCAGTTCAATGAACTCGAGATGTGATAGGCGATCCGGTTCGAGATGAACGTGCCGGTCGTACCGCCGACGATTTCGGGCGTGATGTAATAGCCGATCGACAGAATGAAGACGAGGATCGACCCGGCACCGATTCCCGGCACGGATTGCGGGAAATAGACCCGCCAGAAGGCGGTCCAGTTGTTCGCGCCAAGCGATTTGGCGGCGCGCAGGTAGCTGGGCGGTATCGTCTGCATGACCGAATACATCGGGAGGATCATGAACGGCAGCAGGATGTGGGTCATCGCGACGATGGTGCCGAATTGGTTGTTGATCATCACCAGCCGCGCGTCGTCCGCAACGAGTCCGAGCCAGACCAGAACGTCGTTTATGACGCCCTGCTGCTGCAACATCACCTTCCAGGCCGATGTGCGCACAAGGAGTGATGTCCAGAACGGCAGCAATACGAGGATCATCAACAGGTTCGCAGTGCGCATCGGCAGGTTGGCGAGAATCCATGCGACCGGATAGCCCAACAGGATGCAGGAGCCGGTGATGACCAGCGACATGAACAGGGTGCGCTTGAACAACATCATGTAGATCTGCTGGTTCTCTGGGCGCGCCTCGGGGCCGTCGGGGCCCTTCTGCATGTCGATGGCATTGAGGAAATATCCGCTGGTGTAGCGCGGGCTGTAGGTCTGGATGGTGCTCCAGTTGTCGACGCTGCCCCAATCCTTGTCGATGTCCAGAAACACCTCTTTGAAGTTCATCGCTGGAAGTTCGGCCAAAGCGGTTTGCGCCGCCGCAAGCTCAGCTGCACCCGGACCGGTATAGCTCGAAACGTCCGCACCTTCCTGAAGATCCTGCACGAGCGCGACCTTGACGGCCTCCCAAGGTTCTTCTTCGGCGACAACGTCTTCGTCTTCGACGGCGGTGAACAGGGCGAACAGCGTATAGGCATCGGCTGTCTTTGGCAGCAGCTGCGAAATGTCAGCGCGCGGCGCAAATCCGATATCCACTCCGTGATCGATATCGGTCAGTTCGGTCATCTGCTTGCGCTTGGCTGCCAGCAGATCGTCGTCGGCGGCACCGCTGCCCGCATCCATCAGAGCATACCAGAACGCCGGATCTTCCCATGCCGGGTTCAGGTCTTCGAGCGCGTCGATCTGGGCTTCGCCGGCGTCATCCAGTCTGCGACCGGAACTGCGGAAGAGCGACGAAAGCCCCGTCTGTTCATAGTTCAGCCGGCTGCCGAGCTTGGTGTGTTCCTTCGCTTCGGCGGCGACGAACATGTCGTAGTAGAGGCTCTCATAGACCGGCTCGGCGGGCGGTGCATCGCCGGTTGCGTCCCAGTCCTGAAGCGCGACGACGGTGTTCGGAAGGGTGGTCGCGACGATCTTGTTCTCGACCGAGCGGAACAGCATGTCCGCGATCGGTGCGATGAAGGTGATGACGACGAACAGAAGAAGCGGGGCGATCAGCATCAGCGCCCGCATCTTCTGCATCCGCAAGGCGCGCGCCAGGCTGCGTTTGAGCGGCGTACCGTCCGCCGCCAGAACCGGTCCGTTCTGTGTTGTGTCGCTCATTCTGCACCTTCCACGACCATGATCACGCGTTCTGCAGAGCGGTGGCGCATTTCGGCCAGCTCCGGGCGATCCGGGTCATTGTATGCGGCCAACGCCGCTTCGTCGTTTGGATATCCGTTCACGACATCTCTGTCGTTGATAGTGCCGACCTTGGCCTGCGCTTGGCCGCCCGGGCGACGCAGGATCGGCATGCCCTTCCACACGGACCCGGGATAGCTGTCGGGGGCGGTCAAGGTGATATGCCCGATAATGTCTCCCCTAGGCATGGCCGGCGATCCTCGTGCGTTTCGGGTCCTGAAGGACATGGGCGGGCCGGTGGTCCGGCCCGCCCGGGCTGTCTTACTTGGCCAGCCAAGCCTGGAACTTCGCGTCGATGTCGTCGCGATAGTCGGCCCAGAACTCGTAGTTGTAGAGGAACGTGTTCTTCGCGTTCTCCGGATCGGTCGGCATGTGCGGCGCCATCTTGATTCCGAGTTCCGCATGCTCACCGACCAGCGGAGCCGAAGAGGCGCGCGCCGGGCCGTAGGAGATGTACTTCGCCTGATCCGCCAGACGCTGGGTGTCGGTCGCGAAGCGGACGAAATCCTTGACCCGCGCGAGACGATCCTCGGGCAGACCGGCCGGGATGATCCAACCGTCAAGGTCGAACACCTGCGCGTCCCAGAGCATGGCGACCGGCTGGTCCTGTTCTTCGATCACGCTGAACAGGCGGCCGTTGTAAGTCGAGCCCATGACGATTTCGCCATCGGCCAGCAACTGCGGCGTGTCGGCGCCCGCGGACCACCAGATCACTTCGTCCTTGATCGTGTCGAGCTTGGCCAGGGCACGTTCCTGACCTTCCGGGGTCCCCAGAACGTCATACACCTCGTCCTTGGCCACGCCGTCACACAGCAGCGCCCATTCCATGTTGTTGATCGGCCGCTTTTCCAGCGAGCGCTTGCCCGGATAGGTTTCCAGGTCGAACACGTCACAAATCTTGGTCGGAGGCGTGTCGCCGACCATGTCGGTGCGATAGCCGAACGTGGTGGAATAGACGATCTGTGGAATGAAGCAGTCGGACACGATCAGGTCGCCGAAATCGTCGGAGGCCGGCGTGCCGTCGTCACCCGGAGCGAGCAGCTCGTCGGGATCGTATTCCATCGCCAGGCCCTCGTCGCACAAGCGGATCGCATCCGACGCCACAACGTCGACCAGGTCCCAGGTGATGTTGCCGGCTTCGTTCATCGCGCGCAGCTTGGCAACGGCCTCGGCCGAGCTTTCGTCCCACACCGCGGTCACATCGGGATTTGCCTCGAGGTATGGCGCGACATAGGCGTTCTGCTGGCTCGACTGGTAAGCGCCGCCCCAGGACACGAGCGTCATGTCATTGGCCATCTCCTGCGCCTGAACCAGCCCGGCGGCCAGTGTCAACGAGGTCGAAGCCAAAAGTATCTTCGTCAGTTTCATTCGGAGTGTCTCCCTGTAGTCGCCCGTTTCAGGGTTCTTGGGGTCGGTGCAACGGGCAATCTGCCAGACCCCTTGTCCATCGACTGCCTCGGCAGACGACTTCACGGTCCGCTACGCATCCAGCGCGCGGCAATCCTCGGGCAACCAGCCGATCTCGATCTGGGTGCCCGGCTGCAAGCGCACCTGATCGGGTGCATTGCGGGTCTTGATGACGAAATCCTCGTTGCCGGCGACGCGAAGCCGGGTGCGGAAGATGTCGCCCATGTAGATGAACTCGAGCACCTCCGCCTTGAGCGTGTGCACGCCCTCCTGCAACCGTTCCTTGTTGTATTCCACCCGTTCCGGGCGGATCGACACGCGGGTGCGCTCGCCGGGTTTGCTGACATTGACCGGCTTGCAGTCGATCAGTTCCCCATCGTCCAGGCGCACCAGCGCCACGTCGCCGTTGATTTCCTTGACCACGCCTTCCAGCGTGTTGTTCTCGCCGATGAACTGGGCGACGAAACTGTTCTCCGGCGCTTCGTAAAGCTGATCGGGCGGCGCAAGTTGCTGAATCCGGCCATCGTCGAACACCGCCACCCTGTCGGACATCGTCAGCGCTTCGGTCTGGTCGTGGGTGACATAGACCACGGTGATACCGAGGTTGTCGGCGATCCGCTTGATTTCGAACTGCATGTGTTCGCGCAGCTGCTTGTCGAGCGCGCCCAGCGGTTCGTCCATGAGGACCAGTTCAGCCTCGAACACCAGGGCGCGGGCGAGGGCGATACGTTGCTGTTGGCCACCGGAGAGCTGCGCCGGACGGCGTCCGCCGAAAGCGCCCATCTGCACCATGTCCAGCACGCGCTTGACCTTGGCCTCGCGTTCGGACTTGCCGATCTTGCGCACTTCCAGCGGGAAGCTCAGATTCTCGGCCACCGTCATGTGCGGGAACAGCGCGTAGTTCTGGAACACCATGCCGATGCCGCGCTTGTGCGGCGGGATGTTGTTGATCGACACACCGTCAAGGCGGATGTCGCCATGCGTCGCGGTTTCGAAACCGGCCAGCATCATCAGGCAGGTGGTCTTGCCCGACCCGGAGGGTCCGAGCATGGTCAGGAACTCGCCTTTCGGCATAACCAGGTTGAGGTCTTTGACGACGAGATTTTCGCCATCATAGCTTTTTTGGACACGTTCGAACTCCACGAACGCGTCAGACGTTTGCGTATCGGCCAAACCGGCTCCCCTTGGACTTGCCGCGGTTTTTCCCGCGTTTTGATGCACAAGTGTAAGCACAGGCCGGGGTGCAGATGCAACCGAGTCGCCTGAAAAGCTAACGAATCCGGGTCGAAGCGTCGCGATCGCGCGCAAAAACGGCGCTTGGTGCGGCCGCTTCAACATTCTGTTGGACAGAATGCGTCTTGGTCACCAGAGTTCGTTCTGGCACCCGCTTCCTGCACAGAAAGGACGACAAGACGATGACTGAACTGGATCTGCCATTCGACATGGCCGAGTACGGATCGCGATTGTTCCGGACCCGGGCTGCGATGGTGGACAGGGGGCTCGATGCCCTTTTCGTGACCGATCCTTCCAACCAGGCGTGGCTGACCGGCTATGACGGCTGGTCTTTCTACGTCCATCAGGGCGTGATCGTCCTGCCGCATGCCGATCCGATCTGGTGGGGGCGCAACCAGGACACCCAGGGCGCCCTTCGCACCGTCTGGATGGCGCCCGACCGGGTGGCCGGCTATGCCGACGGCTTCGTCCAATCTCCCGATCGCCACCCGATGCAGGATCTGGCGGGATTGCTGGGAGATCTGGGCCTGTCGATCGCGCATATCGGGGTCGAGATGGACAACTACTATTTTTCGGCCAAGGCGATGGATACCCTGCGGGAATCGGTGCCGCAGGTGCGCTGGGTCGATGCCACCGGGCTGGTGAACTGGCGGCGGGCGGTGAAATCCGAGGCCGAGATAGGATTCATGCGCAAGGCGGCGCGAATCTCCGAGAAGATCGTCGACGGCCTGGTTGAGCGTGTCGAGCCGGGAGTGCCGAAGAACGAGATCGTTGCCGAGATCTATCGCGACGCGGTGCGCGGCGTCGATGGTGCCTGGGGCGACTATCCGGCGATCGTACCGTTGCTTCCGTCGGGCAGCGATGCGGCCGCACCCCATCTGACCTGGGACGGCCGCCCTTTCGCGACAGGCGAGGCGACCTTCTTCGAAATCTCCGGCTGCTTCCGGCGCTATCACGCCCCGTTCTGCCGCACCCTGTTCCTGGGGGAGCCGCCCGAGTTCCTGCGCCGCGCCGAGGCGGCGCTGATCGAAGGGCTCGAAGCGGGATTGGACGCGGCCCGCCCCGGCAATCGGGCCTGCGATATCGCGAATGCGCTCGCCGTGCCGCTCGAACGGGCGGGCATCGAACGGGGCGCGCGCTGTGGCTATCCCATCGGGCTGAGCTATCCCCCGGATTGGGGTGAGCGGACGATCTCGCTGCGCAGCGAGGATGAAACCGTGCTCAAGCCCGGAATGACCTTTCATTTCATGCCGGGCCTCTGGATGCATGACTGGGGACTGGAGATCACCGAGAGCATTCTGATCCGCGAGAGCGGTCCGGCGGAAACCTTTTGCGACCGCCCACGCCAGCTGTTCGTGAAGACATGACGGCCCGGCTGGACGAAACCGTCGACCTGCTGGCGCGGCTGATCGGCTATCCCACGGTCTCGGCCGACAGTAATATCGCGATGATCGGCGAGTTGGGATATCGGCTCGAGGACAGCGGCGCGCGCGTGACGCTGTTCGAGAGCCCGGATGGGACAAAGGCCAACCTTTTTGCCACGCTTGGGCCGGATGCCCCCGGTGGCATCGTGCTTTCAGGTCATACTGACGTGGTGCCTGTCGCCGATCAGGATTGGAGCAGCGATCCGTTCATGCTGTACGAGGAAGACGGCCGCCTGCACGGGCGCGGCGCCTGCGACATGAAGGGCTTCATCGCCGCCGCGACGATCATGGCGCAGGAGTTCGGCGCGCGGGACCTGCGCCGTCCGGTGCATTTTTGCTTCACCTATGACGAGGAGGTCGGCTGCCTCGGGGCGCGCAACCTGGTGCCCGAACTGCAACGCCGCGGCGTTCGGCCGTCCATGGCGATCATCGGCGAACCGACAGACATGCGCGTGATCGAAGGCCACAAGGGATGCTGCGAATACACCGTCCGGTTCTCCGGGCTGGAGGGGCATGGTTCGGCCCCCGAGCGCGGTGTGAACGCGGTGGAATACGCCGCGCGATACGTTTCTGAGTTGCTGTCGCTGCGCGGCGAACTGATGCTGCGCGCGCCCGGAAACAGCCGGTTCGAGCCCCCCTGGACCACGCTCAACGTCGGGCGGATACAGGGCGGGGTGGCGCACAACGTGATCGCCGGAAAGGCCGAAGTTGATTGGGAGATGCGACCGGTACAGGACGGCGATTCCGATTTCGTGAAGGCGCGGCTCGACCGACTGGTATCGCAGGAACTTCTACCGATGATGCAGGCGATCCACCCCGACTCCGACATCGTGACAGAAGTCGTCGGCGAGGTCGCGGGCCTTGAAGTCATGCCCGAGAACGCGGCGCGCAATCTGGTCGGTGCGCTGCTCGGATCGAATGCCGCCGACGTGGTGCCCTTCGGTACCGAGGCGGGACTTTTCCAGAAGATGGGGATGTCGGTGGTCGTCTGCGGACCGGGATCGATCGACCAGGCGCATAAACCCGACGAATTCGTGAGCCTGTCGCAAATGAGCACCTGCCTCGACATGCTGGCGGGGCTGGCGCGGTCGCCAGCCTTGCTCGCTCAGTCGGGCTAGGTCGCGGAGAGCCGGGAACCGTTCCGGGTGACCTCTCCGCTTTGGGTGTGGGACGTTCGTGTTCTCCTCCTGGCCCTGTGGGCCAGGGATTCTCTTGTGGTAAATGGCTTAGGACGCGGCCTTCAGCAGGTCGCGTTCCTTCAATTCCGCATGGCACTCGTCCAGCGCCTTGGTCGCGCGGGCGATCAGCGTGTCGATTTCTTCGGGTGTGATGACCAGCGGTGGCGAGATGATCATCCGGTCCCCCACATGGCGCATCACAAGGTTGTTGGCAAAGCAGCGTTCGCGGCAGATCAGTCCAACGGTTCCGGCATCGCTGGCGAATTTCGCACGGCTGTCCTTGTGCGGGGTCAGCGCGAGCGAGCCCATCAATCCGATGATCCGAGCTTCGCCGACCAGGGGGTGATCGCTCAGTGCCTCCCATTTCGCCTTAAGGTGGGGCGCGGCGACATCGCGGACGTGATCGACGACCCGCTCTTCCTCGAGGATGCGCAGGTTCTCGAGCGCGACGGCGGCGGCGACAGGGTGACCGGAATAGGTATAGCCATGGTTGAATTCACCGCTGCCGATCACGGCTGCGACCTCGTCACTGACGATCGACCCACCGATCGGCTGATAGCCCGAGCTCAAACCCTTGGCGATGGTCATGATATCAGGACGGAGTCCCATCGTGATGCTGCCGAACCATGTGCCGGTGCGCCCGAACCCGCAAATCACCTCGTCGGCGATCAGCAGGATCTCGTACTTGTCGCAGATACGCTGGATCTCGGGCCAGTATGTTTCCGGCGGAATGATCACGCCACCCGCCCCCTGCACCGGTTCGGCGATGAAGGCCGCGACGCGGTCTTCGCCCAACTCGAGGATCGCCTCTTCCAGCTCCCGAGCGCGGGCCAGTCCGAACTCCTCGGGTGTCATGTCGCCGCCTTCGGCATACCAATGCGGCTGGTTGATGTGGTGGATATCGGGGATCGGCATGCCGCCCTGGGCGTGCATGTAGGTCATGCCGCCGAGGCTGCCGCTTCCGACCGAAGACCCGTGATAGGCGTTCTTGCGGCTGATGATGACCGACTTGGTCGGCTTGCCCTTCATCGCCCAGTAGGTGCGGACCATGCGGATGTTGGTATCGTTGGCCTCCGATCCCGATCCAGCGAAGAACACGTGGTTCAGGTCGCCCGGCGCCAGTTCAGCCAGCTTGTTGGCCAGTGCAATCGCGGGCACATGCGTGGTCTGAAAGAAGGTGTTGTAATACGGCAGTTCCCGCATCTGGCGCGCCGCCACCTCGGCCAGTTCTTCGCGGCCATAGCCGATGTTGACGCACCACAGACCGGCCATCGCGTCAAGGATCTGGTTGCCCTCGCTGTCGGTCAGGGTCACGCCCTTGGCGCGCGTGATGACGCGTGCTCCCTTGGCGTTCAGTTCGTCGCCGTTGGTGAAGGGATGCATGTGATGCGCGGCATCCAGAGCCTGAAGCTCTGCGGTGGGCATGTGATTGGTGATCGCGGACATGGCGGAACCTCCGTATTGCGGGTTCCCGACAGAATATGATCAAATTTCGGAGTGTCAATCGAATCAGTTCTGCGCGGCCAGAACCGCGGAAATCTGATCCATGCCCTGTTCGATATCCAGCAGCACCGCCGCAGTCGCCGCCGCAACATTGCGCGCGCGCAGGGCGGTCAGTAGATCCTTGTGCCGGTCAGGTAGGCTCTCGGTGCCGAAACGACCGCAAACCACCCGCAGGGACGGCCCGAACCTGAGCCAGAGCCGGTCCGTGATCTCGGCGAGGATCGGCGCATCGGCTTGGGCGTAAAGCGTAGCGTGGAACTGGTAGTTGCGTTCCAGGTATCGTCCAACGTTGCCCGATGAGATGGCGGCGTCGAGCTCTTGGTCGATCAGGTCGAGCGTATCGATCAGGGCGTCTGTGATACGGTTGACCGCACGTTCGCAAAGCTGATACTCGATTGATTTTCTGACATAAACAATCTGTTCGACATCGGACTTTGACAGCTGCGGCACGCTCACGCGGCGGTTGCCCTGGAACACCAGCGCCCCGTCCGAGATCAGCCGCCTGATCGCCTCCCGTACGGGCGTCATCCCTGCGTTCAATTCGGCAGTCAGTCCCTGGATCGTGACCGCCTGACCGGGCGCCATCTCGCCAAACAGGATCTGCGCGCGCAATTGCCGATAGACCTGTTCATGCGCGGGCGCCGAGGGGCTGGCTCCGGTGCTTCTTTTGGCGGCGTTTTCGACCTTGACCAACCGTCAATCTCCCCTTCGTCCGCAGATCGCTTGCGTCGTCTCCATCGGCATGGAAACATATCTTGGATTGCCAAAGAAGGCAAAACTTGATCAAATATGATCAGCCGATAGCATAATCGGCGAACACAGGGGAGATACTCATGAAGACTAACGCGCTGACACTCACAGCGATTCTGGCCATCGGCGGCACGGCGGCGATGGCCGATGAAGTGCGCGTCTACAACTGGTCCGACTACATCGACGAAGACTTGCTGACCAAGTTCGAAGAAGAGACCGGCATCGACCTGATCTATGACGTGTTCGACAGCAACGAGGTTCTGGAAACCAAGATGCTGGCGGGCGGTTCGGGCTATGACGTCGTGGTGCCGTCCGGCACCTTCCTGCAGCGCCAGATCACTGCAGGCGCGTTCCAGAAGCTCGACCCCGAAATGCTGCCAAACCTCGACAACATGTGGGACGTGGTCGAAACCCGCACCGAGCAGTACGACCCGGACAACGCCTATTCGATCAACTACATGTGGGGCACCACCGGCATCGGTGTGAATGTCGGCAAGGTGCGCGAAGCGCTGGGTGAGGATGCGCCGATCACCAGTTGGGATCTGGTGTTCAAACCCGAGAACATCGAAAAACTAGCCGAATGCGGCGTGCACTTTCTTGATGCACCCGCCGAGATGATCCCCGCGGCGCTGAACTATATCGGCGAGGACCCGGACAGCCACGACCCGGACGTGATCGCCAAGACAGAAGACCTGTTCATGTCGATTCGTCCGCACATTCAGAAGTTCCACAGCTCGGAATACATCAACGCGCTGGCCAATGGAGATATCTGCGTGGCCGTCGGCTGGTCCGGCGACATCCTGCAGGCCCGTGACCGCGCCGCCGAAGCCGACAACGGCGTCGAGATCGTCTATCACGCGCCCAAGGAAGGTGCGCAGATGTGGTTCGACCAGATGGCCATTCCGGTCGACGCGCCGAACCCGAAGGCGGCCCATGCGTTCCTGAACTTCATCATGGATGCCGAGAACATGGCGGCCGCGTCCAACTACGTCTACTACGCGAACGGTAACAAGGCCTCGCAGGAGTACCTCGTGGAGGACGTTATCGGCGATCCGGCCATCTATCCGGATGACGAGACGCTCGAGAAGCTGTTCACCACCACGCCCTATCCGGCCAAGGTGCAGCGCGTGGTGACGCGCCTCTGGACCAAGATCAAGTCCGGAACCTGATCCAGTCCTGACGAGGCGGACCTGCCGGTCCGCCTCTTTTTTCTTGCGGCAGAGTGGGGGCCACCGTGCAGACAGTCGAATTCGCGCCTTGGAACGATCCGGACGAGAAACCGCTGATCCGGTTTCAGAACGTAACCAAGCGCTTCGGAGAATTCACCGCCATCGACGACCTGTCGCTGGAGATCTACGAACGGGAATTCTTTGCGCTGCTCGGCCCATCCGGGTGCGGCAAGACCACGATGATGCGGATGCTTGGCGGGTTCGAAAAGCCGACAGAAGGTCGGATCGAATTGGCCGGCAAGGATATCGGCCCGGTTCCGCCGAACAAGCGCGCGGTCAACATGATGTTCCAATCCTATGCGCTGTTTCCGCATCTTTCGATCTGGGACAACATCGCCTTCGGCTTGCGCCGCGACAAGAAACCCAAGGACCAGGTGGCCGCACGGGTGGAGGAGATGCTCAAGCTGACGCGGCTCGAGAAATTCGCCCGTCGCAAGCCGCACCAGATCTCTGGTGGTCAGCGTCAGCGGGTCGCGCTCGCCCGGTCGCTCGCGAAGGCGCCGAAACTGCTGTTGCTGGATGAACCGCTCGGGGCGCTCGACAAGAAGCTGCGCCAGGATACCCAGTTCGAACTGATGGATATCCAGGAGAAGACCGGGACGACCTTCGTGATCGTTACCCATGATCAGGAAGAGGCGATGACCGTCGCCAGCCGGGTCGCGGTGATGGACGAAGGCCGTCTGATACAGGTGGCAACGCCCGACAGGATCTATGAAAACCCCAACTGCGTCTATGTCGCCGATTTCATCGGTGACGTGAACATCATCGAGGGCCGCGCCACCGCGACCGGCCCCGAGACATATCGCATAGACTGGGCCGATGGCCACGCGCCGCTGACGGCGACCTCGGCCGCCCCGTTCAGCGACGGACAGGCCTGTCACCTCGCCATCCGGCCCGAAAAGGTGACGATCGCCATCGACAAGCCAGCCGACGCTGACAACGCAGTACAAGGCAAGGTGCTCGACATCGCCTATCTCGGCAACCTGTCGACCTATCACGTCGAACTGCCTGGCGGCGTCATCATCAAGGCCCAGACTGCCAACACGCGGCGGATCTCGCGGCGCAACATCACATGGGAAGACCCGGTCTGGCTGTCCTGGACCGCCACCGCCGGCGTCATGCTGGCCGAGTGATGCGCCGTTTCGCTCTCATAGCAGTGCCCTATGTCTGGTTGCTGCTTCTGTTTCTAATTCCGTTCGTCATCGTTCTGAAGATTTCCCTCTCGGACACGGCGCTGGCGATCCCGCCCTATACGCCGACGTTCGATTGGTCCGACATCGGGGCCTTCTTCCGCGAGCTGGATTTCGAGAATTTCGTCTGGCTCACGCAGGACGACCTCTACTGGAAAGCCTATCTCAGCAGCCTGCAGATCGCGCTGCTTTCCACCGCTTTCACGCTGCTGATCGGCTACCCCATCGCCTACGGCATGGCCCGTGCGCCCGAGGAATGGCGCCCGACCCTGATGATGCTGGTGATCCTGCCGTTCTGGACCAGCTTTCTGATCCGGGTCTATGCCTGGATGGGCATTCTCAGCAACGAGGGTTTCCTGAACCAGTTCCTGCTCTGGACCGGGCTGATCAGCGAACCGCTGACGATCCTCAACACCAATATCGCGGTGTATATCGGGATCGTCTACACGTACCTGCCCTTCATGATCCTGCCGATCTATGCGGCACTCGACCGGATGGACGGGTCGCTGATCGAGGCGGCTGAGGACCTCGGCTGTTCGCGCCTGCTGGCTTTTTGGTTGGTGACCATTCCGCTCAGCCGGAACGGCATGATCGCCGGGTGTTTCCTCGTCTTCATTCCCGCGCTCGGCGAATTCGTCATCCCGTCGCTTCTGGGTGGGTCGGGCACGCTGATGATCGGCAAGGTGCTGTGGGAGGAGTTCTTCTCCAACCGTGACTGGCCTGTAGCGTCTGCTGTCGCCGTGGTTCTGTTGCTGATCCTGGTGATCCCGATCGTGCTGTTCCAGCGCAACCAGCAGAAACAGGCGGAGGCAGAGCAATGATGCGTCTGAGCTGGTTCAACGTGGTGTCGCTGACCTTCGGCTTCGCCTTTCTCTACATCCCGATGATCATCCTGGTGATCTTCAGCTTCAACGAGAGCAAGCTGGTCACCGTCTGGGCCGGGTTCTCGACGCAGTGGTACGGCGAGCTGTTCCGGAACGAGGCGTTTCTCAACGCGGCCTGGGTCACGCTGAAGGTCGCGGTCTTTTCCTCGACGCTGGCGACCGTGCTCGGGACAATGGCCGCCTACGTGCTGGTGCGCGGCGGGCGTTTCATGGGGCGGACGCTGTTTTCCGGCATGATCTATGCGCCATTGGTCATGCCCGAAGTCATCACGGGTCTCTCGCTGTTGCTGCTCTTCATCGGCATTGGACTTGACCGGGGAGTTCTGACGGTCGTTCTGGCGCATACGACCTTTTCGATGTGCTATGTCTCCGTCGTCGTCTCGTCGCGGCTCGTCACCTTCGATCGTTCGCTGGAGGAGGCCGCGCTCGATCTCGGCTGCTCACCGATGGACGCGTTCCGCCTCGTGACCCTGCCGATCATCGCACCTGCCGTGATCTCCGGCTGGTTGCTCGCATTCACACTGTCCTTGGACGATCTCGTGATCGCCTCCTTCACGACCGGGCCATCGGCCACCACCCTGCCGATCAAGATCTTCTCAGCCGTGCGGCTCGGGGTCAGCCCCGAGATCAACGCGCTTTCAACGATCATGATCGGGATCGTGACCGTCGGCGTGATCACCGCGTCGCTAATTTCGAAACAGAACCTTGTGCGTCAGCGCAAGGAGGAACAGCTCGCCGTTCGCGCTCAATGAAGCGGATCTTTTCGGACTTCGCCTATGGGGCGGGCCCGCGGCAGGGCTGCTGGTGGGATGAAACCATCGACACGCCCGACTGGCCTGTCCTGCAGGAAGCGATACGGGCCGATGTGGCGATCATCGGCGCCGGGTTCACCGGGGTGTCGGCAGCCCTGCATTTGGCCGAGGCCGGCCTTGATGTCGTGGTTCTGGAAGCCGAGACACCCGGCTGGGGCGCATCGGGGCGCAATGGCGGGTTCTGCTGTCTCGGCGGGGCCAAGATCGATGATGAAACACTGCGCCGGACCTATGGGCTGGAACAGGCGCGCGCCTATCGCCACGCTGAAATCGAGGCGGTCGGACTTGTGGCCGACCTGATCGACCGTCTGGAGATCGAGGCCGACACCCATTCCCGTGGCGAGACGCAACTCGCGCATCGTCCTTCGGACATGGACAGGTTTCGCAAGGAAGCCGATGCCCTCGCCAGGGAAACGGGTCAGGCACCCGGACTGATCGAGAAATCCGAGCTTGCGGCGCATGGGCTGAACGGTCCGTTTCACGGCGCCTTGACGACTCCGGTCGGCTTTGGACTCAACCCGCGGAAATACCTTTTCGGTCTTGCGGCGGCGGCGCAGGCGGCGGGCGCGCGCCTGTTCCGCGACAGCCGCGTCGAGCGTCTCGAGCAGAGTGCGAAGGGCTTCACGCTCACGACGCCGCAAGGCCGTTTGCGCGCCGAAAAGGTGCTGATCGCAACCAACGGATACTCCAGCGACGACATGCCCGACTGGCTCTCCGGGCGCTACCTGCCGAGCCAGTCCAACGTGCTGGTCACGCGTCCTCTGACGGAGGACGAGATCGCCGCCCAAGGTTGGAGCAGCGATCAGATGGCCTATGACACGCGCAACCTGCTGCACTATTTCCGGCTGATGCCCGATCGGCGATTCCTGTTCGGCATGCGGGGCGGGCTGATGGCCTCGCCTGACGCGGAACGGCGCGCACGCCGCCGCACACGGCAGGACTTCGAACGGATGTTCCCGGCCTGGCGCGATGTTCCGTCGCCGCATCAATGGTCGGGGATGGTCTGCCTGGCGCGCAACAGGGTGCCGTTCGTCGGTCCGGTACCCGGCCTGACAGGCGCCTTCGCGGGGCTTGCCTATCATGGCAACGGTGTCGCAATGGGAAGCTATTCCGGCAAGCTTCTGTCCGAACTGGCCCTGTCGCGCAGGCTCGAACTTCCCTATCCGGATCTCATGTCGTCGCCGATGGGTCGGTTTCCGATGGGCCGCCTGCGCCGCCTGATCATGCCGGCGGCGTATCTCTACTTCTGGCTCAAGGATCTCTGATCCAGAAGCGTCCGATCAGTTCGGCGGTGGGATCTTGCCCAGAGCCACCTGCATCCGGGCCGAGTTGCAGAAGCAGCGCTTGGCGTATTCGACCTTGCGAACCGAGTCGTCGTTGTACCCGACCGCTTGTCCGCAATCCTCGCGCGCGGCACCAGCCATCTGGAACGCCGCGCCGTTGCCGCCGGTTGCCGTGAGCGTCTGATACTCACGCGCAGCTTCCTGCAGCCGGGCCGCGAGGTCGGTCTGCAAGGCGTTGCCGATGTCGTCCGCGGCAAGGGGAACCTGCCGATAGCTGCGACAGGCGGCGAGGATGTCGTCGAGAGTGACCGTCACACGGCGGTTCTGGCGTTCTGGCGTCGTCACGGCGACCAGCAGTTCATTTTCTCCACGGCTGCGGATCGTGCCGATCCGGTCCACGGGAACGCCCGCAGCTTCGAGCGCCAGCGCGACGCGCTGCGCCCGGCGCAAACCAAGCCCGTCATTGTAGCCTGCGGACCCGACCGCGTCGGTATAGCCGACCACGACCGTGGGGCGGTAGCTGGGGTTGGCCTTCAACTGCTCGGCGATACGCGCGACTTCCGCCTGTGCGGTCGCGTCGAGCCGATCTGAATCGAAATCGAAATTCACCGTTCCCAATGTCTGGGCCGAAGCTGCGAGCGGGACCAGCAACAGGAGCAAGAGGGTGGCGATTGTCGCGCAAGATGACCGAAACACGTCAGCCTCCGATTTATTCTCGTCTTGAGTACCTTGCCACCGCCGTGGCCGGAAAGACAAGGCTTAGACAAGGGCTCAGCCAGCGATTGAAACGGTTGGGCAACTTTCCCCGCAAAACGCGCTCGTGCCATTGACACCCGTTGCCGGGCTCACGAAGAATGACGCGAAACGACGCGTGACACTCTTGGAGCGAACTATTGCGACACTTTGGCCTCAGGTGGGTGACGGCCCTTGCATGCCTGTTTCCGATTGGCGGCGCGCAGGCGCTCACGGTGCAGGACGCGATCTACTACATCCTTGAGACAAATCCGGAAATCCAGGCGGCCGAGGCCAACAAGCAGGCCATCGAGTTCGAGCTGGAACAGGCTCGCAGCCTGCGTGCGCCCCGCGTGATCCTGGAAGGGTGGGCAGGGGCCAGCCGCAACCTTGGAACGGCCACGCCGGACCTGTCGTCGGCACGCAGCACGATCGACGGCTACGAGCTGTCGGCGCGGGTCTCGCAGATGCTGTTCGATGGCTACCAGACCCGCTCCGAGATCGAGCGCCAGGCCTATCGCATAGATGCCGCCGCCTACCGCGTGCTCGAGCGGTCCGAGGTGCTGTCATTGGAGGCGGTGCGGCTCTATTCCGACGTTCTCCGCGGCCAGGCGCTGCTGGCGTTGGCGCGGAGCAACGCCGACTACCACAGCAAGATGCTGGATCGGATTCGCAACGGGTTCGATACACAGGTGGTCGGGCTGGGTGATCTGCAGCAAGCCGAAGAACGGCTTGTGGTGGCGCGAGACACGGTGCTCGATTTCGAGTACAATCTCGAGGATTCCAAGCTGCTCTTTCTGGCGACCGTTGGTGTCGAACCCACGGGGCTCGACCGTGTGCCGGTATTGGGCAGCGCGGTTCCGGCCACGATCGATGCGGCGGTCGCCACGGCACGGGCCCGCAGCCCGACGATCATGTTCGCCCAATCCGATGTCGGTTCCGCCGAAGCGCTGGCGCGCAGTGTCGATGCCAACCAGCTCCCGACCCTGCATCTCGAGGCGGATGGCCGCATCGGTGAAAATGTGGGCGGGTTCGAGGGCGACCGCAGGGACGCGCGGGTCGGCCTGATGCTGCGCTATGAATTCCAGGGCAAGATGAAGCGCGCGGAACGTCAGGAGCAGGCACGGCGAGTGAACGAGAGCCGCGCTCACTTGCTGCACCGGACCCGGCTGGTCGAACATGAAGTCCGCCAGAGCTGGGCCACCCTGCAATCCGCGCAGCGCCGGCTCACCACCATTCGGGCGCAGGCCGAGCTCTCGCGCCGGCTGCTGGACAGCTATGAACGCGAATTCGAAGTTGGCCAGCGGTCGCTTCTCGACCTTCTGAACACGCAGAACGCGCTGTTTCAGGCCGAGGCCAACCTGATCAACGCCCAGTCGCTCGAGACCTACGTCAAGTATCGGCTGCTGGCGTCCGCCGGTGTCCTGCTGCCGACACTGGGGATCGAGCCGCCCGAAGATGCCCGCGCCTATGCCCGCGACCAATTGGGTGCGCCACCGCTGGACAGCCTCGGTGACGAGAGCCAGTTCGACGCAGGCAGCTTTCGGGACTGGCGCAGATCAGTCCGGTGAGCCGTCCCGCTCCGGATAGTGAACCTGGCGCTGCGGACGCGCCCCGTGCCAAGCCCCGCCTTCTGCGGGCCAAGGCGTCGAACGACTGGCAACTGGCGAACGCCCCGCGCGATCCTTTGGCCGCATCGCTTTCGCTGGCGTTGCAGCAAACCGGGCGCGACATCGGCACCGACACCCTGCTGGCCGGTCTTCCCCTGCCGGCAGATGGCCGCCTGACCCCGGAACTCGCCGTCAAGGCAGCACAAATGCAGGGCGTCCGCGCCCATCTGTCCCGTCAGGCGCTGTACGATCTGCCCGAAGCTGCACTGCCGGCGCTGCTGTTTCTGAACGGGCGCGATGCCTGTGTTCTGCTGTCGCGCGATGACACAAGTGCAAGGCTGCTATGGCCGGAGCGATCGGACCAGCCACTGGATGTGCCGCTTGAAACCTTGCGCGACAGCTACGCCGGACACGCCCTGATCCTGCGGGCCGAGGCCACTGTCGAGGCGCAGCCAGACGATGTTTCCGCCCTGCGCCATTGGTACTGGAGCATCGCCAGCCGCTTCTGGCCGGACTACCTGCAGGTCATGCTGGCCTCGGTCGCCGTGAACCTCCTTGCCTTGGCCACGCCGATTTTCACGATGAATGTCTATGACAGGGTTTTTCCGACGGCCGCCATCGTCACGCTGTGGTCGCTGGTGGCGGGAGTCGCCCTTGCGCTCGTGTTCGACACGGCGCTCAAGTGGTTGCGGGCGAACGTCATCGACGCGGTCAGCCGCCGGGTCGATCAGGCCGTTTCCTCCGAGATCTTCCGCCATGTTTCGGACTTGCGTCTGGATTCCGAGATGCAGACGACCGGCGCATTGGTCAACACGCTCAAGGATTACGAACAGGTTCGCGACTTCTTTTCCTCGCAGACTCTCGCGACCCTGACCGATCTCTGTTTCAGCGTCCTGTTCATTGCGGTCATCGCTTATCTGGGTGGCCCACTGGCCTGGCCGCCGGCGATCGCACTGGCGGTGGTCCTGTTCATGGGGGTGCTGATCCTCGGACCGTTGCGGCGCGCGTCCGTCAGCGACCGGCAGATGACGGGCGTCAAGAACGCGGTGGCGGTCGAGGCGCTGTCCGATCTCGAAACGCTAAAGGCCGTGGCCGGTCAGGGCCGCATGCAGGCCCGGTGGGAACGACAGGTCGCCGAAACCGCGCGGGTGCAGGATCGCAGCCGTAAGCTTGCCACCTTCGCCACCACCGCGACGGCGCTGGCACAGCAATTGTCGTCGGTGGGGATCGTTGTCATCGGGGTTTATCTTGCGCTCGAGGGACGTATCACGATGGGCGCGGTGATCGCGGCGATGATCCTGTCGGGGCGCGCCATGGCACCAACGGCGGCCCTGGCGGGCCTGTTCGTGCGTGCGAGCTTTGCCATGTCGACCCTGCGCAGCCTGAACACCCTCATGGCGCAGGCCTCCGACAAGGCGCGACCGGGTCAGGGCTTGAATGCCAGGCTGTCAGAGGGCGCGGTTCGTTTTGAGGCTGTCTCGCTGACCTATCCAGGCGCGCAGCAGCCCAGCCTGTCCGAGGCCAGTTTCGACATCCCCGGCGGTGCTCGCGTCGGTGTGATCGGGCCGGTCGGTGCCGGCAAGACCAGCCTCGTGCGTCTGATCGGCGGGCTGTGGGCACCCTCATCCGGGTTGGTGCTGCTTGACGGTCTGAACGCCGGGCAACTCAGCCCCGCCAACCTGCGCCGCGACGTGCAGTTCGTTCCGCAGGAGGCGGTGCTGTTTTCCGGCACTCTGGCCGAGAACATTGCCTTCGGCGCGCCGCAAGCGACGGTCGAGGACGTTCTGCGTGTCGCGCGACTGACCGGCGTTGATCGGCTCGCAGCGGCCCATCCCAATGGCTTTTCGATGCCGATCAGCGAACGCGGGCGCAACCTGTCGGGCGGGCAGCGGCAAATGGTGGCCTTGGCGCGCGCACTTCTGCCGGAACCGCGGATCCTGGTGCTGGACGAGCCGACCTCGGCGATGGACACGCGCTCGGAGCGGCAATTCGTGCAACGGCTGGCACGTGTCCTGGCCGAACGTCCGATGACGTTGATCGTTTCGACACATCGCAAGGGTCTGCTGGACCTCGTCGACCGGGTGATGCTGGTCGAGGGCGGGCGCGTGACGCGAGACGGTCCGCGGTCCGAGGTGATGACAGCGCTCGCGACCCCGAACGAAGGAACCAAACCATGAGCGCGCAGGATTGGGAATTGCGCGATTTCGTCTCGGGCCGCGAGGCGGCTGGATTGCGGCGCAGCGGGACGGGAACCACCCTGTTCCTGCTGCTGATCGTCCTGCTGATCTTCGTCGCCGTGATCTGGGCCGCACAGGCCCGTATCGAGGAGATCGCCCGCGCGGACGGGCGCGTCGTGCCCTCCGGACAGGCGCGCACCGTGGAAAGCCTGGAAGGCGGTATCATTCGCGAGATCCTCGTGCGGGAGGGCGATGCTGTCGACGCCGGGCAGGTGCTGGCGCGGATCGACGATACCGGATCTGCCGCCAGTCTCGGAGAATTGCGGGCCCAGGAGCAAGCGTTGCAGGCCCGCAGCCTGCGCTTGGAAGCCGAGATGGAAGGGCGCGACACGGTGGACTTCACCGCCGTCGGCATCGACGCGACCAGCCCTCTGGCGTTGCGGGAAACCGCGATCTTCGACAGCCGCGTCGCGTCCTATTTCGGCCAGCGCGCGGTGCTCGAGGCACAGGCCCGCCAGCGCCAGCTCGAGATCAATGAACTTGATACCGGGATCGAACGCATTGCAGAAGGTCTCGTGCTGCTGGAAGAGGAAATCGCCTTGAAGAGCGACAGCGGTGTGATCCCGCGCGCCCAGATCCTGCCGTTGGAACGCGAGCTGTCCACCAAGCGGCAGGAGCAGGATTCACTGATCGGGCGGCGTGACCGGGCCCGCGCGGCTCTGACCGAGGCCGAAGCCCGCCTCACCGAAGCGGAATTGCAGCGTCGCGCCGAAATCAGCGTCGAACGCTCGGACACGCTCAACCAGCTCAGCATCATCGCCGAAAGCCTAAAGGGGGCGTCGGACGTGGTGTCGCGGACCGCGCTGCGGGCGCCGGTGAACGGCGTCGTTTCGATGCTGAATGTCCACACGGTCGGCGCGGTGATCTCGCCCGGCGAAGAGGTTCTGCGGATCGTGCCGCTGGATGACCGCCTGCAGGTCGAGGCGCGCGTGCGGCCCGAGGACGTGGCCTTCATCCGTCCGGATCTGCCGGCATCCGTGAAGTTGACCTCGTTCGATTTTACCGTTTACGGCGCGCTGGACGGGCGCGTGGTGCGGATCGGCGCCGACGCCGAGCAGGACGAGGCGACCGGTCAGATCTATTTCCCGATCATCGTGGAGACCGAGACCAACAGCCTGACCCACGGCGGCGAGGTGCACGAGATTCGCCCCGGTATGGTCGCATCGGTGGATATCCGCACCGGCGAACGCACGGTGCTGGACTATCTGCTCAAACCCTTCCGCAAGGCGCGGCTGGAGGCGATGCGCGAGCGCTGAACGCTCGCACGCCGGTCAGATGACCGCTGTTTCCTGCGCTCCGGTGGCGTTGGTGAAGATCACCTCGACTGCATCGGCGATCCCGCCGCCCATCGCGCCGACTGAGGCCGCCGCGGTGCCGTCGACGCTCAGAAGGCCCGTGGAATTGTCATAGCCCACATGATCCGCGAGTGTTTCCCCGGGCAACAGGGCGACCAGGTCGCTCAGGTCGATCTGATCACCGTCGGCGCCTGCGGGCAGGGTGGGCGATTCGAAATCGAGAATCGTGTCGGCATCGGCCAGATCGGTGATCCGGAACACGTCTTGGCCCAACCCGCCGGTCAGCGTATCCGCGCCCGCGCCGCCTGTCAGGACATCGTCGCTGTCGCCACCCAGCACGATGTCATCGCCATCGCCGAGGTCCACCGAAAAGCCCGAAGCCGCGCCTGACAGGTCGACATAATCGTCGCCGCCCAGCATGTCGAAGGCCTCGATATCGACATAGGGGGTGGTCGCGTCGAGGATCACCGCGTCGTTGCCACCGGTTGCCTTTGCGGTATCGGTCCCACCCGGCGCTCCGGTGACGTCATCCATGCGGTCGCGGGTCTGGCCATCGGGATTCGTCACGCTGCCCGACGCTTCCATCTGCAGCGTATTGATATCGAGATTGGCCGTGGCCTGGCTGACCGCCGGGCCGATGCCGCTGTCGACGATCTCGTAGCTCAGGATCGGCGTGCCGACATAGGCATCGGGCACCTCCACTTCGACTCGGTCGGCCAGGATGGTCAGGGCGACATCCGGGTCGTTGGAAGTGATGTTCTGTACGGTCAGGGGCTGATCGGGATCGCTGGCGTTGACCAGAAGATCATCGAACAGGATCGTGAACTGCGGCTCGGTCGAGCGGATATCGACCGGCCCCGACACATCCGGTTGCGCGTTGACCGAGATGGTGAAGGTTTCGGCGGGCGACAGGCCGTGGTTCGTGGCGACCGTGATCGTTCCGGTCAACTCGTCTGCGAAACTGCCCGGAAGGGTGATCGACAGGGCCGCCACAAGGAGCGCGAACTCTGCTGCGCTCTGCGTGCCGCGCGTCAGGGTCAGGCGGTCGCCCGAGAGCGTGCCAGCCGACGCCGTCGTCCCGCTCGGGGGGAGCTGATCGAACTGGACCACGACTTCATCGAGTGTTTCGGAGGGGGACGCCTGGGTGTCGGTGACCTGCGCATCGATGCCGAACTCCACCACGATCGGCGTGCCGGTCTGGGGCACGGCATCGGGCTGCACATCGACGTTGACGTTCAGATCCAGCTCGCCCGAAAGGGCAATGGTGAAATTCCCCGTCTCGTTGCCGCCCTCGTTGGTCGTGACATCGATCGTTCCGTCAAGCGGCGTGCCGTTGGTGGCGAAATCGGTCGGGAACGTGACGGTCAGGGCCTGGAAATCGGCCAGCGTGCCGGTGAAGTCGAGCATGCCGGAGACCGGGACCGATGCGCCGGCGCCGACTTGATAGGTGGTGCCATCAGGGACGCCGTTGATCACGTATCGCACGGAATCCACGGTTTCGGACCCGTCCACATCGGTCACCTGGATGTCGAAATCGCCGGACGGGAGATAGTCCACAGGTGCGTCGGTCTCGTCAAGCTCCACATCTGCATCGATCACGTCGAGCACGAGGTCGGGCGCCGGGGTGATCTGCAGCACAACATCCGAGGGCGTCGAGCGCGCGGTATCGGTGAAGATGCCATCGGCATCCGTCGTGATGGCAGTGACGGTCAATGTCACATCGCCACCGAAATCCGGCGGCGGCAGGAAGGAAACCGTCGATGGTGGCTGGAACGTGTTGCCGGTCGATGGGTTCACCGCGCCCACCCCTCCTGGGATGGTCACCACGCCTCCGACCGGCGTTTGCACCACGCCGTCGATCAACAGGCTGCCGCCTGCAGGCACGACCACCTCGAAGTCGATCGTTTCGTGCCGGTCCGGGGTCGTGCCGACAAGCTCGAGTATGAATTCGGTCGGGTCGTCCTCGACCCCCGTGGTCGGGATCGCTTCCGCCGAAAGGATCGGCATGTCGGCGTCGGGGCGAACCTTCAGGATGAAGTCGGTGCTGAAGTCGGCCCCGTCCGAATTGGACAATTCCAGCGTGTTGACGGCGAGTGTCAGCCGAATTTCGGACGGCAAAGATGGATCGAGCGAATCCGGCAGGCGCGCGTGTTCATCGTTCAGAACCAGCGAGATCTGCGGAAAGACGCTGCTGGAAATCGTGAAGGAGCCGTCGCCATTGTCGATCAGGCCGGGTCCCGACGGGCCTGACACGGTCAGGAAGTCGGGAACCCCGGACAGAACGATCGTGACGGTTTCCGAGCCGTCCTGGTCGGGGCTGTCGGCGTCGATGACCGTGCCGAGGGTGAAGGGAATGTCCTCGATCGCAGTGATAACCGGCACCGGGCCTGTCAGGTCCACAAACGGCTGGCCGGTGTCTGGGTCGAGCACTGTGGTGTCGAAGTCGATGAACGGGGTATCGGCCACAGCGATCACATTCAGCGTCTGCGTGATCGAGGAGGTCTTCTTGGATCCGTCGATATCCTCGCTAGTCGCCGTCACCGTAACGTCGAGTGGGCCGCTGTAGTGTTCAGCCGGTATCAGGCGCAGCAAGGACAGCTGGGATTCTGGCACCGAGAATTCGATCTGGCCATTGCCGTTATCCATCCCGGTCAGCGTATTTCCCGAGGCGTCGAGCAGTTGTCCGAAGGACGCCGTGTCGAAAGTGACCAGAACATCGCCATCCAGTTGCTCGCCGCCATCCACCCCGTCGACGCGGATGCGCAGCGCGAATTCGGTATCCTCGAAAAAGCTGTCGGTGCTTCCGATCAGACCCAAGAGTGGTCCGTCCACGACCGGGTTGATCGTGATCGAGAAATCACCCGAGGCCTGTTTGACCGTGCCGCAGGTGATGTTGTTGAGGATCGCGTTGTAGGTCAGCGAATCCAGGCTGTCATAGGGATCGTCCGGCCCGAAGGTATCGTTCGGATCGAAGGGGTTGACGGGGCTGGATTGATGCGGCGGCGGCGTGAACAGCAATTGCTCGGCGGTCTGCGTCGGGTCGTTCGGATCCGTGCCGAGTGCGGCGAGGTCGATCACCCAGGTCGAGGTGACCGGGTCGAACAGCACCGCGCCGGGCACAGTCGACGTTATCGAAGCTCCGGGCGGCAGTTCGATCGCCAGACCGAAGTCACCCACCACGCCGTTGGGCAGGCTGCTGAGGTCGTCGATGCTGTCATAGGGCGGCGACGGAACCAGCTTCACGGTCAGCGCGATCTGCGTGTCCTCGTCGCCGCTGCCGATCAGTTCCAGCACCGGGATGGGCAGGTCCTGATCGGGTGTGCAATTGTCGGGTCCGGGGCCGCCGTCTGGCAGGACCACGATCGTGAAATCCCGGCTGACGACCGACCCGCCGGGCAGCGCGTCGATTTCCTGCAGGCGGTCCTCGGCGGTGGCGCCGGTCAGGCCGCTCAGGTCCGCGTCGTCCTCGACGACGATCGCGTTGAACACCATGTCGTAGTAGGTGACATCGGACACGCCGTTGGGCACGAATTGCAGGCTGTCGAGCTGACTGGCCTCGACCAGGTAGGATTCGCCGCTCGCATCGACCGGGTTCGCGCCGAGGAACGTGACGGACGGATCGACGCCGGTGATGAGAAAGTAGAGCGTTTCGGAGCCGTCTAATTGCCCTGCGAACATCATCTCGGACATTGTGCCCGAGAGGGGGTCGGCAGCGGCGAACATCTGCGCCGAATCGATCACCCCGCTGCGCAGGAAATCGTCGGCCACCCGCATGTCGAGTTCGAAGGGCGACGTGTCCGTGCCGGCATAGCCATAGACCCGGTCGGCATTCGGCGTGCCGTCCTGGACGTCGCCGGGGCGGTAGATCGCGTTGATATCCGCATCCGAAATCGTGCTGGAAGGATCGCTGTCAGGGTCGGCGATCTGCACGGTGACCAACGGTTCGTCAGCGATACCGGTCAGCGAAACGGTCAGCGTTCCAGTGCCGACCTTCGTTTCGCTGGGCTGTATGGTTTCGAAATAGACGACCCTGATATCGAGCTGGATGTCGTCGTTGCTGTCCTGTCCCGGCAGAATCCAGAGGTTCTCCGCAACCGCCGGCAACAGCCGCAGCGTGCCGCTCGCATTGGGCACCACTTCGTTCAGATATTGCCCGGGGTTGGCCGTATCCGGTTCGGGTTGGCCATCAAAAAAGCGCGGCACCCGCCCAAAGGCGTCCGGGCCGATGCCGGTGATGGTGACAAAATCCAGAATTGCCTCGGGCGATCCCGGCGAATTCCCCGTGTTGTCGATGATGTTGCCGTCCAGTGTCAGTTGAACCGCGACATCCTCGTCCGTCACCCCGATTTCCGTGGGTGTGCCCCCGTCTGCGACGGGTTCGATCCTGAGCGTTTCCGGCAGGGTCGTGACCCGCGTGTTGCCGCCATCGGATTCTGTCGTGACGACCTCGATCACGATCTGAGTGTCGCCCGCGAAATGCGTCGGGATGCCCCGTGCCTCTGCAGTCTGCCATTGCCCCAGTTCGAGGCTCCAGGTGTTGAAGCCGGGAGGACTGTCGACTTCAGTCAGAAGCGCCGGAATCTTGGGGCCGCTGGGATCGTTCGGATCTTCGGCATAGATCGCGATCACGCTCGGCACATTGCTCAGAATGACGGCGGTGATCGTCTCGCTGCCGTCGACATCCTCGATCGTCGGGCTGAATGGTATTTGCCAAACACCGCCGGCATCGTCGATGACCTGCTCGTTGCCGACGGGTACCGAGAGGATCTCTGCGATGTTGTTGACCGGATCCACATCCACGTCGAACGTCGCATCGGCCGTCTCGGTGGCGGTCTGCGCCGTATTGTCATCGCGCACCGATACCTCGATCTTGAGGTCCTCGCCGAAGAAGTCACCGGCCGATGTGAAGGGATCGCCCGCTGCGCGGTCGATGTCGTAATCCTCGTAGAGGCTGGGGGTGAGTTGAAGCGCAGCAGCGAAATCGGTGACGCCGGGCGTGAAGGTCAGAGTGACCTCGCCCGTGGCGTCGTCATAGGTCGCGCTCGCCAGTTTGGCCCATTCCGAAGCATCAAGCGGTGCGCTGCCATCCTGCGAAAAGAATGCTGCCTGCTGGATATCTCCGCCGGCCACGTTGGCCGATATCCAGGCGGACGGCACGTTCGAGATCACCAGGGTTTCAAGCGCTTCCGAGCCGTCGACGTCCGGGGTGGTCGCCTGCAGCCCGACAAAGCTCTGAACCTGGCCTGGACCCGAGCCGTCCGCGGTACTTTCCAGAAGGGTCAGGATGTCGCTCGCCGCGATGCTGCCGTTCCTGATCGTTGCGGAAACTTCCGTGAGGCTGCCGCTCGCGACCTCGTCCGCCGCCAGCACGAAGACCGACGCGGCGAGTTCCGCCTCGGCCCGGGGCGCGATGGTCTGCGTGATCTGGAAATCCTGCGTGGCGAAATTGTCGCTGGTGTCGTTCTCGACGTCGCCGGTGCGTGTCTCGTTCCAGGTGATGGTGCCGTCGATCTCTACCACACCGCTGAAGCGATCGGGCACCTGGAATTCCAACGCCTCGATCGCCTGCGAAAATTGATCTGAAGAGGCGCCCCCCGCCGGTTCGATACGATAGCGCGCCGTATCGCTGGTCGATCCGGTGTCGGTGATGGTCACGAAACCAGCCAGCGACGGGTCGCTGACCTGCAGAATGAACTGGGCCGGATCGGATGCGTCAAACGCTGTGCTCGCCGTCGCGATGTCGAGCGTCAGGTCCAGCCCGGTGATCGTCTCCGATCCATCCGTATCGGTCAGACCGATATCTGTGATGCCCAGTCCGATCAGCTGCGCACCGTTCCAGCTTTCATCGGTCGTACCGTCCGCGACGACCAGTTGCAGCGGATCGACGATGGCGTCGACGTTGACATCGATTCCATAGACATCTGTCGCGATATCGGAGGCCAGTCCGGTTGCCGTGTCCAGCGCCGTGACCGTGGCCAAAAGGTCGTTCCCGACGATCGTTTCCACGTCGCGGTCGTCGTCGGGCAGCGGCACAACGCGCAGCGCAGCGTCGAACACCTGCACTCCATCATTCAACGTGATCGTCAGTCGCGTACCGCTGAGCGTCGCGCTCTGGACAAGTCCGGCGCCGCTTTCGAACAGTGACAGATCGACGGTTCCGCCTGACGTCGGCACCCAGCCCGCCGGCAGGTTGTCGATCACGATTTCGGTCAAGTCTTCCGAACCGTCTCGGTCCGGTGTCTGTGCCGAGATCTGCAGCAGGAACGAGCCGTCCTCGTCCACGATGAACTGGTCGGGAGCCGTGCCGTCGACGCCCGCTTCGCCTGTGTCAACCGAGAGCGCGATGGTTGGTTCGGCCACGGGCGTGACGTTCAGCTGCATCCGTTCGGTTGCCCCGGCGGTTGCGCCTTCGTCCGTGACGATCTTGACCGCGATGTCGATGACGCCCGAAAAATGCTGCGGAAAGCTCTGCACGCCGAGCGCACGCAAACTCGCGTCGTCGCCGGTCCATGTCGCCGATGGGCCGGTCAGGATCGTGCCGTCCGTCAGAGTCGTATCGCCCGCAGGCAGTCCATCGAATGTGACGTTGATACCCGTAATCGATTCCGATCCATCGATATCCGTTACCACCGCATCCAGTCCCAGCGGAATGACCTGGCCCAGGTCTTCGATCACGGTGATGTCCGCGGTCGTGATCTCGATATCTTGTTCCGAGACGACCGACACCGTGAAGGGCACCGTCTCGATCCCGTCCGTGGCGTCCTGATCGACCTCCCCGGAAAGGATCGCTTCGTCGGTGACGAAACGCACGGTGCCCACGATGTCGGCAACGGTCGCGTAATCGTCCGGCAGGCGGAAAACGAGCTGAGCGTATTGTGCCGCACTCAAGCCCGTCAGGGTCGCGGTCGCACCTTGAACCGCAACGAAGCTCTGACCGCCATCCAGCGAGTATTGCGTGCCCGTTGGCAGACCCGAGACCGTCACATCGACCTCTGCGACCGCTTCGGAGCCATCGGCGTCCGTGGCGGCACCCTGCACCGCATCGATCGGGCGAAACTCCAGCGGAGCCTGTGCGGTCTGGTCGCCATCCGGATCGTTCGGGGCGTCGTTCTCGGTCAGCTCGATCCGTCCCGACCCGCTTGTGGAAAGGTCGCCCTCTGCTGCGACGTCGACGATACGGGTTGCGGTTGCGGTTCCGTCTGTGGGGGTGTCGGTTGTGGCGGCGCGGTCCTCGTCGCTCTGGATGTCGAGCCGCAGGGTGAGGGGGAGGCTGGTCGCGCCGTCCGACAGGTCGTTGCGGTTGGTGGTGGAGAAGTCCGCCGGCAGGGCGAGGCGGATGGCGTCGTAGGCCGCCGCCACGTCGCCGACGCCGGCGGCGGTCAGCTCGATCACCAGCCGCGCCGCGCCGGTGGCGGGGTCGGTCTCGAACCGCGTGCTCGCCCCGGCGGGCAGCACCAGCGCGAGGCTCGCCGCGGTCGAGCCCGCCGGCAGCCCGTCGATGGTCAGCCGCAGCGACTCCAGCCGCTCGGACCCATCGGCATCCGTCACCTCAGGCACCAGCAGCGCCGACGGCACCAACCCCGTCGCCGCATCCGTCTCGTCCGCAACATCGTCCACCAGAGACCCATCAATCCAGGCATCCCCCTCGGCCTCGATCGTCAGCTGCACCGGCAGTTGCTGCCCGGCCGCGTCCTCGGTCGAGGTGGCGCGCAGCGTGCCGTCGATCGCGCCCAGCCCGTCATTGCGGCTCTCGGTCGAGAAATCCGCCGGGAACTGCAGTTGCAGCGCCTGGTATTGCGCCAGCGTGCCGGTGAAGGTGAAAGCACCGCCCGCCGCGGCATCGTAGGCGATGGTCGCCGGCGGCGCGCCGAGGAACACCATCCCGGCGGGCAGGTTCGTCAGAGACAGGGTCACGCTGTCGATGGTCTCGGGCGGCTGGTTCGCGTCGCCGTCGCTGACCGCGACCTGCCAGCTGGCGGCGGGGGTGACGGTGAGCGCGGCGTCGGTCTCCACCAGCGTGATCGGGGCCACGTCGAGATCGATGTCACCGGTACCGGTGATCTCGATCACCTGCCGTGTCGAGGTCTGCCCCTCGGGGCTGAGGGCGACGATCTCGGCCTCGATCAGGCCCGAATAGTCACCCGGCAGGCGCAGCGCCAAGTCACGCGCCTGGGCCATGCTGCCGCTCCAGCGGCCGGTCGCCGCGTCGTAGCTGCCGGTCGAGAAACCGGTGCCGTCGGGCACGCCGGTGAAGTCGATCCGGACGACGGTCGTGTCCTCGGAGCCGTCGATATCTGTGGCGCGCACGTCGATCGCCATGTCGACGGTGACGCCCGATCCGTCGCCGCCGTCGCCATCCTCGGGCAGGGTGATCCGCGCCGGGGCGGCGAGCTCCACGTCGAGCTCGAAGGCCACGGTGATGGTCTGCTCGGCGAAGGCGAAGCCGCCCTCGTCGGTGATCGCCGAGATCGGCAGCACCAGGTCGGTCTGCGGGTTCTCGGTCGAGAAGTCGGTCGGCAGCGAGATCACGAGCTGGTCGTACTCGGCCAGGGTGCCGACGAAGTTCGGCACCTCCGAGAGCGGGCGGAAGCTCTGCCCGCCATCGCGCGAGATCAGCGTCCCCTGTGGCAGGGACGCGAAGGCCACCGCGACCCGCACCACCTGTTCGGAGCCGTCGATATCGGTCGCGCGCGGTTGGAAATGGTCGGCGAGACGGAACTGGACCGGCGCGTCGGTCTCCTGCAGCGCCAGCCCGTTGCCGGTGATCTCGGCATCGCCCTCGGCGAAGATCACCAGCGGCACCTGGCCCGTGGCCTGGCCCTGGTCGGTGGTCACGTCGAGCTGGGCCCGCAACTGGACGGACGGATTGGTGCTGGAGTAATCCTGCGGGAAGACCAGCCGGACATCGGAGAGCGCGAAGCCGCTGCTCGCCGCGTCGTAATCCAGCGCGAAGGTGAAGGTGCCGTCGCCGGCATCCACGAGGCTTCCGACCGGGGTGCCCTGCGCATCCAGCGCCTGGGTTCCGGGCGGCAGGCCGGGCAGGCGCACGTCCACCCCCAGCAGCGTCTCGGACGGATCGGTCACGACCAGGTCGACGAAATCCGAGAGCAGGACCTCGACCGGGGCGTCGGTCTCGCGCGCCACGACCGCGCCGCTGACATCCACGTCGGGCTCGGGCGTCACGCGCAGGCCCTGCACGAACTGCCTCTCGCCCTCGGGCGTGCGCACCGTCACCAGGTTCAGGATGGTGCCGGAATAATCGCCCGGCAGGGTCACCGCCAGCGCCTCCGCCTCGGCCACGGTGCCGGTCCAGACCCCGCCATTGGCCTGCATGGACAGGCTGCCGACGTTCACACTCGCACCCGCGGGCAGGCCGGCGAGGATCACCTCGACCGTCGCGGCGAAACGCGGGTCGGACGGGTCGGCGGTCTCCGAGCCGTCCTGGTCGGTGATCGCGATCTGCAGCCCGAGATCGGCGATGACGCCGACGCTGCTGTTCGCCTGGCCGCCATCCTCCGCGACGACTACCAGCCGCGGACCGCCAAGCGTGATGTCGGGGCTGAAGTCGACATCGACGATACGGGTTGCGGTTGCGGTTCCGTCTGTGGGGGTGTCGGTTGTGGCGGCGCGGTCCTCGTCGCTCTGGATGTCGAGCCGCAGGGTGAGGGGGAGGCTGGTCGCGCCGTCCGACAGGTCGTTGCGGTTGGTGGTGGAGAAGTCCGCCGGCAGGGCGAGGCGGATGGCGTCGTAGGCCGCCGCCACGTCGCCGACGCCGGCGGCGGTCAGCTCGATCACCAGCCGCGCCGCGCCGGTGGCGGGGTCGGTCTCGAACCGCGTGCTCGCCCCGGCGGGCAGTATCAGCGCGAGGCTCGCCGCGGTCGAGCCCGCCGGCAGCCCGTCGATGGTCAGCCGCAGCGACTCCAGCCGCTCGGACCCATCGGCATCCGTCACCTCAGGCACCAGCAGCGCCGACGGCACCAACCCCGTCGCCGCATCCGTCTCGTCCGCAACATCGTCCACCAGAGACCCATCAATCCAGGCATCCCCCTCGGCCAGCACCACAAGGCGGAACGTATCGTTCGCCTCGTAGCCCTCGATCGTGCGCGCGAGCACTGACACCGAGAGCGGACCTTCAGGCAGGTCGGATCGGCTCTGGGTCGAGAAATCCGTGGGCAGGGTCAGCGTCAGCGACTGGAAGTCCGCGTAGCTGCCCGAGAAGACCAGAGCCTGGCTGCCGTCCGCCGCCGCGATCAGTTGTCCGTCGCTGGCGATGGCACCGGCGGGCAGGCCGGTGACCGTGATCTCGACCGTTTCGACGAAACGGCCGGCATCGAGCAGCCCGTCCGTGATCAGCACGCGATCTGCGAACCGGACCGTGACCTCGCCATCGGTTTCGAGATAGAGCAGCGGAGCCGTCAATCTGACATCGATCCATCCGGGCGGGGTGCCGCCGTCGTTGCCATCGTAGAGGCGGTCGTAGGGCAGGGGTTGGATATATTCCGTCGGGGGCAGGAGCGGATTGTAGGGCAGGCCGATGAGCGGATCGCCCGGGTGCACCTGCTGTTGTTCGCCGGAGGCAAGTGGGGTGCCGGGATGTACCAGAACATGCGTCGGGACGGTGGCCACGTCCTGAAGCTCCTGCCAGGCGTCTTCGGGCGTGGCGGCATCCAGCAGACGTTGCCCGGGCACTGGCGTGCCGCCGGGCAGCATCACGATGGTACTGCCGGTCAGATCCGAAAGGACGAGCAGGGTGCCATCCGGCTGCAGCAGGACCAGGTCGCCGTCGAACAGGAACGGCCGTTCGATGCTGGTGCCCTCGGGCAGCAGGACCGAGACTAGCCCTCCGGCGTCGATTCGCGGAATCTGAAGGCCGGGCTGCGTCAGTGCCGCCTCGAGATCCTCGCGTGTTGTGGTCGCGTCGAAAGCGGGTTGCGTCGTTCCTGTGTCGTCGGCCAAGTCCTGCCCCTTTCGCCACGCTCTGCTCGTAACGGCAGAGTAAACGGATGCCGGCGCGTGCCGCAAGCTGGTATGACCGGACGCCGTGACCGTGCCGGCCATGGCGCGCGGGACTGTGTGTGGTATGCCCCGCGCCTGATCGCAGGGCCGGGCGTTCAGGCGTCGGAAGAAACCGTTTCGCGCGATCTGGACTTCCCCGACCAACGGCTCCATCCTCTGCGCCGACCCACCGGATTGCGGGGCCAAATGCGAGGCTTGACCGAATGACCCCGCCTGAGATTCACGACAGCCGATACTCGTGGTTGAGGCTTCTGGTGACGCTGGCCATCGCCACCGTCGCAAACGTCGGAATGTGGGCGGTTATCGTCATCATGCCGGCGGTCGAGACCGAGTTCGGCGCTGGCCGTGCCGAGGCGTCTTTGCCCTACACGATGACGATGGTCGGCTTCGCACTCGGCAACCTTCTGATCGGTCGCGTCGTGGACCGTTTCGGTGTCACGCTGGCACTGAATGGGGCCGCAGTCGGTATCGCGACCGGGTATCTGCTGTCGACCTTCGCGCCGTCGATGACGATGCTGTCGCTGGCGCATCTGCTGCTGGGGCTGGGAACGGCCGTGGGGTTCGGCCCGCTGATCGCAGATATCTCGCACTGGTTCCTCAGGCGGCGCGGGATCGCCGTGGCGCTGGTGGCGAGCGGCAATTACCTGTCGGGCGCGATCTGGCCGACGCTTCTGGCGGATATGCTCGCCGAGAGCGGCTGGCGGCAGGTCTACCTTGCGCTGGCGGTGATCACGCTGGCGGTTCTGATCCCTCTGTCGGCCCTTTTGCGCCGCCGGGTCCCGCTGAGCGCGCACGGCGCGGCCGAGGCGGCCTCTGCCCTGCGGGCGCGACGGTCGGGGTTTTCGCCGCGCGCGCTGCAGTACATCCTGGGTCTTGCCGGAATCGCCTGCTGCATCGCGATGTCGATGCCGCAGGTGCATATCGTCGCCTATTGCGTCGGGCTGGGCTATGGTCCCGCCGTCGGGGCCGAGATGCTGTCTCTGATGCTGCTGGGCGGTGTCGTCAGCCGCATCATCTCGGGTTTGCTGGCCGATCGGTTGGGCGGTGTCGCGACGCTGCTGATCGGTTCTGTCCTTCAATGCGCGGCGCTGTTTCTCTACCTGCCCTATGATGGGCTGGTATCGCTTTATATCGTCAGTGCGATCTTCGGCCTGTCGCAGGGCGGGATCGTGCCGAGCTACGCGGTCGTCGTGCGCGAATACATGCCGGCCAAGGAGGCCGGGGCGCGGGTGGGCTTCGTGCTGATGATGACCATTCTGGGAATGGCGATCGGCGGCTGGATGTCGGGCTGGATCTATGACCTGAGCGGCAGCTACCGGATGGCCTTCCTGAACGGGATCGCCTGGAACGGACTGAACATCGCGATCATGCTGATGCTGCTGCTGCGCACACGTCCCCGGATGCCACGCGCAGTGGCGACCTGAGCCGGACGGTCCTGCCGTGAAGGTCTGACCGGGGATCAGCCGATGTGACGCTTGCCCCGTTGCCGGGCCAGTTCGATCTGGCGCTGGCGTTCGCGGAAGCGGGCCTTGTCGGCCTCGGTCGTCTCGTCAAAACACTGGTGGCAGGCCACGCCATGCTCGTATTCGGGGCGGGCGCGATCCTCGGGCAGGATCGGACGGCGGCAGCCGTGACACAGATCATGCGGACCCTGCTTCAACCCGTGCCCGACGCTCACCCGGTTGTCGAAGACGAAACAGGAGCCTGTCCAGCGGCTGTCCTCCTCGGGCACGTCCTCAAGGTATTTCAGGATGCCGCCCTTGAGGTGATACACCTCCTCGACCCCTTGTCCGATCAGGTAATTGGTCGATTTTTCGCAGCGGATGCCGCCGGTGCAGAACATCGCGATCCGCTTGTTGTGGAACCTGTCCCTGTTCGCCTCCCACCAGGCGGGAAACTCGCCGAAGGAGGCGGTCTCGGGGTCGACGGCGCCTTCGAAGCTGCCGATGGCGACCTCGTAGTCGTTGCGGGTGTCGATGACCGCAACGTCGGGACTGTCGATCAGGTCATTCCAGTCGGCAGGCTCGACATAGTGCCCGACCCGGGCGATCGGGTCGACGTCGGGTTGCCCCATGGTCACGATCTCTTTCTTCAGGCGCACCTTGAGCTTGCCGAAAGGCGCTTCGTCAGAGGTCGCTTCCTTCCACTCGAGATCGGCGCAGCCGGGGAGGGAACGGATATGGGCGAGCACAGCGTCGATCCCGGCCCGCGGGCCGGCGATCGTTCCGTTGATGCCCTCCGGCGCCAACAGCAGCGTACCCTTGACCGATCCTGCGTCACACATCGCCCGGAGTGGACCTCTGAGCGCGGCCGGATCGGCGAAGCGGGTAAAGTGATAGAGCGCTGCGATCGTGTACATGCGCGCCGATCTAGCCTTGGCATGGCGCCCTTGCAAGAGCCCGGATTGACGCGCCACATGGGCTTGGCCTAGGGATGTGCCACCGGAGGGAGAGCACCATGACCAACGCCCTGATCGTCATCGACGTGCAGAACGATTTTTGCCCGGGCGGCGCGCTGGCGGTCCCCGAAGGTGACGCGGTCGTGCCTGTCATCAACGCCATGATGGATCGCTTCGATGCGGTGATCCTGACACAGGATTGGCATGTCGCAGGCCACAGTTCCTTTGCGAGCAGCCACGCGGGGCGCGCGCCCTACGAGGTGATCGACATGCCCTATGGAGCGCAGGTGCTCTGGCCCGATCATTGCGTGCAGGGCAGCACGGGCGCCGCGTTCCATTCCGATCTTCGGGTCGACGGAGACCTGATCCTTCGCAAGGGCTTCCGGCGCGAGATCGACAGTTATTCGGCCTTCTTCGAGAACGATCGGAGCACACCCACCGGGCTTGATGGCTACCTGCGCACGCGCGGGATCACGCGCCTGACGTTGGTCGGGCTCGCCACGGATTTCTGCGTGCAGTATTCCGCGCTCGACGCGGCGCGCCTTGGCTTTGACGTGACCGTCGATCTGGCAGCCTGCCGGGGAATCGATCTGGACGGATCGCTCGACGCGGCTCTCTCGGCGATGAAAGCGGCGGGTATCACGCTGTGAGCGCATAGCTGGACATGGGCGGCGGCCCTTGATCTAACGGGGGAAACCGGAGGGCCTGACTTTGGACATCGCGACCCGTGTCTATAACCACAAATGGAAGATAGATCCAATTGTCCGGTCCTTGATCGACACGGATTTCTACAAGTTGCTGATGTGCCAGTCGGTGTTCCGTAACAAGCCGGACACCCAGGTCACGTTTTCGCTGATCAACCGATCGACGCATATCCCGCTGGCCGACCTGATCGACGAAGCCGAACTGCGCGAACAGCTGGATCACATCCGGTCGCTCGGACTCAGCCGTGGTGAAAGTACCTGGCTGCGCGGCAACACCTTCTATGGCAAGCGCCAGATGTTCCGCCCCGACTTCATGGAGTGGTTCGAGGCGTTGCGCCTGCCGCCCTATCACCTGGAACGGCGCGGCGATCAGTATGAACTGACCTTCGAAGGCAGCTGGCCCGAGGTGATGCTCTGGGAAATTCCGGCGCTCGCGGTCCTGATGGAACTGCGCGGCCGGGCGGTGCTGAACCGGATGGGACGCTTCGAACTTCAAGTGCTTTACGCGCGCGCGATGACACGCGTCTGGGAAAAGATCGAACGGCTGCGCGAATTGCCGACCCTCGGCATCGCCGATTTCGGTACCCGGCGGCGGCATTCCTTCATGTGGCAGGACTGGTGCGTGCAGGCGATGCGCGAGGGGCTGGGCAAGAACTTCACCGGGACCTCGAATTGCCTGATCGCCATGCGCCGCGAGGTCGAGGCGATCGGCACCAACGCGCATGAACTGCCGATGGTCTATGCCGCACTGGCCGAAAGCGATGCCGAGCTGGCCCAGGCGCCCTATGACGTGTTGTCGGACTGGCATGACGAGCACGAAGGCAACCTGCACATCATCCTGCCCGACACCTACGGCACCCAGGGCTTCCTGGACAACGCGCCGGACTGGCTCACCAGTTGGACGGGTATCCGGATCGACAGCGGCGACCCGGTCAAGGGAGCGGAAACGGCCATCGCGTGGTGGCGTGCGCGCGGCGAGGATCCGCGCAGCAAGCGGATCATCTTTTCCGACGGGCTCGACGTGGACAAGATCATCGAATTGCATCGCCGCTTTGACGGCCGGGTGAACGTCTCGTTCGGTTGGGGCACGCTGCTGACCAATGATTTCCGCGGACTCGTGCCGAATGACGCGTTGGCGCCGTTCTCTCTGGTCTGCAAGGCGGTCGCTGCGAACGGGCGGCCAACGGTCAAGCTGTCGGACAATCCCGAAAAGGCTATGGGTCCGCCCGAGGAGATCGAGCGCTACAAGCGTGTCTTCGGGGTCGGCGAGCAGGAGCGTCTGGCCGTGGTGGTCTGATCAGCGGCCCTTCATCCGGCGCTCGCGCCAGATCACCAGGAGCCCGCCCGCGACGATCAGCAGAACGCCGGGAAAGAGGTCACCGAACGGCGCCTCACCGAAGAAGAGCCAACCAAGGACAAACGCCATCGGGATGCCGAAATAGCTGAACGGCGCGAGGTTGCTCTGCTCGGTCATGCGATAGGAAATGACCAGGCACAGAACGGCTGATCCACCGAACCCACCCATCGCGACGATCCAGACGAGGTCCTGCCAGGACTGGATGGGCGAGAACCCCCCGGTCGCCAGCGCCAGAGCGACGGATCCAATCAGCGCGACCCCGACGGAGTACAGATTGACTAGTGGGCTTGGCACGTCGCTGTCAAACAGTCGCGCCGAAACGCCCGCCAGCGCATAGAGGAACGCCGCGCCCATCGGTGCCAGCGCAACCCATTGGACCCCGTCGCCTGACGGCCCGACCACCATCAACACCCCCGCAAACCCGACCAGCACCGCCGCCCAGCGGAGCATCCCGACTCGCTCGCCGAGAATCGGCACCGCCAGCGCGGTCATGAAAAGAGCGTTGGAATAGGTGATCGAGGTCGCGGTGGCGAAAGCCAGTGCGCCGAGCGAACTGTAGAACAGGAATTGCGCCACCGCGACATAGAGCCCGCGCGAGGTCGCGAGCTTCCATTGGCGGATGCGCCATATGCTTCCGCTGTTGTGCCAGGCGGTCGAGGACCAAAGCGCGATCAGGGCCGGCAGCACGCCGAAGATGTTGCGGTAGGCTGACAGTTCCGCTGCCCCGTAGCGCGGCGACAGGTACTTGATGATCAGCCCCATGAAGTCGAACAGCAGCAACGCCAGCAACGACAACAGGATCGCCATTCCGACCCGGTCGCCCGGGCGCGCCGTCATGTTTTTCTATCCATGCAGCGCCGCGACTGTCTTGAGCGTCGAGAAACCATAAAGCGCCTCGAATCCTTTTTCGCGCCCATGTCCCGACTTGCCGACACCGCCGAAGGGCAGTTCGACACCACCGCCCGCGCCGTAATTGTTGATGAAGACCTGCCCGGTTTTCAGCGCCTTGGCCAGCCGCATCTGCCGTGCGCCGTCCCGTGTCCAGACGCTGGCCACCAGCCCGTAGGCGGTGGAATTGGCGATGCGCAGCGCTTCTGCCTCGGTGTCGAAGGGGATCAGGACCTGTACCGGGCCAAAGATCTCGTCCTGCGCCAGCGCGTGGCCTGGCGGCACGTCATCAAAGAGCGTGGGCGCGACATAGGCACCCGACGCGGGCGCGTGATCGACGATCCTCCCCCGCGCTGCGATGGTCAGGTCGCGCCCCTTGTCGAGGAACCCGGATACGATCTGCTTCTGGCGGGCCGAGATCAGCGGCCCGACCCTCGGGTCGTCCATCGCCGGCCCGACGGTAAGCGCCTCATAGGCCGCAGCCATGCGGTCGCGCACCGCGTCATAGACGCCCCTCTGTACCAGGATCCGCGAGGAAGCCGAACAGGTTTGGCCGGCATTCTGGATACCGGCGTTCACGAGGAATGGCAGCGCCGCGTCGATATCGGCGTCCTCGAAGACCAGTTGCGGCGACTTGCCGCCCAGTTCCAGAGTTACCGGCACCACGTTCGCCGCCGCCGCAGCCTGCACCAGTGCCCCGGTCGCGACCGATCCGGTGAAGCTGACATGCTGCACGCCAGGATGTCCGGCCAGCGCGGCCCCTGCTTCGGATCCGAGGCCGGGTACGACGTTCAGCGCGCCGGCTGGAAGCCCTGCCTCCACTGCGATGCGGGCAAAGGCCAGGGCGGTCAGGCAGGCCTCTTCCGCCGGTTTCAGGACGCAGGCATTGCCCATTGCCAGTGCCGCCCCGACCGACCGACCGATGATTTGCATCGGGTAGTTCCAAGGCACGATATGCCCTGTCACCCCATGCGGTTCGCGCAGTGTGTAGACGGTGTAACCGTCCAGATAGGGGATGGTCTGCCCGTGCACCTTGTCCGCCGCGCCGCCGTAGAACTCCATGTAGCGTGCCAGGGCCACCGCGTCCGCGCGGGCCTGTGTCAGCGGCTTGCCAACGTCGTGCGCCTCGATCCGGGCAAGGTCCTCGACTCGCGTCAGCACGAGCTGTCCGATCCTGGTCAGGATGCGGCCGCGTTCGAAGGCTGGCATCCGGCCCCACTCGCTATCGAGCGCCGCTTGCGCTGCCGAAACGGCGGCGTCGATATCCGCTGGACCGCCCCGCGCGATACGGCACAGTTCGCTGCCATCCGAAGGATTGATCAGCGGCAGGTCGTCCCCACCAGTGGCAGGGCGCCAGGTTCCGCCGATCAGGCAAAGGGCGGGGTCGAACCAGAGAGCGTCTGCCATTGGGTCTCCTTCGGGAAGAATTGCGGGACCGTTTCGCGTGAATGTGACTGACGCAAGGACGCGCTGCAAGATGCGCGTGCTCGCGGGCGGGACGGCACATCACGCCGCGCCCCGTGCGGGAAGAACCGGTGCCGCCGCGATCAGGGCACGGGTATAGGGATGTTGCGGATCGCTGAAAACGGCTTCGGTCGCGCCCTGTTCGACGATCCGGCCCGCCTGCATCACAAGAACACGGTCCGTCACGCTGCGCACCACGCTCAGATCGTGGCTGATGAAGAGATAGGTCAGGTCGTATTCGGCACAGAGCCGTGCCAGGAGGTCGAGGATCTGGGCCCGCACCGACACGTCGAGCGCGCTCACTGCCTCGTCGAACAGGATCAGCTCGGGACGGATGATCAGGGCGCGGGCGATGGCGATGCGCTGGCGTTGCCCCCCCGAAAACTCGTGGATGTACTTGCCGCGGTCCTCGGGCTGCAGTCCGACCGCGGTCAGAGCTTCGGCGATCGCCTCGTCGCGGGCCGTGCCGGTCGGGGGCGTGCTCAGCAGGTGGAACGGTTCGGTGATGAGCCGGTCGACCCGGTGACGCGGGTTGAACGAGCCGAACGGGTCCTGAAACACCACCTGCATCTTGCGCCGCACGGCGAGGTCGGGGCGATGCCCGGCGAAGACCGGCGCGCCGTCCAGCAGGATCTGACCTCGCTGCACCGGTTCGAGACCCAGGATCGCGCGGGTGAGGGTCGACTTGCCGCATCCGCTCTCGCCGACCAGCCCCAGCCGTTCGCCCCGGTTCAGTTCAAAGCTCACATCATCCACCGCAGTGAATGACCCGGGCGGGGCGAAGGGCCGCGTGCGGGGCAGACGATAGGCACGGGTCACCCCCTGTACCTGCAACAGCGGCGTTGGCGAGGGCGGCGCGGGCAGGTCGACCACGTGGCCTGAGGCGTCAAACAGCATCCGGGTGTAGGGATGCGTCATGCCGGACAGCAGAGCAGCGGTTTCTCCCTGTTCCACCACCTCGCCCTTGCGCATGACCACGATCCGGTCGGCCATGCCGGCCACCACGGCGAGGTCATGGGTGATCATCAGCAGGCCCATGCCGTCCTCGCGCACCAGGCGCTTGAGCAGGTCGAGGATCTGCGCCTGCGTCGTCACGTCGAGCGCCGTCGTCGGTTCGTCCGCGATCAACAGTTTCGGGCGCAGCGCGATGGCCATGGCGATCACGACGCGCTGGCGCTGCCCGCCCGACAGTTCGTGCGGATAGCGGCTCAGCGGGAAGCGCTCGGCCGGGAGGCCGACGCGGTCCAGCACCTCGCGGGCGCGTTCGCGGGCCTTCGCAGGCGACATCGCGCCATGCACAAGGATTGTCTCGGCCACCTGGTCACCAATCGTGCGCACCGGATTCAGCGCCGTCATCGGCTCCTGAAACACCATTCCGACCGTCGCGCCCCGGATCGCGCAGAGCGCGGGTTCTGGCGTGGCCAGCATGTCGGTGCCGTCCAGCCACACTTCGCCTCGCGCCGTGGCGCCCTCGGGCAGCAGTTGCATGACCGCCAGCGCCGTCATCGACTTTCCCGAGCCGCTTTCGCCGGTCACGGCGACGATCTCGCCCGGGTCGACATCCAGTGATACGTCCCGCAGGATCGCCATGTTGCGGATCGACAGCGACAGGTTGCGGATGCTCAACAGGCTCATGTGCGTGACACCCTGAGCCGCGGGTCGAGATGGTCGCGCAGCCCGTCCCCCATGAGGTTCAGCCCCAGCACCGTCAGGATGATCGCCAGACCAGGGATCAGGGCCAGATGCGGCGCGAAACTGACCATGGTCTGCGCATCGGCGAGCATCCGCCCCCAGCTGGGCGTCGGAGGCTGCGCGCCGAGTCCGACATAGGACAGCCCCGCTTCGGCCAGGATACCGAGGCTGAACTGGATGGTCCCCTGCACGATCAGCAGGTTCGTCACGTTGGGCAGGATATGTTCCAGCGATATCCGCGTGCTGGACTTGCCCGCAACACGAGCCGCGAGGATGAAATCGCGCTCCCACAGCGACAGGGCGGCGCTGCGGGTTATGCGGGCGAAGACCGGGATGTTGAAGATGCCGATGGCGATGATCGCGTTGATCGCACCGGCCCCGAACACGGCGGTGATCAGGATCGCGATCACCAGCGAGGGAAAGGCGAAGACCAGGTCGTTGGCGCGCATGATTACCTCGTCGAGCCAACTGCCCTTGCGCGCCGCCGCGGTCAGGCCCAACGGTACACCGATTGCCATGCCGATCCCGACCGCGATGAAGGCCACGGCGAGCGAGGTGCGCGCCCCGACCATGATCATGCTGAACATGTCGCGTCCGAAATGGTCTGTTCCGAACCAGTGCGGCGCCTGCGGAGGCTTCAGCTTGGCCGGGATGTCCATCGCGGCGTGGTCGAACGGTGTCCAGACGAAGGACAGCAACGCCGCCAGTACGAAGAGCGAAGAGAGCAATCCGCCGAGGAGCAGGTTGCGGTTCATGTCCGCGACCTCAGTCGCGGATCGACCAGCGCATAGGCCAGATCGACGATGAAATTCACGGTGATGACAGAGAACACCAGCAGCATGACCACGCTTTCGACCACGATCAGGTCGCGCGAACTGATCGATTGGAACACCAGCCGTCCGAGACCGGGCAGGTAGAACACCTGCTCGATGATGATCGAGCCGGCGAGCAGGAACGAGAACTGCAATCCGATGATCGTCAGCACCGGGATCAGCGCGTTGCGCACCCCGTGCCGCCACAGGGCCTGCCGGCGGCTCAGCCCCTTGGCGCGGGCGGTGCGCATGAAATCTTCGCCGAGGATATCCAGCAGGGAGGAGCGCATGACCCGCGCCAGGATCGCCGCTTGCGGCAAGGCCAGCGAGATCGCGGGCAGGGTCAGCGAGCGCATTCCCGCCCAAAGCCCGGCGTCCCAACCTGCGAAGCCACCGGCGCTGAACCAGTGCAGGTTGATGGCGAAGACCAGCACCAGCATCATCGCGAACCAGAAATTCGGAATGGCGACCCCAAGCTGTGTCGCGCCCATCACCGCGATGTCCCCCGGCTTGCCGCGGCGCGACGCGGCATAGATTCCGGCGGGAAAGGCGATCAGCGTCGACAGTGTCAGCGCATAGAGCGCCAGCGGCAGCGACACCCAGAGCCGCTCGCCGATCATGTCGGCCACCGGTGTGCGATAGGTATAGGAGGTGCCGAAATCCCCGGCGAGCATACCGCCGACCCAGTCGAGGTACCGCTGCCACTTGGGCACATCCAGACCCAGTTCGGCGCGCAGGGCAGCGACCGTGTCGGGCTGCGCGTTGATGCCCAACATGAAGCTCGCGGGGTCGCCCGGTGCCACCTCGATCACGAAGAAGATCACCAGCGACGCCACGGCGAGGCTGAGGAACAGCGACAGGAGGCGTTTGAGCGTATAGCGCAGCATTGCCGGCAGGTTAGGCGCGGGGACCGGTGCGGTCCAGCGCGCAAAGCGGTTTCCGGGCGCACGTCATTTGCGCGCCCGGAGGTTCCGTCATTCCGCGGCGCGGATGCTTTCGGGTCGCACGCCCTCGTTCAACCATGCTTCGAGCGGCGTCATCGGGTCCAGGCTCGCCTGCGATATGCCGCCGGGTCCGGGAAGGATACCGCAATGGTCGAGCCCCGGCACCATGAACAGGGCAACGTTTTCTTTCAGCGTGTCCTCTCCCCCGGCGACTTCGGCGGCCTTTTCATACCACTCCACTGTCTTGAATGGGGTGACGATGGCATCCGCCCAGCCGTGCCAGACGATCATCTTGCCGCCCGCCTCGCGGAAGGCCGAAATGTCCGGATCATCGCCGTTGTACATGGCGGCGGCCTGCCCCATGCGCGCGGGGTCGGTCTCGAAGTCGAAATCCGTGGGGGACCAGGACGCACCGGGGTCTTCTGGAAAGGCCATGTAGGCGCCGAAACCGGTGGTAAAGGCGTTGACCAGCCGGCCGCCGCCTTTTCCGTCGCCGGTCAGCCACAGCCACCAGAAGGGCTCGGAGCCGGCGGGAATGCCACCGGGATAGAGCTGCTCACCCGCCTTGTTGACCGGGCCCTGCCGCCACTTTGCAAGAACGCCCAGTTCGTCCGGCGTCAGGCAGCTGTCCGGGCTTTGGCCGGCCTGACATTGCAGCGCCGCCAGGTCGACCGGACAGGCGCGGGGGTCCGAGATCAGCCCGTCCTCTGCCCCGTCCAGCCCGTCGCAGGCCGCCATCACGCTGTCGCCGATCAGTTTCTCCTTGCCGGGCTTCAGGATCTGACTGCCATCCGGCGCGGTATTCGCCTGCATCATCCAGCTCGCCTTGGTTGCGACAAGGCCCGGGTAATCCATCGCCGGAGCGCCCGAGATGATGCCGTCGAACATCTCGGGATAGCGCAGGGCGGCCACATGCGCCATGCGCCCGCCGGTCGAGCAGCCCTGGAAGATCGCCTGTTCGGAGCCGCCGCCATAGAACCGTTCGATCATGACCTGTGCGACACGGTGCGTCTCGCCGATCGACCGCCAGCCCCAGTCGCGTTCCGCGTGCGGGTTGGAATCGGCCCAGCCCGCGTCGACCACGGACAGGGCGTGATGGCCGCTGTCCGATGTTGCGGTGGCATAGCCGCGCATCAGTCCGGGTTTCATCGCGTTGACCCAGCCCGCGGCCGCATCGGCCCGACCCAGAATGCCGCAGAAACCGCCGCAGCCCGCCTGGTAGTATTTGCCGTTCCAGTTCTCCATCGGCAGGCGCACCTCGATCGAGATGGCCGGCAGCGCGGTGGCGCGAATTTCGCAATAGGCCGGCAGGGTGTCGCTGGCCTCGACCACGCGGGCCGAGCTGACGAAACCGCCCGAGAGCGCCGTGTTGTGAATCGCCTCGCATTCCGCCGCGTCGCGCGCCTGGGCAGAGCCCGCAAGGATCACAACACCGGCGGCCAGAAAAAGGGTTCTCATAAGATGTCTCCTTTCGGGAAGATCACGGCCTTCGTTGGTCATTCCGCCCAGCTGACTGCGGTCAGATCGGTGGCCTGCGTCGGCGCGTTCGCCCACAACCCCTGCACCCCGGCCTTGGCGACCGACAAGGCCGCCAGTTGGAACAGGTACCCGTTGACGTAGTCATCGGCGATGATCGTCTGGGCCTGTTGCAGCAGCTTGGTGCGCTGCTCCGGATCGGTGGTGCTGTTGAGCGTCGCCATCAGCTCCTGAAACGCGGGGTTGTCATATTGGAAATAGTAGTCGGGCCGCGCGTAGATGCCGATATCCATCGGTTCCGTGTGGCTGACGATTGTCAGGCCGAAATTCTTGCCCTTGAACACGGTTTCCAGCCACTGCGCCCATTCCACGTTGGTGATCTCGGCGGTGATGCCGACTTCGGCCAGTTGTGCGGCGATGATCTCCCCGCCCCGGCGTGCATAGGAGGGCGGCGGCAGGTGCAGCGTGGTCTCGAATCCGTCGGGGAAACCGGCCTCGGCGAGCAGCGCGCGGGCCTTGTCCGGGTCATGGGCGGATTGCCCGGTCAGGTCGACATAGGCCGGATGGTGCGGCGCGAAATGGGTGCCGATGGGCGTGCCATAGCCGAACATCGCACCGTCTATGATCGCCTGCCGGTCGATGGCATGTGCCAGCGCCTCGCGCACCTTGATGTTGTCGAAGGGCGGCTGCTTGTTGTTGGTCGACAGGATGGTTTCGCCCTCGGTGGAACCGACCAGCACTTGAAAGCGTGGGTCGGCCTCGAATTGGGGCAGGTTTTCGGGGGCGGGGAAGCCGGTGAACACGTCCACATCTTCGGCCATCACGGCCGCGAAGGCGGCGGTCGGGTCCGAGATGAACTTGAAGGTCGCCTTGTCGAGCCTTGCCGGCGTGCCCCAGTACTCGGGATTCTTCTCGATATCGATCCGGTCGCCCTGCACCCAGTTCACGAACTTGAACGCGCCGGTACCGACCGGGTTGGTCTTGATGTCCTCGATGCTCTCTGGCGCGACGATCACTGCGTCGCCCCAGGCCATGTTGAACAGGAACAGGCCGTTGGGCTCGGCCAGCGTCACCTTGACGGTCAGGGGATCGACCACGGACACGTCACTGATCCCCTCGAAAAGCGCCTTTTGCGCGTTCACGCTGTCCTCGGCACGGGCGCGGTCTAGGCTGAATTTGACGTCCTCGGCATCCATTGTGGTGCCGTCGTGAAAGGTCACGCCTTCCTGCAGCTTGAACGTATAGACCAGCCCGTCATCGGAAATTTCCCAGCTTTCCGCCAAACCCGGCACGATGGACCCGTCGCCCATGAAGCGCGTGAGCCCCTCGAAGATGTTGGCATAGACCACCGAGTCGATCGCCCCCGCGGCGGCGCTGGTCGGGTCCAGATGCGGCGGTTCAAGCTGCATCGCGACCGTGATGTCGCCCTGGGCCTGAGCGCTGCCGAGACCGGCAGCGACGGCGATTGCGCTGGCGAAGGCCAGTTTCGACGTGCGGATCATTGTCTTCTCCCTGTGGGTCGTGTTCGTGTCGGCGAACCGAGATATCCGGAAGGCAGTCTTGGCCGAGACGGGCGGCGACACAAGGATATTCTGCCGCCTCCTTGTGTGCGCCGCTAGGTGTCGGAGGTCCGAGCGGCGGGCGGGATGATCGGCGGTTTTGCATTCAGCGTTTCGATCGAGAACCCGGCCAGGGACTTGTAACGTTCGGCATGGGCGGCCAGTTCGGCGCGCGGGATCACGTCGTCGATCTGCTCGAACCGGCCGCCGCAGAGATCCTCGACGCGTTGCAGGATCGCGTCCGGTCCGCTGCCGCGATTGGCCAGCCCGACCGCCGTCGTCACCGGGCGTACGGCGTCCTCGTAGGCGGCCAGCGCGGCGTGTGTCCGGCCATGCGTCAGCAGCGCCGCGCCGATCATGCGTGCGTCGATGATCGCCTGGCTCGCCCCGTTGGAGCCGACCGGATAGGTCGGATGCGCCGCATCGCCCATAAGGGACACGCGCCCTTCCGTCCAAGCGGGCAGGGGGTCGCGGTCGACCATCGGGTATTCGAACACCTCGGCCGCGCTGCGGACCAGGGCGGGCACGTCGATCCAGTCAAACCGCCAGTCGGCGAAATCGGGTAGGAAATCGCGGATGTCGGCGGCTCGGTTCCAATCCTCGCGGCGCCATCCGATCTCGGGATCAAAGCGTTTTTCGGCGATCCAGTTGATCGTCGTGCAGCCTGTCTCGGGGTCGGGATCCGAAATCGGGTAGGCGACGATGCGCAGGTCGTCATGGCCGATCATCACCATCGCGCCGCCGCCCAGGAATGCCTCGGCCTCTGTCGTCGCTCGCCACAGAACGCGCCCGTTCCAGATCGGCGCGCCTTCCTGCGGATACATCTGCGCGCGCAGGGCCGAATGGATGCCGTCGGCGCCGATCACGAGGTCGCCCGCGATGGTCTCTCCGTTGTCCAGCAGCAGGGTGGCCTGATCCGGGCCGGTCCGAAAGCCGGTGGCGCGGGTGCCTGTGACCACGCAGTTTGGTCCGGCGCGGGCGATGAGGGTCTGGTGCAGCAGAACCTGAAGATGGCCGCGATGCACCGAGTATTGCGGCCAGGCATAGCCTGCCCATGTGCCGCGCGGCTCTTCCCAGATCAGCAGCCCGTGCTTGCTGTAAAACCCGATCTGCCGTGTGCGCACGCCGATCCGGTCGAGCTCGGTTCCGAGCCCCAGATCGAGCAGCTCGCGCACTGCGTTGGGCTGCAGGTTGATCCCGACACCCAGGGGCCTGATCTTGCGCGTGGTCTCGAAGATGCGAAATGGCACCCCTAACTGGTGCAGGGTCAGGCCCAGCGTCAGTCCTGCGATGCCACCGCCGGCGATCAGAACCGTCATCCTCTCCGCTCTCCTTTGGCCAAGGTCATGTCGTCCATTCCGGGCCGAAGATCGCCGCGGAATGGTCGCGCAGATAGATCCGCAGCCATGGGGTGTAGGCCTCCGGCTGACGGGCCACATCCTCTGCGAGCGTGGCAAGGTCCGCCCACCGCGTGTCCATCACTTCGTCCGGGTTCGGCGATATCGGCAAGTCAGGCGGCGCTTCGGCGATAAAGACATCGACGACCTCGTGCTCGATCATGCCACCGCCGACGTCCGCGCGGTATTCCAAGACCTCGCGGTGCTCTGGCTGCAATCCGGTGATGCCCAGTTCTTCCGACAGGCGGCGCTGTGCGCAGTCGAGCGCGCTTTCGCCCCAGTCCGGATGGGTGCAACAGGTGTTCGCCCAGAGGCCGGGCGTATGGTATTTTCCCAACGCCCTGCGCTGCAGCAGGATCGACCTGTCGCGGATCACGAAGACCGACACCGCCTTGTGTCGCAGGCCTGCGCGGTGCACTTCGATCTTGTCGACCGGCTTCAGTTCTTCGTCGACCCAGGCCGGGATTTCGCTGCTCATGGTGTTGCATCCGACCAACAGGGCAACAAATCGCCGGGGGCGGGACGGGCCAAGTGGATCGCTCGGGCGATGGCCCGCGACAGGCAGAGCGACGCGGCATGGCCGATGAGGGCGAGATCCCGTTCGGGCGCCTGCATCGCGCGCTCAGCGGTGGAAAGCGCGAAAACCAGATCGCCGTCGCCTGGCGCGTGGGCCGGAACGATGGCGCGGCCGATGCCGTCATGGGCTGCGGTGGCGACGCGTTGGCACTGTGCCTTGTCGAGCGCCGCATCGGTCGCCACGATGGCGATGGTTGTGTTGGCGCGCTCCTGCGCGCGGGCGCGCATCGCCTGCATCTTTCGACTGTCGAGCGTCCGGCCGAGCCCGGCAGCAGGGTCGGGGCCAAGCCCGCCGAATTCCGCGTCGATCTCGAAGGGAGCGGCCCAGAAATGCTGCTCGCCGGGGGTGGTCACGCTGCCCATCGGATTGGCGGCGACCAGGGCGCCGACGGTGGTTCCGTCGTCGAGAACGAGGGAGGCCGAGCCCAGCCCACCCTTCAGCATCGCGCTCAGCGCGCCGGTGCCGGCACCGGCGGTGCCGAGGTCGAACTCGGGCGCGGCGGCATCGAACGCGGCGCGGCCGAGATGGCGATAGGGGTTGTCCCGCCATGACTTGTCGCCACCGTTCAGCAGGTCGAAAATGATCGCCGCCGGAACGATCGGGATGATCGCATCGGCAATGCGAAAGCCGCGTCCCGCCGCGCGCAGACCATCCATGACGCCCGAAGCGGCATCCAGCCCGAAGGCCGAGCCGCCCGACAGCACCAGAGCATCGACGCGGGTGACCGATTTGTCCGGCGCCAGCAAGTCGGTCTCACGCGTGCCGGGTGCGCCGCCCATCACGGCGACCGATGCGGTGAAGGGCGCATCCGCCGTCAGCACGGTCGCACCGGACTTGAGAGCTGCGTCCTGCGCATTGCCGACCATCAGGCCGGGCACGTCGGTGATCAGGTTGCGGGGGCCAGGGATCATGCGCGGGTCCTGTCAGATCGGTCGCGGTGTGCGCGCAGCTCTTTGGTCTTGCGTCCGGTTCGGGCGCAAAGCGGGTGTATGCTGTGAAAAAGACGCAACGGAAACACTCAGATGCAACGCCCGCCATCGACCTCCATCGCGACGCCGGTGATCATGCTGGCCTCGTCGGAGCAGAGAAAACAGGCCGCGTTGCCGAGGTCCTCGGGCTGGGAGAACCGGCCAAGCGGGATCGTGGCGAGGAACTTCGCCCGCATCTCGGGCGTATCCTCGCCCATGAAGGACTTGAGCAGCGGGGTTTCGCCCGCCACCGGGTTGAGCGCGTTGACGCGGACGCCGTCCGGGGCGAGTTCCACCGCCATCGTCCTGGTCGCGGTGATCATCCAGCCTTTGGAGGCATTGTACCAGTTGAGCTTGGGCCGCGGCGAAACCCCGGCTGTCGAGGCGATGTTGAGGATCGCACCGGCGCCCTGCTGCTTCATATGCGGAACCAGTGCGCGGGCCGTCAGGTAGACCGACTTCATGTTGACGCGCACAACGCGGTCGAAATCCTCTTCGCTGACATCTTCCATCGGGGTCGGCAGGTGGGTGACGCCGGCATTGTTCACGAGAATGTCGAGACGCCCGAAGGCGGCCAGCGCGGCCTCGGCCATGGCCTGCACAGATGCCCCGTCCCCAACGTCGACGGCCTGGGCCAGCGTGTTGTCGGTGTCAGCAGCCATGCGTTCGGCCGCCTCGCCGTTGATGTCGGCGATCATCACGCGCGCGCCCTCGAAGACGAATTTGCGCACGATTCCCGCACCGAACCCCGATGCACCACCCGTCACGATGGCCGTCTTGCCCTTCAGTCGCATCCTGTTCCTCCTCGACACGCCGTTTCTTTGCAGGTTAGCAGCAGGCCGGCGGCGATCACAATGCAAGAGAGTGGTTCAGTCGTCCGAGACCGGGCCCCGCAGGTTCTTGATCTCGCCCCGCTGTTTCTTGGCTTGCAGACGCCGCCGCACAGACCCCCTTGTCGGCTTGGTGGCGATGCGCCGCTTGGGCGCGACCAACGCGCGGCGAACCAGCTCCGCGAGCCGGTCGCGGGCGATCTCGCGATTGCGGGACTGGCTGCGGGTCTCGTCGCACTGCAGGACCACCGCGCCATCCTTGGTCCAACGCCGCCCGGCCAGCCGTTTCAAGCGCGTCTTGACAGGCGCCGGCAGCGACGGGGACCGCGCCGCCTCGAAGCGCAGCTCGACGGCGGTTGCGACCTTGTTCACGTTCTGCCCGCCGGGGCCCGAGGCGCGCACGAAGCTTTCCGTCAATTCCCAGTCCTGAAGGGCGATATCATCAGTGATGTGCAACATGGCGGCCTTCTACACCGTTGCGGTGATGACAAAAAGGGCCGCCCGATTGCCCGGACGGCCCTTTCGAAAGTCATTCGGAGGCAGGGTCGGTCAGACCTTTGCCAGATCGTCTCGGGCCAAGCGCCCGCCAAGGATTGCCCTAGCGGAGGTCCTCCCGAGTTGTTCCGACACCTCGCTCCAATACCTTTCTTGACACTGGATCACCTCCTTTTCCGTTGTTGACGTTAAACGAAAGCGTGCCACGGCTTGCGGATTTCACCAAGCGAAATCGTCACCGTAGCGCCGGGTCCGGACCGAAGCGCCCGATGATGAGGCGGAACGGGACCAAGGCGATCAGGGCCAGCCCCAGTTTGACGCTCCAATCGGCCAGCGCCAGCGACGCCCAGAGCGGCACCACCGGCCCCATGCCCAAAAGCGGCAGCGCCTCGTTCGCCCAGCCGACATCGTTGCCGGGTTCGATCCAGCTGAGCCCGGCCGCGAAGGCGATGGAAAAGAACAGAACCGTGTCGACCGAAGACCCGATCAGGGTCGAGGCCAGCGGCGCCTTCCACCACGACGCCCGGCGCAGAGAGGAAAAGATGGCGACATCCAGCAGCTGCGCCGTCAGGAACGCGATCCCCGAGGCAAGCGCGATGCGCAGGGTGACGAGCGGGCCGAATTCGCCGATGATCTGGGTGCCGATAAGCGAACAGGCGACGCCGACGAGGAACCCCGCGAAGACCACCTTACGCGCGGGTCCTGCGCCGTAGATTCGGTTCATCAGGTCGGTGACGAGGAAGGCCAGTGGATAGGTGAACGCGCCCCAGGTCAGCCATTGGCCGAACAGGAACTGGACCAGGATGTTGGAGGCCACGACGATCGCGGCCATGGCGAGTATTCCGGGGAGGTGTGCGCGGTTCATCGGGGTGCTCGTTTTTTGCAAGGGTGCGGCGACTTGACCCCCGTTTCGGGAGGCAGCGTGCACCTATCGGCTTGCACGGGACTGCGCAAGCCTTTCCGGCAGCGCATATTCGACCAGTTCGCTGCGCTGGAAGACCATGAAATTGTCATCCGACACCATGGTCAGCCGGATGCGCCCGATTGCGTCGCGCCAGACCGAAATGCCTTCGAGGTTGTCGTGGGTGCGCCGTTCGGTTTCGAGATGCAGCTTTTCGTCCCCCGCGCCGTCTTCGATGATCTGCCAGCTCCGCACCCGGCTCCGGAAACCAAACAGGTTGAAATCGCGTTCGAGCAGGTAGAGCCGTCCGTCCGGGCCGAAATCGGCTCCGACCGGCAGGAAACCGCCCATGCCAGGCAGAGCGAAAGGCATGCTCCACGCCGCACCGTCCCAACGGTAGACCGGGATTCGGCCCTGATCGTCAAAGGCCTTTTCCGGCAGGGTGTAGAGCCGCCCCATCGCATCCATCGCCAGCGCCTCGAGCCCGGCATTGCCGCGCAGGGCACGTAGCGCGGGCGGGCGGGGCAGACCCTCGGCCGTGGCCGTGGCTTCGGGATAGCGCGCGACCCGGTGTACATGCTCGAATGACACGAAGATCGTGCCGTCGGGCGCGATGGCCAACCCCTCGGAATCCGCGGTCAAACCGATCAGGGAGCGACCGTTTTGCAGGCGCAGGTGATTTGAGCGCAGGATCTCGACGCCCGAGATGCGTTCCTCGTCGCGGCTGATGCGCGCGAAAAGGATACGCCCGCGATCCGTGATCGCGGTCAGCGCCGTGCCGTCCTCGGAGAGTTCCAGACCGGACAGGCCGCCGAACCAGCCCTGCGGAGCCTCCCACTCGAACACCCCGACCAGAACAGCGCCCGCGTCATCCGCGAGCGCTGTCAGGGGAGCGAACCCAAGAGTGAGAATCAGTTGGAGCGCAGGACCGAGGCGCATTGTCCGGGCAGATCGGCCAGCACGTACTCGCGCCGTGGTTGGGGCTTGGGAGCGTTGGGATCGGCCTTTTTCGGCGGCGGCGGGTTCAGAATGTTGCGCACCCACTGCTCGGCCTCGGCACAGCCGTCGCCGCGCGGCGGCGGGTCCTGATCGACGCAGCCTCGCATCCCGCGGGGGCAGGAAAGGCGGACGTGGAAGTGATAGTGATGCCCGTACCACGGGCGGATCTTGCGCAGGTAGCGCCGATTGCCGCGCTCGTCGTTGCACATCTGCACCTTGGCGCCAGGAAAGACGAAGATGCGGGCGACGCGGCGATCCTTGGCGGCGGCCTTGATGATTTCGTGATGCGCACGGCTCCAGCTGTTGTTGACATACGCGCCGCCAGCCCGGCGCAGCGACACCGATGAAATGCTTTCGCGTTGCTGTCGGGACAGGTTCAGCCGCGACGTGGGCAACATCCAGATATCCACGTCCAACCCGATCTGGTGGCTGCGGTGGCCCGACAGCATCGGCCCGCCACGGGGCTGGCTGATGTCACCGATGTACAGCCCGTTCCAGCCGGGCTGGCGCGCGGCTTCGCGGCTGAGGTCCTGGATGAAGTCGATCGTTTCCGGATGCCCCCAGTTGCGGTTGCGCGACAGGCGCATGGCCTGCCAGGTCGGCCCGGTTTCCGGCAGTTGCACCGCCCCCGCGACGCAGCCCTTGGAATAGCTTCCGAAAGGCTCGGGCGCCTGGCGGGAGCCGGTGGCCTTCGCACCGAATTGCTCCTTGGCAAGGGGAGCGGCCGAAACGGGCAGCGCCAGGGCGGCGGCAACGAGCAATGTGAACAGTCGGGTAAGCATCATTTCGGCTGATCTCCTTCCGGTTTGACCCAGACTAGCAGAACCAACCCCAGCGCGAAAAGCCCGATCACCGGGGATATCCCCAGCCGGGCGCTGCCGGTGGCCGCCGTCACCATTCCGATCAGTGACGGGGCAATGAAGGCGGTGGCGCGGCCCGACAGGCCATAGAGGCCGAAATACTCGGTCGGCGAGGTCGGATCGGAGTGGCGTACCATCAGGCTGCGGCTGGCGGATTGCACCACGCCGCCCATGCCGCCGATGAGTACACCACATCCGAAGAAGACCGCGTCCGGCAGGGACGATCCGGGTGCCAAGGGAAATCCGAAGAACTGCGTGCGGGACATCGCGACGATCACGATACAGACCGCCATCAGGATCCAGATCGCCCCGACGATCACCGGTTTCGGTCCGATGCGCCGGTCCACCCGACCGCCGAGCCAACTGAAGATGACCGACGAGATCAGCGCCATGATGCCGAATATCCCGATCTGGGTGATCTCCCAGTTCAGGACCAGCGTCGCATAGACTCCGCCAAAGCCATAAAGCCCGTTCAGCGCGTCGCGATAGAACATCGAGGATCCGAGATACGCCGAAAGGCTCAGGCGCTTCCAGAGGCTTGCGACCAATGCCTTGAGCATTCCCAAAGCAGTTCCGAAACTGGCCCGCTGCCCGGTGGGCGGATCGTCGTGTACCCAGAGGAAATAAGGCACCATGAAGATTGCGAACCAAAGCGCCGTGAACGGCCCGACCGCGCGCGTGCCCTCCTTCTGGCTGGCGTCCAGCCCAAAGGCCGGGTCGAGGCCGATCAGTGTCTTGCCGTTGCCCTGCTCGGCGAAGAACAGCAGAAGGATCGCCAGGGCGACGAAGCCGCCGGCATAACCAAAGGCGAATCCCGAGCCCGAGATGCTGCCGATCTCCTCGTCGGTGCCAAGGCTCGGCAGTTGCGAATTGGTGAAGATCAACGCGTATTCCGCGCCCACGAAGCCAAAGCCGAACGCGATCAGCATCGGCCACATGTTGGACCCGTCCGGCATCGTGAACCACAGCGCGCCCGCGCCGAGCACATACATGCAGGAAAAACCGAAGACCCAGGGCACGCGCCTGCCGGAACTGTCGGCCAACGCCCCCATCAGCGGTGCGCCCAACCCGATGATCAGACCTGTGATCGTCAGGCAAAGCGCCCAGGTGCTCTGTGCCTTGGCGTCAGCAGCGATCTCGGAAAAGCCCTGCGCGACGAAATATTCGGCAGCGACACCGGCGAAATACGGCCCGAAGATGAAGGTGACCAGCAGGGTGTGATAGGGCTGGCTGGCCCAGTCGAAGAAGTACCAGCCCCAAATGCGCTTGCGCACCGAAATTTCCGCCATGCTGCTCAGGCCCCTATGATTGCGGGGATAAGACAGGGGATCATGGCAGCGATCAAGTCCGGTATTCCGGAGTTTCGCGGACAGCGTGTCAGGGACGCACTTGCAGGTTTGGAAAACCCGTCTCGCGCGCGTTCGTGCATCCCAGTCAAGCGTCGCACCTTGCCCTTCGCGCGCTCTGCGACTAGGTGAACTGCACCAACGGTAAGGAGCCGCCATGCAGTCGCTGTTTCAAATCCTGATGCTGATCCTGGACGTGGTGTGGTTCTTCATCATCGCCCACGTGATCATGAGCTGGCTCATCAGTTTTCAGGTCCTCAACCTGCATCAACCCTTCGTGGCGCAGGTCTGGAACACGTTGCAACGCCTGCTCGAGCCGCTCTACGGGCCCGTGCGCCGGATCCTGCCGCCGATGCAGGGCCTCGACCTTGCGCCCCTGGTGGTACTGTTGGGCGTATTCGCGCTGCGCATCATCCTCGTGAACAACGCCGCGGCCTTCTACTGACGCGCCCGCCACGGGCTTGCCCGCCGAGTCCGGGTGTGAGACTGTGAACCAAGAGCAGTCACATCGATCACAAGAGGCCACAGGCATGCTGGACGCAGCCCCGCTGTTGCGCGACGTTTTCGGTTTCGATGCCTTCCGTCCGGGCCAGGCCGAGATCGTCGAGGCTGTCACCGCGGGCGAAAACGTTCTGGCCATCATGCCCACGGGCGGTGGAAAATCGCTGTGTTTCCAGCTTCCGGCGCTGATGCGCGAGGGCGTGACGGTGGTGATCTCGCCGCTGATCGCGCTGATGCGCGACCAGGTGCGCGCGCTGCAGGAGGCCGGGGTCAGTGCCGGGGCGCTTACGTCCGGGAACACGCCGGAGGAGACCGATGCGGTCTGGGAGGCGCTCGAGCGGGGAGATCTGAAGCTGCTCTACATGGCGCCGGAACGACTGGCTTCGGGGTCGGCGACCGGCATGTTGCGCCGTGTCGGCGTCAGCCTGATCGCGGTGGACGAAGCGCATTGCGTCAGCCAGTGGGGCCATGATTTCCGCCCGGATTACCTGCGGATCGGAGCCCTGCGCCAGGCACTCGGCGTGCCACTCGCCGCCTTCACCGCGACGGCCGATCTGGAAACGCGCGAGGAAATCGTCACCAAGCTGTTTGACGGGGCTGCGCCGCGCAGCTTCCTGCACGGCTTTGACCGGCCGAACATCCACCTCGCCTTTGCCGCCAAGGACAGCCCGCGCCGTCAGATCCTCGACTTTGCGGCGGCCCGCCGAGGCCAGTCGGGAATCGTTTATTGCGGCACCCGCGCCAAGACCGAAACCCTGGCCCGCGCGTTGACCGAGGATGGCCACAGCGCCTGCCACTATCACGGCGGGATGGAGGCCGAGGACCGCCGCATCGTCGAAACCCGTTTCAGCCGGGAGGACGGGCTGATCGTGGTCGCGACCATCGCCTTCGGCATGGGCATCGACAAGCCGGACGTGCGCTGGGTCGCGCATGCGGACCTGCCCAAGAGCATCGAGGCCTATTACCAGGAGATCGGTCGCGCCGGTCGCGATGGCGCGCCCGCGGAAACCATGACCCTGTTCGGACCCGAGGACATCCGGCTGCGGCGCGCCCAGATCGACGAGGGGCTGGCCCCGCCCGAGCGCCGTGCCGCCGACCATGCCCGTCTCAACGCGCTGCTCGGCCTCGCGGAGGCGCTGGGTTGCCGACGCAAGGCGTTGCTGGCCTATTTCGGCGAGGAGAGCGACGATTGCGGCAATTGCGATCTTTGCGATACGCCGCCGGAGGTTTTTGATGCGACGACCGCCGTGCGCAAGGCCCTGTCGGCCATCTTGCGCACCGAGGAATGGTTCGGCGCGGGCCACCTGATCGACATCCTGCTTGGGGCCGACACGGACAAGATCCGCGCCCGTGGGCATGACCAGTTGCCGACTTATGGCGTGGGCACCGAATACGACAAGCGACAATGGCAGGCGGTGTTCCGTCAGATGATGGGTCGCGACCTTGTGCGCCCCGACCCCGACCGTCATGGCGCGCTGCGCATGACCGAAGCCGCCCGCCCGATCCTGCGCGGCGAGGCCGAGATCGCGCTGCGCCGCGACAGCATCCGCAAGGCGACCCGAACCCCCGCCGTAAAGACTCTGGTGTCGGATGAGGACGCGCCGCTGCTCAGCGCCCTCAAGGCCAAGCGCCGCGCACTGGCCGAGGCGGCGCGGGTGCCGGCCTACGTGATCTTCACCGACAAGACGCTGATCGAGATGGCCGAGACGCGCCCCGCCACGCTCGACCAGATGGCGCGGATCGGTGGCGTCGGCGCCAAGAAACTCGACCGTTACGGCGACACGTTCCTGGAGGTCATCACCGGAGCGACCGAAGCGGTGCACCCGGCACGACGCAAACTGGCAGGCCGGACGTCGGGCTCTGTCTATGACCGGCTGCTCTCGGTTCAGGCGGATCTGGCGCGCGGTGAAACCGGGATCGACAAGCCGCTCAGCTGCTCTGCGGCGCAGCTCGCCAAGATCGCGCAATTGCAGCCGGGCGATGCGCAGGCCATTGAAAGGGTCCTTGGCGAGCGCCGCGCGGAACGTTTCGGACCGGCCTTTCTGGACGTTCTGCGCGCGGCGGACTAGATCAACGCGAGAATTGACGAGGGAAGGGAGCGCCATGCTCGTGGTGATTTCTCCGGCCAAGCGGCTGGATTGGGCGGAACGCGACATTCCGGTGACCGCGCCGGAGTTCCAGGAGGATGCAATCCGCCTTGCGCGCACGGCGCGCAACCTGACGCTGGGCGATCTGCAGAAGCTGATGGATATCAGCCCGGACCTCGCGCGACTGAACCGCGACCGGTTCCGCACTTTCGCGGAGGCGCCGGATGCTGAAACCACGCGTCCCGCGGCGCTGGCTTTCGCGGGCGATACCTACCAGGGGCTCGAAGCCGCCTCGCTGGATCAAGATGAACTGGCCTGGGCGCAGGATCATCTGCGCATCCTTTCGGGCCTCTACGGGCTGCTGCGCCCGCTTGATGCGATCCAGCCCTATCGGCTGGAGATGGGCAGCAAGCTGAAGACGCGGCGCGGTGGGGCTCTCTACGAGTACTGGCGCGATGACATCGCGAAGGCGCTGAACGCGCAAGCCGGCGAGGTCGGCACCGATGTCCTGGTGAATTGCGCCAGCCAGGAATATTTCGGCGCGGTCGCGCTCAAAACGTTGAAGCCGCGTGTCATCACGCCCGTTTTCATGGAGGACAAGGGCGGGGCGCCGAAGATCGTCAGCTTCTTCGCCAAGAAGGCGCGCGGCGCGATGGCCCGGTTCATCGTCCAGAACCGGCTGGTGGACCCTGACGCGTTGACCGATTTCGACAGCGGCGGCTACGTCTATACCCCCGAGATGTCGGAGCCCGACCGCCCGGTCTTCGTTCGTCCCTACACCAGCTAGGCCCGCGCGGCGGGAGTCACCCCGCCGCATCCTCGGCCTGGGGCAGCACATCCTGCGCGTCGTCTGGACAGTGCATCGCCACTCTTTCGTGGATTGCGGCCTTGCGCAGGGGCTTGGTCATGTAGTGGTCGAGCCCCGCCGAGAGGACGCCCTCGGCGTCGCCGTCCATGGCGTGGGCGGTCAACGCCACGATGGGCACGTGCCGACCGGTTTCAGCCTCAAGCTTGCGGATCTCGCGCGTTGCCTCCTTGCCGTCCATCTTCGGCATCGAGATGTCCATGAAAATCATGTCGGGTTCGAACTCGGAATAGGCGTCGACCGCCTCGAGCCCGTTGTTGGCGAAGCGAAGCTCTATGTTGAGGTCGCGCACCATCTTGCGAAGTACGAGCTGGTTGGTCTTGTTGTCCTCGGCGGCCAGCACCCGCATCACCCGCAACCCGGGTGACGCTGCGTCCGGTTCTGCCGCGGCCGGCGCGGCCTCCGGGACGGCGGCCTCTTCCTGTGGCGCTTCGGTCTCGGGCGTGTCGCGGCTGGAAGCCAGATGGAGTCGTGCCGGGCGCCGCACGGTGCGATCCGCCGGGGCAGGATCGACAGGTTTGCTGGTCGGATCACTCTGGTCGTCCGGCGCAACTGGTCGCGCCCGCGCTTCGATCAACTGGCCCATCTCCGTCAACCGGTCGAACAGGTCCTGCCGCGGGAAGGGTTTCTGCAACAACCCCTGCACGTGGCGGAAGGACGGATCGTTCTGCGCGAAGCTCGCATTCGCGCTCAGGAGCAGAAACGGCACGTCGGACCATCCGGCGCCGCGCAGTTCCTCGACCAGCTCCATGCCGTCCATCTCGGGCATGTTGTGATCGCTGACGACCAGGTCGATTCCGTCGCTCATTGCCGCAAGTGCCTCGGCTCCTGAACCGACTCCCGTGACTTCGAGCCCCAGTTGTCCCAATTGACGTTCGAGGACGCCCCGGATGGTCGGTTGGTCGTCGACCACCAACACCTGCCGCAGCTTCGGATGCAGACGTGGCGGCGCAGGCTGGTCGTCCTCCACCCGATCGAGCGTGACCTTGAAGCCGAAGCACGAGCCCGCGCCCTCCTCGCTCTCGACCCAGACGCTGCCATCCATCATCTCGATCAGGCGCTTGCTGATCGCCAGCCCAAGCCCGGTGCCCTCGAACTGGCGGTTGCGGTCGTCCTCGACCTGGTTGAACTCGCCGAAGATGTGATCGACCTTGTCGGCGGGGATCCCGATCCCGGTATCCTCGATCGAGACGTGGATGTCAGTCGCCGCGCCGTTCTTGTCTGGCACCCCGGTCACGCGGATCAGGACGTGACCCTCGAGCGTGAATTTCAGCGCGTTGCCCACGAGGTTCGTCATCACCTGGCGGATCCTGCCGGGGTCACCGATGAAGCGGGTCGGCAGGAATACGTCGTAATCGATCAGCAGAGGCAGCCCCTTGTCGCGCGCGATCGGCTGCAACAGCATGACAATCTCGTGCAAACACCGCTCGAGGTCGAACGGCTCGGGATGCAGGACCAGCTTCTCGGCCTCGATCTTGGAGTAATCCAGCACGTCGTTGATGATGACCAGGAGCGCCTCGCCCGAGCTCTTGATCGTGTTGACGTAAAGCCGCTGTTCCTCGTCCAGCGGCGTGTCGGTCAAAAGGTCCGCCATGCCGACGACCCCGTTCATCGGCGTGCGGATCTCGTGGCTCATGTTGGCGAGGAAGGCCGACTTGGCCCGGTTGGCCGCCTCGGCCTTGCGCCGCGCCTTCTTCAGCTGCGCTTCGTACTTGACCGTCGAGGTAATGTTCAGCGCCAGGCTGACGACATCGCCACCATGTCCGCGCTGGTCGATCAGCTTGACATAGACGTTGTTCCACATCCGCATCACGATGGGTTCCGGATTGGGCTGCAGCCAGCGTTCCGTCATCATGGCGCGCCACGCATCGGGAGACAGTTTCTCGGTATTGACCAGGCCCTCGTCCGTGAGGATCTGCAGGATGCGCATGTAGTTGACGCCGGGGGCGACCTCTTCCAGCCCGTCAAAGGCGTTCAGATAGGCGGTGTTGGCGCCGATCAGGTTGCTGTCGCCGTCGAAGAAGGCGAACCCGTCCTGAATCGTCTGGATCGAATGCCACAGCCGCCGTTCCGCGATCTCGATTTTCTGGTGCGCTACGGTCAGGTCGGATTTGACCTTCTCGTTTTCGTCCCGGACGGTCGCGACCTCGGCCTGCGTTTCGCCGATCTGCTTGGTCAACGCCAGCGCATGGCGTCCCAGCTTGCGATTCGCGGCCGTCAGCTCGGCCTGTTTGAGCTCCAGAAGACGCTCGGCCGCCAGGCGCGAACGCCGTTCCTCGGCGAGTTTGTTGGCAAGGCTCATGCTTGCAGGCTCCGCAACAGGCCCTTGGGGCGGGTATGCCGGTCAGGATCGGCCAACTCGGTGAACAAGTGCTTAAGGGCAGGCGGTTGCCAGCTTGCCAGCCGCGCATGGGCCGTGCCACCCTGCCACAAAGACGAGGGAGAGAGCTCATGCGGCATCTGGCGAAACGGATCGGTCTGGCCTTAACCCTCTGGCTCACGCCTCTCGCGTTGAATGCCCAGACCGCGATTCCCGAGTATCGATTCGTCGCCACGTCCGACATGGATTTCTTCGGTTCCGACCTCGACGCCCTGTTCGACACTGATCTCGAGAGTTGCCGCCGGGCCTGCGTGGCACGTGCCGATTGTGCGGGGTTCACCTTCAACAGCCGCTCGAATGCCTGTTTCCCCAAGTCCCAAGTCAGCCGGCGGACACCGTACGAAGGGGCCATATCGGCGATCAAGACGGCAAACGATCCGGCGCTCGCCGCTCGGGCCGAGACCCGGCTGGATCAGCTGCCCAGTCTGACAGATCAGGATATCGCCGCGGCGGCGGCGCTGGCACGGGATCTGGGGCTGCGCCACCGCGCGGGTGGGGTCGAGGCCGACATGGCGCTGCGCGCCGCGGCCGACCGGAGCGCGGCCGGTGACGCGGCGCAGGCGTTGAGTTTCACCGGTGCGGCTCTGTCCTTGACGGACCGTGCCGATCTCTGGACTGACTATGCCGGTCTTGCGCTGACGCTCGCCGCCGGGTCGCAAGCGGATGCGGCCGCCCTGTCGGCACGGGCTCTTTCGGCGGCGATCAACGGCTTCCTGCGCGCTGGTCAACCCGCGGATCAGGCCGCGGCCCTGGTCATGCTGTCCCGCGCGCTGGAACGCGCCGGTCGGGGACGTGACATGATCGCAGCACTTCGGCTGGCGCAGACGCTGGCACCGGACGAGCGCATCGCCGCCGCGCTCGTCAACGCCATCGGGAAGTACGGTTTCCGCGTGACCGACAGCACTGTGGAGAGCGACGCTGCCGCGCCGCGAATCTGTGCGCAGTTCTCGGCCCCTCTGGCCCGGACCGGAGTCGACTATGAAAGCTTCGTGCGCCTGACCGAGACCGGGCTGGCGGTGCAGGCCGATGGGTCGCAGATCTGCGTCGACGGCGTCGAGCATGGCCAGCGATATCGTCTGACCTTGCGCGCAGGTCTCCCGTCCGCGGACGGCGAGACGCTCGCCTCGGATGTCGAGCTCACGCACTATGTCCGCGACCGCAGCCCCGCGCTGCGCTTTCCGGGGCGCACCTACGTGTTGCCAAGGACCGCCGAGGCTGCGGTGCCAATCGAAACGGTCAACCTCTCCAACGTCGATCTGCGTCTGCGCCGCGTCAGCGACCGCAATCTTCTTCGCGCGGTGCAGGATGGCTTTTTCGGCAGACCGCTGACCCAATGGCAGGACCAGACCTTCGCCAGCGACATCGCGCAGGAGGTCTGGACCGGCAGCGCCGGGGTCGGCAATGACCTCAACCGCGACATGACCACTCGTCTGCCGCTGGCCGAAGCCTTGGCCGACCAGCCCGCGGGGATCTATGCTCTGACCGCGCGCGTGCCCGGAGCCGACCCCTATGACGATCCCGGTGCGACGCAATGGTTCGTGCTCTCCGATCTCGGCCTGTCGACTTTGTCCGGTGGTGATGGACTGCTGGTCAACGTGCGAAGCCTGTCAGACGCCCGACCGCGCCAAGGTGTCACCGTGACACTGATCTCGCGCGCCAATGCGGTGCTTGCCAGCGCCGTCAGTGACGCGGCCGGCGACGTCCGCTTTGATCCCGGCCTGACGCGCGGTCCTGGCGGCGCGGCGCCCGCTCTGGTCCTGGCGCAGGAGGGCGAGGCCGATATCGGGTTCCTCTCGCTTACTGACCCGGCCTTCGATCTGTCGGACCGCGGCGTCGAGGGCCGCGCCCCCGCCGGGCCGGTCGATGTGTTCATGACGACCGATCGGGGCGCCTATCGCGCCGGGGAGACCATTCATGTCACAGCCTTGGCGCGCGATCCCGAGGTCACCGCCATCGACGGGCTGCCGCTGGTCGCCGTGCTGCACCGGCCTGACGGGGTGGAATATGCGCGCGTCGTCTCCGGCGGCGGCGTAGCCGGCGGGCATGTTTTCGCTCTGCCGGTCGGTCCCGACGTGCCGCGCGGCACCTGGCGCATCGACCTTTCGGCCGATCCCGACGCGCCCGCCTTGGCGAGCGCGACCGTGCTGGTCGAGGATTTCCTGCCCGAGCGCATCGAGTTCGACCTCGCCTTGCCCGACGGTGCCCTCGGGATCGGTGACACGCCCTCCCTCTCGATCGACGCGCGGTATCTTTTTGGTGCGCCGGGGGCGGATTTGTCGGTCGAAGGACAGGTGACCCTGCGCGGTGCCGACACCGTCGAAGGCTGGCCTGGCTACCGGTTCGGTCGCCACGACATGCCGGGCGAACCGGTTGTCAACCAGTTCGGGGGAGAGCGCACCGATGCAGCCGGGCTGGCACGGCTGCCGCTCGACCTGCCGGAACCGTCCACCTCGGGTCAGCCGTTGGAACTGACGGTCACGGTTCGGCTGGCCGATGGGTCGGCCCGTCCGGTTGAGCGTCAGATCAGCGCCCCGGTCCAGCCGGCGACTCCGGTGATCGGGATCAAGCCGCTGTTTGACGAGGTGGTGACCGAAGGCACCGAAGCGCAGTTCGAAGTGATTGCACTGGCGCCGGACCTCACCTCGACGTCGATGCCCGTGCGCTGGACGCTCAACCGCGTGGAAACCCGCTATCAGTGGTATCAGCTGTTCGGCAACTGGGCGTGGGAGCCGACCACGCGGCGGACCCGCGTGGCCACTGGCGAGGCTCTGTTGGACGGCCCGATGACCCTGTCCCAGCCGGTCGACTGGGGCCAGCACGAGTTGGTGGTCGAACGGGTCGGGGATGACTACGCGGCCGCGTCGGTCGGCTTTTCCGCCGGCTGGTACGCGCCCGCCGACAGCACCGCGACGCCGGACCGGCTCGAAGTGTCGCTGGACAAGGACAGCTATGCTCCGGGCGACACCGCACGCTTGCGCATAGAGGCCCGCGATCCGGGTCTGCTGCAGATCAGCGTGCTTTCTGACCGGGTGATCGAGCGCAATACGCTTGCGATCGAACCCGGTGAAACCGTGATTCCGCTCTCCGTGACCGCCGACTGGGGTATCGGCGCCTATGTCACGGCAACGCTCATCAGGCCGATGGATCGCGCCGCTGGACGCAATCCGACGCGGGCGCTGGGTCTTGCCCATGCCGCCGTAGAACCGGTCGGCAAGCGGCTTCAGGTCGAGATCGACGTGCCGCAGGTCGCCGAACCGCGCCAGACCCAGCGCGCGCGCCTGACCGTCGTCGGCGCGAGCGAGGGCGAGGAAGTGTGGCTGACCCTCGCCGCCGTCGATCTGGGCATCCTCAACCTGACGGGCTTTCAGCCGCCCGATCCCTCCGAACACTATTTCGGCCAGCGCCGACTTGGCGTCGAACTGAGGGATGTCTATGGACGGCTGATCGACGGTATGAACGGCGCGCTCGGCACCGTGCGCTCGGGTGGCGACGGGGGTGCAGCGATGCGGATGCAGTCTCCGCCGCCAACGCAGGACCTGATGGCGGCCTTCAGCGGTCCGGTCCGGGTCGGTCCCGGTGGCGAGGCCGCCGTCGACATTCCGCTGCCCGCGTTCAACGGCACCGTGCGGTTGATGGCCGTGGCCTGGTCGCGTCGCGCAATCGGACAGACACATGTAGACATGCAGGTGCGCGACCCGGTGGTGGTCACGGCCAGCTTGCCCAATTTCCTCGCCCCCGGTGATCAAAGCCGTATCCGGCTCGATCTCATCCACGCGGACGGTCCCGCAGGCGACATGACCGTCGCCCTGACCGCGAACGGCGACACGGTCGAAATCGGCGAGGCCCCCGGCGTGATCCGGCTGGAACAGGGCGGTCGCGCGCGGCTCGACCTGCCGGTGACCGCGCTGGCCGTGGGCGATGCGCGGCTGTCTCTCGTGCTGACCACGCCGGACGGGCGTGCGTTGCTGCAGGGCTTCACGCTCCCGGTGCGCGCGAATGATCCTGCAGTCGCGCGAACACAGCGGATCACGCTCGATCCCGGCAGCGTCTTCACCTTTAGCCCGGATGTCTTTGCCGGGTTGCGACCGGAGACCGGCAAGGCAATCCTGTCGGCCGGGCCGCTGGCGCGTTTCGACGTGCCGGGTCTTCTGGCAACGCTCGACCGCTATCCATACGGCTGCACCGAACAGGTTGCCTCGCAGGCGCTGCCGCTGCTCTATCTTTCCTCGGTGGCCGAGGCGACCGGGCTGGGACAGGAACCTGCCCTGCGCGCGCGGGTCGATGCATCGATCACCCGCATTCTGACCAACCAGACGGGCAATGGCGCTTTCGGCCTGTGGCAGGCGCAAGCGGGAGATTTCTGGCTCGACGCCTATATCACGGATTTCCTTGCCCGCGCTCGAGCCGCCGGGCATGACGTGCCCGACCGGGCCTTCGGGCTGGCGCTCGATAACCTGCGCAACCGGATCAATTATGCATCCGATTTCGACAGTGGTGGTGAGGATATCGCCTATGCGCTGATGGTGCTGGCCCGCGAGGGCGCGGCGGCGATGGGCGATCTGCGCTACTATGCCGATGTGAAGGGCGACGCCTTTGCGACGCCGCTGGCGGCGGCTCAACTTGGTGCGGCGCTTGCGCTCTATGGCGATCAGCAGCGCGCGGATGTGATGTTCGCCCGAGCCGCGCGGCTGGTCACGGACCAAGCCGAGCTCGAACCGATCTGGCGCGCCGACTATGGCACCCCCTTGCGCGACGCGGCGGGGCTCCTTGCGCTGGCGACAGAGGCCGGCAGCCAGGTTATCGACGTCGATGCGCTCGGCGCCCGGCTCGCCGCCGCCGGTGGTCCGCTCTCGACGCAGGAGGCCGCCTGGAGTCTGCTTGCCGCCCGTGCGCTGATCGAAACCCCCGGCGCCTCCGGGTTGCTGCTCGACGGCGTGCCGGTGGATGGCCCGTTCGTACAGGTTCTGGACCAGGGGAGGGACGCGCCCGTCCGCGCGATCAGCCCCGCCGGTGATGCGGGCGCCGAAATCACCCTGACGACGCTTGGCGTGCCCCTCGCGTCCCCCGCCGCAGGTGGCACCGGCTATGCCATAACGCGCAGTTACTACACGATGGAAGGGGAGGAGATCACACCCGATACCCTGACCGTCGGCGACCGGATGGTCGTCGTGCTTCAGGTCACGCCGTTTCAGGACACCGGCGCGCGACTGATGATCGACGATCCGCTGCCCGCCGGAATCGAGATCGACAATCCGAACCTGCTGCGCGCCGGCGACATCCGCGGGCTTGGCTGGCTCACCCCGTCCGAGGCGAGCCATGCCGAGTTCCGCAGTGACCGCTTCCTCGCTGCCGTGGACAGCAGCGGCGCCGCGCCGGTCAATCTGGCCTACATCGCCCGCGCGGTCACTCCGGGCAGCTTCCACCATCCGGCGGCTTCGGTCGAGGACATGTATCGCCCGCGCTTCCGCGCCCGGACGGGCACGGGGCGCATGGATATCGCCGAATGACACGCCGCTCGGCAGTCGGCGGCTGGCTGATCGGCCTCGCCCTGCTGCTGGTTGCCCTGGCGATGGCGCGCGACGCGCTCGACCGCTGGGTCGACGCGACGGTGCTGCCGCTCACCTTGGCTGAAACCTCGGTCGAGATGCGCGACCGGGAAGGCCGGCTGCTCAGGGCCTACACGGTCGAGGACGGGCTCTGGCGGCTTGCGCCGACACTGGCCACTGTCGATCGCGGTTATCTCGGCATGCTGATCCGCTACGAGGACAAACGGTTCCACCGCCATCGCGGCGTTGATCCGTTGGCGCTGCTGCGCGCCGCCGGACAGGCCGTCTGGCAGGGTCGCACGGTCTCGGGCGGGTCGACCTTGACGATGCAGGTTGCGCGGTCGCTCGAAGATGGCAGCACCGGCCGGTGGGCGGGCAAGCTGCGCCAGATGCGCGTCGCCTTGGCGCTCGAACGCCGCCTGTCCAAGGACGAGATCCTCGGACTCTATCTCACGCACGCCCCCTTTGGCGGTAATCTCGAAGGCATCCGCGCCGCGTCTTTGGCCTGGTTCGGCAAGGAGCCCGCGCGCCTGTCCGCGGCTCAGTCTGCGCTGCTGGTGGCGCTGCCGCAGGCGCCGGAAACCCGCCGTCCAGACCGCAACCAGGACCACGCCCGGGCCGCGCGCAAGCGCGTTCTGGAACGCATGGCCCGGCAGGCTGTCCTGCCGCGCGACGCGGCGGAGGTCGCCTCCCGGGCAGAGCTGCCCAGTCGAATGGAGCCCTTTCCGCAGTTGGCGGCCCATCTGGGCGATCGCCTGCGCGCCGGTGCGCCAGACCTCGGTCGGCACGATCTCACGCTCGACGCCGCTTTGCAGGCGGCGCTCGAACAACTCGTGGCCGAGTCCGTCCACCGCGCCGGTTCCAAGCTGTCCGCCGCCCTCGTCGTCGCGGATCACCGGAGCGGCGAAATCCTCGCATCGGTCGGCTCGGCTGCCTATGGCGCGACGGGCGGGCGGCAAGGCTTCGTCGATATGACACGCGCGCTGCGCTCGCCGGGGTCGACCTTGAAACCGTTGGTTTATGGGCTGGCCTTCGATCAGGGCCGCGCGCATCCCGAAACGCTGATCCGTGACGCGCCGGTGCAGTTCGGTCGCTATACCCCGCGCAATTTTGACGGACGGTTCCGGGGTGACCTGCGCATCCGCGAGGCGCTGCAGCTGTCGCTCAACATCCCCGTCGTCAAGCTGACACAGGAGATCGGCCCGGCCCGGGTCATGGCGGCGCTCGATCGCGCCGGCGTCGTGGCGAAGCTTCCGGGCGGGCGGCCGGGTCTGGCCGTGGCACTTGGCGGCCTGGGTGTCAGCTTGCACGATCTCGTTCAACTCTACGCGGCGCTCGCGCAAGGGGGGCAAGGGCCGCGCCTGCACGCGACGCGAGGCGAAACCGGCAAGACACCAACGCGAGTGATGTCCGACGTCGCAGCCTGGCAGGTCGGTGACATCCTCGCCGGAATGGTGCCGCCACCGGGCGCGCCACCCCGGGCGCTGGCCTACAAGACCGGCACCTCCTATGGGCATCGAGATGCCTGGGCGATCGGCTATGATGGGCGGCACGTGATCGGTGTCTGGATCGGGCGGGCGGATGGTACGCCGGTGCCCGGCGCTTTCGGTGGCGATCTGGCAGCGCCGGTCCTGTTCCAGGCGTTCGGACGCCTGAAGCATGGGTTCGACCCGTTGCCGCCGCCACCGCCTGCGACGCTGATCGCGGGCACCGCCGACCTGCCCCTGCCGCTGCAACGTTTCCGTCCGCGCGACGCGCAGTTCACCGACGCCGCCGAATCGCCCAAGCTGGTGTTTCCCCCTGACGGCGCGGTTCTGGCGGCGACCGGCGGCGCGGTGACGGTCAAGCTGCGCGGCGGTGTCGGGCCTTACCTCGTGATGGCCAACGGCAAACCCGTGCTGACCGGCCAGCGCCGCGACGAATTCGAGGTGTCGGGCCTCGGCCCCGGCTACTCAACGCTGACCTTGATCGACCGCAACGGGCGATCGGACCGCGTGACCGTTCGACTGGACTGACAAGCAAATGAAAAAGGGAGACTGCCATGACGCTGAAACAGACACTGGCCGCGGGGCTTATCTGCATTGCCGCCAACGCCCATGCAGACTGCGCGAGTGATGCGCAGGTCGCGACATTCGTCGCTGACTACATGGCCAACACGCCCACTGCCGCGCTGGCGGCGGGCGGAACGATGGAGGACGCGCTGTGCACCCAAGCCAAGGTTGTCGCGGCCGTCAGCGCCCGAATGGGCCCGGTGATCGGGTACAAGGCGGGGTTGACCAGTCCGCCGGCGCAGGACCGGTTCGGTGTCAGCGAACCGGTGCAGGGCGTGCTCTACCGCGACATGATGCTGCCTGACGGGGCCGAGGTGCCCGAACGCTGGGGCGCGCGTCCGCTGTTCGAGGCCGATCTGATCCTTGTCGTCGGCAACGACGCGATCAACGGCGCCAGCACGGCCGAGGAGGCGATGGCGCATATCTCGGCCATCCGTCCCTTCATCGAATTGCCCGACCTGACTTATGCCGAGGGCGAACCGATCACCGGCGTGACTTTGACGGCGATGGCGGTTGCGCCCAAGTTGGGGGTCATCGGCGCGGAAATCCCGGTGGAGGATGCGGCGTCGACCTTCGCGGCGCTCGGCGATATGCAGGTCACGCTGGCGGCAGCGGATGGCGAAGTTCTGGCGCAGGCCCCGGGAACGGCGGTGCTTGGGCATCCGGTCAACGCGGTGCTCTGGCTGATGTCCAAGGGGATCACGCTGAAGGCGGGGGACCTGGTGTCGGTCGGATCCTTCGGCCCGCTGGTTCCGCCCGCCAACGGCAAGGGTGGCGCGTCGGTGACCTACGAAGGCCTGCCCAATGATCCGACCGTATCCGTGCGCTTCAGACCCTAGCCTTCAACGTGCAACTTGGTGTCGGATGGGGAGTCATTCGACGACTGCGCCCAGTTTTGCCGGATTCGTATGGAGCGACTGAACTCTGACGAGGCACATCAGGCAGGTGGCCAACGGCCCCTTGCCATCACGTCCTAAGGTTATCGGCGGCCCTCGCGCAGCCAGCCGCCGACGATCAGGACCGAGGCGAGCAGCAGGACCAGCCAGGCCGGCAGCAGTGGGGATTGCGTGACGTCGCGGGTTTCGTAGGCATCGCGCGGCGTCAGCCCGATCCAGCCACGTCCTGCTGCCGGGCGGCCCTCGCGCACGTCACGCAGGTCAGGCAGCCCGTCCTCAAGCCGCACCACGCCGCCGCGCATCGTCGCCAAAACGGGATCGAGCACCTCACCCGTGGCGATGGTCTGTTCGAACTCGCGCGGCGCGGCGGGTCCCAGTCCGATCACCGCTTCGTGCTCGCCTTCGGCAAGCCTGTAGAGTCCGATCTCGGGACCGTCATAGAGCGCCTCGAACCGGCCCGGCGAAACTTCTTCCAGCTCGATTTCAAGTGTCACGCCATCAGGCCGCATGACCGTGACCGGGCCGATCTCCTCGGACAGCGAGCGGCGGATGATCCGCATGGTCTGGCCCGTGGCCTCCGCCCAGAGCGCTTCTTCCTCGAGCTCTGGTTCCTTCATCATCCAGTGTGCCAGGCGTCTGAGCAGTTCGAGCTGGGGGCCGCCGCCCTCGTAGCCGCGGTTCCAGAGCCAGGCATGATCCGAAGCCAGCAGGGCGACGCGGCCCTCCTCGACCCTGTCGAGGATCAGCAGCGGGCGATCCTCGACGCCGCTCATCAGCACCGATCCGGCCCCGGCGGTCACGTCGATCTGGCGCAGCCACGACCCCCAGGTCTCGCCATCGCCCAAATCCGACGTCACCGGATGGCGTTCGCCCAGGTCGGTGACGCTGGGGCGGTACTTGTCCTCGATGACCCGCGCGCTGGGTTCGGCGGGAAGGATGCGGGCCAGCGGTGAGCGATAGATGCTGTCTGCACTGGCGAAATCCGGTCCTGCCGCGATCAGGACGGCGCCGCCCTTGTCGACGTAGTTGGCCACGTTGTCGAGGTAGATCGCCGGCAGAATACCGCGCCGCTTGTAACGGTCGAATATGATCAGGTCGAAATCGTCGATCTTCTCGAGAAACAGCTCGCGCGTCGGAAAAGCGATCAGAGAAAGTTCCCCGACCGGTACGCCGTCCTGCTTTTCCGGCGGGCGCAGGATGGTGAAATGGACGAGGTCGACCGAACTGTCCGATTTCAGCAGGTTGCGCCAGGTCCGTCCGCCCGGATGAGGTTCGCCAGACACCAGCAGCACGCGCAGCCGGTCGCGTACGCCGTTCATCTGGATCAAAGCGGTATTGTTGCGATCGGTCAGCTCTCCCTCAGCCTCCGGCACGGTGAACTGGATCACGTTGCGCCCGCCATGGGGCAGGGTCAGCGGCAGGTCGATATCCTGCCCGATCGGCACGTCGAAACTCTGTGCTTCGCCTCCATCGACCGAGATTTCAAGGGGCGCCGTTGCACCGGTCGCGGGCACCGCGCCGCTGTCTTCGATCCGAAGGGTCAGGGTCACCGGCTCGCCGATGATCGCGAAGGCCGGCGCATTGCGCACGATCAGGCGGCGATCCCAATCATCTTCGCGCCCGGTCAGCAACAGGTGCATCGGCGCGGGCAGGTCGGGCGCGCGCTCGATGTCGTGGACCTGCCCGTCGCTCAGGGCGATGATCCCGGCGATGCGCGCGCGAGGCTCCTCGGCCAGGGCGGCGGTGAGCGCGGTCATCAGTTCGGTGCCCGCATCTCCGGCACCGTCCGGAACGGTGACCCGGCGCAATTCGGTGTTGGCGCGGGCGCCGATCTCGACGGCAAGCGCCTCGGCCGCCTCGGTCATCTGGTCCGGACGGTCCGACAGCGCCTGGCTCGCACTCTCGTCCTCCAGCATCACCACGATGTCGGTCAGCGGCGTGCGGTCCTCGACCTGATAGGCCGGGCCCGCGAGCGCCCCGAGCAAGACCAGCGCCGCCAGCCCGCGCAGCGCCCAGCCCGAAAGACCGCGCCAAAGCGCCAGAACCACGCCGGCCAACGCCAGCACGGCGAGTGCGGCGATTGCTGGCCACGGGATCAGCGGGTCAAAGACGATGCTTCCGGTCATTGGCCCAACCTGTCCAGCAGCGCAGGAACATGCACCTGGTCCGACTTGTAGTTCCCGGTCAGCACATGCATCACGAGGTTGACGCCGAAGCGATAGGCCAGCTCGCGCTGCCGCTCGCCGGAAAACCCGCTCCCCACCGGCAGCATCGGGCGCCCGTTTCCATCCACCGCCCAGGCCGCGGCCCAGTCATTGCCGCCGATCACCACGGGAGTGACCCCGTCGTTGAGGTTGCGAAACGGCATTCCCTCGATCTGCTGCGCGTCCGGTGGAGCGGCTTCGACCCAGACCTCGCGCGCGGCGTGCCGGCCGGGAAAGTCCTGCAACAGGTAGAAGGTGCGTGTCAGCACGTGGTCCGCCGGCAACGGCTCCAGCGGCGGAATGTCCAGCGGCGCCGCCAACTGTTGCAGTTTGCGCCCGTTCGGGCTGGCGCCGCCAAAGCGGGCGATGTCGGCGTCCCGCGTGTCGAACAGGATCATCCCGCCTGAGCGCAGATAGGCGTTGAGCTTGGCATAGGCCTCTGACGAGGGCGTCGGTTGGTCGGGCGTCACCGGCCAGTAGAGCATCGGGAAGAACGCCAGTTCGTCGCGCTCAAGGTCGATCCCGATTGGCGCTGCGGGCTCCACCGAGGTGCGGAAGAACAGCGTGTCCGACAAACCGCGCAACCCGGCCTGTGCCACCTCGTCCAGCTGTTCATCGCCGGTCAGAACATGCGCCAGAACCAGTTCCGAGGTCGCGGCAAGAGCGAAATCATCCGCCGCCTGCTGGTCGTCCTGCGCCTGTGCCGGGGCGGCCATCTGCACCAGCAGCAGCGCGGCCAGCCCGGCCGCGGTCGCGCGCCCCGCTGGGCCAAGCCGGCCCGACAGCGCTAAGGATGCCACCACGTCCACTGCCAGCAGCGCCAGCGCGAGGCCCAGCAATACGCCGCCCAGCGGCAGTTCGCGCTCGATCGCCAGCCCCTCGACCGGTATGCCGGCGGGCCATGCGGCTGGGCTCAGAACCGCACCTGCCGGAAGCACATTGCGCGCCAGCCGGCGATCCTCGCTGGCGTAGAGACCGGGACGCAAGGTCGGACCGGTCGGATCGGTCACAAGCTCGGGGCCCGAAACACCGCCTAGGTTGCCCGCATCCGACAGGCTGCCGAAACCGTCCATCACCTGCACCGGGGTCCAGGTCGTGCCCTCGAGATCATCAGCATCGGGCATTCGCGAGGCGGAGGAGACCGCCAACCGCTCGAGCATCTCGACGAAGAGACCCGACAGCGGCAGGGTCGACCATTCGGCGTTGGCGGTGACGTGGAACAGCACGACCTGACCCTGTCCCAGTGGCTTGCGTGTGACCAGCGGCGTGCCGTCGCTCAGTTCGGCGATCACCCGGTCGGCCAAGGTAGGATCGGGCTGGGCCATCACCTGGGCGCTCACGGTCACGTCATCGGGCACAGCCAGACCGAAAAAGGGAGATTCGGCCCGGAATCGCGCCAGCGCCTTGGGTTCGCCCCAGCTCATCGCGCCGCCGACACTGCGGCCGCCCGCGCGCAGACGCACGGGCATCAGCGGGTCTTCCTCGGTGCGACTCACGTCACTTGCGGCCAGTCGCGGCCCGGCGAACCGCAGCAGCATGCCGCCGTCCTCGATCCACTCGGTCAGGGCCTCTTCTTCTGCATCCGACAGAGTCGCCACGTCCGCCAATACGATCACGTCGGGATTGGCGGGCAAGAGGTCGAGCAGCGCCCCGTCCAGCAGGTCGGCGGTCGGCACCAGCGCCTGGTTCAGGTAATGCAGCGGCGACAGCAGCTCCAGCCCCTCGCGATCTTCCCGCCCGGCGATCAGTGCGACTTCGCGGCGGCGCAGGCTGTCGTCGGTCAGCGTGACCGTGCCTGCCGACCGCTGTCCCTGGATTTCGAAGCGGGTGATTCTTGCACGCAGTTCCGAGGGCAGCGACAGGGCCGCCTCGGCCGTGGTCTCGCCGGCGGCAAATGTCGCCGTGGCAGAGGCCAGCACCCGCGCGGTGCCCGCCGGATCGCGGCCTTGCGCCAGCATCGTGACCTCGCGCTCGGACCCATCGGCGGACCGGGTCGCGGTCAGGTTCACCGCGTCGTCTTCATAGCTTGCGGGGAGCAGGCCCAGAACCTCGGTGCCGGTCTGGAAGACGCGCAGCGCGCCGCGCGCATCCAGTGCCGCGATCAGGTCGGAACGGCCGTCGTGATCCAGCCCGTCGCTCAGCCAATAAGTGTCGAACCCGCCCTCCACGGCGGCGAGCGCCTCGATCGCGCGGTCGACCTGCGCCTGCGCCGGTTGCCATGGTTCGGGCTGAAGGCCGGCGAGGCGGCTGCGCCAGACATCGGCGGCCTGAAACACAGGTGGCTCGGGATCGGACAGTCGCAGGATCGCAACGGGACGCCCTGCGCGACCGGCTTCGGTCAGATGCGAGTCCAACAGGTCGATCTTGTCGCCCCAGCGCGTCGCTCCGGCCCAGCTTGCATCCAGCAACATCAGCAGCGGCCCGCTTCCGGCACGTTCCTGCTGTGGGTTCAGGATCGGGCCGGCCAGCCCGATGATCACCGCTGCCACCGCCAGCATTCTGAGCAGCAGCAACCACCACGGGGTGCGGTCCGAGACGCTCTCGTCATCTTTCAGCCCCAGCAGCAGCGCGACACCGGGGAACATCCGGCGGATCGGCGCAGGAGGGATGGCGCGCAGAATCAACCACAGGATCGGTAGCGCCAATAGCCCCAGCAGCAGCCAGGGAGATGCGAACCCGATGCCGCCCAGAACGGTCACGTCGTGCCCCGATCCAGCGCCCGGTACAGCCATAGAAGCGCCGATTGCGCGCTGTCGCCGGTGTGATGCAGCCCCAGCATCCACCCGGTCGTCCGGCACAGGTGCGCCAGCCTCTCCTTGCGTTCGGCCAGACGGTCCAGATAGCGGCTGCGAAGGTCGCCGGCCTTCAGGGTTTCATGGCGCAGCGTGCCGCCGACGCTTTCAAAGATGGTGCGTCCGCGGAACGGAAAACTTTCCTCGCTGGGATCGAGCACCTGCAATACCACGCCGCGCACGCCTCGATCCGCCGCCTTGGTCAGGGCCAGTTCGACTTCGTCCATGTCGCCGAGGAAATCCGAGATGAACACGGCTCGCGCGTGGGGAATCATCGCCCGATGCTCGGGCGGGGCGTAGTCCTGCGGCGCATCGCGCGTAAGGGCCTCGGCCAGCCGCATGATCTGTGCGTTGCCCCGCCGCGGCGGGAGGCTGGTGCCGGTCAGGCCGACCCGTTCGCCGCCGCGTACCAGCAAGATGGCGACCGCGAGGCCCAGCACGCGGGCGCGGTCCGCCTTGGTCGGCAGGTCATCATTGGACTGGAACCGCATCGAAGCGCCCTGATCGACCCAGAGCATCACCGATTGCGCGATCTGCCACTCCCGCTCTCGCACGAATTGCTGATCGCCCCGCGCCGATCGGCGATGATCGATCATCCGCTTGCTGTCGCCCAGCTGCGCGGGCCGGTATTGCCAGAAATCGTCGCCCAGTCCGGCGCGCCGGCGGCCATGCTCGCCCAGCAGCACGGTGCCGGCGAGGTGCTCTGCCCGCGCCAGCAAGGGCGGCAGGCGGCTCGCTTCGGTCTCCGACCGTTCGCGCAGGGAGGCGGGATGTATCACGCAGCCGCCTGGTCCCGGCCAAGACCGGCCGCCGTTGTTTCGATCAGATCGGCGAGGCTGTCCCCGCGGGCCCGGGCAGCGAAATTCAGCGCCATCCGGTGGCTCAGCACAGGGCGGGCCATGTCGATCACGTCTTCCGCGTTGGGGGCCAGCCGTCCTTCCAGCAGCGCCCGCGCCCGCACCGTCAACATCAGTGCCTGCGCCGCGCGTGGTCCCGGACCCCAGGCCACGGTCTCGCGCACGCGGTCGCTGGCTTCCGGCTGGTCCGGTCGGAATGCCCGAACCAAGTCGAGAATCATCTCGACCACCGCGTCACCCACCGGCATCCGCCGCAACAGGGTCTGCGCCGCCAGCAACTCGTCGCGGCTGAACACCTGCGTGGCGTTGTCCTCGGCGACGCCTGTGGTGGCGATCAGGATGTCACGCTCGGTTGCGCGGTCGGGGTAGTTCACGTCAATCTGCACCAGGAACCGGTCGAGCTGTGCCTCGGGCAGCGGATAGGTGCCCTCCTGCTCGATCGGGTTTTGCGTCGCCAGCACATGAAAAGGCGCGCCCAGACTGCGATCCTCGCCCGCCACCGTTACCGTACGTTCCTGCATCGCCTGCAGCAGCGCCGATTGCGTGCGCGGGCTGGCGCGGTTGATCTCGTCCGCCATCAGAAGCTGGCAGAAGATCGGTCCGGGAATGAAGCGGAACGCTCGCGTGCCGTCGGCTGCCGTGTCCAGGACCTCCGAACCGAGGATATCCGCCGGCATCAGGTCGGGCGTGAACTGGATGCGGTTGCCGTCCAGCCCCATCACGGTCGACAAGGTTTCAATCAGCCGGGTCTTGCCCAGACCCGGCAGGCCGATCAGCAAGCCATGCCCGCCACACAGCAGCGCGGTCAGGGTCAGGTCGACCACCCGTTCCTGTCCGATGAAGCGGCGGGTGATAGACCCCTTCGCCTCGGCCAGCTTGTCCTCGAGCGCTTCGATTTCGGCGACCAGATCGGAGGGATCGGACATGACATTCCTTTCGCGGGACATATACTCTGAAATGTAAGTGTATCGCGCCAACAGGAAATGGCAAAAGCTATGAGTGCACAAAAAGCCGTTACTCCGTCTGCCGAGGGCATTGCCGCCTCGGTCAAGGCCGCCAAGGGCAAGGGGTTGCCCCCCGTGCACGAGTGGAATCCGCCCTTCAGCGGTGATCTCGACATGCGCATCGCCCGTGATGGCACTTGGTTCTACCTCGGAACGCCGATCACCCGTTTCGAGCTGGTGCGGCTGTTTTCCTCGATCCTCAGGAAAGAGGGCGATGCCTATTTTCTGGTCACTCCGGTGGAAAAGGTCGGAATCACCGTTGATGATGCCCCGTTTGTAGCGGTCGATTTCGATGCCGAGGGCAGCGGACGCGACCAGATCCTGACCTTTCACAACCACGTTGGCGATATCGCTGTCGCCGGTCCGGATCACCCGATCCGCGTCGAAAGGGACGCGGAAACCGGCGAGCCCGCGCCCTATGTGCTGATCCGTGACAATCTCGAAGCCTTGATCGATCGCAAGAGCTTCTATCGGCTGGTCGAGCTTGGAGCGCACGAGGACGGTTGGTTCGGAGTCTGGTCTTCGGGCGAATTCTTCCGGATCATCCCTTCGGCCGATCTCGGAATCAGCTGAGCCTTCCGCTGCGTTTTCGCATCAGCGGCTTGGCAGCGGCACGGGTCACGCGCTAAACCTTTTGCGGTTTGAACGAGTGCCCCAAAATGCCCAGATTTGCCGCAAATCTCACGCTGCTCTTTGCCGAGTTGCCTTATCTTGATCGATTCGATGCCGCCGCCGAGGCAGGGTTTGCCGCGGTCGAGATCCTCTTTCCCTACGACCTTCCCGCCAAGGAGACCCGGCGCGCGTTGCTCAGGAACGGGCTCGATCTCGTCCTGATGAATGCCCCGCCGCCCAACTACACCGGCGGCTCTCCCGGCTATGGCGCGGTTCCCGGTGGCGAGGGGCGCTTCCAGCACGACATCCGCCGCGTGATGCGCTATGCCGAAATCCTCAAACCACGCTTCATCCACGTAATGTCGGGCTACACCAAGGACGCGGCAGCGCGCGACACATTCATCGCCAACCTGCAATGGGCCGCCGACGAAGCGCCGCAGCAGCTTTTCACGATCGAACCGCTCAATCCAAGCGACCAGCCAGGCTATTTCCTCGACGACTTCGATCTTGCTGCGGACATCCTGGACGTGGTCGACCGGCCCAATGTCGGCCTGCAATACGACAGCTACCACGCGCAGGTGATCCACGGCGACGCGCAGGCCGTCTGGGACCGTCTTGGCCACCGCGCCATGCATGTGCAGATCGGTGCGGCACCGGACCGCAGCGAACCGGGCCGAGGGCCGACCGATTTCCCCGCATTGTTCTCTGCGATCGACGCCAGCGGCTATGACGGCTGGGTCAGTGCAGAGTACCACCCCAGCACGCCGCGCACCGAAGATAGCCTTGACTGGATGCGCTGACACGCGCACTGGAAGTTCCGTTCGGTATTCTGCATATGAGGCGCGCAACACGTCCGGAGATCGCCATGGTGCCTGCCCGTTTCGCCCCCGTCCTGTTCGGTTTCATCCTGTCCGGCCTGATGTCCTGCATGGTCTCGGGCATTTCGACCCTGCGCGCAGTCGGCCTGACCGAGGGCGTGCTGGGCGAATGGATGTCCTCCTGGGCCCTCAGCTGGGCCATCGCCTTTCCGGTGGTCCTTGTCGTTGCCCCGATCACCCGGCGTCTGGTCGCGCTGCTGGTGAAATCTCCGGGTTGAGCCGCGCCGAGTCCGGGTCCTGTGCCGCCATCCGGCGCGTGCTGCGTGCCTGTCTGACCGAGGTGACGGTAAAGATCACCAGTGCGCACCATATCATCTGGAAATCGATCATCAGCGCCTGTCCGAACGCCTCGTCGAAGATGAAGACCGCGACGAAGAAGGCAAACGGCAGTGTTGCAGCACGACCGCTTGAGACGTGCCGGCCCCTTACCCCCATGACTTCAAGCAACGCAGACGATCTCGGCGGTGCCGGAGGCGTTGAAGCGGTTCATCAGCGGGTTGCAAATATGAACTTCGGCGATTTTTTGGTCGGAGTCTCCGGCGGCGATGCGCTCTCCGACGGATTTGAGGTGGTGCATTTTCGCTTCGATCCGGCTGCGAGCGTGATATCCGGTCCATCGCTTTCAGAAGGCTCGGCCAGTCCGAGCCGGCCAAACGCAGCAGGCTGGAGACCATTCCAGCAGTCTGCCTGAGTGGCCCTTGAACAGGACCTTGATCGATAGACAAAACTGGATCGCCGCATCAGGAACACTGCAGGGCGAGCGCGGTGGCCGACAGGTGGTGCGAACCAGGTGATCTCCTTGTCCAACCAGATCGCCAGTGAACCGCGGTTTCGCAGCGAATCTGGATTAATTCGTTGTGCGGTAGCGGGCGGGTGGCAGCTTGCTCGTTTCGGCCATCTAACCGCATGGATTCACGTAAAGAGTCGTTCACAGTCAAACTCCTGCAACAGCGCAGGCAGGCTGAAGGATCGGCGGCGCATGGCGCTCCATCACGACAGATGAGTAAAGGTATTCCTATCAGCCATCGTCGCCGCCGCACCGCAATTTTCTCACTATAAGTCCTGACCCAAAGCCACAAAGCCTTTTTCAACCGCAATGTGAAGGTGTTGACGAAAGTGCCAGATATCGTGCAAATCGCATCTGTCGAATCTGTTTGGCCATTTGTTTCTCGTTTTCGGTATTGGACAGTTCGATCAAGTGCGAAATCAAAGAATCAACTTCTTTTCTGTCAACGGGGAGGGACGGATCAAGTCCAACCCTTTGATAAGATATCGCATCCATTTCAAGAGAATTTACAAGAAATGGGGTTTCAAGAAATTTATCGCATTCTTGGGCATCTTTCAAATAATGCAAATAGAAAATTTTGGCAATACTAGAGTTCAATTTTATTGGGTCTTTTATTGTTCCTACAAGTTTAGAGTATCGCTCTTCAAATTCATATCCAATTGCGTGCCGGAGGCTGGGGTGTTTGCCCCTTAGTTGAGATTGAAGCCGCATCACATGGGTAATCCCAGATGCGGTGAGAGAGACGTTTACTTGTGGGGGTATCGGCCAACCGATCGGTACGTGCCCCAATACACTCTCAAAAAAATCAGCGACAACATCGTTCCTATACAACATGTTTCGTAGCATAGGTCTTACTTGGTAGCCGGCCCCGAACACACTCCGCCAAGCAGATAGGCGCGGCATATGTGCAAAACGATTGGTTTCGCAGACCCATTTCACAAAATCTGGCAGACTGCGCTCCGTTGCGCCAATTTTTACCTGCTCTGAATAGGCCGAAACCGTCCGGCCAAAGTGTGGTCGAATATAGTGTATTACTCGAAATTCAGAAACGAGATCTCCAAAGCATTTCTCCAATTCCTGCTTCACCAAAGTTGGAGTAACTGTCGACAGCCGCTATCCGGAAAGAATGCATAGGTCGGCATCTCTGTTCTGTATCAGTTGTTGGCGAATATGATTGACCTGAGACGCCTGTAGGCGTTTGCGATTCACAATGATGCGCGCAAGATTGTTGTGGTTCAAGTCCTGACAGGGATAGACGACCTTCTTTCCAACGTCTGGAATGTTCCCCGCACGCAATGCCGCCTGAATAGACGTCGTGCCGGACTTGATATCTCCAATATGAACGACGCAAACTGTCATGACATACCTTTTCAGAGCCGCGCTATCTTGCTGCCAACGCGCTTTTCGGACAAACTGCACAAGAAGCAATCTAAAGATTGGAATGCTTGGGGTCTAGCCCGCCTCAGCCCCAGTTGCGGCCCTTCCGGCATCAAAAGTCGTCCGGGCGTTTCGACGTTTGAAGCAAGACGGGAAGCGTTTGCCGTCTCCTAGGCTCAGGACCCATTGATTTTGGTCGGTTTGCGTGGTTCGCGGCTACGAAAACGGAGCGGTGATATGTCTGACCCTTTCTGGCTGACGGATGCGCAGATGGCGCGTCTGGAGCCCTAC
>NZ_JAELVR010000006.1 GCF_016428585.1 Sedimentitalea arenosa | reverse complement strand
ACATCGAGATGTTCTACAACCCGAAGCGCAAGCACGCGAACAACGGCATGCTGTCGCCCGTTGATTTCGAGATCAGACAGCAGAAACCGAATCAGGCACGTGTCAAGGAAACCAGGGGCACCTTACTCTTCTTCATGGAAGTCTCCTCCTCCCATTCGCGGGATCATAATTGGAAAATTCCAGCTTGGGACGGTCCTGGTATCGGGCAGTAGGTCATGGGGCCAACATGCAGGCGACCAAGCCATTTTCCACGTACTACGCGAGCTCGGCAAAGGGTTCCTGCACGGGTTACGGATCAAACCCAGAGAGTCGTCGTCGCATGGCCAAAAATGCGAAAAACTCTGGACGCTACCTATTGGCCTTAGACCGGGGCTGGGGCGACACTGACGAACAAATAAAGTCGGATGAGTGAGCATCCGGTATCAACTGGCGAAAATCGTAGCGCGCGAGAACCGTGCCGAAAGATATTCGCAAAAATTCGATTAGAACCAAACGTGCTGTGCGGCCCACATTCGGCCCGATAAGAATTAGAAAATACAAGACACTCAGACAATTCAGTCTCAGTCTTTGATTTCAGTGGTGAGCCGTGCAGGATTCGAACCTGCGACCCACTGATTAAAAGTCAGTTGCTCTACCAACTGAGCTAACGGCCCACTCTTTGCAGATCCAGTTCACCGAATCCGCCCCGCTTCGTAAGCCAAATCCTCCACTGGGATCAACCGCTTTTGTAACGCAAAACAGGCCCTAGCGGGATTTTTCGATGCTTCGGACGCCTTGACCCGATCCGTTCCGCACCGGACGTTGCGCCATCCCTAGCGGACAGGCTGGAAACTGCGATGCCCCGAGCGTATATGCGGTCGCATGACTCGCTCACGTGATACCCGCCTGCCCTTCATGAAGATGCACGGCCTCGGCAATGATTTTGTCGTGCTAGACGCGCGCGAACGGAGCCTTGACGTGACACCTGCACTTGCGCGCGCAATCGCCGATCGTCACCGGGGCGTCGGATTCGACCAACTCGCGGTCATCTCGACCGGCGGAAGCGATGCGCACCTGACCTTCTACAACGCGGACGGGTCCACCGCCGGCGCCTGCGGAAACGCCACACGCTGCGTCGCGCGCCATCTATTCAGCGAGACAGGCAAAGGCGAATTGCACCTCACGACCGACCGGGGCGATCTGATCGCGCGCGATCTCGGCAAAGGGATCACCGCCGTGAACATGGGTGCGCCCCAGCTCGACTGGAGCGAAATTCCCCTCGCCGAAGCCATGGATACACTCGAACTGCCGATCGAGGGCGCCCCCACGGCGACAGCGATGGGCAATCCCCATTGCACGTTTTTCGTCCCCGATGCCGAGGCGATCCCGCTGACAGACTTCGGCGCGCGCTATGAGCATCATCCGCTGTTCCCCAACCGCACCAACGTTCAGGTCGCGCAGGTGATCGCACCCGACCGCATTCGCATGCGGGTTTGGGAGCGGGGCGTCGGTATTACACTGGCCTCCGGATCGTCCTCCTGTGCGACCGCCGTTGCCGCCGCACGCCGCGGGCTGACCGGTCGCAAGGTACAGGTCGATCTCGACGGCGGCAGCTTGCAGATCGACTGGCGCGACGATGGCGTCTGGATGACCGGCCCAACGATGCATGTGTTTTCCGGCGAATTCACCGCCGAGTTCCTCGACACGCTGTCATGACGGCACCGGTCTTCACGACGCTGGGCTGCCGCCTGAACGCCTACGAAACCGAGGCGATGAAGGAACTGGCCGCGCAGGCCGGACTCGACAACGCGGTGATCGTGAACACCTGCGCCGTCACCGCCGAAGCGGTGCGCAAGGCGCGCCAGGAAATCCGCAGACTGCGACGCGATCATCCCAATGCCCGGCTGATCGTGACCGGCTGCGCCGCCCAGACCGAACCTCAGACTTTCGCCGCCATGGCCGAGGTCGATTCGGTGATCGGCAATTCCGAGAAGATGCAGGCCGCCACCTGGGACGGACTTGCGGGCGATTTCGGCACGGAACCTGTGCAGGTCGACGACATCATGTCGGTCACCGAAACCGCCAATCACCTGATCGATGGGTTCGGCACCCGCAGCCGGGCGTATGTGCAAGTGCAGAACGGCTGCGATCACCGCTGCACCTTCTGCATCATCCCCTATGGACGCGGCAACTCGCGCTCCGTTCCCGCCGGGGTCGTGGTCGATCAGATCAAGAGACTGGTCGATCGCGGTTACAACGAGGTGGTGCTGACCGGCGTCGATCTGACCAGTTGGGGCGCCGATCTGCCCGCGACACCGAAACTGGGCGATCTTGTGCGGCGCATCCTGAAACTGGTGCCCGACCTGCCGCGCCTCAGGATCAGCAGCATCGACAGTATCGAAGTCGACCCGGCCCTGATGGACTCGATCGCCACAGAGCCCCGTCTGATGCCGCATCTGCATCTCAGTCTGCAACATGGCGACGACCTGATCCTGAAGCGGATGAAACGCCGCCACCTGCGAGACGATGCGATCCGCTTCACCGAACAGGCGCGTGCCCTGCGTCCGGACATGACGTTCGGAGCCGATATCATCGCGGGCTTTCCGACCGAGACCGAGGCACATTTCCAGAACTCGCTCGCGCTGGTCGAGCAATGTCAACTGACCTGGCTCCATGTCTTCCCCTACTCGCGCAGAGACGGCACCCCCGCCGCGCGCATACCACAGCAGGTCGACGGCAAGACAATCAAGTCCCGCGCCTCTCGCCTGCGTGCCATCGGCGCCGAGCGCGTGACACGGCACCTCGCCGCACAGGTCGGCAAGACCCACCGCGTGTTGATGGAAAACCCGAACCTGGGTCGGACCGAACAGTTCACCGAAGTTGCGTTCACGACTCCACAACCAGAAGGCCTGATCGTCGAAACCCGCATCACCGGACAGGACGGCACGCGCCTGACCGCCTGAACCGCGCTTCATCTTTGCACAAATACTCAAGACTCAACGGCGAACCCCACGCCGGTGTCCCGAATGAAAAATCCCCGCACCAATGGCGCGGGGATCACAGGGTCACGAGCGCATCACGCGTCAGACCGATTTCTTGCCCTTGATCGGAGCCCAGATCCGCTTGTTGGTCAGGTAGAGCAACACGGACAGCACAGTCAGGAACAGCACGCCGACGAACCCGGCCTGCTTGCGCGCCATCATCTTGGGTTCGGCCGTCCACATCAGGAAGGCTGCGACATCCTGAGCCATGTGATCCATCGAGTTTGGATGGCCATCCGCGAACTCGACCATTTCGTCAAACAGCGGGGGCGCCATCGAGATCCAGCCGCCGGGAAAGGCGGTGTTCTCATAGAGGATGGTGCCGGCCTCTTCCTTTTCTTCACCCGTGTATCCGGTCAGGAGCGACGCGATGTATTCAGCACCCCCCATACCCTTGAACAGCTGGTTCAGTCCCAGACCGTAGGGTCCGTGGAACCCCGCGCGGGCCTTGGCCATCATGCTCAGGTCCGGCGCACCTACGCCGTCATTGGCAGGGAAATGGTCGACCGGGGTCGCCGGGCGGAAATCATCCAGTTCCGGGTCGAACACCTCGAAATTGTCGGACGCGTAGACCCGCACCTGTTCTTCCGGGAGTTCCGGCCCGCCAGGGTCGGACAACGTGCGGATCGGAACCTGCTTGAGCCCGTGGCACGCCGCGCAGCCCTCGGTGTAGATCTGCAAGCCGCGCTGCAGCTGGTTGGTGTCAAAGGTGCCGAACGGGCCTTCGAAGGAGAAATCGTAATCCTCCACGTGGCCTGCACCGCCCGCGGCCATGGCCGAAACAGGGACCAGGGCCAGGACAAAGGCGGCACCGATTGCGAGTGTCTTGATCATCTCATGCGATCCTTTTCTCATTCGGCCGGGGCCGCGGCGGCATTCGCCTCACCATCAGCCTTCTTGCCATAATGCGCCTCGAAGTCCTCTTCGATGGTCGCAGGCGGTGTCTCGGGTTTTTCGATCACGCCAAGAAGCGGCAGGATCACCAGGAAATAGGCGAACCAGTAGGTCGTCGCGATCAGCGAGAAGCTGGCATAGGGCTCTTCCGCCGGCATGGCGCCAAGCCACATCAGCACGAAGAAGTCGATGACCAGCAGCCAGAACCACCACTTGAACATCGGACGATACCGGCCGGACCGAACGCGGGAGGTATCAAGCCACGGCACCAGCGCCATGACGGCGATCGAACCGAACATGGCCAGCACGCCGAAGAACTTGGCGTCGATGATGCCGCCTGTGATGAAGCTGGCGAATTGCACCACCCAGACCTCGGATGTGAAGGCCCGCAGGATCGCGTAGAAGGGCAGGAAGTACCATTCCGGAACGATATGTGCCGGCGTCACCAGGGCGTTGGCTTCGATGTAGTTGTCGGGGTGGCCAAGGTAGTTCGGCATGAAGCCGACAACGGCCCAGAATACCGCCATGATAACAGCCAGTGCGAACAGGTCCTTGATCACGAAGTAAGGCCAGAACGGCAGCGTGTCTTTCTCGGCATCTTCCTTGGAGGTGCGGCGCACTTCGACCCCGGTGGGGTTGTTGTTGCCGGTGGTGTGGAAGGCCCAGATATGCACGACGACCAAGGCCGCGATGACGAAGGGCAGCAGATAGTGCAGGCTGAAGAAGCGGTTCAGCGTTGCGTTGTCCACGGCAGGTCCACCGAGCAGCCAGGTCTGGATCGACTCGCCGACAAACGGGATCGCGCCGAACAGGCCGGTGATCACGGTGGCGCCCCAGAACGACATCTGGCCCCAGGGCAGAACGTAGCCCATGAATGCCGTGCCCATCATGCAGAGATAGATCAACATGCCGATGATCCAGGTGATCTCGCGCGGAGCCTTGTAGGAGCCATAGTAGAGGCCGCGGAAGATATGCGCATAGACCGCGATGAAGAACAGCGATGCGCCGTTCATGTGCAGATAGCGCAGCATGTGGCCGCCATTGACGTTGCGCATGATGTGCTCGACGCTGGCAAAGGCCATGTCGACATGCGGCGTGTAATGCATCACCAGCACGATACCGGTGACGATCTGCAACACCAGGCAGAAGGTCAGGACGATGCCCCAGATCCACATCCAATTCAGGTTCTTGGGTGTGGGGATCATGATGGTGTCATAGATCAGACCGACGATGGGAAGGCGCGAATGCAGCCACTTCTCACCCCCGGACTTCGGTTCGTAGTGATCGTGCGGAATACCGGACATATGCTGTTTCCTTATCCCAGTTGGATCGTTGTTTCGTCGAGGAATTCCGCGATCGGAATCGGCAGATTGGTTGGTGCCGGTCCTTTGCGGATGCGGCCCGAACTATCGTAGTGCGACCCGTGGCAGGGGCAGAACCAACCATCGAATTCGCCGGCGCCATCGCCCAGCGGCACGCAGCCGAGATGGGTGCAGACGCCCCATTGCACCAGCCACTCGCCGGCTTCGTCGAGGCTGCGGTTCTCATCCGCGGCATCGAGTCCCGGCTTGTTGGCATTGCGCGCGATCGGGTCGGGCAATTCGTCCAGCGACACGGCGCGGGCTTCGGTGATCTCTTCCTCGGTGCGGCGACGAATGAACACCGGCTTGCCGAGGAACTTGGCGCTGATCTGGGTGCCGACCTCGACACCGCTGATGTCGACACGGATCGAGGACAGCGCCTGAACGTCCGCCGACGGGTTCATCTGATCGACCAGCGGCCAGATCGCGGCCCCTGCGGTTACGGCTCCGGCGCCAGCGGTGGCGTAGTAGAGGAAATCTCTCCGGCTGCCTTCGTGGTCTTCTGCGTGCGACACGAGGTTTACTCCAGTTTCTGCGCCCGCTGCGGGGCAATCATGCGACAGCGCCGTCTCCAGTCACGGCTTCTCATCGCGCGTCTTAATGCGGCGGAGTTAGTTCGTCCATCGGTCATAGTCGCGCAGTTCGGTCAATCTGCGCGGCTGTGTCGCAACTGCGTCGCTTCATATCGGTGATTCAGACACCAGATACGGGGGTCAGGCGGCAGGCGGCAAGGTCGCCTGCATGCTGGCGCGCGATTCGAAGGTTGCGAACCAGGCGGCCAGCGAGTCGTTGCCATCGCGCCAGTTACGCGCGCCGTGGCGGAAATCGATATAGGCCAACGCGCAGCCGACCGAGACATGACCGATGTCGAGCGTACCGTTCAGGTGGCTCATCCAGCGCGCATCCAACACCTTGAGCGCCCGCGCGACCTTGGCCCATTGCGCCTCGATCCAGTCCTGCGAACGCTCGGTTTCAGGGCGCAGGCGCATCTCGTAGGACATCGACACCGCACTATCCATGATGCCGTCTCCTGTCGCCTCGAGCGTCAGGGTTTCCCAACGCCGCGCACCTTGCGGATAGAACGTGCCGCCGAACAGGTCGTCGACATAGGCACAGATGACCCGGCTGTCGTAGAGCGTTGTGCCGTCATCACGCACCAGCGCGGGAATCCGACCCAGCGGGTTGCTGGCGATCAAAACGTCCGATGTATCGAACGCCGTTGTCGCTATTGTATCAAGCGTCACGTCCTGTACGCGGCCAAGCTCGTGCAGCAGAACGCAGACCTTGCGCACATAGGGCGAGGCAGGGGAATGATAGAGTTTCATCGACGCGCTTCCTTGTCAGTTCCCGCGGGAGCCTAGTGGGTTTCCGTTGCAAACGAAATCGAAATGAGCCGCGTCAGCCCTGCCCTTCGGCTCCGCGCATCAGCGCCGCAAGGATTCGCGTTTCGGCTCCGATTCCGTAAGCATCCACATGATCTGCGGCGCGCAACCGAACCGCGTCGGGTTTGTTCTGGTTGAGCTTCCAGGTGCCGTCGACTCCGGTCACCGACATCCGGCACGGCACGATCGCGCACATCATCCGTGCCAGCGTATCCTTGTCCATCTTGTCGGTGCGCCACGGAGTCTTCGGCAAAAGCCGCTCCTCGAACAGGGCCGATTGCCGGTCGAGCAGGTCACGCAGCTCCCCCTGCGGCCGCAGTTCCAGTGTGCCGACCAGGTGAACGGCGACATAGTTCCATGTCGGCACCTGGTCGGGCAGGTCATACCAGTCGGGAGAGATATACCCGTCCGGTCCAGAAACCGCGATCCTAGCCGAGAGCGGTGTTGCGAGCGCCCGGGCAATCGGGTTTGAGCGCACCAGGTGCAGCTCGACGACATCCCCCGCCGTGTTCAGCAGAAACGGCACATGCGACACAAGCGGCCCGCCGTCGGCCTGTACCGCCAGAATGCCGAAGCCGCGTTCGCGCGCGAAATCCAGGTTCTGCCGCACCGTGGCGGTATGGAAAGCCGGGTTCGGATGCATTCTGTCTCTCCTGCGGTCGACACGACCTCGCAGAAGCGGGCGTTCAGGGCAAGTCCGGCGCACCGAGATAGGCGCGCAGGGCGGGAGGCGGATCATCCAGCAGTTTCGCGGTCGGCTGCGGCGGGTGCGCGATCCCTTCGGCCACCAGGATAACCTCGTCAGCGATCCGACGCGCATCGGCGGGGTCGTGACTGACCATCAGCAGAGTCGCGCCGCTCTCACGGACCAGTGTATCGACGAGATCGAGCATGTCAGCCTTCAGCGCCGGACCCAGGGCCGCGAAGGGCTCGTCGAGCATCAGAAGCGGACGCCCCTGCACCAGTACCCGCGCCAGGGCGGCACGGCTCTGCTGCCCGCCCGAAAGTGCGGCAGGCCGTCGCGTGCCCAGTCCCGCCAGACCGACGCGATGGATCGCCTGCGCAACCCTCTCTTGATCGTCGGGGGACAGGCGCAGGTCTGGATCGATCCCCAGTTCGATATTCTGCTCCACGCTCAGATGCGGGAACAGGTTTCCATCCTGAAACAACATCGCCACCGGCCGTTTGCCGGGCAAGGCGTCCGTGATCTCGGCCCCCTGCCAAAGAATGTGCCCGCTCTTGATCGGATGAAACCCGGCGATCCCGCCGATCAACGTTGATTTGCCGGCCCCCGATGGTCCGATCACCGCGTACTTGGCGCCAGCAGTCGCGGAAAGGTCCGCGGACAGGAGGAAGCCACCATTGTCGATGACCAACCGTTCAAGTTTCAGCATGCCAGCGTCCTCCGCGATCCAGGATCCAGAACAGCGCGACCGACAGGATCAGCAACAACAGCGCTGCTCCCGCCGCCGCTTCCATCCGGTACGCGCCCATCAATCTGTACACCTGCAACGGCAGGGTCGCGCGCTCGGCATCCGCGAACAGGGCGATCACGCCGAGGTCGCCCATCGACAGCGCCGCCGTCAACCCGGCGGCAAACCCGATCTGCGCCCGCATCCGCGGCACGGCGATCCGGCGCAGGAAGGGCATTCCCGCCATGTCCAGCGAGACGGCAAGCGGCCCGTGACGGTCGACCACCTGTCGCGCGCTCGGCACGAGGATGCGCAGCGCGAAGGGCAGGGCCATCAGCGCGTTGACCAGTGCCGTCACCGGCAAGGCCAACGCCGTTGGGTCGGCCAGCGGCCGGATAATGACGAAGAGTCCGGTGCCGATCACAAGGGGCGAAACCGCAAGGCCCAGCAAGCCGGCAAGTTCGACGCCCTGCGACCACCCGACCGCCACGGCCAGCGCCATCGGGACCGCCAACAGCAATAGGAGCAGCGTGCTGAGCCCCGCCACCACCACCGAGTTCCCCGCCGCCACCAGCACCGAGACCGGCAGAAGCGGCAGCCCCGGCACGCCCGCCACAATGATCGCGGCCAGCGGCAGCAGAAGGAAAAGCACGGCCAGTGCGATCACAAGCGTATCGAGGCCAAGTGCGATCCGGCTAAGCGCATCCCAGCGCTGCAGCGGACGGTCGAGTCCGTCGCCCAGACCATCACCCCGCGCCACCGAGAGTGCCGCAAGTGCCGCCGCTCCCGTCAGTGCAATCTGTATGCAGCCCAGCAGGGCAGCGCGCCCGAGGTCGAAATCGAAGCGGAAGGCCTGGTAGATCGCCAGTTCGATCGTCGTCGCCCGCGGACCACCCCCCAGCGTCAGTGCCACCGCAAAACTTGTGAGGCAGATCGCGAAAACCACCGCCATCACGCCCGGCACGGTTTGCGCCAGCATAGGGTATTCCAAAAGACGCCGGATCGCCCGCGGCCCGGCCCCAAGCTGTGCGGCGAGGCGGAACCGCTCCGCAGGGATTTCCTGCCACCCCTGCAGGATCAGCCGTGTCGCCAGAGGCAGGTTGAAGAACACGTGCGCCAGCACGACACCGTGCAAGCCATAGATCTGAACCGGAGGCACACCAACCAGTCCAAGAGCATCGCTGATCCATCCACTGCGCCCGAACACGGCCAGCAGGCCCAGCACCGCGACGATGACAGGCAGAATGAACGGTGCGCCGAGCAATACGATCAGCACACGCCGTCCCGCGAAACGCCGCCGCGCCAAGGCCCGCGCCACCGGGACCGCCAGCGCCACGCTGAACAGTGCCGACAGCGCCGCCTGCAGCAAGGTGAACCGCACCGCTGCCCAATCCGCTGGTCCCAGCCCACGCCCGCCTTCGGCGCGCAGCGCAACCGCGACCAGCGTTCCGAGGATCAGCGCGGCGACAAGAACCGCCGCTCCGACCCCGGGCGCGGGCGTTACTGGCTGAGCGCGCCCAGCCATTCGGCCAGCGCCTCATCCCTGACGGAAGGGGCCTCTGCCGCCGGCACCAACAGGGCCCGGTCGGGTTGCACAAGCGTCTCGAACCCGTCCGGCAGCCCCGAAGCGGGCGTTACGGCCGGATACATCCAGTTCGTCGTCGGAATCGCCGACTGAAACGCCTCACCCACCATGAACTCCAAGAACGCATCGGCAAGGTCAGGCTGATCCGTCGCGGCCAGCTTGCCCGCCACCTCGATTTGCAGGTAGTGGCCCTCGTCGAACAGCGCCGCGGCCTTGCTCGCGTCCTCCTCGGCGATCAGGTGATAGGCGGGCGACGTCGTGTAGGACAGCACCATGTCGGCCTCGCCCTCCAGAAACAGTCCATAGGCCTCGCTCCACCCCTTGGTCACGGTGACGATGTTGTCCGACAGACCGGCCCAGATGTCGCCCGCCTGAGCGCCATAGGCCGCCTTGACCCACATCAGCAAGCCGAGCCCCGGCGTCGACGACCGCGGGTCCTGGATCACGATGCGCATCTCGCTCTCGGCCAGTTCCCGGAAATTTACCGGTGCCGTGACATCCGCCTCGTGCACGAAGGCAAAGTAGCCCCAGTCGTAGGGTACGAAGATCTCATCCGACCAATCGATCGGCAAATCGAAGTCGGCTTGCACCGCATGCGGGGCGAACAACCCGGTCTCGGTCGCCGCTGCTGTCAGGTTGGTGTCCAGCCCCAGCACGACATCCGCGTCGCTGCGCGCCCCTTCCAACCGAACCCGTGCGAGAAGCGAAGCGCCGTCACCGGCGGCGACCAGCTTCAGATCGCAGCCGCATGTCTTCTCGAACTCCGCCTCGATCACGGGACCGGGGCCCCAGTCGGACACGAAGCTGTCATAGGTATAGACGGTAAGTTCGGGCAATTCGGCATGTGCCGCCGTTGCCGAAATCACGCCCGCTGCAAACACGAGATACTTCATGGCATCCTCCAGTTGCGGCGACAGGGTCAAGGGGGAGAATGTCCTTACCTTCCCTCCGCCGGTATGAGCCGGTTCAGGTTCAACGGGTCCGCACGGTGCGTCTCAGCCCTTTCAAGGACTCCCCGAGGTACTTTCACAGTTAGGCCCGCCACGACGAAATGGCAAGCGCCCGGTCTTCATCTTCGGGAAATTACTCCGGGGGAGTCGCCCACACGGGCGACGGGGGCAGCGCCCCCGAACGGCACATCCGCTTGCGACCGCCCTCCGGCCCCGCTAAGCACGGCTCAAACGGAGAGCCTGCCCATGTCCATCAACAGCTTCGGACACCTGTTCCGAGTCACCACATGGGGCGAAAGCCACGGACCGGCCATCGGGGCCACGGTCGATGGCTGCCCGCCCGGCGTTCCGGTGACCGAGAAGGTGCTGCAGCATTGGCTGGACAAGCGCAAACCGGGCCAGAACAAGTACACCACCCAGCGGCGCGAGGCCGACGCGGTGCGAATCCTGTCCGGCACCTTCGAGGGCGTGACCACCGGAACCCCGGTGCAACTGATGATCGAGAACACCGATCAACGCTCCAAGGACTATTCCGACATCAGGGACAAATTCCGGCCCGGTCATGCAGACATCACCTATTTCCGGAAGTATGGCATCCGCGACTATCGCGGCGGCGGGCGCTCCTCGGCCCGAGAAACCGCGTCCCGCGTTGCGGCAGGAGGTCTGGCGCGCGAGGCGATCAAGGCGATTGTGCCCGATCTGCAGATCACCGGCTACATGGTGCAGATGGGTCCGCACACGATTGACCGCGACCGATTCGACTGGGACCAGATCGAACGTAACCCCTTCTGGGTGCCCGACGCCAACGCTGCGATCAAATGGGCCGATTACCTCGATTCCCTTCGCAAGTCGGGCAGTTCCGTTGGCGCCGTCATCGAAGTCACCGCGCGAAATGTTCCAGCAGGACTGGGCGCACCGGTCTACGGCAAGCTCGACACCGACCTCGCCGCGGCGATGATGAGCATCAATGCGGTCAAGGGTGTCGAAATCGGCGAGGGTATGTCCGCTGCCATGCTGACGGGCGAACTCAACGCCGATGAAATCCGGATGGGACCCGGCGGGCCCGAATTCTCGTCAAATCACGCAGGTGGCGTTCTCGGGGGCATCAGTACCGGACAGGACGTGGTCGTGCGCTTCGCGGTCAAACCGACAAGTTCGATCCTCACTCCGCGCAAGACGATCACCCGCACGGGCGAAGAGACGGAAATCATAACGAAGGGGCGTCACGATCCCTGCGTCGGAATTCGCGCCGTGCCGGTGGGCGAGGCGATGATGGCTTGCGTTTTGCTTGACCACCTGCTGTTGCATCGTGGTCAGGTCGGTGGAAATCGCGGTGTGATCGGCTGACCCGGGCGCGACGGGTCAGTCCAGCAGAATCTTGGAGTTGTGGCCGTTGGGCATGTCAGCCAGCAGTTCGGCCACACGCATGTCGTCCTGCGGTCTCAGGTCAGTCATTTGCTGCTGCACCCGATAGGCCGCAAAGGCACCTGCCCCGACAAGGCTGGTGACGGACAACGTCGCGACGATCTCAAACGGTGTCATTGCGGGCTCCTTTCGGCGCTATCTAATACGCGATCGGCCTTAATATAGTATGTCCAGCGCGAAATTGCCATCTCCGAGATTTCGCGCCACCCGTCCACATCACAGCTTGATCAGATCGGCCACTGCCTCGATCGTCTTGATGTCGGCCTCGGTCTGCTCGACCCGAAACCCCCAGACCAGCCGCAGGAAAAGCAACCCCGCCGCCGCGACGAAGGACAGGACCCCGATATAGGTGGCCGAAACCGGGCCCAGGGCAGAGGTGTTGAAGAAGATCAGGGCGCTGAGCGAAGCGCTGAGCGCAACGGCCGGCAGGGTAATCGTGAAGGCGTCAAAATTCGCCTTGGTCATCAGGATCGCCCGTCTCCGCCTGAGCGCCGAGCCCATGAGCACGCCGCGCAGCACCTTGCGATCGCCTTCCGCGGCGATTCGCGATGCCATCAGCGAGGCGGCGACCGGGGCCCGTTCTCCGTCGATCAGCGAGGTGATCAGAACATCCGTGTCGCGCAGGTCGGCAGGCTGCCCACCCACTTCGTAATGGGACATTTCCAGAAGTTTCGTCAGCAGTTCCTTTTCGTTCGCCAAACCGATTCCACCTTGTCTGCCGCGATCGTCGCCAGCATGGCGAATGGCGCGCTGCGAGACAAGCCGACGGCGCATCTTGCACTTTGACGCAACTGGGCGCAGACCTGTCGCCATGACCATAAACTTAACATCGCATCGACCCGGGCTTGCGGTCCTCCTCAAGCTCAGCGCGATTTTCCTGTTCACGGTCATGTCCGCGATCATCAAGGCCACTTCCGACGACGTCCCTCCGGGCGAGGCGGTGTTCTTTCGCTCTTTCTTTGCCATTCCGGTGATTCTGGTCTGGCTGACCCTGCGCGGTCAGCTGCGCAACGGTCTTTTGACGCGCAACCCGATGGGACATGTCTGGCGTGGACTTCTGGGCACCACGGGCATGGGTCTGACCTTTGCCGGTCTCGGTCTGTTGCCCCTGCCCGAGGTCACCGCCATCGGCTATGCCACGCCGATCTTCACGCTGATCCTGGCCGCACTGATGCTGGGAGAACGCATTCGTCTGATCCGGATCAGTGCCGTGGTTCTGGGCCTGATCGGCGTTTTGATCATGCTCTGGCCGCGCCTGGGCGGCGGCACCGTGCAGGATGGCGCAACGCTCGGAGCGATGCTGGTTCTGGGGGCCACGCTCACGCGGGCCCTGGTGCAGATTCACATTCGCCAGTTGGTGCAGACCGAGAACACCGCTGCAATCGTCTTCTATTTCTCGGTCACCGCCTCGCTGATCTCGCTGCTCACCCTGCCCTTCGGCTGGGAGATGCCCTCGGCGGAAACCGCCGCCCTGCTGGTGCTGGCCGGCTTGATCGGCGGTGTGGCGCAAATCCTGGTCACGTCCTCCTACCGCTTCGGGCCCGCGTCTATGCTGGCCCCGTACGACTACGCCTCGATGATATTCGCGATCCTGATCGGCTATGTCTGGTTCAGCGAGCTCCCGACCGCGGTCATGCTGACCGGTGCGGCGCTGGTGATCGCGGGCAACATTCTCGTGATCTGGCGCGAGCACCAGCTGGGGCTGGAACGCGCCAAGGCCCGGTCGGTCACGGATCCCAAGAGCTGATCAACCGAGCCGGCCCACGATCACGGCACCTCACAAGAGCGTAGGTCGTCCGTCGCAATCCTTCTTTATCTGATCCATACCGCGATCCGGCCCGAATGAGGTTCAATGCCACAGACGGGCTGGTCGCACGAAGCGCGTGTGCGTTTGGCAGAAAAGGAAGAATAGGGAGACCCAGATGTCATTTTTCAGTTTCTTGTCCGACCTGCTGAACAAGATCTTTCCACCGGCTCCGGACCCGGTCCCGACGCTGAGCATCGGTGAGATCGCCGCCGCGAACGAGAATTTCGATATTCTTGAAGCCGCTTTGGGCGCAACAGGCCTAGATGCCGTATTCACCGCGCCGGGAGACTTCACAGTCTTCGCACCGACCGACGCCGCCTTCATCGAACTGGCAAGCAACACGCTGGGACTGGATGTGGCGGGCAAATCCGACGCCGAAATCGCCGGCCTGCTGGTGGGTGCGCTCGGCACAGAAACACTGTCGGACGTCCTGAAATACCATGTACGTGACGGGGCAGCGACCGTATCTCAGCTGCAAGATCAAGGCACTGTGGCCACCTTGCTGCCCGGCGCCAGCTTCGACGTCAACGGCACGACCCTTGTCGATGCCGATCCCGAGGTCGAAAACCCTGACTTCATCACCGGTCTGACCAATATCGGTGCGACCAACGGAGTCATTCAGGCCATCGACCGTGTGCTTTTGCCGATCGACGTGCAGGAGGCAATGCTGCGCCCGACCATCGCCGACGTGGCCGAGAGCAATGACAGTTTCGAGGTTCTGGATGCGGCGCTCAAGGCGACGGGTCTTGACGCGGTCGTCGATGACCGCGACGCGAGCTTCACCGTATTCGCGCCGACCGATGATGCGTTCCGCAAGCTGGCGGACGATCTGGACCTCGACGTCTCGCATCTGGCGGATGCCGATATCGCCGGAGCGCTGGTTGGCGCACTCGGCGCGACGTTGGTGACCGACGTGCTGCTCTATCACGTCAAGGCCGGGGGTGCGACGCTGGCCGAGCTTCAGGACACCCGTCTGGTCGACACGGCGCTTGAGGGCGCAAAACTGGGCATCGACGGCACCGAGCTTGTCGATGCCGACCCCGAGATCGCCAACGCATCGTTCATCTCGGGTCTGACCGACATCAGCACGGCAAACGGCGAAATCCAGGCGATCGATCGGGTGCTCATTCCGCTCGATCTGCCAAAGGTCGAGAGCCAGCACGAGTTCGGGACACGCAAGGACGATATCCTGTTCGGCGGCGGCGAAAACGACTTCCTGTTCGGACGCAAGGGCGCCGACATCATCGTCGGGGGGGCCGGCGACGATTACATGATCGGGGGCCGCGGCAAGGATCTTCTGGTCGATGGCGCCGGAGACGATCGCTTTGTCGGCGGTCTTGGCGCTGACAGCTTCGACTTCACGGACCTGTCGGGCAAAAACGTCGTGCGAGATTTCTTCTTCCGCGACGAACTCATCCTGTCAAAGGACGACTTCGCCGATGCGCAGGCGGTTCTGGACAGCGCCGTCAGCACGAAACGCGGTCTGAAGATCGAGACCGACGATGCCTCGATCATGCTGCGCAACGTGCATAGCCTGGACGAGAACGACTTCGTTCTGGTCTAACTGACGCTGCTTTTGCCGGCCCTCGTCGGGGCCGGCATTTCCCCCGGCGGGAGGTCGGGAAAGGATCAACAAATCCCTTGCCTGATCCCCTGCCCGGTACTATACACCGCCGCGTCGCCGATGTAGCTCAGCTGGTAGAGCAACGCATTCGTAATGCGTGGGTCGTAGGTTCGAGTCCTATCATCGGCACCATCCAACACGACAAATCATCGTATCTGTGCGCTCTTGGTACTATGTCGTCAGGCTTTTATCGGCGACTCGGGGGCTTCGGACTCGTCCTTCGGCGGCTCCGGTTCGAGATCGTCTACCGGAGTCGCGTCGATCACGTCCTCTTCGGACGGCTTTTCAGACTCACGCTCCCCGATCACCAGCGGCAACATGTGCGCTCCCGTTGCGCTGGCCAGGTTCGGCGTCTGTGGCGTGACCCAGTTCAACGTATCAAAGCTCTCGCAGTTCTCGCAGACCGGTGCCCAGGCCGCGTGCATGTGCTGGCAGGATTCGCACACCCACTGAGGGGCACGCGGTGCATTCACCGCCTTGGCGAGCCAGCCCTGCACCACCGCATCCGAGGCTCCTTCGCCGCGTTCGATCGCCGCCATCAGCGTCAGCGCGCGAGCGTCCGGGTTGTTCTGCAACAAGTCACCAAGCGAACGGCGCGCCTCGGGGAAATCCTCGGCGACGATATTCAACTCCGCCAAGACCAGGCGGGTTTCCGGGTGCTGCGGCTGGATCTTCGTCAGCGCACTGAAGCGCTTGAGGCGCTGCTCGGGGCTCTCGTCCGGTTCGATCTCGGCGAAAGCGGCGGCGAGGTCCGGATGCGGCTGCGCCTCCCACGCCTTCTTGAGAACCCTAACCGCGTTGCGCGGTTTACCTTTGGCGACATAGGTGCGTGCGGCCAGTGCGGCGGCGGGCACCAGATCGGGCGACAACTTGTTGGCCTCGATCGCCTGTTCCTGGCTTTCGATCGACGCTCCCTCGGCCAGGATGTCCTGCGCCTCGGAGAGAGCCAGAACCGCCTCGCGTCGGGTATAGACATCACGCGGTAGCGCGCCTGATTTCAGCTTGGCGTTCAACGTGTTGCGCGCGCCACTCCAGTCATGTGCTTGGGCCTGCAACTTGAGCAGGACGTCCTGCACCTCCTCGTGCTTGGGCTTCAGCAGGAACGCCTTCTCGGCCAGCTTGCGCGCGGTTTCGGTGTCCCCTTCCGCGAGCTTCTGCTTCATGATCCCGCGCACGCCGGCAAAACGGGTTTCCTCGTTCTTGACCAGCTCCTTGTAGGTTTCGGTCGCCTTGCGCGTATCGCCGGTCATTTCCGCCGCCTGCGCCGTCAAGAGGTTCGTAAGATGCGGCTTCTGCAGATACTTCTGCGCTTTCGCCGCCTTGGCCATGGCCAGCTTGCCTTCGCCGGAAGCCAGCGCCATCAGCCCGTCGGACAAGGCCTGATAGCCCTTCTGTTCGCGGTTCCTATCAAAGTAGCGCGACAGGGCAGTTTCATCCCCATTGAGAAATTTCCACGTCGCGATCAGCAGCGACAAGAGCTTCAGAAAGAGCCAGACGAGGAACACGCCGACCAGCGCCGCGAGTACTGATTGGAGCGGGCCCAGCGTGTATTCGGTCCCGGCCATGGTGATCTGCACACCGCCTTCGGATTCCATCAGGTATCCTGCGCCAAGGGCCAGTGCCGCGATGATCGCGACGAACAGGAGAATCTTGATCAGTGACCACAACATGGCAGGTCCTTCAGTTAGAATTCAGGCTGGTGGACAGGGACTGGGCAGCGGTTTCAGCGGCGATCCGCGTCTGCGCAAGCGCGACCCACTCCGCCATCTCGGCTTGCGCCGGCTCGGGAAGCGTCGAAATCTCGTCCAGCGCAACCTGGAACTGGCCCTGTTTCACGGCGGCTTCGGCGCGCGAGAGCACCGCGTCGGGATCATTGCCTTCGCGCGGTTCGACCGACCTTGCACCAAGCTGGCGCTGCAGGAAGCCGGACAGGCCGGTTGGGCCAGCGTCCGCCTCGGCGGCGCGGGCAGCGGCAAGCGCGTCGCGGGCGGCGTCGGGGAACTCGGCATTGAGGAGCGCGCTGCTGGGCACGCCCTCGGCAGCGGGGTCGGACAGGTCGGCCGGCACATCGACACCGCCGGCGGTCAGCTCATCGACCAGTCCCTGGTAGGGCGCGCCGTTTCCAAGCGCGACCATCAGCGCCGCCATCGTGTTCTGGTTCGCCGCAACGCGCGCGGACGCGGCGGCCTCCTGCTCCAGCGCGGCGGCATCGGCCCGGACCGCGCGCGCCTCTTCGATCAACGCTTCGACTTCGGTCCTCTGGGTCGCCATCGCGGCCTGCAGGTTCGCGAGTTCGCGTTCATAGGCCGCGATGGCCGCATCCGAAACGCCTTCGTCGATCGGTCGTTTCTCGAGCTCGGTCAACCGGGTGTCGAACCCGGAAAGATCGTCGCGCAGGGCGGTGATGCTGTCGTCCAACGCACTGACGGACTGGTCGAGCGGGTCGAACCGCTCGGACAGTTCGGTCAGACGCGCCTCGACCGGTGCAACGTCCGGTATGCTGATGGCGGACACCTGGTCTTTCAGCTCGGCAACCGCGCCCGATTGATCCGCGATGTTGGTTTCAAGCGCGGAAATCTGGCCGGTCACATCGGGTGACTTGAATGCCTCGGGCAGGATCGGGTCGAGCACATCCGAGCGCGCCGCGAGGAACCCGACACAAGCCGCCACCAACCCGCCGATGAAAGCGGCGACGAAACCACCACGTTTTTCGACCACACGTTCCACCACGCGCTCAGGCTCAGGCTCAGGCTCAGGCTCAGGCTCAGGCTCAGGCTCAGGCTCAGGCTCAGGCTGGCTGTCCCGCAAGACGTATGGTTCGTCAACACCGCTCGTGCTGCCGGTCCCCACCGCACTGTCGCCCGTCAGTTCCGATTGATCGGTCACGGACTTTTCGGCCTCGGGGACATCTTCTGTTTCGGCCTCGGTTTTCTGTTCGGGGGTCGGATCGAGAGACAGGTTTACCTCGGGCAACGTCAGCGGACGTTGTTCATCCGGTGTCCCGGAACTGGTGCCGGACTCCTCGACCTTTTCGGGTTTCTTCTTGTCCGCCACGTTCGGTTACCCCTTTGATTCTCACGTCTATCCCAACACGATCCAGCGATGTTACTGCGCCCCCCCGCTTCTCTCAACCCGGCAGAAGCGATCGGCGGACGATTGAACGCAGGCCGCCATGCTGTCGGCATCCGGACGATCGGCCACCAACGGTTGCCAGGCGGACAAGCCCGCCAGCGGTGCCGCCACCGCCGCGCTGAGCGCGATCAGGCAGGGGTTCGCCGTCTTCGGACACTGGTCGGCGAAGTGCCGAGCGGTGCGCGGCGAAAAGATCGGCACGATCACCGCACGTCCCGACTGCAGCAGCACAGTGGCTTCATCCGTCAGGGGGAGCAATACCTGGTCATAGATCGCCTGGCCGCGCGTCGGGCAACCGCCCTCGGTCAGCCGTTCGGCGACCCCACCTCGCGTATGGGTACCGCTGAGATGTAGCAACGGCGCCTCGACCTGCTCCGCCAGAAGGGCCGGCACGAACTCCTCCGCCGATGCGCCGAGGCAGCGCGCGTGCCAGCCGGCAGCCTTGGCCGCATCGGTCGTCGCCTGACCGACACAGAACGCCGGCAAGTCTCGGCGCGCGCTTCGGCGCGACGCCACAAGGACTCCGTTGGAGGAGGTGAAGACGACTCCACGCGCATCTGCGACGTCGATCTCTCCTCCGACTTCCTCGATCCCGATAAGCGGCGATACGCATAGGTCCAGTCGCGCCCGCAGATCCGGTGGCAATTGACGATAGAACCGGTCGGAGGCATCCGGAGTCCGCGTCATCAACAGGATCGGGTTTGGCCGCGTCATTGCTCGCACCGGGATTGTTTGGCAAACCATAGGGTGATACGCCGCGCCGGAACAAGGGCAACGGTCAGAGGCCGATGGCGCGGACACTCACGATACTCGGGCTGGAAAGCAGTTGCGACGACACCGCCGCGGCCGTCCTGAGGCAGACCGAAAACGCTCCGGCGGATATCCTGTCCTCCATCGTCTATGACCAGGCCGAGTTGCACGTCGCCTTTGGCGGCGTGGTGCCCGAACTGGCCGCGCGCGCCCATGCCGAAAAGCTCGACATCTGCGTGCGCGAGGCGCTGTCCGCGGCGAATACCGAACTGGGTGATCTGGATGCGATCGCGGTTACCGCCGGGCCCGGGCTGATCGGTGGCGTGATGTCTGGCGTGATGTGCGCAAAGGGGATCAGCGCTGCGACCGGCCTGCCGCTCATTGGGGTGAACCACCTAGCCGGCCATGCCCTGACGCCGCGCCTGACGGACGGGATCGCCTTTCCCTACCTGATGTTGCTGGTATCGGGCGGACATTGCCAATTCCTGATCGCTCGCGGTGCGGACGAATTCAGCCGTGTGGGCGGCACCATCGACGACGCGCCGGGCGAAGCCTTTGACAAGACCGCACGGCTGCTCGGCCTGCCGCAACCCGGCGGTCCCGCGATCGAGGCCGAGGCGCAAAAGGGTGACGCGACACGGTTTCCCTTTCCCCGTCCGCTGCTGGACCGCGACGATTGCAACCTGTCCTTTTCGGGGCTGAAGACTGCGCTGCTGCGCCTGCGGGACAAGGTCGTTGCGGAAAAGGGCGGGCTGACGCGACAGGATCGCGCCGATCTCTGCGCCGGGTTCCAGTCGGCCGTAGCGGATGTGCTGGCGGAAAAGTCACGCCGCGCGCTGCGGCTCTACATGGCCGAGGCCCCCACCCAGCCGGTGCTGGCGGTGGCCGGAGGCGTCGCCGCGAACCAGACCATCCGCAAAGCGTTGCAAGACGTCTGTGACGAGGCCGGCGCGGCCTTCACCGCGCCGCCGCTGGCGCTCTGCACCGACAACGCGGCGATGATCGCCTATGTCGGGCTGGAGCGGTTTCGGTCCGGCGCGCGCGACGGACTCGACCTGGTGCCACGCCCGCGATGGCCGCTCGACCGGATCAGCCCCGCCCTGCTGGGCAGCGGCAGGAAGGGCGCCAAGGCATGAGCGTCGGGATCATCGGAGCGGGCGCCTTCGGCACCGCACTCGGACTGTCGTTGGCACGCAAGGGTCCGGTCGATCTCTGGGCGCGCGACGCAGAACAGGTGGCCGCGATGCGCGACACGCGCGAACACGCGAAACACCTGCCCGGCGTGCCACTGCCCGGCACCCTGCGCCCGAGCGCAGATTTCGACCACACCGCAAAGAATGACATCCTGCTGCTGGCTGTCCCCATGCAGCAATTGCGGCGAGTCGTGAGTGATCACGCTGAAATCCTCACGGGAAAAACGCTCGTCGCTTGTTGCAAGGGGGTCGAACTGCAATCCGGGTTGGGCGCGGCGGCAGTCATCGCAGACCTCCTGCCCGATGCACGCATCGCCTTGCTGACGGGCCCCAGCTTCGCCACAGACGTCGCGCGCGGGTTGCCGACGGCACTGACGCTGGCCTGTGCGGACGAAGCATTGGGGCAGGTTCTGCAGCGGGATCTGACCACCACGAACTTGCGCCTTTACCGGACCAGCGACGTGATCGGCGCGGAACTGGGCGGCGCTCTCAAGAACGTGATTGCCATCGCCTGTGGTGCGGTGATCGGCGCGGGGCTGGGCGACAGCGCCCGAGCGGCGCTCTTGACCCGCGGCTACGCCGAGATGCAGCGCATGGCCATCGCGCGCGGTGCGCGGCCCGAAACCCTGGCAGGGCTTTCCGGGCTGGGGGACCTGGTCCTTACCTGCACGTCGGATCACTCGCGCAACTATCGCCTGGGTCTCTCGCTCGGCCGAGGCGAAGCTTTCGATCCGTCCATCACCGTGGAAGGCGCAGCCACCGCGCGCGCCGTCGCGCAGGAAGCAGCACGGAGCGGGCTCGACATGCCGATCACCCACGCGGTCGTCGGCTTGCTGGACACCGATCTCACGATTAACGACGCGATGGCCGACCTGCTGTCGCGACCCCTGAAGGAGGAATGACATGCTGATCGCCCTTATCGCCCGGGACAAGCCCGGAGCCTTGCAGACCCGGCTCGACAATCGCGCCGCCCATCTCGACTACATCGCAGAAACCGGCTGTGTCGCGCAGGCCGGCCCGCTGTTGGGGGAAGACGAACAGATGATCGGATCGCTGGTCATTCTAGATGTTGAGTCGATGGATACGGCACGGAAGTGGGCCGACAACGACCCCTATGCCAAGGCTGGGCTGTTCGACGCGGTCGATCTCGTCGCGTGGAAAAAGGTGATCGGCTGATGGCCTACTGGTTGTTCAAGTCCGAGGCTTCGACCTGGAGCTGGGAGCAGCAGGTCGCCAAGGGCGACGCCGGCGAGGAATGGGACGGAGTACGCAACTACCAGGCGCGCAATTTCATGCGCGAGATGAAGCTGGGGGATCGCGGGTTTTTCTACCTGTCCCAGAAGGATCGCAAGATCGTCGGAATCGTCGAGGTCTGCGCGGAAAGCCACCCCGACAGCACCACCGACGACGAACGCTGGGACTGCGTCGACATCAAGGCCGTGCGGCCCTTCAAGGTGCCGGTCACATTGGACCAGATCAAGGCCGATGGCAGGCTGGACGACATGGTTCTGGTCAAGAACTCCCGCCTGTCGGTTCAGCCCGTCGCCGAGGAGGAATGGCGCATCGTCTGCGCTTTGGGCGAGACCGAACCGGATTGAAGGCTCAGGTCGAAACACGACGTTGAAACAGCGGAAGGGTCCCGGACGCGCCGGAACCCTCCCTCTCACCCCGCGTGTTACCTACTCACCACACGCGTCTCGAAAATCTCAGGTCCCGACCATCCTGGCCGTGGATCATCACTAGCGCGTTCCGGCATGATTCCGCAAATCCAAAGCCCTTTGCATTTGACCCAAATGCAAAACGCCCGACCCCTCTGGCCGGGCGCTTGGCTGGCTCCAGTCCGGCCCTGTCAGGTGTAGACGGACTCCTTGCTGAAATGCTTGGTCAGCATGTAATAGACCACAGCGCGATACTTGTTGCGCTCGGACCTGCCATAGGTCTCGATCACGCTGTCGATCGCCTCCATCAGGTTGGGCCCGTCCGGCAGGCCCAGCTTCTTGATGAGAAAATTGTTCTTGACGGTTTCCAGTTCGCCCGCGTCCGTTCCGGCCACAGTCGCGGCGTCGGCGTCATAGATCGCCGGCCCGCAGCCGATCGTGACCTTCGTCAGCAGGTCCATGTCCGGCGTCATGCCACATTTTGTTTTCAGATCATTCGCATATTGCGCGATCAAATCATCGCGTTTTCCCATAATAACTCCAACTCCTGCATTCAGGCCACCAAGACCTCCTTGAAACGTTAGCCGCGTGTGCCTGCGATACAAGAATTTTTGTTCGGCCAACGCCCCATCGGCGAGACTGCGCAACATGGGCACCGGGCCGCGAACCACATCGCCCGCAAGAACCGGTCAGGCGACAGCGCAAGCAAACCAAGGCAAGGCGTTGATGCTTAAGGTTGCATGCGAGACATCCAGCGTGCAATCTCCTCCCGAGACTACAAACGTAGCGGGGCGGCCCTATCCGGGCGAGCGCACCAAAAAGCAGGTACATTCACATGATGCGACTTCTCAGGGTTCTCGCTTCGCTCCCGATCCTGGCGTGCCTCACTGCGACCGCTGCAACCGCCCAGCAGAATGCGACCGCTGCAACCGCCCTGCAGAATGAGGACGCTCAAGCCAACAACCCGCTTGCCCAAACCAAGACGGTCAGCTTTCAGAATCTCTATGTTGGAGATCTGACCGGGGTCGATACGGACGCTAACCAGTTCTACCTTCGCGCAGCCCTTCCGTTTCAATTGTTTGGCGGCAACTGGCTCATGCGGGCAACGCTGCCTGTGAACACGCTGCCGACGGGGCCGTCCCTGTCGCACGAGACCGGAGTTGGCGACTTCAACATTTTTGCTGCGTATCTGTTCGACACCGGCAATCCCAACATCAGTTTTGGCGTCGGGCCCCAATTGACCGCACCGACGGCGACGAACTCCGAGCTCGGGAGCGAGAAATGGTCGGCGGGTCTCGCCAACGTTCTGTTCAATGCGACCAACCCCAAGTTCCAATGGGGATACCTGTTGACATGGCAGGCGAGCTTTGCGGGGCCGGACTCCGCGGACGATGTCAATTCCGGCGCCTTTCAGCCTTTCCTGTTCTACCAATTGGGCGAAGGCTGGTACCTGCGGTCCACCGCCATCTGGACGTACAACTTCGAGAACGACAACTACATGATCCCGCTGGGTCTTGGCGTCGGCAAGGTGACCGTCACCGATCGCGCGGTGATAAACACCTTCATCGAACCCCAATACACGCTGGAGAGCAGTGGGACCGGCATGCCGGAATGGTCGGTCTTCGCGGGGATCAACTTCCAGTTCTGAGCGATCCGGCGTCCTTGCCACCGCACCCGGCGGCAAGGACCATTGCTTCTGAAAAGATCAGTAGCGGTAATGCTCTGGCTTGAACGGGCCTTCCGGCGTCACGCCGATATAGGCCGCCTGCTCGGAGCTGAGCGTCGAGAGCTTGACACCGATCCGATCCAGATGCAGCCGCGCGACCTTTTCGTCCAGGTGCTTGGGCAGAACATAGACCTCGTTCTTGTACTGGTCACCCTTCGTCCAGAGTTCGATCTGCGCAAGAACCTGGTTGGTAAAGCTGGCCGACATCACGAACGACGGGTGTCCCGTGGCGTTGCCCAGATTCAGCAAGCGACCTTCAGACAGCAGGATGATCCGGCTGCCCGAAGGCATCTCGATCATGTCGACCTGGTCCTTGATGTTGGTCCACTTGTGGTTCTTGAGCGCAGCGACCTGAATCTCGTTGTCGAAATGGCCGATGTTTCCGACAATGGCCATGTCCTTCATCTCGCGCATGTGCTCGATGCGGATCACGTCCTTGTTGCCGGTGGTGGTGATGAAGATGTCGGCGGTGCTCAGGCAATCCTCGAGCGTGGTGACCTCAAACCCGTCCATCGCCGCCTGAAGCGCGCAGATCGGATCGATTTCCGTTACCTTGACACGTGCGCCCGCACCGCGCAGTGACGCCGCAGAACCCTTGCCGACGTCGCCATAGCCGCACACGACAGCGACCTTGCCGGCCATCATCGTGTCGGTGGCGCGGCGGATGCCGTCGACGAGGCTTTCCTTGCAGCCATACTTGTTGTCGAATTTCGACTTGGTGACGCTGTCATTGACGTTGATCGCCGGGAACGGCAGGTGACCCTTTTCCATCATCTGGTAGAGACGGTGCACCCCGGTGGTGGTTTCCTCGGTCACGCCCTTGATCATGTGGCGTTGCTTGACGAACCAACCCGGGCTCTTGGCGATACGCTTCCTGATCTGCGCGAAAAGGTATTCCTCTTCCTCGCTCGTCGGCACCGCGATCAGGTCCTCTTCACCCTCTTCGACACGCGCACCCATCAGGATATAGAGTGTCGCATCGCCACCATCGTCGAGGATCATGTTCGCGCCGCCATCTTCGAAATCGAAGATGCGGTCTGCGTAGTCCCAGTATTCTTCCAGCGTTTCTCCCTTGATAGCGAAGACCGGGGTACCGCCTGCCGCGATCGCCGCGGCCGCGTGATCCTGAGTCGAGAAAATGTTGCACGACGCCCAGCGGACATCCGCACCGAGATGGACCAAGGTCTCGATCAGGACCGCAGTCTGAATCGTCATGTGCAGGCTGCCTGCGATGCGCGCGCCCTTCAGCGGTTTGCTCTCGCCATATTCCGACCGCAGAGCCATCAGGCCCGGCATCTCGGTTTCCGCGATGTCCAACTCCTTGCGGCCAAATTCCGCGAGGCCGATGTCCTTGACGATGTAATCTTTTGCCATTCCGGGGCACCCTCTCATAAACGATGGCGTCCCCTAGCAGCTTCATCCGGGTTTCTCAACAAACGGAAACGCGACGGTTAATCGCTGAGCGCCGCCACCACTTCCGGGCGTGTCGCGGCTTTGTTCCAGTCTTCACCCGACGCGATCACACAGCCATTGCCATCCGCGCGGTATCGCACCACCGACCAAGTGCCGGTTTCGGGCGACACCCAGACCGTCGTCGGGTCGCCATCCTGACCGGGAAGGGCCCGCTCGCCGTACCAATCCACCAATGCCGCATCCAATTCGTACTGCGGCATGCAGACCATCGGCTGCGCGGTCGCCAACGTCGGGAGGCTTGGGAACAGGCCCAGCATGGCTATAAATATCGCGGGTGCAAAAGCGGGTTTCATGATCGTCTCCTTCGGGGATAGAACGTGGCGAAACGACCATCGGTTCCGCGAAAGTGGGCAGGCGCGAAAAGCGAGGAGAGACGCAACATGGCCCAGAAACCCCGCGCATGGCAGAGAATGCTGTCAGGACGCCGGCTTGACCTGCTCGATCCGACCCCGGTCGATATCGAGATCGAGGACATCGCGCATGGACTCGCCTTTGTCGCTCGGTGGAACGGGCAGACCGCTGGGGAGTATGCCTATTCCGTGGCCGAACACTCGCTGCTGGTCGAAAGGCTGTTCACGCGGCTCGTTCCCAAGGCACCAGCCAAGTGGCGGATGGCGGCGCTGCTGCATGACGCACCGGAATACGTGATCGGGGACATGATTTCGCCGGTGAAGGCGGCCGTGGGTCCAAGCTATGGCGAACTTGACGGGCGGTTGATGGCGGCGATCCACATCCGGTTCGGCTTGCCGGCCACCCTGCCCGACACGGTCAAACGGCAGATCAAGAGGGCTGACCGGATCAGCGCATGGATGGAGGCGACCCGCATCGCGGGCTTTTCGGAAGTCGAGGCCGACCGGTTCTTCGGCAAGCCGGATCGCACATTGGTGGATGATCTCGACATTCGCCTGCGCGCGCCCGTAGAGACTCGCGCCGAGTTCCTGCAACGCCACGCCGACCTGTTGGCTCTGATGGACTAGCCCGCTGTCAGCCCGCCCGTTTCGCTCGACGTGCCGCGCGCAGACGGCGACGCACGTGGGTCGGCGACTCGATGAAATTACCGCGCTGGTCCAGCTTTTTCTGCGCGAAAGCAACCTGACGCTCCGCATCGCTCAGAACCGGCCAGTCCGCACCACGCGCGACAAACCCGCCGTCCGCCAAGGCCACCCCGATCCGCGCGTGATCGAGTTCCCCAAAGGACAGACGGTTCGATTTGCCGCTACCCTTCCTGACCCATTCGGTGCGCAGCGCCGAGATCACCAGCGGCTCCACCCCTGTGAAACGCGCCACATGGGTCGCGAGGAGGTTGTTTGCGCTCGACCTGCGCCGAAGGATCATCGCCACCGACTGGTGCGGCCTACCGACCATGGCAAAGAGGTGCAGCGCCGATCCATCCGCGGCAACGACCCTGCGAGCCGCCTTGTAGCGGGCGACCTGGGTCGCGATATCGTGCTTTTCCGGATGAAAGACGGTGTACCCTTCCGCCGTCAGCAGCTCTTCGAGCTTCTCCTCACCCAGAAGCCCGCCCTTGCTCGCGCCCAGCGCAGACCGCGAGATATAGAGTTTCTCGGACCCGTCCGCTGCGACGCCGCGGGCAAAGTTATCGTGGATCGCGGTGCGGAACTTCTCCGTGCCCGCGGTTATCAGGCCCAAACCAAAGCCCTGTCCCGGAACGACCAGCGTTTCGATCCGCGTCGGTGTCGCCACCACGCGGATCGGTAGACCCGGAGCCATCAGACCTATGAAATCGCGCTGAAAACCGCGTATGGCCGTGCCGACCCGCGGCCGTTTCGGCATGAACAGAATACCGTCCACGGGCGTATCCAGATGGTCGAGCGCCCAAAGCCTGGCACTGCTTTCGACCAGGAAATGCCCGAAATGGGCCCAGAGCACCCCGCCCCAAAGCCACCGCCCGACCAGCCTTTCAGGCGGCGCTGCGGGCGGGTCGGGTTCGGTTGTGAGGGCACGGTACTTGCGCCACAACGCGCCCTCCGGCCGATATCGCCCGGCTTCGTCAAGGATGCCGGCTGGCTGGATGAAACCGCCGGCCACGGGCGGCACCACGATCGCCTCGGGTAGAACCCGGATCTCTTCGGACCAGCCACCGTTGGGCAGGGGCTGCGTGTCGGGACCGAGCGGCGTCGCCACGCTTCCTGCGCTCTCGCTCAGCGCGGGCTGCGCTTGGCCAGGATGCGCTGCAGGGTCCGGCGATGCATGTTCAAGCGCCGCGCGGTTTCGCTGACATTGCGGTCGCACAACTCATAGACCCGCTGGATATGCTCCCAGCGTACCCGGTCGGCACTCATCGGATTCTCCGGCGGCGGCGGCAGCTCGTCGGATTGAACAAGCAATGCGTTGGTTATGTCGGTCGCATCTGCGGGCTTGGAAAGATAATCGGTCGCCCCGATCTTGACGGCCGCGACGGCGGTCGCGATCGCACCATATCCTGTCAACACGACGACGCGGCTGTCGGGACGCTTTTCGCGCAGCACTTCGACCACGTCGAGCCCGTTGCCGTCTTCCAGCCGGAGGTCCACGACCGCGTAGGCCGGAGGGCGCGCCGTCGCGATTGCTCGTCCCGCCGCGACCGAGGAGGCGGTTTCGATCTCGAACCCGCGCTTCTCCATGGCTTTCGCAAGGCGCCGCAGAAAGGGTTCGTCGTCATCCACCAGCAAGAGCGACTTGTCTGGTCCGATCTCCTTCTGCGCCGAATCCGCCATGCTGCTCCTCCACCGGATACTATTTTTCCTTGGTCAGTGGAGTATTAGCGGCACCCGTGCAAAGGTCAAACGCGGAGTGTGGTCACGCGTTGTCGAGGAAGCACGCGATCTGGTCAGCCATTTCTTCGGGCGGCGTGTCGCGGCGGAAGAACTCGACAAAGCCGTGTTCTGGCAGCACCAGGTAACTGAAGGTCGAGTGATCGACGAGGTAGTATTCGTCGTCGGCCGGCTGGGCCTTGTAGTAGGTCTTGTAGGCTTGGCTCGCGGCCTTCACCTGCTCGGGTGAGCCGGTCAAGCCGATCATCCGCTCATGCAGGTTCGCGGCGAAATCTCCGACCACTTTGGGCGTGTCGCGCTGCGGATCGATCGAGATGAAGACCGGCGTGATCCGCTTGCCGCGCGCGTCCAGCAGGTCGACCACCTCGGCATTCCGGGCAGTGTCCAGCGGGCAGACATCAGGGCAGAACGTGTAGCCGAAATAGATCAGCGCCGGCTCGGTCAGCACGTCCTTGTCGGTGACGGTCTCGCCGTCTGCATTGACAAGTTCGAACGGTCCGCCGATCTGCGAAGTGCCTCCGGCGACCTGGCTGGCACGGCATTGGGCGAACTGATCCTCAGGCGTTGTCAGGCTGGTGGCCAGCCACAAACCGCCCCCCAAAGCGACGAGAACAGCAGCAGCGACAAGGGCATACAGTCGGGACATGGGCAGTCACTCCGGGCGAGGGAACGGTTGACGTTTGATTATGCGTACCTATCAACTGACTCAACCGATACAACCGCACTGGGACAAGATGACCGACTCCGACATTGGCCTGATGCGCGGTCAGTCGCGCAGCAACTGGATCAGGTTGCGTACGCTGATCCTGCTGCGCTGGGTGGCCATCGCCGGTCAGCTGACGGCCATCACCGTCGCCCAGAAGATGTACCACCTGCAACTCGAACTCGGGCTCTGCTACCTGGCCATCGGGATTTCGGTGATCGGCAACCTGATCGCCATCTTCGTCTTCCCGGAAAACAAACGCCTGACCGAGACCGAAAACTTCCTGATGGTCTTGTTCGACCTGCTGCAACTGGCCTTTCTGCTCTACCTGACGGGCGGATTGCACAATCCCTTCGCTTTGCTGCTTCTGGGCCCGGTCACGATATCGGCCAACGTCATGGGGCTGCGCTCGACCATCCTGATCGGGAGCACCGCGATTATCCTGGTAACTCTGATGGCGCAGTTCCACTTGCCGCTGCGCACCGAACAGGGCTTCATCCTGCGTATTCCCGACGTTTTTGTATTCGGAAACTGGGCCGCGATCATCATCGCGATCATCTTCATGGGTGCCTATTCCCGAAGGATCAGCTCGGAAATGCGGTCGATGGGCGACGCCCTGGCGGCGACGCAGCTGGCCCTGTCGCGCGAGCAGAAGCTGACCGATCTCGGCGGGGTCGTCGCCGCTGCGGCACATGAGCTCGGCACGCCGCTTGCAACGATCAAGCTGGCCAGCGCCGAGTTGATAGAGGAACTGGAAGACCGCCCCGACCTGCGCGAGGACGCCGCCCTGATCCGCGAACAGGCCGACCGGTGCCGGGACATCCTGCGCGACATGGGACGCGCCGGAAAAGATGACCTCCACCTGCGTCAGGCGCCGCTGAGCGCCGTACTGAACGAGGCCGCCGAGCCTCACATGAACCGTGGGAAACAGATCCATTTCGAGGAGGGGCCAGCCCCCGGCGGCAGCTATCAGCAGCCCTCGGTTCTGCGCAAACCCGAGATCATCCACGGTCTTCGCAACCTCGTGCAGAACGCGGTGGATTTCGCCCGCGAGAATGTCTGGGTGGAATCTACCTGGACCGACAACGAGATCGCGATCCGCATCATGGATGACGGACGTGGGTATCCGCCCCAGATGATCGGCCGTATCGGCGACCCGTTCGTGCGCCGCCGCCGCACCGAGACAGACCGCAAGGCGCGTCCGGAATACGAGGGCATGGGGTTGGGCCTCTTTATCGCCAAGACCCTGCTCGAGCGTTCCGGCGCTGAACTCAGTTTTGCCAACGGCTCCGACCCCTACCAGCCCGACAAGCTCAAAACCGAGCGCAGGGGCGCGATCGTAGAGGTGGTCTGGCCGCGCCCAAAGATCGATGCGCAACTCGGCGAGAACGCGGTTCCCATAGGGTTGAACCAGCCGATCAGGGTCTGAGCGGCGCCATCCGATTAACAGGGCATTAACCAATCACAGCGCAGATTGGCTCTCGTTCACCCGGATATGGGGAGTCGGATGCTGGAACAGAACATTGTCGAATGGGTCTTGCTGGCCGCGATCTGCATGGCGGCAGCGGCGGTTGCAGTGTTCGTGCTGTCTTCCCGGCCGGCGCAAGCGGCCAGACCAGCGGTTGGCCCGCCACCCTGCGACGAAGCGATCTGGGTCTTTGACGGTCCCGAGCTGCTCGATGTCACGACTCGCGCCGAAACCCTCATGGACCATCCCGCAGGTCCAAGCGATTGGGCCGATCTGCACGGCATACTGGTCCGGCAGTTCCCTGCTTTCCCCGCTTGCCCGTCATCGGTCAGGGCAACTGGTCGGATCGTCGTCCGGGCCCTCGATCCGCAGGATCAGCGCGAAATCGTGTGCGAATGGATCGACGGCATCACCAGGGTGCAGCTGTATGATGCGCCCGCCGCGCGGATGCGTGTACTGACCGAAGCAGGCCTGTCGGTCGAGGAGGAGCTCGCCACTCTGCGCACAGCTCTGGACAAGTCTCATTTCCCTGTCTGGCGCGTCAATTCCTCGGGCGACGTGACCTGGTACAACACCGCCTATGAAACGCTATGCAGGACCGTGCACGGGCGCAAACCCGGCCCGGACACCCCACTCTTCGGCAACAGCTCAGAGGTTCCGATCCCGACGCAAAAGGCCAGGCGCAGCGTGACCGATCACGAGACCGGGCGGAAACTGTGGTTCGACGTGTCACTGATGCAGAACGACACTGGAACCCTGGGATACGCGATGAACGTCAACGCCGTGGTCGATGCCGAAGCGGCACAGCGCAGTTTCGTGCAGACGCTGGCCAAGACATTCGCACAACTGTCCATCGGCCTGGCGATCTTCGACCGCAACCGTCAATTGGTGCTGTTCAATCCCGCGCTCATCGACCTGACCGCACTGCCCGCCGATTTCCTCAGCGCGCGACCGACGCTGCTGTCGTTCTTCGATCGTCTGCGCGACCAGAAGATGATGCCCGAGCCCAAGAATTACAGCAGCTGGCGCGACCAGATGGCCGATCTGGTGGAGGCCGCCGCCAACGGCCGCTACCAGGAGACGTGGTCTCTGCCCTCCGGTTCGGTCTACTCGGTGAGCGGCCGTCCGCATCCCGACGGCGCGGTGGCCTTCCTGATCGAGGACATCACCGCCGAGATCACCCTGACCCGTCGCTTCCGTTCGGATCTGGAGCTGGGCCAATCGATCTTCGACCGGCTCGACGACGCCATCGCGGTCTTTTCGATCGAAGGGCACCTGACCTTTTCCAACACGGCGTATCACAAGCTCTGGGACGTCGACCCCGAGAAATGCTTCGCCCAGACCGCGATCGTCGATGCGATCCGGGTCTGGCAGGAAAAATGCCGTGCTACGCCGGTCTGGGGCGACATCCGCGATTTCGTTCTGTCACAGGACAACCGTGCGGAATGGTGGGCCAAGATCACCACCAAGTCGGGCGAGGTGCTGATCTGCAGCGTCCACCCGATCCACAGCGGTGCCACCATGGTGAATTTCAGCCGGCCCACCGTCGCCGCGCTTCCCGCGCCCGAGGCCAAGCCGGATCACGAGCGCCTGGCCGGCTGACTTCCTGCTTGCGGCGGGATTCGCGCGCCTGCATTCTGGCGCAATGAACAGCACGCCGACCTTTCTCATCCTGCAATCCGAAGCCGAGACCGCCGACCTCGCCCGCGCACTCGGGGCGAGGCTGAGAACTGGTGACTGCCTTGTGCTGAAGGGCCAGATCGGCGCCGGAAAGACCCATTTCGCGCGACACTTGATTCAGTCCCTGCTGAAGGTGCCTGAAGACGTTCCCTCGCCAACTTTCACGCTCGTGCAGACTTATGACGCCGCCGCGGGCGAGATCTGGCACGCAGATCTCTATCGCTTGACCAGTCCGGACGAGATCGAGGAGCTGGGATTGGCCGACGCGTTCCAGACCGCGATCTGCCTCATCGAATGGCCTGAGAGGCTGGGCCCGCTAACCCCTGCCGACGCGCTGACGTTGACCTTCGCCTCGCGGCCCGATGCGCCAGACTCGCGTGAACTGTCACTGAGCTGGAGCGACGCGAAATGGGACCGGATCCTGGAGCCCCTCTGCCATGCCTGACCGCAGCAACGCGATCGACCGCTTCATCTCCGGAACCGACTGGGCTCATGCCCGCCGCGCGCCGCTCGCCGGAGATGCCTCCAACCGCCGATACGAGCGGCTTTCCGACCCGGCCAGCGGACGCACCGCAGTGCTGATGGACGCGCCGCCCGAAAAAGGCGAAGACGTGCGACCCTTTTTGCACATTGCCCGCCACCTGAGTGCTGCCGGACTGAGTGCGCCCCGGATCCTCGCCGAGGACACCGACCGTGGTATCCTGCTGATCGAGGATCTGGGCGATGACCTCTTCGCCCGCGTGATCCCCGCCCATCCCGAGCTCGAAGAAACCCTCTATGCCACCGCGACGGATGTTCTGCTGGCCCTCCACCGGGTTCCCGCACCCGAGCTCGCACCGTATGACGCCGACCGGATGACCGAACTCGCGGCGCTGGCCTTCACCAAGTACCGCGTCGGCATTGCCGGAGACAACGCGGGCGAAGACGATTTCCGCGCCGGGTTTCGCACCATCCTCGACACGCTCGCCCCATGTACACCGGTGCTGATTCAGCGCGACTACCACGCCGAGAACCTACTCTGGCTGCCCGATCGGCAGGGAGTCGCACGGGTCGGCCTGTTGGATTTCCAGGACGCGATGATCGGCCATCCAGCGTATGATTTGGTGTCCTTGTTGCAGGACGCGCGCCGTGACGTGCCCGAGGCCATCGAGGCGAAGATGATTGCGCGCTATCTTCACGGTTCAGGACTGGATGACTCGGACTTTGAAACCGCCTACGCGGTTCTCGGCGCCCAGCGCAACCTTCGCATCATCGGCGTCTTCGCACGGCTTGGCCGAGAGTATGGCAAACCGCACTACGTCGATCTGATCCCGCGGGTGTGGGGCTTGCTGCAGCGCGACCTCGCCCATCCGGGCCTGACAGGCATCGCGCCGATGCTGCAATCGGCCCTGCCTGAACCGACCCCAGCCAACCTGAGCCTGCTGAAAACCGCATGACCAACACGCCGAACGCCATCATGCTCTTCGCAGCCGGATTCGGCACCCGTATGGGCGCATTGACCCGCGACCGGCCCAAGCCGTTGATCGAGGTCGAAGGCGTCGCTTTGGTGGATCACGCGCTTGCTCTTGCCAAGGACATCGCGCCCGCAAGCATCGTCGTCAATACCCACTACCATGCCGACCAGATGGCGCGGCACCTCGAGCCGCAAGGCGTGACCCTGTCGCAGGAACACCCCGATATCCTGGACACCGGCGGCGGGCTGCGCGCGGCACTGCCGCTGCTTGGCGACGGGCCGGTCTTCACCATGAATACCGATGCGATCTGGTCAGGGCCGAACCCGCTGCGCCTGCTCTCTGCCGCTTGGGATCCAGCGCAGATGGACGCGCTTCTGATGTGTGTGCCGACGGCTTCGGCCCTCGATCACGCGGGTCCGGGCGATTTCACGATGGACCCAAAGGGACGGCTGAACCGCGGGCCAGGACTGGTCTATGGCGGCGCGCAGATCATCAAGACCGAAGGGCTCGCCGAAATCCCCGAACTCGCCTTTTCTCTGAACCGGCTGTGGGACGCGATGGAACGGAACGGGCGACTCTTCGGCTTGTCCTATCCCGGCACGTGGTGCGATGTCGGCCACCCCGGCGGTATCCGGACCGCAGAGGCCCTCTTAGGGGGCGATCATGTTTGAACCGGCCGACGCGCCGCGTGTCTTCGCCCTGCCGCCGGGCGTCGATTTTCCGCGCGCGCTGCTGCTGGGCCTGCTCGAACGGATCGATGAATCCGATCCGGCGGCACTGGCGCGGGTGGACCTGGTGGTCAACACCGAACGCATGGCGCGCCGCATCCGCGGACTGTTCGACACGGGGCCCGCCCGCCTGCTGCCGCGGCTGTCCCTGCTGACCAGCTATCCGCAACTGATCTGCCGGCACCCGCTGCCACCGGCTGCCTCGGGATTGCGCAGGCGGCTCGAACTCGCCCAGTTGATCAGCGCACTGCTCGACCAAGAGCCGGATCTGGCTGCGCGCGAGTCGCTCTTCGCTCTGGCCGACAGTCTCGCCGGGCTGATGGACGAAATGCAGGGCGAGGGCGTGCCGCCCGAGATCCTGCACGAGCTCGACGTCAGCAACATGTCTGAACACTGGGCGCGCGCGCAGCGGTTCCTCACCATCACCGAACGCTACCGCGTGGCGCAGGGTGACACGGCGCTGGACCCGCAGGCACGCCAACGGCTCGCAGTCGAGGCGCTGATCGCCGAGTGGGACGCGGCCCCGCCCACGCATCCCGTCATCCTCGCCGGCTCCACCGGATCGCGCGGCACGACGGCGCTTCTGATGGCCGCGGTGGCTCGTCTGCCGCAGGGTGCGGTAATCCTGCCCGGCTTCGATTTCGATCAACCGGACGCGGTCTGGGACAAGCTCGAATCCGCACTGCATTCAGAAGACCACCCGCAATTCCGCTTCAGCCGGGTCATGCAGGTGCTCGATCTCGCGCCCTCCGACATCCACCGCTGGACCGATACCGCTCCGCCGTCTCCGGCGCGCAATCGGCTGATCTCGATGGCCCTGCGCCCTGCACCGGTGACGGATTCCTGGCTGCGCGAAGGTCCCGGCCTGACCGATCTGCCCGAAGCCACGGGCGATGTCACGCTGATCGAAGCCCCCGATCCGCGCAGCGAGGCACTGGCCATAGCACTCAGGTTGCGGCAGGCCGCCGAGACGGGCCAGACCGCAGCGCTGATCACGCCCGACCGAATGTTGACCAGACAGGTCGCCGCCGCGCTCGACCGGTGGGACATCCTGCCCGATGACAGCGCCGGACTGCCCTTGCAACTGTCTCCGCCCGGACGTTTCCTGCGCCATGTGGCGGGGCTGTTCACCCGCCCGCTCGGTGCGGACATGCTGCTGACGCTGCTGAAGCACCCGCTGTGTCACAGCGGTTCGGAACGCGGCGCACACCTGCTTCACAGCCGAGACCTCGAACTGTACCTGCGCCGCAACGGCCCGCCTTTCCCCGAGCCATCCGACATTGCCGCCATCGCCGCCGCACTGGCAAGCCCGCCGCCCGCCGCCTGGTCGGACTGGCTGGCGAGCCAGATTTGCGGCCAGTACATGAAGGGACGGTGTGACCTGAGCGACTGGGTCGAGCGGCTGGGTCGCGTCGCAGAGTCGATCGCCGCGGGCAGCGAGACCACCGGTAGCGGCGGGTTGTGGGACAAGAAGGCCGGGCGCGAGGCGCGTGCGGTGCTCGATGAGTTGTTGGAACAGGCCATACATGGCGGGCCGCTCAGCGCGCAGGAATTCAGCGATCTGCTGGGCGCCTTGCTGTCGCAGGGCGAGGTGCGCGACCGAGACGCACCGCATGACCGGATCATGATCTGGGGCACGCTCGAGGCGCGGGTGCAAGGGGCCGACCTTGTCATCCTCGGCGGGTTGAACGAAGGCACATGGCCCGAAGCCCCGGCCCCCGATCCCTGGTTGAACCGCGCCCTGCGCAACCAGGCCGGGCTCCTGTTGCCCGAACGCCGGATCGGCCTGTCGGCGCATGATTTCCAGCAGGCTGCCTGCGCACCCGAGGTCTGGCTGACCCGCGCCAAACGGTCCGAGGACGCCGAAACCGTACCATCGCGATGGATCAATCGCCTGACCAACCTGCTCAACGGCCTGACGGGCCAGGGCGGTCCACAGGCGCTGGCGGACATGCGCGCGCGCGGGCAGAGCTGGCTCGACTGGGCCGACTCGCTGGATGATGCACCGACGGTCGATCCCGCGCCGAGGCCCTCTCCGCGCCCGCCTGTCGCCGCCCGTCCGCGCAAGCTGTCTGTGACCGAAATCAAGCGCCTGATCCGAGACCCTTTCGCGATCTATGCCAAGCATGTCCTGCGCCTGCGCCCGCTCGATCCGTTGGTCAAGTCGCCCGATGCGCTGGTGCGCGGCATAGCGGTTCACGCGGTATTCGAGGTCTTCATCAGGAACAGCCTCGCCCATCCCGAGGACCTGAGCCGTGAGACCTTCCTGGCGATGTCTCGCGAGGTACTGGCACGCACCGTACCTTGGCACGGGGCGCGTCGGCTCTGGATTTCCCGTCTCGAGCGGATCGCCGACGGCTTTCTCACCGCCGAACAGCGCCGCCGTGCCAAGGCACAGCCGATCAAGATCGAGGCGGTACTGGATCACCGGATCGCCGCGCTCGATTTCACCCTGAGCGGGCGCGCAGATCGGATCGACATGGACGAAACCGGGAACCTCCTGATCTATGACTACAAGACCGGCGCGCCGCCTTCAGCGCGAGAACAGGCAAGGTTTGACAAGCAGCTTCTGATCGAAGCCGCCGTGGCCGAGGCCGGCGGATTTCGCGACGTGCCCGCAGCCCCTGTGACAGAGGCGGTTTTCCTCGGTGTCGGCGGCAGTCTCAGGGAGGTTGCCGCGCCTTTGGCGGATGAGCCGCCTGCCAAGGTGCTGGCCGATCTCGCACAGCTGATCGAAGCCTATCTCGATGCGGGACAAGGATTCACCTCGCGCCGGATGATGCAGAAGGACAGCGATGCCGGAGACTACGATCACCTCGCGCGGTTCGGCGAATGGGACCGCAGCGACAAGCCAAGCCCCGAGGCTTTGACATGAGCGCCCGCGACGAGGCCACTGAACGCCAGGTGCAGGCGGCGCGGCCCGACGCATCGACCTGGCTTGCCGCCAACGCGGGTTCGGGCAAGACGCGCGTCCTGACGGATCGGGTGGCGCGGCTGCTCCTCAAGGGCGTGCGGCCCGAACACATCCTGTGCCTGACCTACACCAAGGCCGCCGCCAGCGAGATGCAGAACCGGCTGTTCCGGCGGCTGGGCAGCTGGGCGATGCTCGAAGATGCGACCCTGTCGGAGACTCTTGCCGAGCTGGGGGTCACGGACTCCGTCGATGCTGACGCACTGGCCCATGCCCGCACGCTCTTCGCGCGGGCGATCGAAACGCCGGGCGGCCTCAAGATCCAGACCATTCACTCATTCTGCGCCTCCCTACTGCGACGCTTCCCGATGGAGGCCGGCGTCAGCCCGCAATTCACCGAGATGGAGAGCCGCGCGGCCGAATTGCTGCAGGCCGAGATCATCGAGGATTTCGCTCAGGGATCACAGGCCGTGCTGATCGACGACCTCGCCCGCCACATGACTGATACCGGGTTCGACGCGCTGACCCAATCGCTGGTGCAAAACGCCACTGCTTTCGCAGAACCCCTGGACCTGCCCGCATTGCTGGAATCGCTCGACTTGCCTCGGGACCTGAGCGAGGAGCATCTGCGAACCACGGTCTTCGCCGGAGACGAGGCCAACCTGCTGGATCGTCTGCGGGCTGCGCTTCTGACCGGATCGACGAATGATCAGAAGGCCGCCGCCGCGCTTGCGGACCTTGGGGAACCCAAGCTCGCTGACCTGCCCGTTCTGGAAGGCGTGTTTCTCACCAAGACCGGCGCCAATGCTGGGCTCGCGAAGCTTGGCAAATTCCCGACGAAGGCCGTGCAATCCGCCCATCCTGCTTTGATGCCGCCGCTCGACGCTTTCATGCAGCGCGTCGAGGAGGCCCGGCCGCTCAGGCTGGGACTGGCCACCGCGCAAAAGGCCCTTGCCCTGCACCGGTTCGCCGCTGCCTTCCTGCCTGAATACGCGCGGCGCAAGCAATTGCGCGGATGGCTCGACTTCGACGACCTGATCCAGAAAGCCCGCCAGCTTCTGAACGACCCCTCGGTCGCGCAATGGGTCCTATTCCGTCTCGATGGCGGTATCGATCACATCCTCGTGGACGAAGCGCAGGATACCAGCCCCGCCCAGTGGGACGTTATCGAAAAACTGGCACAGGAATTCACCAGCGGCGACGGCACCCGCGCATCGGATGAGCGCACCATCTTCGTCGTCGGAGACAAGAAGCAGTCGATCTATTCCTTCCAAGGTGCCGACCCTGACGAGTTCGACCGGATGCAGGCCGATTTCGCCACTCGTCTCACCGAAGGCGGCAGTGGGCTGAACCAGTTGACGCTCGATTTCTCGTTCCGCTCGGCCAGCGCCATTCTCGACCTTGTCGACAACGTCTTCGATGGGCGCGACGCGGCCGGATTTCGCAGCGACACGCGCCACCGTGCCTTCAAGTCCACCCTGCCCGGCCGTGTGGATCTGTGGCCCGTGGTCGAGAAAGTGGACGACAACGAAGACCGGGAATGGAGCGATCCCGTCGACCGGCAAAGCCCGCGCCATCACACGCAGATTCTTGCGAAACGGATTGCCGCGTCGATCCGCGACACGATCGCACGCGGTGAAACCATACCCATCGACGGTGGCGGCCCGGGTCAGATCGCGCGCCGGCCGGTGCGGGCCGGCGATTTTCTGATCCTGGTGCAGCGCCGCTCGGACCTCTTCGCCGAAGTTATCCGGGCCTGCAAGGCGGCGGGCTTGCCGATCGCCGGCGCCGACCGGCTCAAGGTCGGGGCGGAACTGGCCGTCAAGGACCTCGCGGCCGTGCTGCGCTTTCTGGCAACGCCCGAAGACAGCCTGTCGCTAGCGACGGCACTGCGCTCGCCACTGTTCGGCTGGAGCGAGCAGGCCCTTTTCGACCTCGCACACCGGCGCGATTCTCCCTTTCTCTGGACTGCACTGCGCAAGCGCGCCACGGAGTTCCCCGACACCCTGGCCATGTTGAACGACTTGCGCCTGCAGACCGATTTTCTGCGTCCCTACGACCTGATCGAACGGATCCTGACGCGCCATGACGGACGCCGGAAGCTTCTCGCGCGGCTGGGGGCCGAAGCCGAGGACGGCATCAACGCGCTGCTCGCGCAGGCGCTGTCCTATGAACGTTCGGACGTGCCCAGCTTGACGGGGTTCCTGGTCTGGATGGAAACCGACGATCTCGAGATCAAACGCGAGATGGGCAGCGCGGGCAACATGATCCGGGTGATGACCGTGCACGGCGCAAAGGGCCTTGAATCTCCCATCGTGATCCTGCCCGACACAGGACCGCGCCCGGTACGTGCGCGGGGTGCCATCATGCAGGTCAACGGCACGCCCATGTGGCGCATGCCCGCTGCCGACATGCCCGATGCGATGGCCGACTGCCACGCCGATCATGTGGACAAGGAACGCAACGAACGGCTGCGCTTGCTCTATGTGGCGATGACGCGGGCGGAAAAGTGGCTGATCGTGGCTGCGGCCGGCGATCTCGGCGCGTCCGGCGACAACTGGTTCCAGATGATCGAAACCGCGATGATCACCGCGGGCGCTCGAGCACACAGCTTCCCTGACGGCGACGGGTTGCGCCTGTCAAACGGCGATTGGGACGCACCCGAATTGCACGATTCAGCCACGGCGGCGCGCCACAGCGTCCCGCTGCCCGGTATGTTTCGCACCAAGGCGCCACCACCGGTGCCACCGCCCGAGGTGCTGAGCCCATCCGATCTGGGCGGCGCCAAGGCGCTTGCTGGCGATGGTGGGCTCGACGAAGACGCCGCCAAGCTACGTGGCACAAGGCTTCATCTGCTGCTCGAACACCTGCCCGCCCTGCCCCGCACCGACTGGCCCGACATGACGGTCGGATTGCTCGCGGATACCAATGCCGAGACCCGCGCCGAGCTTCTGGCAGAGGCGACACAGGTGCTCGACGCACCGCATCTGGCCCATGTCTTCGCCGCGGACAGCCTCGCCGAAGTGCCGTTGACCGGCGAGGTGATCGGCCAGCGGATGAGCGGTGTGGTCGACCGGCTCATCGTCAGCGACACGACGGTTCTGGCGATCGACTTCAAGTCGAATATGACGGTGCCAGATAGCCCCGGCGCCTGTCCCGAGGGCATATTGCGCCAGCTTGGCGCCTATGCCGATATCCTCGGACAGATCTACCCGGATCGGCGGATTGAAACCGCGGTGCTCTGGACTCGTACCGCCAGCCTCATGCCGATGCCCCACGATCTCGTGACGGAGGCACTGCACCGCGCGCCGCCGCTTGACCTTGGCGCAAAGCGTTCATAGGTTCGCTTCTCACGATATTTCATTCAGGAGTCTGAACATGTCCACCGTTGCCGTCACCGACGCCACGTTTGACGCCGAAGTCAAGAATTCCGACGTCCCCGTTGTGGTGGATTTCTGGGCCGAATGGTGCGGTCCCTGCAAACAGATCGGCCCGGCACTTGAAGAACTCGCCGCGGAATACGGCGACAAGATCAAGATCGCCAAGGTCGACGTGGACAGCAATCCGAACTCTGCCGCCGCCATGGGCGTGCGCGGCATCCCTGCGCTTTTCATCTTCAAGGATGGGCAGGTCGTCTCGAACATGGCCGGGGCCAAACCCAAGGCCGCACTGCAGAGCTGGATCGAAGACTCGATCTGATCCGGCGCGGCAAGGCATGACAGGGCGTCCCGCCATGGGGCGCCCTTTTCCATGGCCGCGGGCAAATGGCATCGAACCGCCCTGCCCTTGTGCCGCGTGCCAGCGCGATCCATATAGGCCAAAACCACAGGAGTCCGCATGAGCACCGACCAATTCCCCGGCTGGCACGGCACCACGATCATCGGCGTAAAGAAAGGCGGCGAGGTCGTGATTGCAGGCGACGGCCAGGTGTCGTTGGGTCAGACGGTCATCAAGGGCACGGCGCGCAAGGTGCGCCGCCTGTCTCCTGGCGGGTTCGACGTGGTGGCCGGCTTCGCGGGATCGACTGCGGATGCGTTCACCCTGCTCGAACGCCTGGAAACCAAGCTCGAGGCGACACCAGGGCAACTGGCGCGCGCCAGCGTTGAACTTGCCAAGGACTGGCGCACAGACAAGTACCTGCAGAAACTCGAGGCGATGCTGATCGTCAGCGACGGAAAGGACATCTTCGTCATCACCGGCGCGGGCGACGTGCTGGAACCCGAACATGACGTGACCGCGATTGGATCGGGCGGAAACTACGCGCTCGCCGCCGCGCGCGGCATGATGGACAGCGACCGCAACGCCGAACAGATCGCCCGTGACGCGATGGCGATCGCCGCCGATATCTGCGTCTACACCAACGGCAACCTTACCGTCGAAACCATCCGCAAGTGACCTCTTTTTCCGCCCCGCGAGACAGCGCCGCGACAGCAGGACATTCCATGACCGACCTCACCCCCCGTGAAATCGTTTCCGAACTCGACCGGTTCATCATCGGCCAGAAAGACGCCAAGCGCGCCGTCGCCGTCGCCCTGCGCAACCGGTGGCGGCGCAAGCAGCTGTCCGACGATCTGCGGGACGAGGTTTACCCCAAGAACATCCTGATGATCGGACCCACCGGCGTCGGCAAGACCGAGATCAGCCGCCGCCTCGCCAAGCTGGCGCGCGCGCCCTTCATCAAGGTCGAGGCGACGAAGTTTACCGAGGTCGGTTATGTCGGTCGCGATGTCGAACAGATCATCCGTGACCTGGTCGACGCCGCCATCGCGCAGACCCGCGAATGGATGCGTGACGAAGTCAAAGCCAAGGCCCACAAGGCCGCCGAAGAGCGCGTGATCAGCGCCATCGCCGGCGAGGACGCCCGCGACGGCACGCGCGAGATGTTCCGCAAGAAGCTGAAATCTGGCGAACTGGACAACACGGTGATCGAACTGGATCTGGCCGACAGCGCGAATCCGATGCCGATGTTCGACATCCCCGGCCAGCCTGGCGCGAACATGGGAATGATGAACCTGGGCGACATTTTCGGCAAAGCCTTTGGCGGACGCACCGTGCGGCGCAAGATGACCGTGGCGGAAAGCTACGACATCCTGATCAGCGAAGAGGCCGACAAGCTGCTGGATGATGAAACCGTCAAGACGGCCGCGCTGGAATCGGTCGAACAGAACGGCATCGTGTTCCTCGACGAGATCGACAAGGTCTGCGCGCGGCAGGAAGCGCGCGGCGGTGACGTGAGCCGCGAGGGCGTTCAGCGCGACCTGCTGCCGTTGATCGAAGGCACGACCGTCAGCACCAAGCACGGGCCGGTCAAGACCGACCATATCCTCTTCATCGCCTCGGGCGCCTTTCATATCGCAAAACCCTCCGATCTCCTTCCCGAATTGCAGGGCCGCCTTCCCATCCGGGTCGAGCTGCGTGCCCTGACCGAGGAGGATTTCGTGCGCATCCTGACGGAAACCGACAACGCACTGACGCTGCAATACACCGCTCTCATGGGGACCGAGAAGGTCACCGTCAGCTTTACAGAAGACGGAATTGCGGCACTGGCCAAGATCGCCGCCGACGTGAACCAGTCGGTGGAAAACATCGGTGCGCGCCGTCTTTACACGGTGATGGAACGTGTGTTCGAAGAACTCTCCTTTACGGCGCCCGACCGCGCCGGTGACGAGATCACGGTCGATGCCGATTTCGTCGAGGCGAACTTGGGTGAACTGACCCGTTCGACTGATATCAGCCAGTACGTTCTCTAGCGCGGAACACCGCATATTGCGCTTGCCTGCCTCTGTTGGGACGGGCAAGCAGCCTGCATGAGCATGCTGGCCTTCCTGTCGCGAAACGCACCCTGGCTGGCGGCGGGCGGGTTACTGACCTTCCTGTCGAGTTTCGGGCAGACCTTCTTCATCTCGATCTTCGCCGGAGAGATCCGCGCCGAATTCGGTCTCAGCCATGGTGCGTGGGGCGGGATCTATTCGCTGGGCACCGCGGCTTCGGCTGTCGTGATGATCTGGTCGGGCGCGCTGACCGATCTCTTCCGCGTTCGCGTGATGGGGCCGATCGTGCTGCTGGGACTTGCGACCGCCTGCATCGCGATGGCGCTCAACCCAGTGGTCTGGGCGCTGCCGCTGGTGATCTTCGCGCTGCGGCTGTTCGGGCAAGGCATGAGCAGCCACATCGCCGTGGTCGCGATGAGCCGCTGGTTCATCGCCACGCGCGGCCGTGCCCTGTCGATCGCGACGATGGGCTTCGCGCTTGGCGAAGCCGCGCTTCCGGTGAGTTTCGTCGCCGTGATGGCCATGATGGACTGGCACCTTCTCTGGCTGGTGTCGTCGGTGATTGTCCTTGCTGCGATCCCGGTTCTGATGTTGCTGCTCAGGCAGGAGCGAACGCCCCAAAGCATGGCGCAGGAATCAGCCAGTACAGGCATGCAGGGGCGCCACTGGACACGGCGACAGGCGCTGCGCCATCCTTTGTTCTGGACGATGGTTCCGGCGATATTGGGCCCTGCCGCGTTCAACACCGCGTTTTTCTTCCACCAGGTACACTTCGCCGAGATAAAGGACATCTCGCATGTGGAGCTTGTCGCATTCTTCCCGCTTTACACCGGAATGGGGATCGCGGCGATGTTCGCGTCCGGCTGGGCGCTCGACCGTCTCGGCACCGCGCGACTGATGCCGTTCTATCAACTGCCAATGGTCGTCAGCTTTATCGCCTTTTCGCTCGCGACTGGCCCGCTGGGCGCGATGATCGGTTTTCTGTTTCTCGCGATCACGACCGGGGCCAATTCGACCCTGCCCAACGCCTTCTGGGCCGAGTTCTACGGCACCGCTCATATCGGCGCGATCAAGGCGATGGCGGCCGCGGTGATGGTCCTTGGGTCTGCGATCGGGCCCGGTCTTACGGGCCTTCTGATCGACCTCGGCATCGGGCTCGAGACACAGTTCATCGGGGTCGCGGCGTATTTCCTCTTCACCACCGCGATGATGATGATCGGGATCGGGCGCGCGCGGGTCGATCTGCTGCCCTAACGCGCCCGGCGCAGGTAGACGTAGAAAGCGCCGTCCCCGCCATGGCTGATATGCGCCGGGGTCACCTGAAGCACCGCCTGAGCCAGCGGTGGCATACCCAGCCAGATCGGCACGTTGCGTCGCAGAATGCCGCGATTGCCGAGAAAGGGCTCGTGGTCCGAACTGGTGCGCCCCTTGCCCGTGATGACCAGAACCAGCCGCCGTCCCGACGCCTGAGAGGACAGGATGAACCGCGTCAACGCCGGATGCGCGCGATCCAGGGTCATGCCATGCAGGTCGATCCGCGCTTCGGGCACCAGCTTGCCGCGCTTGAGCCGGCCAAAAGCCTTGCGGTCCATGCTGACGCTTGCCGGTTGACAGGGTGTAGACTCAGGGGGTTTGGGAGCAGGGCGTTCTGCGCGCGGCGTGGAGCGCGCTACGGTCGTTTTGGTGGGTTTCGGTTTCGGTTTGGGCAGCGGACGCGAGGACTCCGCCTTTGGATGCAGTCGCTCGGCCTTGGCGACCACCTGGTGCCAGAGATCGATCTCCTCGGCCGTCAGCTTCCGTCGGCTCATCCGGCACCGTCCTGCAACAGGGCGTAGGCGCGCTGGATCGGCAACAGGACGACCATCCGGCCGGGATCACGCAGACGACCGGCAGCACGCCCCGCCGCGTCGCCGGTGCCAAAAAAGATATCCGCCCTTTGCGCGCCCTTGATCGCCGATCCGGTATCCTGTGCGATCATCAAGCGGCGGATCGGGTCGGCACCGTCCTTTTCCACCCAGACCGGCGCGCCCAACGGCGTGAATGCAGGATCGACCGCAATGCTGCGCATGGGGGTCACCGACCTGTTCATCGCTCCGGGCGGGCCAAGATCGGCGTCGACATGGCGCAATTCGCGGAAAAACACGTAGGAGGGGTTGTGAAACAGTAGCTCTGCGCCTTCCTCGGGGTTTTTCCGCACCCAGGACTTGATGACCTGCGCGCTGACCTGGTGCGCCTCGTAGACGCCGCGCCGTACCAGTTCGACTCCAACCGACCGATAAGGGTGGCCGTTGGCGCCGCCGTACCCGACCCGGAGCATGTCGCCATCGGGCAGGCGTATCCGGCCAGAGCCTTGAATTTGAAGGAAAAACAATTCCACCGGATCATCCACCCAAGCGATTTCGAGCCCCCGGTTGTCCATCACGTCGCTGGTCAGGATGTCACGTCGGTCAAGCCATGGATCGGCCTCGCGCGCCTCCTCCGGCATCCGGTAGAGCGGATAGCGGAAGCGCGATGATGGGAAGCGCGCACCGGACAGTTCGGGTTCGAAATAGCCGGTGAACATCGGTGCCGCACCATCGTGGATCATGATTGGGCGAAACAACAGCTCGAAGAAGCTCTTCGCGGCGTTCGGTGACTGGGCGCGCGCCGCTGCGCAAATCGACCGCCAGTCGGGGTCGCCCAGATCGCCGCAGGTGTTCAGGAACACAGACAGGGCGGCGGCATGGTCGTCCTCGGCCCAACCGTCCAGGTCGTCGAAACCGAGAATCTGGTGAGTGGTTTCCGCGCCGACGGCATCGGATGTCATCAGCATCGCCCCCGCCAGAACGCCCGCGCAAAGCGCCAGGATCATGCGTCCGTGGCGACAAGCAGCCAGTTCGGGTCGTCGGATCCCATCGTGCGGGCGAAGGTCCACATGTCCTTTTGACGCTTCACCGCTGTCGGGCTGCCTTCGATGATTTCACCATCCTTGTCGCGCACCACCGAGGTCAACTCTCCGATGAACCGCATGGTGATCTCGGCCAGGTTCGTGTCCTTGTCGAATCGAACGTCCTGAATGCTGGTTTCGCGTACACCAATGAACTCGGCCTCGATCTTCAGGCCCTGGTCCTCGCGTGCGGCGACCACCTCGACGAAGGTTTCGAAGACGTCCTCCGCCAGAAAGGGTTGAATCTCGTCCAGATTGCCGCGCTCAAAGCCCATCACGATCATTTCATACGCACCGCGCGCGCCCTGAACGAATTGAGTGGTCGAAAACGATGGCTCTATCCGCTTCATCGCGGCAAGGTTCTCGGCCTGTTCGCTCTTTTCCGGGACGTGATCGGTAATATCGCGATCGGGGCCGCCCTCGATCACCTCGAAACTCTGCCGGCCATTGCTGCGTTTCGCCTCCTGTGGGGGCAGGTTGGGCTTTTCGAAACCATCCCGGCTCCCGAGAACGCTCTTGAGGCGCAGGATCAGGAAAATCGCAATGCCTGCCAGCACAAGAAGCTGGATAATCGGTGAGTTCATCGGGGCCTCGTAGGTCGAAGGGCTTTGTAAGCGGTGCGCTTGGCACTTATGTAGGTGAGGTGCGGGGTCAAGTCCACCGCAGAGCGAAAGCGAAGGGAAGGCACAATGTATCTGTTTCTGGCATTCCTGCTGGTGCCGTTGATCGAAATCGCCCTGTTCATCCAGGTCGGCGGTCTGATCGGGCTTTGGCCGACGCTGGGAATCGTCGTGTTGACCGCCGTTCTCGGAACGTGGCTGGTGAGGACGCAAGGACGGATGGCGATCGGCAAGCTGCAACGATCGTTCTCGGAGCTCAACGATCCGACCGAGCCTCTGGCGCATGGTGCGATGATCCTGATCTCGGGCGCGCTTCTGTTGACGCCGGGCTTTTTCACCGATGCGGTCGGCTTTGCCTTGCTCGTTCCAGCGGTGCGGCAAGCCGTATTCCGCTACCTGCAATCGCGCGTTGTCGTGCATCAGTTCCAAATGGGAACGAGTCCGCGGCACACGCGCAACGCACATCATTCCGATGGTGACGTGATCGATGCAGACTACGAGGAAATCCGCCCGCCGCGGGACCCGAATGCGCCGCCCTTGGGCTGGGTCGATGACCCCAAGCGCCATTGAGAAGGCCGAACCAAGCTGATAAGCAGCGGCCAAACATGCTCAAGGAGATATGACGATGGCCGAGAACGGTGCAGCAGAGGCGAATGGGGGCCAGCAGGCCCCACAAGTCAAAATGAACATCCTGGGACAGTATGTGCGCGACCTGTCCTTCGAAAACGTGATGGCCCAGAAGGGCGGATCGGGCGAGGTTCAGCCCGACGTAACCGTGCAGGTCAACCTCGACGCCAAGAAGCGGTCGACTGAGCACCAGTACGAAGTGGTCATCAAGCTCAACGTCAGCTCGAAATCCAAGGGCAGCGGCGATCAGCTGTTCCTGCTCGAAATCGAATATGCCGGTATCTTCCACATTGAAGGCGTGCCGGAAGAGCAGATGCATCCGTTCCTGCTGATCGAATGCCCGCGGATGCTGTTCCCGTTCCTGCGCCGGATCGTCAGCGACATCACGCGCGACGGCGGTTACCCGCCACTGAACCTCGACAACATCGATTTCGTTCAGATTTATCGCAACGAATTGGCCCGGCGTCAGGCCGAGCAGGCCAACCAGACGGCGAACGCGTAAGGCTCAGGCGCGGCGCCACAGCGCCGCGTCACCCAGCTTTTCGACAAAGGCGTCATGCGCCGCACGTTCCACGCCGGTCAAACGCGGCGGCAAAGGGGCAGGGCGCGGTGACGGGCGCCAACGCCCCAGACCGGCATCACTGTCGTCTTCGTGCTGGATCGAGAGCGCGAAATCGGGCTGACGTCCCCCAATCAGTTCCAGATACACCTCGGCCAGGATTTCGGAGTCGAGCAACGCCCCGTGTAACGTGCGCGACGAATTGTCGATGTTGAACCGCCTGCACAACGCGTCCAGCGATGCGGGCGAGCCGGGAAACCGCTTGCGCGCGATGGCGAGCGTGTCGATAGCCTGGTTGAAGGGCAACAGAGGCAGGCCCATCCAGCCAAGCTCGGCATTCAGGAACTTCATGTCGAACTCAGCATTGTGGATCACCAGCCTGGCATCCTCCACGAAGTCGAGAAACGCCTGACCGATTTCTGCGAATTTCGGTTTGTCCTGCAGGAATTCATCGCCCAACCCGTGCACGGCAAACGCCTCCTGCGGCATGCTGCGTTCGGGGTTGATGTACTGATGGTAAGTGCGGCCCGTCGCGACGTGGTTGTAGAGCTCGACCGCGCCGATTTCGACGATCCGATCGCCGGTTTCCGGGTCGAACCCGGTGGTTTCCGTATCCAAAACGATTTCACGCATCGGTTTGCCGCTCCCTGATCTGTCTGACGATAGTCTGCACTTGGGCGCGGGCATGGTCCAGCGTGTCGGTGACGATGACATAGTCCGCACGTGCGCGTTTCTCGGCATCGGGCATCTGCTTGGACCGGATCATCTCGAAATGCTGCAGGGTCATGGTTCCCCGCTCCAGTACGCGTGCTTCCTGCGTTTCGGGAGGAACAGAGACGCAAGCTACCGCATCCATCGCCGCGTCTCCACCAGTCTCGAAAAGAAGCGGAATGTCGAAGACAAGGATGTCCGAGGTCGCGGCAGCCTTGAACGCCGCGCGATCCTCGGCGACCAACGGGTGCACGATAGCCTCGATCCGGGGCAGGGCGGTCGGGTCCGCCGCCATGATCCGCTTCAAGGCTGCACGATCCACCGCTTCGTCGATGATCGCATCGGGAAACGCTGCACGCAGGGGCTCGACCGCCGCACCGCCCCTCGCATAGAGCCGATGAACCGCTGCATCGGCATCCCAGACCGCGCAACCTTCTTCGGCGAACAGTTTCGCCGTGGTACTTTTGCCCATGCCGATGGAGCCGGTAAGACCGAGATGGAAGCTCATGCCAAGGCCGCCTCGCGGGCCGCCGCGTCGACCACCGGACGGGCACCGAACCAGCGTTCGAACCCCGGAACCGCCTGATGCAACAACATGCCCAACCCATCCACCGTGGTGCATCCAGCCTGCTTGGCTTTCTGAAGAAGATTTGTTTTCAATGGGTTATATACGAGGTCCGTCACCACCTGACCCTTGTGCAGACCGTCCAAGGGCACCCGCAGATCCGGCTGCCCGGTCATGCCGAGGGAAGTCGTATTGACGACCAGCGCGGCCTCTTCGAGCGCGTTGGCGGCCTGAACCCAATCGACCACACGCACCCGCTGGCCGAAATCTTCATTGAGCCTCTCGGCCCTGACGCGGGTGCGGTTGGTCAGAACGATCTCGGGGACTCCCGCATCGGCGAGCGACGCAATCACAGCCCGCGCGGCTCCACCCGCGCCGAGAACCAATGCCGTACCTGTTGGTGCGTCCCAATCCGGAGCGCCGTCGCGGAGGTTCTCGATAAAGCCGTAGCCATCGGTATTGTCGGCGTGGATCGTACCGTCGGACCGGAAAATCAGTGTGTTCGCGGCCCCGATCAGCGTTGCACGATCGGTGATCTTGTCGGCGATCCGCATCACCGACTCCTTGTGTGGGACGGTCACGTTGGCTCCGACAAAACCCATGCGGGGTAGGGTGCGAATTACGCGCTCCAGATCGCCGTGAGCCACGTCCATCGGCACGTAGAAGCCCCGCAACCCCATGCTGCGCAGCCAATGTCCGTGCAACTGCGGGCTACGGGAATGAGCGATGGGCGAGCCGATGACTCCAGCCAGCGGTATCCTGTCGTGTGTCATTGCGCGATCACCCCCCGAAGCGCCAGGAAATTCAGCAGTTCCAGCAGGGGCATACCCAAGACATTAAAATAGTCGCCGTCAATGCCGGTAAACAGCCGCACGCCTTCTTCTTCCAGCTTGTAGGCTCCGACCGCGTGGCGAACGCTGTCCCAGTTCCGGGCCACGTAGTCTTGCAGATACGCATCCGAGGCCGCGCGCATCCGCAAACGAACCTGCCCCACATGGCGCCAGATTGGGCGTCCTTCGTGCCAGATCACCGCGGCCGACAACAACACGTGTCGTTCGCCCCGCATCTCCTTCAGTTGTTCCAGCGCCTCGTCCGGTGTCACGGGCTTGGACAGAAGACAGCCCTTGAAGTCGAGAACCTGGTCACACCCGATGACAAAAGAGGTCGGCTCTTTTTCGCCGATCTTGCGTGCTTTCATTTCCGCCAAGGCATCGGCGATATCCCGCGGTGGCGCACCTTCCGAAATCAGCGATCGCTTGAGAGAGTCCTCGTCGACACGCGGCACCGCTACAGAAAAAGGTACAGCGGCGTTCTTGAGCATTTTTGCCCGGATCTGTGATGCTGAGGCGAGGATGACGGGGACAGTCATGTGGAAAACCGCGTGTGCAAACAGGGGTGGCGCATGGTGATGTGTGTGTCGGGTTTGGTCCGTCCATGCAAGACCGTGGAAAACACCCGGTTCCCGCCGTGTCACGCGTTGTTTCATACAGCTTGGATAAGAACAACTCTCAGTTGCGCCCTTCAAGGGTCAAACGCAAGTTCTTCCCGATTTATCCCCAAGCCGTCCACTATCCGATACCAAATAAATTACTGATTTTATTTCATAAATTCTGGTTACTCCCTCGACCGACGCAGATTTCCCGACATCCTGCACCGCTGTGGATAATCTACCGAACAATCTGATAATCCACAGGTTTAACCTTGCCCTACAAAACCATCATCTCTTCTTTCTATCTATATCTTTATTGAGTAGACCATGCCGAAAGACCGAGGCCTCATGACTGATATCCTGATTGCTCTGTATCCTTGGACCAAGGCCATTCATATCATGGCCGTGATGTCCTGGATGGCCGGCCTGTTCTATCTGCCACGGCTCTTCGTTCATCATGTCGAACAAGCCGGCAATGTGCAGGGTCTTTCGCCCGTCTTTGATATGATGGAGGCTAAACTTCTCCATCTCATCATGCGGCCTGCCATGATCGCGACCTGGCTGTTTGGTCTTCTCCTCGTCATGACGCCCGGAATCGTCGACTGGTCCCAGATATGGCCCTGGACGAAGGGGGCAGGGGTTCTGGCCATGACATGGTTCCATCACTGGCTGGCGATGCGGCGCAAGGATTTCGTTGCCGGGACCAACGTCCTTACCGGACGGAAATACCGGCTGATGAACGAAGTGCCGACGGTCTTGATGATTGTCATCGTTCTGTCGGTGGTCGTGCGCTTCTGATCCGGGTTTGACTCCGCGTCCGGTCTTGGCTATCAGCGATGAAACCTGCCCGTCCGGGCATAGTGTCTTCCCATTCCCACAAGATCATGTCCGGCGGATGTCGGACACAGACAGGCTTGCCTCCCATGACCGTTGAAAAACTGAACCTCTCCGACCTCAAGGCGAAAAGCCCCAAGGACCTTCTGGCCATGGCCGAGGAGCTTGAGATCGAGAACGCATCGACCATGCGCAAGGGCGAGATGATGTTCCAGATCCTGCGAGAACGCGCGGACGAGGGCTGGGAGGTGTCTGGCGACGGCGTGCTCGAGGTTCTGCAGGACGGCTTCGGTTTCCTTCGGTCGCCCGAGGCGAACTATCTGCCCGGTCCGGACGATATCTACGTATCGCCCGACATGATTCGCCAGCATTCGCTGCGCACGGGTGACACGATCCACGGTGTCATGCAGGCGCCGAACGAGAACGAGCGCTACTTTGCATTGACCAACGTCACCGAGATCAATTTCGAGGACCCGGACAAGGCGAAGCACAAGATCGCATTCGACAACCTGACACCGCTCTACCCGGACGAACGGCTGAAGATGGAAGTCGAGGATCCGACGATCAAGGACCGAACGGCGCGCATCATCGACCTGGTCGCCCCGATCGGAAAGGGGCAGCGGTCGCTGATCGTGGCGCCGCCGCGCACGGGTAAGACGGTGATCCTGCAGAACATCGCCAACTCGATCGAAAAGAACCACCCGGAGTGTTACCTGATCGTTCTCCTGATCGACGAACGGCCAGAAGAGGTCACCGACATGCAGCGCTCGGTCAAGGGCGAGGTGGTGTCCTCGACTTTCGACGAACCTGCCACGCGTCACGTTGCCGTGTCCGAGATGGTGATCGAGAAAGCCAAGCGTCTAGTCGAGCACAAACGAGATGTTGTTATTCTTCTCGATTCGATCACAAGACTTGGTAGAGCTTTCAACACCGTGGTTCCTTCGTCGGGCAAGGTTCTGACGGGTGGTGTGGATGCGAACGCGCTTCAACGGCCCAAGCGGTTCTTCGGCGCGGCGCGGAATATCGAGGAAGGTGGTTCGTTGACGATCATCGCGACCGCGTTGATCGACACGGGAAGCCGGATGGACGAGGTGATCTTCGAGGAATTCAAGGGCACCGGTAACAGCGAACTCGTTCTTGACCGCAAGATCGCCGACAAGCGGGTCTTCCCTGCAATCGACATCCTCAAGTCCGGAACGCGGAAAGAAGATCTGCTGGTCGACAAGGTGGACTTGCAGAAGACCTTTGTCCTGCGCCGGATCTTGAACCCGATGGGTACGACCGACGCGATCGAATTCCTGATCTCCAAGCTGAAGCAGACCAAGAGCAACAGCGATTTCTTCGACTCGATGAACACCTGAATCCGCACACGGGGACAGAGGTGACGGATGGACACGATCTTTGCGCTTGCCACTGCCGCCGGCAAGGCGGGTATAGCGGTCGTCCGAGTATCGGGGCCAGCTGCGCACGAGGTGGTACGCGATCTGACAGGCCAAACGCCTGACGCGCGTGGGATGGTCCTGCGGACGCTGCGTGGGACGGACGGTGATCGACTGGATGATGCACTTGTCCTGACTTTCTCGGCGCCTGCCAGCTTTACAGGTGAAGATATCGCCGAGCTGCACCTGCACGGAAGCACGGCTGTCGTATCCGCTGTGTTGCGAGAACTGTCGTCCGATCCGCGTTTAAGGATGGCCGAGCCTGGCGAATTCACCCGGCGGGCTATGGAGAACGGCAAGCTGGATCTGGCGCAAGTCGAAGGATTGGCCGATCTGATCGATGCAGAAACCGAATCGCAACGCCGACAGGCGCAGGCGGTTCTGGCAGGCAAATTGGGGGCTCTCGCCGAACGCTGGCGAGGCGATCTCATTCGTGCAGCCTCTCTGATCGAGGCTACCATCGATTTTGCGGATGAAGATGTGCCGACAGATGTGACACCTGAAGTCGAGATTCTGCTCGCCGGCGTGTCAGAGGATCTCGCCCGGGAATCCGCCGGTGTCGTTATGGCGGAGCGTATTCGGACGGGTTTCGAGGTGGCTATCGTTGGGCAACCCAACGTTGGAAAATCAACTCTTCTCAATGCGTTGGCCGGCCGAAAGGCCGCCATCACTTCTGATTATGCCGGAACGACCCGTGATATCATCGAAGTTCGAATGGATCTCGACGGCTTGGCGGTGACGATGCTGGACACGGCCGGTCTGCGAGAGACGACTGATCACGTAGAAAGGCTTGGCGTTGAACTGGCAAGGGATCGGGCTGAACAAGCCGACCTTCGCGTGTTTCTAGCAGAGAGTGTCGATGAAATTCCGGTTCGGTTTCGCGATGGTGATATCCTTATGCACCCAAAGGCTGATTCGAGGGCAGACCGGCAGGGCGCGGTCTCCGGGAAGACCGGCGAAGGCGTGTCGGAACTGGTTGAGAGGATATCTGTTGCTTTAAGGGACCGCTCGGCATCCGCCGGAATTGCGACTCGTGAACGCCACAGGATCGCGATGGAGCGTGCCAATACGGCGTTGTGTTCGGGGATCTCTCTTTTGTCCGAAGGTCCGGATCGGTATGAACTGGTGGCCGAAGAACTGCGTACAGCGATTCGTGCCCTTGAATCTCTCGTCGGCCGTGTTGACGTCGAGACCCTGCTGGACGAAATTTTCGCCAGTTTCTGCCTTGGCAAGTAAGGAGTGTTTCACGTGAAACATTTTGATGTCGTCGTCATCGGCGGTGGACATGCCGGAACCGAAGCGGCCCACGCCGCTGCGCGCCTTGGCGCGAAGACCGCGCTTGTTACGCTAAAACGCGACGGTATCGGTGTGATGTCCTGCAACCCGGCGATAGGCGGGCTTGGCAAGGGGCATCTTGTGCGGGAAATCGACGCTTTTGATGGGGTCATGGGCCGTGTTGCGGATCGGGCTGGGATTCAGTTTCGACTTCTGAACCGCCGAAAAGGACCGGCAGTTCAGGGTCCGCGAACACAGGCGGATCGACGCTTGTATCGCGAAGCTATTCTGTCCGAAACAGAATCCCGCGACAATCTTGAAATTGTCATAGGAGAGGCGGCGGATTTTCTCATCGAAGACGCCTGTGTCACAGGTATCATTCTTACTGATGGATCGGAGATTCCGGCGCGGTCTGTAGTTTTGACAACCGGCACTTTCTTGCGTGGCGTCATTCACATTGGCGATGTCGCGAAACCCGGTGGTCGTATGGGCGACAACCCGTCCATCAAACTGGCGGAACGGATTGATTCCTTTGGACTGCCTTTGGGTCGACTGAAAACCGGTACACCGCCACGGCTCGACAGCCGCAGTATCGATTGGTCTGGGTTGGAAATGCAGCCAGGAGACGATGACCCCGTCTTGTTTTCCTTCCTTTCCCAAAAACCCTTGGCGCGGCAAATTTCTTGCGGCATCACGCATACCAATCAGCGCACGCATGAAATTATCCAAAAGAACTTGTCCAGATCCGCAATGTATGGCGGCCATATAGACGGAGTCGGGCCGCGATATTGCCCGTCAATCGAAGACAAGATCGTCCGCTTCGCGGACAAGAGCTCTCACCAGATTTTCCTTGAACCGGAAGGGCTTGACACCAACACGGTCTATCCGAACGGAATTTCGACGTCCCTGCCAGTCGACGTGCAGGTTGACTATGTTCGCTCGATCAAGGGCCTCGAGGCGGCGGAAATTCTGCAGCCAGGCTATGCAATCGAATACGATTATGTGGATCCACGGGCTTTGACCGCCAACCTTATGCTGAAAGATGTGCCCGGCTTGTATCTGGCGGGGCAGATCAATGGAACAACCGGATATGAGGAGGCAGCAGCGCAAGGTCTCGTCGCGGGATTGAATGCGGCGTTGTTTGCAAAAGATGCTGAACCGGTGACCTTCAGTCGGTCTGACAGCTATATTGGCGTGATGATAGATGATCTCACGTCCCGCGGTGTGAGTGAACCTTACAGGATGTTCACGTCCCGCGCGGAATTCCGATTGTCCCTGAGGGCGGACAACGCGGACCAACGCCTAACTCCCCTCGGCCTCTCGCTCGGTTGTGTCGGGTCGGTGAGGGAAGTCGCGTTCTCGGAAAAGATGGAGAAACTGGCTTCGGCGCGCGAGGCACTGTCGGACGCGGTGTTTACGTCCAAGCAGCTTGAAGACGCAGGAATCCGCGTGAGCCATGATGGGAAAAAGAGGACGGGTCTTGACGTCCTCGCTTTCCCGGATGTCTCGCTGAATGATCTTGCGCCCTTGATACCGGCGTTGACCGAAACGGACTCGGAAACTCGAAATCAGGTCGAGCGGGACGCGATCTATTCGAACTACATCAAGCGACAGCATTCCCATGTCGATGCGCTGAAACGTGATGAGGGTCATGCAATCCCCGCAAGTTTTGACTATTCTGCGATCGATGGACTGTCCAACGAGCTAAAGCAGAAACTGATAGGGGCGCGCCCCGCCAGCTTGGCGCAAGCCGGTCGAATCGACGGGATGACGCCTGCAGCGCTCGCGCTGCTTCTGTCGAGGCTGCGACGCGATGCCAAAGTGCGCAGCGCATGACCCATGAATCGATCGGGCGGGTGCGGGGCCTGAATGTTTCACGTGAAACACTGGAACGGCTGAAACAGTTCGAAGCGCTTGTCCTGAAATGGAACCCGAAGATAAATCTCATCGCGAAGTCGACGGTTTCCAGCATTTGGGAGCGCCATGTCCTTGATTCCATGCAAGTTTTTGATTGTGCTAAACATGGAGCGCATTGGGTCGATCTGGGTAGCGGCGGCGGATTCCCTGGAATCGTGATCGGAATTCTGGCACAGGAGAACGCTTGTGACATGCGCGTAACGCTGATCGAGAGCGACCAACGAAAGGCGACGTTTTTGCGTACTGCCATTCGTGAAACCGGAATCGAAGGCGAGGTCATATCCCGGCGCATCGAGGAAACCGATCCGCAAAACGCTGACATTCTGTCGGCCCGGGCGCTTACAAATCTGTCTGGCTTGCTGAATTTCTGTGACAGGCATCTGGTTTCGGGCGGATTGGCCTTGTTTCCGAAGGGGGTCACATGGGAAAAGGAGGTAAAGGAAGCGCGACGTGACTGGAGCTTCCAGGTTGAACCCGTTCCCAGCCTCACGGATCCCGAAGCGGTGATCTTGAAAATCGAAGGAGTATCGCGTGTCTGACCGTTTACCCCCGCGCAGGCCGCAAATCATCGCCGTCGCGAACCAGAAAGGCGGCGTCGGAAAAACCACAACCTCCATCAATCTGGCTGCCGCTATGGCGGAGGAGGGGCTTCGCGTGCTCGTGGTCGATCTGGATCCGCAGGGCAACGCATCGACAGGGTTGGGAATCGATCGGACAGACCGAAACTTGACGACTTACGAGTTGTTGGTCGACGATGTTTCGCTGGCGGACGTGATCCAACCGACCCAGACCGACGGTCTTTCGATCATTCCGGCGACGGTCGATCTCAGTTCGGCGGATATCGAGCTGCTATCCAACGAAAAGCGCAGTTTTCTATTGTACGACGCGTTGCACCGTGACGAAATCGCAGGCTTCGGGTTCAATTACGTCCTGATCGATTGTCCACCGTCGCTGAATCTTCTGACGGTCAATGCTATGGTTGCTGCGGATTCGGTGCTTGTGCCGCTCCAGAGTGAGTTCTTTGCGCTGGAGGGCCTGTCACAACTGATGTTGTCGGTGCGTGAAGTGCGGCAGACAGCCAATCCAGATCTTCGAATCGAAGGGATCGTGCTGACGATGTACGACAAACGCAACAATCTTTCATTGCAGGTCGAGCAGGATGCGCGTGAGAACCTGGGAGAGCTGGTGTTCGAAACGCTGATCCCGCGGAACGTCCGGGTCAGCGAGGCGCCGTCTTTCGCGATGCCGGTTCTCAGCTACGATCCCAAGTCGCAAGGGGCGATGGCTTATCGCGCGCTGGCGCGCGAGATCATGACGAAACACAAGAAGATGGCGGCCTGAGCGCGGCCGGGGAGCAGAGCAGATGGAAAAGAAGACCAAACCGCGCGGCCTTGGTCGTGGCCTATCGGCCCTCATGGCGGACGTATCGCCGGAACCTCAGGCCGCACCGGATTCGCGCCGCCGGCCCGACATCATGGTGCCGATCGAACAACTCTTCGCGAACCCGAACCAGCCCCGCCGTAGTTTTATCCAGGCCGATCTGGACGATTTGACCGCGTCGATCAAGGAAAAGGGGGTTCTGCAGCCGCTGATCGTGCGCCCCAAGGGCAAGGACCGCTACGAAATCGTGGCGGGCGAGCGCCGTTGGCGCGCGGCGCAGCAGGCACAGCTGCATGAATTGCCCGTTCTCGTGCGTGACTTCGATGATGTCGAGGTGCTCGAGGTTGCGATCATCGAGAACATCCAGCGAGCGGATCTCAACCCGGTAGAAGAGGCTGCGGGCTATCGGCAATTGATGGAAAGCTTTGGCCACACCCAAGAGAAGCTTGCCGAGGCGCTTGGAAAAAGCCGCAGCCACATCGCCAATCTCATGCGGCTGCTGACGCTGCCCGAGGATGTGCGGGTTTTGCTGCAAGAGGGCAAGCTGACGACCGGTCACGCCCGCGCTCTCATCACCGCGGAGAATCCCTCGGAACTGGCCCGCGCGATCCTCAAGGGCGGCCTATCGGTCCGGGCAACCGAGGCCTTGGTCAAGAAACAGGTGAACGGTGGGAGCCAGAAATCGAAGGCTCCGAAGGCGACCGCGGAAAAGGACGCGGACACCCGCGCGCTGGAAGGAGATCTGTCAGCCAATATCGGGTTGAAGGTCTCACTTAGCCATAAGCCTGGCGGCGAGTCGGGCGAGATGGTCATCCGCTACGAATCGCTCGATGACCTTGACCGGCTGTGCAGCCTTCTGAGCGCAAGCTAAGTGCGCGCGGACTCAGCTGGCAAGAAATTCGGAAATGACGGCATTTAACACCATAAATCCTTGTTTTTGAACAACTATTTCTGACCCCGTGTCGTTGATCATGCCCAGATCAACCAGCTTCTTGCGTGGTTGCTCGGGCAAGGGTTGCCCGGCCAGCGTCTCGTAGCGAGAGACATCAAGGCCTCGACGCAGTCGCAGCCCCATCATCAGGTATTCCTCGGCCCGTTCCAGCCCCGACAGCTGTGTGCGCAAGGTTTCACCGCTACCCGCATCGACACCCGCCAGCCATGCACCGGGTGCGCGGGTGGACTCGGTCGCGAACCGCTTACCGTTAATCGTCACCCGCCCATGCGCGCCGGGGCCGATACCGACATAGTCCCCGGCTTGCCAGTAGATCAGGTTGTGCCGCGATTCGGCGCCGGGTCGGGCGTGATTGGAGACTTCGTACATCGGCAGCCCACGCGCCTCGCACAGTTCCTGGGTCAGCTCGTACATATCGGCGGAAAGGTCGTCATCGGGCAGGCCGCGCAGCTTTCCGGCAGCGAAGCGATCTCCAAAGGCGGTGCCGTCCTCGATCGTCAGTTGGTAGAGCGACAGGTGGTCGATCGCCATGTCCAGCGCCGTACCGAGTTCTGTGCGCCATTCCGCGAGACTCTGGTCCTGCCGTGCATAAATCAGGTCAAAGCTGACGCGGTCGAAACAGGCGCGCGCGACGTCGAAGGCCGCCTGCGCTTCGGCCACCGTGTGCAGGCGGCCGAGCCGCCGCAGGTCGGCATCGTTCAGCGCCTGAACCCCCATCGATACACGATTGACACCTCCGTCACGATACCCCTGAAACCGCCCGGCCTCGACCGACCCTGGATTGGCCTCAAGCGTGATCTCGATGTCATTGGCGGGCGTCCAGTGCTGGCATGCGCGTTCGATGATCTCGGCTACAGTTTCCGGCTCCATCAGACTGGGTGTTCCGCCGCCGAAAAAGATCGAGTTCAACAAACGGTCCGGCGTTTGCGCCGCTACGCGGTCGAGTTCGGATAGCAGCGCATTTCGCCACCGCACTTGATCGATGCGTGCGGTGACATGGCTGTTGAAATCGCAATAGGGGCACTTCGCCTGGCAGAACGGCCAGTGCACGTAGAGGCCGAAACCCCCCAGGCGCCAGTCGTCAGTCAAAACAGCCCGCGACGAAAGCCTGAACCGCCTTGGCGCGATGGCTGATGCGGTTCTTCTCCCATCTGTTCATTTCGCCGAAGGTTACATCATACCCGTCGGGCACGAAGATCGGATCATACCCATGCCCTTGCGTGCCGCGCATCGGCCAGACCACCTGGCCGGCCATCACGCCTGGAAACACCTCGTCATGTCCGTCGGGCCAGGCCAGAACCAACGTGCAGCAGAACCGCGCGGTCCGCGGGGAGGGGGCGCCGACCGCTTCGAGCTCGCGATGCGTGCGTTGCATCGCTATGGTGAAGTCACGCCCGTTGGGTGTTTCGGCCCAGTCGGCGGTGTGCACCCCAGGGGCCCCGTTCAACGCGTCAATTTCGATACCGGAATCATCGGAAAGCGCCGGTAGGCCGGTCGCTTGTGCGGCGGCATGGGCCTTGATCCGCGCATTTCCCACAAAACTGGTCTCGGTCTCTGCGGGTTCGGGCAGGTTCATTTCGGCGGCACCGATCACCGACACCCCGTAAGGCTCGAGAAGATGCGCCATCTCCTCAAGCTTGCCAGCATTATGCGTGGCAATCAGCAACCGGTCGCCGGAGAACTTGCGTGTCATGCCGCCGCCTTTTGTGCCGCGACCAACTCCCCGACACCCTTTTCAGCAAGGTCGATCAGCGTGTTCATTTGATCGCGGGAAAACATCGACCCTTCCGCGGACATCTGAACTTCGATCAGCTTGCCCGAACCGGTCATGATGAAATTGCCGTCGACACCGGCCTCGCTGTCCTCGGGATAGTCGAGGTCCAGCACCGGCTGCCCGGCATAGATGCCGCAGGACACGGCGGCCACTGGATCGACCAGCGGGTCGCTGCCGACGTCGCCCACCTTCATCAGCTTGTTAACCGCCAGCCTCAGCGCAACCCAGCCGCCGGTGATCGCCGCGCAGCGGGTCCCGCCATCAGCCTGAAGCACGTCACAATCCACGGTGATCTGGCGTTCGCCCAACGCCACGCGATCCACGCCCGCGCGCAGGGCACGCCCGATCAGGCGCTGGATTTCGACCGTCCGTCCGCCCTGCTTGCCCGCGGCCGCCTCGCGCCTCATCCGGGTGTTGGTGGCGCGCGGCAGCATGCCGTATTCTGCCGTCACCCATCCAAGGCCCGAACCCTTGATGAAGGGAGGAACCCGGTCCTCTATCGTGGCGGTGCACAGCACATGGGTGTCGCCGATCTTGATCAGGCACGATCCTTCGGCATGTTTCGTGAAACCCGTTTCAATTGAAACGGGGCGCATTTCGCTTAGATCTCGTCCGGAAGGGCGCATGGAAAGTCCTTTGTTTGCTGGCGCCGGAATACAGGCGCGGGGGATGGCTATGCAACCCCGATTGACCTTTGCGCCTGAGCGACTTTAATGGTTCTCCGCTCGGGGAAGACACGCATGAACGATGCGACCAAATTGTTGAACGAACTGAACGACCGGTCCCGCGAGGTATTCCGGCTGATCGTGGAATCCTATCTGGACACCGGTGATCCGGTCGGCAGCCGCACCTTGACCCGCGCGCTGAGCGAGAAGGTCAGCGCCGCCACTGTGCGCAACGTGATGCAGGATCTCGAGTTTCTCGGCCTGCTCAACAGTCCGCATGTCAGCGCGGGGCGCATACCGACGCATATGGGTCTGCGCATGTTCGTCGACGGCCTGCTCGAAGTCGGAGACCTTGACGAGTCCGACCGGCGCAAGCTGGATGATACGTTGGCCGGGAATTCCCCGGACATGGGCAACATGCTCGACCGTGTTGGCGCGGCGCTCTCGGGTGTCACGCATGGGGCCTCACTGGTGCTGACTCCCAAGCATGAGGCCGAGATCCGCCACATAGAGTTCGTTTCACTGGGCCATGACCGCGCGCTGGTGGTGTTGGTTTTTGCCGATGGCCATGTCGAAAACCGCTTGTTCACCCCGCCGCCGGGCCAGACGCCCAGTTCGATGCGGGAGGCGGCGAACTTCCTCAACGCGCTGATCGAGGGCAAGACCCTGAGCGAGGTCAACCGCTCGATCCAGGCCGACATCGAGACCCGCCGCCAGCAGATCGATGACTTGGCGCGGCAGATGGTCGAAAGCGGTCTCGCCGTCTGGGATGGCGACGGTGGCGAATCGGATCGGCTGATCGTGCGCGGGCGTGCGAACCTGCTTGCCGAGGATGGCAATTCCGAGGAGATCGACCGTATCCGCTCCTTGTTTGACGATCTGGAACGCAAACGCGACATCGCCGAGTTCCTTCAACTGACCGAGGAAGGCGAGGGTGTGCGCATTTTTATCGGGTCGGAGAACAAACTTTTCTCACTTTCGGGTTCCTCTTTGGTTGTGTCTCCTTATATGAACGCTGACCGGAAGATCATCGGCGCGGTGGGCGTGATCGGCCCGACGCGGCTGAATTACGGGCGGATCGTGCCGATCGTCGATTACACGGCGCAGCTGGTGGGACGATTGATCTCCGACCGCAGTTAGAGGTGAAGTATGGCAGAGCCGAAGAACAACGATTTTCTCGATGACCTGGCAGACATGGAAGCCGAGGAGTTCGAGAAGGAAATGGCCGAGATGGAGCCGGAAGCGATCGAACTGGATTCCCTGCGGGCCGAGCGCGACCAGTACAAGGACCGCTTCATGCGCGCGCTGGCCGATGCCGAGAACGCCCGCAAGCGCTCCGAGAAGGACCGGCGCGAAGCCGAGCAATACGGCGGATCGAAACTGGCGCGCGACATGCTGCCGGTCTTCGACAACATGAAACGCGCGATCGAGACCGCGACGGAAGAGCAGAAGCAAGTGTCCGCGGCGCTGATCGAAGGTGTCGAGCTGACCATGCGTGAATTGCTGAACGTGTTCGGCAAACACGGAATCGAGATCATCGCGCCGGAAGTGGGCGACCGGTTCGATCCACAACTGCACCAGGCGATGTTCGAAGCCCCGGTTCCGGGCACCAAGGCAGGCGACATCATCCAGGTCGCCGCAGAGGGCTTCATGCTGCATGATCGGTTGCTGCGGCCGGCGCAGGTTGGCGTGTCCTCTACGCCCGCCTCTTGAGGCGACTTCCCCGCGTTGCGCGGGAATTCCAATCAAAATTCGGTGGGGCGGTCAGGAACTGGCCGCCTCTTTCAATTTGTAGATCAGGTCGAGCGCCTGTTTCGGGCTGAGCTCGTCCGGATGCACGCTGTCCAGCAGTTCAAGCGCGGGTGATGGTTTTACGGGGGGCGGCGGTGGTGGGCTGGCCGCGAAAAGTGGCAGATCGTCGATCAGCGCCTTCTGTGTCGCTCCACCTTCGCGTTCGCCCTTTTCCAGTGCTTCGAGAACGACGCGGGCACGATCCAGCACAGTCTTCGGCAGGCCGGCAAGTTGCGCGACCTGCACGCCATAGGAGCGGTCTGCGGCACCCTTGCGGACCTCGTGCAGAAAGATGACGTCTCCCTGCCATTCCTTCACTGCGACGGTCGCGTTCTCGACTCCGTCGAGCTTGCCGGCGAGCGCGGTCAACTCGTGGTAATGTGTTGCGAAGAGGGCCCGGGCGCGGTTTTGTCCGTGCAGATGTTCCAGCGTTGCCCATGCGATCGAGAGACCGTCATAGGTGGCAGTGCCGCGTCCGATCTCATCGAGGATCACCAGCGCCCGGTCGTCGGCCTGGTTGAGAATGGCGGCGGTTTCCACCATCTCGACCATGAAGGTCGATCGTCCCCGGGCCAGGTCGTCTGACGCCCCCACGCGGCTGAAGAGCTGGCTGATCAGTCCGATATGTGCGCTGTCTGCTGGAACGAAGCTTCCGATCTGAGCGAGCAGGGCGATCAGCGCGTTCTGGCGGAGAAAGGTGGACTTGCCGGCCATGTTGGGCCCGGTCAGAAGCCAGATCGCGGCTCCGGACTCTGCCGAAAGATCGCAATCATTGGCGATGAAACTGTCCTTGCCCTGCTGACGCAACGCCTGTTCCACAACGGGGTGACGTCCGCCGGTGATGGCGAAGGCGCGGCTGTCGTCGATCTTGGGCCTGCACCAGTTCTCGCCCCGCGCAAGATCGGCCAGCGCAGTGGTCAGATCCAGTTCGGCCACTGCGCGTGCGGCGGCGTTGATCCGCGCTGCCTGTTCCAGAATGGCGGCCTTCAGCCCTTCAAAGAGCCGCTTTTCTATATCGAGCGCCCGGTTCCCGGCGTTCAGGATGCGGGTTTCCAGGTCGCTCAGCTCGACGGTGGTGAAGCGCACCTGGTTCGCTGTCGTCTGGCGGTGGATGAAACTGTCCGACAACGGCGCGGCCAACATCTTTTGCGCATGGGTTGCGGTTGTCTCTACAAAATAGCCCAGCACGTTGTTGTGCTTGATCTTGAGTGAGGCGATGCCGGTCTGCTCGGCATAGCCTTTCTGCAGCGCCGCGATCACTGAGCGGCCCTCGTCGCGCAGGGTGCGGGCCTCGTCCAGATCTGCGTCATGTCCCGTGGCGATGAAGCCGCCATCACGTGACAGCAGTGGTGGGTCGGCCACCAGCGCTGCGTCGAGCAGGTTCGTCAAATCGTCAAACCCGGTCAGCGCACCGGTTGCCTCGGACAGAAGCCTGGGCAGGTCTTCATCCTCGCAAAGTGCGGCAATCGCGGCAGCTTGGCTCAGCCCGTCTCGTATAGCGGTAAGGTCGCGCGGGCCGCCCCGATCCAGCGACAGACGCGACAGGGCGCGGTCCAGATCGGGCGTCTTGCGCAGAGCGACGCGGATGTCGCGAGCCAGCCGGTCGCGGTCGAGTGCGAAGTCGATCGCGGCGAGCCGCGCCTGGATCACCGCGAGATCACGCGAGGGGCTGGAAAGCCGCTGCTCCAGCAACCGGGCACCGCCCGGCGTCGCTGTCCGGTCGATCGCCGACAGCAGCGATCCCGCCCGCCCGCCCGACAGCGCCCGCGTCAATTCCAGGTTGCGCCGTGTCGCAGCGTCGATTTGCACGACCCGGTCCAGCGCTTCGCGCACTGGCGGTTGCAGCAATGGCAGTTTGCCCTTCTGGGTGATCTCCAGATAGTCGATCAGCGCCCCCAGCGCAGACACCTCAGCTCGCCCGAAAGTTCCGAATGCGTCGAGCGTGCGGACAGCGAAAAGGTCGCAGAGCCGCTTTTCGGCCGCGGTGCTGTCGAAACTGGCCTGCCCCAGCGGCGTCAGCGGCAAGCCAAGGTCGGTTGCCGTCTCGCGCAGCGACTCTTCTTGCGTTTCGCTCACGATCAGTTCGGACGGGGCGAGCCGCGCCAGTTCCGCCCCGGTTCGGGCCGGTGTCAGGGGCATCACGTGAAACGCGCCGGTCGAGATGTCGGCCCAGGCCAGCGCGATCTCGTCGCGCACCCGCGACAGGGCTGCGAGAAAATTGTGCCGTCGTGCTTCCAGCAAGGCGTCTTCCGTCAGCGTGCCGGGAGTGACCAGCCGCACGACCTCGCGCTTGACCACGGATTTGGAGCCGCGTTTCTTCGCCTCCGCCGGGCTTTCCATCTGTTCGCACACCGCGACACGAAACCCCTTGCGGATCAGTGTCAGAAAGTAACCCTCGGCGGAATGCACAGGCACGCCGCACATCGGGATGTCGGACCCGTCATGTTTGCCACGCTTGGTCAGCGCGATGTCGAGCGCCTCGGCGGCGGCGACGGCATCATCAAAGAACATCTCGTAGAAATCGCCCATGCGATAGAACAGCAGCGCATCCTCATGCGCGGCCTTGATGTCGAGATATTGCGCCATCATCGGCGTGACGTTGCTCACGGGCCGTCCTTTGTTCTGCGGATCAGGCGCGACCTTACAAATGCCCAACCTGCGGCGAAAGGCGAAATCGCATGGGTGTTGAGGCTGTCCCGCCTGCGCGGTATGACCACCAGACCGCAGTGAGGAGACCCGCCCGCCATGTCGAGACCCAAGTACACCCGTGACGAGGCGCTGGCCTTCCACCTCGAACCCACGCCCGGCAAGTTCGAGATCCAGCCGACCGTGCCGCTGAACACGCAGCGCGACCTGTCCCTGGCCTATTCGCCCGGCGTCGCCGTGCCTTGCGAGGAAATCGCCAAGAATCCAGAAACCGCATATGATTACACGATCAAGGGCAACCTCGTCGCGGTCATCTCCAACGGCACCGCCGTTCTGGGTCTTGGCAATCTCGGCGCACTTGGCGCGAAACCGGTGATGGAAGGCAAGTCGGTCCTGTTCAAGGCGTTTGCCGATGTGAACAGCATCGACATCGAACTCGACACCGAAGACACGGACGAATTCTGCAAAGCCGTCAAGTTGATGGCCCCGACATTCGGCGGCATCAACCTCGAAGACATCCGCGCGCCCGACTGTTTCATCATCGAACAGCGGCTCAAGGAAGAGCTCGACATCCCGGTCTTTCACGACGACCAGCACGGCACCGCGGTGATCTGTGCCGCGGGTCTGATCAACGCGCTGCATATTTCCGGCAAGAAAATCGAAGATGTAAAGATTGTGCTGAATGGCGCGGGTGCTGCCGGGATCGCCTGCCTCGAACTGCTGAAATACATGGGTGCGCGGCACGAAAACTGCATCATGTGCGACACCAAGGGCGTGATCTGGCAAGGCCGCACCGAAGGCATGAACCAGTGGAAATCGGCTCACGCGGTCAAGACCGAGGCACGTACGCTCGAAGACGCGATGAAGGATGCCGACGTTTTCCTCGGCGTCAGTGTCAAGGGCGCGGTGACTCAGGACATGGTCGCGAGCATGGCCGACAACCCGGTGATCTTCGCAATGGCCAACCCGGATCCCGAGATCACTCCGGAAGAGGCGCACGAGGTCCGCATGGATGCCATCGTCGCCACGGGCCGCAGCGACTATCCCAACCAAGTCAACAACGTTCTGGGCTTTCCCTACCTCTTTCGCGGCGCACTAGACATCCACGCCCGCGCGATCAACGATCAGATGAAGATCGCCTGCGCCGAGGCGCTCGCGGCCCTCGCCCGCGAGGATGTCCCGGACGAGGTCGCGCTCGCCTACGGTCAGAACCTCAGCTTCGGGCGCGACTACATCATTCCGACGCCGTTCGATCCGCGCCTGATCTACCGTATCCCGCCCGCCGTCGCCAAGGCGGGCATGGACACCGGCGCCGCGCGTCGCCCGATCATCGACATGGAAGCCTACGAGGCGACGCTCAAGGCCCGCATGGATCCGACCGCCAGCATCCTGCGCGGCCTGAACACGCGCGCCCGCGCCGCCAAGGCCCGGATGATCTTTGCCGAGGGCGACGATCCGCGCGTGCTGCGTGCTGCCGTCACCTATCAGCGCTCGGGTCTCGGCACGGCGCTTGTTGTCGGCCGCCCCGATGACGTGAAGGAAAAGCTCGACAGCGTCGGTCTGGGCGATGCCGCTCGGGAACTGGAAATCGTCAACGCCGGCAATTCCCAACACCTTGATGCCTACAAATCGTTTCTCTACGAGCGCCTGCAGCGGCGCGGGTTCGATCGGCAGGACATCCACCGTCTCGCCGCCCGTGACCGGCATGTGTTCTCGGCCCTGATGCTTGCGCATGGGCACGGCGACGGACTGGTGACAGGCGCGACGCGGAAATCCGCACATATCCTCGATCGGATCAACCACGTCTTCGACGCGGACGCCGAACACGGTGTCGCCGGCGTCACCGCGCTATTGCACAAGGGGCGTATCGTTCTGATCGCCGACACGCTGGTGCAGGAATGGCCCGAGGCCGAAGACCTTGCCACGATCGCCGAACGTGCCGCCGACGTGGCGCGGCACATGGGGCTGGAGCCCCGCGTCGCCTTTGTCAGTTTCTCGACTTTCGGCTACCCGGTGTCGGAGCGCGCGGTCAAGATGGGGCTGGCGCCACATATCCTGCAGCAGCGTGGGGTCGATTTCGAATTCGAGGGCGAGATGACAGTCGACGTGGCCCTGAACCCCAAGTCGCGGGAAAGCTACCCCTTCTCGCGCCTCACGGGGCCGGCCAACATCCTCGTCGTTCCGGCGCGCCATTCCGCCAGCATCTCGGTCAAGCTGATGCAGGAGATGGGTGGTGCCACAGTGATCGGCCCGATCCTTTCGGGTCTCGACAAGCCGATCCAGATCTGCTCGTCGGTCTCGACCGCCAACGATATCCTGAACATGGCGGTGCTGGCTTCCTGCAAGATCGGCTGAACGCGGCGTGGCTGCGCCCGGACCGGGGCGCAAGCGGGCGGACGGGCGAATGCACGAACCCGTCATTAGCAGCGCCCGGTCTTGCAAGATACGGTGAGCACGCACGAATCTTGCCGCGAACCCCCTGATTTTTCAGGTTTATAGCGAGCTTGATAACAAGTGCACCCGCATGCCGTGTGGCCTGCGGGCAAGTCACGAGGACAGGAGTATCACGATGCTACCGCGAATGAATAAAGCCGCCGCCATCACGGCAACGTTACTGGGAGCTTCGCCCGCCATCGGAGCCACGCTGGACAGCGCCAGCGCTGGACTGGCCGCGCCTGACATCACTATCGGGTTTGACGAGGTCGCCCTTTCGACCGGCGATACCGTCACCAACCAGTTCACGGCTTTCGGCGTGACCTTTACACCGGGTGTGACTTATTTCGAAAACGTGTCTGCGCGTCCCAATTTCTCTGGCGCGGCGGCGATCGAATTCCTCAACACTGCCTTCTCGATCAAGTTCAGCGACGCCGTGACCGACATGTCAGTTGCGATGACAGCGAATTTCGGGTCGGCTACCTTCACCACCTTTTTGAACGGCAGCCAGGTTGAATCCTTCTCCAGCGCGCTCGATCTGTCGTCGAACAATTTCTACGGCTTCACCAACAGCCTGTTCGACGAAGTTGTCGTCAACCCGGCTGGCAGCACGACGGTCGCGCTCGATAACCTGTCTTTCAACGTCGCGCCGATCCCGGTTCCTGCCTCCCTGCCGCTGCTTGCAGCGGGCCTCGGCGGTCTGGTGTATATTCGCGCTCGCAAGACGAAAAAGGGCTGTTCCGCGACCTGACCGTGGATCCGAGGGCCGTGCTTGTCAGCCTGCTATTGGGGATCGGACGCGCGGCCCTCACCTCCATCTGTCCAAACATACTCCGGGGGCGGCCCGAAGGGACGGGGCAGAGAACCCTTTTGAGAGTCAACTCCCCGCGAACGGCGCTGCATCGCCCCAAAGCTGGCGCACCCGTTGATCGCGACCGCAGGCATCGCGATAGAGATCATAGGCGACAGATTTCTTGCGCGGCCCGAACCGGGTCAGTACCAGGGAATCGCTCTTGTAGTAGTCCTGATGCCCGGCGTCCGCCGGATAGAAAGGCGCTTTACTCCGGATCGGGGTGATGACCGTCTGTCCCAATGCCGCTTCCGCCTCGCGTATCGCGGTTTCCGCCAGGGCTTTTTCCTCGGCGTCATCCACGAAGATCGCCGTGGCATAGCTTTCTCCCCGGTCGCAGAACTGTCCGCCCGCGTCCGTGGGATCGACCGAGCGCAGGAACATGTTCAGAAGCTGCGCCCTGCTGACCACTTCCGGGTCGAACATGATCTGCACCGCCTCGACATGGCCCGTGCCGCCGGCGACCACCTGCTTGTAGCTCGGGTTGGCGACTGTCCCGCCGGTGAAGCCGGATACCACCTCGGACACGCCGCGGACCTTCTCGAAATCGGCCTCGACGCACCAGAAGCACCCACCGGCCACTGTGAGGGTTTCAGTCGCCCCCGCCCGCGCCGGGCCGTTTCGCAGGATCAGCACGACGACGATCAGGATCATCAGGGTCAGCGGTTTCAATGTGTCGAACATGCGCATGGTTGGCCTCCGTTGTGCTGATGGTGTGCCACGCCGCGTGGTCCGGCAAGCCACTGACATCGCTTGTCACGACACGGTGACGGGAGGTGACAGGAATTTACCCCTTGGCCTCCGGCCGGGCTGGCCCTAGCGTGCGCGCCGAAAGGGAGCCAGATGTCCGACAAGATGAGCACACACCAGGCCGAAGACGATGCCCGCAACGAATCGATCTCGATCTACCTGAACGGCCGGATCATGCCCAAGGCCGAAGCAGTTGTCAGCGTCTACGACAGCGGCTTCATGCTGGGTGATGGCGTTTGGGAGGGTATCCGGCTCTATGATGGTACATGGGCGTTTCTCGACGAACATGTCGACCGGCTGTTCCAAGCCGCCAAGGCGATCGATCTCGATATCGGGCTGGACCGTGCCGGCGTGATCGACGCGATCCGCACCACGCAGCAGGCCAACGGCATGACCACCGACGCGCACGCCCGCCTGATGGTGACGCGTGGCGTGAAGATGCGGCCGTTCCAGCATCCGGGCCTATCCTGGTCAGGGCCGACCATGGTCATCATCATGGAGCATTCCCGCCCCAGCCTGCCGCGTCCGATCCGGCTTGCCACCGTGCCGCATCTGCGCGGGTTGCCGATGACGCAGGACCCCAAGCTCAATAGCCATTCCAAACTCAACTGCATTCTCGCCTGCATCGCCGCCGAAAAGGCCGGTGCGGACGAGGCGCTGATGCTGGACGTGCATGGCTTCGTGAACACGACAAATGCCTGCAACTTCTTTATCGTGCGCAAGGGCGCGGTCTGGACCAGCACCGGCGACTACTGCATGAACGGCATCACCCGGCAAAAGGTGATCGAAATCTGCCGCGACAACGGCATCCCGGTCTTTGAGCGCAACTTCAGCCTGGTCGACACCTATGACGCCGACGAGGCGTTTCTCACCGGCACCTTCGGCGCCCAGACTCCGGTGGGCTCGATCGATGGACGGCAGATCGGCACGGGAGAACTCGGACCGATGACCAAGCGGATTCGAGGGCTCTACAAGGCGTTGATCGCCGCTCAGACCGGAGGCTGACAGATGCACGAAACGCAGATTGGCCCGGTTCCGGGTTTTAGATCGTGGACCAAACCGGAGGGACGGCCATGAGGATCGCGATGTGGTCCGGGCCGCGCAACCTGTCGACTGCGATGATGTATTCCTTCGGCGCGCGCGGCGATTGCGCCGTCGTGGACGAACCGTTCTACGCCGCCTATCTCGCCGAAACCGGGCTTGACCACCCGATGCGCGACCGCATCCTGGCAGCCCAGCCGACCGATGCTGCGCAGGTGGTTGAACGTATCACCGGCCCGATCCCAGCGGGCCATCCGCATTTCTATCAGAAACACATGACCCAACACATGCTGCCGGGCGTGCCGCGCGATTGGATGCGTATGGTTTCAAACGTTTTTCTGATTCGTCACCCGGCCCGCGTGATCGCCAGCTACGCTGCCAAGCGCGAGAACCCGACGCTTACCGATATCGGTTTCGTGCAGCAGGCCGAGTTGTTTGACGAGGTGATGCGTTGGCAAGGCAGCCCGGTGGTGATCGACAGCACCGACATACGCGCCGATCCGGAAAAGATGCTGAAACGGCTCTGCCACGCTATCGGTCTGCCCTTCACACCGAAGATGCTGAAATGGCCCCGCGGCGGCCACCCAGAAGACGGGGTTTGGGCCGAACACTGGTATGGTGCAGTCTGGAACAGCACCGGATTTGCCGCCGCAGAAGGTCCGTTGCCACCTGTGCCCGGTCATTTGCAGCCAGTTTTGGACACCGCCCTGCCGCACTATCGTCGGCTCAAGGCCGTCGCGCTCTAGCCGATTTCCGCCACTGTCTTGGGGCAGGGCTCTCCGTCAAAGAAGGCGTCCAGAACCTGTGCATAAACCGGCGACGCGCCTGGTACAGCTCGGAAGAGCGTCATGGACGAGCGCAGCTTCATCGCGTCCACCGGCCCGAAAATCTTGCGCGCGGTCAGGGACTTGTGATCCAACACCAGCTCGCTGGCCTGTTCCAGCCGTTGCCGAAGGGTGTCGTGACCCAGATAGGCACGCGCCTCGGCCAGATCGTGCAGGCCGAAGAGTTGAGCCATGTCCGATTGCCCCAGCGACGCCAGTTGCGGAAAGACGAACCACATCCAGTGTCCGGTTTTCTTGCCTGCACCCAGCTCGGCAAGGACCGAATCCCACACCGTGTCCTGGGCCTCGATGAACAGGTCTGCGTCGGTCTCCTCGGTCATGTAAGGCGGCGATTCCGCATCGCGATCAGGCGCAGGCGCAGGGCGTTCAGCTTGATGAACCCGGCAGCGTCCTTCTGATCATAGGCACCGGCGTCATCCTCGAAGGTCACGTGCTCTTCGGAATAGAGAGACAGGTCAGACCAGCGCCCGACCGTCCGTGCCAGGCCCTTGTAAAGCTTCAACCTCACGGTTCCGGTGACGTGTTCCTGACTTTTGTCGATCAGCGCCTGCAGCATCTCGCGTTCGGGGCTGAACCAGAACCCGTTGTAGATCAGTTCGGCATATTGCGGCATGATCTGGTCCTTCAGATGCGCCGCTCCCCGGTCCAGCGTGATCTGTTCGATGCCGCGATGGGCTTCCAGCAGGATCGTGCCGCCTGGTGTTTCGTAGATGCCGCGCGATTTCATCCCGACGAACCGGCCTTCGACCAGGTCGAGCCGCCCGATCCCGTGCTTGCCGCCCAGTTCGTTCAGCCGGGTCAGGATGGTGGCCGGCGACATCGCCTCGCCATCGATGCTGACCGCATCGCCTTTTTCGAACCCGATCTCGACGAATTCAGGCGTGTTCGGCGCATCCTCGGGGTTGACCGTGCGCTGATAGACGTAGTCCGGTGCCTCTTCTGCCGGGTCTTCCAGCACCTTGCCCTCGGACGAGGTATGCAAGAGGTTTGCATCAACCGAGAACGGCGCTTCGCCGCGTTTGTCCTTGGCGATCGGAATCTGGTTCTTTTCGGCAAAGTCGATCAGCTTGGTGCGGCTGGTCAGGTCCCATTCCCGCCAGGGCGCGATCACCTTGATGTCGGGGTTCAGCGCATAGGCGGCCAGTTCGAACCGCACCTGGTCGTTGCCCTTGCCGGTTGCACCATGGGCGACGGCATCGGCGCCGGTTTCCTCGGCGATCTCGACCAGGCGCTTGGAAATCAGCGGCCGTGCGATCGAGGTGCCCAGAAGGTAGAGCCCTTCATAGAGCGCATTGGCCCGGAACATCGGGAAGACGAAATCGCGCACGAATTCCTCGCGCAGATCCTCGATATAGATCTCTTTCGCGCCCATCATCTCGGCCTTCTTGCGCGCCGGTTCGAGCTCTTCGCCCTGACCCAGGTCAGCGGTGAAGGTCACGACCTCGCAACCATACTCGGTCTGCAACCACTTGAGGATGATCGATGTGTCCAGGCCGCCTGAATAGGCCAGCACGACTTTCTTGGGCGCAGACATTGGGGGCATTCCTTCTCGATTGGGTCGGCTGCGGGTTACCGGGTTTTGCGCAGCGGGGCAAGGTATGGTTGCGCCGCGCGCAAAGCTGCGCCACACAAGGAAAATGAGCGATTTTCATAACAGGGCGCGAGCGGCCGAAGCCGAGATGCGATCGGTGTTTCCGGCCACGCCGTTGCAGCGCAACGTGCATCTGTCCGACCGCTTCGGCGCCGATATCTGGCTCAAGCGCGAGGACCTGAGTCCGGTGCGATCCTATAAGCTGCGCGGCGCATTCAACGCGATGCGCAAGCTGCCGGACCAGAAGCTCTTCGTCTGTGCCAGTGCCGGCAATCATGCCCAGGGTGTTGCCTTCATGTGCAGCCATTTCGGGGTCCGCGGCGTCATCTTCATGCCGGTCACGACGCCGCAGCAGAAGATCCAGAAGACCCGGATCTTCGGCGGGGATCAGATCGAGATTCACATGGTCGGCGACTACTTTGACGATACGCTGGCCGCCGCGCAGAAATGGTGCGCCGAGGAAGGTGGGCATTTTCTATCTCCCTTCGACGATGCCGACGTGATCGAGGGACAGGCTTCGGTCGGGGTCGAGATCACCGACCAGCTGGGTCGGTCGCCGGACATCGTGATCCTGCCGGTGGGCGGTGGGGGCATGTCCTCAGGCGTGACCACATGGTTCGGCGACAGCGCGCATTGCCTGTTCGTCGAGCCCAAAGGCGGCGCTTGCCTCGCCGCCGCCCTTGCCGCAGGTCATCCCGTGACCTTGCCGCATGTCGATACCTTCGTGGACGGCGCTGCCGTGGGACGGATCGGGGCGCGGACATTCGAGCTGTTGCGGGACGTGCCGCTGGAGGACGTGCTCATCCTGGGCGAAGACCGCATCTGCACGACGATGATCGAAATGCTGAACGTCGAAGGGATCGTTCTGGAGCCCGCGGGCGCGCTTTCGATCGAGGCGCTGGGAGATCTGCGCGACATTGTGTTCGGAAAGACGGTGGTTTGCGTCACCTCAGGCGGGAATTTCGATTTCGAGCGTCTGCCCGAGGTCAAGGAGCGCGCCCTGCGCTACTCCGGGGTCAAGAAGTACCTGATCCTGCGCCTGCCCCAGCGGCCTGGCGCGCTGAAGGAGTTCCTGAACATTCTCGGACCCGAAGACGATATCGCCCGGTTCGAATATCTGAAGAAATCCGCGCGCAACTTCGGTTCCGTACTCATTGGGATCGAAACTGCCCGGCCCGGGAATTTCGCCCGCCTGTTCGCCCGTTTGGACGATGCGGGTTTCACCTATCGTGATATCACCAACGACGAGACACTGGCTCAGTTCGTGGTGTGAGTTGACCCCGCGTCAGGCCGCAATGTTTTGCTTGAGGTCGGCGAGGAACATCGCCTTGGACTGCTCGAACCCGGCGATGACCCCGGCGACATCGACGCTGTCGGCGGCGCCTTCGGCCGACAACCGTTCACCAGTCTGGCAAAGGTTCGAGAAGGCGTCGAATCCCAGGCTGAGCGCGCTGCCCTTCAGGAAATGCATGTCCTGCTCCAGCCGAGACATGTCTGGAGCGCTTCGCAAGCGGTCTATGACTTCCTCGACCTCTTCCAGGAACAGGTCGACGACTTCGTCAAAGTCTTCCGCTCCGACCTCGTCACGCAATTCGTTCACGCGGGACCAATCGATCATCACCAAACCTCACAGAAAAACTCATCTTTCTTCTTCGCGCGCCCGTGTAAACAGCCGGTTAAGCCCTGGAGCGCGATCCGGAAAATTCGAACTTTCATCCACCATTAAGGGTGCGTCGCGACAGTGACACAGACACGTTCCAGAAAGAGTTCCCGATTCCATGCCCAACGCAGTCCATGCGACACATACAGAGATGCGGCCTGGCCCCGGGCTGGGAGCCATTCAGAGAGTGCTTGTTGTCGACGACAGCCGGTTGCAGCGTCGCATACTTGTGGGCTCTCTCAAGAAGTGGGGATTCGAGGTGTCCGAAGCCGACAATGGCGAGACGGCGATGGATATCTGCCGTGCCTCACGGCCCGACCTCGTGCTCAGCGACTGGATGATGCCGGGGATGAATGGCCTGGAATTCTGTCGTGCCTTCCGTGATCTGCCTGGAGACAGCTACGGCTACTTCATCCTGCTGACTTCAAAGAGCGAAAAGAACGAAGTCGCGCAAGGTCTGGATGCGGGTGCCGATGATTTCCTGACCAAGCCGGTGAATTCCGATGAATTGCGCGCCCGTATTTCGGCCGGCGCCCGGATTCTGGATATGCAGCGGGAACTGTCCGACAAGAACCGCATGATCTCGGAAACGCTGGATCGATTGCAAGACGCCTATGACACCATCGACAAGGATCTGATCCAAGCCAAGAAGATCCAGGAGTCGCTGGTTCCCGAACTGTCACGCAGCTTCGGATCCTCGCGCGTCAGTCTGCTTCTGAAGCCCTGCGGCCATATCGGCGGCGATCTCGTCGGCATGTTCTCGCCCGGCGGCAACCGGGTCGGTTTCTACTCCGTCGATGTATCAGGGCATGGGATCACCTCGGCGATGGTGACGGCGCGGTTGGGCGGCTATCTCAGCAGCTCGTATTTCGACCAGAATCTCGGGATCGATTGGCGCCCCGACGGGGCGCACGACCTGCGCCCACCGGACAAGGTGGCCGCGCTCCTGAACGAACGGTTCCTGGCCGACAGCGGGATCGACGAGTATTTCACCATGGCCTATGCGGTGGCGGATCTTGACAGCGGCAAGGTCACCATGACCCAGGCCGGCCACCCGCATCCTTTGCTGCTGCGCGCGACCGGCGAATGCGAATTTCTCGGCCAGGGCGGCGTGCCGGTCGGTCTGCTGTCCGGCGTTCCTTATGAGCAGTTCGAAGTCACCATGAAGCGGGGCGACCGTTTGCTCCTCTATTCCGATGGCTTCACCGAATGCCGGTTGGCCGATGGCGAGATGCTCGAGCAGGAGGGGCTGACGACGTTGATCGGGACATGCAGCGCGGCGCAGGGTGGGCAGGAGTTTCTTGACGACCTGTTCTGGTCGCTATCCCAGAAAATGTCCCCGGACTACGGCATGGAGGACGATGTCTCTGCGACCCTCTTCGAATACATGGGTCCGTGACCCCCGAGATGTGAATGCCGCGCAGCGACGTACCGATCACCGGCATTGGAAAGCAGCCGCGCCGCCTCGCCAGGTGCCATCCAATGGGCGCTGTGCTGCGCCTCCGAAGGCGGTCCCAAACGCAGGGTCGGGAGGGCACGAAAGATCAGGCAGATCTTTTCAGCCCAGATACCGTATTCAGGCATGAAAACAAAGCGACGGAACGCGCCGATCCTGCGCACCCCCGAAATGCGCCACCCGGTTTCTTCGAGCACCTCGCGGTGCAGCGCCAGAAGCGGGGACTCGCCCGGATCGACCCCGCCACCGGGCAACTGGAAGTCCGGATCGGGGTCGTGCTGGCAGGTCACCAGAAGCCGCCCGCCTCGCGGCAACAGGGCATAGGCACCGTTCCTGCGGACATAGTCGCGGCCGGCTTCCGGCGGTGCGCCAAAGCGTCTGATCATCGGTTTGCCCTTACATCGCCGGTTGTGGCTCCTATATAGCCGCGGTATGCCAACCAGCGGCGTTTAAGGAAACCCCATGACTCTCGGATCCAGACTCGCGTGGGACGATACCGTTCTGCCCTTCCAACTCGACCTGTCGGACATGCGTGGACGCGTGGCTCGGCTGGACGGTGTATTGGGCGGGATACTGGAGCAGCACGACTATCCGCCCCAGGTCGAAGCTCTGGTGGCGGAAATGGCGTTGCTGACGGCGCTGATCGGGCAGACGGTCAAGCTGCGTTGGAAGCTGTCGCTGCAGGTGCAGTCCAAGGGTGCGGTGCGCATGATCGCGACCGATTACTATGCGCCGCAGACCGAGGGCGAGGCCGCCAAGATCCGCGCCTATGCCAGTTTCGATGCTGACCGCCTGACCGACTCCGATCCTTTCGACCAGGTGGGCGAGGGGTATTTCGCGATCCTGATCGACCAGGGCAAGGGCAGCGCGCCCTACCAGGGGATCACGCCGCTGGCGGGCGGATCGCTGAGTGCCTGCGCCGAAGCCTATTTCGCGCAATCCGAGCAGCTGCCGACGCGGTTTTCGCTCAGCTTCGGACGATCCTCCGAACCCGGCGTGCCCGAGCATTGGCGCGCCGGCGGCATCATGTTGCAGCATATGCCCAAGGCGTCGCCCTTCGTTGCGACGGAGAGCGGCACCGGTGACATCCTGCGCGCCGACGATCTAATCGATGGCGAAGAGGGAGAGAACTGGAACCGGGTCAACATCCTGCTCGATACCGTCGAAGACATGGAATTGATCGGACCAGTGGTGCCGCCGACCGATCTGCTCGTGCGGCTGTTTCACGAGGAACAGCCGAGGGTCTTCGACGCACAGGCCGTGCGATTCGGATGCACCTGCTCGGAGGACCGTGTGCGCCAGAGCCTGTCGATCTATTCCGCGCGCGACATCGAGAAGATGACCACGGATGACGGGAAGGTGACGGCGGATTGCCAGTTCTGCAGCGCCCATTACGAGCTCGACCCGGCGACGCTCGGCTTCGACGCCAAGGATGACGATGCCGGCTGATCCGACCGATCGGCTGCGCGCAGCCCTTGCCCAGGCGGGGCATCAATCGTCCGATTTCGATCTGAACCCGGACACCACGCTGCCGGTCGGGCGCAAGCTGCGCCCCGCCGGAGTTCTGGTCGCAGTGTCACTGGCGGGGCCGGAGCCCGAGGTGATCCTTACAAAACGCTCCTCGGCCCTGAAACACCACCCGGGTCAGATCGCCTTTCCGGGTGGCAAGCAGGACGAGGGCGACCGCGACACCACGGCGGCGGCCTTGCGCGAGGCGCGCGAGGAGATCGGGTTGCCTGAAGATCTGCCCGAGGTGATCGGGTATCTGCCCGAGCACGAGACGGTCACGGGTTTCCGCGTCACGCCAGTGGTGGCGATTCTGCGCGAGCAATTCCGGGTGGTGCCCGAACCCGGCGAGGTCGACGAGGTGTTCACGACGCCGCTCGATCACCTTCTGAACCCGGAGAACTACATGGTGGAATCGCGACGCTGGCGCGGTCAGCGGCGCTTCTACTACACGGTCCCGTACGGCCCCTACTACATCTGGGGTGCCACCGCGCGGATGTTGCGGGGGCTGGCAGAGCGCGTGCGGGAATGACCCGGATCACTGAACCTTGGCTGACGGAACCGGCGACTCAGGCGGTCTGTGCAGCACTTGAGCGTGACGGGGCCCAGGTGCTTTTTGTGGGTGGATGTGTGCGCAATGCACTGCTGGGCGTGGCGGTCAGCGATATCGACATAGCCACCGATGCGACCCCCGACACGGTCATCGCACTGGCGAAAGCCGCCGGAATCAAGGTCATCCCAACCGGCGTCGATCATGGAACGGTGACCTTGGTTCGGGACGGCGTGGCACATGAGGTCACGACCTTCCGTCGAGACGTTGCGACCGACGGGCGGCATGCGACGGTTTCGTTCTCGAGCGATGTGGCCGAGGACGCAGCGCGTCGCGACTTCACCATGAACGCGCTTTACGCGCGCCCGGATGGCACCGTGATCGATCCGCTCGACGGCCTGCCGGACCTTGCCGCGCGGCGGGTGCGCTTCATCGGCGAGGCGCGAGACCGCATCCGCGAAGACTACCTGCGGTCGCTCCGCTATTTCCGCTTCCATGCGTGGTATGGCGACCAGTCCAAGGGGTTCGATCCCGAAGCCATGGCCGCGATCGCCGCCAATCTCGACGGGCTGGCGCGGTTGTCCCACGAACGCGTCGGCGGCGAGATGCTGAAGCTGCTGGCAGCCCCCGATCCGTCCCCTGCGCTCGCGGCGATGCGCTCGACCGGCGCGCTGGGACAGCTTTTGCCGGGCGCCGATGATCGTGCGCTTGCGCCGCTGGTGCATGTCGAAGGGCAGGCGGCTATGTCGCCGGACCCGCTGCGCCGCCTTGCCGTTCTTGGCGGTGTCGACGTTGCCGAGGCGTTGCGGCTGAGCCGGGCGCAGGACCGCCGGCTGACTGCAATCCGGGAGGCCGCGAGCGGTTCCGCCGGACCGGAGGAACTTGGTTATCGGCTGGGCGCGACGGATGGGCGCGACGCCATGCTTCTGCGCCTGGCGCTGTCGGGTCAAGGCTGGGACACGGCACTTGCGGATCGCATCGGCACCGGCGCGCGGGCCGTCTTTCCAATCGCCGCACGCGATCTGGTGCCGGGCTTTTCGGGTGCCGAACTGGGCGCGGAATTGGCGCGGCTCGAAAAGCTGTGGATCGACTCGGGCTTTACCCTTGGCCGCGACGCGCTGCTGGGTTCCTGACATTTCCGGATGACATTGTCGCCCCGATCGGGTAATCCGCATCCACGAGATACGGAGGATGCAAGATGTATTACGGGATCTGGAACAGCGCCAGCTGATATCCCGCCCCGATCGGGCTGTCAGCACCTGACGCCCTCAGTGCATCTTGTCGTCCGGCTCACCAGGAGCATCCGTCATGTTTCGTTTCTTTGAAAATCTCGTAGATCCCTATTGCGACTACCCCGAGCGGGACCGCCCGCCGACGCGGCTGTGGCCGTTCATGAAACTCTATGCAGAACCGTTCCGTCGCGTGTTCTTCTGGACCGCGGTGCTGTCGGTCGTCGTGGCCGCGATCGAGATCGGGCTGATCTACTACATGGGCCGGGTCGTCGACCTGCTGGGTGGAGATCCGGCCGAGGTGCTTGCCGCCCATGACGTCGAACTGATCGCCGTCGGCCTGTTCATCGTGTTCCTGCGCCCCCTTCTGCACATGCTGGATGTCGCGCTGCTCAACAACGCGATCCTGCCCAATTTCGGTACCTTGATCCGCTGGAGAGCGCACAAGCATGTGCTGCGCCAGTCCGTCGGCTGGTTCGAGAACGACTTTGCAGGCCGCATCGCCAACCGGATCATGCAGACTCCCCCGGCGGCGGGCGAGGTCGTGTTCCAAGTCTTCGACGCGATCTCGTTCTCGTTGGCCTATCTGATCGGCGCGGCGATCCTGCTGGCGGCGGCGGATCTGCGCCTGCTTCTGCCCCTGCTGGTCTGGTTTGCGCTCTACGCCCTGCTGATCCGCTGGACGGTCCGGCGCGTCGGCCCGGCGTCACAAGCGGCCTCGGATGCGCGATCGACGGTCACGGGGCGAGTGGTGGACAGCTATACCAACATCCATTCGGTCAAGATGTTCGCCCATCATGACCGTGAGTTGAGCTATGCGAAGGAGGCCATCGAGAAGACCCGCAGCACCTTCCAGACCGAGATGCGCATCTACACCAAGATGGACATGGCGCTGGTGACGCTGAACGGCTTGCTGATCGTCGGAGTGGTCGGCTGGGCGATTTACCTTTGGGCGCAGGGCACGGCCTCGGTCGGCGTGGTGGCGGCGGCGACTGCCCTGACCCTGCGGCTGAATGCCATGACCGGCTGGATCATGTGGGCGCTGACCACGTTCTTCCGGCAATTGGGCGTCGTCGCGGAGGGGATGCAAACGATTGCCCAGCCGGTCGACCTCGTGGACGATCCCGACGCGAAGCCGCTGCGCCTTGTCGAAGGCAAGATCGAGATCCGTGCATTGTCTCATCACTACGGGCGCGGCGCGGGGGGACTCGACCGGATCAGCCTGAGCATCGCGCCGGGTGAAAAGGTCGGGTTGATCGGACGCTCGGGGGCGGGAAAATCCACTTTGGTCAAGCTTCTGCTGCGCTTCTACGACCCGGAGTCGGGGCAGATCCTGATCGACGGGCAGGACATCACCGCCGTCACGCAGGACAGTTTGCGCAGCCATATCGGCATGGTTCAGCAGGACAGCGCGCTGCTGCACCGCTCGGTGCGGGACAACATCCTCTACGGTCGTCCAGACGCCACCGAGGATGAAATGATCGCCGCAGCCAGGCAGGCAGAGGCGCATGACTTCATCCTCGACTTGGCCGATCCGCAGGGACGTACCGGCTATGACTCGCATGTGGGCGAGAGAGGTGTGAAGCTCTCTGGCGGGCAGAGGCAGCGCGTGACTCTGGCGCGCGTGATCCTGAAGGACGCGCCAATCCTGGTGCTGGACGAGGCCACCAGCGCGCTGGACAGTGAGGTTGAAGCCGCCATCCAGGACACGCTCTATGGCATGATGCATGGCAAGACGGTGATCGCAATCGCGCATCGCCTGTCCACGATCGCGCAAATGGACCGTATCCTGGTGATGGACGAAGGCCGCATCGTCGAAGAGGGAAGCCATTCCGCGCTTTTGGCGCAGGGTGGCCTATATGCGCAGTTCTGGGCGCGCCAATCCGGCGGGTTCCTGAACCCGGAGGCGGCGGAATGAGCATCGAAAGCTGGATCGACCCTTTTCGCAGGGCGGAAGGCCCGCCGCCGCAAACACTGGGCGCGTTCATGCGTTGGTGTCTGGCGGGTGCCTGGCCGGCCCTGTGGCTGGCGGCGCTGCTGTCGGCGGCGGCCGGCGCGCTCGAAGCCGGCACGGCGCTGATCCTGGGGATGGTGATCGACTCGGCCGTCGCCAGCACGCCCGACGGCTTCTTCGATGGGTCCAACACCGCGATGATCGCCGTGGCTGTCGCCTTCTTCCTGATCGCGCGGCCCCTGCTATTCGGCCTGTCCGCCGCATCGAACGCGATCATCGTGCAGCCCAACGTCAACCCTTTGGTGCTGTCGCGGCTGCACCGCTGGACCCTGGGTCAGTCGATCGGATTCTTCGACGACGATTTCGCGGGAAGGATCGCGCAGAAGCAGATGCAGGCGGCGCGCGCGGTCACCGATGTCGCGGCCGAGGTCATCAACGTCGTGGCCTTTGCGTTGGCCTCTTTGCTGGGCTCGATGATCCTGTTGACGACAATAGACGTGCGCGTGACGCTTGTCTTCCTGGTCTGGCTTCTGGCCTATTTTGCAATGATTGCATGGTTCATGCCCCGGGTGCGCAAGCGGTCGGCGGCGCGCGCCGGCGCGCGGGCGATGGTGTCAGGGCAGGTGGTCGACACAATCACCAACATCAAGACGGTCAAGCTGTTCGCCCATGCCGATCACGAGGACCGCGCAGCCCTCGGCGCGATGGGCGCGTTTCGCCAGCGGGCACTGGCCTTTGGATACCTGGCCGCCGGGTTCCGGCTGTGCCTGATGACGCTGGCCGGGGTTTTGCCGGTCCTGCTGATCGGCGGTACGCTGCTTCTGTGGCAGAGGGGCATGGCCAGCGAGGGCGATATCGTCGCGGCTGGAGCGGTGGCGATCCGCATCGCGCAGATGACGGGCTGGGTCAGTTTCACCCTGATGGCGATCTATTCCAACGTGGGCGAGATCGAGGACGGGATGCGCACGCTGACGCCGCGCGCGCGCGTCGTCGACGCCCCGGACGCAACCGATCTGAAGGTCCCGGCGGGCGAGATCGTGTTTGACCACGTAAGCTTTGCCTATGGCCGCGACGTTGGGGGGGTGCAGGACATCGACCTGACGGTGCAGGCCGGCGAGAAGCTGGGCATCGTGGGTGCATCCGGTGCCGGCAAATCGACGCTCGTGTCGTTGTTGTTGCGGCTCTACACGGGAGAAGACGGGCGCATCCTGATCGACGGACAGGATCTGGAGCATGTGACGCAGGAAAGCCTGCGCCGCCAGATCGGGATGGTGACGCAGGAAACCGCCATGTTCAATCGCTCGGCGCGTGACAACATCCTCTATGGTCGCCCCGATGCGACCGAGGCCGAGTTGGTCGCCGCGGCCGAAAAGGCCGAAGCGCACGAGTTCATCACCGACCTGCAGGATTTCAAGGGCCGCACCGGCTATGACGCCCATCTGGGCGAGCGCGGCGTCAAGCTGTCGGGCGGACAACGCCAGCGCATCGCTCTGGCGCGCGCGATCCTGAAGGACGCTCCGATCCTCGTGCTTGACGAGGCCACCAGCGCGCTCGATTCCGAGGTCGAAGCCTCGATCCAGACAGCGCTGCACCGGGTGATGGAAGGCAAGACGGTTCTGGCGATCGCGCATCGCCTGTCGACCCTGTCCGAGATGGACCGGATCATCGTCATGGACCGGGGCCGCATCGTCGAAAGCGGAACCCATTCCGCCCTGCTGGCGCGGGGCGGGCTTTATGCCCAGTTCTGGAACCGCCAGTCCGGCGGCTTCATCGGAACAGAGGCCGCCGAATAGGGGCTGTTGCGCGCACCGGGTGCAAGCTATCAGGCAGACATGACGATGGAATTCACGATCAAACGCTTGGGCCATCAGGGCGATGGCATCGCGGACGGGCCGGTATACGTGCCCCGCAGCCTGCCCGGTGAGGTCGTGACAGGCACACACGCAGGCGACTCGTTGACGGACATTCGCATCGTGACGCCGTCATCGGACCGGGTGCAGCCGCCATGCCGGCACTACAAGTCCTGTGGCGGCTGCCAACTACAGCACGCGTCGGACGCCTTCGTTGCCGATTGGAAGCAGCAGGTCGTGTCTGCGGCCCTTTCCGCGCAGGGGCTGAGCGCGCCGATGCGGCCCATCGTGACCTCGCCACCGCGCTCGCGCCGCCGCGCGGTCATATCTGTTCGGCGCACCAAGAAGGGCGCGCTGGCTGGCTTCCATGGGCGCGCCTCGGATGTCATCACCCAGATTCCGGAGTGCCAATTGCTCGACCCGAGGGCGCTGGACGGTCTGGCGATTTCCGAAGCGCTGGCCGTGCTGGGTGCCAGCCGCAAGGGCGAGCTGGCGGTCACGCTGACGCTCTCTGGCGCCGGTCTCGACGTCGCGGCGAGCGGTGGCAAGCCGCTCGACGGTCCGTTGCGGGTCAGCCTCGCGCAGGCGGCTGAGCAGCATCAGCTTGCGCGGCTGGCATGGGGGGACGAGGTCATTGCCCTGCGCGAAGCCCCGTTCCAGCACTTCGGCTCTGCCCGCGTGGTGCCGCCGCCGGGCGCGTTTCTTCAGGCGACGAAACACGGAGAGACCGCGTTGCTGAACGCGGTGCGCGAAGTTGCAGAGGGGGCGTCGCACATCGTCGATCTGTTCGCGGGGTGCGGTACGTTCAGCCTGCCATTGGCGCAGGCGGCCGAGGTCATGGCGATCGAAGGGGATCGCGACATGGTCGCCGCACTGGACCAGGGCTGGCGACAGGCGGACGGATTGAAGCGGGTGGACGCGGTGACGCGCGACCTGTTTCGCCGTCCGCTGATGCCGGATGAACTGGCAAGGTTCGACATGGCGCTGCTTGACCCGCCCCGTGCCGGAGCCGAAGCCCAGATTGCGGAATTGGCGCAGTCGGACCTGGCCCGTATCGCTTGTGTCTCTTGCAACCCGGTCACCTTTGCCCGCGACGCGCGGCGGTTGGTCGATGCGGGCTTTGATCTGCAATGGGTGCAGGTGGTCGACCAGTTCCGCTGGTCCGCGCATGTGGAACTCGCTGCCGCCTTTTCGCGCAGCCACATTTGAAGAAATTCGTACTTCCAGACTGAAATGTGATTTTGCGGCACGCGCTCGCGGCTATAATCAGCACGAGAGGCAAAACCGAGTCAAAAAAAGTGAGCAGATCATGAAACGGCGCGTATTCGGACTGGGGGCATTATCGACACTTGCTGTTGCGGGATGCAGCAGCGGCCCGAAATTCCTGACCTACAACGGGCCCGAGGTGACGTCCGTCGTTGTGAACAAGGCCGACCGGCGGATGTTCCTGTTGCACAACGAAGACATCCTGAAAGCCTACAACTTCCATCTCGGCTTCGCGCCGGAGGGCCACAAGCAGGTTCGTGGTGACGGCAAGACGCCGGAGGGTAGCTATTTGATCGACCGTCGCAATCCGCGCAGCGCCTTCCATCTGTCGGTCGGGATTTCCTATCCCAACGCGCAGGACATCGCCCGGGCTCGCGCCATCGGTCAGAACCCCGGCGGCGACATTTTCATCCACGGCCAGCCAAACAACGAAAAGGCCAAGGGAAGAGACTGGACCGCCGGGTGCATCGCGGTCGAGAACGAAGAGATCGAGGAGATCTATGCGATGGTTCAGATCGGCACGCTTATCACACTGCGGGCCTGAGGGTTCGAGTCCGGTTTCAGGTGGATCGGATGCCGGTGGGATTGGTCCAAATCTGATCTCAAATTCTGGGCGCTCTTGTGGCTATCGTCGGATTTCGTGTCGTTGCATAGCCTCGCCCGCGAGGCAATTTTCGAAATCGCGAGGGTTCAGAGCAGAACAAGGACCTGACTCGCACTGGATTTCGGCCAGGGCTATTGATCGCGACGGCCTTTTACGCGTGTCGCGTCAGGGGCACCATTTGACAAACAAGGGATACACCCATGCTGGACGGTACGCGCATCATCGAAGTCGAAGGTCTGGGGCCGGGGCCGTTCGCAGGGATGATGCTGGCCGATCACGGGGCGGATGTGATCGTCGTGCATCGCAAGGACGCGAAACTGGCGCCGGGCTATCCCACCAAGAGCCTTCTGGACCGAAACAAGCGCTCCATCGCGCTCGATCTGAAAGATCCCGACGACGTTGCAACTTTCCTGAAACTCGTGGGCACAGCCGATGCGCTGATTGAAGGTTTCCGCCCTGGTGTGATGGAGCGTCTCGACATCGGGCCGGCAGAGTGCCATGCCATCAATCCGCGGCTCGTGTTCGGGCGGATGACCGGCTGGGGGCAGGAAGGGCATCTAGCCCGCTCTGCCGGACACGACATGAACTATGCCAGCCTTTCCGGAGCGCTGTGGTATGCATCGCCACCCGGGGCCGAGCCATTTGCGACTCCGACCGTTCTGGGTGATATCGCGGGTGGCGGCCTCTACCTCGTGATCGGAATTCTGATGGGGATCATGAAAGCGCGCGCGACGGGCGAGGGTACGGTGGTCGACGCGGCGATCGTCGATGGGTCCGCCAACAGCCTGAACCTGCTGATGGCGCTGGCCGGGGCCGGCATGTTGAGCGAGGAGCGGGGCCAAAGCCTGTTGGACGGTCCGCCGTGGAGCCGAAGCTATCGCTGCTCCGACGGTGGGTTCATGAGCGTGCAGTGTATCGAACCGCAGTTCTACCGCCAGTTCCTCGATCTGATCGGGTTGGTGGATCATCCTGACATGGCGGAGCAGATGAACCGCCGAAAATGGCCGCAGCAATCTGCCCTGGTCGAGCAACGCTTCCTGACCCGGACGCGCGATCATTGGGAGAAGATCTTTGCCGGAACCGATGCTTGCGTGGCGCCGGTGCTAAGCCCGCATCAGGCGGCGCGGCACGGAATCAACGCGGATCGAGGCATGTGGGTCGAAGCCTTCGGGCTGTTGCAGGCGATGCCGGCACCGCGTTTTTCCAACAGCGGGCCGCAGGTTCCGACCGACCCGCCCGATCGTGGTCAGCATAGCGCGGAAATTTTGAGCGAACTGAAGAGCGTGGCAGGCAATCGGGGCTGAAACGGCGCAACCGAACCCGTGGCAGTTGCAAGTCGAAAACCGGCGATCGACGGTTGTTAGCTGCCCATCAGCAGGGTCCACCAGATCTTGCCATTGGACTCCTGGAACCAGGAGAAGCCGATATTGACAGCCTTCGGATCGAGGATGACCTGCCGTGTGCCTGGCTGATCCATCCATGCGGCAAGGGTCTCAAGCTCGTTCTCGAAGGTTTCCGAGATGTTTTCACCCAACATCTGTCCGGGATATCCGGCACGGGCGACCCGGTCGATCGGCGAGGAGCCGTCCGAACCGAAATGCCAGGGACGATTCTGCCGCGCCATGTCGCGTGAATGCGTCTCGGCGGCGGCGTTCAATTGCGAGTTCAATTGCACGGGGCCGGCCCCGGACGCCGCCCGCAGCGCGTTGACCGAATCGACCAGGCGGAACTGGATTCGCGAGGTATCGCTGTTGCGGATCTTGTAGACGGTCGGCAGCGGTTGGCCATCTGCTCCAATGCGCGAAGACGAATTCTGCGCGCCGCACGCGCTCAGCAGCAGGAGAACCGCCAAGAGTATCGAAAGAACACGCAACTTGCTTCACCCCGTATTTGATGTCGCCGTATCGAATACCCGTTCTGGCACGGCGGCGCAAACTCACAAGATTGGAAGAGAGCAGGTTGTCCGAGTTTGATTTGCGACTGCGGCTTTCTGGCCATATCATGGGGCTTGACCGGAAAACAGGAACGAAAGCGAGTCGCGCCATGACCAAACGCCCCGACTTTTCGACCTCACGCCGCATGTTTCTGGCGACCAGCGCCGCATTTGTCGGCACACCTCTGTTCGCTCAGCAACAGGACGAGACCGAATACGACCCCCTGCGCCCGCCACCTGAACCCGAAGCTCCGGTGCGCCGCAACATCTCCAGCTTCAGGGGTGTTCAGTGGCGACCCTATTTCAGCAATCTGCGCAACGGCGCGATTCTCGTCGATACAACCTCGCGAGCGCTGCACTACTGGTCCGAGGACCAAAGCGTCTACAAGCTTTACCCGTCGAGTGTTCCGCTGACGCCCGAGATGACCCGGAAGGGCCGAACCAGCGTGATCCGCAAGGTCGAAGGTCCGGGTTGGAGCCCGACTCCCTCGATGCGAAAGCGCAATCCGGAATGGCCTGCCTACATCCCGCCTGGCCCGGACAACCCGCTCGGCACCCATGCGCTGTATCTCAGTTGGAAGTATTATCGCATCCACGGCACCCACGATAACCGCAAGATCGGGCGCCAATCCTCGAATGGGTGCATTGGTCTCTACAACGAGCACATCGCCGAGTTGTTTTCGATGGCGAAGGTCGGAACACAAGTGTTGCTAATTTGACGACATCGCTGGTTGCAGAGCGAAGCGAAGATCAACAAGCATTTGCAATCCCTGTGCATTGCTGCTTAGAAAAAGTCACGAGGTAAGTCTTGATGCGTGGTTCAGTGTGTGAATCGCGCGAACTCTGGAGGTTAATATGAAGAAACTCGTTCTCGCCGCTGCACTGGCTGCTGCTGCTTCGACTGCAACCGCCGGCAACCTGGCAGAGCCCGTCGTGGAAGCGCCCGTGGTTGTTGAAGAAACCCGCAGCTCCTCGAGCGGCATCTGGCTGCCCCTGATCCTGCTGGTTCTGGTTGGCGCTGCAGTCGCATCCAGCTAAGCTGAGCGAACAGACCAAAGAAAAAGGCGGTGGATTTCCACCGCCTTTTTTTGTTACCCGACCGACCGCGTGGATCAGTCGATCCAGCCCTTCAGGTTCTGCTCGATCACACCGGACAACGCCGCGATATGGGCATCGTCGTCATTCAGGCACGGGATGTACGTGAAGGTCTCACCGCCGGCCTCCTCGAAGCTTTCCTTGATCTCCTCGTTGATCTCTTCCAGCGTTTCGATGCAGTCGGCCGAAAAAGCCGGCGCGCAGACGGCGATGTTCTTTTTGCCGGCCTCGGCGAGGCGCGCGACCTCTTCAACCGTGTAGGGTTGAAGCCATTCCTCCGGCCCGAAGCGGGATTGGAACGTGGTGATGATATCCGTATCGGGCCAGCCGAGGCGTTCCTTTAGCAGCCGCGTCGTTTTCTGGCACTGGCAGTGATAGGGATCGCCTTCCATCAGATAGCGGATCGGCACCCCGTGGTAGGAACAGACGAGGATGTCGGGCCGCTTCTCGAGCTTCGCATAGGCGCGCTCGATGGATTGCGCCAACGCGTCGATATAGGCAGGCTGGTCGAAATAGGGTTCCACGGTGCGCGTCACCGGTTGCCACTTCTCGGCCATCAACGCGCGGAAGAATGCATCGTTCGCGGTGGCAGATGTGGCCCCGGCATAGTGCGGATAAAGCGGGAAGAACAGGATCTTGCGGCATCCCGCCTCGATCATCGCGCGCACTTTTGACGGGGTCGACGGGTTGCCGTAGCGCATGCAGAAATCGACCATCACCTGATCGCCATAGCGCGCTTTCATCGACGTCTTGATCTTGGCGGTCTGCTGCTTGGTGATCGTCATCAGCGGGCTTTCCCCCGCTTCTTCGTTCCAGATCGACTTGTAGGCTGCGCCGCTGGAGAACGGGCGTTTGGTCAGGATCACCAGTTGCAGCAGCGGTTGCCACTTCCACGAGGCGTAGTCGATGACGCGCTTGTCCGACAGAAATTCGTTCAGATAGCGGCGCATCGACCAATAGTCGTAGTTGTCCGGCGTGCCGAGATTGGCGAGCAGGATTCCGACCTTCTCTGCCGGAACCGCCGGGTGATCGGCGGGCGCGTGTGTCGGGCGGGCAGAGATGGGGGTCGTGTCAAGCATAACGTGGTCCTGAGTTTTTGGATCGTTGTGCAGATAACCGCTTTTGGTCTCGGGTCAATCGGGCAGTTTGGTTTCGGTCGTGTTCAGTGCATCCGCCAGCCGGGCCGCGGCCGATCCGGGCCGCAATGGTTTGGGCTGGCTGTCCGCCGGAGCCCAACCGGTCAGACAGACCAGTTCAAAGGTCGCGGGCAGCTTTCCATCCGCGGTGGCGAAGCGGTGACGATAGAGATGTTCGGCACGCTCGAAAACGGCCCGCCGGGTTGGACGGCGCAGGCGGCCGGCCAGTGCGTTGCTCTCTCCCATGTCGCGCAGATCGTGCATGAGGTGCGTCATGTCGCGATATTGCGCCGTGGTGGTCACGCTATCGGCCACAGGCAAGGCGAGGTCCGCGCGCTGCAGGAGCGCACCCAGATCGCGGATCTCGGCCATCGGGGCGACCCGTGGTGACAGCCCGCCCGTCTCGCGGCTTTCCGCTTCGGCCAGTGCCGCGCGCAATTCGTGCAGCGTCTGCCCGCCCAGAAGAACCGCCAGGAAAAGACCGTCCGGGCGCAAGGCGCGCCGGCACTGTATGATCTGTCCCACCGGGTCGGAGGCCCAGTGCAGACACATGGCGTGGATCACGAGGTCATACCGGCCTGCCTTCAAGGGAAGAATGTCTTCGTCTTCGACCACTTCGGCGTTCGGCATCCACTGTGCCCAGAAACCGGGAAATCCGCTGACGATGGCGGGGCGCGTAAATGACCTGTTAACCATGGAGAGGCGATCTTCCACCTCGTCCGCTGCAAGCTGTTGCAGGAACAGGTCGGTGCCGTGCGCGCGTTGGCGGTGCTGCGCCAGGGCAGCGCGGTCGAAAAGGAGAGGCGTCTGGGTCATGGGCGGAAACTAGGCTGATGCGGATGCGGTTTCAAACAGCTGTTTCATTGCTCTATCCGCCGCGATGCCTAGGATGCGGCGAGATCGTGGACAGCGACTTCGGTCTCTGCGGCACATGCTGGCGCGATACGCCTTTCATTGGCGGCACTGTGTGCGAATCCTGTGGCACACCGGTTCCGGGCAAGGCGGATGGCTACCGGACCGAATGCGACGATTGCATGCGGACACCGCGCCCCTGGACCGACGGGCGTTCGGCTCTTCTCTACGAGGGGCGCGCCAAACGCATGATCCTGGCACTGAAACACGGCGATCGCCCGGAAATCGCGCGACCCGCGTCGCTTTGGATGGCGCGGGCTGCGCGACCGTTGTTACGCGACCACATGCTGATCGCGCCGGTTCCGCTGCATTGGACGCGCCTTTTGAAACGGCGCTACAATCAGTCGGCGCTTCTGGCGCAGGCTCTCGCACAGGAGACCGGATTGGCCGTTTGCCCCGACCTTCTGACCCGGCCAAAGCGCACGGCGGCACTTGGTGGAAAGACGGCACAGCAGCGTTTCGACGATCTCGCCGGGGCGATCGCGGTGCATCCGCGGCGCAGGCATCGTTTGGCCGCGCGTGCGATCCTGCTGGTTGACGATGTGATGACAACCGGCGCGACACTGGCGGTGAGCGCGGAGGCCTGTCTTGCAGCCGGGGCAAGCGAGGTATGCGTTCTGACACTGGCGCGTGTTGCAAAGCGGCCCTAAATCCTCGACAAACGCGCAAGCAAGCAGAGGGGTTCAGTATGCAACCGGTCGAAATCTACACGTCGCCACTTTGCGGCTTTTGCCACGCAGCCAAACGCCTCCTGACCCAGAAGGGCGTCGAGTTTTCGGAAATCGACGTATTGGCGAACCCGGACCGCAAGCCCGAGATGATCCAGCGCGCCAATGGCGGGCGCACGGTCCCGCAGATCTTCATCGGCGATGTGCATGTCGGAGGTTGCGACGACCTGTTCGCGCTGGAACGCGCGGGCAAACTCGATCCGCTGCTGGCCGCGTGATGAAGGCAGCGCTGCTCCAGCTGTGCTCGTCGGACGATCCGGCCGAAAACCTCGCGACCATCAGGGATCATGTCGCATCGGCTGCAACGGCGGGCGCGGAACTGGTCCTGACGCCCGAAGTCAGCAATTGCGTTTCGACCAGCCGCAGCCATCAGGCCGAGGTTCTGGTCGAGGAATCGGAGGACAGGACGTTGGCGGGCCTGCGCGAACAGGCTCGAGACTCCGGCGTCTGGTTGCTGATCGGGTCGCTGGGGCTCAAGACCACGGACGCGGACGGGCGGTTCGCGAACCGGTCCTTCCTGATCGGACCCGATGGCGGCATCGTCGCGCGCTATGACAAGATCCACATGTTCGACGTCCAGGTGACACCAGAGGAAACCTATCGCGAATCCGACGGCTACCGGCCCGGCGACCGGGCCGTCGTCGCCGAAACGCCGTTCGGCAAGATCGGCATGACGATTTGCTACGATGTCCGCTTCGCACATCTCTATCACGCGCTGGCGCAGGCCGGTGCGCGAATCCTGACCGTGCCGGCGGCGTTTTCGCATGTCACCGGCGCGGCGCATTGGCACACGCTGTTGCGGGCGCGGGCGATCGAGACCGGGTGTTTCGTGCTCGCCCCGGCCCAGACGGGCGAACACAAGGCGCAGAGGGGAAAGACGCGGCGCACCTATGGCCACAGTCTCGCGGTGTCGCCCTGGGGCGAGGTTCTGCTCGATGCGGGTACCAATGCCGGCGTCCACTTCGTCGATCTCGACCTAGGCGCGGTCGATGACGCACGGCGCAAGGTGCCCTCGCTCAGTCATGTGCGACCGTTTCGGAGCCCGGGCGAGGGAGCGGGATGACGGATGACACCAATGCCCTCGCGGTGTCGCTGTTCAGCGAGATCCTGACCACGGAACAGTTGCTGCGCAACCGTCTGTCCAGGGTTCTGCCAAAGGGCATGGAGCTTTCGCATTTCTCGGTTCTGAACCACCTGGCGTTCATCTCCGACGAACGTTCGCCGGCTCAGCTTGCGGCGACTTTTCACGTAACGCGCGGGGCGATGACGAACACGCTGACGAAACTGGAATGGGCGGGCTATGTGCATATCCGGCCCGATTGGGACGACGCGCGGCGCAAAATGGTCGCGATCAGCCCGGCGGGCCGGCAAGCGCGCGATCAGGCGATCGCGGTTCTGACACCGGTGATCAACCAGGTGGTGGCCGAGATGGGCGCGACCAAGGTCCGCACCGTCCTGCCGGTTCTGCGGGACCTGCGCGCGCGGCTCGAACGCGGCGACTAGGCCGGTCGGACGCTTGCCGTGACGTAGTTCACGCTCAGGTCGCGCGGCGACAGGCTCCAGGACCAGGTGATCGGGTTGAAGACGAAGCCCTTGCGGTCGACCGGGGTCAGCCCGGCCTGCCCGAGCAGGTCGTAAAGTTCTTCGGGCGTGATGAATTTCGACCATTCATGCGTGCCCTTGGGCAGCCAGCGCATCACCACCTCGGCGCCGATGATTGCCATCATGTAGGATTTCGAGTTGCGGTTGATCGTCGAGCAGATGTGCAGCCCGCCGGGCTTGAGCAGCGTCTTGCAAGCGGACAGGTAGCCGAGCGGATCGGCAACATGTTCGACCACTTCCATGTTCAGCACCACGTCGAACTGTTCGCCGGATTCGGCCAGCGCCTCGGCCGTGGTGTGGCGGTAATCGATCGCCAGACCGGATTGCGCCGCGTGGACCTGTGCGACCGGAATATTGCGCTCGGCCGCATCCGCTCCAACCACCTTGGCGCCGAGTCGCGCCATCGGTTCGGCCAGAAGACCGCCGCCACAGCCGATGTCGAGAATGCGCAACCCCTTGAAGGGCGCCTGCGCCATGAGGTCACGTTCGTATTCGCCGGCGATCTGTGTCGTGATATAGTCGAGTCGGCACGGATTCAGCATATGAAGCGGTTTGAACTTGCCGTTGGGATCCCACCACTCGGCGGCCATGGCTTCGAATTTCGCGATCTCGGTGGGGTCGACCGTGTTCAGAGGCGCTTGCATTCCTGTCTCCGTGTGATCTTTTGGACTCGGGAGCCTATATAGAGCATCAATGGACAAATACCCGGACCAAAAGCGCGCAGTGCAGTACTTGTACCCGCCGATCGACCCGTTCGATCAGCGGATGCTGGACGTGGGCCAGAACCATGTCGTCTACATGGAGCAATGCGGCAATCCCGACGGCATCCCGGTCGTCGTCCTGCATGGCGGACCGGGCGGTGGGTGCAGCCCGGCGATGCGGCGCTATTTCGATCCCAAGGTCTATCGGGTGATCCTGTTCGATCAGCGTGGATGCGGTCGGTCCCGGCCCCACGCCTCTGTCAAGGACAACACCACCTGGCATCTGGTCGAGGATATCGAGACGATTCGCCGCCAGCTCGACATCGAGTGCTGGATCGTCTTCGGGGGAAGCTGGGGCGCGACTCTCTCGTTGATCTATGCGCAGGCCCATCCGGACCGCGTCCAGCATATCGTTCTGCGCGGCGTGTTCCTGATGACACAGGCCGAGCTTGACTGGTTTTACGGCGGTGGGGCGGGAAAGTTCTGGCCGGAAACCTGGGCGCGGTTCGAATCGCTGATTCCACCGGACGAGCGCGGCGATATGATCGCGGCGTACAACCGGCGCCTGTTTTCCGGCGATCTGCCGCTGGAAACGCGCTATGGCCGCGCTTGGTCGGCTTGGGAAAACGCGCTGGCGTCGATCCACTCCAGCGGCACCTCGGGAGACGGACCGGCCGACTACGCGCGTGCGTTTGCACGGCTCGAGAACCACTATTTCATCAATCAGGGCTTTCTCGAATTCGATGGCCAGATCCTCGCCCAGATGGACCGCATCGCGCATGTTCCCGGCGTGATCGTGCAGGGGCGGTATGACATGATTTGTCCGCCGTCTTCGGCCTGGGCGCTGTCCGAGGCCTGGCCCGCGAGCGAGTTGAAGATGGTGCGCAACGCGGGTCACGCCTTGTCCGAACCGGGAATCAGTGCGGAACTCGTGCGGGTGATGGACCGCATCGCGGAGGCATCGGATCGCCATGACACGGATTGATCGCCGCGCGCTGTTTTCCTCGGGTGCGGCGGCCGCGCTGCTGGCCGCATCGGGTGTGTCGCTGGATGCAGCTCCGCAACCTGGCGGGCGGCTGCGTCTCGCCCTGCCGCGCGAGGACTCCGCGTTGGACCAACTGGTGCGGGGCGCGGCGTTCGATTCGCTGACCGAGATCGCGCCAAACGGCGTCTTGCAGGGTGAATTGGCCAAGGGATGGTCCAGCAGCGAGGCGCGCATCTGGCAATTCGATCTGCGCGAGGACGTGCGCTTTCATGACGGAGCGCCGATGCGGGCGAACGATGTCGTCGCCTCGCTTAACGCCAGCGCGGGGCGGGGTCGTCTGGGGCTGATCGCGATCGATGCGATCAAGGATCACGCGCTGCGGCTGGAACTGGAAACGCCCAATCCGCATTTGCCGTTTCTGCTGTCCGATCAGCGTTTTGCCATCTGTTCGGCTGGCACGGTCGGGGCCCAGCTGGCTGAACGTATCGGCACCGGTTGCTATTTCACGCGTCGGTTCGATGGCGAGCGTCACTATTTGGGCGAAAAAGTGCCGGATCACTACAAGCAGGGGCAAGCCGGTTGGCTCGACAGCGTCGAGGCCGTCGTCATTCCCGATCCCGGCGTGCGGGCCGAGGCCTTGCGCGACGGGTTCGTCGATGTCGCAGTCTTGCCGACGCCGGATCTGCTGCGCAGCCGCGGCAACCTCGTGTTCCATCCCTCCGCGGATGACATGGTTTTCGCGCTCCATCGAGGAGTCGGCTTGCCGTCGGTGATCGCCACGCGCGATGGGTTGGATGACGGGCGTTTGGCGGAACGCTGGTGGCGCATCTGATCACCGGTGCAATCCGCTCTTGCGAAATGCGGTCCGGGGGCGTATATGGCCATCAACAGCGGCGCGGCGGGCTCTGGTCCAACGCTCCACCGGATGAACACGACGGGCCGCGGGCCCGTTTTTTTGTGCTCGCGCCCTGAGAGAAAGAACATGACGAACGACCTGATTGCAAAAGCGGCGATCGACCGGCGACTGGCCGAGATCATAACCCCTGTCATCGAGGACATGGGCTATGAACTGGTGCGCGTGCGCCTGATGTCGGGCAAGAGCACGACCCTGCAGATCATGGCCGACAAGCCCGAGGGTGGCATAGAGGTCGACGACTGCGCCGAGATCTCGACCGCGATCAGCGCGACCCTCGATGTCGAGGATCCGATCCTGGATGCCTACACCCTGGAAGTCTCGAGCCCTGGGATCGACCGGCCCCTGACACGACTCAAGGACTTCGACATGTTCGAAGGCTACGAGGCCAAGCTGGAAACGGCGGAGTTGATCGACGGGCGCCGCCGGTTCAAGGGCGAATTGGCAGGAATTGACGGCGACGAGGTCCTGATCAATGTCGAGGAAGGCACCATCGGGCTCAAATTCGATTGGCTGAGCGATGCCAAGCTGGTCCTGACCGATGACCTGATCAAGGAAATGCTGCGTCAGCGCAAGGCTGCTGGCGCGCTGAACGAAGACGCGTTTGACGAGATAGAGACCGAAGGGTCGAACGAGGAGAATACCTGATGGCAATCACATCCGCCAACCAGCTCGAGCTGTTGCAGACCGCCGAGGCCGTGGCCCGCGAAAAGATGATCGATCCCGGTCTTGTCGTCGAGGCGATGGAAGAATCCCTCGCCCGCGCCGCCAAGAGCCGCTACGGCGCCGAGATGGACATCCGGGTGTCGATCGACCGCAAGACCGGACGCGCGACCTTTACCCGGGTGCGCACCGTGGTCGACGAGGAGGAGCTGGAGAACTATCAGGCCGAGATGACGGTCGACCAGGCAAAGCAGTACATGGAAGATCCGAAGGTCGGCGATACCTACGTGGAAGAGGTTCCGCCGGTCGAAATGGGCCGAATCGCTGCGCAGAGCGCCAAGCAGGTGATCCTGCAGCGCGTGCGCGAAGCCGAGCGCGACCGCCAGTTCGAAGAGTTCAAGGACCGCGCGGGCACGATCATCAACGGCATGGTCAAGCGCGAGGAATACGGCAACGTCATCGTCGATGTCGGCTCGGGCGAGGCGATCCTGCGGCGCAACGAGAAGATCGGCCGCGAAAGCTATCGCCCCAACGACCGCATCCGCTGCTATATCAAGGACGTGCGACGCGAACCGCGCGGCCCGCAGATCTTCCTGTCCCGCACGGCACCCGAATTCATGGCCGAGCTCTTCAAGATGGAAGTGCCGGAGATTTACGATGGCATCATCGAGATCAAGGCCGTCGCGCGTGACCCCGGGTCCCGTGCCAAGATCGCCGTCATTTCCTATGACAACAGCATCGACCCGGTCGGCGCCTGCGTCGGGATGCGCGGCAGCCGCGTGCAGGCTGTCGTCAACGAACTGCAGGGCGAGAAGATCGACATCATCCCTTGGAACGAGGACCAGCCGACCTTCCTGGTGAACGCGCTCCAGCCGGCCGAGGTTTCCAAGGTGGTTCTGGACGAGGAAGCCGGCAAGATCGAGGTCGTCGTGCCCGAAGAACAACTGAGTCTCGCGATCGGTCGTCGCGGCCAGAACGTGCGCCTCGCCAGCCAGTTGACCGGTCTGGATATCGACATCATGACCGAGGAAGAGGAAAGCGCACGCCGCCAGAAGGAGTTCGAGGAACGCACGCAGCTGTTCATGGACACACTGGACCTCGACGAGTTCTTCGCACAGCTGCTGGTCTCCGAAGGGTTCACCAACCTCGAAGAGGTCGCCTATGTCGAGATGGATGAACTGCTGGTGATCGACGGGGTCGACGAAGGCACCGCGCAGGAGCTTCAGACCCGTGCCCGCGAAAACCTGGAAGCCCAGGCCAAGGCGGCGCTGGACAATGCCCGCGCGTTGGGGGTCGAGGACAGCCTGGTTGAATTCGAGGGACTGACACCCCAAATGATCGAAGCATTGGCGAAGGACGGTGTGAAGACCCTGGAAGACTTCGCCACCTGCGCCGATTGGGAACTGGCTGGTGGCTGGACCACGGTCGAAGGCGAACGCGTCAAGGACGAAGGCATTCTGGAGCCATTCGACGTGACGCTGGAAGAGGCGCAGGATCTGGTCATGACCGCACGTGTCATGCTGGGTTGGGTCGATCCCACGGATCTCGTCGAGGAGTCCGAGGAGCAAGTCGACGCCGACGGTGAACAGGATCAAACCGTGGAGGCCGGGGCCTGATCTCAGGCCCCGGAACCCGGGACATGAGCCGCGGCGGCGTCTCGAAGGATCGGACGGAGGGTCCGGAGCGCAAGTGCATTGCCACGGGTGAGGTGCAGCCGAAACACGGGCTGATCCGCTTCGTGGCCGGACCCGACGGCCAGTTGGCGCCCGACATCATGGGTAAGCTGCCGGGCCGAGGTGTCTATGTGGCGGCGGATCGCGCGGCGTTGGACAAGGCTGTAGCAAAGAACCTCTTTGCGCGTGGCCTGAAACAGCAGGTGACCGTTCCCGAGGGTCTTGCCAACGATGTCGAGCGGCAACTGGTGCGCCGCGTGGTCGATCTGATCAGCCTGGCGCGCAAGTCGGGCGATGCGATCGCCGGATATGAAAAGGTGAAGGACTGGCTGTCCAAGGAGGATGCCAAGGTCCTGATCCAGGCCGTCGACGGGTCCGGTCGCGGCAAGTCGAAATTGAGCACGCCGCATTTCGGCCACTACATCGGCTGGCTGACCGCCGACGAGTTGGGAATGGCATTCGGGCGGCAAACTGTGATACATGCGGCGCTCGCCTCTGGTGGACTCACGCAACGTGTTGTAGAGGAAGCCCAGCGATTGCGCGGGATACGCAAAACGGAAAGCGGCAAGGGCCGCTTGGAAGGATAAAGAGCTTTATGAGCGATACAGACGGCAAGAAGACATTGGGTCTGCGTGGAGGGTCCCGTCCGGGGAACGTGAAACAGAGTTTCAGCCACGGACGGACCAAGAATGTCGTGGTGGAAACCAAGCGCAAGCGCGTCGTGGTTCCCAAGCCGGGCGCCGGAAAGCCCAGCGGAACCGGTGCCGCGCCGGCGGGCGACCCGTCGCGCCGGCCCGCGGGAATTTCCGATGCCGAGATGGAGCGCCGTCTGAAAGCCTTGCAGGCCGCCAAGGCCCGTGAAGCCGACGAAGCCGCCAAGCGCGAAGCCGAGGAGCGCGAGCGCGCCGAGGAGCGTGAACGCCGCCGTGCCGAGGCCGAGGCCAAGGAGCGGGAGGAACGCGAACGCGAGGAAGCACTCAAGGCCAAGGCCGACGAGGAAGAGCGCCAGAAGCGCGAAGCCGAGGCCCGCGCCGCCGCGCCGGATGACAGTGCCGTTGCCGATGCATCGCGCGGCGCTGCCAGCAAACCTGCGCCTGCCGCTGCCCCGCGCAAGACAGAGCGCGAACGCGAACAGCGTCCGAGCCGCGGCAAGGGCCGCGATGACGATGGGCGCCGTTCCGGCAAGCTCACGCTGAACCAGGCGCTGCGTGGCGGCGAAGGTGGACGTCAGCGTTCGATGGCCGCGATGAAGCGCAAGCAGGAGCGGGCGCGTCAGAAGGCGATGGGAGGCAATGTCGAGCGCGAAAAGGTCGTGCGCGATGTCCAGTTGCCCGAAGCCATCTTGGTGTCCGAACTCGCCAACCGCATGGCCGAACGCGTCGGATCTGTCGTGAAATCCCTGATGAACATGGGAATGATGGTCACGCAGAACCAGACGATCGACGCCGATACGGCCGAACTGATCATCGAGGAATTCGGCCACAACGTGGTGCGGGTCTCCGACGCCGACGTCGAACATGCCATCACCAAGATCGAGGATGACGCCAAGGACCTCAAGCCGCGTCCGCCAGTCATCACGATCATGGGCCACGTCGACCACGGCAAGACCTCGCTGCTGGATGCGATCCGCAACGCCAAGGTGGTGGCCGGCGAAGCCGGTGGCATCACCCAGCATATCGGTGCCTACCAGGTCACGACCGACAGCGGGCAGGTGCTGACCTTCCTCGATACTCCGGGTCACGCCGCGTTCACATCGATGCGGTCGCGTGGGGCACAGGTGACGGATATCGTCGTCCTGGTGGTTGCCGCGGATGACGCGGTGATGCCGCAGACGATCGAGGCAATCAACCACGCCAAGGCGGCGAAGGTGCCGATGATCGTGGCGATCAACAAGATCGACCGCCCCGAAGCGAACCCCGACAAGGTGCGTACGGACCTGCTGCAGCATGAAGTGATCGTCGAGAAAATGTCCGGTGACGTGCAGGATGTCGAAGTCTCTGCCATCACCGGCCAGGGGCTGGACGAACTGCTCGAGGCGATTGCGCTTCAGGCCGAGATCCTCGAACTCAAGGCCAACCCCGATCGTGCCGCGCAGGGTGCGGTGATCGAAGCGCAGCTCGACGTGGGCCGCGGACCGGTCGCGACCGTCCTGGTGCAGACCGGCACATTGAAGCAGGGCGACATCTTTGTCGTCGGCGAACAATGGGGCAAGGTCCGCGCGATGGAGAACGACAAGGGCGAGCGGGTCAAGGAAGCCGGCCCCTCCGTTCCGGTCGAGGTTCTGGGTCTGAACGGCACGCCCGAGGCGGGCGACGTGCTGAACGTCACCGAGACCGAGGCGCAGGCGCGCGAGATCGCCGCCTATCGCGAACAGCAGGCCAAGGACAAGCGCGCCGCGGCCGGAGCCGCCACTACGCTCGAACAGCTTATGGCAAATGCCAAGGCGGACGAGAGCGTCAGCGAGCTGCCGATCCTGGTCAAGGCCGATGTGCAAGGTTCGGCAGAGGCGATCGTCCAGGCGATGGAAAAGATCGGCAATGACGAGGTGCGCGTGCGTGTCCTGCACTTCGGCGTCGGCGCGATCACAGAGACCGATGTCGGGCTGGCCGAGGCGAGCAACGCGCCGATCATGGGCTTCAACGTGCGTGCCAATGCCAGTGCGCGCAACACGGCGAACCAGAAGGGCGTGGAGATCCGCTACTACTCGGTGATCTACGATCTCGTGGACGACGTGAAGGCGGCTGCAAGTGGCCTGCTCAGCAACGAGATCCGCGAGAAGTTCATCGGTTATGCCGAGATCAAGGAAGTCTTCAAGGTCACGGGCGTCGGCAAGGTCGCCGGCTGTCTCGTCACCGAGGGCAACGCTCGCCGGTCGGCAGGTGTGCGTCTTCTGCGCGACAACGTGGTGATCCACGAAGGCACGCTCAAGACCTTGAAGCGTTTCAAGGACGAGGTACCCGAGGTGCAGTCCGGTCAGGAATGCGGCATGGCGTTCGAGAATTACGACGACATCCGTCCGGGTGACGTGATCGAAATCTTCGAGCGCGAGGAAGTGGTTCGCACTCTCGACTGATCGCCTGACATGGCGAAAACATCAGGGCGCATCCGGGATCGGGTGCGCCCTTTCTCGTGGCGCAGCGCTGAAACTGTCAGCCCGCGCGGGAAACCGGTTGTCCCTTGTAGACAGTCGACCCGACCCGGACGGCGATACGCCCGTCAGGAAGGGTCCGAATGAAGGTTCCCTGAATAAGTACGCAAGTCCCCATGATGATGGTGCGCAACATGTCTTAACCTTTCCCAGCCTCGACATGACAAGCTATGCACAGATTGGTTTCCAAAACCTTTAATTTTTGATCATGAATTCGTTTCAAATTGCGAGTGTTGCCCAAAGACTCGGCGCATTGGGAACGAAAACGCCGGAAAATCGGGGAAATCGCGCTGACGCAGATGTCAAAGCCAATCCCGCAGGATCGGTATCAAGGGGATGTCCGCAGGCGGCATCGGGTAGTCGCGCAGTTTCTGCGGGCGCACCCAGGCGAGGGTCTGACCTTCGTTTGCGCTGGGAATTCCCTGCCATTTCCGGCAGGCGAACAGCGGCATCAACAGGTGGAAATCGTCATAGCTGTGGCTTGCAAAGGTCAGGGGCGCGAGGCAGGACCGCCAGGTGTCGATACCCAGTTCCTCCTGCAATTCGCGGATCAGGGCGGCTTCCGGCGTTTCACCCGTTTCGACCTTGCCTCCGGGAAATTCCCACAGGCCGGCCATCGACTTTCCCTCCGGGCGCTGTGCCAGTAGCACCCGTCCATCGACGTCGATCAGCGCGACGGCTGCCACGAGAACGGTTCTCATAGCGCGTTGTCCGCATGGTCGGCCTGCCTCACGACCGGTAATCCGCGTTGATGTCGATGTACCCGTGCGTCAGATCGCAGGTCCAGACAGTGGACTCGCCCGTGCCCAGCCCGATATCGACGGCAATCCGCAGGTTCTCGCCCTTCATATGCGCTGCGGCGTCTTCCTCGCGATAGTTCGGGCTGACCCATCCGTTTTCGGCGACCAGCACGTCGCCGAAGCGGATGCTGAGCTTGTCGCGATCCGCCGCTGCGCCGGATTTTCCGACGGCCATGACGACTCGGCCCCAGTTCGGATCCTCGCCTGCAATGGCGGTCTTGACCAACGGCGAGTTGGCGATTGACAGAGCATGCGTCTTGGCATCCGCGTCGGATGCCGCCCCCGTCACGCGGATTTCCACGAACTTGGTCGCGCCCTCCCCGTCACGCACGACCTGGTGCGCAAGGTCCAGCATGACCTCGTGCAGGGCATCGTGGAAAGCCGTGTTTCCGGTCGCGTCGACCTGTGCGGCGCCGGTGGCGCAAAGCATCAGGCTGTCGGAGGTCGAGGTGTCGCTGTCCACCGTGATGCAGTTGAAGGTCGTATCGGTCAGCTCTGACAGCATCGCCTGCAGCGCGCCCTGTTCGACCTTTGCATCGGTGAAGATATAGACCAGCATCGTCGCCATGTCGGGTGCGATCATGCCGGATCCCTTGGCGATGCCTGCGATGGTGACGGATGTCCCGTCGATATCCACGCGGGCGAAAGCGCCCTTGGGGAACGTGTCCGTGGTCATGATCGCTTCGGCTGCGTCCTTGATCCGGGCGGCGTCCAATGCTTCGGTCAGTTCGTCCAGCTTCGCGACGATCCGCTCATGCGGCAGGGGTTCGCCGATGACGCCGGTCGATGCGGTGAAGACCCGGCTCTGATCGACACCGGCGGCACGCGCGACGGCCTCGGTGATCTGTTGGACCGAAGTCTGCCCATGGTGACCCGTGAAGGCGTTCGAATTGCCCGAATTGACGAGGATCGCGGCTGGGCCATCATTTGCGCCACCCAGCTTGGCCTGGCAGTCCAGAACCGGCGCAGAGCGGGTCGCCGACCGGGTGAAGACACCGGCAACGGATGTGCCCGCATCGAGCACTGCCAGCATCACATCCGTGCGCCCCTTGTAGCGTACGCCCGCCTCCGTGGTGGCAAAGCGGACGCCGGCAATGGGCGGCAGGTCTGGAAAGGTTTCGGGCGCGAGCGGCGACCGCTTCTCAATCTTGGCCATCAGTTTTCGACAAGGCCAAGGTTGCGCAGGATCTCGGGGTTCAGCCCTTCGACGGCCGGGCGCTCGATCTCTGCCTGTCGGGTCAGGTCCTCGATCTTGTTCTCGACCGCCTTTTCACGCAGTTCCTGCAAGAGCGTTTCGCGCACATCACCCAGCTCGGGCGCGGATTTCTTGCGGGTGTCGTTGAGGATGATGACGTGCCAGCCGAACTGGGTCTGGATCGGCGCGGAAATCTCGCCCGTTTCCAGGCTGGTCACGGCCTGTTCGAATTCGGGCACCATGGCGCCGTCGCCGAACCACCCGAGCTCGCCGCCGTTCGGGCCGGAGGGACCGGTCGACTTGGCGCGGGCCATCTCGGCGAAGTCGGCCCCGGCGTCAAGCTCGGCCTTGATCTCGGTTGCGGCCTCTTCGGTTTCCACCAGGATGTGCGAGGCGTTGTATTCATTCTCGCTGAAATCCTCGCCGTATTTCGCTTCGTAAGCGGCGCGGACTTCTTCTTCACTTCCCACTCCCTGCACGACCGAGTCGATCGCGGCGGCGGCCAGCAGGGAACGGCGCTCGTTTTCCAGAGACAGGCGCACCTGTTCCGGCACGTCCGAGTCGCGCGACTGCACCAGTGCGGTCTGCTGGATCAGCTGGTCGAGAATGGCATTGTAGAGAACGTCGTCCGGCAGCTCCTGATACTGCTGCGGCAGGACCGCGCGCGCCAGGATCATGTGGCCGAGGGTGATTTCCTCGCCATTGACGCGGGCGACCACCGTATCCGCCGTCGGCGTCTCCTCGGCGGTGGCGGGCAGGGCCACGGCCACGCAGATTGCGACAGCGGACAGGAGTGTGGAGCGTTTTGGCATGAAATCTTCCTATTCGTGGGCCGCGACAGGGCGCGGCGTTGACACTGTTTCAACCGGCCCTTACATCGCCTTGTGGCCTATGCAGCACCGTCGTTCTTCCCCGTATCTATGGGTTGCAGGCATGGCGGGCAAGCCTGCACCAAACAGGAAAAGTCAGATCGGCTGGAGTAAGCATGCTGGGATTCGGAACAATCGCCAAAAAGGTGTTCGGCACACCGAACGACCGGAAAATCAAGGCGACGCGTCCCTTGATCGACCAGATCAACGCGCTGGAGGCCGATTTCGAGAAGCTGAGCGATGACGGGCTGAAGGAAAAGACCGCCGAACTGCGCAAGCGGGCGTTGGACGGCACCAGCCTCGACGAGTTGCTGCCCGAAGCCTTCGCCAACTGCCGCGAGGCCGCGCGGCGCGCGCTGGGGCTGCGCGCCTTCGACGTCCAGCTGATGGGTGGCGTTTTCCTGCACCAGCGCAACATCGCCGAGATGAAGACCGGTGAGGGCAAGACGCTGGTCGCGACCTTCCCCGCCTATCTGAACGCGCTGACCGGCAAGGGCGTGCACGTGGTCACGGTCAACGACTACCTGGCGCGTCGTGACAGCGAATGGATGGGCAAGGTCTTTGCCATGCTGGGCATGACCACCGGCGTAATCTATCCGAACATGAACCCGGCCGATAAGATGGGCGCCTACAACAGCGACATCACCTATGGCACGAACAACGAATTCGGCTTCGACTACCTGCGCGACAACCTGAAATCCGACCTGTCCGAAGTGCTCCAGAAGCAGCACAACTTCGCCATCGTGGACGAGGTCGACAGCATCCTGATCGACGAGGCGCGCACGCCGCTGATCATCTCGGGCCCGGCCGAAGACCGCTCGGAACTGTATCAGAAAGTCGATGCTGTGATTCCGTCCCTGACCGAGGATCACTACACGATCGACGAGAAGACCCGCAACGTGACCTTCACCGACGACGGCAACGAGTATCTCGAGGAGCAACTGCGCGCCCGCGGGCTGCTGGAGGAAGGGCAGTCGCTCTATGATCCGGAAAGCACGACCATCGTGCACCATGTCAACCAGGGTCTGCGCGCGCACAAGATGTTCCAGAAGGACAAGGAATACATCGTGCGCGACGGCAACGTGGTGCTGATCGACGAGTTCACGGGGCGCATGATGGCCGGTCGCCGGCTGTCCGAAGGCCTGCACCAGGCGATCGAGGCCAAGGAGGGCGTCAAGATCCAGCCCGAGAACGTCACGCTGGCCTCGGTTACCTTCCAGAACTACTTCCGTCTCTACGAAGGGCTGTCGGGCATGACCGGCACCGCCGTGACCGAGGCCGAGGAGTTCCAGGAAATCTACGGTCTGGGCGTAGTCGAGGTGCCGACGAACCGTCCCATCGCCCGGATCGACGAGGACGATCAGGTCTATCGCACCGCGCGCGAGAAATACACGGCGATGATCGAAGAGATCCAGAAGGCCAACGAGAAGGGTCAGCCGGTTTTGGTGGGCACGACCTCGATCGAGAAGTCCGAGATGCTGAGCCAGTTACTGACCGAGGCGAAAATCGAGCACAACGTGCTGAACGCGCGCCAGCACGAGAAGGAAGCCCAGATCGTCGCCGACGCGGGCCGTCTCGGCGCTGTGACGATCGCCACCAACATGGCCGGTCGCGGCACTGATATCCAGCTTGGCGGCAATGTCGAGTTGAAGGTGCTGGCCGCGCTCGAAGAGAGCCCCGAGGCCGACCCGGCCGAGCTGCGCGCCGCCGAGGAAGCGCGGCATGCCGAGGAAAAGCAGAAGGTGATCGACGCGGGCGGGCTTTATGTCATGGCGTCCGAACGGCACGAGAGCCGCCGCATCGACAACCAGTTGCGCGGCCGGTCCGGTCGTCAGGGCGACCCGGGGCGCACGGTCTTCTATCTGAGTCTCGAAGACGACCTGATGCGGATCTTCGGCTCCGATCGACTGGACAAGGTTCTCAAGACGCTGGGCCTGAAAGAAGGCGAAGCCATCGTTCACCCCTGGGTGAACAAGTCACTGGAACGGGCGCAGGCCAAGGTCGAAGCGCGCAACTTCGACATGCGCAAGAACGTTCTGAAGTTCGACGACGTGATGAACGACCAGCGCAAGGTGATCTTCCAGCAGCGTCGCGAGATCATGGCGGCGAAGGACCTGTCCGACATCACTGCCGACATGCGGGCGCAGGTGATCGACGATCTGATCGACACCTACATGCCGCCGAAGACCTACGCCGACCAGTGGGACACCGAAGGGCTCTATGCCCAGGTGATTGAGAAGCTGGGCGTCGATGTTCCGGTCATGGAATGGTGCGACGAAGAGGGTGTCGACGACGAGGCGATCCGTGAACGGCTCGTCAAGGCGACCGACGAGATGATGGCCAGGAAGGCGATCGATTTCGGCCCGGAGACGATGCGGGACATCGAAAAGCAGATCCTGCTCCAGACGATCGACACAAAGTGGCGCGAGCACCTGCTGACGCTGGAACACCTGCGCTCGGTCGTCGGCTTCCGCGGGTATGCGCAGCGCGATCCGCTGAACGAGTACAAGACCGAAGCCTTCCAGCTGTTCGAGGGATTGTTGGACGGGTTGCGCGAAACCGTGACCCAGAACCTCGCCCAGATCCGACCGCTGACGCAGGAAGAACAGCAGAAGATGATGGCGCAGATCGCCGCACAGCAGGCGCAAGCGAACGAGGCCGTCGCGCAGGCTCGCGCCGAGGTGACGGAGGACACGCCGCCGCCAGAAGCCGCGAAAGAGGGCTTTGTGGAGGATGATCCGAGCACCTGGGGCAATCCGGGCCGCAACGAGAAATGCCCCTGTGGCAGTGGCAAGAAGTTCAAGCATTGCCACGGCAGCGTGCTCTGACGCGCTGTCTGGTTTGAAACGGCTCCTCGTGTCGCCGCATTGAGGCCACACGAGGGCCATTTTCCCCTGCCATACCGATCCCGATTTCCGAACAACGGAAGGCGAGGTCATGGCTCTTTCCCGAAGACTGGTGATGGCGAGCGGCGCCCTGGTTTGCGCGCTCGGCCTCGGCTACATCCAGCAGCGAAGTGATGCCGCTCCGGCGGATGCTACCACTGCTATTGTATTGGTGGCCGCGGTCGCGCCGAGTCAGCCTGCGCCGCTTCCAGCCGAAAAAATGAGCGGCGTCGCAGGGTCATCGGCACACGCGCGTCCGACGCCGGATCGAGTGGCCGCGCCCTTGCCTGTGCCCCAACCGCCCGAGTCTGCGATGCGCGTGCGGTCGCGTTGTGCCGTCTCCGCCTCTGCGACCGTTCTGCCGGCCGCGCTGGTGCGCCTGACCGTCGATGCGCCCTGCCACCCCTGGCAGAGCGTGACGATCCATCATGGTGGCATGATCGTCACCGAACTGACCGACCGGTTCGGCGTGTTGGAGCAGGATATCCCGGCCTTGTCGGACAACGCGTTGTTCATGATAGACTTTCCCGATGGCGCCGGCACTGTCGCGCTTGCCAACGTGCCGGGCCTTCACCGCATTGACCGCTTTGTCCTGCAATGGGCCGGTACCGGTGCCTTCCAGGTTCACGCGCGCGGTCCTGTTGATCCGGATCGCGGGGTGTCTCCGGTGCGGTCCGAGTTGGAACGGGTCGACGGCGCCAAGGCAGGGGCGGATTCGCCAGGCACCTTGGTCCGTCTGGGAGATCGGCGCGCCGATGAGCCGCGCCTGGCCGAGATCCACAGCTTTCCGGCGCACGGACAAAGACATCGCCTGGACGTCGAGGCGGAAGTCACCCCGGCAAACTGCGGACGCGAGGTCGCCGCGCAAACCATCGAATGGCGTCCGGATACGGGGGTGAGGAGTCGTGATCTGGTGTTTGCGATGCCGGGTTGCGCGGCGGTCGGGCAGTTTCTTGTGTTGAACAATCCGGCCGATGACCTGATGATCGCCAGCAGGTAAACCGACGCGGATCAGGGCATTTGACGGCTTGGCGATGCGTGGCGCTCTGCGCCGCGTTGTTCTTTTTGGTGACGACCACGGATGGCCGGGCCCAGGATGTCACCCTGACGTCGCCGGACGGCACCGTCGAGATCGGCGGAACGCTGCTCGGGTTCGACGGTGAATTCTACCGTGTCGATACGCGGTTCGGCGAACTGACAATCGACGGCTCGGGTGTCCGATGCGAAGGACCGGGTTGCCCGAACCTTGCCGGGTTCGTGGCCGAGGTCACGTTCTCTGGCGAGTCCACCATGGCCGACGCGGTGATGCCGGCGCTGGTGGAAACCTTTGCGCTGCGCAACGGTTTGTCCGCTCTGCGCGAAACGCGGGACAGCACGCATTTTCGGTACCTGTTGCGCGACGAGAACAGCGGTGAGACGGTTGCGCGGTTCTCGTTTCGTGCAACGACCACGGACGAGGGCTTTGCCGACCTGCTCGCCAACGAAGCCGATGCTGTGATGGCCCTGCGCGAGATCCGCCCGCAGGAACGCGCACGGGCGCAGGCGGCGGGGTTGGGGGACATGACGGGCGCCGCGCGCAGTCGCGTGCTGGCGCTGGATGCCTTGGTGCCGGTCGTCGCGGCGGCCAACCCGGTGCGACGCATCTCGGTGCCCCAATTGGCGCAGGTGTTGTCAGGGCAGATCGCCAACTGGTCCGAACTGGGCGGACCGGACGCGCCGATCGCTGTGCATCTGCCGATCGAGGGATCGGGCCTGGTGCAGGCGTTGGAAGACAAGGTGATGGCGCCGGCGGGACTGGCGCTTGTGGCCGATGCGCTGCGCCACAGAAGCAGTGGCGAGCTTGTCGCGGCGCTCGCCGATGACCCGTTCGGGCTTGGATTCACGAGCTTTTCCACGCCGGGGGTGACGCGGGCGCTGGCGCTGACCGGGGGGTGCGGGCATACGCTGGAAGCGAGCCGGCGCACGATCAAGACCGAGGATTACCCGCTGACATCGCCGATGTTCCTCTACCTGCCGGCGCGGCGGTTGCCGCGGATCGCGCGCGAGTTCCTCGCTTTCACGCGCGGTCCGGCTGCGCAGATCGTGATCCGGCGGTCGGGGCTGGTGGACCAGATGCCCGAGCAGATTCCGATCAACGTGCAGGGCAACCGGCTGGCCAACGCGATCCTGTCGGCCGGGTCGGAGACGCCGTTGGGAGAATTGCAGCGGATGGTCGCGCTTCTGGACCCGCTGGTGCGTCTGTCGACCTCGGTCCGTTTCGAGGCCGGATTGACGCGGCCGGATGCGCAATCGCGCGCCAACATCCTGATGCTGGCCCATGCGCTGGAGACCGGAGCCTATGACGGGCGCGGGTTGGTGTTCGTCGGGTTCAGCGATGGCGACGGGTCGGCCGAGGTCAATCGCGCCATATCGGAAACGCGCGCGACGGCGGTGCGCAACGCGGTGCTGGATGCCGCGCAAGCTGCTGATATCGAACGGATTCAGATTGATGTCGCGGGGTTCGGGGAGGCTCTGCCAATGGCGTGTGACGACAGCGCCTGGGGGCGGCAGGTCAATCGGCGGGTCGAGGTCTGGCTGCGCTAGCGCGTCAGAGGTAGCCCTGGGCGCGGAAGCTGAGTTCGCGGGATTTCCCGATGATCAGGTGATCGTGCAGGGTCAGCCCGAGCGCCATGCAGGCGGTCTGGATCTGCATCGTCATGTCGATATCGGCCTGCGAGGGCGTGGGGTCGCCTGACGGGTGATTGTGCACCAGAATGAGCGCCGAGGCGTTGAGTTCGAGCGCGCGCTTGGCGACTTCGCGCGGATAGACCGGCACATGATCGACGGTGCCGCGGGCCTGTTCCTCGTCCGCGATCAGCGTGTTCTTGCGGTCGAGATAGAGCACGCGGAACTGCTCGGTCTCGCGGTGGGCCATGGTGGTGTGACAGTAGTCGAGGATCGCGTCCCAGCTGGAAATGACATGCGTTTTCAGGACTTTGGAACGGGCCATCCGATGCGCGGCGGCCTCGAGGATCTTGAGGTCGGTCACCACCGCGTCCCCGACGCCCTTGATCCGGGCGAGCCGGTCGGGCGGGGCGGAGAGCACCCTGTTGAAATCGCCGAAGGCCTCGAGCAAGGCGCGGGCGAGGGGTTTGACGTCGCGGCGCGGGATCGAGCGGAACAGCACCAGTTCGAGCAGTTCGTAATCCGGCATGGCGGCGGCGCCACCCTGCATGAACCGGTCGCGCAGGCGTTGCCGGTGATCGGCGATGTAGGAGGGCAACCGCCCGCCGGGAACCGGGGAGACGGGGGCCTCGTCGCTGTCAAACAGCATCGGCGCTTCGTGAAAGGAGTGACCGTTCGTCATGCCGTGACGATCCGTCCGCAAGGTGAATATCCCGTTAACGGCGACCCCGTGATGAGCGCGAAACGGGCGTATGACATGCGTGCATACGCCGTGCATACCGCGTGCATACGCAGAGTGCCGACAGCGGCGCGGGCACGAAAAAACGCCGGCCCGTCAAGGCCGGCGTTGGATGCCGAACAACCGGTTCCGGGCTCAGCCTTTCATGCCATCCCAGAACGACTTGACCGAGGAGAAGAAGGTCTTGGATTCGGGGTTGTTGTCCTCGCTCAGATCCTCGAACTCGCGCAGCAATTCCTTCTGGCGGCTGGTCAGGTTCACCGGAGTCTCGACGGCGAGCTCGATGAACATGTCGCCGATGCCACCGCCGCGCAGGGCAGGCATGCCCTTGCCGCGCAGGCGCATCTGGCGGCCCGACTGACTGCCCGCGGGGATCTGGACGCGGCCACGGCCGCCGTCGATCGTGGGCACCTCGATCGCGCCGCCGAGCGCGGCCTTGGCCATGCTGACCGGCACGCGGCAATAGAGATTGCTGCCGTCGCGCTCGAACAGCTCGTGCGGCTGCACTTCGACGAAGATGTAGAGATCGCCCGGCGGTCCGCCGCGCATCCCGGCTTCGCCCTCTCCGGCGAGGCGGATGCGGGTGCCGGTCTCGACGCCGGCGGGGATGTTGACGTTGAGCGCGCGGTCCTTTTCGACCCGGCCCTGGCCGCTGCAGGTCTTGCAGGGGTTCTTGATGATCTGCCCGAGACCCGAGCAGGTCGGGCAGGTGCGTTCGACGGTGAAGAAACCCTGCTGGGCGCGCACCTTGCCCATGCCCGAGCAGGTCGGGCAGGTCGTCGGTTCGGCGCCACCCTCGGCCCCGTTGCCGTCGCAGGCCGAACAGGCCACGGCGGTGGGCACGTGGATCGTCTTTTGCAGGCCTGAATAGGCGTCTTCCATGGTGACGCGCAGGTTGTAGCGCAGGTCGGAGCCGCGCGCGGCGCGTCGTCCGCCGCCGCGTTGCCCGCCCATGAAATCGCCGAACAGGTCGTCGAACACGTCGGAGAAGGCGGACGAGAAATCGCCGCCGCCGAAGCCTTGCCCGTGGCGAGCCCCGCCGCCACCGCCCATGCCGCCCTCGAAGGCGGCGTGGCCGTAGCGGTCATAGGCCGCCTTCTTGTCGGCGTCCTTCAGGATCTCGTAGGCCTCGTTGGCCTCCTTGAACTGGGATTCGGCGTTGGGATTGTCGGAATTGCGGTCGGGGTGAAGCTCTTTCGCCTTGCTGCGATAGGCTTTCTTGATCTCGTCGGCCGAGGCGCTTTTGGACACGCCAAGCACGTCGTAGAAGTCACGTTTTGACATTCACTCGTCCTCCTGTCCGAACGGCATGGGCCGACCCGTTGTCCAGGGCCGGCCCATCCTTGTTCAGACCCGTGCGTTACGCACGCTTGTCATCGTCCAGGTCTTCGAATTCGGCATCGACGATGTCGTCGTCACCGCCGGGCGCCGTGTCGGCGGCGGCCGGTTCTTCCTCGGCGTCCTGGCTGGCCTTGTAGATGGCTTCGCCCAGTTTCATCGCCGCTTCGGTCACGTTCTGGATGCCGGCCTTGATCTTGTCGGCCTTGTCGGTTTCCAGGTCGTCCTTGAGCGCGGCGATCGCCAGCTCGATGGCCTCGATCGTGGTCGGGTCCACCTTGTCGGAATGCTCTTCCATCGACTTCTCGGTCGAGTGGATGAGGCTTTCGGCCTGGTTCTTGGCATCGACGAGTTCGCGACGGGCCTTGTCGGCCTCGGCGTTCTCCTCGGCGTCCTTGACCATCTTCTCGATGTCATCGTCCGACAGACCGCCGGAGGCCTGGATCGTGATCTTCTGTTCCTTGCCGGTGCCCTTGTCGAGCGCGCCGACCGACACGATGCCGTTGGCGTCGATGTCGAAGGTCACTTCGATCTGCGGCATGCCGCGCGGGGCCGGGGGAATGTTTTCCAGGTTGAACTGGCCGAGGATCTTGTTGTCGGCGGCCATTTCGCGTTCGCCCTGGAAGACCCGGATGGTCACGGCGTTCTGGTTGTCTTCGGCGGTCGAGAAGATCTGCGACTTCTTGGTCGGGATCGTCGTGTTGCGGTCGATCAGGCGGGTGAAGACGCCGCCCAGGGTCTCGATGCCGAGGCTGAGCGGAGTCACGTCGAGCAGGACCACGTCCTTGACGTCACCTTGCAGCACGCCGGCCTGGATCGCCGCACCCATGGCCACGACCTCGTCCGGGTTCACGCCCTTGTGCGGCTCCTTGCCGAAGAACTTGGTCACTTCCTCGACCACCTTGGGCATCCGGGTCATGCCGCCGACGAGCACGATCTCGTCCACGTCCGAAGCGGACAGGCCCGCATCCTTGAGCGCGGCCTGGCAGGGCTTGAGCGAGGCCTTGATCAGGTCGCCGACCAGGCTTTCGAGCTTGGCGCGGGTCAGCTTCATGACCATGTGCAGCGGCTGGCCGCCTTTCGGGTCCATCGAGATGAACGGCTGGTTGATCTCGGTCTGCGAGCTGCTGGACAGTTCGATCTTGGCCTTCTCGGCAGCTTCCTTGAGACGCTGCAGCGCCATCTTGTCCTTGGTCAGGTCGACGCCGTTCTCTTTCTTGAACTCGTCGGCGAGGTAGTTGACGATGCGCATGTCGAAGTCTTCACCGCCGAGGAACGTGTCGCCGTTGGTGGATTTCACTTCGAAGAGGCCGTCGTCGATCTCGAGGATGGTCACGTCGAACGTACCGCCGCCGAGATCATAGACCGCGATCGTGTGGGTGTTTTCCTTGTCGAGCCCATAGGCCAGCGCGGCGGCTGTCGGTTCGTTGATGATCCGCAGCACTTCGAGACCGGCGATCTTGCCGGCGTCCTTGGTGGCCTGGCGCTGGGCGTCGTTGAAATAGGCCGGCACGGTGATGACCGCCTGGGTCACCTCTTCGCCGAGATAGCTTTCGGCGGTTTCCTTCATCTTGCCGAGGATGAAGGCGGAAATCTGGGAGGGGCTGTATTTCTCGCCCTTGGCGCGCACCCATGCGTCGCCGTTGCCGCCGTCGATCACTTCGAAGGGCAGGTTCTTCTTGTCCTTGGCGAGGTCCTTGTCGTCGAACCGACGGCCGATCAGGCGCTTGACGCCGAAGATGGTGTTGTCGGGGTTGGTGACGGCCTGGCGCTTGGCCGGCTGGCCGACGAGGCGCTCGTCATCCGTGAAGGCGACGATGGAGGGGGTGGTGCGGGTGCCTTCGGCGTTTTCGATCACGCGGGGCTGGCTGCCGTCCATGATCGCGACGCAGCTGTTGGTGGTGCCGAGGTCGATTCCGATAACTTTGCTCATGTTTGATCCCTTACTTTCTTCAAGGCGATGTCCCGAGGCCCGAACCCGTTACGGCATCCCGGCCCCGATTGATGTGCGCGGTCGAGGTGTGCTGTACCGCGCGTCCCGGCGTATATAGGGAGCGTGTCAGGAGCCTGCAACCATGCTTGCGCGACGGATATGTCGAATCCGCGCGGATTATCCGCAGGCTTTGTTAAGGAGTTGGAAACGGGAGACCGGGGGATGGAACTGCGCGGGGTCGAGATCCGCAAGGGCTTCCTTGACGGGGCGGCGCAGCGGGCGCTGCTGGCCGATATCAGGGAGGTCGTGCGGGTGGCGCCGCTGGTGGCGCCGGAGACGCCGCGGGGACGGCCGATGTCGGTGCGGATGAGTGCCGCCGGGCGAGTCGGCTGGGTGTCGGACCGGGCGGGCTATCGCTACCAGGAACACCACCCGGACGGAGGGGCGTGGCCGGAGATCCCGGACTCGGTGCGCGCGATCTGGAGCGCGGTCACGGGGCTGTCGCGGCAGCCGGATTGCTGCCTGGTGAACTACTACGGCGAGGGCGCGCGGATGGGCTTGCACCAGGACCGCGACGAGGGCGATTTCTCGTGGCCGGTGGTGTCGGTGTCGCTGGGTGATGACGGGCTGTTCCGGGTCGGGAACGTGGCGCGGGGCGGTCCGACGGAATCGGTGTGGCTGAGTTCTGGCGACGTGGTGATCCTGGGCGGCGCGGCGCGGCTGGTGCATCACGGGGTCGACCGGATCCGCTTCGGCTCGTCCCGGCTGCTGGCGCAGGGCGGGCGGATCAACCTGACGCTGCGGGTCGTGGCGTGAGTCGAGCGGCGCGCCATGCGGCGCATGCGATCGATTCGCGTTCGGGCCACGCGGGTCTGTCGAGCGTGCGCCCGTGACCGGGCGGAGAGGATATGGATCGGGGCCTAGCGCCGGGCGCCCCAGCTGAGCGAGACGTGCCGGCGGGTGTAGAATTCGCCCATCAGCCCGATCATGATCAGCACGACGCCGACCCACACCGCGTACTGCCAGTTGCTGTAGTGCGGGTTGTAGTTGATGAAGACGAAGCCGCGCGCCTGGTCGATGGCGTGAAACAGCGGGTTCCAGTCGAACATCGCCAGCATGAATCCCGGCAGCGTGTTGGCGAGGAACATCTTGCCCGAGGCGATCATGTTGGCGCGCTGGTAGACCGTCGTCATGATCCCGACGGCGGTGGGAAACCAGGGTTTCAGCACCAGGAAGATCAGCCCGACGCCGCAGCCGGTGAACCAGGCGACCAGAAGCATGCCGTAGGCCGCCGCCGGCTGGTCGATTTCCACCGGGGTGAAGGCGACGTGGTAGACGAAGAGGATGGTCAGCACCGAGAGCGTCTGGACATAGAGCGAGCCCAGCGCCGCCGCGGCGATGGCGATGATCGTGTTCATCGGCGCATGCTGCATCATCGCCGAGTTCGGGCCTTCGGCGCCGGCCACCGCGCTGACCGCCTTGGTGTGGCACATGAAGAGGAAGATGCCCGACATCACGTAGAGCAGGAAATCGCCCCGGACGGCCGAGCCGCGCAGTCCCAGAACGATGAACATGAAGTAGAAGACCAGCACGAACATCACCACCTGCAGCATGTTCTTGCCGATGGCGATGAAGGCGTTGTGGTGCGATTTGCGGACGCTGCGCACGATCGAGTGAAAGATCAGCTCGAACATGTGGATGGCGCCTGCGGCGCGGGTCTGGCGTCTGGTGGTCTGGAACATCCGTGTGCGATCCCCTGGCGCGGCCCAGCATGGCAGGCAAATCTTGCCGTTCCGTTGCCGAGACAGCATAAGGGGGCAGCCTTGACTTATCAACGATCCGAAGCCGAACTGGAGTGCCCGATTGACCTATGAAACCCTGATCCCGGTGATCCGCAAGCTGGCGCTGCAGGCCGGCGACAAGATCATGGAGATCTACGATGCCGAGGATTTCGACGTGAAGGTCAAGTCCGACGACAGCCCGGTGACGGAGGCGGACGAAGCCGCGGACGCGATCATCTCGGCCGGGCTGCGCGCGGCCTTTCCGGACATGATGCTGGTCACCGAGGAGCAGGCGGAAAGCCACGCGGCGCGGGGCGACACCTTCCTGATCGTCGATCCGCTGGACGGCACCAAGGAGTTCATCCATCGCCGCGGCGATTTCACCGTCAACATCGCGCTGGTCGAGAATGGCGTGCCGACGCGCGGCGTGGTCTATGCCCCGGCCAAGGGGCGCATGTTCTATACCCTCGCCGACGGGCAATCGGTCGAGGAGACCGGCGCGCTGGACAAGGAGGCGCCCGGTGCGCTGACCCCGATCCGGGTGTCGACGCCGGACAACGGCGCGCTGATGGTGGTGGCCTCGAAGTCGCATCGCGACCAGGCGACGGACGATTACATCAACAAGTACAAGGTGCGCGACATGACCAGCGCCGGGTCGTCGCTGAAGTTCTGCCTGGTGGCGACCGGCGAGGCCGATCTCTATCCGCGGGTCGGGCGCACGATGGAGTGGGACACGGCGGCGGGCCACGCGGTGCTGGCCGGGGCCGGCGGGCAGGTGGTGCGGTTCGACGACCATGCGCCGCTGACCTACGGCAAGGACGGCTTCGCCAACCCGTTTTTCATCGCCCATGCGCCGGGCGTCGATTTGAAGTCGGCCTGATGTCGGTTCTTGTGGTCATCCCGGCGCGCTATGCCTCGAGCCGCTATCCGGGCAAGCCGCTGGTGCCGCTGCGCGGGTCCGGGGGCGTCGCGCGCAGCCTGATCGAACGGTCATGGCTGGCCGCGCGCGCCGTCTCGGGTGTCGACCGGGTGGTGGTGGCCACCGATGACGACCGCATCCGGGCGGCCGGCGAGGGCTTTGGCGCCGAGGTGGTCATGACGTCCTCGGACTGCGTGAACGGCACCGAACGGTGTGCCGAGGCCCATGCGGCGCTGGGCGGCGGGTTCGATATCGTGGTCAACCTGCAGGGCGATGCGCCGCTGACGCCGCACTGGTTCATCGAGGATCTGGTCGCGGAGTTGCGCGCCGCGCCCGATGCCGGGCTGGCGACGCCGGTGCTGCGCTGCGACGGCGCGGCGCTGAACGGGTTCCTGGCGGACCGCAAGGCGGGGCGCGTCGGCGGCACCACGGCGGTGTTCGGGGCGGATCACGGCGCGCTCTATTTCTCCAAGGAGGTGATTCCGTTCACGTCGCGGCCCTATGACGATGCGGAAGAGACGCCGGTGTTTCACCATGTCGGGGTCTATGCCTATCGCCCCGATGCCCTGGCGGCCTATCCCGGCTGGACGGTGGGACCGCTGGAACAGCTCGAGGGGCTCGAACAGCTGCGGTTCCTGGAGAACGGGCGCAAGGTGCTCTGTGTCGAGGTCGAGGCGCGGGGCCGGCAGTTCTGGGAGTTGAACAACCCGGAGGATGTCCCCCGGCTGGAACGGATGATGGCCGAGATTGGGCTGGACTGAGACCGGCCCCACCGGTCCGGGCGTTGCCCGCTTGCGCGGCAAATCGCCTGAGCGGATCGGGCAGGTTGCGGCGGGGCGCCGTGTTTCATAGGGTTGCTGCGACGCGGCGACGACGTGCAGGAGGGTCAACCCATGCCACAGGATCGACATTCGGCGGCCATGGGCACGTGGCGGGGCAGCCGTACATCGGGCCGAAATCAACGTTGTGACTCCACCCTCAAACCGTGTATCAGTCGGGCGCGCATGCGTGGTGGCAGATCGATTTGATTAGTTATTAGGAAAGACCCATGGGAAAACGAGTGACGAAGGCCATTTTTCCGGTTGCGGGAATGGGCACGCGGTTCCTGCCGGCGACGAAGTCGGTGCCGAAGGAAATCATGACCCTGGTAGACCGACCGCTGGTTCAATACGCCATCGACGAGGCGCGTGCCGCCGGGATCAAGGAGTTCATCTTCGTGACCTCCAAGGGCAAGGGCGCGCTGGAGGATTACTTCGATCATTCGCCGATGCTCGAGCAGGAGCTGAAGCGCAAGGGCAAGACCGATCTCCTGGAACTGCTGAAGCAGACCAACATGGACAGCGGCGCGATCGCCTACATCCGCCAGCACAAGGCGCTGGGTCTGGGCCACGCGGTCTGGTGCGCGCGGCGGCTGATCGCCAACGAGCCCTTTGCGGTGATCCTGCCCGACGACGTGATCGCGGCGGAAACGCCCTGCCTGAAACAGATGGTCGAAGCCTATGCCGAGACCGGCGGGAACATGGTCGCGGCGATGGAAGTGCCGCCCGAAAAGGCCTCGTCCTATGGTGTTCTGGATGTCGAGGACGACATGGGATCCATCGTGTCGGTCAAGGGCATGGTCGAGAAACCGGCCGCGGACAAGGCGCCGTCGAATCTCGCGGTGATCGGGCGGTATATCCTGGCGCCGTCGGTTCTGAAGAACCTGAACAACATGCGGCAGGGCGCCGGTGGGGAGATCCAGCTGACCGACGCCATCGCACAGGACATCGGAACGCCGAACACGGTCTATGGCTATCGGTTCCGGGGCCAACGCTTCGATTGCGGCTCCAAGGCGGGCTTCCTGCAGGCGACGGTGGCCTTCGCGCTGGCACGGGACGATCTGCGCGAGGACCTGTCGCGCTACCTGCGCGAGGTGATCCAGCTCGACAAGGCGGCCGAGTAACAGCCGACGACGCGCGGGGCAGGGCATGAGCAACATATTGGTGACGGGGGGTGCGGGCTATATCGGCTCGCACGCCTGCAAGGCGCTGAAGGCGGCGGGCTATACGCCCGTGACCTTCGACAACCTTGTGACCGGGTGGCAGGACGCGGTGAAGTTCGGCCCGTTCGAGCAGGGCGACCTGCTGGACAGGGCGCGTCTGGACGAGGTGTTCGCGAAGTACCAGCCGCAGGCCGTGATGCATTTCGCGGCGTTGAGCCAGGTCGGCGAGGCGATGGCGGAACCCGGCAAGTACTGGCGCAACAACGTCAGCGGCTCGCTGACGCTGATCGAGTCGGCGGTGGAGGCCGGGTGTCTCGATTTCGTGTTTTCCTCGACCTGCGCGACCTATGGCGACCATGACAACGTGGTGCTGGACGAGGACACCCCGCAGCATCCGCTGAACTCCTATGGCGCGTCCAAGCGGGCGATCGAGGACATCCTGCGGGATTTCGAGGCGGCGCACGGGCTGCGGCACGTGATCTTCCGCTACTTCAACGTCGCCGGAGCTGACCCGGAGGCCGAGGTCGGCGAGTTTCATCGACCCGAGACCCATCTTGTGCCGCTGATGCTGGACGCGATCGAAGGCAAGCGCGATGCGCTGACCGTGTTCGGCACCGATTACGACACGCCGGACGGCACCTGCATCCGCGACTACGTGCATGTCTGCGACCTGGTGGATGCGCATGTGCTCGGGTTGAACTGGCTCGAGCAGGGCAAGGGGAGCCGGGTGTTCAACCTGGGCACCGGCAGCGGCTTTTCGGTCCGCGAGGTGCTGGACCATTCGCGCGCGGTGACCAACCGCGAGGTGCCGCACGTGATCGGGCCGCGCCGGGGCGGGGATTGCACAAAGCTGGTGTCGGGATCGGTGCGCGCGGCGCGCGAGCTGGGCTGGACGCCGCGTCGCTCGACCCTCGCCGAGATGATCGCGGACGCCTGGCGGTGGCACCAGTCCGGACATTACGATCGCTGATCCCGTGATCGACCGCGCCGTCGCTCCGATGCCGTCCCTGACCGCGTGGGAGGCGTACCGGATGCGGTGGAAGCGCCGGCGCCTGTTGTGGCGCTCGTTCCGCAGCCGGCACCAGTTGCAGGCGGTGGCGAACCGCACGGCTGACATCCGACCCGGCGACATCCTTGCAGTGTCGGTCATGCGCAACGAGATCGAGCGGCTGCCCTTCTTCCTGGCGCATTACCGCAGGCTCGGGGTCGATCACTTGCTGGTCGTGGACAATGGCAGCGATGACGGGACCGCCGAGATGCTGGCCGAACAGCCGGACGTGTCGCTGTGGCACTGCGGGGCGAGCTATCGTGCGGCGCGGTTCGGGCTGGACTGGCTGACCTGGCTGCAGATGCGATACGCAAGCGGCCATTGGTGCCTGATGGTCGATGCGGACGAACTGCTGGTCTATGCCGATCACGACCGCCGCGGCCTCGGCGATCTGACCCGCTGGCTGGACAGGGCCGGACGCCGGGCCTTCGGTGCGTTGATGCTCGACTTGTTTCCCAGGGGGCCGCTCGGTGCGCAAAGCTATCGCGCGGGTCAGGACCCGGCCGAGGTGCTGGACTGGTTCGACCCCGGCCCCTATCGCGCGCAACGGCAGCGCCCGCTGGGCAATCTGTGGGTTCAGGGGGGGACACGCGATCGGGTGTTCTTCGCCGATTGCCCGCAGCGTGCACCGACCCTGAACAAACTGCCGCTGGTGCGCTGGGCGCGCTCCTACGCCTATGTCAATTCCAGCCATGCGCTGCTGCCTCCGCCCCTGAACGCGCTCTATGACGGTCCGGGCGGAGACGCGCCCTCGGGCCTGTTGTTGCACAGCAAGTTCCTGCCCGGGGTCGTGCGGCGGGCCAGCGAGGAGAAGAAACGGGCGCAGCATTTCAGCGATCCTTCGCGCTTTGACGCCTATTATGACCAGCTCGCGGGTGACCCGGACCTGTGGCATCCGGGTGCTGTGCAGTTGCGCGACTGGCGTCAGCTTGTAGCGCTCGGGCTGATGTCGGGTGGTGGATGGTGAGTGCACGGGCGCGTGACCGGGGGCAAATTTTCCTTGCCTTGTAACGCTTTCTAAATTTTATGAGTTCCAGACTGTAGTCGTGACGGCGGACTCGACGCGGCCGGTGCCGGCGGGCCGGGCCTTCTGCAAGGACGGCGTTGCTTGAGAGAGGGCCTGAACGAAGGTGAGCCTGTGGGAGTCCTACCGAATGCGGCTGCGGCGGAAACGCCGCCTGTTCCGCGCGGCCTGGAAACGCCGGGAGCTTCGGGCAGTGCGGGATCGCACCGAGAGGATCAGGCCGCAGGACGTGCTGCTGTTCTGCACGCTGCGCAACGAAAAGGTGCGGCTGCCGTTCTTCCTGCAGTATTACCGGGACCTCGGCATCGATCATTTCCTTTTCGTCGACAATGACAGCGACGACGGCACCCGCGAGTTGCTTGCCGAGCAGCCGGACGTGTCGCTGTGGCACACGACAGACAGCTATCGGGCGGCGCGCTACGGGCTGGACTGGATCACCGGGCTGCAACGGCGCTACGGGCATGGCCACTGGACGCTGGTCGTCGATCCGGACGAGTTCCTGGTCTATCCGTTCTGCGATACCCGTCCGATCCGGGCGCTGACCGACTGGCTTGACTGCTGCGCGATCCGCAGTTTCGGGGCCATGCTGCTGGACATGTATCCCAAGGGCGCGGTTGGCGAGAAACCCTATGCCGCCGGGCGCAACCCGTTCGAGATCGCGGCGTGGTTCGACAGTGGCAACTATACCCAGATCAGGAACCCGGAATACGGCAACCTGTGGATTCAGGGCGGGCCGCGCAGCCGGGTCTATTTCGCCGACCAGCCCGAGAAGGCCCCGGCGCTGAACAAGATTCCGCTGGTCAAGTGGCACCGGCGCTATGCCTATGTCAGCTCGACCCACATGCTGCTGCCGCGCGGGCTCAACCAGGTCTATGACGTGCGCGGCGGCGAGAAGGCCAGCGGCGCGCTGCTGCATGCCAAGTTCCTGGACGATTTCGCGATCAAGACCGACGAGGAGTTGAACCGCGGGCAGCATTACGACACCTCGGTGGAATACCGGGCCTATGCCGGCGGCGATGCGGTCGAGACCTCGATGTGGTGCGAGTTCAGCGAAAAATACGTCAACTGGCGGCAGCTCGAGATCCTGGGCCTGATGTCCAAGGGGAACTGGGCGTGACCGTCGGGGTGGCGATGCTGGTGCACGAGGCGTTGGGACGCGCCGAACAGGTCGTCCGGCACTGGACGGCGGCGGGATGCCCCGTCGTGCTGCATGTGGATTCCAACGTGCCGCCCACCTGCCACGCCGCGTTCCGCACCGCGCTGGCGGATGATCCGCTGGTACGGTTCTGCGCCCGCCGTCATTGCGAGTGGGGCACCTGGAGCCTTGTCGGTGCGTCGCAGGCGGCCGCCGAGATGCTGCTGGAAAGCTTTCCCGATGTTCAACATGTCTATCTCGCCTCGGGTGCCTGCCTGCCGCTTCGCCCGGTGCGGGAACTGGTGGCCTATCTCGGTGCGCGGCCCCGGACGGACTTCATCGAAAGCGCCACGACGGCGGACGTGGCCTGGCCTGTCGGCGGGCTGAACGAGGAGCGGTTCACCCTGCGGTTCCCCTTTGCGTGGAAACGCCAGCGTCGCCTGTTCGACGCCTATGTGCGGATGCAACGGCTGCTGCGGTTGCGCCGCCGCTTTCCCGAGGGTCTGGTGCCGCATATGGGAAGCCAGTGGTGGTGCCTGACCCGCCAGACCCTGACGGCGATCCTTGGGTCGCCGGACCGGGCGGCGCATGAACGGTTTTTCCGAAGGGTGTGGATTCCTGACGAAAGCTATTTCCAGACCCTCGTGCGGCGCCACGGACGGCAGATCGAAAGCCGGTCGCTGACGTTGTCGAAGTTCGATTTTCAGGGCAAGCCGCATGTGTTCTACGACGATCACCTCGAACTGCTGCGCCGGTCGGATTGTTTCGTCGCGCGCAAGATCTGGCCGCAAGCGGACGGGCTCTATCGTGCCTTCCTTAAGGACGGCGGAGAGCCGGCCTGCCGCAGGGAGCCGAACCCGGGCAAGATCGACCGGGTCTTTGCGCGCGCCGTCGAGCGGCGAACCCGGGGCCGGCCCGGGCTGTTCATGCAGAGCCGGAGGCCCGACCCGGCCTGGGACAGCGCGCGGACCGCGGCGCCCTATTTCGTGCTGCAGGGCCTGGCCGAGCTGTTCACCGATTTCGACAGCTGGCTCGCCGCGCAGACCGGCGCGCGGGTGCACGGGCATCTGTTCGCGCCGGACCGGGTCGCGTTCGCCGATGGGCTGCGGGTGATCGAGGGCGGGCTTTGCGACAGCGCGGCCAAGCGGGATTACGCGCCCGAGGCCTTTCTGAGCAGCCTGATCTGGAACACGCGCGGAACGCGGCAGTGCTTTCAGTACGGGCCGGCGGACGATCCGCGCCTGGGGCCGCTGCTCGCGCAGGACGGCAACGCGCGCATCGCGGTGGTCTCGGGAGCCTGGGCGGTGCCGCTGTTCCGGTCGAACCGGACGTTCCCTGAGATCCGGCGGGAGGCGGCCCGGTTGCAGAAGATCGAGAGCGACCATCTGAAGGCGCTGCGGGCGGTCGATGCCAAGGCGCAGGTGCGCGTCTGGAGCATGGCGGAGTTCATCCATGTCCCGTCGGAGCCGCTGCGCGAGATCGTCGACATGATCGGCCAATCCAGCCCGCAACGGCTGCGCGAGGCACCGAGCCTCGTCGACCTGACGGGGTTCGCCGAGTTCCTGCAGAAGCTGAAGAACCAGGGCATGCATCCGCACCTGATGGGCGATTTCCCGGTCGATCCGCACATCGACGGCGGATTCGAACGCCCGAGCAAACCATATCTCGTGCGAACGGCCTCAGATGACCGACCGGTTTGACTGCTTTGTCGTCCTGGCCGGGATGCGCACCGGGTCGAATTTCCTCGAGGCGAATCTGAATGCCATCGACGGGCTGTGCTGTCACGGCGAGATCTTCAACCCGCATTTCGTCGGCTACCCCAAGCAATCGGAGCTGCTGGGGATCGACCGCGACGCGCGCGACGCCGATCCGCACCGGTTGATCGAGGCGATCCGCCACGCGCCCGGTGGGCTTGGTGGGTTCCGACTGTTTCACGATCACGACCAGCGGGCGATGGCCCTGGTGTTGCGCGATCCGCGCTGCGCCAAGATCGTACTGACCCGCAACCCGCTGGACAGCTACATCTCGTGGAAGATCGCGCGCGAGACCGGCCAATGGAAGCTGACCGACATCAAGCGGCGCAAGGCGGCCCGTGTGGATTTCGATGCGGGCGAATTCGAACGGCACCTGGAAGCGGCGCAATCGTTTCAGCAGCAGATCCAGTCGGCACTGCAGGTCAGTGGGCAGACCGCGTTCCATATCGGGTATGACGATCTGCAGAGCGTCGAGGTCCTGAACGGGCTGGCGCACTGGCTGGGTGTGGAAGGTCGACTCGACCGCATCGACCGGGTGCTGAAGCCACAGAACCCGGGAGCGGTGGCCGACAAGGTGTCAAATCCCGAGGCGATCGGCCCGGCGATTGCCGGGCTCGACCGGTTCGATCTGTCGCGTACGCCCGAGTTCGAGCCGCGCCGGGGACCCGCGGTGCCGACATACGTCGCCGCGGCGGAGGCCGGGCTGTTCCACATGCCGATCAAGGGCGGCGCCGAGGACGAGATTGCGGACTGGCTGGCGGCGCTGGACGGGGTGACGCGGCAGGAGCTGCACGCGGGCATGACCCAGAAACAGCTGAGGCAATGGATGCGGGCGCATCCGGGCCATCGCGGCTTTACCGTGGTCCGGCACCCGGTCGCGCGGGCTCATCATGTGTTCTGCGAGCGGATCCTGTCGACCGGTTCCGGCGCGTTCCTGCGCGTGCGCGAGACGTTGCGCCGCCAGTTCGGCCTGAAACTGCCGGATGGCGACCTGCGGGCGGAGGGAGACATGGCCCGGCATCGCCAGGCGTTCGAGGTGTTCCTGGCGTTCGTGCGATCCAACCTGGCCGGGCAGACGGCGATCCGGACCGATGGCGCCTGGGCGACGCAATCCGCGGTGCTGGGCGGGTTCGCCGCCGTGACGCCGCCCGATTTCGTGCTGCGCGAGGAGGAGCTGGCGCACATGCTGCCGATCCTGGCCGAGAGCGCGGGGCGCGACCCGGCCACGCCGCTGGCGCGGATCGCGCCCGCGGGCGCCGAAATCCTGGCGGACATCTACGACGAAAAGATGGAAGAGCTGGTGTCCGATGTCTACCAGCGCGACTATGTCATGTTCGGATTCGGGCCGTGGCGCCCGGGTCAGGCGGCCTGAACCGACTGCGACTCGGTCAGCAGGGCGTAGAGCGTGCCGGGGTCGAGATTGGCGCGCAGCTTGGCGCAGAGCGCGGGTTCGCGCAGGGTGCGGGAGACCAGCGCGAGCGCCTTGAGATGATCGACACCGGCATCGTTGGGCGCGAAGAGCGCGAAGGCGATATCGACCGGCTGGCGGTCGACGGCGCCGAAGTCGATCGGCTTTTCCAGCATCACGAAGGCCCCGACGACCTTGTCGATTTCCTCGAGCCGGGCATGGGGCAGCGCGACACCATGGCCCACACCCGTGGGGCCAAGGCTTTCGCGTTCCAGCAGCGCCTCGACCGTATCCGAGGCGGACAGGCCATAGGCAGAGTGGGCGACGTCACCGATTTCCTGGAACAGCCGTTTCTTGCTCGACGCGGCCGAGAACACCTTGACGGCCTCGGGCTTGAGAATGGCGGACAGGTCCATATCGTGAAATCTCCACTAGTCGCTGGTGTCGGGCGCGGGGTAATTCATCGACGCCTAGGGGTCAATCCACCCAATGTTGCCGTCTTCGCGTCGGTACACGACGTTCAGACCCTGTTTGGCCTCGTTGCGGAAGACCAGCACCGGCGCGCCGGCCAGTTCCATCTGCATCACGGCCTCGCCCACCGACAGCGAGGGAATCTTGGTTTCCATCTCGGCGACGATGATGGGCTGCAGCGAGTCCGGCTCGGCATCCTCTCCGACTTCTTCCGATGCCAGGATGTAGGAAGACGCGCCGAAGAGTTCAACCGGTTCGGAGCGGTCCTTGTGATGGTCCTTGAGACGGCGCTTGTAGCGGCGCAGCTGCTTCTCCAGCTTGTCGGCGCATTTCTCGAAGGCGGCATAGATCTCGTGCGCCTGCGCGCGCGCATTGGCGGTGAGACCGGTCGACAGGTGGATGGTTGCCTCGCAGGCGTATTCGCTGGCCGAGCGGGAAAAGATCACGTTCGCATCGGTCGGACGTTCCGCATATTTCTGGACGACGTCGCTGAGTTCGGTCTTGACGTGCGTTTGCAGCGCTTCGCCGATATCGATCTGTTTTCCGCTGATTTGATAACGCATATGGTCTCCTTCGCTTTAATCATCCGAACGGGCTGCGCGCGTGTTGCGGGCGCGGGTCAGGACCGGATGAGAGGGGTTGGCCGATCCGCCCGATGAAACCGGCCTTTGCCTTCATCGACGACCGGACGCAAGACCACATCAGACAGATCATTTGCCATGGCTCCATTTGAGGCGACAGACAGGGTAAGAGTCAATCAAAACCCGCGCTTAGGGCGCGATTTCCGGTTCGATTTCAGGAGATTCGGAAGTTCTCGCCGAGGTAGACGCGGCGCACGTTCTCGTTCTCGACCACGTCCGCGGGGGTGCCCGACATCAGCACCTGACCGTCGTGCAGGATATAGGCGCGATCGACGATTTCCAGCGTTTCGCGGACGTTGTGATCGGTGATCAGCACGCCGATTCCGCGCTTCTTGAGGTCGGCGACGAGATGGCGGATATCGCCGACCGAGATCGGGTCGACACCGGCGAAGGGTTCGTCGAGCAGCAGGTATTTCGGATCGGCGGCGAGGCAGCGGGCGATTTCGACGCGGCGGCGCTCACCACCCGACAACGCCAGCGCCGGCGCCCGGCGGAGGTGCTCGATCGAGAAATCCGACAGCAGTTCCTCGAGTCGTTCGCGCCGCTTGTGGTGGTCGCTCTGCGAGATGTCGAGCACGGCCGAGATGTTGTCCTCGACACTCAGGCCGCGGAAGATCGACATCTCCTGCGGCAGGTAGCCGATGCCCATGCGCGCCCGGCGATACATCGGCAGCGCGGTGGCGTTCTGCCCGTCGATCGTGACCTTTCCGGCCTCGGGAAACACCAACCCGGCGATCGCGTAGAAGGTCGTGGTCTTGCCCGATCCGTTCGGGCCGAGCAGGGCGACGACCTCGCTGCGGTCGAGCGACATCGACACGTCGCGGATCACCAGGCGTTTGCGATAGGACTTGCGCAGGCGCTCGATCCTGAGGCCCGGAGAGCCCTCGGTGACGCTGAGGTCGGGGCCGCTCAATTGTCTTCGTCCGGCTGCAGGATTGTCTTGACGCGGCCCACCATATTGGCGGTGCCGGTGGTCAGGTTGACCGTCATCTCGTCGGAGGTGAGCGCGTTGCGGCCCTGGGTCAGCAGCACGTCGCCCGTCATCACGATCACGCCGGTGTCGATGCTGTAGTCGGCGCGGTCCGCCTCGGCCGCGTCCGGGCCGCTGACCAGCACCACGTCGCCGGTGGCCTGCAGGCGCTGGATGCCGCCGCGCTCCTGGTTGTAGATCACCAGCACACGTTGCGCGGACATGCGCATTTCACCCTGTCCGATCAGGACGTTACCCTTGAACACGGCCGAGCCGTCGGTCTGGTTCACGTCGAGCGTGTCGGAGGTGACTTCGACGGGCAGCGTCGGGTCTGCCTTGATCGCGCCGAACGCAACCTGAGTGCCCTGCGCCGCAGCGACACCCGGCCAGAGGACCACGAGAAAAACGAGAACGGCAATCCGGAACACTAATTGTCTTTCAACTTTTGGGGTTCGTATATCAGGTTGACGCCGTCCTTGAAAAGCATGTGCACATCCTCCTCATCGCTTTTTGCGCCGATCTCCATCCGTCCCGCGGTGAAACGGCCCATCGGCCCGGTGCCGGTGACGCGGCCCGGTGTGTCGGCGCGCACGCCGCTGAGCGCGGCGTTCAGCGCCTCGGTCTGCACGTGCAGTCCGGTCGAGCTGGTGATCCGGACGTCGCCTGTCAGCATCACGACATCACCGGTCGGGTCGATCGCGCCGGAGTCGGATTCCAGCAGTATGCTCGTGCCGCCGGTCATCTTGATCGTGGCCCGGATGTTGTCGGCGCCGCCGGGCCTGTCTGCGGTGCCCGGACGGGCGGCATCGGCGTCGACGGTGATCTCCTCGCCCTTGTCGGTGACGCCGGAAAAGAACGGGCGGGTGATCCGCTGATCGCGCACCCGTTCGGTGATGTCACCTTCGGCGAAGGGGATGTTCGCGTTCGGCCCGTCGGTGCGCGACAGAAGGAACACGGTCGCGAGGATCGCCAGCGCCAGCAACGGCAGCAGCACCTTGAGAAAGGCGACGGTGCGGGAATACCGGTCCACGCCGCGCCCTGATCAGCCCAGACCGGCCCGCAGGCAGTCGTGGATATGCAGCAGACCGAGCGGTTTGGCCGGCCCGTCCGGGTCGACCACGAAGAGGCAGGTGATCCTTGGCGTGGGCATGGTCATCAGGGCTACCGCCTCTTCGGCCAGAGCGTCCGGTCCGATAGTGCGGGGGCCAGGCGTCATGACGGCTCCGGCGTCGTTGGACAGAAGCCCGTCCATCTTGCGCCGCAAATCACCGTCCGTGATGATTCCGGCAAGGTTTCCGTCGCTGTCGCGAACGCCTGCCACGCCGAACCCTTTCTGACTGATTTCGATCAACGTGTCGGACATTGGCGTATCTGCGTCGACCAGCGGCAACGCATCCCCGGTGTGCATGAGATCGCGCACCTTGGACAAGCGCGCGCCCAGCTTGCCGCCGGGGTGGAACTCGCGGAAGTTTTCGGGGGTGAATGCGCGGTGTTCCATCAGCGCCACGGCCAACGCGTCGCCAAGCGCCAGGGTCATCGTGGTCGAAGTGGTTGGCACGATGCCGGTGCCGCAGGCTTCCTCGGCGCGGGGCAGGAGAAGCGCCACGTCCGACTGCCGCAGCAGGGTCGATTCCGCCCGCGCGGCGACGCCGATCAGCGGGATTCCGAACCGACGGGTATAGGCGACCAGGTCGGCCAGTTCCGGCGTCTCGCCCGAGTTGGACAGGACCAGGACCACGTCGCCCTGCGCCATCATCCCGAGATCGCCGTGGCTGGCCTCGGCCGGGTGCACGAAATGCGCGGGCGTGCCGGTGCTGGCGAAGGTCGCGGCCATCTTGCGCGCGATGTGGCCGGATTTGCCCATGCCGCTGACGATCACCCGGCCGGTCGCATTGAGCAGAAGTTCGACCGCGCGGTCGAAGCTGTCGTCGAGGCTCTGTTCGAGCAGGGTGAGCGCGTGGGCCTCGATGCCGACGACCCGGCGGCCCGTGTTCTGGAAGCTGCTGGTCATGAATGCGCGAAGATGTCGGTTTCCGGCCAGCCGGCGAGGTCGAGCCGCGCCCGGGTGGGAAGGAAATCGAAACAGGACTGCGCGATATCGGTGCGTCCTTCGCGCTTCAGCCGCGCGTCGAGTTCGTCGCGTAACCTGTGCAGGTAGAGCACGTCGGAGGCGGCATAGTCGATCTGTGCGTCGGTGAGCGTCTCGGCGCCCCAATCGCTCATCTGCTGCTGCTTGCTGATGTCGACGCCGATCAGTTCCTGGGTCAGGTTCTTGAGCCCGTGCCGGTCGGTATAGGTGCGCACGAGGCGGCTGGCGATCTTGGTGCAATAGACCGGCGCGGCCAGTGCGCCGAAAGCGTGGTACATCACGGCGATGTCGAACCGGCCGAAGTGAAACAGCTTCAGCACGTCGGGATTTTCCAGCATCGCGGTGATGTTGGGGGCGCTGCGCTGGCCCTTTTCCACCTGGACCACATGCGCCTCGCCGTCGCCGCCGGACATCTGGATCACGCAGAGCCGGTCGCGATGCGGATTCAGTCCCATGGTTTCGCAGTCGATGGCGACCACAGGCCCGAGGTCCAGCCCGTCGGGCAGATCGTTCTGATAGAGATGATTGGCCAATGTGTCGTCCTTTGGATGCGCCGCGTGCGATTGGGCCGAGATAGGCGCTTTGCCGGGCAAACTCAACTGCCGCAGCGTCACGAACGGCGACAACTGGCCCCGAGGCGGGACAGCGGGCTACACTCTCCGAAACCTTTGAAGGAGGCCCGGATGCGCGCGTATGACCGACAGGATCTGCTGTTCCAGCTGTGGGAGGTCGCCCGGCTGGACGAGGTGATCGCTTCGGAAGATCTCGACCGTGAGGCGGTGGAAGGAATTCTCGACACCGCGGACCAGATCGCCACGGATTACTTCCTGCCGGTGGGGCGCCAGATCGACGAGGAGGAGCCGCGCTTCGTCGACAAGCGCGCGGTGCTGCCCGCGCCGGTCAAGCCGGCGGTCGATGCTTTCGTTCAGGCCGGGTTCATTGCGGCCGGGTTCGACCCCGCGCATGGCGGGATGGGCCTGCCCGAAACGGTGCACCAGGCGGCGGCGTTCATCTTTGCGGCCTCCAACGTGTCGCTTGCGGGCTATGGCCTTCTGACCGTAGGCGCGGGCCGGTTGATCCAGAGTTTCGGCACCGAGGAACAGAAGCGGCGCTACCTGGCGCCGATGGTCGAAGGGCGGTTCTTCGGCACCATGTGTCTGAGCGAGCCGCAGGCGGGGTCGTCGCTGTCGGACATCACCACGCGCGCCGAGCCGATGGAGGATGGCCGGTACCGGATCAGCGGTCGCAAGATGTGGATCTCGGGTGGCGATCACGAGCTGAGCGAAAACATCGTCCACCTGGTGCTGGCCAAGATCCCCGGCGGGCCTCCGGGCGTGAAGGGAATCTCGCTGTTCATCGTGCCGAAGAAACGCGAGGACGGCAGCAGCAACGACGTGACGCTGGCCGGGTTGAACCACAAGATGGGATACCGTGCGACGACGAACTGCGCGCTGAATTTCGGCGATGCGGGCGATTGCGTGGGCGAGTTGCTGGGCGAGCCGCACAGGGGGCTGGGCTATATGTTCCAGATGATGAACGAGGCGCGGATCGGCGTCGGGATGGGCGCGACGGCGCTGGGGCAGGCGGGCTATCAATCCTCGCTCGCCTATGCGCGCGAGCGGCCGCAGGGCCGCGCGCCGGGGGCGAAGGACCCGACCACGGCGCAGGTGCCGATCGTCGATCATGCCGATGTGCGCCGCCTGCTTCTGGCGCAAAAGGCCAGTGTCGAACCGGCGCTGGCGCTGGCGCTGCTCTGCGCGACACTGGTGGACCGCGAGCGCGCTGGGGATGCCTCGGCCGCGGCGGTGCTGGGGCTGTTGACGCCGATCGCCAAGTCCTGGCCTTCCGAGTTTTGTCTGGAGGCCAACAAACACGCCATCCAGGTGCTGGGCGGTGCGGGATACACGCGGGACTATCCGGTCGAGCGCTATTACCGCGACAACCGGCTGAACCCGATTCACGAGGGCACCCACGGGATCCAGGGATTGGACCTGTTGGGGCGCAAGGTTCTGATCGATGGCGGCGCCGGACTGCGGGAACTGTCCGCGGTGATTCGCGCAGATATCGAGGCGGCCGCGGACTCGGAGCTTGCGGCACCGCTTGGTCAGGCGCTCGAGCGTCTGGCGCGCGTGACGGCGCATCTCGCGCAGGCTGTCCAGTCTGATCCGGAGCGGGGTCTGGCCAACGCGACCCTCTATCTGGACTGTTTCGGCCACGTGGTCATGGGCTGGATGTGGCTGCGGATCACCGAAGCGGCGCGAAGTGTCGCGGCGCGGGACGGCGACAGCGATTTCCTGCGCGGCAAGCATCAGGCCGCCCGCTACTTCTATCGGCGTGAACTGGTGCGCACGGAGCATTGGGCCGAAATCCTGATGGACAACGACCAGAGCGCCTTTGACATGGCCGCTGACTGGTTCTGATCCGGAACGCTACCTGGCGCGCAGGCTCGCCGGAGCCTGTGCCCGCCGCAGGATGAGGCCCAGCCTGTCAAAGCTGTTGCGGATGCCCGAGGGATCGGGCTTGGCGAAGAAGGCGTCAAGCTCGGGCCAGAGCTTGACCGCCTGGTCCAGCACCGGATCGGCGCCTTCGGCATAGAGCCCGGCCGTGATCATGACCGCGGATTGCTCGTAGGCGCCGAGCATCTTGCGCACCGACAGGATCAGTTCGTTCTCGGCGTCGCTGGCGGCATCCGGGAGTGAGCGGGAGACCGAGCGGCCCACGTCGATCGCGGGGAATCGTCCGCGTTCCGCGATCGACCGGTCCAGCACGATATGTCCGTCGAGCACCCCGCGCAGGATGTCGGCGATCGGCTCGTCCATGTCCGAGCCGGCGACCAGCACGCTGAACACGGCGGTGATGAAGCCCTGCCCCGCGGTTCCGGGACCGGCCCGTTCGCAGAGCGCGGTGATCAGGGGCGTGACCGAGGGCGGGAAGCCGCGCAGGGCTGGCGCTTCGCCACTGGACACGGCAATCTCGCGATGCGCCTCGGCAAACCGTGTGACAGAGTCCGCCAGAAAGAGCACGTTGCGGCCCTGGTCGCGGAAATGCTCGGCGACGGTCATCGCCGCCCAGGCGCAGCGACGCCGTGTCAGGGCGGACTGGTCCGAGGTCGCGGCGACGACGACGGCCCGTTTCATGCCCTCCGGTCCCAGAACGCGGTCGACGAAATCGTTGACCTCGCGGCCCCGCTCGCCGATCAGCGCGATGACCACGACGTCGGCCTGCATGTTGCGCGCGAGATCGGCCAGCAGGCGGGACTTGCCGACACCCGAACCGGCGAACAGGCCGACGCGCTGCCCCTCGACGATGGGCAGCACCGTGTTGAGCACCGACAGGCCGGTTTCCACCCGCGTTCCGAGCGGGCGGCGTGCCACGGCCGGGGGTGGAGCCGACATGAGGTCGCGCGATACACCACCACGCATCAGGGGCTGGCCGTCGAGCGGCCGGCCATAAGGGTCGATCACGCGGCCGATCCAGTGGTCCCCGGCGGCGAATCCTTCGATTTCGAGCAGAACCGCCCGGTCGCCGATCGCGACACCATCCGGGGCGGAATCGGGCAACATGTGCACGATATCGCGCTCGATCTGCAGAACCTCGCCCTTGAGCGGCGTGCCGGGATCGCGCTTGAGGATCAGGTGGTCGCCGATATGGGCGCTGTCCGCGAGGCCGGATATCTGTACCGCGCCCCCCTGTATACCGACCACGCGCCCCATCGGCCGGGCCAGCCGGGCGGTCGCGATCTCTTGCGCCAGCGTTCTGAAATCAGCCGTCATGCCCTGCGATCTCCTTTTGTTCGCTGACAACTGTTTCTAAACGAATCGGGGTTAAGCCTTGATTGAAATCGATCGAGGGAGAAGCCCCGATGTTCCAAGGATTGAACGTCTTTAACGTGGCGCACGCCATGGCAACACATGCAGGACACCGGCAGGCGGTCGTCTCGCAGAATATCGCGAACGCCGATACGCCGGGTTACAAGGCGCAGGACATAACCGCTTTCGCCGACGTGGTCCAAGGCGACCGGACGAGCGGAATGCGCGCCAGCCGCGCCGGCCACCTGGATGGTGCGGCCGGGGCCGGCGGGTGGCAGAGCTTCACTACGGATGCGCAGACCGATCCGAACGGGAACTCGGTTTCCGTCGAACTGGAAATCCTGAAGGGCGTCGAGACGAAGCGGCAGCACGACCGGGCGATCGCGATCTACAAGTCGTCGCTGAACATCCTGCGCACCAGTCTCGGTCGGACCTGAGGGCGCATGAGATGAGCGATTTTTCAAACTCCCTCGCCGTGTCCGCGAGCGCGCTGAAAGCCCAGGCGCAACGGTTGCGCCACGTGTCCGAGAATATCTCGAACGCCGATACGCCGGGCTATCGCCGCAAATCGGTGTCCTTCGAGGCAGCGCGCGGGCTTGACGCCTCGCGCGAGGTTTCGGTCGGTCGGGTTCAGCTCGACCGGAGCGATCTCGACCGGATCTACGACCCCTCCCACCCTCTGGCCGACGACACCGGGCACTACGAAGGCTCGAACGTCGACCTGATGATCGAGATCGCCGACGCGCGCGAAGCGCAACGCAGCTACGAAGCCAACCTCAAGATGTTCGACCAGGCGAGGCAGATGTCCTCGAGCCTGATGGACCTGCTACGCAAATAACAAGGAGATCCAGAATGGATGTTCGCAGTCTTTCCGCGGTTCAGAATTACGCGGCGGCCCGACCCGCAACCCAGACCGACCCCGATGGCGGCGGTGCGGGCGCGCAGATCAAGTCGGCCTTCCAGGATTTCGCCGCCACCCTGCAGCACAGCGAGAACACCGCCATGGCCGCGATGACCGGCGATGCCGATCCGCACGCCCTGGTGCAGGCCCTGGCGCAGACCGAACTGGCGGTCGAGACCGCGATCACCGTGCGCAACAAGGTGGTCGAGGCCTACCAGGAAATCCTGCGGATGCCGGTCTGACCATGCTGACCGAAGGCGTCTTCTATGACACGCTGCGGGCGGGGCTCTGGGTTGCGGTCACGGTCTCGATTCCGATTCTGACCGTGGCGCTGGTGACCGGCCTTGTGATCGGTCTGTTTCAGGCGCTCACCTCGATTCAGGAAATGACCCTGACCTTCGTGCCGAAGCTGGCCGCCATCGTCATCGTGTTCTGGCTGTCCATGGGCTTCATGACCCAATCCCTGCTGTCGTTCTTCGATGGCCATATCATTCCCCTGATCGTTGGAGGTTCCTGATGGAAGCCGCCGGATACGTGACCCTTTCCCGCCAGTCGGGCCTGATGCGCGAAATGCGCATCGTCGCCAACAACATCGCCAACGCGGCGACCACCGGTTATCGGCAGGAGGGGCTGATCTTCTCGGAGTTCGTTCGATCCGCGCCGGACCAGTCCTCGCTGTCGATGAGCCAGGCCCGCGTGCGCAACACCTCGATGGAGCAGGGCAGCCTGACCCAGACCAACGGCAACATGGATTTCGCGATCGAGGGCGACGGGTTCTTTCTGGTCGAAACGCCGCGCGGCGAGCGTCTGACCCGCGCGGGCAGTTTCGCCACAAATGCCGATGGTGACCTGGTCACGCCGGACGGGTATCGCGTGCTTGATGCCGGCGGTGCGCCGGTCTTCGTTCCACCCGATGCAGCGGATATCAGTGTGTCATCCGACGGAACGCTCAGCGTCGATGGACGGCTGCTCGGGCAAATCGGTCTTGTTCGCCCGACCGATCCGCTCGCCATGGTGCGCGAGGACGGGGTCATGTTCCGGGCCGATGACGGGTTCGAACCGGCCGAGGACGCACGCGTTCTTCAGGGCTTCGTTGAAGGGTCGAACGTCAATCCGATCCTGCAGATCGCCCGCATGATCGACATCCAGCGCGCCTATGAGATGGGTCAGAGCTTTCTCGAGACCGAAGACCAGCGCATCCGGAACGCCGCCAAGACCCTGATGAAGTAACACCCGCACAGGAGACCCCTCATGCGAGCCTTGAAGATTGCAGCCACCGGGATGAGCGCGCAGCAGCTGCGCGTCGAGACGATCTCGAACAACCTGGCCAACATGAACACCACCGGCTACAACGCCCGCCGGGCCGAATTCGCCGACCTGCACTATCAGCAGGTGTCGCGGGCGGGCACGGTGAACGCTTCGGACGGGACGGTTCTGCCGACGGGTGTCCAGCTGGGGCTTGGCGTGCGGCCGAGTGCCGTGACCATCCACCTCGCGCAAGGCGCGCTGGAGGAAACCGGCAACGATCTCGACATCGCGATCGAGGGCAAGGGGTATCTCGAGGTGACGCTGCCCTCCGGCCAGTCCGCCTACACGCGCGACGGCAGCCTGAAACGCTCGGCCGAAGGGCTGATCGTCACGTCGGACGGGCACACCGTGGCACCCGAGATCGTGATTCCGACCGATGCCAACAGCATTTCGATCAATGCGGCGGGCGAGGTCTATGCCTATTTCTCCGACAGTGCCGAAGGCCAGCTTCTGGGCCAGTTCTCGGTCGCCGGTTTCACCAACGCCAAGGGGCTCGAGGCGATCGGCAGCAACCTGTTCCAGGAGACCGAGGCCTCGGGGCCCGCGCTGGTCTCCACGCCCGGCGAAGATGGTCTCGGAACCCTGCGGCAGGGCTATCTCGAAGCCAGTTCGGTCGACGCCGTGCGCGAGGTGACCGAGCTGATCGAGGCGCAGCGGGGTTATGAGATGAACGCCAAGGTGATCTCGGCCGCCGACCAGATGATGGGCGCGACGACGCAGATCCGATGACAGGCAGATACCTGATTTTCGCCGCATGTCTGCTGACCGCTCCCGAGCTGACGGCCGACATCCTCGTGCCGGTGCGAACCATTCGCGCCAAGGAGATCGTGTCCGCCGACGATCTCGTGCCGAAGGATGTCGAGATCGAGGGCGCCTTGTCGGATGTGCGCGACATTGTCGGTCAGGAAGCCAGGGTTGCACTATACGCCGGACGACCGGTTCGGCCCGGAGATGTCGGGCCTCCCGCGATCGTCAGCCGAAACGACCTCGTGACGCTGGTGTTCCTGAAGGGCGGTCTGAGAATCGCCACCGAAGGCCGCGCGCTTGGCCGGGGGTCGGAAGGCGAAATCATCCGCGCGATGAACCTGTCGTCGCGCACAACCGTTTCAGGTCGCATCCAGAGCGACGGCTCCATAGAGGTTCAATGATGCCACGAGTCCATCCGTTTCCCTTCCTGCTTCTCGGCGGTCTCGTCGCCGTCAGTGCCTGCGGTCGCCTAGACCATCTCGGCAAACCGCCGTCCTTCACGCCGAATACGGAAACATCCGAACATGTGGCGATGCTGATGCCCGGCCTGCCGCTGCGCACCCAGCCACAGCGTACGGTCGATCAGGCCTCGTTGTGGAGCGGCGAGCGGCAATCGTTGCTGGGAGATCGGCGCGCCATGACGAAGGGGGATATCATGACCGTCGTCATCGAGATCGACGAGAAGGCCGAGATCAGCAACGATACGGCGCGCTCGCGCTCGGGTTCTGAAAGTCTCGGCATGGGTGACCTGTTCGGCCTGCCGCAGAGGTTGGACGATAGCCTGCCGGACGGGGCCTCGATGGCCGAGGCGGTCGAGCTCGACTCCACGAGCAAGACCACCGGCAAGGGGTCGGTCAAACGCAAGGAAAAGCTGACCCTTCGGGTCGCCGCCACGATCGTCGACGTTCTTCCCAATGGCGTGCTCGCCATCGCCGGATCCCAGGAGTTGCGCGTCAACTTCGAGCTCCGGGAGTTGCTGGTCACCGGCTACGTGCGGCCGGAGGACATTTCGCGCAAGAACGAGGTCACCTATGACAAGATCGCCTCGGCGCGCGTGTCCTACGGTGGGCGCGGCCAGATCACCGACGTGCAGCAGCCGCGCTATGGTCAGCAGATTCTCGACACAGTTCTGCCGTTCTAGAGGAGCCTGCAATGCTGGCGAAACTTCTTCCCGTTGTGATGCTGCTCGTCGGTGTCGGCGGCGGCGTGGGGTCCGGACTTCTTCTGGCGCCGAAGGAGCCGCCGGAAGAGGCCGGGAGCCACGAGGAAAAACCCGACGACGATCACGCCGCTGTGGATGAGGGGGCTGACGGTGAGAAATCGGTGACCGAATTCGTAAAGCTGAACAACCAGTTCGTGATCCCGATCATTCGTGATGAACGGGTCGCGTCTCTCGTGGTTCTGTCGCTGAGCCTCGAGACGCGGGTGCCGATGAACGATGCCGTCTTCAACCGTGAACCGAAATTGCGCGACTCGTTTCTGCAAGTGCTGTTCGACCACGCGAACATGGGAGGATTCAACGGCTCCTTCACGGACGCTGAAATGCTCGACGTGTTGCGCAGGTCGCTGCGCGACGTCGCGCGTCGCGAACTTGGCTCCGAGGTCGAGAATGTGCTGATCACGGACATTTCCCGCCAGGACACCTGATAGGAGTTGACGCTTCGACGCGCCGGTCGCAGTCGCGGCGGGCTTTCGCAGGGCGCGGCCGACCCATGTCAGACGTGGCGGTTCAGAAGCGTTTCCAAGGCTTTCTTCCGGGCCTTTTCCCGCCGCTCCCTGTCGCGTGTTTCAAGCATGGATTGAACGGCCGACTGCTTTCCAAAGGCACGACGAACGCGGTCCATCGCCGTAAGCTTTCTTGCCATGACGCGGGCAAGATCCATGTTCAGCTGTCGCTGCGTCCTGTTCAGCCAGGACTGCCATAGAAGATCAGCACCGACAGCCTGCATCGAAGGATCGGTCTGCAAGGTCTCGCGACCCTGCTCGGATTGCGCACGAAGGCGCGCCAGTTCCTTGCGCAGCCGGGCCTCTTCTTCGAGCAAGCCTTGGACCTTCTGAAACTCTGTCATGTAGATCGCCTTGGTCACGTCTGCCATCCGGGCGAGTTTGTCCTGTGTCATTGTCCTCTCTCCTTGGCGCGCTGGCGCATCCGTTCCGCGAAACGGATCGCCGCGGCGACGGCGCGGAACTGGGCTTCGGGGATTTCCTGCCCAAGCTCGACGGTCGCGTGCAGGGCGCGCGCTGTCGGAGGATCGCGATGGATCGGCACGCCCGCAAGTGTCGCGCATTCCCGGATCGAGGCGGCGACTTCATCCACACCCTTGGCCACACAGATCGGTGCTGCACCGGGGGCCCGGCTCCATTTCAACGCGACAGCATAGTGAGTCGGATTGACGATGACCACGTCTGCCGTGGGTACATCGGCCATCATCCTGTTCATTGCGATCTCCTGCCCACGCTGCCGCCGCTGGTTTTTCATGTGCGGGTCGCCTTCGGCCTCCTTGGCCTCGTCCATCACTTCCTTGTGCGACATCATGTTCTTTCTCAGATGTTCCTTGTGCTGCCAGATCGCGTCGATCCCACCGATGGTGATGGAGATCAGCAGTACGAGGAACATGAACTCGACACAGAGGCGCACCAGCTGCGACACGGCCATCTGCGGGCTGGAACCCGTGGTCGCAATGATCTCGGGCAAGCGAAGCTGCAGGAACAGGCCCAGGCAGATCGAGTAGAGAACGAGCTTGGTGAAGCTCTTGGCGAACTCGAACAGCCCTGATCGGCCGAACTTGTTCTTGGCGTTCGAGATGATCGAGATCCGCGACAGTTTCGGAGCGATCTTGGTCGGCGCGACGACGAAGGCGCGTTGTGCAAGGATCGACAGGAGAACGGCGACGGCGGGAACGAGGAACCACGGAGCCAGAGGCGAGGCGATCGCGGCAAGCAACCCTCCGATCGGGGCGGTGGCTGGGCCGGTGAGAACGAGGTTCGACAACGTATCCGATCGATCGATCAGAACCATCAGCGTGGTGCCGAGGGTGCTCAGCGATTGCGCGCCGACCGCCACGGCAGCCAGCACGAGACCGGCATAGGCTGCGGCCACTGACAGATCGGTCGATTTCGCGACCTCGCCTTTCTCGCGCGCTTTCTGGAGCTTCTGCGGAGTCGCTTCGTGGGACTTCTCGGTATCGTCGTCGGGTGCGCCGCTCATCTGCCAGAATCCATCGGGGCCTGGAAGAAGTTCGCCAGTGCCTCCGACCAGACGGCGAGCATGATCGGGGCGCAAAGGAACAGGATGAAGATTCCGCCCAGGGTGATCACCGGTGCGCCGACGAAGGCGACCATCAACTGCGGCATCGCCCGGTTGATCACGCCGAGCGTCAGATTGTAGAGGACGGACGTGATCACGAAGGGCGCTGCGAGCATGAATGCCAGTGCGAAGGCGTTCGATACCCGCCCGATCCCCCAGGCGGACAAGTCCGCGGCGAATGGGAATTCGCCGACCGGAAACAGCTGATAGGAGCGTATCAAGAGCTCCGCCGCATGGACATGGAGGCCGGTCATGACGGCGAGCGCGAGGCCTCCGACCACGAGAACATATCCCATCGCGGGGATTGGTTCCACGGCAGCGCCACCGAGGATCTGCGACAGGGAGGTCGATTGGGCGGCGATCGAGCCAGCCGTCTGGAGCGCCAAAACGAACAGCCTGATCCCGATCCCGAGCGCGAGCCCGACGATCGCCTCCGTTACCGCCACTCGCGAGAGATGTTGTTGCGCGAGGGACAAATCGACCGGTTGTATCGCCGGGGCGATGATCAGAGTGAAAGCGATCGCAATGACCAGCTTGATCCGCATCGGAACGGTTCGTTCTCCGAAAGCCGGCATGACGGAGACCAGCGCAGACACCCGAATGAACACTGTGATGCTGTGCCACAAGCCGGTGGACAGCAGCGTCAGAAGGTCATTGGGGACAGAGATCACGCGGCGACCATGCCGACCAGTGCGGGACGTGCTTCCAGTCCGATTTCCTCAAAAGACAGCACGGGATTCGTCACGCCTCGCGCGCGCAGGATGGTGCGCAGGAAGCGTCTGCGCCGGGTTGAGGTCACGATCGCGGGGAAAATTCCCTGCTGAGATGTCTGGTTCAGGCGGTCGGTCATGCCGTCGGCGAGACGGTTGAACAGATCGGGCGGCAAGGCGATGTCGAACGCCCCTTGCGTGGATTCCACCTGATAGGCTTGGAAGGTGTCCTCCCATTCGGGTGCGAGTTGAACCAGCGGAATGCTCCCGTCCTCCCGCTTGAGCTCGGACACGAGCTGAAATCCCATGCGCTGGCGCACCTGTTCGCAGATGCCTTCGGGCTGGGTCGTCACGAGGCGCGCTTCGGCGATGGCTTCGAGGATCAGCGGCAGGTTGCGGATCGAAACCCGCTCTTCCAGAAGCAGGCGCAGGACGCTGTGCAGGGTATCTATCGGAACCTTGTCAGGGATAAGTTCATCCAGCAGTTTGCGGTTCGCTTCCGCACGCCTTGGGTCGGACAACTGTGTCATTTCCGCCAGCAGGCGGCGAAGGGACTTGAGCGTCAACAGGCGGGCGAAATTCTGTTTGATGATCTCCAGCAGGTGTGTGGCGAGGATCTCCGGCGGCGTCACGATCGTTGCTCCGATCAGCACGGCGGATTCCTGGTCCTTGGTCGCGATCCACCTCGCGGGGGCCCCATAGACCGGTTCGGTCACATCGGTTCCCGAGGGCAGCGCTTCGTGATCATCGGGCATCAACGCCAGAACTAGGTCAGGGTGCAGCGTTCCACGGGCCTGTTCGACACCCTGGACGCGGATGACATACGTGCCGATCTGCAATTCCGGCTGATCCGTGAGTCGGATGTCGGGCAGGATGAGTCCGAACACAGAGGCGACATGTGTACGCATATTCGCAATTCTCGTGTCGAGTCCGGTGCCTGCGTCGAGAATCATGCTGACGAGATCCGGCGCGAATTCCAGGTGCACATCATCGAGGTCAAGCACATCGCCGAGCGGTTTGCGGGTCGTCACCTCGACCTCGTCCGTTTCGATTTGTTCCGACTTGGTCTTGGCTCGCTTCCTCATCATGTAGGCCGCGCCGCCCAGAACGGTACCCCCGATGATGAATGGCAGGAACGGTAGTCCGGGCACCAGGGCGAAAAGGCCCATTAGTATCGCTACCGTCGCCAGCGCGGCCGGGTGCCGTCCGAGCTGATCGAAAAGCGCGAGATCCGTGGCGCCGCGGGTTCCGCCGCGTGCAAGCAGCAACGCCGTCGCAATCGAGATGATGACGGCGGGGATTTGTGTCACCAACCCGTCACCAACGGTGAGAATGGCGTAGACTTCGAATGCGGAGCCGATAGGCATCTGGTGGACGACAACGCCCATGATCAAACCCATCACCAGGTTGAGAAGCGTAATCAGAAGGCCTGCGATCGCATCGCCTTTCACGAATTTCGACGCACCGTCCAGTGAGCCGAAAAACGTGGTCTCCTGCTGCTCCAACTCGCGGCGTTCTTTCGCCTGCTGGTGGTCGATCGCGCCGGCGGACATGTCGCTGTCGATGGCGAGTTGCTTGCCTGGCATCCCATCGAGGGCGAACCTGGCTCCGACTTCAGCCATTCGTGCCGCGCCCTTGGTGATGACCATGAAGTTCACGATCAGCAGAACGCCAAAGACCACCAGGCCGAGGAACACGCTTCCGCCCATGACGAACTGGGCGAACCCTTCGATCACGTCGCCGGCGGCATTCGGACCCGTGTGCCCCTGTCCGATGATCAACTTGGTCGACGAAATGTTCAGGGAGAGCCGCAGCATCAGCGACGCGAGCAGGATCGTGGGAAAGGCTGAAAAATCCAGCGGACGCTCGATGAAAAGGGTCACCGTGAAGATCAAGATCGCCAGACCGAACGATGCGGCAAGCCCGACATCGAGAACCCAAGCCGGAACCGGCAGGATCATCATGACGATGACGGCCATGAGTGCCAACGCGAGCAGAATTGTCGGACTGAAAAGATCGCTCACTCTGATTTTCGGCATGGTCATCTGCTTGAGTTCATCGCGATTATTGCTTGGAGGCTCGCCGAGCCCGACTTCCGAGACGGAACCAGAGAGCCCATGCGCCCTGTTCCGCCCCGAATGAGGGGCGCTCGCGCGGAACTGGAGAACGGGTCAGATCTCTGGCGTTCTGGCCGATCAGATGGGTTTCGAACGTCCAAACCAACCGTTTGGTCAAAAGCGGTCATTGTGTTCCTGATTTCTTCGAACCGGGCGGAATAATTCTCCGCGTGGGTTCTTGTCCTCGAATGGAAGGCACCGGCTGCCGATGTCCAGTCACCGAATTCTTGATAAAGATCGCGCAGGAAGCGTGCCGCGTAGTTCGCGTTCAGGATAGGATCAAACATCTCGTCGATCGATCGGAACGCGGCACCATGCCACTTGTAGTTTATCTGAAAGCAACCGACGTCAAAACTGCGTGCACCCCGTTTGAAATGTTGGAACACGTAGGCGCGTGCCTCATCTTCGGCACCGAACCATTCCCCGTGTCCCTCCATGTTTACGGTCCACGGCCAGGGTTGCAATTTTCCACCGATCGCGCGGCCAGTTTCCGTGCGGGAAATCGCGCGCAGAACATCGAGAGGAACGTTCCAATCGTCCGCAGCCTTGCTTGCTGCAAGATCGCACATATTGGCAGTATTTGATGTGTCCGGACTGGCGAATACTGGTCCAACGCTCGCGATCAGCCCAATGAGAAACCGACCGAAGATCGGAAACATGTCGCGCGGCTTCATGCGCCCAGTCTTGTGATCAAGCCACGGTTTGCCCGTTTTCAAAGCATCCGGCATTCTGCCAAGTCCACGCTGAAGTGAATAACCTGATCACAGGGTTAGGGTTTCCAGGTTGAAATTTGGTTAGCGCCGTTCACTGTAGGATGACAATGGAAAGGTCACCTGATGCGGACGTCGAATGTCCGATCAAAGGTGGATCACTGTTCGAGGCCGGATGTCCGAAGTACATTGAACAACTGGTCGATCGTTTCGCGAGCACTTCTGCTTTCCTCCAGCAACGCTTGTGCGTTTGCGAGCGGTGGCAAGTCCGTCGTGTCGTCAGTTGACTGAACAAGTTGATCGGTAGCTTCGGCGAGTTGAGTGTAGTAAGAAGGCTCGTCGATCGAGATCATTTCGGGAGCGTCGGCCAACCACAGCCAACGCGAAGCCTCCGCAGCATTGCCGGTGTTCATGAGAGTCTGTCCGGCCAATCGGTAGTCACCATAGGTCTGCATTGCCTTGGCTCGAAGCTCTTGCGCTTCATTGCTGGAAACGCTCAGCAACTCGACCATTGCCCGATGCGGCTGTCCTAACGCTATCGCTGCCTGAGCGCGCATCAGCATAACGTCGTCGTCGGCAGGTTTTTCCCTCGTCGCCAGAGTATCCAAAGCTGCTTGCGGAAAACCCAATGCCAGCAGACGGCGGGCGGACTTGCTCCGAAGTACTGCGGAGCCGTGTTGTGCAATGTCGTTCCGGTGTGCGAGGGCGTACTTCAAAAAGCTTGGGTCTGCGGCGTTGTCGACCATGGCATCCATCACGGCCAGCTTTGCAGCGAGGCCAGCGTCCGACCCATCCCGCCGAGTGATCCGCTCTACGGTTTGCAAAGCGTCCTCAAACCGCCCGTTCAGGGACAGAGAATAGACCAATGCTCGGCGCATGTCCGAACCCACCGAACTTGTTTTCAACTCGGTTTCATAGGCTTCTGCCAGTTCAGTTATAGCTGGGGTCGTCGGCTTTCTTTCAAGCCAATGGATGTCTATGAGCTCTATCAAGGCTTGGGGGGAGTAGTCGGAGTTCTTGTCTACAACCCGGTCCAGTTTCCTAATTGCGTCAGAAACGTCGCCGGACGATTTTCGAACGATTGCATCGGCAAAGTCCTTTCCTGGAATCTCGCCGTTGCCCACTCGATCCATGGAGCGCAATATGGATGCCGCGATTTCGGTCTTCCCAACTTTCGCGAAGCTTTGACTCAAGTCCGGTCCGAGAAGCTTGCGCAGATGCTCCGGCAGGCGAACGAAAGCCTGCTGAATTTCGTCTCCATCTCTGGCGCGACTGGGTGATCCACCTGCCAAAACGCTCCAAAGAGCGGTTTCGCCCCCGCAGGATTCTTGATCTTCAAACGGGTTGCCCGAGGGCATCGTTTCGCCGTCCAATATGCTGGCCATCGTGCGGAGGAACGTGATTTCCAAACTGTTGTCGGACATCAAATCCAGTGCGTGGCTTGCCTCGGCGCCGAAACCAAAGAAAAGATACGTCTTCGCCAGTTGCTTGATCGCGGCGGAGTCCGGCCGGTCGAACTCGCCATAAACCGCGTCTCTCGCATCTGCGACCTGCTCGACGAGGCTTCGCCCGTCACCCCATTCGCTGATACCAACAAATGACTCAGAGATGCATGCGGTGTTGCGCGATCCACCTTTCAGCGCGTCGGAGACTCCGGCAAACCCCTGGTCGACCGACGTTTCCGCGGTCACATTGAGAGGGAGGATCTGCGGTGGACCGCTGGAAGGGGTGGAACTCCCCGGTGGCACGACGATACCGTTGTTTTCGTCAGGCGGTATACCAACCGGCGACAGCAGTCCTTGGTTGGCCGCTCGCCCAATCTGTTCGAGAAGGCGACGTTCCGAGATATTCAGTCCAACGCTGGGAGTTTTCAGGCGGATTTCGGGTTCCGAGGGGTCACCGGGTACCAAAGGGTCAATCGCGGCGTTGCTTTCCAGCCCTGTTTCAGGTTGCTCAGGCGGAGAGTGCGCATCTGCCTTCCTGCTCTCGGAGCGGCTTGATCCAAGAGCACGATGCAATGGCGGAAAGGTGATGCCCTCATGATCGACAGTGTCACTCTGCCGATCCTTGATGTCGATCACGAGCAGACCATCCGTTCGCAGTGTCGTCTCCAGCTCGCAATCGCAACCGAAGCGCATCGAAAGCTCGCCGTATGGAGCCGTTGCCGACAGCGCAAGCAATCGGGTTCTTGGTATTCTGTCAAACGCCAAGGACGTGTCAAATTGAAGGTCCGGGTTCTTCACTGTGAGCTTCGCCGAGTTTTCTTCTCGATAAATTGACCAATCCGAATCCGGCGGAATGGCGAGTGTCAGCCGGGTGAAGGTATCGTGCTCGCCCGAGCGGACCGTGCTGGTCTCGGTCATTCCCACCGTTCCGAAGATCACGAGGCAAATTGCCAGCAGGGAAGTTCGTATCATGCCGCGTCCTGTTTGATGGCCTTCAGCGCTTCCTCCAGTTCTGAAAACTTCGGACGGCAATGCGCGGGTGTGTTCTGGCGACCGACTTCGATACAGATGGCCGCCGCATGATTGTGCAGGTTCGCGATCAAGACTTCTCTGATCAGCAGGTAGAAATGGCTGTCTTCCTCGACGACTGTCTTCACCTTGGCTGCAAACGGTCCGACCAGACCGTAGGCGAGGAAAACGCCGAGAAAGGTACCGACCAGCGCGCCGCCGATCAGCTTGCCGAGCACTTCAGGCGGCTGGTCGATGGAGCCCATGGTCTTGATCACGCCCAGAACGGCGGCGACGATACCGAGAGCGGGCAATCCATCCGCCACGGTCTGCAAAGCATGGCTGGAATGCAGCGCATGATGAAGGTTTACATCCATGCGTTTGTCGAGAACCTCCTCGACCTGATGCGGATCGTCGTAGTTCATGGAAGCGGAACGCATCGTGTCGCAAATGAGATTCACGGCCTCTTGGTCGGCCAGAATTTTCGGATACTTGGAAAACAGCGAAGAGGAGTCCGGATCTTCAATGTGCTGCTCGACCTCGATCGGGTTCTGTCTGGCGATTCGGATCAACGCGAAGAGAAGGCACAGTAGGTCCGTATAGTCTTGGGGCTTCCATTTCGGGCCTTTGAACACCTTGCCGATGTCCTTGATCGTATGTTTGATCGCAGCGCTATCGTTGCTGATTAGGAAAGCTCCGACTGCGGCGCCTCCGATCATGATCATCTCGAAGGGCAGACTTTTCAGGATGATCGACATCTTGCCGCCGGCAAGAAGATAGCCTCCGAATACCATTCCGAAAATGGTGACAATGCCGATGATTCCGATCATGTCGAAACTCCGTTCCGTATTCGTTCTCGGCAGTTTCGCCTGCCTGCCTTAACAAACGCTGACTTTCTCTCCGGAATCATTCCGTCGGGACGGATGCGTTCCTGCCCGCCAGTACGACGCTGATCGTGTAGGCTGCCATGGGACTGAGACCGGCCATGATGCTCGCGGCCACCTCTGGTCGCATGCGTGACAGAAAGCCGGCCGCGAACTCCGGATCCATCTCCTCGAAGAGCGCGGCGGCCTGTTTCGGTTTCATTTTTTCGTAAACGCTGGTCAACTGCGTCAGGTCGTCTTCCGAAGCGACATCGGCCATGGCCAGCGTGGCGCTCAACTTCTCTTCCGCCGCTTCGAGCTTCGCGATACGCTCTTCGACGGTTTCTTGGACGATGCCGAGTGCCTTCATCCGGTCCTCGATGAAACGTTCCTTCTCGGCCAGGTTCCGTTCTCTGTCGTTCAAGGCGTTGATCAGCGCCTGCAATTCGGCGTCGGTAGGCGCGTTTGAATGCTTTGGTGGGCTTTCTGGCGTGTCTTCGCCGTCAGCTGTCAGGTTCAAGGCTTCCCTCGCAACCGCCGGACCGGCTTCAAGACCGATGCGCAGCGTTGCCGAACCGATTAACAGGACCGAGATGGCGAACAGGGTTCCTCCCCGCAGTTTTCGGCCTTTCGCAGGTTTGCCTTTGAGGCTCATCGGACCGACTCCTGATGCGTGCGTTCGTGGCGGACAAACATCGGGCCCGCGGCAGTTTTCGGCTTGTCTGATACCGGAGTGGCCGGTTCCGGTTCAGCCGGGACGACCGTGGTTTCCGGAATGTCGTGTAGTGACGCCATCATGAGTTCAAGCCGACCCGCCACGGCTTCCGCCCGCTGCGTCAGTTCCGTCAAGGCGGCATTCGATCCGTCGGACGCGCCCTTGGCCGCAGTCAGCGACTTGTTCAGGTCATCGACCTGCGCAGACAGGATCGCCACTGCGCCGCCGACACCCTTTTCCAGATCGTTGAAACGGTTCAGGCGCCGGGCGAGAATGAAGCAGTAGAATCCCGCCCCCAACGCACCGGCAACAAGAAGTATGTCCGCTACCAGTTCCACATTCGCCTCCTAGTTCAGTACGAATTCCATGATCAACAGGTCCCTGACCCGGCCTTCGCCGACGACCAGTTGAATGCGGCGCAGCAATTGGCTGCGCAGACGGAGCAATGCCGCCGGATCCTCGAAATCCTTCAGTTCCAGCGCCCTCAAATAGCTGTTCATCACATCGGTGACGCGGGGCAGTACATGCGCGACGTCTTTCTGATAGGGCGCCTCGACCTCGAGCTGGCCTCGAAACCGCAGATGTCGCACGCGATCGCTCCCGCTGAGAGAAATCATGATCGGCTCGACTTCCACGAAGGCAATGTCAGGAAGCGCTTGTGGTGTTGTCGCGGTCGCATTGTGAGAACCGTCCTCGTGCGAGCCGCCCACCAGACCCGAAGACACGGCGAAGTAGCCGCCGCCGGCGCCAAGAAGCGCGAGTATCAGCCCTATGAAAAGGGGCTTCTTGCTGGACTTTATCGGTTCCTCCGGAACCTCTGCGACAGCGTCGGCCATGGTGTGTCCTATCACTCCGTTCGGGCTCTTCATTAACGTGCAGGAACTAACCGATTGTTAAGGCCAATCGACGAAACATGGCGGAACGTTGGCAGAACGTCGGCGAAACGGAGGATACCGTGAATCAGATGAAAACCGTTTGGGCCGGGCTGGACAATCGCAAGAAGATCGTCGTTGGCCTGGCCGTTCTGGCACTGCTGGTAACGCTTGTCGTCATGTCGCGACTCGCGACCGCACCAACGATGAAACTGCTCTACGCCGGATTGGAAAACGGATCCGCGGGTGACGTGGTTCGTGCGCTTGAACAGCGCGGCACCACTTTCGAGGTGCGTGGCGGCTCGATCTACGTTCCGGCGAATCAGCGCGACGAGTTGCGCATGATGCTTGCAAGCGAAGGGCTGCCTGCGAACGGCGGCAAGGGATACGAGCTACTGGACAGTCTGAACGGGTTCGGCACGACGTCACAGATGTTTGATGCGGCCTACTGGCGTGCAAAGGAGGGTGAACTGGCCCGTACCATCGTGGCAAGCCCGCATGTTTCCCAGGCCAGGGTGCACATCGCCAACAACGGATCGAACCCGTTCCAGCGCACGGTCGAACCGACTGCCTCGGTTTCGGTTACCCCTGCGGGAGCGCCGATAACGCCCGCCCAGGCCAATGCAATGCGGTTCCTCATCGCCTCCGCGGTCGCCGGCTTGTCAGTCGAGAATGTCGCCGTGATCGACGCCAATGGCGCGCTGATCGGCTCGACAGAGACGGCTGCGGCTCCATCGAGTGGAGACGACCGCGCCCAATTGCTGCGGGATCGGGTCCTCAGGCTTGTCGAGGCTCGCGTCGGCGCTGGAAACGCTGTCGTCGAAGTGAGCGTGGACACGGTGACCCAGACCGAATCCATTCGCGAACGTCGTTTCGACCCCGAAGGCCGGGTCGCGATCAGCACGGACACTGAAGAACGCAGCGACTCCTCCAGCAATGCCGGTCGTGGCGACGTGACCGTGGCCTCCAATCTTCCCGACGGTGACGAAGCGGCCGGCGACGGCTCCAAGGCGAACGCTACCGAGACGCGCGAACGGATCAACTACGAGGTTTCGGAGACCGAGCATGAAATCCTCCGCGCTCCGGGCGCCGTCAAACGCCTGACGGTGGCAGTCCTGGTCAATGGTATCAGCGCGCCCGCCGACGATGGAACGCCGGTCTTCCAGCCCCGCGGCGAAGAAGAACTGTCAGCCCTGAAGGACCTTGTCGCCTCGGCAGTCGGGTTCGATGCGGACCGTGGTGACGTCATAACGCTGAAGTCCATGGATCTTCCCAGTGTCGTACCGCTCGGGACGGAAGCAAGCGTCGGCATGTTCGATTCGATGGCGTTGGACCTCATGTCACTGATCCAGTTGGCCGCCCTCGCGCTCGTCGCGCTGGTGCTCGGATTGTTCGTGGTTCGTCCGATCCTGGCAAAGCCAGGGACCTTGGAGGGCACGGGGGTCGCGGCTCTGCCTGGAGGGCGGACGCCGGAAGCCATCCAGGCCGACAATGGGCCTGTTCTGACTGGAGAGATCGATGATGGAAGCGAGGATGGCTTCACCTCCGTCGCCGCGCTCGGCTCGAACGCTGGACAGTCCGAGCCCGGGGTCCCGGCAATCGCCGACGGTCCGTCACCGGTCGAACGTCTGCGGGCGATGATCGGAGAACGCCAGGAAGAAACCGTGGAGATCCTGCGGAGCTGGTTGGAAGAAAGCGAGGAGAAGGCATGATGACGATCTCACATCTTCTGGAGGATTTCAGCATCGCTACGGCCGAAGCGGACGTGGCGCAGATGATCAGCGACGACGCACTCGAAGATCTGCGCCTCGCATCTTTCGAGCAAGGCTACACCGCCGGTTGGGACGATGCCATTCGCGCGCAGGCAGAGGATCAGAGCCGCATCACCGGGGCGTTGGGTCGAAATCTCGAGGATCTCTCCTTCACCTACCAGGAAGCGCTCGTACAGATGATGACGACCGTCGAACCGGTGTTTCATGCCCTTCTGGAAAGGGTTCTACCCGAAGCGCTGATGCAAACGATCGGGGTTCAGATCGTCGAGCAGTGCACCGAGATGGCGAAGGATCAGCTTGATCAGCCTGTTCGGATCGTTGTGCCCGCCGGCGCCGCTGACAAGGTCCGGCCGATGGTGAGCAAGACCCTGGCGATGAAGGTCGAGGTTGTTGAAAGCAGGACCCTCAAGGCGGGACAGGTTCACCTCACGGTCGGCGGAAGCGAGCGGGAAATCGATCAGGAGCGGCTTGTCGCGTCACTGCGGCAATCGCTCGAGGCATTCTTTCACAGTGTAAACGAGGCGCAAAAGCATGGATAAGAAACAGGATGGGCAAAGCGGTTCGGATCACTCCAATCCATTTGTTTCGGTTCCGATCGAGGTGGTCGTCTCGGTCGGAAAAGCGCGCCCGCTGATCCGGGACCTTGTCAACCTTGGCGAGAACGCGGTTCTGACCCTGGACAAGCGCGTCGAAGACCCGGTCGAACTCTATGTCGGTGATCGCCTGGTCGCGCGTGGCCAGCTGGAGGAGCTCGGTGGGGACCAGGCCGGACAGCTCGCCGTCCGATTGACCGAGATCGCCGACGTCCGGAACGGCTTGGGATGAATGTCCTTTCCAGGCCGGCGATCGCGCTGTCATTGGCGCTGTCGCTGGCGATCCTGCCCCAGATGGCGACGGCGCAGGAATTCACGCTGTCGCTGGGTGACGACGGGTCGATCTCGGCGCGCTCTATCCAGTTGATCCTGCTGATCACGGTCCTGAGTCTCGCGCCTGGATTGGCGATAATGATCACGTGTTTTCCGTTTCTCGTGACGGTGCTCGCGATCCTGAGGCAGGCGATTGGCTTGCAGCAATCGCCGCCAAACATGCTGATTGTCAGTCTGGCGCTATTCCTGACCTATTTTGTCATGGAGCCGGTGTTTACTCAAGCCTGGGAGACCGGCATCGCGCCGCTGATGGACGAAACGATCGACGTTGAAACGGCGATGCCGAGGGCGCTGGAACCCTTCCGGGTGTTCATGACGGCGCGACTCGATCCCGACACTTTCCGCGCGATGGCGGAACTCCGTCCTGACGCGGCCTCCATCGATCTTGGACCAGACGCGCCGCTTTCGGTGCTCGTCCCGAGCTTTCTTCTGTCGGAAATCGCGCGGGCATTCCAGATCGGGTTCCTGGTTTTTCTCCCCTTCCTGATCATCGACCTCGTCGTCGCGGCCATTCTGATGTCCATGGGAATGATGATGGTGCCCCCGGCGATCGTGTCGCTGCCCTTCAAACTAGCCTTTTTTGTCGTCGCAGACGGATGGAGCCTGATCGCGAGCGCCTTGGTGCGCAGTTACTTTCCTTGACCGGTGCATATTTCTTAGGAGAATCAATCGCGACGCCCCCTTGATCGTTTCGGGATTTACTCGGATGGGGAAGGTCATGCGGGTTCTTGTGCTCAAAGTGTGTGGCGTCATTTTATCTTTCGAGAGGGGCTGCTAGGTCGCGACATGGTCCGACGACACGGCACTGAGTGCGGGGATCGCTTCAGATCTGGTTTGATCACATGATGATTTGGGTGCCACCGCCTTGTGGTTGACGTGCAGTCCCTTCAGCCTGGATGCCGTCGAAAAAAGCATCAACAGAGTTGGCGCGGTTTTTGCGGCGATAAAGGATCAGATACCCACGCCGAGGCCGCGTTCAACGCAGGACAGACGGTATCAAACTCACGAGCCAATCTAGCTGAGCAGAGTTTTTGACCCCCAGAGTGCAGAAATCGATGTCCGCGTCGCCGTGTTCAATCGCTATTGGAGCCTTGGCATGCCCGCCACAGACCCCGTAGGATATCTGAGTCCGGGATAGGGGAAGCCCGCCCTTCACCAGATTTGCGCAACAAGGCCTGTAATGTGGCGTAGCATGTCGTTCAGGAGGCCCGATGACAGAAATTCGTGACCTCAAGCTTTTGGTCTCTCTGGCGCGCAACCGGCATTTTTCGCGCGCGGCGGAGGACTGCGGCATCTCGCAGCCGGCGTTCTCCGCTCGTATCCGCAAGATGGAAGACGCACTTGCGATCCCGTTGGTGCGACGCGGCAACAAGTTTCTCGGCTTCACGCGCGAGGGCGAGGTTGTGCTGAAATGGGCCCGACGACTGCTCAACGACACGGAAGGGATGCGGCAGGAAATCGATGCCCTGCGCCAGACGCTCAAGGGCAAGCTGGTGGTCGGAACGGTGCCCACGGCCCTGCCCTTCGCAGCCCATGTCTCCTCGCGTCTGCGGAAAACCCATCCCGGGCTGTCTCTGGAGTTGCAGTCTCTGTCATCGCGCCAAATCGACATACGGCTGAACGATTACTCGCTGGACGCCGGGATCACTTATTTCAGCGAAGCCGATCCGGATTGCACCGAAAGCCTCTACAAGGAAAAATACGTCCTTCTGGCTCCGGAGCATCTTGCGCCCCGATCGAGTGGTCAGGCTCGGTGGTCGGAAGCGGCCAAGCTGCCACTTTGCCTGCTCACTCCTGACATGCGCAACCGGCAGTTCGTCGACGAAACCTTTCGGTCCATCGGTGCGTCCCCCACGATCGTCATGGAGGCCAACGGGTTCACTGCCGTCCTCGTTCAGGTGTCCAGCGGAAACGCGGCGACAATCGCGCCCAAGAGTGTCGCGGAAACCTACTTTGCCAGACAGAACTCTGTGGAACTCGACCTGGTGGAACCTTTCGTCACCCAGACGATCGGTCTTGCAATCAAGGAACAAACGCCCGAACCGCCCATCATCACCGCGTTTCGACATGCGGTGCATCAGTCATTATAAGCAATTCAAATCGCTCCTTCCGAAATAACGATTTGATCGCATGACGTGATTCCGACCATCTTCCGCCGCAAAGGGAGTGGCCTGATGAACATAGCGAACACCAAACCTGGGGTCTGGAAGTCCGGTAGAGGCAAGGGGCGCAAGACCCCCAAAGGCCGTCAATATGATGATGTAGCGCTTTCCGAAGTGCGCGCGTTGCTCGGCGACAGCCCGCGCAGACGTGATCTGCTGATCGAATTCATGCACTTGATCCAAGACGAATACGGATGCCTCTCGGCGGCGCATCTTCGCGCGCTGGCCGAAGAAATGCGGCTGAGCATGGCCGAGGTTTACGAAGTCGCGACGTTCTACGCGCATTTCGACGTGGTGAAAGAGGGCGAAACTCGGCCACCTGCGCTGACGATCCGGGTCTGCGATTCCCTGAGTTGCGAACTGGCCGGGGCGCAACAGCTCAAGGCGGCACTTGAAACCGGTCTTGACCCGTCAGAAGTGCGGGTTCTGCGTGCGCCTTGCATGGGGCGCTGCGATACGGCGCCGGTGCTCGAGATCGGGCACAACCATATCGACCATGCCACGCCTGAAAAGGTGATGGCCGCCATCGAGGCGAACGACATCCATCATCATCTTCCCGACTACCAGGGATTTGCGGCGTACAAGGCGAAGGGCGGGTACGAAAAACTGGCTCAACTGCGCAAGAACGGGGATTGGGAAGCCGAGCTCGACAGGGTTCTGGATGCCGGCTTGCGCGGCCTGGGCGGTGCCGGGTTCCCGTCAGGCAAAAAGCTGCGATTTGTGCGGGCCGAACCGTCGCCGCGATACCTGGCCGTGAACGGAGACGAGGGTGAACCGGGCACCTTCAAAGACAGATTCCTGCTCGAGCGCGAGCCGCATCTGTTTCTCGAAGGCATGCTGATCTGTGCCTGGGCGGTCGAGGCGGATACCTGCTTTATCTACATGCGCGATGAATATCCCGCAGTGCTCGATATCTTGCGCCGCGAAATCGCAGAGCTGGAAGCCGCCGGACTCGTCGAGACAGGCTATATCGACCTGCGTCGCGGCGCCGGAGCCTACATCTGCGGCGAAGAGAGCGCGATGATCGAAAGTATCGAAGGCAAGCGTGGCATTCCACGGCATCGTCCGCCCTTCGTCGCGCAAGTCGGTATCTTCAACCGGCCGACGCTGGTGCACAATGTCGAGACGCTATACTGGGTCGCGCGGATCTGCCGCGAAGGTCCCGAGATCCTGAAGAGCGTCGAAAAGAATGGCCGCACCGGGTTGCGCGCCTATTCGGTCTCCGGGCGGGTCAAGTCGCCCGGTGTCCACCTGTTACCGGCAGGTTCGACGATCGTCGAAATCATCGATGCGGCGGGCGGCATGCTGGACGGACACGCCTTCAAGGCCTACCAGCCGGGCGGACCCTCGGCGGGGTTGTTGCCTGCCGCGATGAACGACATCCCGATGGATTTCGACACGCTTCAGCCACATGGGACCTTCATCGGTTCCGCCGCTATCGTGATCCTGTCCGACAAGGACCGCGCGCGCGACGCGGCGCTGAACATGCTCCGGTTCTTCGAGGACGAGAGCTGTGGGCAATGCACGCCCTGCCGGGTCGGATGCGAGAAGGCGGTCAAGCTGATGCAGGCGGAGACGTGGGACCAGCCGCTGCTCGAGGATCTGTGCAACGTCATGGTCGACGCCTCGATCTGCGGCCTCGGGCAGGCGGCGCCGAACCCGATCCGACTCACCATGAAACACTTTGCGGACGAGGTCTGAGCCATGAGCAACACGATCACATTCAATCTGGACGGCAACGACGTCACCGCGAGCGAGGGCGAGAGCATCTGGCAGGTGGCCAAGCGTCACGGCACCACCATCCCGCACCTCTGCCACAAGGATGCGACCGGCTATCGCTCGGACGGCAACTGCCGCGCCTGCATGGTCGAGATCGAAGGCGAACGCGTGCTTGCCGCCTCCTGCATCCGCACGCCAACCGACGGCATGGTCGTGCGCAGCGACACGGCCCGCGCCGAAAGCGCGCGCAAGCTGGTGGTCGAGATGCTGGCTGCCGATCAACCCGAGCGCGCCGCCGCGCATGACAGGTCTTCGCATTTCTGGGACATGGCGGATATGCAGGGCGTCACGTCGAGCCGCTTTCCGCAGATCGAAAAGCAGCGGATCCCGCTGCTTGATGCCTCGCACCTCGCGATGTCGGTCAACCTGGACGCCTGCATTCACTGCAATCTCTGCGTGCGGGCGTGCCGCGAGGTGCAGGTCAACGACGTGATCGGCATGTCGGGCCGCGGCCATGATGCAAAGATCACATTCGATTTCGATGACCCAATGGGCGAATCCACCTGCGTGGCCTGCGGCGAATGCGTGCAGGCCTGTCCAACCGGTGCCCTGATGCCGGCCACCGTTCTTGACGAGGCGGGGCATGGCGACAGCAAGAGTTTCGACCGCGAGGTGGAAAGCGTTTGCCCGTTCTGCGGTGTCGGATGCCAATTGTCTTTCAAGATCAAGGACGACAAGATCGCCTGGGTGGACGGGATCGAAGGTCCGGCGAACGAGAACCGGCTCTGCGTCAAGGGCCGGTTCGGGTTCGACTATATCCATCACCCGCACCGGCTGACCAAGCCGCTGATCCGGCGGGACGATGCGCCCGCAAAGGGTCTCAACGTCGATCCGGCCAACCTGCACACCCATTTCCGAGAAGCGACCTGGGACGAAGCGCTCGATGCAGCGGCCAATGGCTTGAAGGGCCGCGGGACCGAGATCGCCGGTTTCGGTAGTGCCAAGTGCTCGAACGAAGAGGCGTATCTGTTCCAGAAGCTGATCCGCCAGGGCTTTGGCCACAACAACGTCGATCACTGCACACGCTTGTGCCACGCGTCCTCGGTCGCGGCACTTCTCGAGAACGTGGGCTCAGGCGCTGTGACGGCGACCTTCAACGAGATCGAGAACGCCGATGTGGCCATCGTCATCGGGGCCAACCCGACCGAAAACCACCCGGTTGCGGCCACCTATTTCAAGCAGTTCGCCAAGCGCGGCGGCAAGCTGATCATCATGGATCCGCGCGGCACCGGCATGAAACGGCACGCTTCGCACATGTTGCAGTTTCGTCCGGGCACCGATGTCGCGATGCTGAACGCGATCATGAACGTGATCGTCGAGGAGCGCCTCTACGACGAACAGTATATCGCGGGGTTCACCGAGAACTGGGAGGCGATGAAGGAGCATCTGAAGGACTTCACGCCCGAGAAGATGGAACCGCTCTGCGGGATCAAGGCCGATGTGCTGCGCGATGTCGCCCGCACCTTCGCCGGGGCGAAGGCCGCGATGATCTTCTGGGGGATGGGCATCTCGCAGCATATCCATGGCACCGACAATTCGCGCTGCCTGATCTCGCTGGCCCTGATGACCGGGCAGGTGGGCCGGCCCGGATCGGGTCTGCATCCGCTCAGGGGCCAGAACAACGTGCAGGGGGCGTCCGACGCCGGTCTGATCCCAATGTTCCTGCCCGATTACCAATCCGTCGAGGATGACGGTGTCCGCTCGGCCTTTACCGAAGTCTGGGGCAGCGGCGACTTCTCCAGCAAGAAGGGACTCACGGTGGTCGAGATCATGGACGCGGTCCATGCGGGCGACATCAAGGGCATGTATATCCTCGGCGAGAACCCGGCCATGTCGGACCCCGATGTCGAACATGCTCGAGATGCCCTGGCGAAACTGGATTGCCTTGTCGTGCAGGACATCTTCCTGACGGAAACCGCCAACTTCGCCGACGTGATCCTGCCGTCTTCGGCTTGGCCGGAAAAGACCGGGACGGTCACCAATACCAACCGGCAGGTGCAGATGGGCCGTCCGGCTGTGCCGCCGCCCGGGGATGCGCGCGAGGATTGGTGGATCACCACGGCCCTTGCGAAACGGCTGGGTCTGGACTGGTCCTATACCCACCCGCGCCAGGTGTTCGAGGAAATGGCTCTCAACATGAACAGCCTCAACAACATCACCTGGGAGCGGCTGGAGCGGACAGCGGTCACCTACCCCAGTCTGACACCGGATGATCCGGGGCAGGCGATCGTCTTCGCCGACGGGTTCCCGCGCAAGGACGGGCGCGCTCGCTTCACCCCCGCCAGCGTGATCGCGCCCGCGGAGGTGCCGGATGACGAGTACCCGATGATCCTGACCACCGGTCGGCAGCTCGAACACTGGCATACCGGCTCGATGACGAGGCGCGCCAGCGTTCTGGACTGGGCCGAACCGGAGGCCAACGCGTCGCTGCATCCGCAGACCCTGCGCAAGCTGGGCGTCGCCCCTGGCGACATGATCACCCTCGAAACCCGGCGCGGCAAGATCGAGATCATGGCGCGCGCCGACCGCGCGGTGGCGACGGACATGGTGTTCCTGCCCTTCGCCTATGTCGAGGCGGCGGCGAACATCCTGACAAACCCGTCGCTGGACCCCTATGGCAAGATTCCGGAGTTCAAGTTTTCGGCTTGCCGTGTCTCCGCATCCGCAAAGTCCGATCTGACCGCGGCGGAATGATCGCAAATGCCCCGCGCCCAGCTTCTGGCGCGGGGGGTGGCCCGTTGCGGTTGACACCGGCACGACGGAAAGCCAGCTTGCGGCTCACCGCGCTGCAGGACACCGAGTTTCGCGCGGGTGAGGGAGTGCGCCAATGCCAGACAGCCTGTTCGATGTTCCGCCAGTGCCGTCCATCCCGGTGCGGAGAGAAACCGCCACCTATCCGATCGGCCGCATCTTCTGTGTCGGGCGGAACTATGCCGCCCATGCTGCCGAGATGGGCGTGGAGGTCGATCGCGAGAAGCCGTTCTATTTCATGAAGAGCCCTGCTTCTGCGGTTCTGACCGGAGCTGAGACACCCTATCCGCCGGGCACCGAGAATCTTCACTACGAGATGGAACTGGCGCTCGCCATCGGCGCACCGGTCTTTCGCGCCTCGCCCGCTGAGGCGCAAGCTGCGGTCTATGCCTATGGCTGCGCGCTCGACATGACCCGCCGCGACCTGCAATTGAGCGAACGGGCCAAACAGCGCCCTTGGGCATTGGGCAAGGATTTCGACGGGTCTGCGGTCTTCGCCCCGCTGACCCAGGCCGCCGACATGGCGCCGATCGCCAACCAGCGCATCCATCTCGACGTGAACGGTGAACGGCGACAGGACGCTACCCTGGCCGAGTTGATCTGGAAGATCGACGAGATCGTCGCGCATCTCTCGGGGTTCTACAGCCTGCGGCCGGGCGACCTGATAATGACCGGCACGCCCGCTGGGGTCGGCCCGGTCGTCGCCGGAGACGTGCTGACCGGCGGCATCGAGGGGCTCGACCCCATCCGCCTGACCCTCACCGACCCACTGTAGTCCGCATCTGCGCCCAGCTGCGCAGAATCGCCGCTTGCGCAAAGCTCGCCTTCGGCTGCACTCTGTCGTGCGACGGTAAAGAGGCATGAAAACGCGCGGCCAGATCCGAACAAACTGGCTGCAACGGCGCCTGAGCTCGCTCAGGGTGTTGCCGTGGGCGCCAAATCAATCCTAATAGTGGAACAGATAACCAGATCAGGGAGGATCAACATGAACTACCGGAGAAAGCTCCTGGGCTTCGCGGGAGCGGCTGCGGTCGCTGCGATGGCCGCGGGTGTCGGAACGACGGCGGCCTTCGCGCAGGAAGTCACGCTGAAACTGCACCAATTCCTGCCGGCGCAGGCGAACGTGCCCAAGCTGGTGCTGGATGTCTGGGCCGACAATGTCGAAGAGGCCTCGGGCGGGCGCATCAAGATCGACCGCTACCCCTCGATGCAGCTTGGTGGCCGCCCGCCCGAGCTGATGGACCAGGCGATCGACGGAGTGGCCGACATCGTCTGGACAGTGGTCGGCTACACGCCCGGCCGCTTCCCCAGCACAGAGGTGTTCGAGCTGCCCTTCATGATGACCAATGCGCGCGCCGCCAGCCGCGCCTACTGGGAAATGTTCGAAAAGCACTGGAAGGATACAGAGTTCCGGGATGTACACATCCTGGGCACCTGGGTGCATGGCCCCGGTCTGATCCATTCCAACAAGCCGGTGGCGACGCCCGACGACATGCAGGGTCTCAAGATTCGCGGCGGCTCGCGCTCGATCAACTCGCTCCTCGACAAACTGGGCGCGACGCCGGTGGGGATGCCGGTTCCGGCCATTCCCGAGGGTCTGTCCAAGGGCGTGATCGACGGCACGACGATCCCGTGGGAAGTCACGTCGGCCCTGAAGGTGCCGGAGCTCGTCGGCAATCATACCGAATTCTCGGGCAATGCGCTTTACGTCCTGACCTTTGTGCTAGCGATGAACAAGGACAAGTACGAGAGCCTGCCGGATGACCTGAAGCAGGTGATCGACGACAACTCCGGCCTGGAGTTCTCGGTTTTCGCGGGCGGCACGCAGTCGGATTCCGACGGCCCGGCGCGCCAGCTCGCGGTCGATCGCGGCAACAACATCATCACGCTGGACGAGGCGCAAACCAAGGTGTGGATCGAGGCGTCGCAGCCGATCTACGACGAATGGGTGGCCGACATGGACAGCAAAGGCATCGATGGTCAGGCGTTGATCGACGAAGCGCGGATGCTGATCGACAAGTACACCGAATAAGAATCGGATGAAGCAATCGGACCGTGGCGGGACACCCGCCGCGGTTCTTCTGCGTTCAGCGGCAGGCGGGGTGAGAACATGCATAGAGTGATGATGGGCCTGGCCCGGTTCATGGCGGTTCTGGGCGGTATCGTCCTGACCCTGTTGATCCTGCTGACCTGCGTGTCGATCGCCGGGCGGCTGTTGAACGGTTTTCTGCACGGCGACCTGATGCAAGGGATCGCGCCCGGCCTTGCCACATGGTTGATCGAGCTCGGCGTCGGGCCGGTGAACGGCGATTTCGAGCTGGTCGAATCGGGCGTCGCCTTTGCGATCTTCGCCTTCATACCACTGTGCCAGATCACGTCCGGCCATGCGTCCGTCGACATTCTGACCAATGCCTTTCCGGCCGGGGTGAACCGGTTCCTGCGTATGGTGATCGATATCGTCTTCGCTGCGGTGCTGATCCTGATCGCCTGGAAACTTTATGACGGGATGGTCAGCAAGATGCGCTACGGCGAGACCACGTTCCTGCTGCAGTTCCCGATCTGGTGGGCGTACGCGGCCAGCTTGGTCGGGGCCGTCGTCTCGGCTGTCGTCGCGGTCTACATGGCGCTGGTTCGGAGCTACGAATTCGCCACCGGGCGCATCGTGATCTGGGACGGTGTGGAGGCCGGCGGATGAGCGCCCTCGAAATCGGCATCGCTTCGTTTCCCGCCCTGATGGTGCTCATCTTCCTGCGGGTTCCCATCGGGTTGTCCATGTTCCTCGTCGGCCTGGTTGGTCTGATCATCGTGACCGACGGCACGAACGTCGCGTTCTCGCGCCTCAAGAACGAGACCTACACGACCTTTTCGAGCTATTCGCTGACCATCGTGCCGATGTTTCTGCTGATGGGGCATTTCGCGACCCTGGGCGGCATGTCGTCGGCGCTTTTCAAGGCGGCCGAAGGTTTCCTCGGCCACCGCAAGGGCGGCGTCGCGATGGCGGCGATCGGGGCCTGCGCCGGCTTCGGCGCGATTTGCGGCAGTTCGCTCGCAACCGCGGCGACCATGGGGCGCGTCGCGCTGCCCGAACTCAAGCAATACGGCTATGCAGGCGGGTTTTCGACCGCGACGCTTGCGGCGGGGGGCACGCTCGGCATCCTGATCCCACCCTCGGTCGTGCTCGTGATCTATGCGATCCTGACCGAACAGAACATCGCCAAGCTCTTTCTCGCGGCGTTCATCCCCGGTCTGCTCGCGGCCCTGGGTTACGTCATCGCGATCTCGATCTACGTGCGGCTCTACCCGGGATCGGCGGGCACGCGCCCGCCGGTTCCGATGCGTGAGAGGTTTTCGGCGCTGTTCAAGGTCTGGCCCGTGCTGATGGTGTTCCTGCTCGTCGTCGGTGGCATCTACCTCGGCTGGTTCACCCCGACTGAAGGCGCCGCGGTGGGCGCCGCGGGCACCGGGGTGATCGCGCTGCTCAACGGCGGACTGAACTGGTCGACGCTGATGGACAGTTTCATGGTCACGGCGCGCTCCACCTCGATGATCTTCTTCATCGTGCTGGGGGCGGGCTTCTACAACGGGTTTCTCGCGCTGACACAGGTGCCGCAGGAGCTGTCAAACTACGTGGTCAGCCAGGGGTTCAGCCCGTGGGCTGTTCTCTGCCTGATCCTGGTCTTCTACCTGCTGTTCGGCTGTCTGATGGACAGTCTTTCAATGATCCTTCTCACGATCCCGATCTTCTTTCCGGTGATCAGCGCGCTCGACTTCGGAATGAGTGCCGAGCATGTCGCGATCTGGTTCGGGATCCTCGTGCTTATTGTGGTCGAGGTCGGGCTGATCACGCCTCCGGTGGGAATGAACCTCTTCATCATCAACGCGATGGACCGCGCGACACCGATGATCGAAACCTACAAGGCGGTGTTGTTCTTCGTCGGGTCCGACATTGTGCGGGTGATCATCCTGGTGCTCTTCCCGGCGATCACCCTGTTTCTGGTGCCGGGGTAGGACGACCGTGGTCCGATCCACGGCGCCTTTGCGGAGGCGTCCCGCCACGACCGGGAGGACCGTCCAACATGTGCGCCAGAAGCTCGGTCGGGACCGACCGGGTTTGCGTTCCCCTGCTGGAAATACCCGTTGCCGGTGTCGTTTTGGAGCGCTTTGCAAGAACGTGCGCCAGAACATGCGCACCGGACTCACCATAGATTTGGAGAATTCGGGGATGTCGTGATAAACTATGAGTCGGCCGACATTGTCGTGCTTCATTTTTTCAATCTGGTTTGTTACCCTTATTTTGTATCGGAGCATTTTCATGAACATCAGCCGTCTCGTCGCGTCCGCGCCCCGCACAGCGTCCCTTTCCATCGAACTGTCCAAGCTCTCCGGCCCCTGCGTCGGATGCACCGACTGCAACGGGTTGTGCCGTGAACTGATCGATGCCCTCGTCGTGCCGGATGCGGTTCTGTCGAAGAAACACGGAACCTGATGGCAGCGCTGCTGATGCAGCGCCTCGTCGATCCCAAAATCTGAAAGCCTCGTTCAACCTTTGTGATGGCGTGGTTCTTGCGGGTCCTAAATCGTGATTGCGTCCACGTCTTCGTGGATGTGTCCCCGGGAAACCGGTGCATGTGATAGGATCCCTGCCGGTCTCGCCGTGTGGGACAGCCCTGCCATGCTGCGAGGTCCCTAGACCTTCGCGAGCGGTTCGCGCAGCCAGCCGTCCTGAAACGCGACCCGGTCGAGTCCGGCGAACCGCGCCACGCGGTCGAGGTCGGCTTCCAAGCGGCGCAGGCGCGCCGAAGGCCAGGTGATACCGGCTTCTGGCCAGAGCGCCCTTACGGCCAGGACTCCCTGATCGCGCTGTGCCTTCATGTCGATTCGCCCGACCAGTCGGTCACCTTCCAGCAGGGGGAACACGTAGTAGCCGAACTTGCGTTTCGCAGCCGGTACGAAAACCTCTATACGATAGTGAAAACCGAACAGACGCTCGGCCCGGTTTCGGTCGCGCAGGGCCGGATCAAACGGGCTCAGGACACGCAGGCGACCGGGCGGCGGGGCAAGATCCTGTAGCGTGCCAAGCGTCTCGGGGCGCGCGACACAGCGCCGCGGCGCGCCCTTGACGTCGAGAACCTCGACCGGAACGATCCGGCCGCAAGACGCCTGCGCGGCGCACCAGTCGCGGGCTTCCGCCGCGGTCACGGTGTCCCAGAACGCGGCGATCTCTCCCGATGTGGCGAAGCCCAGCCGGTCGAGCGCGGCATTGCACAGCCAATTGACGGTCTGTTCGGGATCGGGGGTTTCGAGCAGGCCGGTGTCGATGATGCGCTCGGTCAGATCGTACCGCTTCTGGAATCCGTCCCGGCCCACCACGGCCAGAACGCCGCTGCGCCAGAGGTATTCCAGCGCGGTCTTGGACGGGTGCCAGTCCCACCATCCGCCGTTGTTCCTGCGTTCATCGCCGCCCACGTCCAAGGACGAGACCGGGCCGTGGTCGCGGACATGCTGAAGCACGCTTTGAAACCGCGCTTCGAACCCGTCGCGCCGCCAGTTGCGCCAACGCGATTTCAGCCGCTCGGCGTCGCGTCGAAACCGAAGGTGCCAGTGCGGATAGAAGGCAGTGGGGATTACTGCCGCATCATGGGTCCAGTGTTCGAACAGGGCGCCGTCGCGTTCGTAGAGCCTCTTCAGATCGGCGGGCCGATACCGGGTCCGCCTTGACCTGAGTATCATGTCGTGGGCGCGGGCCACTGTGTTGATGCTGTCCAGCTGAACGAATCCCAGCCGTTGGATCAGCGCGTTCAGCTCTGCGCCATGGGCCTCTCCGACCGGGGCTTCTGCCAGCGCGTGACGATGCAGGAAAAGGCGCCTTGCAGTGCGGTTGTCGATCCTGACGGCGGTCATCGCCGCTTGAGCGTGTCACCGAACGCGATGGTCGGGGTCAGGGTGACGGATGTTTCGACCGGAACTGGCGGCTCGCCGAGTCGCGCGGCAATGATCTCGGCGGCTTTGCGACCGATTTCGAGCCGGCAGGCGTCCATCGTGGCCAGCTTGCGAGGCAGGCCTTGCAGCAATTCGACCCCGTTGAACCCGGCAAGCCCGATCTGGCCCGGCACGTCGATGCCCTGGTCGAGCAGGTAGAGCAGCCCGCCCGCGCCGATCATGTCGTTCGAGTAGTAGAGGAAATCGAGCTCTGGTGAACGCTCCAGCATCTCCTGGGTCATCTGGCGCCCCTTTGCCAGCGCCGAGCCGCCGGAATAGAAGGCGCGATCCTCGATCTCGATACCGCTCTTGGCGAGCATCTCGGTGAAGCCCTCGAACCGCTTGCGGGCACGATGATCGAGCGGCATCTTGGTGCCCATGAAGCCGATGTGGCGATACCCGGCCTTGACGATGGCCTGTGCCATCTCGCGTCCGGCACGACGATGCGAGATCCCGACCATCGCATCGATCGGGGTGCCGTCCGTGTCCATGATCTCGACCACCGGAATTCCGGCCGCGCGCAGCATCGCGCGGCTTGCCTCGGAGTGTTCGAGCCCTGCGATGATGACGCCCGAGGGACGCCAGGACAGCATCTCGTAGAGCACCTTCTCCTCTTTCTCGGGCAGATAGTCCGTGACGCCGACCACGGGCTGCAACTCGGTATCCTCGAGCACCTGGTTGATCCCGGTCAGGACTTCGGGAAACACCATGTTCGACAGCGACGGAATGATCACCGCGACGAGGTTCACCCGGCTCGATGCCAGAGCCCCGGCGATCTTGTTGGGCACATAGCCCAGCTCCTTGGCGGCGGCGAGCACCCGCGCCCGCGTGCTGTCGGAGACGTCGCCCCGGTTGCGCAGGACGCGGCTGACAGTCATTTCCGACACGCCGGAGGCTTCGGAGACATCCCGCAGCGTCAGCGGGCGTTTGTTTGGGAGGGACACGTGCAGGACTTTCGTTGTTGTTTTGCCCCGACGTTATCGCAAACGGTCGATCCGGATCAACTGCGCCGCAAACCCCATGACAACCCCGGTTTTCCCGGTTATGAGGAGGCGCGGCGGCCCCGTGGCTCAACTGGATAGAGCAGCCCCCTCCTAAGGGGCAGGTTGCAGGTTCGAATCCTGCCGGGGTCACCATCCGTCATCGAGCAATCGCGCACGATGCAATTCGGCGTCAGGTTCTGCAAAACCGGACGTGAGTCGGTGTCCGCCGTTGACAGCGATGCATGCTGGGGCCGAGATATCGGTATGCCTTTCCGGGCCGTGTGGAATGTCGACCGGGGGCAGCCAAGTCAGGACCGGGAGGACCGTCCGATGCATCACTTCCTCAAGAAACTCGCCGTGCCGGCGATTGCAGCGTTGCCATCGACGGCCCTGGCCGAGGATTGGAGCTTTGCGGCGTCGGTGTATCTTTTCACCCCCGAGACCGAAACGACCGTGGGCGATGTCGGGTCGACGCTGAGTTTCAAGGAGGCGCTTGAGAACCTGGATGCCGCGTTCATGGGCACGTTCGAAGCGCGTCGCGGCCGATGGAGCCTCGTGGGCGATTACATGCTGACGGATCTGTCCTTCGGCAACAGCGTGAGCAATCCCAATTTCGACACGGTCAACACGACCGCAAAAACGGAGTTCTTCAGCGGCTACGCCACATACCGCGTCTACCAGGAGTCGACCGCGAGCGTGGACCTTGCTGCCGGGTTCCGGTGGTTCAAGACGGACACCGAGCTCGTCGCGCTGAGTGGCGGGACGGACGTCGCACGGGCGGGTGCTTCGGACAGCTGGGTCGATCCGGTAATCGGCTTGCGCGCGGAGTTCGCGCTGACGGACAGGTGGTCTGGCCTGTTCTTCGCCGACTACGGCGGGTTCAGCAGCGACAGTGAAACCTGGCAGGTGTTGGTGACGGCGAACTACGCGCTGAGCGAGAAGTGGATGCTGCGCGCCGGTTATCGGCAAATTTCGGTCGATCACGACATAAACGGTCGGGGCTTCACGTTCGAGCAATCCGGCCCGATCTTTGGCGCGGTGTTCAGTTTCTGATACCGCTCGGCCTTGCTGCGCGCTCAGGCCGGGATCGGGCTGACTCCAAAGAGAACCGGATGCGCCCAGAGCAACGCGGCATAGACCAGAAGCCCGATTGCGACCCGTAGCAGGTCGCGCGCCGTCAGGTGGATGCGCGCCGTTTTGCGCCTCTCGGCGTTCAACCTATGCCACTCCTCACCCATCTCGCGTTTCCTGCGGGCATCGACCAGCCGGACCCCGATCAGGGCGAACAGCGCGAAGGTGCCGAACAACAGCACATGGGCCAGATCGCCGTTGGGCAGGATATGGACAAGCGCCCAAAGCCCGATGGCCAGTAGCAGAGGGTGGCGTGTGAACCGGACGAGACCGGGCCGCGCCGGATCGAACCGGTCGTTTCGCGCCCCACCGAAGGAAAACGGGTTCGGCTTGCCGATCGCCAGGGCCACGATCAGGCACACGGCCAGCATCCCGGTCAGGGCAAGATGGGATTGCCACGGGGCCCATGACCACAGGCCGACATAGGGCGCGCGGTTCGCGGCCCCGATCAGCCATGCGAGGCTGGCGAGCGACAGTGCGGAATAGGCGAGCGTGAACCCATGTTGGCCAAGCCGTGCGATCAACCAGGGGCGTACCGGCGGCCGGATCGGAACCGAATGGGTCAGGAAAAAGACCGCGAAGGCGGCGCAGAATTCGATCCAGCCCATCGCTATGCCTTTGGCCGCACCGTCAGCAGGCTCGGCCCGTAGAGCAGGGCACATCCGCCGAACCCCAGGATCCAGCAGCCACCGGACACCATGTGCAACAACCCCGCCTCGGTCGGCCAAACGCCCGCGGCCACGCGCGCCAGGGTCGCGGTGATGACGAGCAGATAGACGGCCACTGTCCCTGGGCCTGCCGTGAGCGCCTGGCCGGTATGGCCGAGCGTGGCGCGGGTCATCACGGCGAGTGTCATGAGCCCGATCGCACCGCCCATCCAGAGGTGTTGCGCCGCCGCAAGCCCGATGGCGGAGTCCGGCAGCAGGATGGCGACCCCCATCGAGATGGCGCCAAGCGGCAGGAAGGCATAGGAGAGGTGCAGCACGAGCACCAGCGGCTCGGCCGCCGTGCGGTGTCCGGCCCATCGGCTGAGGCGGGCCAGATGCAGCAGCCCGGCAACGACCAGCAGAACCGAAGTGACCTCGGCAGACGGCCGGATCACCCATCCACCAAGCGCCAGGAGCAGAACCAGCAGCGCGGCCTTGTCGAAACGCTGCATCGGGGGCACTGGAAGGGAGCCGCCGGGACGTGTCTTGACCAGCCAGTTCCGGGTGAAGGAGGGGATGATGCGCCCGCCGATCACGGCGATCATCATCAGGACCGCGCCGAGTCCGATTCGGAGGCCCAACCCCTGCGCGGCGATGTTGCCCCGTGCTGCGTCGGCATGGAACAACCCGTTCCCGATCGTGAAGACGACCAGCATCGCCAACACGATCAGGTTCTTCCAGTTCTTTCCGGTGACGATCTCGCGCGCGATGGCAGCTGCCAGAAGGACCGGGAAGGCCAGGTCGATCACCGCGACGACGGGCGCGGTCAGCCCGCCAATTCCTGCGACGGCGACCCGTCCCGCGATCCAGACCGCGGCGAGAGTGGCCAGCGGCCATCCGACAATGGGAAGCCGCCCGGTCCAGTTCGGTACCGCGGTCAGAAGAAAGCCCGCGACGACCGCTCCGACATACCCGAAAAGGAACTCGTGCGCATGCCAGGATACGGGATCGAACACCGAGGGCAGTGTCGCGGCACCGGACAACACGGCGATCCACAGCGCCATCGCGCCGCCGGCCAGCACCATCGCCCCGAGAAAGAACGGTCGAAACCCGAAACTGAATATCGCCGGACCGGACCAGTCCCGCATCTGCTTGGCGGTCGATGTCATATTCAGGGTCTTTCGCACCAATCGGAACAGGGCGCGCGGCGCGCCTTTCGGCATGCACACGAACGCATCGGCCGCAGGCTAGACGCCGTCAATGCGCACTTCAAATACCATTACGCCAGTGCGACCATGCGCCCCACGGGTTCAGCGGGAGCGGGACTTGGGCCGCAACCAGATGCACTTGGTCGCGGTGACCGTAAAAAATCGGGAGCATGGGAAAACCGACTTATGGTGCCCAGGAGAGGACTCGAACCTCCACGTCCATACAGACACTAGCACCTGAAGCTAGCGCGTCTACCAATTCCGCCACCTGGGCAGGTGTCGTGAGCCGTGTCTTTAGGCGCAGTCATGGGGGGTGTCAAACGGATTCTTGGGCAAACTTCAGACTCTTTTTCGGGCACGGAAACGGCCAATGCCGCGGCTTGCGCGCGGTGTTTCAAGGCGGCCGATCTGCGCGCGTCGTTTTTGCGCCTTGTTTGCAACGGGTCGGGGCGGTAGATCGACTTGGAGCGATCTTTTCAAGGAGCTTCGTCATGTCCAAACTGGTCACAATCTACGGCGGATCCGGCTTTGTCGGGCGGTATGTCGCGCAGCGCATGGCGCAGCAGGGGTGGCGCGTGCGGGTGGCGGTGCGGCGGCCGAACGAGGCGATCTTTGTGCGGCCCTACGGCGTGGTGGGCCAGGTCGAACCGGTGCTGTGCAACATCCGCGACGACCAGTCGGTCGCGGCGGCGATGCACGGGGCGGATGCGGTGGTGAATTGCGTCGGCATCTTGAACCAGAGCGGCAAGAACAAGTTCGAGACCGTGCAGGCCGAAGGTGCCGAGCGCGTGGCACGCATCGCCGCGGAGCAGGGGGTCGAGCGGATGGTGCAGGTCTCGGCCATCGGGGCCGATGCCGAGTCGGACAGTGCCTATTCCCGGACCAAGGCCGAGGGCGAAGCGGGCGTGCTGGCGCACATGCCCGACGCGGTGATCCTGCGGCCCTCGGTGATCTTCGGACCGGAGGACCAGTTCTTCAACCGGTTCGCGGGCATGACTCGGCTGGGTCCGGTGCTGCTGATCGCGGGCGGCGACAGCCTGTTCCAACCGGTCTATGTGGACGATGTTGCGGCGGCGGCCGAGAAGGCCGTTCTGGGAGAGGCCGAGCCCGGTGTTTACGAGCTGGGCGGACCCGAGGTGAAGTCCTTGCGCGAGTTGCTGCAACAGATGCTGCAGGTCATCCATCGCAGGCGGGCCATCGTCAACATGCCGTTCTGGATCGCGCGGATCATGGCCTTTGGGTTCGACATGCTTCAGGCGATTAGCTTCGGTCTGATCTCGAACGGGATCCTGACACGGGACCAGTTGAAGAACCTGGCGCGCGACAACGTGGTGAGCGACGGTGTGAAGGGCTTTGAGGATCTGGGGATCACGCCGATGGCGATGACCTCGATCCTGCCGGAGTACCTGTGGCGGTTCCGCCCCTCGGGGCAGTATGACGCGATCAAGTCCTCAGCCCGCAACCTGCGCACCTGATCCGCCATAGGCATAGACCAGCAGGGCGATGCCCAGAACGATCCGGTAGAGCACGTAGGGCGTGAAGCTGACGCTGCGCAGCAGGCGCATCATCACTGACAGGGCCAGCAGAGCCGAGGCGAAAGCCAGCACCGCGGCGATGGCGCCGTCGCGCAAGGCGGCTGTGTTCGCGGTGGCCAGTGCCTCGCCACCGAGCAGGATGCCCGAGGCGGCGATGGTGGGGATCGACATCAGCATCGACAGGCGCGCGGCGTCGCTGCGGGCATAGCCGAGCCGGCGGGCGCCGGTGATGGTGATGCCCGAGCGCGAGGTGCCGGGGATCAGGGACACCGCCTGCCACAGGCCCATGACGAGCGCATGTTTCAGCGTCCAGTCCTCGGCGCTGCGGGTTTCGCCGCCGGTCTGGTCGGCCCAGTAGAGCACGAGGCCGAAGATGAGCATGGCCCAGCCGATCACGGCGACCGAGCGCATCGCGTCGCTGAGGCCGGTGAAATGCACCACCGCACCACAAAGGACGACGGGAAGGGTGGCGACGACGAGGCCGAGTGCGAGCCGTGCGCCGGGCGTGTCGATCTTGCCGCGCAGCAGCCGGGGCAGGCCGGCCAGCCCGGTCCGGACGTCGGGCCAGAAATAGAGGATGACCGCGCCCAGGGTGCCGACATGAACGGCGACGTCGATCAACTGGCCCTGGTCCTGAAGGCCGGTCAGGCCGGGCAGCAGAATCAGGTGGCCCGAAGAGGAAACCGGCAGGAACTCTGTCAGGCCCTGGATCACGGCCACGAGGAAAAGCTGAAAGACCGGCATGAGAGTATGGGCCTGGACCAAGGAGACGTTCGACGGGGTCAGGTATAAGTGCTTTGATTCAAATGAAAAGGCGGCATTTAGGTCCGGTTTGATACACAATATAGGCCGAAAAAACAGAATCTGCCGCGATGCAGCAAAATAATTCTGCAAATAGGTCAGTATGTGTGACTTTTAATCCCCTTGGATATGCCGTACACACGCGCCGTTGAGGACAAGGGATGGAGTCAGATCCGTGGCGAAGCAACCTATGCTGAAGTTCGTTCAGATTGACCGGGATATGCCGACAAAACGTGAAGCGGCCGACCGGCGGGACGATTTCCACGAGATTTATGCCGAGTTCGCCGACGCCAAGGCCAAGGAGCAGGCGAGCCGGTGCAGCCAGTGCGGCGTGCCCTATTGCCAGACCCATTGTCCGCTGCACAACAACATTCCCGACTGGCTGCGCCTGACCGCCGAGGGGCGGTTGCAGGAGGCCTACGAGGTCAGCCAGGCGACCAATACCTTCCCCGAGATCTGTGGCCGCATCTGCCCGCAGGACCGGCTCTGCGAGGGCAATTGCGTGATCGAGCAGTCCGGCCACGGCACCGTGACCATCGGCGCGGTCGAGAAATACATCACCGACACCGCCTGGGAAAAGGGCTGGGTGCAGCCGATCGCGCCGACGCAGGAGAGGCCCGAAAGCGTCGGGATCATCGGCGCGGGGCCCGGTGGGCTGGCCGCGGCCGACGTTCTGCGCCGCGCCGGGGTGCAGGTCACGATCTATGACCGCTACGACCGCGCAGGCGGGCTGCTGACCTATGGCATCCCCGGCTTCAAGCTGGAAAAGGACGTGGTGATGCGCCGCAACGACCAGCTGGACCAGGGCGGCGTCAGCTTCGAGCTGAACTGCAACGTGGGCGAGGACATCTCGTTCGCCGACATCCGCGCGCGCCATGACGCGGTGATCATCGCCACCGGCGTTTACAAGTCGCGCGACCTGGCGATGCCGGGCAGCGGGGCGAAAGGCATTGAAAAGGCGATCGATTTCCTGACCGCCAGCAACCGCGAGAATTTCGGCGACGATGTGCCCGAATTCACCTCGGGCCGGCTGAACGCCAGTGGCAAGAAGGTCGTGGTGATCGGCGGCGGCGACACGGCGATGGATTGCGTGCGCACCAGCATCCGGCAGGGCGCCGAGAGCGTCACCTGCCTGTACCGGCGCGACCGGGCCAACATGCCGGGCAGCCAGCGCGAGGTCGCCAATGCCGAGGAAGAGGGCGTCGTGTTCGAATGGCTGAGCGCGCCCAAGGCCTTTGTCGGGGACGACCACGTCACCGGCGTGATGGTGCAGAAGATGCGGCTGGGTGCGCCCGACGCCACCGGGCGCCAGGCGCCCGAGGTGATCGAGGGCGCGGATTACGTCGCCGAGGCCGACCTTGTCATCAAGGCGCTGGGCTTTGAGCCGGAAGACCTGCCGACGCTGTGGGATCAGCCCGAACTGCAGGTGACTCGCTGGGGCACGATCAAGGCGCAGTTCACCAGCGGCGAGACCGAGCTGGAAGGCGTCTATGCGGTGGGCGACATCGTGCGCGGCGCGAGCCTGGTGGTGTGGGCGATCAAGGACGGGCGCGACTGTGCCGAAGCGATCCTGGCGCGGTTCGGAGCCCGCGCCGCGATGGCGGCGGAGTAGGCGGCGCGGGGTGTGCACAACCCGTGCAGACCGCGTGCATACGCCGTGCAGACGCGGGTATGGCCGCGCGGTGGGAATTGGTCAGGAAGGTTGACCCGGAGCGTGAAGAATGGATGAAGCCATGGCGCAACTGAAAGGGCAGTGCCTGTGCGGCGCGGTCGGTTTCAGCGCCCGTGCGGCCGCCACCGAATTCGCGGCCTGCCACTGCAAGATGTGCCAGCGCTGGGCCGGATCGGCCCTGCTGGCGGTGACGGTCGGTGACGCGGATATCACCTGGCGGGGCGCGGAGCATATCCGGCGCATCGCGTCCTCGGACTGGGCGGAACGCGCCTGGTGCGACGCCTGTGGCACCGGGCTGTGGTACAGGATCACCGACGGCCCGCTGGTGGGCAGCTACGAGGTGCCGATCGGGCTGTTCGATGACAGCGCCGGGATCACCCTGACCAGAGAGATCTTTGTCGATCACAAATCGCCATCCTTCGCCTTTGCGGGCGATCTAGACCAAATGACCGAGGCGCAGACGCTTGCGATGTTCGGTGTGACACCTGAAGGAGCCTGACCATGACCAAATACGATGCAGACTGGGTGCGCGCGGAAGAAGCCAAGCGCAAGTGGTTGGCCGAGAACGGCATGTATTCGGAAACCGAGGAGCATTCCTCGTGCGGGGTCGGCCTTGTCGTGTCGGTGGACGGCAGCAAGAGCCGCAAGGTGGTCGAGGCCGGGATCGACGCGCTGAAGGCGATCTGGCATCGCGGCGCGGTGGATGCGGATGGCAAGACGGGCGATGGCGCGGGCATTCATGTGCAGATCCCGGTGCCGTTCTTCTATGACCAGATCGAGCGCACGGGTCATGACCCGCACAAGGACCAGCTGATGGCGGTGGGGCAGGTGTTCCTGCCGCGCACCGATTTCGGCGCGCAGGAAAAGTGCCGGACCATCGTCGAGACCGAGGTCCTGCGGATGGGCTATTACATCTATGGCTGGCGGCATGTGCCGGTCGACGTGACGTGCCTGGGCGAGAAGGCCAACGCGACCCGGCCCGAGATCGAGCAGATCATCCTGTCGAACTCCAAGGGCGTGGACGAGGAGACCTTCGAGCGCGAGCTGTACGTGATCCGGCGGCGGATCGAGAAGGCGGCGGCGGCGGCCGGGATCACCGGGCTTTACATCGCGTCGCTGTCCTGCCGCAGCATCATCTACAAGGGCATGATGCTGGCCGAGCAGGTGGCGGTGTTCTATCCCGACCTGATGGATGCGCGGTTCGAGAGCGCCTTCGCGATCTATCACCAGCGTTATTCGACCAACACCTTTCCGCAATGGTGGCTGGCGCAGCCGTTCCGGATGCTGGCCCATAACGGCGAGATCAACACGCTGAAGGGCAACATCAACTGGATGAAGTCCCACGAGATCCGCATGGCGAGCGCGACCTTCGGGGACATGGCCGAGGACATCAAGCCGATCATCGCGAGCGGGTCCAGCGACAGTGCGGCGCTGGATTCGGTGTTCGAGGTTCTGGTGCGGGCCGGGCGGTCCGCGCCGATGGCCAAGACCATGCTGGTGCCTGAATCGTGGAGCAAGCAGGCGGTGGAGCTGCCGCAGGCGTGGCGCGACATGTATTCCTATTGCAACAGCGTGATGGAGCCCTGGGACGGACCGGCCGCCCTGGCGATGACCGACGGGCGCTGGGTCTGTGCGGGGCTGGACCGCAACGGGCTGCGGCCGATGCGCTATGTCGTCACCGGCGACGGGCTGGTGATCGCGGGCAGCGAGGCCGGGATGGTGCCGGTGGACGAATCCCGCGTGGTCGAGAAGGGCGCTTTGGGGCCGGGGCAGTTGCTGGCGGTCGACATGGAGGAGGGCAAGCTCTACCACGACACCGAGATCAAGGACCGGCTGGCCGCCGCGCGCCCCTTCGGCGAATGGGTCGGGCGGATCAACGATGCCGACGAGATGCTGGCCGGGGTGAGCGAGGCGCCGCTGTTCACCGGGGGCGAGCTGCGCAAGCGCCAGATCGCCGCCGGGTACACGATCGAGGAGCTGGAACAGATCCTCGCGCCGATGGCCGAGGACGGCAAGGAGACGCTGGCGAGCATGGGGGACGACACGCCGAGCGCGGTGCTGTCCAAGATGTACCGTCCGCTGAGCCATTTCTTCCGGCAGAACTTCAGCCAGGTGACGAACCCGCCGATCGACAGCTTGCGCGAATACCGGGTGATGAGCCTGAAGACCCGGTTCGGCAACCTCAAGAACGTGCTGGACGAGGACAGCAGCCAGACCGAGATCGTGGTGCTGGAGAGCCCCTTTGTCGGCAACGCCCAGTTCGATGCGCTGGTGCAGCAGTTCAACGCGCCGATGGTCGAGATCGACTGTTCCTTTGCGCCGGGCACCGGCGCGCTGAGCGCCGGGCTGGCGCGGATCCGGTCGGAAGCCGAGGACGCGGTGCGCTCGGGCGCGGGGCACCTGGTGCTGACCGACCAGCATTCCGGCCCGGGCCGGGTGGCGATGCCGATGATCCTGGCGACCAGCGCGGTGCATTCCTGGCTGACGCGCAACGGGTTGCGGACCTTCTGTTCGCTGAACGTGCGCAGCGCCGAGTGTATCGACCCGCATTACTTCGCCGTCCTGATCGGCTGCGGCGCGACGGTGGTGAACGCCTATCTCGCCGAGGATTCGATCGCCGACCGGATCGAGCGCGGGCTGCTCGACGGCACATTGACCGAGGCGATCAAACGGTATCGCGAGGCGATCGACCAGGGCCTGTTGAAGATCATGGCCAAGATGGGCATCTCGGTGGTGAGCTCCTATCGCGGCGGGTTGAACTTCGAGGCGGTGGGTCTGAGCCGGGCCATGTGTGCCGAGTATTTCCCCGGCATGACCAGCCGGATTTCCGGCATCGGCGTGTCGGGCATCCAGCACAAGGCCGAGGAAATCCACGCGCGGGGCTGGGACTCGGGGCTGGACGTGCTGCCCATCGGGGGCTTTTACAAGGCGCGCAGCTCGGGCGAGAAGCATGCCTGGGAAGCGACCAGCATGCACATGATGCAGATGGCCTGCAACCGGGCGAGTTTCGAGCTGTGGAAGCAGTATTCGGCCAAGATGCAGAGCAATCCGCCGATCCACCTGCGCGACCTTCTGGACATCAAGCCGCTGGGCAAGCCGATCCCGATCGAGGAGGTCGAGAGCATCACCAGCATCCGCAAGCGGTTCGTGACGCCGGGGATGTCGCTGGGGGCGTTGTCTCCCGAGGCGCACAAGACCCTGAACGTCGCGATGAACCGGATCGGGGCCAAGTCCGACAGCGGCGAGGGTGGAGAGGACCCGGCGCATTTCGTGCCCGAGCCCAATGGCGACAACCCGTCGGCCAAGATCAAGCAGGTGGCGTCGGGCCGGTTCGGCGTGACGGCGGAATACCTGAACCAGTGCGAGGAGCTGGAGATCAAGGTCGCGCAGGGCGCCAAGCCCGGTGAGGGCGGGCAGTTGCCGGGGATGAAGGTCACCGACCTGATCGCGCGGCTGCGCCATTCGACCAAGGGCGTGACGCTGATCAGCCCGCCGCCGCATCATGATATCTACAGCATCGAGGACCTGGCGCAGCTGATCTATGACCTCAAGCAGATCAACCCGCGCGCCAAGGTCACGGTGAAGCTGGTCGCCTCCAGCGGCGTCGGCACCATCGCCGCCGGGGTTGCCAAGGCCAAGGCCGACGTGATCCTGATCTCGGGCCACAATGGCGGCACCGGGGCCAGCCCGGCGACCAGCATCAAGTATGCCGGCCTGCCCTGGGAGATGGGCCTGACCGAGGCGCACCAGGTTCTGTCGATGAACAAGCTGCGCGACCGGGTCACGCTGCGCACCGACGGGGGCCTGCGCACCGGGCGCGACATCGTGATGGCGGCGATGATGGGGGCCGAGGAATACGGCATCGGCACCGCGGCGCTGATCGCGATGGGCTGCATCATGGTGCGCCAGTGCCAGTCCAACACCTGCCCCGTGGGCGTCTGCACGCAGGACGAGGCCCTGCGCGCCAAGTTCACCGGCAACGCGGACAAGGTGGTGAACCTGATCACCTTCTATGCGCAGGAGGTGCGCGAGCTTCTGGCCAGCATCGGGGCGCGGTCGCTCGACCAGGTGATCGGGCGCGCCGACCTGCTGCGGCAGGTCAGCCGCGGGTCTGCGCATCTGGACGATCTGGACCTCAACCCGCTGCTGATCACCGTCGATGGCGCGAGCAAGATCGTCTATGACCGCGAGAAGGACCGCAACGCGGTGCCGGATACGCTGGATGCCGAGATCGTGCGCGACGCCGCCCGGTTCCTGAAGGATGGCGAGAAGATGCAGCTGTCCTATGCGGTGCAGAACACCCACCGCACCGTGGGCACCCGCACCAGCAGCCATATCGTGCGCAATTTCGGGATGCGCAACGCGTTCCAGCCCGATCACCTGACCGTCAAGCTGCAGGGCAGCGCCGGGCAGTCGTTGGGGGCGTTCGCCGCGCCGGGCCTGAAGCTGGAAGTGTCGGGCGATGCCAATGACTATGTCGGCAAGGGTCTGTCGGGCGGCACCATCGTGGTGCGTCCGCCGCAGGTGAGCCCGCTGAAGGCGGACCAGAACACGATCATCGGCAACACGGTTCTTTACGGTGCGACGGACGGCTACCTGTTCGCTGCCGGGCGCGCGGGCGAGCGGTTCGCGGTCAGGAACTCGGGCGCCAAGGTGGTGATCGAGGGCTGCGGCTCCAACGGCTGCGAATACATGACCGGCGGGGTCGCGGTGATCCTGGGCGAGATCGGCGCCAATTTCGGCGCCGGGATGACCGGGGGCATGGCGTATCTCTACGATCCGGATGCCACGGCGGAAACGCTGATGAACCGCGAGACGCTGGTGACCTGCCCGGTGACGGTGCCGCATTGGGAGCGCCAGTTGAAGGAGTTGATCGAGCGCCATCACGCGGAGACCGGCAGCCGCAAGGCCGCCGACATCCTGCAGCACTGGGACCTCGAGCGGACCAATTTCCTGCAGGTCTGCCCCAAGGAGATGCTGGTGCACCTGCCGGCCCCGCTGACCCAGGAAGAGGCGGCGGTACCGGCGGAATAGGCCGCCGGATGTGATGCATCGGTGACAATGAGGGGCAAAGCCGCGCAACGATCCGGCTTTGCCTCGCATTTTCTTTGAATTTCCCACGGATTTGCCACAATCGTCAGGCTCTGTCAGACTGACCTTGTGACAGCGTGTGGTGTGGGGACCGAAGATGCCGACGACCTATTCGGACCAGTTCTACAGGATGGACCCGTTCGCGCCGCCGGCGCCCGGGACGACGCTGTCGATCACGGGACTGAGCTATACCGACGAGGATGACGACGGGTTCATCGAGATCGGCGACACGCTGGACGGGCGGACGATCACCGGCGTCTATCCCGGCGACCGCATTCGGGTGCAGCTGCCGAACGGGCAGTTCGACAACATCACCGGCGTCACCTTCTATCTGCCGGGCGGGGAGCGCTATTTCACCCCGACCGACGGCACGATCCTGCAGGAATCGACCTTCGTGCGGACCTTGCGCACGGTGGGCAACAGCCCGGTGCCGGTGGGCGACCTTGCACCGCCCTGTTTCACCGCGGGCACGCTGGTGATGACCGATAGCGGGCTGCGTCCGGTCGAGGCGCTGGAGCCGGGTGACCTGGTGCTGACCGCGGACGAGGGATTGCGCCCGCTGCTGCATCTGGCGCGGCGGCAATTCCCGGCGCTGGGCAAGTTCGCGCCGGTGCTGATCCGGGCCGGGGCGATGGGAAACCCGCGCGATCTCTGCGTGAGCCAGGAGCACCGGATGCTGGTCTCGGGCTGGCGGGCGGAGCTCTATACCGGTCAGGCGGAGATCCTGGTCGCGGCCAAGCACCTGGTGAACGGGCGCGATATCGTCATCCGCGAGGGCGGGCAGGTCGAGTATGTCCACCTGCTGTTTGACCGTCACCAGATCGTCTTTGCCGAGGGAATCGCGTCGGAAAGCTATCTGCCGTCGCACGCGGTGCGCGCGGCCGAGGCCGGGGTGAACCGCGAGATCCTCGCCATGTTTCCGGGGCTGGCCGCGCAGGCGGCGCGGATCGACCGAACGGCGCGCCCGGTGGCGCGTCGACGCGAGGCCACCCTGCTGGCGGGCTGAGGGAACCGGCGCCGGGGTCTGCGCGTTGGGTTGGTCAATGTACAACCCGGAGCCGCCATGTCGGACCTGTTCATCGTCACATTCGACCGCAAGGACGGCGCGGAAGCGCTGAATGCCGCGTTGGCGCCGCTGCGGGCCGAACAGCGTCTGGAAACCCAGGACACCAACATCGTCACCCGCGATGCCGACGGGACCGTGCATCTGCACCACCCGGTGCCGGTGCCTCTGGCACAGGCGATCGGCGGGTCGGTCTGGGGCCTGGTGCTGGGTGCGGTTTTCCTGATGCCGCTGGCCGGCGCGGCGGTCGGCGCCGGGGTCGGTGCGCTGGTCGGGCGCGACCGTGATCCGGGGGTGGACAAGGCGTTCCTGGAGCAGATCGGCGACACGTTGCGCCCGGGCGGCTCGGCCTTGTGCCTCTGGGTGCGTCATGTGGAGGAGGGCGCGCTGGAGGCTGTGCTGCGCGATTTCGGCGGCGGCGGCACGATCCTGCGCTCGCCGGTGTCCCCCGAGCTGGAAGAGCGGTTGCAGGCGATGCTGGACGTGGCCGGGTCGCCCGACTGACGCGGATTTTTGCGCTCCGCAAGCCTTTGGGACTGTGGCGCGGCGGCGTGGATGGTATAGCAGCCGCCATGGCGCGCGCGAAAAAGAAGAAATCAGGCACATCCACCCGGACCGGCGGGCCGCTTGCGCGGCTGGCAGAGTTGGTGAGTCGGCTGTGGCGCTATGTGCTGCTGGCGCTGGCGGGGCTTGCGGCCTTCGCGTTCGCGCTGGTTCTGCTGTTCGCGGTGGTCAACCCGCCCACCACCTTCACCATGGTGAGCGAGGGCTGGCGACTCGACCGGCCGGTGCGGCAGGACTGGGTGCCGATGGAGCGGATCGCGCCGGTGATGGCGCGCTCCGCCGTTGCGGCGGAAGATGCGAATTATTGCCTGCATTGGGGGTTCGACGTCGCGGCGATCCGTGCCGCCATCGCGGAAGGCGGAACGCGGGGCGGCTCCACCATCAGTCAGCAGGTGGTGAAGAACGTGTTCCTGTGGCAGGGCCGCAGCTGGCCGCGCAAGGTGCTGGAGGCGGCGATCACGCCGATGGTCGAGCTGGTCTGGAGCAAGCGGCGGATACTCGAGGTCTATCTGAACGTGGCCGAGATGGGCGAGGGCGTGTTCGGAGTCGGGGCCGCGGCGCGGGCCTCCTTCGGGGTCGCGCCCGAGGCGTTGACCGCGCGGCAGGCGGCCTTGCTGGCGGCGGTTTTGCCGTCGCCGCGGACGCGTGCGGCGGCTCAGCCCTCGCCTGGCCTGCGCAAGCGCGCGGCGGCGATCATGGACGGGGCGGCCGTGATCCGCTCTGACGGGCGGGCCGCCTGTTTCGAGGATTGAAAATCTCCGCGCGGCGGGGCATGGAGTGGGAACCGCATCACAGCCCAGGAAGATCATGGCCCGCCTGTTCCACGTCCCCCTGTCCCCGTTCTGCCGCAAGGTGCGGTTGTCGCTGGCCGAGAAGAAGATCGAGGTCGAACTGGTGGAGGAGCGGTATTGGGAGGCCGATCCGGATTTCCTGCGCCGCAACCCGGCGGGCAAGGTGCCGGTGCTCAAGCTCGACGGGCGGATGCTGGCCGAAAGTGCCGCGATCTGCGAATATATCGAGGAGACGCGGCCGGAGCCGGCGCTGATGCCGAGCGCGCCCGAGGACCGCTTCGAGGTGCGCCGCCTGGTCGGCTGGTTCGACGACAAGTTTCATCACGAGGTGACCAGCAAGCTGCTTTACGAGCGGGTCAACAAGAAGGTCACCGGCGCGGGCTATCCCGACAGCCGCAATGTCAAGGACGGGGCCAAGGCGATCAAGTACCACCTGGACTACATGGCCTGGTTGCTGGATCACCGCCGCTGGCTGGCCGGGGACGTGATGACGCTGGCCGATTTCGCTGCCGCGGCGCACCTGTCGTCGCTGGACTACATCAGCGACGTCGACTGGAACCGGTCGGCCGTGGTCAAGGACTGGTACGCGAAGATCAAGTCGCGCCCGGCCTTCCGGTCGATCCTGGCGGACCAGATCCCCGGATTCCGTCAGCCGCCGCATTATGCCGATCTCGATTTCTGATTGCGGCCCGGTGCGGGGGCGCTGCCCCCGTCCGCCCTTGGCGGACTCCCCCGGAGTATTTTGGCAAAGATGAAGGACGCGGAGGATCTCAAGGCGCGGCTGGAGCGGCAGGCGCGCGCGGAGGGCTTCGTGTCGTGCCGGCTGTGTCGACCCTGGGACGTGCCGCAGGTGCCGGCGCGGCTGCGCGCGTTCCTGGAGGCCGGGTATCACGGGCAGATGGGATGGCTGGCGGAGCGGGAGGCCTGGCGGGGCAATCCGGCGGCGCTCTGGCCCGAGGCGCGAACGGTCATCATGCTGGCGGAGAGCTATACGCCGGCGCATGATCCGCTGGCGGTGCTGGCGCAGCGGGACCGGGGGGCGATTTCGGTCTATGCCCAGAACCGCGATTACCACGACATGGTCAAGAAAAGGCTGAAGCGGCTGGCGCGTTGGCTGATCGCGGAGGGGGAGCGGTTGGATCGGGCGTCGGTCCCGCCGGAAGAACGGGATCCGGGGGGGGCGCCGGAGGTGAAGGTGTTCGTGGACACCGCGCCGGTGCCGGAGAAGGCGCTGGGCCAGGCGGCGGGGCTGGGCTGGCAGGGCAAGCACACCAACCTCTTGAGCCGGGACTGGGGCAACTGGGCGTTCCTGGGGTCGATCTTCACCACGTTGGAGCTGCCGGTGGATGCGCCCGAGGTCGATCATTGCGGCTCGTGCCGGGCGTGTCTGGACGTCTGTCCGACGGAGGCGTTCCCGGCGCCCTATCGGCTGGATGCGCGGCGCTGCATTTCCTATCTGACCATCGAGCACAAGGGGCCGGTGGCGGAGGAGCTGCGCGGCAAGCTGGGCAACCGGATCTATGGCTGCGACGATTGCCTTGCGGTCTGCCCGTGGAACAAGTTCGCGGTGGCGGCGAGCGATATCCGCTATGCCGCGCGGGAGGAGTTGCGTGCGCCGAACCTGGCGGCGCTGGCGCAGCTGGACGATGCCGGGTTCCGGGCGCTGTTTTCGGGCTCTCCGATCAAGCGGATCGGGCGCGACCGGTTCGTGCGCAACGTGCTCTACGCGATCGGTAATTCGGGCGAGGCGGGGCTGGCGCCGGTGGCACGGGGGCTGGTGTCGGATGCGGACCCGGCGGTGGCGGATGCGGCCCGCTGGGCCGTGGTGCGGCTGGAGGGCTGATGGCGATCCTGTTGGGCGTGGACACGGGCGGCACCTATACGGACGCGGTGCTGATGCGCGACGAGGCGGAGGTGATCGCCAGCGCCAAGGCGCTGACGACCCGGGCGGATCTGGCGATCGGGATCGGCGCGGCGGTGCGTTCGGTGCTGGCGCAATCGGGGGTGCGGCCGGTCGAGATCGCGCTGGCTTCGTTGTCGACGACGCTGGCGACCAATGCGTTGGTCGAGGGGCAAGGCGGGCGCGTGGCGCTGGTCTATATCGGCTTTCGCCCCGGTGACCTGGATCGGCACGGGCTGCCCGAGGCGTTGAAGGGCGATCCGGCGGAGGCGCTGGCGGGTGGGCATGGCCATTCCGGTGCCGAGGCGGCGCCGCTGGACCGGGATGGGTTGGAGGTGTTCCTCGAGCGGATCGCGGGCCGGGTCGGCGCGGTGGCGGTGGCGGCGCAATTCGCCACCCGCAACCCGGCGCACGAACTGGAGGCGGCGCGGATCATCGTCGAACGCACCGGGCTGCCGGTAACCTGTTCGCATCACCTGTCGGCGCGGCTGAACGGGCCGAAACGGGCGGTGACGGCGGTTCTGAACGCGCGGCTGGTGGCGATGATCGATCGGCTGATCGGCCGGGCCGAGGACACGCTGCGCGATCTCGGGATCGCCGCGCCGATGATGGTGGTACGCGGCGACGGGGCCCTGATGTCGGCGGCGCAGGCGCGGACGCGGCCGATCGAGACGATCCTGAGCGGGCCGGCAGCGTCGATCGTGGGCGCGCGCTGGCTGACCGGGGCGGAGCGCGCGCTGGTGTCCGACATCGGCGGCACCACGACCGACGTGGCGCTGCTGCGCGACGGACGGCCTGCGATCGACCCGGAGGGCGCCAAGGTGGGCGGGTTTCGCACCATGGTCGAGGCGGTGGCGATGCACACCAGCGGGCTGGGCGGGGACAGCCAGGTGCATGTGCAGGGCGACGGGCTGGCCGGCGGTGTCACGCTGGGGCCGCGCCGGGTGGTGCCGGTGGCGCTGATGGCGCAGGAGGCGCCCGAGGCGGTGCATGCGGCGCTGGATGCGCAGTTGCGGGCGGCGACCCCGGGCGAGCATGACGCGCGTTTCGTGCGGGCCATGGGGCCAATGCCGGATGGGCTGGATGCGCGCGAGACCGCGGTTCTGGCGCGGATCGGGAACGCGGTGCGACCGCTGGGGACGGTGCTGCGCAGCCGCATGGAACAGGGTGCGCTGGGACGACTGATCGATCGCGGGCTGGTGCAGATGGGCGGGGTGACGCCGTCGGATGCGAGCCACGTTCTGGGCACGCTCACGGCCTGGGACGCGGCGGCGGCGGAAAAGGCGCTGACGCTGATCGCGAGGAAGCGCACCGGTTCGGGCGAGGTGCTGGCGGGATCGGCCATGCAGCTGGCGCGGATGATCGTGGACCGCATGACCGAGCAGACCGCGCTGACCCTGTTGGAAACTGCGTTCGCCGAGGAGGATCCGGGTTTTGGGCTGCCACCCGGGCAGCTGGCGCGCCACGTTCTGATCGCGCACGGGCTGGCAGGGCATCGCGGTCTGCTGGCGCTGGACGCGGCGTTGAACGTTGACGTGATCGGATTGGGCGCTTCGGCCGCGACCTACTACCCGGCGGTCGGCGACTGTTTGCGCTGCCGGATGGTGCTGCCGCCCCATGCCGGGGTTGCCAACGCCATCGGGGCCGTGGTCGGGCGGATCACGATGCGCCGCAGCGGCACCGTGACCGCGCCCGAGGAGGGACGCTTCCGCGTGCACCTGGCGGCGGGCCCCGAGGATTTCACCGATTCGCAGAGGGCGCTCGCGCGGCTCGAAGCGGAGTTGCGCGAAACGGCCAGCGCCGCGGCGCTGGCTGCGGGTGCCGACGGGTTGCAGATCACCGTCCTGCGCGACGTCAGGACCGCCCGCGTCGAAGGGCGCGAGGTGTTCGTCGAAGCGGACCTGACCGTCGAGGCCAGCGGCCGGCCCCGGGTGGCGACGGCCTAGCCGCGCCTATTCCGCCGCGTTGCGCCGGGGCAGCACCCAGTCTGGCCGCGCGAAGTGGCAGGTATAGCCGTTGGGGATGCGTTCGAGGTAATCCTGGTGTTCGGGCTCCGCCTCCCAGAAATCGCCCACCGGTTCAAGCTCGGTCACGACCTTGCCGGGCCAGAGCCCCGAGGCCTCGACATCGGCGATGGTATCGAGCGCGGTCTCTTTCTGCGCCTCGTCCACGTAGTAGATCGCCGAGCGATAGCTGAGCCCGCGGTCATTGCCCTGCCGGTTCAGCGTGGTCGGGTCGTGGATCTGGAAGAAGAACTCGAGCAATTCGCGATAGCTGATGCGGTCGGGGTCGAACAGGATCTCGATCCCCTCGGCATGGGTGCCGTGGTTGCGGTAGGTGGCGTTGGGCACATCGCCGCCGGTATAGCCGACGCGAGTCTTCAGCACGCCGGGTTTCTTGCGGATCAGGTCCTGCATGCCCCAGAAACATCCGCCTGCCAGAACTGCGCGTTCACTGCTCATGCCACGTCCTCCACTTGGTCCAGATACTCGCCGTATCCTTCGGCCTCCATGTCGTCGCGATGCACGAAGCGCAGGGAGGCCGAGTTGATGCAATAGCGCAGGCCGCCGCGGTCGCGCGGCCCGTCGGGAAAGACATGGCCGAGATGGCTGTCGCCATGGGCGCTGCGCACCTCGGTGCGGATCATGCCGAGGCTGGCGTCGCGCAGTTCGGTGACATGGGCGGGTTCGATCGGCTTGGTGAAGCTGGGCCAGCCGCAGCCGCTTTCGTACTTGTCCGCCGAGGCGAAAAGCGGTTCGCCCGAGACGATATCGACATAGATCCCGGGTTCCCTGTTGTTCAGCAGCGCGCCGGTGCCGGGGCGTTCGGTGCCGTTCTGCTGGGTGACGCGGTATTCCTCGGGAGAGAGCGCTTTGATGCGGTCGGGGTCCTTGGTGTAGCGTGTCATCGTGATCCTCCGCTTGGTGTCTGGTGCAGAAGATGGGATGCCACGCGAGAAATCAAAGCAATATTTCAACACCGTCGCAGGGTCGTGTGCCTGATCCGCATCGGCGTTCGGCGCGTATTACAGACAGATACAGGAGGACGACATGAAGAAACTTGTTCTGGCACTTGTCTTCGCGACGCTGGCGCAGGCCGGTCTGGCCAAGGAAGTCGGCGGCACCTTCCCGTCGATCGATGGCGGCACCCTGTCGATCGAGCAATGGCGCGGTCAGCCGGTGCTGGTGGTGAACACCGCCTCGCAATGCGGTTTCACCGGGCAATACGAGGGGCTTCAGGCGGTCTATGATCGCTATCGCGACCGTGGGCTGGTGGTGCTGGCAGTGCCATCGGACGATTTCAACCAGGAGCTGGGCAGCGCCGAGGAGGTAAAGGAATTCTGCGAGTTGAACTACGGCCTCGACATCCCGATGACCGATATCAGCCACGTCAAGGGCTCTGCGGCGCACCCGTTCTACAAGGCGGTGAAGCAGGAGACCGGGTTCGAGCCGAGCTGGAACTTCAACAAGGTGCTGCTGGGGCCGGACGGAGCGGTCGTGGCCACCTGGGGCTCGGCGGTGCGCCCCGAGTCCCGGCGCGTCACCGAACGGATCGAGGCGCTTTTGAACTAGGCGTGCATGGCTAGGGTTTTCGTGGTGCGGGCTGGCGGGCGAGCTGCACCGCCAGGATGCCCAGGGTGACGACGGCGACGCCGATCGCATCCAGCAGTCCGAGCCGCTCGCCCAGCAGCAACCACGCGATGGCCACGCCGAACACCGGGTTGAGAAAGTGGAAGGTCGCGGCGCGAGTCGCCCCGATCCGGTCGAGCAGCATGACCCATACAAGCGTCGCGATCAGGCCCGGCACCAGCGTGGTATAGGCGAACGCCAGCGCCAGGGGCAGGCTGGGATCGACGCGGATGGTCTCGAAGATCGGCGCCGCGACGAACAGCAGTGCCGAGCCGACCAGCATCTGCAGCCCCACGATCATCATGAAATTGCCGCCCGAAGTGGCGCCGCGCACCGCGAGCGTGGCGAAGGTCAGCGCCAAGACGCCAAGCGCGCAGAGCGCAAGACCGTAGAGGTCGACTCCCGCACTGATCCGCGAGCCCATGATCAGCGCGACCCCGGCGAGCCCGGCGACAAGACCCGCGATTCCCAGCGGCGTCATTCGCTCGCCCAGCAGAAGCCAGCTGGCGATGGCGACGAGCAGCGGCATGGTCGAGGCGACGATGGCGGCGACGCTGGCCTCGACCGTCTGCATGGCGACGAAGTTGAGACCCAGGTAGAGCGCGTTCTGGCAGATCCCGAACAGGATCGTCGCATACCATTGGCGCCGGGTCAGATGCCAGGACTGCCCCATGACCCGCGCGATGGCGACACCCAGAAGACCCGAGACCAGGAAGCGCAGCGCCAGAGAGAAGAGCGGCGAGGCATCGGCGACGATGATCCGCGCCGAGGTGAAGGCCGAGGACCACATCAGCGCGAAGGCCAGCCCCATGAAAATCGCACGCGTGTCCAAACCGGTCTCCGAGCTGCCGCGCCGCGACCGTTTCCGAAATCACCGGCAAGCGCAAGCGCGGCAAGGCTGTTTTTCATCTTCGGTCAAATACTCCGGGGTCCGGGGCAGAGCCCCGGCACGCCAGCCGGTTCGCAGACCGCCCCGGAATGCAAAAGGGCCACCGAAAGGCGGCCCTTGCATCGTCCCGTCGCGGCGCGATCAGCCGTTCACGCTGTCCTTCAGCGCCTTGGCGATGGTCATCTTGACCACCTTGTCGGCGTCCTTCTTGAACTGCTCTCCGGTCGCCGGGTTGCGCACCATGCGCTCGGGGCGTTCCCGGCAGTAGATCTTGCCGACACCCGGAAGGGTCACGGCACCGCCGGCGGCGACTTCGCGGGTGATCAGGCCGGTGATGGCATCGAGCGCCGTGCCGGCGGTCTTCTTGTCGGTTCCCATTTCCTCGGCCAGTGCAGCGACGAGCTGGGTCTTGGTCATTGGCTTTGACATTGTTATCGGTCTCCTTCGTCTGCCCGATTTATTGGGCCTCAATCCGCATACTTAACGGTATGTAGTGTAGGAACACAACGAATAGTGGAAGCTGGCAAGCCCAAATCTTGGGTTTTTCGCTGTTTTTCGCCCGAAATCCGCGGATATGGCCCCCTTGGCGCGCTCCGGCCGAGGCCGGCTCGTCAGATCGGGCCGATCTGGCGGGCCGGACCCCCCGCCGCGCGGCGCGCCCGATCGCCGACGGGTGCGGTGTCCGCGGGGGTGATTTCAAGCGCCGTGCTGTCTGGATCGGTGCGCTCGCAGCCGAAGTTGAACACGGCCCTGTCACGCACGCTTTCGCGGAGCAGAAGGTAGCAGTAGCAGTCCTTGACGCGGAAATCGACGCGTTGTCCGACCACGAAATGATGGGTCCGGGTGCCGAAATGCGCGAGGACCGGCCCGCCGTGCAGGGCGGTGACGCTGATCATCAGCTTTGGCTCCACCAGGGGATAAGCGGTCTGGCTTTCCGATATGGTCACGCTCAGATCGCGCACGAAGCCCTGCGTCACCTGCGCCCGCAGCGCGGCGACCTCGGTTTCGAGCTCCGCGACGTCCCGGCGGGCGGCGTCCAGATCGCTGCGCAGGTTCTCCAGCACGTCCAGATCTGGCGATGGGTCTGCAGCCAACCCGGGATCGGGTGCGGGTTTGCCAATCAATTCACGCTGCACGATCATGCCGCCCAGGAAGGCTTCGATGGCGACGACTCCGCCGACCAGAATTGCCGCTGTACGAGAGACGCGAGGCATCCCATCACTCCACTTGCTACACTACCCGCTGACTCGCAGCCGCGCGATAGATGGTGCGACCTGCCTATGTGTCAAGCGCCGCCGGACGCCGCGGCAGATGACCTTGCGTAAGGCGTGTGAGTTGGTGGGCAGTCCGCGTCGGCTCTTCGGCGGGTCGGGCGAAGATGGCCTGAAACCTCAAAGAAACGCGGTTTCGTCGAAGGAGCGCAGTTTGCGGCTGTGGAGACGCTCCAGCGGCATGTTGCGCAGGCTCTCCATCGCACGGATGCCGATGTTCAGGTGGCGGGCGACCTGGGTCGTATAGAAGTCCGACGCCATGCCCGGCAGCTTCAACTCGCCATGCAGCGGCTTGTCGGACACGCAGAGCAGGGTGCCGTAAGGCACGCGGAAGCGATAGCCGTTGGCGGCGATGGTGGCGCTTTCCATGTCCAGCGCGATGGCGCGGGACTGGCTGAGCCGCTGAACCGGACCGGACTGGTCGCGCAGCTCCCAGTTGCGATTGTCGATGGTGGCGACGGTGCCGGTGCGCATGATCCGCTTGAGGTCATAGCCCTGCAGTTGCGAGACCGAGGCGACGGCCTGTTCCAGCGCGATCTGGATTTCGGCCAGCGCCGGGATCGGGGTCCAGACCGGCAGGTCGTCATCCAGAACGTGATCTTCGCGCAGGTAGCCATGCGCCAGAACGAAATCGCCCAGCGCCTGGGTGTTCCTCAGCCCGGCGCAATGGCCGACCATCAGCCAGGCATGCGGACGCAGCACGGCGATATGGTCGGTCGCGGTCTTGGCATTGGAGGGGCCGACCCCGATGTTGACCAGCGTGATGCCCGAGCCGTCGGCCCGTTTCAGGTGATAGGTCGGCATCTGCGGCAATTTCAGCGGCGGCTCTATCGGGGTCTCGGGATCGGTGATTTCGACATTGCCGGTGCTGACGAAGCTGACATACCCACTGTTCGCGTCGCCCAGTTGCGCGCGGGCATAGGCCTCGAATTCGGCGACGTAGAACTGGTAGTTGGTGAACAGAACGTGGTTCTGGAAATGCTCGGCATCGGTCGCGGTATAATGCGACAGGCGGGCCAGCGAGTAGTCCACCCGTTGCGCGGTGAAGAGCGCGAGCGCGCCGGTGCCGTTCTGCGGCACATAGGTGCCGTTGACGATGTCGTCGTTCGTCGTCGTCAGATCCGGCACGTCGAACACGTCGCGCAGGGTGAAATCGGCGGCGCCCTCCTGCGGCACCGTCAGGGTCGGGTCGAGCGCGACGGCGAAATGCACCGGGATCGGCGTGTCCGAGGGCCCGATGGTCACCGGCACGCCGTGATTGCGGATCAGCAGCCCGATCTGCTGGGTCAGGTAGGCGCGGAACAGGTCGGGTCGGGTGACGGTGGTGGCATAGGTGCCGGGGGCCGCGACATGGCCGAAGCTGAGCCGCGTGTCCACCTGCGCATAGCTCATCGTGGTGAGGCGAATCTCGGGATAGAAGGCGCGGATGCGGTGACCGGGTGCGCCGGATTTCATCGCGGTCTTGAACTGCTCGCAGAGAAAGCCGGTGGCTTCGCCATAGAGCTTTTCCAGGTGCGCCACCGCCTGCGCGGCATCTGTGAACTGCGCCGGGGGCGGTGTGTCCGGGGTGAGGAGCTTCTGCATTTTCAGGACTCCAGCACCGGGATCGGTTCAAAGCTGCGCACGTCGACCAGCCCCTTGTCCGAGATCCGCAATTCGGGGATCACCACCAGCGCCAGCAGCGAATGCTGCATGTAGGCGTTGTTGAGGCTGCAGCCGCAGTCCCGCATCGCCTGCATCATCCGCTCGGCAGCCTGAGCCACGTCGGACGCGGGGGAATCCGACATCAGCCCGGCGATGGGCAGTTCGACCAGGGCCAGTTCCTGCCCGTCGCGGAAGATCGTGATGCCGCCGCCGACCTCGGCCAGCCGGTTCGCCGCAAGCGCCATCTGCGCGCGGTCGGTGCCCACGACGATCATGTGGTGACTGTCATGGGCGACGGTCGAGGCCATCGCCATCCTGCCCTGGTAACCAAAGCCCGACACGAAGGCGTTCGTGACGCCACCGGTGGCGCGGTGGCGTTCCACCAGCGCGATCTGGCAGATGTCGCCGGTGCCATCGACCAGACCGTCACGCACCGGCAGATCGGCCTTGAGCGCCTTGGTCGGGGCCTGGTTCTCGACCACGCCGATGATGTTGGCGCGGGCGGTGTTGGCGCCGTCGGGGGCCTTGATCTCGAAATCATCAGGCGTCAGCGCGTGGCCCAGGTGGACGGTGTTGCGCGCGGTGTCGGGCCAGTCGTAGTGCGGGAACTCGGCGAGACTGACGCCATTTTCGGCCACGATCCGTCCGCGCGCGATTACCAGCTCGATCGGCAGGGTCACGAGGTCGGAGGTCAGGATCACGTCCGCCCGCCGCCCCGGGGCGAGCGAACCGATCTCGCGCTCCAGCCCGAAATGGGTGGCGGTGTTGATCGTGGCCATTTGCAACGCCACAAGCGGGTCGCAACCGCAGGCGATGGCGTGACGCAGCACCCGGTTCATATGGCCGTCATTGACCAGTGTGCCGGAATGGCAATCGTCCGTGCAGAGGATGAAGTTGCGCGGGTCCAGCCCCTTTTCGGTGATCGCGGTGATCTGCTTTTCCACGTCATACCACGCGCTGCCAAGCCGCATCATCGCGCGCATGCCTTGCCGCACGCGGGCGATGGCGTCGGCCTCGCCGGTGCCTTCGTGATCGTCCGCCGGCCCGCCCGCAACATAGGCGGCGAAGGCGGGGCCGAGATCGGGGCTGGCGTAGTGGCCGCCGACGGTCTTGCCCGCCGCCTGCGTCGCCGCGATTTCGGCCAGCATCTTGGGGTCGGCTGCCGCGACGCCGGGAAAGTTCATCATCTCGCCCAGCCCGATGATGCCGGGCCAGGTCATCGCTTCGGCCACGTCGTCGGGCGTGATCTCGTGGCCGGTGGTTTCCAGCCCCGGGGCAGAGGGCGCGCAGGAGGGCATCTGGGTGAAGATGTTGACCGGCTGCATCAGCGCCTCGTCATGCATCATCCGCACGCCGGCAAGCCCCAGCACGTTGGCGATTTCGTGCGGGTCGGTGAACATGCTGGTGGTGCCGTGCGGGGTGACCGCGCGGGCGAATTCCGCCGGGGTCAGCATGCCGCTTTCGATATGCATATGCGCGTCACACAGACCGGGGATCATGTAGCGCCCGTTGGCCTCGATCACCTGCGTGTCCGGCCCGGTGCAATAGGTGGCATCGGGCACCACGCAGGCGATGCGGCCGGCGGTGATGGCGATGTCATGCCCGTCCAGAACCTCGCGGCTGTGCACGTTGACCCATTTGCCGCCGCGGATGACGGTGTCGGCGGGCGCACGGCCGGCGGCGGTGGCGATCAGGTCGGCGGCCACGTCGGGCCAGCTGGGAAATGAGGTCTGCGTCATGGTCCAATTGTCCTGAATGGCGGGGCGGGTGCAACCCCTGCCGCGCGCGCGGACTTGCCAGGGGCGGAGATTTCCCGGAAGCTGCCGACATGGATTACGAAACCGTAGGGGCCGAGGCGTTCGGAAAGAGCCTGAGCGGAATCGGGCTGAACCTGCTGGTGCGGGACGTGCCGGCGCAATGCGCCTTTCTTGGGGCGGTGTTCGGGATGTGCGCGCACCAGGTTTCCGCGGATTTCGCCGTCGTCACCTATGGCGGGCAGGTCTTCCAGATCCATTCCGACGCCACCTATCATTCCAACCCGCTGCTGGGACTCTTGCCCGAGACGCCCCCGCGCGGTGCCGGGATCGAGATCAGGCTCTACGACACCGACCCGGACGCCGCCGCGCAGCGGGCCGAAACCGCCGGTGGAACGGTCCTTCAGGCTCCGAGTGACAAGCCGCATGGTCTGCGCGAATGTTATATCCTGTGCGACAACGGCTATGCCTGGGTGCCCAGCCGCCCGTTGTGATCGGCGGCCATTTCCGCCCGTAGCCAGGCGGCGAAGGCGACGGTGCCGGGGGAATACTCGGCCTGGGGCGACAGGATCAGGTAATAGGCCTCCTGCATCGGGGCGCGGTGCGAGAACGGCGCGACCAACAAGTCCTTCGCGATCAGGCCCGAGGCGATGGCGTCATGCGCCAGGGCAAGCCCTCCGCCCGCCTGCGCCACCGCGAGCGAAACGGTGAAGGTGGTGGCATAGGTCACCGGCGGGTCGGGCCAGGGCAGGGCCTGGTCTTCGGCCCAGGCGGACCAGTTGCACAAGAGGTTCGAGCAGTCATAGAGCGGCTGCATCGCGAGGTCGGACAGCGCCACAGGGTAGCCGGGCGCGCAGACCGGGTAGTAGCGGTCGTTGTGCAGCAGTTCGGCGCGCACCGTGTCGGCCGGGCGCAGCGAGAAGCGGATTTCGACATCGACGCCCTCGGCCATGTCGCGCGGCTCCCACAGTTCGGTCGAGATATTCAGCTGCACCTCGGGATGGCTGGCGCGGAACCGGGGCAGGCGCGGGGCGAGCCAGTAGACCGCGAAGCTGAGGTTGGATTGCACCTGCACCACGTCCTGATCGGTACCGGTCACCGCGCGGGTGCCGCGTGCCAGGGTGCGGAACGCCTCGCGCACCACGGGCAGGTAGGTGATGCCGGTTTCGGTCAGTTCCAGCGCCCGCGGGCGGCGGTGGAACAGCGCGCGGCCAAGGAAGGATTCCAGCGACTTGATCTGCTGGCTGACCGCGCTCTGGGTCATGTTCAGATCGCGGGCCGCCCCGGTGAAGGACAGGTGGCGGGCGGCGGCCTCGAAGGTGCGCAGCCAGCCGAGAGGGGGCATCGGAGCATGCATGTGCATCAGCCTGCCATAAGTCCTTCTAATGGCAAAGGGCCGATTTTTTCGTTCGCAATGCGCCGGACGGGCAGGCACAGTCCGGCCAGATCAAAGGAGGAGATCATGCCCGTCACCGAGTTGCGCCCGAACATGGATCACTGGCAGGAACGCGTCGATCTGGCCGCCGCGTTTCGCTGGACCGCCCGGCTGAACCTGCACGAAGCCGTGTCGAACCATTTCTCATTGGCCGTGAACGAGGAAGGAACCCGGTTCCTGATGAACCGCAACCAGGTCCATTTCAGCCGGATCAAGGCCAGCGAATTGCTGGAACTGGACGCCAACGACCCGGACGCGCTGACGGGCCCGGATGCGCCCGACCCGACCGCCTGGGGGCTGCATGGCGGCATTCACCGGCATTGCCCGCATGCACGCTGCGCGATGCATGTGCATTCGATTCACGCCACGGTGCTGGCCTCGCTTGCGGACAGCCGGTTGCCGCCGATCGACCAGAACTGCGCGACCTTCTTCAACCGCTACGTGATCGACGACAGCTATGGCGGACTGGCCTTCGAGGAAGAGGGCGAACGTTGCGCCGCGCTGCTGACCGATCCGAAGAAGAAGGTGCTGATCATGGGCAATCACGGCGTCATGGTGATCGGCGACTCGGTCGCGGACACCTTCAACCGGCTCTATTTCTTCGAGCGGGCGGCCGAGACCTATATCCGAGCGCTGCAGACCGGCCGGGAATTGCGGGTACTGCCCGACGAGATCGCCGAGAAGACCGCGCGCGAACTCGAAGACTATCCGGAACAGGGCGAGAGGCATCTGGCCGAGCTGAAGGCGATCCTCGACCACGAGAAATCGGACTATGCCAGCTGACCGGCTGGGCAGGAAAAAAGGGACGGAACGGCAGTGCAATACGGGTTGACTGAAGAGCAGGAGATGATCGTCTCCACCGTGCGCAGCTTCGTGGAGAAGGAGATCTATCCGCACGAGGCGATGGTGGAACGCAGCGGAGAGGTGCCGGACGAGATCGCCGAACGGATCAAGCGCAAGACGCTGGAGTTGGGGTTCTATGCCTGCAACTTTCCCGAAAGCGTCGGCTGCGCGGGGCTGAACCACCTGGAATTCGCGCTGGTCGAGCGCGAGCTCGGGCGTGGGTCGATGGCGCTCAACCATTTCTTCGGACGGCCACAGAACATCCTGATGGCCTGCGAGGGCGAGCAGGTCGAACGCTACCTGATGCCCGCGGTGCGGGGCGAGCGGATGGATGCGCTGGCGATGACCGAACCGGGCGCCGGATCGGACGTGCGGGGGATGAGCTGCACGGCGCGACGCGACGGCGGCGATTGGGTCGTGAACGGCACCAAGCACTTCATCTCGGGCGCCGACCATGCCGATTTCGTCATCGTCTTCATCGCCACCGGCGAGGACCAGACCCCGAAAGGCCCCAAGAAGCGGATCACCGCCTTCCTGGTCGACCGGGGCACGCCGGGTTTCACCATTCGCGATGGATACAAGTCGGTCAGTCACCGTGGCTACAAGAACATGATCCTCGACTTCGACGATTGTCGCCTGCCCGACGCACAGGTTCTGGGCGAGGTCGATGGCGGGTTCGAGGTAATGAACACCTGGCTCTACGCCACGCGGATCACCGTCGCCGCCATGTCGGTGGGGCGGGCGCGCAGGGTATTCGATCATGCGCTGAGCTATGCGGCGGAGCGAGAGCAGTTCGGCCAGAAGATCGGCAAGTTCCAGGGCGTGAGCTTCCAGATCGCGGACATGATCACCGAGATCGACGCTGCCGACCTCCTGACGCTGGCCGCCGCCGACCGGCTGGACAAGGGGTTGCCCGCGAACCGCGAAATCGCTTCGGCCAAACTCTACGCGTCCGAGATGCTGGCGCGGGTCACGGATGCGGCGATCCAGATCCATGGCGGCATGGGGCTGATGGACGACTTTCCGCTGGAGCGGTTCTGGCGCGATGCGCGGGTCGAGCGGATCTGGGACGGCACCAGCGAAATCCAGCGCCACATCATCAGCCGCGACCTCCTTCGGCCTCTGGGCGCATGATGGCGGGCGGTGGGGATCGCGCGATGCGCGATGCCTCCGGCGGCGGGACGCCGGACCGGGACGGAGCCGGGCGGTTCGCCCGGTTGCTGTCGGCGCGGACGGTCGCCGTGATCGGGGGCGGCGCCTGGTGCGCCGGGATCATGGGCGCGGCGCGGCGGATCGGCTATCGGGGCGAGATCTTCGCGGTGCATCCGGAGGGCAAGGTGATCGCCGGCCAGCAGGCACTGCGGCGGCTGGAGGACTGGCCCGGTCCGATCGACGCGGCCTTTGTCGGGATCAACCGCCATGCCAGTGTCTCGGCGGTGGCGGCGCTGGCGGGATTGAACGCGGGCGGCGCGGTGTGCTTCGCCTCGGGTTTCACCGAGGCCGTGGCGGAGGATCGCGACGGGGCGGAGCTGCAGGCGGCGCTGGTGTCGGCGGCGGGCCAGATGCCGCTGTTGGGGCCGAACTGCTATGGCTTCGTCAACGCGCTCGACCAGGTGGCGATCTGGCCCGACCAGCACGGCATGGTGCCGCTGGAGCGGGGCGTCGCGATCCTGACCCAATCGTCCAACATCGCGATCAACCTGACCATGCAAAGGCGCGGGGTTCCCATCGCGATGATGGTGACTTGCGGCAACATGGCCCAGACCAGCCAGGCGGAGCTTGCGCGGGCCCTGTTGGAGGACGGTCGGATCACGGCCATCGGGCTGCATGTCGAGGGGTTCGGTGACCTGCGCGGCTGGGAAAGCCTGGCCGAAGTGGCACGCGCGCGGGGCATTCCGTTGGTCGCGTTGAAGGTGGGGCGCTCCGAACAGGCGCAGCGGGCGACGGTGTCGCACACGGCGTCACTCGCCGGCAGCGACGCGGGGGCCGCGGCCTTCCTCGATCGGTTGGGGATCGCCCGGGTGGATGGGGTGGTCGAGTTCCTCGAGGCGTTGAAGTTGTTGCATTGCGTCGGAAGGCTGCCGTCGCGCCGGGTCGCGTCGATCAGCTGCTCCGGGGGCGAGGCGAGCCTTTTCGCCGACACGGCGGCGGTGAACGGTCTGGAGCTGCCCCCCTTGACCGAGACGCAGGAGGCCGATCTGGCGCAGGCGCTCGGGCCGATGGTCGCGCGCTCGAACCCGCTGGACTACCACACCTATATCTGGCGCGACACCGAGGCGATGACGCAGGCCTGGTCGGCGATGACCGGACCGCAAGTCGACCTGACCCTGAGTATCGTGGATTATCCCCATACGGATGCGAGCGACTGGTCCTGTGCCACCGAGGCCGCGGTCGCGGTTCGCGAGCGCACCGGGCGACCCATTGCCGTCGTTTCGACATTGCCCGAGCTGATGCCCGAAGCGACGGCGGTGGCTCTGCTGGAGCGGGGCGTGGTGCCAATGGCGGGGTTGAGCGAGGCCGTCGCGGCGATCTCTGCCGTGTCCCGCCCGGTTTCGCCGCCGCAGCCGCCGGTCCTGTTGGCCGGACGGGCGGCGGCGGATGCGCTGCTGAGCGAGTCCGAGGCCAAGGCAGAGCTGGCGGCGCATGGGCTCTGCGTGCCGGCCTGCCGCGAGGGGACGGTTGCCGACGATCTGTTGCGTCTGGCGCGGACGCTATCGGGACCGCTGGCGCTCAAGGGCGTGGGGATGGCGCACAAGTCCGACAGCGGCGGAGTCCGTCTGGGGCTTGCGCCCGAGGAGGTGCCGGTGGCGGCGGAGGCGGCCGGGACCGCGCGGGTTTTGATCGAGGAGATGGTGACGGACGGGGTGGCGGAGCTGCTGGTGGGCGTGGTCCGTGATCCGGCGCATGGCTACGTGTTGACGCTGGGTGCCGGCGGCGTCTTGACCGAGCTTTTGCGCGATACCGTGTCGCTGCTGGTGCCGAGTGGCCCCGAGGCGGTCAGGGCGGCGCTGGCGCGACTGAACTGCGCGCCGCTCCTGCGTGGATACCGGGGGCGCCCGGGTGCGGATATCGACGCGATCTGCCGCGCGGTCGACGCGGTTCAGTCCTATGTGATTGCAAATGCCGACACTGTTGGCGAAGTTGAGATCAACCCGTTGATCTGCACGCCCGACCGGGCGGTTGCGGTGGACGCATTGATACGAAAGGCCAGAGCATGACACCCGTGAAAACCGAGCGCGACGGCGCGATCCTGACCGTGACGCTGGACCGGCCCAAGGCCAACGCGATCGACCTGGTGACCAGCCGGATCATGGGCGACGCATTTCGAGATTTTCGCGATGACCCGGACCTGCGGGTGGCGATCCTGACAGGGGCGGGCGAGAAATTCTTTTGCCCCGGATGGGATCTGAAGGCGGCGGCGGACGGCGATGCCGTGGATGGCGACTACGGGGTCGGAGGCTTCGGCGGCCTGCAGGAGCTGCGCGGCATGAACAAGCCGGTGATCGCGGCGGTCAACGGCATTGCCTGTGGCGGTGGCCTGGAGCTGGCGCTGAGCGCCGACATGATCCTGGCGGCGGATCACGCCACCTTCGCGCTTCCCGAGATCCGGTCGGGCACGGTGGCGGACGCGGCCAGCGTGAAACTGCCCAAGCGGATTCCCTACCATGTAGCGATGGAATTGCTGCTGACCGGGCGCTGGTTCGATGCGGAGGAGGCGCATCGGTGGGGGCTGGTGAACGAGATCGTTCCGGCCGCGCGCCTGATGGAGCGCGCACGCGCCTTGGCGGAAGTTCTGGCGAGCGGCCCGCCGCTGGTTTATGCCGCGATCAAGGAAATCGTGCGCGATGCGGAGGACTCGAAGTTCCAGGACGCGATGAACCGGATCACGCGGCGGCAACTGGCCAGTGTCGATACGCTCTATGCCTCGGAAGACCAGCTGGAGGGTGCGCGGGCCTTCGCCGAGAAGCGCGATCCGGTCTGGAAGGGGCGCTGATCGGGTGTGGGGGCGCTGCCCCCGTCCGCCCGCGGCGGACTCCCCCGGAGTATTTCCGCGAAGATGAAGATCAGGTCTTTTCGAAGAGGGCGATCAGGGCGATGTCGTCCTTGTGCGGACCGGCGGCGAGGTCTCCGTAGATCCGTGTTTCCTTCAGGGTGAAGGACTGGATGTTTCGGGCGCGGAGACTGTCGAACTTGTCGGCGAAACCGGCGGCCTGGAAGTGCTGCGCGTTGATCGACAGGGCGAATTGCGCGCCGTGGCGGGCGAGGCGCAGGAGTTCGTCGAGCGCGTCGGGCCCGACATGTCCGGTGGTGAACGTGCCCGATGAGACGATGCCGGAATAGCTGCCGGCCGGTGCGGGTACCCCGACGGTGAGATCCGCGGCGATCGCGTCGCGGTAGATGTCCTTGCGCATCGCCTGGTCGAGCATTTCGGCGCTGATGTCGGTCGCGTCGATCGGGCCGACTCCGAGATCGGAGAGCACGGCGCCGCAGAGCCCGGTGCCGGCGCCGACATCCAGGACCGGTCCCTGTCCGCCCGCCGCGACGAAGGCGCGGGCGGTGTGGATGTGCAGCTGGTAGTCCTCGCGTGCGGCGAAGCTGCTGTCGTAATTGCCGGCCCACTCGGCATAGAGCCGCCGAGACTCCTCCGGCGTCCGGAGCGCATAGGCGGTTTCGAGATCGGGCGTCTTGCTGGTCATGTCATCATCAAAGGCCCATTCGGAGATTCGTTCAACTGCGTGTTGTGGTCATATCGGGACGCGCGGGCTTGTATTCACCGTCGCGATTGGGGAATTAGGAGGCATGAGCGACACGCTGCTTTCCTTTGGGCACGGGTATTCCGCCCGCGCGCTGGCCAGCCGGCTGATCCCGCAGGGTTGGCGGGTAATCGGCACCACGCGGTCGCGCGACAAGCTTTCGGAGGTCGCGGCGCACGGTGCGGAGGCGCTGGTCTTTCCCTCGCAGGGTGGGTCGGACCGCGTGGCGGCGGCTCTCGCGGCGGCGACGCATCTGCTGATCTCGACCGGGCCGACCGAGGCGGGCGACCCGGTGCTGGCCGTGTTGCGCGACGAGATCGCGGCGGCGGCGCCGCGTCTGAAGTGGGTCGGGTATCTTTCGACCACCGGCGTCTATGGCGACCGTGACGGTGGCTGGGTCGATGAACAGTCCGAGCTCGTGCCGTCGACGCGGCGCGGGCAGTGGCGCAAGGCCGCCGAGGAGGCTTGGGCCTCGGTTCCGGACCTGCCGCTGCACATCTTCCGGCTGGCGGGGATCTACGGGCCCGGGCGCGGGCCGTTTTCGAAGGTGCGGGCCGGCACGGCGCGGCGGATCATCAAGGAGGGACAGGTGTTCTCGCGCATCCATGTCGAGGACATCGCGCAGGTGCTGGCGGCGTCGATCGTGCGGCCGAACCCCGGTGCCGTCTACAACCTGTGCGATGACGACCCGGCGCCGCCGCAGGACGTGATCGCCCATGCCGCGGCGCTTCTGGGCCTGCCGAACCCGCCGGCGGTGGCCTATGACGACGCCGAGATGACGCCGATGGCACGCAGTTTCTATGCCGAGACCAAGCGGGTGCGCAACGATCGGATCAAGTCGGAACTGGGCGTGACGCTGCGCTATCCGACCTATCGTGAAGGTTTGGCGGCGATGGTGGAGGCCCCGGATCAGGTGTCGGAGAAATAGTCCTCGTCCACCGAGCGCAGGACATAGGTCTTGCGCGGCCTGACACCGACCTCGTGCTTGATCATCAGGCGGGCGAGCCGGTCGCCGTTGATGAGCACGATCCGCTGCTGCACCCGCGCGACATATTCCATCGCGTCCCTCGAGAAATCGGATGTCGTGACGAAAACGCCCTTGGTGGCCCCCTCTCCGGTCAGGGACCCGACGAAGGCGTTGAGCGCGGGCCGTCCGACCTTGTTGTCCGCCGCGTAGCGCTTGGCCTGAACATAGACCGCATCCAGCCCCAGTTCGTCTTCGTTGAAGATGCCGTCGATGCCGCCGTCGCCGGTCAGGCTGGTCTGCAGGCCCCGCTCCAGATCGCCGCCGCCGTAGCCCATCGCAAGGAGCAAGTCGACGACGAGTTTCTCGAAGCGGGCCGGTGAAAGGGACAGAACCGCTTCGATCACCTCTCCTACCAGCGCGCTTTCGATCTCGCGGAAGGCGGTTTCGGCACGGATATCCGGTGTTTCGCTGTCGTCGGAGGCGACCGGAAGCGATACGGGTAACCTTTGACTGTTATACCCCTCGGGTCGTCGCGAGGCATCTTTCCAGTCCTGAAAACTATCCACTTGCGCCACACCTTGTTGTCGATGCGGCTTGGATTGATTTGCAGCATCTTCCGTCCAAACTCGGTGATTTGGTGATGGTTGCGCTTTGGAGACGTCAATAAACCAGCCTTCGACAAGTAGGTGCGAGCCCAATGGGCACGGCTGTTGAGCACCGTGACCCGCCCGCTCAGGATCAGTTCTTCGGCCTCGTTCGGAGCAATATCGAACTCTTCGATGAGCTTGGGTAGAATCTCTGCCACATTCTGGGCGCCCTCATCGAAGGCTTTCAGAACCGGGCGCATCAGGGTTTCGTAGTCGGGAACCGGCATCAGGCGCGTTTTTCTCCGATCGACGCAATTCCCAAGACCGCGAGCACCTTGGCCTCGATCTGCTCGGCGTTCATGCCGGCGACGGCGTACATGTCGTCGGGGCTGGCCTGGTCGATGAAGGTGTCGGGCAGGACCATCGAGCGGAACTTGAGGCCCGTGTCGAATACGCCCTCGTCGGCCAGCAGTTGCGCGACATGGCTGCCGAAGCCGCCGATGGCGCCTTCCTCGATGGTGATCAGCGCCTCGTGATCGCGGGCGAGACCGAGGATCAGGTCGCGGTCGAGCGGTTTGGCGAAGCGCGCGTCGGCGATGGTGGGCGTGATGCCCTTGGCGGCGAGCGCTTCGGCGGCCTTCTGGACCTGCGCGAGACGGGTGCCGAAGGACAGCAGCGCGACGCGCTTGCCCTGCTGGATCATCCGGCCCTTGCCGATGTCCAGCACGTCAGGGGTTTCGGGCAGTTCCACGCCGACACCTTCGCCGCGGGGATAGCGGAAGGCGATGGGACCCGCGTCATGCGCGGCCGCCGTCGCGACCATGTGCACCAGTTCGGCCTCGTCCGCCGCCGCCATCACGGTGAAGCCCGGCAGGTTGGCGAGATAGGCGATATCGAAGGCGCCGGCGTGGGTCGCGCCGTCGGCGCCGACCAGCCCTGCCCGGTCGATCGCGAAGCGGACCGGCAGGCGCTGGATCGCCACGTCATGCACCACCTGATCATAACCGCGTTGCAGGAAGGTCGAATACATCGTGCAGAAGGGCTTCATCCCGCCGGCGGCGAGGGCGGCGGAAAAGGTCACGCCGTGCTGCTCGGCGATCCCGACGTCGAAACAGCGGCTGGGGAAGCGTTCGGCAAAGAGGTTCAGCCCGGTCCCGTCAGGCATTGCGGCGGTGACGGCGACGATCTTGTCGTCCTTGGCCGCGAGCTGGGTCAGGGTCTTGCCGAAGACACTGGTGTAGCTGGGCGCGTTGCTGGGCGCCTTTTTCTGCTCGCCGGTCACGACGTTGAACTTGGCCGTGGCATGGCCCTTGTCGCGGGCCTCCTCGGCGGGTCCGTATCCCTTGCCCTTCTTGGTCAGGACGTGAATCAGGATCGGACCCGTCGCCCGGGCCTTGACGGTGCGCAGGACCGGCAGAAGCTGGGACATGTCATGCCCGTCGATCGGGCCGACATAGGAAAAGCCCAGCTGTTCGAAGAGCGTGCCCCCCACCGCCATGCCCTTGAGCATGTCCTTGGCGCGCCGCGCGCCTTCGCGGAACGGTTCAGGCAGCAACGAGACCGCGCCCTTGGCGGCGGCCTTGAAGTCCTGGAAGGGCTCCTCTGCATACAGGCGGGACAAGTAGGAAGACATGGCCCCAACCGGCTGCGCGATGCTCATCTCGTTGTCGTTCAGGATGACGATCAGGCGTTTCCTGAGGTGGCCGGCATTGTTCATCGCCTCATAGGCCATGCCCGCGCTCATCGCGCCGTCGCCGATGACGGCGATGGCGTCGCCCAGCCCCTCGGGCGTCACGCCGCCCAGATCGCGCGCGACGGCAAAGCCGAGGGCGGCGCTGATCGAGGTGCTGGAATGGGCCGCGCCGAACGGGTCATAGGGCGACTCGCTGCGCTTGGTGAAGCCGCTGAGCCCGTCCTTCATACGCAGGGTGCGGATACGGTCGCGGCGCTCGGTCAGGATCTTGTGCGGATAGCACTGGTGTCCGACGTCCCAGACCAGCTTGTCGCGCGGCGTATCGAACACCGCGTGCAGTGCCACGGTCAGTTCGACCACGCCCAGGCCGGCGCCGAGATGCCCGCCGGTGACGGAGACGGCAGAGATGGTTTCCGAGCGCAATTCGCCCGCCAGTTGGGTGAGCTGTGTGTCGCTCAGCCGCTTCAGGTCCGCCGGGCGGGTCACCTGGTCGAGCAGTGGCGTCTGCGGTCTGTCGGGCATCATCGCCTCCGTTCGGTCCGGGTCGGTCGGTCCGGTCAGTTGTCGCGCGCAATAACGAACTGGGCGGCCTCGCGCAAGGTTTCCGCCCCGGTGCCGTAGGGATCGAGCGCGGCGCAAGCTTGTTCCACCAGCTCCGACGCGCGCCGCTTTGCCGCCGCAAGACCCAGCAGCGACACGAAGGTCGCCTTGCCCGCCTCGGCATCTTTCTGCAGGCGTTTGCCGGCTTTCGTTGCGTCGCCCTCCACATCCAAGATGTCGTCGGCGATCTGAAAGGCAAGGCCGAGTGCCTGCGCATAGCGGCTGAGCGGGGTCGTATCTGCCTCGGCGAGGCGGGCTCCGGCGCAGGCGGCCCATTCGATCAGCGCGCCGGTCTTGCCGGCCTGCAGCGCCGTGATCTGCGCGAGCGTCAGCGGCGCATCGGCGGTTTCGGCCGCCATGTCGAGCGCCTGCCCCAGCACCATGCCCCGCGCCCCGGCCGCCTGTGCGAGGCTGAGCGCGAGATCGGCGCGCACCGGAGCGGGGCCGGTCTCGGGCCGCGCGACCAGTTCGAAGGCCAGGCTGTGCAGCGCGTCACCGACCAGCACGGCGGTGCCGTCATCCCATTTCACATGCACCGTGGGGCGGCCGCGCCGCAGGTCGTCATCGTCCATGCAGGGCAAGTCGTCATGCACCAGCGAATAGGCGTGCAACGCTTCGATCGCGGAAGCAGGCCAGATCGCCCGGTCGGGGCCGATGCCGTGCAGACGCGCGCTTTCCAGAACGAGGAAGCCGCGCAGCCGCTTGCCGCCCTCGGTGGCATAACCCATGCCCTGCACGATGGGCACCTGCTCCAGCCCCGCAAGGACCGTCGCGAACTGCGCTTCGATCCGTTGCGCAGCCTCCGTCAGCTGTGTCGTGAACACTTAGAGCCCGTCGACGGGGGTCGTTCCGGTCGGGTTGCCGTCGCCGTCCAGCGTGATCGCGGCGACCTTTTCCTCGGCGCGCTTCAACTCGTCCTCGCAGCGCTTCTTCAGCGCCGCCCCGCGTTCATAGAGCGCGATCGACTCGTTCAGGGACACGTCACCGCGTTCGAGCCGGTCGACCACCGAATCCAGCTCCTTCATCGCCTGTTCGAAACTCATCTCGGAAACGGGGGTGTCGGTCATCTGGCGGCCTTCATCAATTCCTGCACATGCGCCCGCGCCGACGCGGACAGGGCGTTCAGATCATAGCCGCCTTCCAGAGTCGAGACCACCCGACCCTCGCACAGTTCGTCGGCCAGCTTGCACAGCTCGGCGGTGATCCAGGCGAAATCCTCGACCTGCCATTCGAGATTGGCGAGCGGGTCATCTGCATGGGCGTCGAATCCGGCCGAGATCACGATCAGTTCTGGTTTGAAGGCGCGCAGGCGCGGAAAGGCGTGGGTTTCCCATTCGCGGCGCATGTGCGACCCGTCCGATCCCGGCGGCAGCGGGATGTTGACGACATTGTCGAAGGCCCCGGTCTCGTGCGCCTGCCCGGTGCCAGGAAACAGCGGGATCTGCTGGCTGCTTATGAAAAGCGTGCGGCGTTCCTCCCACAGGATATCCTGGGTGCCGTTGCCGTGATGGACGTCGAAATCGACCACCGCGACGCGGCTGAGGCCGTGATGGTCAAGCGCGTGTTTCGCGGCCAGCGCCGCATTGCCGAACAGGCAGAACCCCATCGCGGTATCGGTCTCGGCATGATGGCCCGGCGGGCGCACGGCGGCGAAGGCGTTGGGCGCGTCGCCGCCCAGCACCATGTCGACCGCCCGGACGGCGGCACCGGCGCCCCGGAAGGCCGCGTCGAGCGAACCGGGCGACAGCCAGGTGTCGCCATCGACGGCACGCAACCCGTCAGTCGGTGCGGCGGCCCTGAGCCCGGCGAGATAGGAGGCCGGGTGAATGCGCAGAATGTCATCTTCGGCCGCCATCGGGGCAGACACCCTGTTCAGGTCCAGCGGCTCCAATGCGTTGAGCAAGTGTTCGAGCCGCGCGACACGTTCGGGGTGGCCGTCCGGGGTGACATGGCCCAAGCATTCGGCATGGCTGATCAAGGCTGTCTTCATCACTGTCCCCTCTCGGTCTGTTCAAGCGTGTTCAGGCCACAGGCGACCACGCCCCGGCCGCCGGGTCAATCCGGCGCCAGCATGTATCCGGCGCCGCGCACCGTCTGAAGGTAGCGGGGCTGTTTCGGGTCGGCCTCGATCTTGCGCCTGAGGCGGGTGATCTGCACGTCGACCGCTCGTTCCTGCGCCTGGTCGCGGTCGCGGCCCAAATCCTCCACCAGCTTGTTGCGGCTGACCGGTTCGCCCGGACAGGCCGCGAAGATCTTCATCAGCTGGCTTTCGGTCGCGGTCAGGCGCACCCGTTCCTCGCCCTGCCACATCTCGCCGCGTTCGATGTCATAGCGGATTGCGCCGAGATGCAGGATCTTCGGCGCGGTCTCGGCGGCGGGGGTCTCGGGCATCCGGCGCAGAATCGCGTTGATCCTGAGTAGAAGTTCCTTGGGTTCGAACGGCTTGGCGAGGTAGTCGTCCGCCCCGGCCTCGAGCCCGGCAATCCGGTGTTCGGTCTCGCCGCGTGCCGTCAGCAGCAGGATCGGGGTGGACTGCGTCTCGCGCAGGCTGCGGGTCAGGCTGACGCCATCCTCGCCCGGCATCATCACGTCCATCACGATCAGGTCGAAATCGAGCCCCGACAGAACCCTGCGGGCATGTGCCGCATCGCGCGCGGCCGTGACGAGAAATCCCTGGCGCACGAGGAATTTCTTCAGAAGGTCCCGGATGCGTTCGTCGTCGTCGACGATCAGAAGGTGAGCGTCCATTTCCTGTGTCATGATCCGTCCCGCAATCTGACATAGGCGCGGCGCATATCGTTGTCCATCATCGCCTCGAGCACCTGTTTGAATCCGGCAACGGCCTCGGGCCCGGCATCGCGATAGGCCGCGCGCATTCGTGCCCTCTGGGCGTCGCTCAGCTGGCTTTCCAGGGCGCGGCCGGCATCCGTCAGGTAGAGATGACGCTCGCGCTTGTCGCTGGTGCCGACGCGGCTTTCCACCAGCCCGTCGGCGATCAGCGTCCGCAGCACCCGGTTCAGCGACTGCTTGGTGACGCCGAGGATCGCCAGAAGATTGTTGACGGTGGTGCCCGGCGCGCGGTTGATGAAATGGATCGCCCGGTGATGCGCGCGCCCATAGGCGAGGTCGGCCAGGATGCGGTCGGGATCGGCGGTGAAACCGCGATAGGCGAAAAACATCGCCTCGATCCCCTGCCGAAGCTGTTCGTCTGTCAGAAACAGAAGGCTTTCGCCCATGTTGCCTTGCGTCATGCGCCCTTCGGACATGCTTGCCTCATCCCTGATTTCGAACAGCATATGTCAGCCTTGTTGACATTCCAAGAGTGAAGCGGTATCGAATCGCAGTTTCGGCGCAATTAAATGACCGGTTCGGACATAATCGCGCAACAAATGAAAACCGCAGGACCTCGGAGGATGAGAGATGTCTAGGTATGACGACCGCGACGGCCAGATCTGGATGGATGGCAAGATGATCGAATGGCGGGATGCCAACGTGCACATCCTGACCCATGCGATGCACTATGCCAGCTCGGTCTTCGAGGGTGAGCGCGCCTATAACGGCAAGATCTTCAAGTCGCGCGAACATTCCGAGCGGCTGCGCCGGTCTGCCCAGATGATCGATTTCGAGATCCCCTATACCGTCGACGAAATCGAGGCCGCCAAGGCCGAGGTTTTGGCTGCAAGCGGGCTCAAGGACGCCTATGTGCGTGCCGTCGCGTGGCGCGGCGCGGGCGAGGACATGGGCGTCGCCTCGGCACGCAACCCGGTGCGGATGGCGATCGCGGCCTGGGAATGGGGCGCCTATTACGGTGACGCCAAGATGAAGGGCGCCAAGCTCGACATCTCCAAGTGGAAGCGGCCGAGCCCCGAGACCATCCCGTCCCATGCCAAGGCGGCGGGACTCTACATGATCTGCACCATGTCCAAACATGCGGCCGAAGCCAAAGGCTGCAGCGACGCGATGATGTTCGATTATCGCGGCTACGTGGCCGAGGCGACCGGGGCGAACATTTTCTTCGTCAAGGACGGCGAAGTGCACACGCCCGACCCGGATTGTTTCCTCAACGGGATCACCCGGCAGACCGTGATCGGGATGCTGAAGGAGCGCCAGGTCAAGGTGCACGAGCGCCACATCATGCCCGAGGAACTGGAAGGGTTCGAGCAGTGCTGGCTGACCGGCACGGCGGCAGAGGTCACGCCTGTGGGCCAGATCGGCGACTACAATTTCGAGGTCGGCGCGCTGACCCGCGAGATCGCCCAATCCTATGAAAAGCTGGTGCGCGACTGACCCGTCGCGCGCCCGCGCCCTGCAAGGACTGCCCAAACCATGTTGACCGACCGCCCCGGCCTGATCGACCAGGTCCGAGACCGCTTTGCCCATGTCGAAGCCTGCCCCTTTACCGGGCCGCGCATCTTTTTCGAGAACGCCGGAGGCGCGCTGACGCTCAAGTCGGTTGTGCAGACCTCGGCCGACTTCGCTGGCTATCCCGACAACCAGGGGCGGGACAATCCCGCGTCGCGCGCCTTGATGGCGGCAATCGCCAAGGGCAAGGCCGACGCGCGTCTGCTGTTCAATGCGCCCGAGGGGCAGGTGTTCGTGGGCGAGAGCGGCACCGAGGTTTTGTTCCGTCTCGTGCGCACCGCGGCCCTGGGCGCGGCGGAGGGCGGTACGATGCTGGGCAGTACGCTCGAACATCCCGCCTCGCGCAGTGCGATGGCGCGGTGGGCCGAGGTGACGGGGCGCCCGCACCTGCTAGCGCACCATGACGACGCCAGCGGGACGGTCGGACTGGATGCCTATCTGCCGCATATCACGTCCGATTTGCGGGTCGCCACCATCGTGCAGACCTCGCCGGTGACCGGCATCGGGGTGGACATCGTGCCGATCATCCGCGCGATCCGCGAGCGGGCCCCCGACTGTTTCATCGTGGTCGACGGCATCCAGCATGCAAGTCATGGTGCGATCGACATCGCCGCCTATGACATCGACGGGTACGCGGTGTCGCCCTACAAGCTGTTCTCGCGCCATGGCTACGGCATTGGCTGGGCTTCGGACCGCCTGACCGCCTGTCCGAAGGAAACCGTCATCGGCGGGGCGCCGAGCAACTGGGAGCAGGGTACGCGCGACGCCGGAAGCTATGCGACCTTTTCCGACGTGGTGGCGTATTTCGACTGGCTGGGCTCGCAGTTCACCGACAGCGGCGATGCGCGCAAGCGGGTCGAGGCGGCAGCTGCGGCGATCCATGCACATGAGCAGCGCCTGATCGATGCGATGATGCATGGCACGGGCAACCAGGCGGGTCTTGCGGACATCCCCGGAGTCAGCGTCATCGCCGGCGTCGACAACCCGGCGCGGGAGGGCGTGGTGTCCTTGACGCTCGACCGGATGGAGCCCGAAGCGCTGGTGCGCTTCCTGAACGCCCACGGGGTGCGCACGCATATCCGGCTGAACGACCATTACTGCGGCAATATCCTGGGGCCGCTCGGGCTGGAGGCCTGCGTGCGCGTGTCGATCAGCCACTACAACACCGAGGCGGAAGTCAGGAGCTTTCTCGCCGCGATGACCGCGGCGGCGACCGGTTGACTGCGTAAAACAGGTGATTTCGGCCCGATCGGAGCGGCACTGGTTCTTGACGCCGCTTGCGGCATGACCTATGCAGCGATCTACCCGAGCGGGTATAGCTTAATGGTAAAGCTCCTGCCTTCCAAGCAGATTATGTCGGTTCGATTCCGTCTACCCGCTCCAGGTTGTCCACATCGGTGACCGCAGATGCGCCGGGCGCGCCCAGCCCGCGTGACACCTTGTCTGCGGCGTCCTTGACCAGTTGGCCGATCCGGTCGATCTGGTCTTCGGGCATCCGCTGGGTGGGGCCAGACACCGACAATCCCGCAACCGCCTCGCCATAGAGGTTGACGATCGTGGCGGCGACGCAGCGCATCCCTATGGCTTTCTCTTCGTCATCGAAGGCGAATCCGCGCGCCCGAGAAACGGCGAGATCTGCACGCAGAGTCTCGGGATCCGTGACCGTCTTGCCGGTGAAGCGGGTGAGGGGATGGCGGGAAAGGAAGCGGTCGAATGCGTCGGGGGCGAGTTGGCTCAGCAGTGCCTTGCCGATGCCGGAGGCGTGCATCGGTGACAGGGTGCCGGGCGGAAAGAACGCGCGGATCGCTTCGTGAGTCTCGACCTGACCGACGAACATCACGTCGCCCTGTTTCTGGATGCCGAGATTCGACGTTTCGCCGGTGGCTTCCATCAGGTCGCGCATCGCGGGGCGGCTGCGCTCGACGACGCTGCTGCGCCTGAGAAAGGCCGAGCCCAGCCGAAAGGCCGCCGCGCCGACATGCCAGGTCTGGGTGGCCGCGTCGATCTCGGCGAAATCGCGCGCTTCCAGCGTGGAGAGGACCCGATACATGGTCGCGGGGGATTGATCGAGCGTTTCGGCGACCTCGGTCAGGGTCAGCCCGCTGCCGGTCGCCAGCGCCTCGAGCACTTCGAGCGCCCGGTCAAGCGACTGGATCGTGTTCTGCGACTGCTTGCTGTCGAAAGCTTTCGGTCGGCCCTTGCGGCGAATGGTTGGGGGCATCGGGCGGGGTTCCGTGGTGGTTTCGGGCACAGGGAATTTTTAACATGAAATCAAATTCCATCCAATGAAAAAAGCAAACTATTGATTGCAAATATAATTTCTTTTCCTACAAAAAATGAAAAACTTTTTCAAAAAAATTTCCTTCCGGCTCTCTTTTAGCTATGGTCTTGGAGACCGTCAGAGGAGGACGCTGCCATGAGCTATCAGAATCCCGTTTTCATACCCGGGCCGACAAACATGCCCGAGACCCTGCGCAAGGCGTGCGACATGGGCACCATCGACCACCGCTCGCCGGTGTTCGGGAAGATCCTGCACCCGTGCCTCGACGGTGTGCGCAAGGTTCTGAAATCCGAACAGGCCAAGGTGTTCATCTTTCCGTCGACCGGCACTGGGGGCTGGGAAACCGCGCTCACCAACACCCTGTCCGCAGGCGACGGCATTCTGGCCGCGCGCAACGGTATGTTCAGCCATCGGTGGATCGACATGTGCCAGCGGCATGGTCTGGATGTCACCATCATCGACACGCCCTGGGGGCAGGGTCTGCCCGCCGACCGCTACGAGGAGGTCCTGAAGGCCGACACGGGACACCGGATCAAGGCGGTACTGGCAACCCATAACGAGACAGCCACCGGCGTGAAATCGGATATCGCCGCGGTGCGGCGTGCGCTGGATGCGGCAAACCACCCGGCATTGCTGTTCGTGGATGGCGTCAGTTCGATCGCGTCGATGGATTTCCGCATGGACGAATGGGGTGTCGATGTCGCCGTCACCGGTAGTCAGAAGGGCTTCATGCTGCCTCCCGGGCTTGCAATCGTCGGCTTCAGTCAGAAGGCGATTGCCGCGACCATGACCGGTACGCTGCCACGAACCTTCTTCGATATTCGCGACATGACCAAGGGCTATGACGCCAATGCCTATCCCTACACGCCGCCCGTCGGGTTGATGAACGGCCTGAAACTGTCGCTCGACATGCTGCTCGAGGAAGGGCTGGAGAACGTGTTCGCTCGCCATCATCGCATCGCTGAGGGCGTGCGCCGGGCGGTGTCGGCATGGGGGCTGGAGCTTTGCGCCGTGTCGCCTGACCTCTACTCAGACACCGTGTCCGCCGTTCGCACGCCGGACGGGTTCAACGCCACGGATATCGTTACCCGCGCGGCCAGCGAATATGGTATGGCGTTCGGAGTGGGTCTCGGCGACGTGGCGGGCAAGGTCTTCCGTATTGGCCACCTCGGCAGCCTGACCGATGCGATGATGCTGTCGGGTCTCGCCACGGCCGAGATGGTGATGGTCGACCTCGGGCTGGATATCAAGCTGGGCTCGGGCGTCGCGGCGGCGCAGGACTATTATCGCCACGGGTCCGGCACCGCAGCGAAGGCGGCCGCATGATGAAGGATACGGCAGAGATGTATATACCGACTCTCGAGGACATGCTGGCCGCGCATGAGCGGATCAAGCCCCATATTCACCGCACGCCGGTTCTGACCTCGTCCTATTTCAATGACCTGACCGGGGCGGAGTTGTTCTTCAAATGCGAGAACTTCCAGAAGGCCGGTGCGTTCAAGGTGCGCGGTGCCAGCAATGCGGTGTTCGGGCTGAGCGAGGTCGATGCGGCCAAGGGGGTGTGCACGCATTCCTCGGGCAACCACGCCTTGTCGTTGTCCTATGCGGCGGGTCGGCGCGGTATTCCCTGCAACGTGGTGATGCCGCGCACCGCGCCCGAGGCCAAGAAGGCGGCGGTGCGGGGCTATGGCGGCACGATCACCGAATGTGAGCCGTCGACCAGCAGCCGCGAGGCGGTGTTCGCTGAGGTGCAGGCCAAGACAGGCGGGGATTTCGTGCATCCCTACAACGACCCGCGGGTGATCGCCGGGCAGGGCACCTGTTCGCGCGAGTTGCTGGAGCAGACCGACGGCCTTGACGCGGTGATCGCCCCGATCGGCGGCGGCGGCATGATTTCCGGCACCTGCCTGACCCTGTCCAACCTGGCGCCCGAGGTGAAGATCTATGCCGCGGAGCCGGAACAGGCGGATGATGCCTACCGCAGTTTCAAGGCCGGCCACATCATCGCGGACGATGCGCCGGAAACGGTCGCGGATGGGTTGAAAGTGCCGCTGAAGGACCTGACCTGGCATTTCGTCAGCAATCACGTGACCGACATCTTCACCGCCTCCGAGCAGGAGATCATCGACGCGATGAAGCTGACCTGGCAGCGGATGAAGATCGTGATGGAACCGAGTTGCGCCGTGCCGCTGGCGACGATCCTGAAGAACCGGGACGTCTTCGCCGGCGAGCGCGTCGGCGTGGTGATAACCGGCGGCAATGTCGATCTCGACAAGCTGCCCTGGATGAAGAGCTGAACTGGGAGAGAACCAATGAACGCACCGACGAATTTCGACAATCTCGAAGTGGGCTATGACGTGCCGGCCCTTCCCGGCATGGATGAAAAAGACATCCAGACGCCCTGTCTGATCCTCGATCTGGACGCCCTGGAGCGCAATATCAAGAAGATGGGCGACTATGCCCGCGCGCACGGGATGCGCCACCGCGTGCACGGAAAGATGCACAAGTCCGTCGATGTGGCCAAGTTGCAGGAAGAGCTTGGCGGGGCCTGCGGGGTCTGTTGTCAGAAGGTAAGCGAGGCCGAGGTGTTTGCCCGCGGCGGCATCAAGGACGTGATGGTGTCCAACCAGGTGACCGACCTGGCCAAGATCGACCGGCTGGCGCGGATGCCCAAGCTGGGCGCACGGGTTCTATGCTGTGTCGACGACCCCGAAAACGTCAAGGACCTGTCCGCAGCGGCGGTGAAGCATGGCACCGAGATCGAGGCGCTGGTCGAAATCGATTGTGGCGCGGGGCGCTGCGGTGTCACCACGACACAGGACGTTGTCAACATCGCCAAGCTGATCGATGCGGCACCGGGGCTGAAATTCGCCGGTATCCAGGCCTACCAGGGCGCGATGCAGCACATGGACAGCTACGAGGACCGCAAGGCCAAGCTGGATGTGGCAGTGGCGCAGGTCGCCGATGCGATCCAGGGTCTGAAGGCTGTGGGACTGGAATGCGATATCGTCGGCGGTGGCGGTACCGGGTCGTACTACTTCGAGAGCAATTCGGGTGTGTACAACGAACTGCAATGCGGCTCCTACGCGTTCATGGATGCGGATTACGGACGGATTCTCGACAAGGATGGCAAGCGTATCGATCAGGGCGAATGGGAGAACGCGCTATTCATCCTGACCACCGTGATGAGCCATGCCAAGGCCGACAAGGCGATCGTGGATGCCGGGCTCAAGGCGCAGTCGGTGGACAGCGGGTTGCCGACGATCTACGGGCGGGACGACGTGGAATACCTCAAGTGTTCGGATGAGCACGGCGTTGTCGCGGACCCCGAGGGCGTGCTGAAGGTCAATGACAAGTTGCGCCTGGTGCCGGGACATTGCGACCCGACCTGCAACGTGCACGACTGGTATGTCGGCGTGCGGGGCGGCAAGGTCGAAACCCTTTGGCCGGTGTCGGCGCGCGGCAAGGCGTATTGAACAGGTTCGGATCGCTGGCGTGATCCGACAGGCCGGGGGCAGTCTGCCCCCGGACCCCCGAGAGTATTTTTGCAAAGATGAAGACCGGTCGTCTGTCGACCGGTGTGCCAGGGAGACCCATGATGCTGATCGTACCGGAGCGCGAGATCGCCGACCTGATGACGCGCGAAGCGGCGTTCGAGGCCGTCGAGAAGGTGTTCGCTGCCATGGCGGCGGGCGAGGCGCGAAACTTTCCCGTGGTCCGCGAGGCGCTCGGACATGAAGAGGCGCTCTATGGCTTCAAGGGCGGATTCGACGGCGCGGGGTTGACGCTCGGTCTGAAGGCCGGAGGGTATTGGCCCCACAACCTGGAACGGCGGGGCCTGATCAATCACCAGTCCACGGTCTTCCTGTTCGATCCCGATACCGGGATGGTCAGGGCAATGGTCGGGGGTAACCTGCTGACCGCCCTGCGCACGGCGGCGGCGTCGTCGGTGTCGATCCGGCATCTGGCGCGGCCCGATGCCAAGGTGATCGGCATGATCGGGGCGGGCCACCAGGCGACCTTCCAGCTGCGCGCGGCGCTGGAGCAGCGCGGTTTCGAGAAGGTGATCGGCTGGAACTATCATCCCGAGATGCTGCCCAATATCGAGAAAGTGGCCGCTGAGGCCGGCCTTCCCTTCGAGGCGGTCGAGTTGGACGGGATGCGGGCGGCGGACGTCATCATCTCGATCACATCGGCCTTTGCGCCCTCGCTGATGGCCGATCACGTGAGTCCGGGAACCCATGTCGCCTGCATGGGAACCGATACCAAGGGCAAGCAGGAAGTCGAGGCGGCGTTGCTGGCGCGCGCCACGGTCTTTACGGACGAGGTCGCGCAATCCGTCAGTCTGGGTGAAGCGCAGCATGCCGTGGCCGAGGGACTGATCGCCGAGACCGACCTGATCCAGATCGGCGAGGTCATCAACGGAACGCATCTTGGACGGACCGACGCGCAGGAAATCACCGTGTTCGATGGGACCGGTGTCGGACTTCAGGACCTCGCCGTCGCGTCCGCCGTGGTCGACCTGGCGGTGGAACAGGGCGTCGCCATCGAGGTGGATTTCTGAGATCGAGGCGCGCCGCCTATTCGAAATCTCGCGTGAGATCGTCGACGAAGCGTTCGATCTTGTCGAGCCATTCTGCGCGATGCGGATCGATACGCCCCATCAATTGCTGCACGAAGCCGATCTGGTCGCGCAGCGATTGCGCCTGCGCGAAGGAGCCGCCGCGCCGCCAGACCATGGCGATCTTCGACTTGATCGACGCGAGTGACTCGTCCGTGGCATGGGCCTGGTCGTGCAGCCCGCGCAGCACCTCTGTCTGGGCTTGAACGATCCCGTTGTGGAAGCAGGGTTCCTGCCGGTCCTGCAACTCGCTCTCGGTCCTGATCCGGTCCAGCCAGACATCGACGGAGACGCCGGTGGCAGGCGACGTGCCGCCCTGGCTGATCTTCTCGGACAGAATGATCCCGATGACCCAGTTGATCGCGGCGTCGAGATGGATGCGTTCGGGGTCTTCGTCAAAGACCATCTCCATCGCCTTGGCATAGTGGGTTATCATGTCCGACAGGGCGGTTTGGCGATCGGCATCGCTCTTGATCTGGACGAGTCGCTTGAACGCGGTGCCCTTCAGGCATTCGCGCGCGGTGGTGCGGCGGCCGCCGGTCAGGTCGTCGAGCCGATCGAAGGACAGCAATGCCGATTTCACGGTCTTTTCCAGAGCGGCAGCAGCCTGTTTGCGCGCGGTCTCGCCCTGCGCGGCGCGCCAATCGCTGGTGGCCTTCTGCAGGCGCAACTCCTCGAGCATCTCGATGGCCTGGAACGAGCCCGTCGACCGGGGGTGCGACAGCGCGAAATCAAGATGCCCCATGGCTTCGTCAAAGGCGTTGAGTCGTGCGTAGGCCCAACCCATCGCCTGGTGCCAGTCGCTGTCGGCCTGCCAGGAGGGTTGGGCGTTCTGTTCGATGGCTTCCAGCCTGTCCATCAGCACGGCGCGTTTCTTGCGGGCCGATGCTGCGGATTCCGCGAGGTTCCGCGCGGCGCGGGTGGCCTGGTCGACCGAGTAGTACTTGCGGCCCTCGACTTCGGACCAGATGTCGCCGATCTCGGCGTCGAAACGATAGCTTTCGTCGCCATAGCACTGGTAGGCGCCCCAGGTGTTCTTGTCGGGGAATTTCTCGAAGGTGCGCCTGCGGGCCAGGTGAACGGCGCGTCCGAAGGTGCCGCCCGCCAGCATCTCGGCATAGAACACTTCGGCGAAATGGGCCGCCGGATCGTCGGCGACTTCCCACCCGGCGGCGATCACCGCCTTCACGCCGCGCTTGATGAAGGCGACGGACAGGCTGGCGGCGAGTTCGTTCAGATTGCTGCCGGTATGGCCGAGATGGCAACAGTTCAGGAAGACAAGCTCGGGCACATAGCGCATCTGGTCGATCTCGGCGACGGTCAGGAACAGATCGGAGCCGAGGACCATGCCGGTCTGCTTGAAGCGGTCATCGCGATAGACGCCGTGACCGGCGAGGTGCATCAGCTTGGCCGGGCGCAGCATGATCGCTTTGATCACGTCAAAGCCGTTCTGCGGGCGGATCAGGTCTTCGACGACCCAGTCGCGGCCGGACAGGGCAGCGCGAACGGTTCTGGCTTCGCGCTCGGCGCCGTCCAGCGGGGCAAGGTCGCTCTTGGGGTCGCCCACGACGAGTGCGCGCTTGCGGTTGGCGCGCGGCAGATTCGGACCCGAGGTGATCAGCTTGCGGATGACCGGCGCGCGGATCACCATCGGCTTGTTCTGCTCGGCCGGATCGTCGCCATCGGGGACGCGATCCGCACCGACGAACTCGTAGGTGCGGAAATCGTCCTCCATCAGTTCCCAGGGATAGACGGCGGTGTGTTCGTCCAGTTCCAGCGTGATGTTCTGGTTGTCGCGAGCAAAGCTCTTGAGGTCGAGCGGGATCAGCAGTTCGAAAAGCAGCTTGCCGATCTCGCGGTCGGTGGCGGTGCCGGTGCTGCGTTGGTTGAGCAGGCCCTGGAAGACCTTGGGCTGGATCACCGTGGCAGTATGTTCGGTCTTGGCCGTGTCGCTGACCACCACGTATTTCAGTTCGTTCTTCTCGGGGTCCGGACGGGTAACGGTGATGCGTCGCCAGAGGTCGGTCTGGCGGTCGAGATGGGTGCGCACCCGTGCGTCCTGGATTCGGCGCACCTCGCCGTCAAATTCGAAGGCGGTGCCGATCCGTCCCAGCGAGCGGATGTTGTCCAGAGCGCTGGCGGCCTGGTGCGCCGTGTCGTCGTAAAGCTCGACGAATTGCAGGTGACAGATGCCCGGTGCGTCGCCCAGCACGCGGTTGGCTTCGGCCACCGCCTGCAGGATGGCTTCGACGCTCTGCTGCACCGACATGTTGGTGCCCCGATGCCCCACCAGCAGCGTCGACAGGTCGATCGATTCCGGCTCGGATTGGGACAGCCCGTGCGCCTTGCGCCGTTCGCGCACGATCAGGCAGTACCGCAGCACCGCCTGGCGGAAGCTGTCCTTGAGCTCTCCGGGAGTCAGCGCGCCGAGCGGGCCGAGCCCGACGACGACCGCGCCCTTGGGCGACTGGTCGTCACGCAGGATGACCTCGCAGGTCCCGAGTTCACCGGGATAGAGCCCGAGGTCACGCACCCGCGACAGATCGCGGTCGAGCGCTTCGTCCAGCGCCGCTTCTGCCCCGGCCATGGGGGAATCGATGTAATGCCCGACGGCAAGCGGGAAGCTTGCGAAGCGCAGGTTCCCGTGCACAAGAGAAACGCGGACCTTGCGCGGCTTGGCCGGCACCAGGTCCGGGGCGGCGTGGCTCGACCCGAGGAAGTCGTCGAGAATGTCCTCCTGGTCGGGATAGACTTCGATCGGCAAGTCGTGGATTTCGGTCTCGACATCGGCGAGGCCGCGGCTGCGCATGGGCGGCTGCCGGTCGAGCTTGTCGGTCTTGCCGGTCCTGAGCAGGTCGAGATAGCCGGGAAAGGCGCTTTCCGTGCGGGGCATGTCTCCGTGTATCGCGTCGACATACCAGGTCGGGATGCCGGGAGGGATGCCGGTCTTCCAGGTCACCGTGCCGTCGCCCTGCGGCGTCGCGAAGAACCTGATCCGTTCCGGTCCGTTGGCCGTCGGGTCGAGTCGAATCGAGGACGGCGTGTTGCTGGTGCCGTGGCCGGCGACATAGCAGGTGAATTCGGGGTCCAGAACATGATCGTCGATCGCCTTGCGGCCTGCGCGCGCGGCGGCGAGCGAGGCGGCGTCGGGCTTGACCCAATCGTCCCCGTGCAGGCCGTGGAGCTGTTCCCAGAACGGATCGCTGAGATAGCGTCCATTGTCGTCGCTGGGCAGCAGTTGAAGCGCGCCGGGCATTCCGGCGACGATGGCGAGCAGCTCGCGTAGTTCGTTGCGGATGTCGACCATGGCCAGCTTGCGGATCGCACTGTCCCGGCCCAGCAGGGTGCGCATCATCGAGAACGCGCCGCCATTGGGCGTGCCGAGCATCACGAAGCGACTGCCCTCGCGCCGCTTGATCCGGGCCCAGAGATCGGGCCGGTTCTGGAACATCGCGCGGACGATCAGCCCGCCCATGGAATGCGCGAGGAACCGGATCGGCTGGCCGGTGTTCTCCGTGCGGTCCAGTTCCTTCTCGACCAGGTTGCCGAGCTTTCGGGCCGCCGTGGCGTGGCCCTGTTCGAGGATCGACAATCGCCAGTCATAGTCGAAGGGGATCACCTTGTGGCTGCGCGACAGGTAGCGCGCCAAGTCCCAGAAGCGCGATTTCAGGGCGCCGCTGGCGCTCACCTTGGGCTGGTCGATGCGCAGGCGGTCGAGTCCACCGAACGGAATCTTGAGCGGATTGGTCCAGATCCAGTCGCCATCCTGGGACAGGTGGCTGCCCATCACGCCGGGCAGGATGAAGCAGACCGGATCGCTGGCGCCGGCGCGCGAGGTCAGGTCGGGGAGCTTCTCCTCCTCGGGCACACCGCCTGACACGACGCCGCGCGACGCGGGCAGGATCACGAAACTGGTGTCATCCTCGATGGCGGCACCGATGATCTCGCGGCGAGACTTGGGATTGTGGAAGTAGCTGAAATGCGACACTTCCGGTCCCTTGGACAGGAACGGTTTGGATTGCATGTCGCGTATCCCGCCGCGCGACATCGAAGCGGTGTTGACCACGAAATCATGCTCGGCGCGGAAGAACAGGTCGGCTGCGAGCACGCCCAGCCTTTGCAGCACGCCCGTCCCCTCGGTATCGCCGCCGACCACCCACAACCGGTTGGAATAGCGCACGTCTTCGCGGTTCAGCATCCGGGTCAGGGGGCTGCCCGGCATCATTGCTTCAAGCCCGGGCAGGGTATTCGGATCGGCCTTGGTGCGGATGAAGGCCAGCAGGAACGCCTTGAGCAAATCGGCCGCGCCGGTGCGCTTGAGAACGGGGATCAGCTCGAACACGTTCAGGGCGACCGACAGGTAGCGGTCGAGCCGTTCGGAGGCCAGCGTCGTGCCCGCGATGGGGCCGGCGACCCGCACCACGCGGTCCACCTTGAGCTCCTTTTCGGCCAGCGCATCGCGGAGCCTGCGCAATTCGGTGACCTGGGTGCGGCGCTCCTTCATGGACTGGAAGATCTCGATGTCGATCTCGTCGATGGCGCCGGACTCCTTCACGTCCGTGCGTGCGGCGCGGCAGATCAACTCGGCGATCATGCCGCCGCGCGAATGCGACATGAGGCCGACCTCGGCACCCTTGGGCAGCATCTTGACCAGGTCGGTCGCGTTCCTGACCGGACTCTGCGTGACCGATTTGTGCTCGAGCGCGAAGATACCGCCGGGATAGGCGGCCTCGAGCTTGTCCCAGACCTCGGCCTTGGGGGCAAAGGCCAGGTCGCCGAAGCTGCCCTCGGTGCTCGAGAAGGTGCCGTGCAGCAGGACGAGGATCTTCTTGTTGGCGGGCACGTCCTCGGTCTTGGCGGCGGTCAGAGCGATGCGCCCGTCGCCGTCACCGATACTGCGCGTGCAGCGGTAGAAGCCGGGATTGATCTTCTCTTCGATCTTCTCGGCCAGTTTCAGGGCCGACAATTCACCCGCCTTGCCGATTGGATCGCCGCGCATGACGCGGATCGCTCGTACGAGGTGGTCGCGCAGTCCGCGGCTGGCGTCTCCCTCGGTCGAGAACGTCAGCGTGCGTGGAACCAGCAGCGCCTGATCGCTGCCCGAGCGTCCGGCGTCGGCCGCGAAATCGCTCTGTGTGTCTTCGACCGATTGCCAGAGTTTCAGCCCGTCTTCGAGCTCGATCTCGACGATGTCTGTCGGTTGAACATCCTCGACCGGAAAGGATTCGGGTCCGGCCTCGCCGCTGCGCCCTCGCTGGATGCGCCCGGCACCCAAAACCTTGCCTTCCATGATGTCGTCGAGTTCCGGGGGCCAGAAAGCGTCGTCCTGCAAGAACGCAACGGGTTGTCCGGGCAGAAAAACGTTTGCCATGTCGATGCTCCCTGAGGACCCCGCCTCGGGGTTCGCGAATGTCCGAAATCAATGATCAACTCTACCCACGGTGGAGACTTTTCGTCAAACGCTACCGTGACTTCGGCCGCGGATAGGCTGTGAACGCCGACACCGGGTGGCCGCGCGACCACGCAGCCGGCTACAATCAAGTCAGGCGGTTTGCGTCGGTATCTTCAATCGGGTCAAGCCGCTAGGTTTGGTGGAACAATCGATTCGATTCCGTTTCGTGTCACAATGCTCAAGGGCTTTCCTGCATGACCAAGTCTTTCTGCCTGTTGCCAATCGGACCGCTCATGTCGGTGATGCTCTGTCTCGCCGCCGGAAGCCTTTCCGCCCAGCAATCCGCACAGGCGCCGAAAGTGGCGATCGCGGCGGCCTATACCGAGGAAGTGATCGACGAAGTGGTCCTTATCGGCAAGGGTCAGGCCATCGACGAGGTCGATATCGTCGCCCGCGTCAGCGGTTTCGTCGAAGAGATCCCTGTCCGGAACGGCGCCGAGGTCGAACGGGGACAACTGCTGTTCAGGATCGAGGATGACAGCTATGCCGCGACGCTCGAGTCGCGCCGGGCCGAGCTTGCCAAGGCGCAGGCGGATCTCGAGCTGACCTCGATCGAACTGGCGCGCAAGTCCGAGCTTCTGGCGCGGGGATCGGCACCGGAATCCGAGCGCGACATCGCCCGTGCCAACGAGTTGAGCGCCGAAGCGGCGGTGAAATCCGCCGAGGCGGCCATCCGGCAAGCCGAGCTCGAACTGAGCTATACCGATATCCACGCGCCGTTCTCGGGCCGCATCGGCCAGCTGGGAGTGAGCGTCGGCGAACTGGTCGGGCCATCGACGCCGCCGCTGGTAAACCTGGTGCGCGAGGCTCCGATCCACGTGGCCTTTTCGCTGAGCGAAAAGCAGCTGGCCAACGTTCTGGAAACGCTCGAAACCACGTCCGCCAAGCTGGCCGAGACAGGACGGAGTCCCGATGTCTTCGTGACCCTGCCCAATGGCACGCAGCTTGAGGAAGCGGGCATGATCGTATTCATGGACAATCGCATTTCGCCGACGACCGGGACCATAACTTTGCTTGCCCGGTTCGAAAACGAACGCCAACTGATCGTCGACGGTGCGTTCCTGCAGGTTCGGATCCAGGCGCTTCAACCGGCCGAGGTCCTGCTGGTGCCACAACCCTCGGTCCAGCGGGACCAGCGCGGCGATTTCGTGCTGGTGGTGAACGCGCAACAGATGGTCGAACAGCGATACATCCAGACCGGCAATCAGGTCGGCACCGGCATCGTCGTGACCGAAGGCCTGATGGAGGGCGAAAGCGTGATCGTCGAGGGGTTGCAACGCGTCAGGCCTGGTGTCCAGGTGGACCCGGTGATGACCGGCGTGGCAGAAGGGCAGTAGCGGGTGTTCTCGTCTGTTTTCATCGATCGCCCGAAGATGGCGATGGTCATATCGCTGGTCCTGACCCTGCTGGGCGGCATCGGCTATGCCGTGCTGCCGGTCGAGCAGTTCCCGAACATCACGCCCCCCGTCGTGAACGTGACGGCGAACTATACCGGGGCGAACGCCGAAACCGTCGAGAACACGGTGGCTGCGCCGATCGAAGCGCAGGTGAACGGCGTGGACGACATGATCTACATGTCTTCGGACAGTTCGGACAGCGGGTCCTATTCGCTATCGGTTACCTTTGGAGTGGGCACAGATCCCGATATCGCGTCGGTCAACGTGCAGAACCGCGTGGCACAGGCGATGTCGAGCCTGCCGACCGAGGTGACGTCCTCGGGCGTGGTGACCCAGAAGGCATCGACCAACATGCTTCTGGTCGCGGTCCTGACATCGCCGGACGGGACGTATGACGAGGTTTTCCTGTCCAACTATGCCTCGATCAACCTGAAGGACGCGCTGGCGCGGGTGCCGGGTGTCGGCAAGGCCGAAGTGCTGACGAATTTCGCCTACGCGATGCGGATCTGGATGCGCCCCGACCGGTTGGCGAGCCTTGGTATGACGCCCGCCGACCTGATCGCCGCGATCCGAGAGCAGAACCTGGAAGTCTCGGCCGGGCAGATCGGGGCGCCGCCGGTGCCCGAAGGGCAACAGTTCCAGTACACGGTCACCTCCAAGGGGCGCCTGGTCTCGGTGCGGGATTTCGAGAATATCGTGATCCGCACCGGCGATGCGGGCAGCATCGTGCGCGTGCGCGATGTGGCGCAGGTCGAACTGGGCGCCAACTACTACAATGCATCCGGTCGCTTTGACGGCCTGCCGGCAACGGTTCTGGCAGTCTATCAGGCACCGGGTGAAAACGCGCTGGCCGTGTCCGAGGGCGTGCTGTCCGAACTCGAACGGCTTTCGGCGACCTTTCCCGACGATGTCGCCTATGAGGTGCCCTTCAACACGACGGACTTCGTCGAGCAATCGCTGTCGGACGTCGTTTCAACCCTGATCCTGACCTTTGCGCTCGTGATCTCGGTGGTCTTCGTTTTCCTTGGCAACCTGCGCGCAACGATCATTCCAGCGGTGGCTATCCCAGTGTCGCTGATCGGCACCTTCGCTTTCCTGCTGTTGCTGGGGATGTCTCTGAACACGGTGTCGCTGTTCGCACTGGTTCTGGCCATCGGCATCGTGGTTGACGACGCCATCGTCGTGGTCGAAAACGTCGAGCGTCTGATCGCGCAGGAGGGCCTGTCGCCGCCGGAGGCCGCGCGAAAAGCGATGGGGCAGATCACCGGACCCGTCATCGCCACGACCCTCGTTCTACTGGCGGTGTTCGTGCCGGTCACCTTCATGCCGGGCATAACTGGGCGGCTCTATTCGCAGTTTGCGGTGACCATCTCGATCGCTGTCGTGATCTCGTCGATCAATGCGCTGACCCTTTCTCCGGCGCTCTGCGCGTTGATCCTGAAACCGCGTTCCGGACCCGCGACCGGCGTGCTCGCCGGGTTCGAGCAGGGTGTCGACGGTGCGCGCGGTGTCTATGTCGGGATCGTACGCAGATTGGTGCGGCTGCCGCTGCTCGGGATCGCGATCCTGGTTGCGGTCGTCCTCGGCTCCGGAAGCCTTCTCAAGGTGCTGCCCGCGGGGTTTTTGCCATCGGAGGACAACGGATATCTCTTCGTCGACGTTCAGTTGCCCGACGCCGCGGCGCTGCCTCGCACCGAAGTCGTGACCGAGAGGATCAACGGACGAATCATGGCGATCCCCGGCGTTGCCAGCACCGTGTCGGTCAATGGCTTCAGCATGCTGAGCGGCACCGGATCAAACGGAGCGATGCTGATCGTCAACCTGGATCCCTGGGACGCACGCACGACTCCCGAGCTGTCGGCGCAGGGCATCCTGCAACGCATTCTCGCCATCGCCAACCAGGAGGTCAGCGCCAGTGTCCTCGCCTTCAATCCGCCGCCGATCAGCGGCCTGGGGATGAGCGCCGGGGTCGAGATGAAAGTGCAGCAGACCGGCGGTGGCAACGCTCAGGAGCTGTCGGCCGCGTTGGGTTCACTGGTCTATGCGGCGAACCAGCGGCCGGAGATCGCGCAGGCCTACACGACGTTCCGCGCCAACGTGCCCAAGGTTTTCGTCGATCTCGACCGCGAGAAGACCAAGTCTCTGGACGTGTTCGTCAGCGATGTGTTCCTGACCCTGCAGGCCTATATGGGCTCCTATTACGTGAACGATTTCAACCTGTTCGGTCGTGTCTACCGGGTGATGATCCAGGCGGACGGCAGCTATCGAGACAAGGTCGAGGACATCGCGGCGCTCTATGTCCGGTCGCAGACCGGTGAAATGGTGCCACTGGGCACGTTGCTGGATGTCGAAAACGTGCTCGGCCCGGTCTTGCTGAACCGATACAACATGTTCCGTTCGGCCACCGTGACCGCCGTTCCCGCGCCGGGTCTGTCGACCGGAGACGCGATCCGAGTGCTTCAGGAGGAAGCCGCAGCCGCGCTGCCGCCGGGCTATTCCTATGAATGGACGGGCACGGCGCAGCAGCAGCTCGAATCCTCGGGGCTCGTCGTGTTGATTCTCGCGATGGCCGTGGTGTTCGGTTACCTGTTCCTTGTTGGCCAATACGAAAGCTGGACGATGCCTCTGGGTATTCTCCTGTCCGTGAGCGTCGCCCTGTTCGGCGCGTTATGTGCGGTCGCCGTGGCGGGCAGCGACGTCAATCTCTACACGCAGATCGGTATGATCATGTTGATTGGGCTGGCATCCAAGAACGCGATTCTGATCGTGGAATTCGCGATGGAGCGGCGCGCCAGCGGGATGAGTATCGCCGAGGCCGCGATGGACGCCGCCGGGCAGCGATTCCGCGCGGTCATGATGACGGCGCTGTCCTTCCTTCTGGGTGTCGTCCCGCTTCTTCTGGCCTCCGGCGCAGGCGCGGCCAGTCAGAAGGCCATCGGCGTCGCGGTCTTCGGTGGCATGCTCGCGGCGACGCTGGTCGGGGTGGTCCTGGTGCCGGTGCTCTACGTGATCCTGCAGGGCGTTCGTGAGCGTCTGAAAGGCACGAGAGAACCCTCGACCGGGTAGTTGCTCTGCGCATCAGGCCTGATCTTGGATCATGCGAAATCCCGAACAACTTTACCTGTTAAAACCGCCTTAACATCCTGTCTGCTATCCCGGTTCTCGGGTGAGAAAAGGTGGTGGAGATGAGTGCGTCGACGAATGTCGCGCCGGTCATCATCAAACGTAAGAAGGTCATTGTCGCAGGCGGTCATCATGGTGGCGCCTGGAAGGTCGCTTATGCGGATTTCGTGACAGCAATGATGGCGTTCTTCATGTTGATGTGGCTGTTGAACGCGACGACCGAAAAACAGAGAAAAGGCCTGGCGGATTATTTCGCGCCATCCGTCCCGATCAGTCGGGTCTCGGGGGGTGGCGAAGGCGCGTTTGGCGGCACCAACATGTTCTCGGAAGACGAACTGCTCGAGGACGGAACGGGTGCGTCTCAGAAGTTCCCGGAGGCCACGTTCAAGTCGCCCGGCGCGACCATTGGAAACTCGGTCGATAAACCGAAGTTCGACGAGATCGAGGAGATGCTGACCGCTCTTGGCGGTGAGAGCATGGTGACCACGGAGGCGCTCAAGCATATCGTGACGCGCGTCACCGACGAGGGCCTGATCATCGAGATGTTCGCGCTGGACGGCGCACCTCTGTTCGAGGAGGGCACGAGCGATCCGACGCCATTGTTCCGGGACATGGTCGGCATGATCTCCCGCGTGGGGGGGCTGGTCGAAAACGCGATCGCGGTCGAAGGTCATATCCGGGCGCATCCGGTTGTTCTGGTTCGCAACCCTGTCTGGGAGCTCTCCGCCGCCCGCGCGGACCGCACGCGCCAGTTGCTCGAAGCGGCGGGAACCAAGCCCGCACGGATCCATCGCGTGACCGGCCACGCCGATCGCAAGCCCGCGGTGAGAAACACCATGTCCAACAGGAACAACCGGATCGAAGTCATCCTGCTGCGGTCGGACAAGCAATGAGTTACGGAGGATTTTAGCTGTTAGCGCGATGTTAAACCGCCGTGCGGTACCTGTTGCGTCAAGATCTCTTGATGCAGCAGAAAGGCGTGTCCATGACCATTTCCTCTTCGCTCAACGCGGGAATAGCGGGGTTGTCCGCGAACTCCACCCGATTGGCGTCGATTTCAGACAATATCGCGAACTCGTCGACCTATGGCTACAAGAGGGTGGAGGCAGACTTTCACTCCATGGTCATTTCCTCCTCGGGCGGATCCTATTCTGCGGGTGGCGTGCGGGCGACGACACAGCGGCTGATCGACGAACGCGGCCCCCTCGTTTCGACCTCCAACGCGACCGACCTTGCGGTGCGGGGCCGGGGCATGCTGCCGGTCGCAGCCTATGGCGATGTAACCAGCGGCGATGGCGAACAGACGATGATGCTGTCCACGACAGGTTCGTTCCGCACCGACAAGGACGGTTACCTCCTCAGCGAGTCGGGCCTTGTGCTGTTGGGATGGCCCGCTCTGGCGGATGGCACGATACCGAGCTATCCACGTGATACCGCTGACGGGCTCGAACCGGTGCAACTCAAGGTCAACCGCGTCACTGCGGAGCCGACGACCAGCATCGACGTCAGCCTGAACCTGCCGGCGACCGAGACCAACGCGGCCGCAAAGGGCAACATGCAGTCGGTTTCCATCGAGTACTTCGACAATACCGGCACGTCCCAGAACCTGACCCTGCAGATGACGCCGACCGTGCCCGCCACCGGAACGTCCAACGAGTGGACGATGGTCCTGCGTGATACGGCTTCCGGCAACGCGGTGGTGGGGGAATACACTCTGACATTCGACGATACGCGCGGTGCCGGTGGCAGCTTGGCATCCGTGGCGACCGTCTCCGGCGGGGCCTATGACGCTGCCTCCGGGAGCTTGGTCGTGAACGTGGCTGGCGGGCCGATCGAGATCTCGATCGGCGGACCCGGCCTGGACGGCGGCCTGTCGCAACTTTCCGATACCTTTGCGCCCATCTCGATCGAGAAGGACGGTTTCCCCGTCGGCACGATGACGGGGGTCGAGGTGGATGCGAATGGCCTGGTCCGCGCCTACTTCGACAACGGCGCCACGCGCACGATCTTCCAGGTGCCGTTGATCGATCTGCCTAATCCGAACGGCATGAAGGCACTGGACAACCAGACCTACATGCCGTCGACCGAAAGCGGTTCCTTCTTCATGTGGGACGCAGGCGATGGACCCACGGGCGAGATCGTCTCCTATGCTCGCGAGGAATCCGCAACGGATGTGGCGAGCGAACTCACGGCCATGATCCGGACCCAGAGGGCCTATTCCTCCAATGCCAAGGTCATCCAAACGGTGGACGAGATGCTGCAGGAAACCACGAACATCAAGCGCTGATCCGGCCGCTGACACCCCGGGTCGCCCGTTCCTCAAGGAGATACAGTCATGAGCCTGTCATCGGCTTTAAGCAGCGCGATTTCCGGATTGACGGCCGCGAGTCGTGCGTCCGGGGTCGTTTCGGACAATCTCGCCAATGTCATGACGCCTGGATACGCACGCCGGTCTCTGGAACTGGCGTCCTACGGCACCGCCGGATCGGGGGTCCGCGTCGTTGGAGTGCAACGTCACGCGGATCCGGGTATCGTCTCGGAACGGCGTGCGGCCGACGCGGAGTTCGGCAACGCGCAGACACTGTCGCGTTTTCATGACAGGTTCCAGGCACTGGTCGGTGATCCGACCGATCAGACGTCAATCGGATCGCGGATCGCCGGTCTGGAAAGCGCCTTGATTTCTGCCGCCAGCCAACCGGAGTCGACCTTGCGACTCAACGGAGTCGTGCAGGCGGCGAATGCGCTCGTCGACAATATCACCGCCGCCGCAGATGGCGTCTCGCGGATGCGCAACGAGGCAGACACGGCGATCGGTGTTCAGATCGAACGCCTGAACGACGCGTTGAGCAACGTGCGGAAACTGAACCTGAAAATCACGGCTACGCAGTCTTCCGGCAGCGACATCGCGTCGCTGTTGGATCAGCGACAGGGCCTCGTCGACCAGATCAACGAGATCGTGCCGGTCAACCAGGTGGATCGCGACTATGGACAGATCGCGCTCTACACGGACGGCGGCGCGATCCTGCTGGATGGCCAGGCCGCGCGAATCGGCTTTACCCCGACCGGGATCATCACGCCGGACATGACCGTCGGAAACGGAGCCCTGTCGGGTCTGGATATCAACGGGGTCGCGCTCGGTGCGAGCGCGATTGCGGGTGGCTCGTTGGCTGCGGAGTTCGAGATCAGGGACAATCTTTCCGTTTCCGCACAGGCCGACCTCGACACCGTGGCAAGAGATCTGATCGAACGGTTCGAGACTCCCTCGCTCGATCCGAGTGCATCCGTCGGTGATCCCGGCCTTTTCACGGATGCGGGCGCCACTTTCGACCCGCTGCTCGAAACCGGTCTCGCCGGTCGCCTGTCGCTGAACAAGGTGGTCGATCCGGCAGAGGGCGGCGAATCCTGGAGGCTGCGAGCGGGACTCGGGGCGAGCGGTCCGGGTCTGCCGGGAGACGCCAGCCAGATCAGAGCGTTTGCCGATGTTCTCGAAGAGGCGCGCACTCCGGCATCGACCACACTCGGCACCGGCCTGAAGACCGCAGCCGGCCTCGGATCCGCCCTGATGTCGCGCGCGGCACAGAACGCGAGCTTTTCCGGCCAGACCCTGACCTTCGCGACCGCGAGCAAGACGGAGATGACCCGGATCGAACTCGAACAGGGCGTCGATACCGACGCAGAATTGCAGACGCTCATGATCGTCGAACAAGCCTATTCGGCCAACGCCCGGATGATCTCGGCGATCGACGACATGATGGAAACCCTGCTGAGGCTTTGACAGATGAACATGACATCCATTGGCGATCTCGCCCAGACCTTGATGCTCAGAAGCCGCAGCGCGGAACTGAAACAGACGGTCGCGACCCTTTCAAATGAGCTGAGCACCGGACGGGTCAGCGATGCGGCGTCTCGGGTCGGGAATGATTTCGGCTACCTGTCGGACATCGACCGAAACCTTACGCGGCTGGAAGGCTTCACGGTTGCCGCCAGCGAGGCGCGTTTGTTCACCGATGCCGCGCAGGTGAGTCTGGAAACCATTCAGAACGACGCGTCGCGCCTGAGCTCAGCGATGATCTCGGTCAATCCGTCGACTCTGAGTGCCGTCGGTCAGAATCTCGGAACCCAGGCCAGGGACACTCTCGGCCTCACCATAGGCGCGCTGAATTCCTCCGCCGGCGGGCGGAGCCTCTTTGCCGGGGTCGCGACCGATCGCGCACCGCTGGCGTCTGTGGACACGATGATGTCTGAACTCAAGACCCTCGTGGCCGGCATGACCGACGCTGGCGATGTACGCACCGCCGTCGACGACTGGTTCTCGGATCCATCCGGTTTCAAGGCGGTCATGTATGGTGGGGCGGACGATACGCTGGCACCGTTCCAGATCGGTCCCGGCCAGGAAGTCGGCTTCTCGCTCAAGGCCGACGATGCCGAATTCCGCAACATTATGAGCGGCATGGCACTCGCCGCGCTGGCAGGCGATGCGTCGCTTGGCTTTGATACCGGCTTGCAGGCGGAGCTCTTCCGGCATTCCGCCGGCAGTCTTACTGCGGGCCAGGACGGGCTGACCGCCGTGCGTGCCGATCTCGGGTTCGCGGAAGCACGGATCGAGGATTCGATCGCACGCAATGAATCCGCCCGCACCGGGCTCGAATATGCGCGCAATGCCCTCCTCGAGGCTGACCCATTCGAGACCGCAACCCGGTTGGAACAGGCACAGTTTCAATTGGAAACCCTGTACACGGTGACCGTTCGATCGTCGAAGTTGTCGCTGCTGAACTTCATGAGGTGACCATGTTCAGAGTCCTGCTCCTCTGCCTGCTTCTGCCGGTGACTGCCCAAGCCGGGGCGATCCGGCTCAAGGACCTCGTCGAATTCGACGGCGTCCGTGGCAATGACCTGATAGGCTATGGTCTCGTCGTCGGTCTGGACGGCACCGGGGACGGGCTGCGCAATTCGCCCTTCACCGAGGAGATCATGCTCAATATCCTCGAGAGACTGGGCGTCAACGTGAATGGCGAGCAGTTGCGGCCTAAGAACGTCGCCGCGGTCATCGTTACCGCAAACCTGCCGCCATTTGCACGAGTCGGAAGCCAGATCGACGTGACGGTGTCTGCGATTGGGGACTCTGACAGCCTGTTGGGCGGTACGCTGATCATGACGCCGCTCAACGCCGCCGATGGCGAGATATACGCGGTCGCACAGGGCACCATCCTCGCCGGTGGTGCGGTCGCCGAAGGTGATGCGGCAACGGTCACTCAGGGGGTGCCAACCTCCGGCATCATTCCGTCCGGTGCGCGTGTCGAACGCGAAATCGATTTCGATCTTGCGTCCTTGACGACGATGCGCCTCGCCTTGCGCGAACCCGATTTCACGACGGCCGGTCGAATCGAACAGGCCATCAATTCCGAATTTCGCCGTGCTGTGGCGATCATGCGGGATTCCGGCACGATTGAACTCGACATCGCCGCTACACGCGCGGTTTCGACCGCCCATGCGATTGGCCGGATAGAGAACATCCTGGTCGAACCCCAGCGCAAGGCGCGCGTCGTGGTGGATCAGAGATCCGGCACCATCGTGATGGGGGATGATGTGAGGTTGTCCCGTGTTGCGGTTTCCCAGGGCAACCTGACCTTGCGAATCGAAGAAACGCCGCTGGTCGCGCAGCCCAATCCCTTCGCCAACGGGGCGACGGTCGTCGTGCCGAGAACAGGGGCTGCGATCGAGGAAGAAGAGGGCGTTTCTCTCGCCGAGGTGCCTGAAAGCACGTCGCTGTCCGAGGTCGTGGCCGGTCTGAACGCTCTTGGCGTCTCACCGCGAGACATGATCGATATTCTCAAGAGCCTGAAGGCAGCCGGGGCCCTGCACGCGGAGTTTGTCGTGCGATAGCCGGCAGGGTTTTTCCGCGAAGCTGCCTATCGACTTTGAGACGTCGGGTTCCTGGTCTTACTGCTCCGTGGATATCCCTCACGTTGGAACGTGCTTGTGCCGCGAGGCCAAGCAACCAGAAAGAGCCAGTTGGTTCACTGGGATCGCTGGCGTTTCCACGAATTGGAAAGCATATCAGTCTGCGATCAAGCCTTCGTTCGACCAAGCTGACAGCAACTCCGCCAGAAGCGGATTGGAAAATCGGCGTTGAATCGTCACTGCGAAGAAGACCTCCGAGATGTCGTCGAGTTGCGCAATCTCGACCAGCCGTCCCGATGCCAGTTCGTCCCGAACCACGATCGGGGGGATCACCGCGAGGCCGGCGTCGGACCTAGCAAGCAGCCGTAGCATCGCCATGTCGTCGGCTTCGGCGGCAATGCGTGGGCGAATTCCGCGGCGTTCAAGCATCGCGTCGAACCCGGCGCGAAGCGCGGTTTCAGGGGTCGGCAGAATCAGAGGCTGTTGAGACAGAAGCTCGTCCACGTCCCGCATGCCCTTCGGCACTCGTGATGGGCCGCCGACAAGGCTGACCGGTTGTTCGGACAGGCGTTGGACAAGATAGGGGCTGGCCGCATCGCGGGCGGGCGCGAGATTGGTGAGAACCACGTCCAGTGACAGCGCATCGAGTCCGCGCAACAGGTTTTCCTGTGACCCGGATCGCAGGATGATTTCCACATCGTCGCGCCCGATGACCGGTCCGAGAAACGCCATCTGGAAATTTCGCGACAATGTGGCAAGCGCACCGATCCGCAAGGCTCTGCGTTTTTCCCCGCCCGACCTGAGGGTCGCGCTCAGATCTTCGGCGGCGCGGAAGATTTCTTCCGCGTGATCCAGCGCAATCTGTCCTGCCTCGGTGAGGACAAGCGTCCGCCCGCGGCGTTCGAACAGGTCGTGACCAAGGGATGTTTCGAGCGCCTTGATCTGTGTCGAGACCGCCGATTGCGAGATGTTCAAGGCGCGCGCCGCGCCGGTCAGCGTGCCGTCGCGGGCGACCGCCCGGAAGAGGCGCAAGTGATGTAGATTGAGCGTTGACATACTTCTATTTAATAGAACGAACATCCAAGTAATATGAAATTTTATTTATGACCTTCGGATTCTATTTGTCAGCGGCACATCCTGACGGAGACGACACATGACCACCGCCGTTTCACTATCCTTTCTCGCCCCGCTTGTGCTTCTGAGCATTGCGCCCTTCCTGCGCGGTCGGAATGATCCGGCGCGCGGCTTTTCGCCTCGTTGGTCGGAATACGCAGCGCTGGCGTCTCTGGTCCTCGCAGCGGGAGGGCTGCTGCACGCGGTGTTGCTGGGGCCGCAGAAACTGGACCCGATCGACGGAGCCGTTTCGCTCTCTCTGAAAGCCGACATTGTCAGCGCAACCATGGCGGTGCTGGTCGCCTTCATCGGCTGGGTCGTGATGCGCTATAGCAGAAGCTACCTGGACGGAGAAGAACGCGAAGGCCGGTTTCATGGCGTGATGCTGGCAACCCTCGCGGCCGTTCTCGTTTTCGTACAGTCGGGCAGCCTGACCGTTCTGATCCTGTCGTCCCTCTGCATCGGGCTCGGTCTCCGACGGCTTCTGTTGTTCTATCCGTCCCGGCCGGAAGCACGTCGCGCCGCGACGAAGTTCGCCTGGGTTTGGCACGGTGGTGATGTGGCCCTGATTGTCGCGACGCTACTCATCCTTGCGGGCATGGGAACCGACGATCTTGGCGCGATACCAGCGCTCGCAACCGCATCTGAGAGTGCGATCCTTGTGAACGCCGCGGTCGCCTTGATCGTTCTGGCTGCGATGCTGAAGACGGCGGCCTTTCCGCTGCACGGCTGGCTGACCGAGGTCATGGAAGCGCCGACGCCGGTTTCTGCCCTGTTGCATGCCGGCATCATCAACTCGGGTGGCGTGCTGCTGATCATGGCGTCCGGCCTTGTGCAGCTCAGCCCCGGGTCGATGGCCGCGCTGGTGATGGTCGGCGGCTTCACGGCGCTGTTCGGCGCGGCGGTGATGCTAACGCAAAGCGCCGTAAAAACAGCCCTGGCCTGGTCGACCGTGTCGCAGATGGGGTTCATGTTGTTGCAATGCGGCCTGGGACTTTGGGCGCTGGCGCTTCTGCACATCGTCGCCCATTCGCTCTACAAGGCGCACGCCTTTCTGTCGTCCGGTGGAGCTGTCAAAGCGGTTGCCAGCCTGCGGCGCCCGGGACCCGTGGCCGTTCCCAACCTTGCGGCGGTTCTGAAGTCTTTCGGGCTGGCATTGGTCCTCTACGGTCTGATCGCCTTCCTGTTCTCGATGGCGTTCGGTCCGAAAACGGCGCAGGCCCTCGCGCTCGGCGCGATCCTCATCTTCGGTGTTGCCTATCTGGTCGCGCAGGGTCTCGCCGACATGGCTCCGGCCGACCTGACGAAACGGACGGCCCTCGCCTCGCTCGCGGCAGCGGTTTCCTACTTCTCGTTCCAGGCCCTGGCGCAGGCGGTCTGGGGGCCCGGTCTGCCCCGGGCGCCGGTGCCGGGCCCGCTGGAATGGGCTCTGGTGATCCTCGCGGTCGCATCCTTCGGGCTGGTGGCTTTCGCGCAGGCGCTGTTCCCGCTGTGGGCACACCATCCGGCGACCGCCGGGCTGCGGGTGCACCTTGCCAACGGCCTTTACCTCAATGCTCTCCTGGACCGCGCGATCGGCGGTTTCCGGATCGCGAAATCCAACTGATCCCTTGGAGACAGTCATGTTCATGAAGCACTCTCAAATCGCACCGGACCTGATGTCGGACGTTCTGAAGGCCGCGGAGGCGGCGGCCCGCGCCATTCCGCCGGCTTTTCCGCTTGAAGCCACGGTTGCGGTGAACCCGTTCCTCGGTCAGGCGGGCGAGGATCTAGCGAGCACTTCGGCGCGCTTGGAGCGGGTGGCGGGCATCCGGGCGACGCAATCGGGCGCTGACTATGCCGCCGCGATCGCCGAGGGCAGGATCGGCGAGAAGGACCTGGCCGATGCGCTTGCGGCATCCGATGCGACGGGTAAACCCGAGACCGTGTCGGCGCTTGTGGCAGCGGCACACGCGGCGGGAGCGGGGGTCGGGACAGAGCCGTTTCCGACGGTTGCCGATCTCGCCGCGGATGTGACCGGCACGGATTGGCCGTCGATCATCGAAAAGACGATCGGATCGTGGGCTGCCGGGCAGTTCGACCGGGGGCAGGCTCTCTGGTCGCCGAAACCCGGTGCGGGGGCATTTTCTGCGTGGCGGGATTGGGCGACCCACGACCTGACACCGGAGATCGCTGGTCTCGACGGGTTCTGCGCCCATGTGGCGGCGGCGCCGGACACGGCAGAACGGGCGATCCTGCGCGCGGCGGAAACGCTGGGTCTGGGCAGTCATTCCGCGGAAACGGTCTTTCATCGGCTCTACATGGATCTCGGCGGCTGGTCACAGCACGCCCGCTGGCTGTTGTGGGAGGCGGAACTGGCAGGCGGAACCGACCGGAGCATGGCGGACCTCCTGGCGATTCGTCTGATCTGGGAAGAGGCTTTGTTGGCCCATGTGCCGGACATCGCGACCTCATGGGCCGATACGGTCACGGCCCATGAGGCCGAACTGGCGGTGACGCCCCAAAACGTCGCCTTGGCGATACTTCAGGACGCGGCCGAACGCGCTTATCAGCGCAGATTGTTCACCGGGTTCGACGGCACGTCAGATACAGCAGCCCGGCCGATGTTGCAGGCGGCCTTTTGCATCGACGTGCGCTCGGAAGTCTTTCGGCGTGCGCTGGAAAGCGTCGATCCGGGTATCGAAACGATCGGCTTCGCGGGTTTCTTCGGCTTGCCGCTGGCGCACAAGGCACATGCCTCGGATGTTGTCGAAGCCCATTTGCCTGTCCTGCTGACGCCCTCGCTTCAATCCAGCAGCCACGCAGATGCCGCAACCGAACGGAAAAGCCGGATCAAGGCGCGGGCGTTGCGGGCTTGGGGGCGGTTCCGGCAGGCGGCCGTGTCTTCCTTTGCCTTCGTCGAAGCGGCGGGACCATTCTATGCCGGCAAGCTTGTGCGCGACGCTCTGGGCAAAACAGGTGCGCAGATCCGGTCCGAGCCGCTGCCGCGAATCGTCAGCGATCTTTCTGCCGAACAGAAGGCCGACACCGCCGCCGCCGTTCTTGCGGGGATGAGCCTGACGAAAGGGCACGGGCGTATCGTGCTGCTGCTTGGGCATGGCGGTCACGTCACCAACAACCCGCATGAAAGCGCCTATCACTGCGGCGCTTGCGGCGGCCACACCGGAGAGGTCTCGGCCCGGGCTCTGGCAACCCTCCTGAACGATCCCGAGACACGGACCGGATTGCGCGAGCGGGGTATCGTGTTGCCCGAGGACACGATCTTTGTGGCCGGACTGCACGACACGACGACGGACGAGGTCACGGTATATGCCGATGATCTTCCCGGGAATCGTACCGGAGATTTCGCCCAGATAGGTGCGTGGCTGAAGCAGGCCGGGAGCATCGCCCGGGCCGAGCGGGCCGGCAGGCTCCCCGGTGCAGCGGCGTATACGGTTTCGGCGCGGGCGACGAACTGGGCCGAGGTGCGGCCCGAATGGGGGCTCGCCGGATGCGCTGCCTTCATCGCCGCGCCGCGCGGTGCGACGGCGGGCAAGGATCTCGGCGGGCGCGCCTTCCTGCACAGTTATGACTGGCGGGCGGATACCGGTTTCGGCACGCTCGAACTGATCCTGACCGCGCCGGTGGTCGTCGCGAGCTGGATCAGTCTGCAGTACTATGGCTCATCGGTGGCGCCCGAGGTGTTCGGAGGTGGCAACAAGCTGATCCACAATGTCGTGGGTGGGATAGGGGTCATCGAGGGGAACTCGGGCCGTCTGAGACCGGGGTTGCCGTGGCAGGCGGTGCATGACGGTGAAAAGCTGGCGCACGAGCCCCTGCGCCTGTCGGTGATGATCGAAGCGCCGCGCGAGGCGATCGTGGAGGTGTTGGAGCGTCATCCGGACGTCCGGGCGCTGTTCGACAACGGCTGGCTGCATCTGTTCGCGATGACGGACGGTCGGGTCGAGGCGCGCTATCGTCCGGGTCTCGCCTGGGAGACCGAAACCGTGGCCGATGGGGCGAACTGATGGAAAACAGGCGGCAGATATGCCGCCTGTGTCATGACGCAGAGCGAGTCGCGTCGGTCAGCCGGCGATCATCTCGGATTGGCGCACGATCACCTCGGCCTGTTTGATCGAGGCGATGTCGACCAGACGACCCTTGTAGACGGTCGCGCCCTCGCCGTTGGCCTTGGCCTGTTCCATCGCAGCCAGGATCTCGCGGGCTTCGGCGACGGCCTCGTCGGACGGCGTGAACACCTCGTTCGCAAGGGCGATCTGCTTGGGGTGGATGGCCCATTTGCCCACCATGCCCAGTGTCGCCGAGCGGCGGGCCTGGGCGCGGAAGCCCTCGTCATCCGAGAAATCCCCGAACGGACCGTCCACGGGCAGCACCCCGTGGGTGCGGCAGGCGGCGACGATGGCGGCCTGGGCCCAGTGCCATGGATCGGACCAGTTCTTCTCGCCCTCGCGGATCATGTAGTAGTTCTCCTGCGTGCCGCCGATCCCGGTGGTCTGCATGCCCATGGACGCCGCGAAATCCGCGGCACCAAGGCTCATCGCGACCATGCGGGGCGAGGCCGCGGCGATTTCCTCGACATGGGCGATGCCGGCGGCGCTTTCGATGATGACCTCGAAGTCGATGCGTTTCTGGCGTCCCTTGGCGGCCTCGATCGCGGTGACCAACGCGTCGACCGCATAGATGTCGCCGGCGCAGCCGACCTTCGGGATCATGATCTGGTCGAGCCGTTCGCCGGCCTGCTCGAGCAGATCGACCACGTCGCGATACCACCACGGCGTGTCCAGCCCGTTGATCCGGACCGACAGCGTCTTGTTGCCCCAGTCCACCTCGGAAATGGCCGCGATGATGTTGGCGCGTGCGGTGTCCTTGTCGCTGGGGGCGACGGAATCCTCGAGATCGAGATTGATGACATCGGCGGCGCTGGCCGCCATCTTCTCGAACAGGGCGGTGCGCGATCCGGGACCGAACAGTTGGCAGCGATTGGGGCGTGCGGGCGCGGCGGGTTGGAGACGGAAGCTCATGTCTGGACCTTTCGAGCAAGGAAATTTCAATTTTTTCCGGTCATCAGGTATTAAATTACCCATGCGCACGCAAGCCGTATTGTGCAACTGCAGCACGACCGCGGATGGCACCTGATCGGGCGCGCCCCGATGCCGTTGTATTTCCGTTCGGTAAAGCAAGAAAATTCGACATATTTGAATATTCTTCGAAGAAACTGACGGGAACCGGGGTCCATCCGGACGGGTTTGAGATGCACTCGTTCTCTCCCGCGCCTAGACTGCCGCGGAATCACAGGAGACTTCGCGATGATCGAGACACCCTATCTGCTGTTTCTGGGGGATGCGCCCGACCAATTGGCCGCAAAGGTGGCCCAGGGCATCAAGGATTGGCGCCCCGAGAACGCGGTTGGCCAGTTCCGCCTGCCTGGCTGCGCGGCGGATGTGGGTCTGACCGACATGACCTTGGTCGACGCCAAGGCCGCAGGCGCCAGAACGCTGGTGATCGGGGTGGCGAACCGGGGCGGCGTGATCAGCCCGGCCTGGAAGGAAGTGCTGATCGCGGCGCTGGAGATGGGCTTCGACCTGGCGTCGGGCCTGCACAACCTGCTGCGCGACGAGGGCGACCTGATCGCTGCGGCCCAGACCCATGGCGGCACATTGCACGACGTGCGCGTGCCGACGGTCGGATACCCGATCGCCAACGGGGTGAAGCGCAGCGGCAAGCGGGTGCTTGCGGTCGGCACCGATTGTTCGGTCGGCAAGATGTACACGGCGCTGGCGCTGGATGACTCGATGCGCCGCAAGGGCATGAAGAGCACGTTCCGCGCCACCGGCCAGACCGGAATCCTGATCACCGGGCATGGTGTGCCGCTGGACGCGGTGATCGCGGATTTCATGGCCGGTTCGGTGGAGTACCTGACGCCTGACAACGATGCCGATCACTGGGACATTATCGAGGGGCAGGGCAGCCTGTTCCATGTTTCCTACTCCGGGGTGACGTTGGCGCTGATCCATGGCGGCCAGCCCGATGCCCTGATCCTGAGCCACGAGCCGAGCCGCCCGCACATGCGCGGTTTGCCGGGATATGCGCTGCCGTCTCTGGAACTGCTGCGCGACACCGCCCTGCCGCTGGCGCAGGTCGCCAATCCGGCCTGCCAGGTGGTGGGCGTGTCGGTGAACACGCAGCACATGTCAGAGGACGAGGCGCTGTCCTATCTTGCCGAGGTCGAGACGCGCATGGGGCTGCCCGCGGTGGATCCCTACCGGCAGAGTGCCGACAAGCTGGCGGATGCCCTGGCCGCGCTGTAGCGTGCCCTTGCGCCGGTTTGCAGGGCGGGAGCCTCCGGCGGGAGTATTTGGACGAAGATGAAGGAGCGGCGCGTGCGGATCGATGTGAAGCGGGATGTGTTCAAGCTGGCGCAGGTGTTCACCATCTCGCGCGGGTCCAGAACCGAGGCGCAGGTGCTGACGGTCACGGTGACGGACGGCGACGATTCGGGACGCGGCGAATGTGTGCCCTATGCGCGCTATGACGAGACGCTCGACAGCGTGGCCGCGCAGATCGCCGGTCTGACGGGTGGCGTGACTCGCGCGAGCCTGTTCGAGGTGTTGCCGGCAGGAGCGGCGCGCAATGCGGTGGATTGCGCGCTCTGGGATCTCGAGGCGAAGCGGGCGGGCAAGCGGGTCTGGGATCTGGCGGGGCTGCCGGTTCCGGGGCCCGAGATCACCGCGTACACCCTGTCGCTCGATACGCCAGAGGCGATGCGGGCGCAGGCCGGGAAGAACGCTCATCGCCCGCTTCTGAAGATCAAGCTGGGTACGCCGGATGACATGCCGCGGCTGGAAGCGGTGCGCGCGGGCGCCCCCACGTCGCGCATCATCGTGGATGCGAACGAGGGGTGGAGCGCCGAGGTCTATGCCGAGCTTGCGCCGCATCTTGTGCGGCTGGGCGTGGCGCTGGTCGAGCAGCCCTTGCCGGCGGGAGCCGATGACGCGCTGATCGGGATGGATCGGCCGGTGCCGGTCTGTGCCGACGAGAGCTGTCATGACCGTGCCAGCCTTGCGAAGCTGGCCGGGAAATACGACGTGGTGAACATCAAGCTGGACAAGACCGGCGGGCTGACCGAGGCGCTGGCGCTGCGCGATGCGGCGCGAGCGGATGGCTTTGGGATCATGGTCGGCTGCATGGTGGGGTCGTCCCTTGCGATGGCGCCCGCGACGCTGGTGGCGCAGGGGGCGATGATCACCGATCTTGACGGGCCGCTCCTGTTGGCCGAAGACCGGGACAACGCCCTGGATTTCGACGACGCGGGCGTCCATCCGCCCGTTGCGGCACTCTGGGGATAGGAGACATCCATGCGCACCGTCTATGTGAACGGCGACTACCTGCCTGAAACCGACGCGAAAATCTCGATCTTCGATCGCGGGTTCCTGATGGCGGACGGGGTCTATGAGGTGACCAGCGTTCTGGATGGCAAGCTGATCGATTTCGACGGCCATGTCGCCCGGTTGGAACGCTCGCTTGCCGAGCTCGAGATGGCGAGCCCGGTCACCTCCGAAGACCTGCTGGAGATCCACCGGGCCTTGGTGGCGCGCAACGGGATCGAGGAAGGCATGGTCTATCTGCAGATCACCCGGGGCGCGCCGGCGGATCGGGACTTTGTCTTTCCCGATCCGGACGAGACCCCGTCGTCGCTGGTTGTGTTCACCCAGAACAAGCCGGGCCTTGCCGACAATCCGGCGGCAAAAAAAGGTATGAGAGTCATCAGCATAGATGACATGCGCTGGGGGCGGCGGGACATCAAGACGGTGCAGTTGCTTTATCCCAGCATGGGCAAGATGATGGCCAAGAAGGCGGGCGCGGATGATGCCTGGATGGTGCAGGACGGGTTCGTGACCGAGGGCACGTCCAACAACGCCTATATCGTCAAAGGCGGCAAGATCATCACCCGCGCGCGGTCCAATGACATCCTGCACGGGATCACTCGAGCCGCAGTGCTGCGCTTTGCGGCGGAGGCGCAGATGGAGGTCGAGGAGCGCAATTTCACCATCGCGGAGGCGCGCGAGGCGGACGAGGCGTTCATCACTTCGGCGAGCACCTTCGTGATGCCGGTGGTTGAGATCGACGGTGTGAAGCTGGGCGACGGAACCCCGGGGCGCGTGGCGCCGCGGTTGCGGGAAATCTATCTTGAAGAAAGCCGCAAGGCGGCGATCTGAGGCCGGTCTCCGGGGGATCGGGTCCATGTCCTTTCTCGGCGTCGGGTGGGGTGTGCCAGGCGTGCATACGCCGTGCATACCGCGTGCAGACGCGAGGTGCAGATCCTGGCCCGTGCGGGGAGTCGGCGCGGGGCGCGTCTTGCACAGAGGTTGATCGCTTGCGCGGCGGTCCTTGACGCCGGTCCGATCCGGGCTGACAGGCGGAGGGATCGCGGCTAGGGTGCCGCGAGTTTTTCTGGCCGGGAGCCTGCCGCCATGTCCGTGATCTTCTGGCTGATCCTTGCCGTTCCGGCGCTGCTGATTGCGCTGGCCGTGTTTCGCACGCGCCGCATGGCGGCGGAGGCCGAGCGGCTGGTGCCGCAGGCGGGGCAGGTCGTGGAGGTGCGCGGCGGGGCGGTGCACCATGTCGACCTGGGGCCGAGGGACGCGCCGGTGCTGGTGATGATCCACGGACTCAGCGGGCAGTTGCAGCATTTCACCTATGCGCTGACGGCGCTGTTATCGGACGATTTTCGGGTGATCGCGGTGGACCGTCCGGGCTGCGGCTATTCGCGCCGGGACGGGGAGGCGCTGGCGACGCCCGGGGAGCAGGGGCGGATGATCTTGGAGGCGCTGGACGCGCTGGGCGTTGAGAGCGCCGTCCTGGTGGGGCATTCGCTGGGCGGGACGGTGGCGCTGGCCATGGCGATGGACCGGCCGGAGCGGGTCGAAGCGGTGGCGCTGCTGGCGCCGGCGACGCAGCCGCAGCAGGAGGCGCACGAGGTGTTTCGCGGTCTCATGGTGCGCAGGGGATGGCTGCGGCGGCTGATCGGTGCGACCATCGCGGTACCGCTGGCGGCGGCGACGCGGGACAAGGTGCTGGACATCGTTTTCGCGCCCGAGCCGGTGGCCGGAGATTTCATGCTGCGCGGGGGCGGTGCGTTGGGGTTGCGCCCCGTGGCCTTCGTGACCGCGTCGGAGGACGTGGTGGCGCTGCAGTCGGTCGGGGCGGCGCAGGCGGCGCGCTACGAGACGGACCTCTCCGTGACCGGGGGACTTCTGTTCGGATCGGCGGACCCGATCCTGTCGCACAGCCTGCATGGCCACCTGATGCAGGCGCATGGGCTGAGCTGCGAACTGCTGGAGGGGCGCGGCCACATGCTGCCGATCACCGCGCCCGAGGATTGCGCGCGGTTCATTCGCGACATCGCCCGGCGGCGCGGCTGACCGGGGGTGCCCCCCCCCGGGGCTCTGCCCCGGACCCCGGAGTATTTCACCGAAGATGAAGACCGGGGGGCCGTGTCAGTCGGCGGTGCCGACGTTGCGGGCGAAGGCGTCCTTGAACTCGGCCTGTTTCTCGGGGCTGGCCTCGGTCTGGTGGTTGGCTTTCCACTCCTCCATCGACATGCCGTAGAAATGCTCGCGCGCCTCGGTCTTGCCGATCTCGATGCCCTTGTCAGCGGCGGCCTCCTGGTACCAGCGCGACAGGCAGTTCCGGCAGAAGCCCGCGAGGTTCATCATGTCGATGTTCTGCACGTCGGTGCGGTCCTGCATCAGGTGTTTCTGCAACCGGCGGAAGGCGGCGGCCTGGAGTTCGATCTCGGTCTGCGGGTCGATGTCTTTCGGGGTCATGGCGACTCCTCCCTGTCTGTGATGGTCTCTGGGTGTAACATAGGTGTCGTGCGCGGGATTAAAGCCCCGATGCGGCGAGCGCGTCCTCAAGGATCGGTGCGAGCCGTTCGGCCCAGGCGTGCTGGCCATCGCGGTCGGCGATCAGGTCGTTGCGCAGTTCGATCAGGGCGTTGGGGCGGTCATGGGCGATGGCGTGGCGGTCGATCGCGTCGCCGGGAAGGTGGCCGCCATAGGGCTGGTTGGCGCCGATGCAGAGATCGGTGTCCTGGCGAAGCCGGTCGATCAGCGGCGTGGTCAGGCGCTCGTCTTCGGCGTGGAGCACGCCGACATGCCAGGGGCGGGGAGGGCGGCCGCGCAATTGCCGAGTGAAGCTGTGCACCGACAGGATCACCGCGTGCGGCAGCGCCGCCATGCGGGCCAGCTGGTCGTGATAGGGGCGGTAGCACAGGGCCAGGCGGCGTTCGATCTCGGCCCGGTCGGCATGGCGGTTGCCCGGGATGATCGATCCGTCATAGAGTTTCATCAGCAGCGTGGGGTCGTCCTCGCCCCGGTTGGGGTCGATCACGAGGCGTGAGAAGTTGGACGCGATGACCGGGCAATCGAGCAGCACGCCGAGATGCTGCGCGACGCCGTAGGCGCCGACGTCATAGGCGATGTGGCGCTCCATGTCCTCGCGCGGGAGGCCGAGATCGCCGCCGCAGACCTGGGGGGGCACCGTGTTGGTGGCGTGGTCGCAGGTGATCAGCCAGCGATTGGGCCGGGTTTCGCCGTGAATGAAGTAGGGAGTGTATGTCATCTGCCTGTCATCTCTTTGCGGACAGCTTTAGGCCAGTTGCCCGGCGATGGGAATTGCGCCATAAGCGCCGTGACAATGTTTGCGATAACATAGATTGATCCAGAGGACTTATTGCCCATGAAACGACAGCGCAACGTCAAGATCGTCGCCACTCTCGGCCCGGCGTCGGACACGCATGACATGATCCGTGCGCTGCACGAGGCCGGGGTTGACGTGTTCCGGTTGAACATGAGCCACGGCACGCAGGAGGAGATTCGCGCCAAGCACGCGATCATCCGGCAGGTCGAGGCGGAGCTCGACAGCCCGATCGCGATCCTGGCGGACCTCCAGGGCCCGAAGCTGCGGGTGGGGGATTTCGTGCGTGGCGCCGAGGAGCTGGAGAACGGCGCGTCCTTCCGGCTGGACCTGGATCCGGCGGATGGCGATGCGACGCGGGTGTGCCTGCCGCATCCGGAGATCTTCGCGGCGATCGAGCCGGGGGTGTCGCTGCTGGTGAATGACGGCAAGATCCGCCTGAAGGTCGAGAGCTGCGGTGCGGATTTCGCCGAGTGCACGGTGATCGCGGGCGGGCGGATCTCCAACCACAAGGGCGTCAACGTGCCGGACGTGGAACTGCCCCTGGCGGCGCTGTCGGAGAAGGATCGCAGCGACCTGGAATTCGCCTGCGCGCTTGGGGTCGACTGGCTGGCGCTGTCCTTCGTGCAGCGGGTCGAGGACGTGACCGAGGCGCGTGCGCTGGTGAAGGGCCGCGCGGCGATCATGGTCAAGGTCGAGAAGCCCAAGGCGGTCGAGCGGTTCGAGGACATCCTGGCGGTCTGCGACGGGGTGATGGTGGCGCGCGGCGACCTGGGCGTGGAGTTGCCGGTGCAGGCGGTGCCGCCGATCCAGAAGCGCCTGATCCGAAAGTGCCGCGCGGCGGCAAAGCCGGTGATCGTGGCGACGCAGATGCTGGAGAGCATGATCGAGAGCCCGATGCCGACGCGGGCCGAGGTCAGCGACGTGGCGACGGCCATCTACGAAGGTTCGGACGCGGTGATGCTGTCGGCGGAATCCGCCGCCGGGCAATTCCCGGTGCAGGCGGTGCAGACGATGGACCGGGTGGCGATCGAGGTGGAGGCCGACCCGACCTATGCGCAGATCATCGCGGCGTCGCGGTCGATCAAGGGCAGCAGCGTTGCCGACGGCATCGTCGCCGCCGCGCGCGAAATCGCGGAGACCGCCGACATCAAGGCGATCTGCTGTTTCACCCAGAGCGGCACGACCGCGCTGCTGACCGCGCGCGAGCGTCCGGGCGTGCCGATCATCGCGATGACCAGCCTGCGCGGCACGGCGCGGCGGCTGGCGCTGACATGGGGATGCACCTGCGTGATGACCGGCGAGCTGGCGCGGTTCAAGGATGCGGTGGTCAACGCGGCGCGGGCGGCGCGGGCGCAGGGCTTTGCGACCGAGTCCGACCAGATCGTGCTTACCGCGGGCGTGCCGTTCAACGTGCCGGGAACCACGAACATCCTGCGCGTCGCGCCCTGCGATGAACGTTTGATTTACTCGACCGATCCAGAATAGGGCGAATCATGCGGTTGTCGCAGGGGCGTTCACGATGGATCCTGACCTGGCATTGGCGCTTGGCCTGATCGTTGGCGGCTTTTCGATTCCGTCGATGCTGTCGGCGGTGACGGACGGGCGCGCGCCGCGCGCCTCGGCGTTGACGATCCTGATCGCGACAGGGCTCGTGTTCTATGCGTTGAGCGTGAAACCCGGCGGCTATACGCTGAGCCAGGTGCCGGACGTGTTTTTCGCCGTTCTGGGCGGTTTCGCCCCCTGAAATCGGGACCACCCCCCTTGCCAGCCGGACTGGTTGCGCTTAAACGGCGCTTCTGACCGCGCGACCGGCCGATGTGGCATGCCGAGTCGCGTTTCGTACCGACCCAACCCAAGGAGACGGAAATGCCCAAGATGAAGACCAAGTCGAGCGCCAAGAAGCGCTTCAAGGTGACGGCCACCGGCAAGGTGCTGGCAGGCCAGGCCGGCAAGCGCCACGGCATGATCAAGCGCACCCGAAAGTTCATCCGCGACGCTCGCGGAACCACGACGCTGTCGGCCCCCGACGCGAAAATCGTCAAGGGCTTCATGCCCTACGACCGCTGATAGGAGGCTGATCACATGTCACGTGTAAAAAGCGGAACCGTCACCCACGCCCGTCACAAGAAGGTCATCAAGGCCGCCAAAGGTTACTATGGCCGCCGCAAGAACACCTTCAAGGTCGCGACCCAGGCGGTCGACAAGGCCAACCAGTATGCGACCCGCGACCGCAAGAACCGCAAGCGCAACTTCCGCGCGCTGTGGATCCAGCGGATCAACGCCGCCGTGCGCAGCCATGACGAGGCGCTGACCTACAGCCGCTTCATCAACGGTCTGGGCCTGGCCGGCATCGAGGTCGACCGCAAGGTTCTGGCCGACCTGGCCGTGCACGAGCCCGACGCCTTCGGCGCGATCGTCGCAAAGGCACAGGCCGCGCTGAGCGCCTGATCCTCGGGCACGCTTGTCGGCGTGTTCCGATAGAGAGACCCGCCAGTCACCTGGCGGGTTTTTTCGTGGCGGGCGATCGGTGGCGTCGCGCCCGACTTGTGCGACGCCGCGCTTGGCCCGACGGTCGGTTGTCGTCCTCTTCAATAGAGGCGTTTGCGTTCGTCAGCGCTGTGATCGTCGTGGACCTCTTCAAGCGTCTGATCCCTGTCGACCGTGGCGATGACCCATTCCGCGAGCGTCGGGGCGGATTTTCGGTCCGGCCACTGGTCCGGATGCCAGAGCCGCGCGCGAATGAGCGATTTCGAGCAATGCATGAAGGCTTCCTCGACATCGACCACAAGCGCGAGCAGCGGTTCTTTCCCCTTGGTCGCGTGGCGCTTGCTGATGGCGGCGTCACGGACGATGCGCGCCTTGCCCGCGATGCGCAGGGTGTCTCCATGTCCGGGCACGATGAACAGGAGCGCCACGTTGGGATCTGTCAGGAGGTTCTGAAAGCCATCGACCCGGTGGTTGCCGAGCCTGTCGGGGATGATCAGGGTCTTGTCGTCGTAGATCTCGACAAACCCGGCGGGGTCGCCCTTGGGAGAGATGTCGATCAGCCCCTCTGACGCCTTTGTCGCGACGATGACGAAGGGCGCGTGCTTGATGAATTCTCGCGCGACATCGTTCAACCGGTCGCTCACCTTGAGGAAGGTGTTCACGAAGCCCTCGGTCGGGAGAAGGTCCCTCAAGCGTTCGACCGTTTCAATCTGTTCGTCGACGACCAGCATGGGTGCCTCCGGTTCGCTGCCGTTGGCCAGTCTAGGGCATGGGCCGTCTTTCTCAAAGCGCCCGCTTTGAAGAACGGCCCGACGCCGCGCCGACCGGGGGATCAGCCGGTCAGCATCCTGAGACCCTGGGTCACGTCCGAGCGCACCGCGAGCCGCAGGCCGGGTTCGTCGCCGGCCTTGAGCGCGGCGATGATGAGCTTGTGGAAATGCGGCGGTTCGGTGCGGCGCAGGCGGCCATAGAGCGCCCGCATGGTCGGGCCCAGTTGCAGCCAGACGGTTTCGGCCATCGCCAGCATCGCCGGGGCCTGGGCGCGCAGGTAGAGCGTGCGGTGGAATTCGAGATTGGTGCGGATGTAGCCGACCGCGTCGCGGTTGGAGACGGCCTCGCCCACGGTGCCGTTGATCGCCTGCAGCCGGTCGATCAGCGCGATATGGGCGCGGGGCAGGGCGCGGCTGGCCAGTTCGACCTCGAGCAGCGCGCGCAGGGCGGCGAGTTCCTCGATCCGGTCGCCGGAAAGTTCGGGGGTCGAGACCCGGCCCGAGCTGGACAGGAACAGCGCCCCTTCGGCGACGAGACGGCGGACCGCCTCGCGCGCGGGGGTCATGGACACGTCGAAGTCGCGCCCGATCCCGCGCAGGGTCAGGGCGACGCCGGGCGAGATCTCGCCATGCATGATGCGCGCCCGGAGCGCGCGATAGACGCGGTCATGGGCGGCCGGCAGGGTGGCCTCGGTGGGGCGAGAGGTGATCATGGATGAAATGTGATCACAAGTCGACGTCGGGTCAAGCGGTCAGAAGCGGAACCGGTGCAGGCCGGAGCCGTTCTGGTGCAGCCACTTGCGTTGCGCGGCCCAGGGCCCGTGCAGGCGCTCGACCGTGTCCCAGAAGGCCGAGGAATGGTTCATCTCGGCCAGGTGCGCGACCTCGTGCGCCGCGACGTAGTGCAGGATCTCAGGTGGGGCGAGCACCAGGCGCCAGGAATACATAAGGCCGCCCTGCGAGGTGCAGGAGCCCCAGCGCGAGCGGGTGTCGCGCAGGGTGATGCGGGCATAGGGGCGGCCGAGCCGGGCGGCGTAGTGATCCGAGGCCGCGGTCAGCCGGTCGCGCGCCAGTTCGCGCAGCCAGGCCTGCAGCCTGCGCCCGACGGCGTCGGCCGGCACGCCGATGCGCCCCTCCTGCCGCTGGACGCGCCGCCCGGCCACCGGCACCACCTGGTGCGGCGCGCCCTCGATCGGCAGCAGCGTGCCGTGATCGACGGCGATCTCGTCGGGACGGTTGTCGAGGTGGCCGCGAATCCAGTCGGCCTTGGAGCGGGCGAAGTCCAGCGCCTCGGCCTCGCGCACGCCGCGCGGCAGCGTCAGGGTGACGCGCCCGTCCAGCTGCGAGATCCGGAGGCTGATCCGCCGCGCGCGCCCGGAGCGGCGCAGGGTCAGCACCACCGGCGGCGTGCCGTCCAGAAGATGTTCCGCCATGTCCGCTCCCGTGCCGACATCAAAGCCTTTGACAGTCCCTAGCTCATATGGCACCTGACCGGAATCGTCGATGCGACTCAGCAGATAATCAAGGGGATTCTCATGCCCAAGGAAGAATGGGGCACAAAGCGTTTGTGCCCGACCACAGGTAAGCGGTTCTACGACCTGAACCAGGACCCGATCGTCAGCCCCTATACCGGGGAGGTCGTCGAGATCGTCGCCGGCAAGGGCCGGATGATCGCCGCCGACGCCGAGGACGCGGCGAGCGCCAAGGCCAAGAAAACCGATGACGAAGAAGTGGCGGTCATCGAGGACGACGATGACGTCGATGTCGATCTGGACGATGATCTCCTCGAGGACGAGGACGACGATGATGACGTCTCGCTCGACGAGATCGCCGATGTTGCGGTCGAGGACGAGGACTGATCGCGCATTTCCACACGGGGCCGGATTTTTCGCTTGATCCTGCCCTGTGTTGCGCCTAGAGAACGGCGCATTCGGGGCCTTAGCTCAGCTGGGAGAGCGCTTGCATGGCATGCAAGAGGTCAGGGGTTCGATCCCCCTAGGCTCCACCATCTCACCTTTTTGGGTTGAAATATCCGCTAACACCTTGAACGGAAAGGTGATTTTAGCGGTTCGATAACCTTCTTCACGGCTATACCGCAACGGCTCCACAAAGGCCAATCGAAGCACTGTGCGCCGCACGGCTAAACTCCCATTTTTGTATATATTCCAAGGGTTTGACAAAAACTCTAGGACCGGTTCGATAAACTCCTCTAGCCTCCCCTTCGGCGGCACGATTTCGTCAACACGCTCGGCCAATACGGCCTTCTCACGCTCCAGCTTTGCGATCTTTGCCTCATAGGCTTTGATCACGCTCGCGTTTTCAGCTTCGACGATCCGCTCCAGCAGCGTGTCGATCTGTGCCTCAGCTTCTTTCAACTGCCTTGTCAACATCGCTTTGTCGTTCCGCGCTTCGGAAAGCCGCATGGCCCAAGCATCCCTGAACATTGCTTTTGCCACGGCAAAGAGTTGCCCCGTCGGCTGCAAGCTCTGCATGATCTCAGCAAACCCGCTTTCGATCCGCTCGCGCGGGATCGACCTGCGGTTGCTCGCGCAGCCGCGCGTGTCACACAGATAATATGGATAGAGTTTCGAGCGGCCCTTCGACCAACAGGAGGTCATGGCTTGCCCGCAATCATCACACAGCACGAAGCCGCGCAGCGGGAAGTCCTCGTTGATGTCCTTGCGCGCTGGAGCCTTGGCAGTGCCGTTCAATCGCCTCTGGATTTCCTCATAGGTCGCAAGGCTGATCAGCGGTTCGTGCTGTCCTTTGCGGGGCGCAATGTCCCATTTAGGGGCTTCGACGTACCCGGCATAAGTCAGCTGCGTGAGAATGCGATTGACCCGCTGCCAGCGGATTTCTCCGGTGGGGAGGTCTTTGGGGAAGGCAGGCTTGCTCTCCAGGAAGCGCTTCACCTCGCTCTGCGACTGCAAGTGGCCCGAAGCAAAGCCTTCGAGCGCCTGCGTTAGGATCGAGGCGACCGGTTCGTCGCGTACCAGGATTTTCCCATGGGCGCGGTCAGCGCTGTATTTGTAGCCAACGGGCGCGGAGAAGACCCAATAGCCCTTCTCAACGCGCGCCTTCATCTTCTGGATCACCTGGCGGCGGTTTTGCTCGCGCTCCAACTCGCCTTGCGCAGCAAAGATCGTTTCAACAAACTTGCCTTCCGGCGAGTCATCCAGCTGGAAGTTCAGACATTCGATCCGCGCCCCGCGCAGCTGGAACTCACGGCGGAGCTTGATGTGGAACTCAGTATCGCGGGCAAAGCGCTTCAGATCATCAAAGATGATGACGTAGTTCTTGCCTGGCTGTGCATCGAGATAGCTCAGAAGCGCCACCATGCCGGGGCGGTTCATGAAGTCACCGCCGCCGGAAGCATCATCAGGAAAGACGGCCTCAACCTCGTAGCCTTTGCTTGCCGCATACTGGCGGCAGCGATGCTCTTGGCTCTCAAGGCCACTACCTTCGATCTTCTGCTTCGTGCTGGATACGCGGCAATAGATGATGGCCTTGGTTGCAGCTATCTCCTTTTCAAATTCCGTTTTCATACTGACTCCAATCTCTTGCCCGCACCGCGTATTTGCGGGCTCACGTCCTTCGCTCTTATTCCAGTTTGGGATAGTCCGAGCTTACAGCATCTAAAGCTGGTTTGGCAGCTTCAACGTCTGCCAGACTGTCTTTTCCACAGACTTCCTGTACCGGATGCACCTGGAAGCCGAGTTCGACAAAGCTCACGATGATCGACCAGAGGTCTTCGAGAACCCGCCGCTTCTGTTCTTCGGTTAGTTCGCTGTCATCTAGCATCGCCTGATACTTATCGACATCGACGGTCAGTGTCGGTTTCGCCAACGAACCGAACCTTTCGCTCAGGCCTTTACGCCCTGCGACATCAAAATTGTCTTTCATCTCCTCAACCTTTCTCGGAGATAGAGGCTTAAGCCCCTATTTTTATTGTACCATTTTCTATGGTGTTTTCTCAAACTTTGAGCCTCAGAAAGGGATGCCATCATCCATGTCTGGCAAACCTCTCAAACCCTTATCCACTGCGGGATACAGCGCTTCGATCTCAGGCGGAGCGCGCCACTTTGCGTGCTCTCGCGCCTCTAGAAGCGCCATGGACAGATAGCCTTCCAGATGGTCTTCTGCCGTCCCTGCCGGATCGGCTGCCGCGTGGAATTCCGCCCATGAGCGCGCGAACTCAAAATCCTTTCGGTTGATGCGCAGCCTGACGAAGACGGTGCGGCCATCTGCCGAGAAGCGAGTATCTCTTCGCTCGAAGTTCTTGCTCATATTTCTCTCCTTTATTTTGGTTTACTAATTTAGTTCTTGCTAAATTAGGCACCGCTAATGATCTGACCCCAGTCAAACGGCAGCACTTTGAATAGGCTGCATTGCATGCCGTCGTTCGGCACCGCGATGCAGCGGCCCTGAATGCCGTAATAGGCGCACCAGGCGACCGAACGGCATGAGCCCGGCCCGTGCATCGGATGACGGCACTCATACTCCCATGCTACATGCGGGGTGCCTGCGAGCAGGAGGAAACCAGCAAGTCCGGCCAACATGACCCGGCGGGGCTTCATCAGACCTTGGCGGGCAGCCGCGCAGACGCGCTTTCCGGCTTTGCGCAGCGGGCCATCTGGCTTGCGCGGCGGCTTTGCACCGACAACTTTGATCCTAAAGTCACTCATGGCTTTCGTCTCTCGGTTGGTATTCCAATCTCATCTTTGGCGCGGCCAGAGGCGCTGTCCCTTCGACCGGGTTTGACGCTGCCCACGATCCCCACGGCTGCACTTCCCAAAAAGGGATGCGCTGTGCCCTGATTGGCGGCAGGCGGCTTATCAGCAAGAGCTGCTCGCGCGCGCCCATCTGGCGGATTTCGTCGGCAGCCATGAGCGGCCTGCCGGTTTCACTCACCGACTCGCCGATCTCGTCATCCTCGAAGCGCCCAAGGTTGAAGTTCTTCGTTTTGACCGTGCGCTGGCCGAGCACCGCTGAAAGGGTTCTTGCAAGCCCGTCATCCTGGACCGCAAAAAACTGGGTCACTTCAGCCTGGCTGAGCACGGTCCTTGTCGTATGCGGACCATAGATGCGGATCAGCTCGGATAACTCCTGCACGAAGGCCCAGACGCGGACGCCCAGACTGGGCAGCGCAGTCAGGCTTTCTGCGAGCCCTGCGAGTTTGCCCATATTGGCAAACTCATCGAGCATAAACAGAACCTCGCTCTTGCCGTTGGAGCGGGCGACCGCCGCAATCGCTTGCCGCGTGATAAGCCCGAGCCAAGCACCGTGCGTTGCGATCTTCTCCTGCGGGATCACGAGATAGATGCTTGTCTTGCCCTCCTTCAGGGATTTGAAATCGACATCGTTGCCGCTGACGGCATCGGCGAGCCAGCCGAGCGGATCAAAGATATCGAGCGCCTGGATGGCCCCTTGCCGGAAGTCGGCAAACTGCTCGGGGCTGTCCTGCATCTGTGCGGCAAGGTCATCGCCGAGAGCGGCAACCATGCCGAACAGGGCCTCCGAATCCTCCATCTCAGCCACGGCGCGCGCCATACGGCGCGGGCTCGAAAGCACCTGCCACATCTCCGGCAGGGTGCAGAGATCAGGCTGCCCGCGTGTCGCCAGATGCAGCATCAGGGCGCGCAGGATCATGCGCGAGCCGTCACGGAAGTAGCGGTTCCGCGCATCTTCAGGCTCGGGAAGCAGCTGTAGCGCGAGCGCCTTGGCTGCATCGGCAATCCCGCGCAGCAGCGCCGGATCGTCCGCCGCATCCAGAAGGGGACGCAACGGATTGCACCGGTGCTGCGGCAGGCCGTGCAGGCCCCAAGGGTTGAGGACGAAGACATCCTGCCCGAAATTCTGTTCACGGTGCGCAGCCGTCACTGCCGCCAGTTCGCCCTTGGGATCGGTGACAAAAACCGAGGCCTGGCTATGTAGCAAATTCGGTATCACAACGCTTGTGCCTTTGCCCTGACGGGCGGGCGCGACCGTCAGCAAATGCGCTTTGCCGCTGTAAAAGAGCGGCTGGCCCTCAAGCATCCCCAGAAACAGCCCGCGCGGATCGAGCAGCCCCGCATCGGCGCACTCATCCAGCGTAGCAAACGCAGCCTCACCGAAGGTCCCCGACGGCTTGGCGGCTTCAGCGCGTTTGTGCGCCTGCACCCAGGCCTTGTAGTAGCCGGTCAGGCCGCCAAGAACAGCGAGCCCGCCGATGAATTTCATGAAGCCAAGATAGAGCTGATCAGCAGCATCCGGCCGCGCGCCGGTCAGCTCAGGCCAATAGCTGGCAAGGGCCAGCATCGACACGCCCATCAGGAGCGCGCCTGTTGGCGAGCCGCGCCTGGGGTGCCTGTTGGGATTAGGAGCGCCGGTCATAAGACCATTCTTCTTTCACTTCGGGAAATAGATGGAGCCGCCGTACCCGATGCGGGCAGCGGCGCGGATCGCCTCGGGACACGTGGCAATGACCGCCGGGACCGCAGCGCGGGCAAAGTTCGATGAAGCTGCCATTGTGAAGAGTTGTCCGCATGGGTTCAGTCTCTGGCTTATTGTTCTCTATGGGGTGGCGCGGGGCGGTTCTCGCCCCGCGCCCGGTTCAATCGGCAGCGCTTACTTGCCCACTTACTTTCCTTGCCGACCGGCATTGACCGCAGCGTCGATCCGCTGCTTGTCCTGGTAGGAGAGACCGTTCGTATTGACGGTCCCTCCATTCTTGCCGATCTCGTAGGCGCGCTGCGTCGAAGGCGTGCTCATGACTTTTCCTCTCTCATTGGTCTGGCGTTGCCTTGTTCAGCGCGTCTGCGTCTGAACGTGATCAACAGATGGGAATGGTCTCGCAGGCATCTATTGCTGCTAAAAATTCATTTGCACGTATGGACTTCGCATTGCCGCGCATATATGCGAACAAATGCGAAGTCCCTGATGGGGCGCTGGAATTTGGAGGTCGCCATGCCGTGGCAGGGCACAACAAAACAGCACAAAGACCTCTGGCAGGCCCTTGATCAGGTCTTGAGAGCGCACGGATTCCCCGCGCAGCGCCTTGCTGCGATGATCAATGATGACAAGCGGGCACTGGAGACGATCCGGCAAGTCGCGGATAAGGCGCGCAGCGTTATCGATGATGGCACGCTCAAGCGCTGGCATGATGGTGGGCCGGATTCACTGCTCAATGCACGCGCCCACAAAAAGCAAGCGATCTATGAATTCTTCGAGCGCACAGCACAACCGCGCACGGATTTGTTCAGACCGGATGAAGGCTTGCCGCCAGGTCTTGCGAGCTTTGCCGCGCAGTACAGCGTGCAGTTTGCTAGGCCGCTCGCCAAGGACCTGTCAGACCTTGATGGCAACTACCGGATATTCCGGCCCGCCTGGAGCATTCCGGCGCTGCGAAAAGAGCGCGTCCTTGTCTCGCGTCTAAAGATCAGCACATCCGGCGGCTTCACCAGCTTCACGGAAGAGCAGGACTATACCGACCCGGACTCGACCGATCTGAAGGTCAAACAGAGCGATGATGGCGGCGTCCTCTATGTTGGAGGAAACATCGTGCTGTTGGGGTTCACCCGCGAAACCCAAGGCTGCAAGATGTACACCGCCTGGTCTGTGAACCCCATACCTGGCGATGGCGAGCCCGTCAGGCGGCTGCGCGGGGCGATGATGGGCATTGCGGGCGCGGGTCCCCATGACAGTTACCCGTTCACCGCGATCAGGACGGAGGATGCATTCGAATCCATTGAAACGGCAATTATCAGGCCGCCGCATAGGATGCTCAGTCCCGATATTCTCGGGGATTTAGGAATGGAGGGCCTCTGATGAGCCCCGATAGCAAAAAACCGCTGCTTGTGCTGTTCGTCTGCACTGCTAACAAGCTACGCAGCCCGACCGCCGAGGATGTGTTCAAGGACTATCCAGGAATCCAAGCAGTGTCTGCTGGTACAGACGCGAGCGCGCCAAGGCCGCTAACCAAAGAACTTGTGGCGAGTGCTGATTGGATATTCGCAATGGAAACGCACCATCGCGAGCGGATCAGGAAAAAGTACAAGCAACGCCCGCCCGATAACCGCATCATCACGCTTCATATCCCTGACGAATATGAACGGGGCGATCCTGAATTAGTTGCGCTATTGAAAGAAAAGGTCGAGCCCCGAATTCAAGATTCGGCGGTGCAATGAACTTTGCTCTAAGCATATGTCGAGCGTATTGAGCCGCTACTGATTTCGAGACTTATGAACGCTGTGCTGGATCACATCCAACTTCTCCAGCATCTGAGCACGTCCACGGCGATGATCGCTATGCACGCGGATGACTGGAGGGCAGAAGTCACTGTCCCGCACGGCCTGTTCGATCCACAGCAGAACATCGAGACCGGTGCCTTGCTCTGCATCGCCTAGATGATAATCGAGGCTGATAAGCTCAACCGCGCCTGTCCGCAGAAGCTCGATGGCTTCGCTCACACGGTACACGCGCTCCCAGCCCTCGGGTGTGGCCCGCGTATCATCCAGAAAGACCTTCATATGTCCCGCTTCAGCAACTGATCTCGGTTTCCATATAGGAAAGCGTCTGCATGGCTTCTTGCGCAGCGCAGCAAACCACTGTTCCTGACACAGCCCGACTGTAGTACAAAATTGATAGACCCCCGTAGGCTAGGCGTCTTCGCTTTGTAGTACAAACCGTTGCGGCTGTTTTCCCTGTTTGTGTACTACGCTCGATTTGCCCAAATTCGGTGAACCGCAAGATGTGTTTTGTAGTACAAAACCTTCTTGCCAAGGGGCCCGCTGCGCGCCCCTGTGGAACCCCCGGCCTGTGGCTCTTTCAGGGTATTGAACCCATTTCAGAGCCAGCAGAACGTATCGCCGTTCAATCACTCGCGGGAGACTTCGCTCTCCCTGCACCCATCGATCCCTTCTGGAGGATCAGGGGCTATCGCGCCCCTTGAAACCCACTCGCACCGTATGGCCGTTGCATCACCAATCAGGGGCGCGTTCCTGCTCCCCCGATACCCCCATGAGGACTTCATCCAGACCATTTCATGGAGACGACTTCATCGAGACCAACCGAAGGGAGCTTTCGCGCTGCCCTTCCTTAGAACCATCCCATCGACCATGGAGCCTTCGAGCCCCTTGGAACCCTGATCAACCCCGCGCGGATTGCATGCCGCCATCTTGCCGAAGATGGATCACGGCCAAGGCTCGCGCCGCCTTGGATGGACGTCAGAAGCCGCACCGCTAGACACGCCTCCACCGAGGTAGATGTCGGCGACTGCCCTCTCGATAACTACTTGCCAACGGACCAAGTGTATGAGAACATATAAAGAACATATGTGGATAAATCGCTATATCTGGTAATTTTCTGATGCGCGAGCCACGATATGTAACTACCCTCATGGTCCAAGGTTGGTGCTCGAATCGAGTACACAGGACACCCCGTCGGCAAGGCAGCGCTGTCTGGCCGCCTAACTGGAAGACAAGAACGAACGGTCGCGCTAAGCGGCGTGAAAGGAGCAGACAGTGGTCAATTGCATTAGCTTGTTCTCTGGCGCAGGAGGCTTGGACATCGGCGCAATCAACGCTGGCGCGGAGATCATAGCCTGCGTCGAGAATGACCCCGATGCTGCTGAAACTCTTCGACTCAATAATATCAGTGGCCACGAGTCTTCGGTAATCGAAGATGACATAAGAAATGTTGACTTCACGGATTGGCGTGATGGCTCCGACAAAATTCTGATCGGTGGTCCTCCGTGCCAGCCATTCTCGAAGAATGGCTATTGGGTAAAAAACGATAATCGCCTTATCGATGAAGACCCTCGTAATATGCTAGGTCAATTTCTGAGAGCAGTGAACGAACTACAACCGAATGGGTTCCTGTTCGAGAATGTAGAGAGTATCCGTCATCCGACCAATCTACCCACTTTTGAACGCTTTGTCTCAGAGGCGCGGGGTCTCGGATATTCCTGTACCGTTTTTCGAGCGAACTCGGCAGATTTCGGTGTGCCTCAGAAGCGGAAGCGCGTGTTTGTCTTTGGCGTGAAGGGAGCCATACATGCCATCCCTGAGCCTCATCAAACGCATAGCGACCCATCGAAACCTGATCTAATGAATGGATTCGATCCTTATGTTGGGGTCGGAACGTTCATCAAGAAGTTTGCCGCAGAGAAATATTCAGAGCCACAGGAAGATGCTTCATCGGGCACTTACTATCATGAACTTGTTCATGTTCCGGCAGGGAAGAACTACATAGCCCTTTCTAAGCTCAATAACTACGATGGCAGAACGTTTCGGCCTGGAGGACGGTTTTGGAACTTCCTCCAGAAGCTGCATCCCGACTTACCATCGATTACGATAGCAGCACAACCAGGTCCTTGGGTTGGACCCTTTCATTGGGATAATCGTCGCCTTCGGGTGCCGGAGATAGCCGCAATCCAGACATTTCCTGATGGTTATAAGTTTGCCGGAAATCGTCGATCCATCCAAAAGCAAATTGGAAATGCGGTTCCTTGCCTCCTCGGCGAAAAAATGGTTGCTCATCTTATCGAGAATTTATGATGAATATCGCGGTGTCACGTCCAAAAGAAAGCGAGCAGGCTGCGGACTTTCTCTTGTCCGGGCAGGCGCTTTCGGATGCCGCAAAATACTTACTGGATCGCGTCCTGCCTCAAGCTGAAAAAGATGAGCGCGATCTTGCATACTACACACCATGCAAGTCGGAACACGCACGTAAGCAATCCGGCTCTTACTATACCCCTGTCGATGTCGCGCAGTTCTTCTGGAACCAGTATTTTGACGTGGGTGGAATATCACGCCCCGAGCAAGCTATCGCATTTGTTCGGCAGAATCGCTTGATCGAACCTTCGTGCGGTTCTGGCGTACTCGTCTATGCTCTGCTTGCTAAGCTGCTCGATCTTGGTGTGCCGGTAGAGGTGATGCGCGACCTCGATTTGCATATGGTGGACTTCAATTCCTCTGCTCTTGATTATGCAAAAAGTCAGTTCGATTTGATCAATGCCGCTTTAGGAGCAGACTACTTCACACCGTCTTTTGAACATACCGATTTTCTAAACTATGCCGGGGTAAAATCTGCTCGTCCTGTGATTGTTTTTGGAAATCCTCCCTTTGTATCCAACCCTAAAGGGGCGGCTTGGAAGAACACCTACGCTGATTTTTTGGATCGCTGTCTTGAAGTTGCGTCCCCGCTCGCGGCCATACATTTCATCCTCCCTCTCTCGATCGCGTTCAGTCGCGATTACTCGATATTGAGAGAGAAGATGCGTGCTGGCCGCTACACCGTTTTTGCGAGCCACTTTGACAACATCCCCGACACACTTTTCAAATCCGGCAAGCCGCAAAGTTCCAACACAAATAAGGCGAACAGCCAGCGCTGTACGATCCTTTCCGCCTTTTCAAGTGCAGAGCACTGTCTCTACTCGTCACCTTTGTATCGCTGGTCTGCTGCGGATCGTGCGACCTTGCTCGCCGGTCCGGCAAGATTTCACGATGTGACACGCTATCAGCTAAGTGACCAGTTTATTCGGCCTGCGTCGGAGGCAATGGCGCTATACTTGCAGGGGCAGGGTTTCTCCCACCGCCTCGGCGATCTGCTTGATAACAAAGGAAACCAAACGCTCTTTGTCGGCAGCGTGGCAAGAAACTACATTTCTGTGCGCGGTGAAGCCGGTAGTGGGGTGCAGGAGTTCTCCTTCCGCAACCGGGAGGATTTCTATCGTTGCCTCGGCATCATCACTTCAGATGTCTTTCTTCAATACTGGCGCAGCGTAGGAGACGGCTTTCATGTAACGCGTTCCAATATCCTTGATTTTCCGGTTTCGCCTTCGCTTTCCGCTTTGCTCGATGCTGCCCTCCCGAAAATTAAATCCATGTGGTCGCGTCGCCGCCACTTTGTAAAGACAAAACTGAACTCCGGAACAGTTGTGCATTCTTATGATTTTTCGGCAGTTTCTCCCAACTTTGGCGAGACTCTGCCACAAGCAACCAAAAAAGAGCAGACGAGAAACGAGGAACAATGAAGTACCAGTCGACCGCGTTGGGAGAAGTGGTGGAGGGGGATGACCCAGCGCATCCTGACATCGATAAGCGCGAACAAATCCTTGAACGCGCCCTAACGGCCTGGGGATGGACAGCAAACATCTACAGGCATGAACCGCCAGCACCGCGCGTCAGATTCGTTAAATTTACAGCCGAAAGCCAAACACCCGGCGCATCCTACACGTTGGAAGTGTACATCTTCCCCAATCTTGCTGATTCGGCGCGTGACAGACCGCACGAGAAACGCATTCAGATTACGCGTGATTACGCAGAACATCAGGCAGACTTTGAACTGGACAAGGCTGGTTCACATCGGTGTTTACTCCTTGGGTTCTATTGCCTTGATGACGATGAGGTCGTGATTTGCGCATGGGACGCAGCAGCTTATCAGGGACATGCGAATCCAACGTCGGCCTACGTCCATATCGAGGCTATCGCCGGAGCTTTTCGGTTCGGCTTTGCTCGATCGCAAGACGCCAAGGGACGCTACGTCTGTTGTTTCCGGCCTGAGTTTCTTCACTACTACGTAGAGAACATGGCGCATCTCCATGTTGTCGAAGGGGCTGGCACAGGGGCGTTGCCCGGTGAGGAAACACCGACCGCGGTCACGCCGACTGCGCTAACGGGTGGTGAGAACGTTATTTTCTACGGCGCACCCGGAACCGGCAAGACACACACCGTGGATGCCATGGTCGATGGGAAACTCTGCGTTCGCACAGTGTTTCATCCTGACATGCAGAACAGCGACTTTGTCGGCGCTTTGAAGCCGGTGATGCAGGAAGACCGTGTCACATATTCTTTCTCGCCCGGTCCGTTCGCCTTGGCGCTTCGCAACGCCCTCGCACAGCCTGATCGCGAAAACTATCTGGTCATTGAAGAACTAAACCGCGCGCCCGCTGCAGCCGTGTTTGGTGATCTCTTTCTTTTACTCGATAGAGATGGGGTTGGAGCAGGCAAATATGATGTTGATTTCCCGACACCAGAGTTCAAGGCATGGCTCTCGACCAGCCTTGACCGCGAAATCGACCGTGTGTCCTTGCCGTCAAATCTCTGGTTGCTGGCAACCATGAACAGCGCAGATCAAGGCGTGTACCCAATAGATACCGCCTTCCGGCGCCGCTGGCGTCAGGAATATGTGCCCATTGACTACTCAGCCGCCCCCAACGGGACACTGGACATTGTTATGGGCGATGGGTCGATCCAAACGGTGCCTTGGCACGTTTTCGCCAAGACAATGAATGACCATCTCACAGAGCAACTTGATATTGCAGAAGACCGGCTGCTCGGGCCTTGGTTTGTCACAGCAGAGGATCTTGCCCGCTCCAGTCTCGTACCTGGGAAGGTTCTGATTTACCTTTGGGATGATCTGCTTCGGCATCATGGACGTGAAAAAGTCTTTGATGTCTCTGCCGTGAAGACTTTTGGAGAAATCTCGGCGCGTGTTGCAGCCTCGCAGCGGATTTTTTCCGACGCCCTTCTCGCAAAATTTAGCGGAGGAGAGCCCGCAAGTGGGACGTAACGATGAGCGCCGCCCCACACATTCTTCAGGACCGGACCGACTTCTCGCAAATCGCTGATGAACATCCCGAACTGGCATCAGAACTGCGGTCCACACGCATCGGGGTAAAGGCCGGTCGGTCTGCATTACAGTTTTGCGGACTGGCAGGAGTCTCTGAAGAACGCTCATTCGTTTTCCTTCCGCGCAAGTCCTATACCGGCATCGCTGAGCGAGACCTAATAACCGCTCGCCTTACGATGCGCGCTCTCGCCCGTTTCGGGCGGGACATGACAGATAGGCTCGGCGTTGCCACAGGTGGCGAAGGCGATACCGGACGCCTTGCAGTGGTCGCGGACCTGGCCAAGGACTTCCTGCTCTATGGCATTTTCTCGGAACGCTCGCGTCATCGATCGCGTACTTCCGGCAAGCCTGACTGGCCGCGAACTGTTATACGCGAGCAGTCTTATGTCGGCTCCGATGGCAGCGTTGTCTATGAGGACATCCGGACGACACGAACGAAGGATTCGCACGATTCCTTGCTGGCACAGATTCAGGCTGCCGTGTTGCTGGAAATCGCCCGCCAGCACGGCTGGTGGATTGACGGGCTTATCGGCCGCCAGGACGAACTTAAGCGCTACTCACAGCCCCGGTTGCCAAGAACACTCTGGGCAACTCACCTTCGGCTGCTCTTACCTGAACTCTATGCTAGCAGAGCTATTTTCTTGGCCAATGGGCTTATTTCGTACCTTGTCAACGATTCCGCCACGCGCGCGGGAGAAACGTATTATGGCGTCGAGGACTTCCATACGGTTTGGGAACACATGCTACGGCAGGTTCTACGGGGTGTGGAAGCGGGATGGAACAGTCGTTTGCCGCGCCCTGCCTATCGGCGGAATGATGGCGGTCTATCGGTGCAAGATAGGGGATTGCAGACGGATATCGTTCTTCGGGACTCATCCGGAACCCTTCATGTGGTCGACGCAAAATACTACGATGCCACGTATCTTGGAAATGCTCCCGGCCTACCTGACATCATCAAGCAGTTCTTTTATGACATTGCCCTCTCAAGCGTCGCATCGGGCGAAGCAGTGAAAGGATGTTTCGTATTCCCATCAAGAATGGGAGAAACTGCAATCTTCACTACAGTAGAAATGTATCATCGTGATGGCAGTATAGCTTCCGGATTCCCCTCCATCGAATGTCATTATCTTGATATGGTTAGTGTTCTGCGCGCTTATACCGAAGGTCAAAAGATAGCGCTCTTCTCTCCCTGAGTTTTGCACGATTTTGATCAACCTTCTAGATGTCCGTCAGGGGCAGCCAGACCAGCAGGCAATCTGCAACTATCGGGACGAATATTGGATGATCCCACAGAGTTTGTTGTCAGGGTCTATTGCGCAATAGACCCTGGAGGCCCTTTTAACCAAGAGCCTAGGCTCAGGACCCATTGATTTTGGTCGGTTTGCGTGGTTCGCGGCTACGAAAACGGAGCGGTGATATGTCTGACCCTTTCTGGCTGACGGATGCGCAGATGGCGCGTCTGGAGCCCTACT
>NZ_JAELVR010000005.1 GCF_016428585.1 Sedimentitalea arenosa | reverse complement strand
GTCAACCATTTCAACCAGGATCGCAGCCTCTCCAAACGAGATCACTTCAAGCAGAACCGAACCGTTGCTCTGGCCGAGTGGCGTGGTCTCTGCGCGGCATAAGGGACAGCGTTGCTGTCCTGGTAGAGACGAGTTCGAATTAGTCTGACAGCACCCTCATGCGTATCAAACCATTTCAACCAGGAACGCCACCTCTACTCCCGACAGAATTTCAAGCTCAACCGCGCTGTAGCTCGCGCCGAGTGGCGCCAACTTGTTTCAGCATAAGTTCCAGCAGTTCGGCGAATACTGAGACTGGGTAGAAACGGTCTGACAGCACCGATCGAATTAGTCTGACTGCACCCTCAAGACCAATCTGGAGAATCGTCCACATCCGGGTCGGGACACGCTTCCACAAGGGCAATTGGCGCGGGAAAAATAGCGTGGGACCCACTATAGTGATCGCGACAGCGCCATGATTGCAGGATAGGTTTTGAGCGATGTGTCAAACAACTCAGCTACACCATCGCGGCCCTTCGGCGGCCTTTCCCGAATGTGTTTCGACAATTGCTCGGCGATGCCTGCAACTCTGGTTTCCTCACTGTTGGTCGAAGCCCGAGCGCCGGCATCCAGGGCGGCGAGCGCCAACTCGTTGTCGCCGGACACAAGGTGACAAAAACTCAGATACAGGTATTTCTTTCCCAATTCGAAATTCAGATCGATCTTGGTGCTCTCCTTGATCGACTGCTCGATCAGCGCCCTGCCGCTTTCCGTGTCGCCGATACACAGGTGCATCAACCCATAATTCGCCTTGAAGACCGGGCGCATCAACCGCGCCTCAACCGAATCCAATAGCGACAGAGCCGACTTGAACGCCGCGTGGCATTCGCCCGGCCGATCCGCTGGAAGGAACACGATCCCCGCCGAAATACGGGCGATGATATGGGCCAAGATATCGTCCGATGGCTCGGCCGCGTCCAAGGCCGATTGCGCGGCCTGCACGCTTTCGTCGATCCGTCCGCAATACATCAGCGACCGGGCCTTGTAGCTTTGCGCCAGAACCAAAAGGCTGCGATTGACGCCCAGATAATCGCTGTGCACCCCGTCCGAGATCGCCCCGACCACACTTCCGAGGAGTCCAACCGCCTTGTCATCATGTCCAAAGGCCGCGCTGGCCAGTCCCTGATGGAAATTCGCCCTGACATTCATCGCGGCGTCGCCAATTCCCCGCGCAATGTCCGACACTTTTTGGCCTGCCTCCTGGGCCGCCGACGGTTGCCCCCGCAACCAACTGACGTGGCTTTCGAAGGACAGGATCTTGCCGCGTTGGCGGGGGTCGTCGGCCACGGCCAAGGTTCTCTTCGCTTCGTTCAACCTGTCGGCGACGCCGCCCAGATCACCGATCTGGAACAGCGGGTTTCGCATTTCCAGCATCAGATTGACGCGGACATGGGCGCGCTGTCTCGCATCGGTCAGATGTTCGGACGCTGCCAGGGCTTCATTGAACATTTCGATGGCCTGCGTGTTCATCGCCCGCCCGTTGGACAGAACACCGGCCAGCCGAAACGCTTCGCCGGCTTGGGCCCACAATCTGGCGCATTTGGCATGGTGCGCCCGCGCCAGTGCCAACGCCTGATCTCCCAGCCCCAGTCCGGGTTCCATAGCCTCGAATGCCGCGGTGTGAAATTTGATTTCATCGCGTTCGACAATCGAATTGGCCGTAACCTCGCGGAACAATGGATGAATAAAGCGCAGATAGGTGCAATCGGGCGCTTTGGCGAATGCCAGGATTCGGCCTGCCACCAGGTTTTCGACCGAAGACCACTCCAACTCCAGGCGGGACAAAACTTTGGCCAGAATAGCCAACGGAAATTCTTCGCCCAAAACCGACGCGACTTTCAGGACCGTTCTCTGTTTGGGCAAGAACTGGTCGATCCGTTCCGCAATCACCGTCTGAAGAACCGGTGTTTGCGCCATCGAAAGCGTCGCGGTATCGGCAGTCAGGCGCGAAGCGGCGTCGCGCGTGCCACGCAGATACGCGGTCATCATCTCTTGCAGAAACAATGGGTTACCGCCTGACCGGCGAGCCAAGTCCGAAAAGCTGATGGCTTTCGGATCGGCACCTGCCTCGAACTGGACGGACTCGTTGAGTTCCGCGGCCAGAGCGACCGAGGCGTCATCACTGAGCCCGGCGATATTGATCACCTCGATGTTGGCAAGATCTCGTGTCAGCAGCTCGGCCACACGTTCGGATCGACATGTCAGAACAAATGTTCCGGGAAACTCGGCCTGCGCCGACATCAGATGAAAAAAGATCTCTTTGCTTTCGCTGTCCAGTTCCAGAAATTCATCGATCAGGAATACGGCTCCCCCATCTGACCGGACGATATCCACTAGGTTTCTGAAACCTTGGCGGATTGTATTCAGCTTCTTCCCGATCGAGCTGTCCAGGTTCTTCGCTGGCCGCATTGCGTCCGTATCGAGTCCGGAAAACAACTCGGCGTGCAAGTTCCCGATGGTCGCAGTCAAAACGTCCGCCAGCTGCCGATCCGCGCGAAGTTGCATTATGTTCTCTAGGAACACTTCGCGGCTGATCTGATCAGGCTCTACCACCAGTTGACGCACGCATTCGCGCACAGCCGAAAATGGTTCAAACAGGCCGTAAAACCCACGACAATAAAGGGCCTGTTGGGAATTGCTTTTCTCAATCTCCGCGTTCAACTCCGAGATCAACCGGCTCTTCCCGATTCCGGGATCGCCCACAATCAGAACCACTCGCGCCGAATCTCTGGCTGGCGCGGTGCAGATTTCTATCAACTTTTGAATTTCGTTCCGGCGTCCAACAAAACGCGCAGGGCCGTTTTTTCTGGCCACAAGCGAACTGTTCCTGATCCCGCGCAGTTCATAAAGCTGCAAGGATTGATTCAGCCCGCGTATGTCATGCGGGCCAAGTTCCTCTATCAGAAAGCCGTCGCCTGCAAGGTCATGGGTCATCTGCTCCATGACGATCGTGCCGGATTTCGCCAGCGATTGCAGCCGCGACGCGACATGAACCGAAACGCCGGTGGCATCGTAATGCCAGCCGATGTCGATCTCGACGGGTTTTACCAGGATCTCACCGGTGCTCATTCCGATCCGCAATTCCATCTGCGGGCCAGAGCCGTTTTGCCCCCCCGCGGCCGACATCATTTCCAATGCTGCCAGACAAGCGTTTGAGGCATGTTTTGAATTGGCCTTCGGTGCGCCAAACAGAAACAAAATTCCGTCGCCCGCAACCGTTCCGACAGTTCCTCCATGATGGTGGGCAATCTGGATCAGCTGTTCGCGGTAAGTTTCGAAATAGCTGCTCGCATGTTGCGGGCCGACAGCCGAAATCGTTTCCAAAGAGCCGACAAGATCAACAAACAGCGAGGTTACGAGCTTGAGTTCGGCGTCAAACCCCCGATCACCGACATCGTGGCGGGCTCCGTGCTGCACCTATTGCCCCCCCTTCGGCCACCAAATTTCTTGCGAAAAACGACTTGCTCTGTCATGTTATCCTAATCGGGCATATCTGAAAAACTATTTTGACGGGTACCCTCTTGCCCGCATGGAGTGGTATTATGGCTGACGATGTAATTTTCGAAGATCTCTACGATACACATGGGCTTACGCCAGAATTGGGGCTCTTCCAAAGGGTCACCTTTCCGCCGGGTTCTCAAACGGTTCAGCGGTACAGCAGACCCTATGTTGTTCTGGCGGTAACCAAGGGTACCCTGAAGATTCAGGTCAACGACGACACGGCCTATGAGCAATCATTCGAACCGGGCGATCACTATCTGCGCCCGGCCGCTGCGGACGGCGAAGAGTTCACCATGACCGTCGGCAACGAAACCAGTTATCCGATCGTCGTTTTGAAAGGCTGACATAAGAGCGTCGCAAACCAATCGACGTGGCGACCACGGGCAGAGACGCGGTCAGCGTGAGCTGTTTCGACCGCCGAAATGGTCATGCGTGCCGATAATGGCGCATGGTGTGCGGAAAGGACAGGAATGACTGCGGATCATGCGCTGGAAACCCCGGACAACCTGGATGACCATATCCAATTTCTTGTTGCTTTCGCCCACACGAACCCGACCTTTGAAACCCTGATCTGCGCCTCGCTCAAAACGGCGAGAAAAACTGCGGAAATCCACTTGGACCGCGCCCTCTACACTGCCCTTCCCTGGCCGGAAACCTTTGCCGAGTATATCATGTTTCTGCGCGATTTCGCATGTTGGTGTCCGCACCCGGACACCAATCCGGCTTGGGCTCGGGACGATGGAGACGGGCAGCAGGAAGTTTACGATCGGGGCTGCCATTTCTTTTGGCTAATCGACCAACCGGTAGGCCCAGGTGGGACCGTCATTGTTCAAAACCTGTCCTGGTTCAGTCACTGGATGATTGGATACGCCAGCCTGTACGGTGATTTTCTTGATACTCCGGAGTCCTTTAGCCCGGATATTCTCAATTCATTTATCTCTTTGTCGCCGAAATACGCAGTCGGCGATTCAATGGTGGATGGAAAACCGAATTGTCCAAGCGGCTGGCAAACGTTCAATCAGTTCTTTGCTCGCGAATTGAATTCAGGATTGCGACCGATTGCGAAACCAGAAGATAACCGGGTTCTGGTTTCACCGGCCGACTGCGCGTTTAGACGGAAATACGAAATTGATGCCGAGTCTCGAATTGAAGAAATAACGATCAAGCGAACACATAAATTTGCCACTATCGGACAGTTACTTGACTGCAGCCCGTTTTCAAAGTCGTTTCGGAACGGAATGATGTTGCATTTCTTCCTTGGTCCGTATTCCTATCATCGCTACCACGCGCCGGTGTCTGGAACCGTGCGGGAATGTCGCAAGGTTCATGGGCTGACCTATATGGGCGTCCGCCTGAAAGACAATCAGTTTCTGGCGCAGGATGACGCCAAAAATGGCTACCAGTTCTCTCAGTCGCGCGGTGTCTTGATACTTGACTCTGTCGGCTGCAACCTCGGCGATATCGGATTGGTCGGGGTCGTGCCCGTCGGGATGTGTCATATCTCGTCGGTCAACTTCACGACAAAGACAGGCGCCACACTGACCAAGGGCGAAGAATTTGGGTTCTTTGCCTTTGGCGGATCCGACATCATCATTCTGCTTCAGGAGCAAGCCGGTCTAAGACTGACCTTGCCGCAGGACTACATCGAATACGGAAAGATGATCGCTGCAGGCCATTCCGCAGGGCGCTGAGGAGCGAGCTTTTGAAATCCACCCACCGCGATTTTTGGACCCAGATGCGGTGTCGGCAACAGCCCGGCTTAACGCGTTGCCGTGGCTCCATTAGTGGACGCGCACGGCCGGGTTTGACCGCAATGCCACGCGGCGTGCCCTCGCCGCTGGTTTTCGTCATCGGCCCGAGCGTCACCGCGGAACTGTCTTGCGCACCACGTCCCATTGGGTGTTGTCAACCTAGTTCAGCGAGAGCCGACCATCCGGACGATGCCAGCCATTGTCTCGATTACGCATTTCGATCACCATCAAGGTCACGACCTTGGGTCTGGTCAGAAGGATTTGAGATGAGGCGGGCAGGGCGGTTACTTGGCCTTTGCTTATGACGAAAACAGACCCCATCAAGTGGTTTCACAGCAGCCCCGAAATCATCCGCCTGGCGGTGATGCTGTACGTTCGGGTCCCGCTCTCGCTCAGGAATGTCGAGGACCTGCTTCGCGAACGCTGTTTCGATGTCAGCATCGAAACGGTCCGACTCTGGTAGAACCGGTTCGGTCCGGTGTTTACCGAGGAAGTCCGGAAAGGGCTGGTCAGCCGGATGCGGGACTACCCGAATTCGCAGTGGCATCCGGACGAGATGTTCGTGAAGATCAACGGCGAGCTGCCTTACCTGTGGCGGGCCGTTGATCAAGAGGGCGATGCAACGGTTTCGCAGGATGCGAAGTTTGCAGGTGTTCGCCGCCGTCCACGCTTCGGTCCACAACCATTTCAACCAGGAACGCCACCTCTACTCCCGACAGTATTTCAAGCTCAACCGCGCGACCGATCTCGACGAGTGGCGCCATCTTTGTTCAGCATGAGTTCCGGCAGTTCGGCGATTATTTGGACTGGTTGGAAACGGTCCGACAGCACCGTCAAGAGAGCGGATAGCGCAACTCCGCAAATCAGAACGAACCGTCCGTTCAATTCGTAGCTCTGATTGTCCAGTTCAGCGTGTCGAAAGGTTCGCGATGCGCGAACCGTTTGAGGTGGTCTTCGATGATATGTCGGGCGATAGCCAGTCCCGTATCGTTCTGAGCCGTAACCACGACTTCGAGTCCGGACTCATCAGACTTGAGCGTCGCGCGGCCTGGGGGCAAATCGGCGGTTCCCGAGACCTCGTCGTATTCGACAGTGACTTTGTGGGCGAAATGCTTGCACAGTTGTTTGAGGTACTTCGATCCGTTTTGCGTTTCGAAGCGACATTGCGATGACAGCACGCCACTCTCCTTAAATCTGATTCTTTTACTATGGTATTTGCTTGACGGGCTGGCGACAACGGCCTAGAGCGGCGCGGGACATCAGCAGCCAGCGTACCGTCGCAAGCCAGCTAAACTCAGGAGTTGGCCATGGCGTTGCGATTTCACGAGATTCTTGCCGCATCGATTGTATTTGGCGCGACCATCGCGGCGGCGGAACCAACCACGGTTGAAACCGCGTCCGGTCCGATAACACTCGATGCTCCACCCGAACATATTGTGGTTCTGGACGTAGCAGCCATGGACACGCTGGCAGGGCTTGGGGTCATCCCAACGGGTGTCGTTTCACCTGTTTTCGTCAACTATCTTGCCGAGATCGAAAACCAGTCGGCGGTGGTCGGCACCTTGTTCGAGCCGGATTTCGAAGCGATTGCAGCCCTGCAGCCGGATCTGATCGTAGTCGGTGGACGGTCCCTGGCGATGGCGGAGGCTCTCGCAGGAATAGCGCCTGTTGCGGACATGAGCATCGGAACGGACACCATAGCTGACGGCCTATCGCGGCTTGAAACCTACGGGGCACTGACCGGGACAGAAACCCGGGCCGAGGAGCTGAAAGCAGAGATCGAAAACCGTCTTGGAACCGCGCGCGATTTAGTGGCCGATCGTGGGGATGCGCTCATCGTGATGACAAACGGTCCGAAGCTATCCGTTTTCGGCCGGGACAGCCGGTTCGGGTGGCTGCACCGGGAGCTGGGCTGGCCAGTCGCGGTGGACGACGTCGCCGGATCCAATCACGGGGAGGCGGTGACGTTCGAGTATATTGCCGCCGCCGACCCGGATACCCTCATCGTGGTGGATCGCGGAGGTGCGATTGGCGACACGGACGCGCGGATGCAGTCGACCTTGGACAACGAACTCGTCCATGGCACGAAGGCGTGGAAGTCCGGACAGATCATCCACCTGCCAGCGGCCGAGGCCTACATTGCCGCGGGCGGCGTGCAGGCAACGATCCGGACCCTCGATCACCTGATCGACTCTCTCTCCAACTCCGGCTGAGTGGCGTCATGCGCTTTTGGGTCGGACTTGCCGTTGTCATGGCACTGTCAGCTGTTTCGCTGTTCGTCGGAGTCATTCCAATCACCCCAGTGAATGTATTTTCCGATCCCGACGCCGCGCATGTGATCATGGTCAGCCGGCTGCCGCGTACGGTTGCGGCAATATTGGCGGGTGGCGCGCTGGCGATCACCGGGCAGATCATGCAAACGCTCGCTCGCAACCGGTTTGTCGAACCGATGTCCGCTGGTGCAGGCCAAAGTGCGGCGCTTGGAATTCTGCTCGCCACGCTGCTCATTCCCGGCTCACCGATCTGGATCAAGATGCTTCTGGCCGCCGCAACGACCCTTGCAGGCAGCGTCGGGCTGCTGGTCCTGATCCGTCCCTTGCCGCCGACCCAGCCCCTGTTGGTGCCACTTGTGGCGCTGGTTTATGGCGGGATGATCGGGGCAGGGGTCACCTTCATTGCCTACCAGGGCGATTTCCTCCAATTCCTGCAGGTCTGGCTGACGGGCGAGTTGTCCGGCGTTCTGAGGGGCAGATATGAACTGCTCTGGGTGGCCGGTGCTGCGGCCGGGCTGACATGGTTGATTGCAGGGCGGATCACCTTGCTGAGCCTTGGCAACGATGTGGCGCGGGGGCTTGGCGTCAATGTCGCCGGGGTTACCGCTGCCGGGCTGGTTGCTGTTTCTGTGGTCACCGCGCTCGTGGTGGTGACGCTGGGTGCCATTCCCTTTGTCGGGCTGGTCGTTCCCAACCTCGTTTCCCGGGTGATGGGCGACAACCTGCGCGGCACGCTTCCAGTCGCGGCGCTGACAGGTGCGGGTCTCGTCCTTGGGGCGGACATTTGTGGGAGGGTGATCCGAATACCGTTCGAAATTCCGGTGGCGACGATGATCGGTGTTGTCGGCGCGGTGTCGTTCCTGATCCTGCTCTACCGGGAAAGCCGCTATGCTTAGACGAGTCGGTGTGCTTGCAGCGCTTTTTCTGATTTCGACCACGGCGTTCCTGATGCTGGACCCGGTTGGATCGTGGGAGTTCCTTTTGCCGTTCCGGTTGCGCCGGTTGGCGGCATTGATGCTGACCGGGGTTTGCCTCGCGACCGCGACCGTCCTGTTTCAGACCATTTCCGGCAATCGCATCCTCACGCCGTCAGTGATCGGGTTCGACGCGCTCTACGTGATGGTCCTGACAGGGCTGGTCTTCGTGTTGGGCGGGGCGGGGTATGCCTTGCTGCCGACGCCGGTCCTGTTCGGGTTCAATCTCGCCACGATGACGGGGCTGGGCTTGTTGATGTTCCTTCTTCTCACGGTCGGAGCGCGGCACGACATGATCAAGTTGGTGCTGACGGGCATCGTCACGGGCATATTGATCCGGTCGCTGAACGACTTCTTGCAGCGGATGATCGACCCCAACGAATTCCAGATGGTTCAAGCGTCCAGCTTTGCCCGGTTCACCCATGTGGATTCCGGGTTGCTGGCCCTGACGGCCGCAGTGAGCGTGCCCGCCCTGATCCTCGCGTGGCGCATGAGATTTCGGTTGGACGTGCTTGCTCTGGGCCGAGAGGCCGCAACCGGACTGGGCGAGACTCCGAACCGGGGGCATCGGCAGGCGCTGGTCCTGATATGCGTGTTGGTGGCTTCGGCAACGGCGCTGGCGGGGCCGTTCGGGTTGTTCGGCTTGATCGTGTCCTCGCTGACCTACCTGATCGCCCCGTCCTCGCGCCATGCCGTGGTGCTGCCGGTTGCCGGGCTTGTCGCCTGCATCGTTCTGGTTGCCGGACAAACGATAATGGAGCGGATTCTGGATATGGCGACGCCCTTGCAGGTGGTGATCGACATGCTGGGCGGTCTGGTGTTTCTCACTCTCGTTTTGCGGGGTCGCGTTTCATGATTTCCATTCGCGGCGTGAGCCACTCCATCGGCGGGGGCAGGATACTTCAGGATATCGACCTCGAACTGCCACGCGGCGGGGTGACTGCCCTGATCGGTCCGAACGGGGCCGGAAAATCGACGCTGTTGTCACTGGTGGCGCGCTTGCAGAAACTGAAGACCGGGCGGATCCGGGTGGACGATCTGGAAATCGGCGCCTGCCCGGACGCGACACTTGCCCGGGTGCTGGCGATCATGCCGCAATCCTCCGTTGTCTCGGCCCGGTTGCGGGTCGGCGAAGCGGTCCTGATGGGGCGATATCCGTGGCACCGGGGGCGTCCCGGTCGGCAGGATCACGAGATCGTCGCGCAGACGCTGGGCCTGTTCTCGCTGACCTCTCTGGCTGACCGGTTTCTAGACGAGATTTCGGGCGGTCAGCGACAGAGAACACTGGTGGCAATGGCCCATGCACAGAGTACAGACTACCTGCTGCTGGACGAACCGTTGAACAATCTCGACATTGCGGCGTCGCGCCACCTCATGCGCTTGCTGCGCGAAATGGCGGACGAAGGCGGCAAGAGCGTAGTCATAGTGCTGCACGACATCAATTATGCGGCCGCCTTCGCGGACCGCGTGGTGGTCATGCGATCCGGGAGAATCGTCGCGGACGGAGCACCTTCGACAGTGATTTCTCCGGCGCTTATGACCGATGTCTTTGCCACCGATGCCCGGATTCATTGCGTCGATGGCAGACCCGTGGTTCTGGTCTGATTTTTTCGCTCGCAAATACTTGACTGAAAAACTCGGATTATATAAGCGGGGCGCGACAGCCAGCCAAGAGGGTCGCCCGCGTACCTGGTCGCAAGCAAGTCCCAAAAAACTTCAAGAAAAAGGGACAGGCCACATGGTTCTGACGAAAAAAGCTGCGCTGCTGGCGTCGGCAGCGATCCTTTGCGCCACCGCGTCCACGGGGCAAGAGGTGTACGATCTGGACCCGATCCGGGTCGAGGACTCGGATGCTCAGGACACTCTGGGCAACAGGCTCATTACGCGCGAAGAGATCGAAGCGCGCAACCCGTCGTCAATGGCGGATGTGTTTGACGGGGAATCCGAAGTGCAATCGAGCGGCGGCGCCGCCATCGCCCAGAAGGTGCTGGTCAACGGCATCGAGGAAAGCCTGCTGTCGGTGACCATCGACGGCGCCCGCCAGAACAAATCGGCTTTTCACCATACCGGCAACGTGCTCATGGACCCGACCTTGCTCAAGCAGGTCGATATCAGCTCGGGCCTGTCGCCCGCCGATGCCGGGCCGGGCGCGTTGGCCGGTTTCATTGCTTACGAGACGATGGACGCGCGTGATCTGCTCGAGCCGGGGCGGGTTTTCGGCGGCAACGCCCTGCTCAGCTTTGGCGACAACGGCAACAGCTTTCGCCGCACCCTGTCACTTTACGGATCGAGCGATGGCTTCGAATACCTGCTGAGCGGCACCCAGACGACCGGAGATGACTACGAAAGCGGCGCGGGCACCATCGTTCCGGGCACGCAGCCTGATCTGTCGTCGTTCACAGGCAAGTTTGCCTATACCACGGACACCGGCAAACGCTTTGAATTCGCGGCCAATCGGACGGAGGACAACGGGTTGCGCGCGATGCAGGCAGGGCCGGGCGGGCTGTACTTTGCCCGGCCTGACTTCGGCGGCGTCGTGGGACGTCCCAGCGTCTATCTGCCGGCCTTGGCGCAACGGACCTCGTACACGTTCACCTATACCGACGAGGCACCGTCCATTGCCTTTTCGCCAGTGGTGCAACTGTCCTATAACGAACAATATGTCGAGGCTGGAGCCGCGATCGGCACCAACGCCAGCCTCAGCGGCAAGATCGAGAACGATTTCATTCTCGGCTCCGGCGTTCTGACCGCAGGGATCGATTTCTTCCATGACACGGCCACCCCCGAAGGACCATTGACGGCTCGGTTCGGCGAAGAGACGCTGGACAACATCGGCCTCTATGCCCAGATGAGACAGGATATCGGATCCCGTCTTTCCCTCTCCTATGGCGTGCGGATCGACAGCCAGCGCTTCGAACTCGCGGATGGAACCGAATACATCGATACCGGCATCAGTTTGAACGGCCAGGCCGACATTGTCCTGACGGACGCGTGGACGTTCAACATCGGCGCTGCGTCCACGTGGGGCGGCTATGAACTGAGTGAAGCGTCGCTGATCAACCTGGGCACACCATGGGTCTATGGAACACCAGAAGCCTCTCGCGGCAACAGCGCTCGCATGGGCGTTCGCTATGCCAGCGGAAGATGGGAAGCCAGCGGCGCGTTGTTCTATACCGAAGTCGAAGACGTGAATGACGTGCTGACATCCGGCCGGGGTGTCGCGGACCTGACCTCGCAGGGCATCGACGCATCGCTTGCCTACATCGCCGTTCGCGGCTTCGTGCGGATCAACTACACGAATGCGGACGTGAAACTGGATGGCGATCCCGTTGGATCGACCGCCTACTACTACGGTCGCCCGGTGGGGCAGATCTTCGGGATCTCGGCGGGCTACGCGGTAAGCCCGGACATCACGATCGGCGGCACCATGGATATCGCGCTGGAAAATGACGACACCGAAGGCGTTGGTGGCATGTCCGCATTGCCGGGATATGAAGTGGTCAACGTCTTCGCGACGTACACGCCACCAAGTTACCAGAATGTCGAATTCCGCCTGGATATCCGCAACCTGTTTGACGAAACCTACGTTGCTCGCAGCTCGGACGGAAACGGCCTGTCCAACGTGCTGGCGCTCGAAGAGCCGGGCCGCAGTATTTTCCTGACCGCATCGCTGAAGTTTTGATGTTTTGCCCTGCGCGGCAATCGCTAGCGCGCGACGACCTGAACAGGAGACCAGGAATGGCACTTCGGCTTATGACGATCTGGACAGCGGTGCTGATCTTCGCATTCGCTCTATCGCTCGGCGCATCGCTTCAGGCGCAGACCGCGCCGGCCCCTGAGATCTCGGTCAGCGAGCCGATGCGTCCCGACACCCCGACCTCGGACGGTTTGAGCCCGGCCGTGCCGGGCGCGGCGTCAGGTTGGCTGCCGGTTGCAGGCCAAGCGGAAACGGACGTTGGTCCGGGGCAAACTCAAGAGCCACTTTCCGATACCGCGACGGGACCGCAGGTGTCGGAAACAGAACTGGACGTCGTTCAGGCAACGGAACGGCGGATACGCGAATTCCTGCGCAACGGTGGTCCCTCGATCTGGGCAATCGCAGTGCTGTCGGTCGTGGCGGTCGCATTGATCCTCTGGAAGACGTGGAAGTTCTTCGTTGCCGGTGTCTGGTCGCGGCGGATGTCGCAGCGCGCCGTCAAACAGTGGGAAACGGGCAGCCCCGACCGCGCGCTTGATCTGGTGAAGGGTCGTCGCGGGGTCCGCAGTCGGATGACCGCTGCTGCAATGCATGCCCGTCTGACGTTGCCCGACGCCACCGCCCGCGAGGAAACGACGCGCAGAGCAAAGAAGCTGATCGGCAGCCAGAGCACCGGATTGCGAGCGTTGGAGCTGATAGCGACCATCGCGCCACTGCTGGGCCTGCTGGGAACGGTCTTGGGAATGATCGCTGCCTTCCAGGCATTGCAAGAGGCGGGAGCGCGTGCCGATCCGTCCTTGCTGGCTGGCGGGATCTGGGAGGCATTGCTGACCACCGCAGCCGGCATGGCCGTCGCGATCCCGGCCTCGGCGGCGCTGACCTGGTTCGAGTCGACAATCGAACGGCTCAGGGCTGACATGGAAGACATCTGCGCACGTATCTTCGTTGCGAAGATCCCCATACCTGCAACCGAGGTCGAGGCCGAAGACGTCCCGGGCATCGCCACCCAATGATCTTCCTGTCCGGCGACCCGCGTCCTCGGCGCAAGCCGAGTCTGACCCCGATGATCGACGTGGTTTTTCTCTTGTTGGTCTTTTTCATGCTGGCGTCGCGCTTCGGGCTGGACGCCGTATTGCCACTGCCCTTGGCATCGGCCGGGACCGCGTATTCCGGTCCTCCGCGGTTAATCGAAGTGGACAGGGTCGGGTTGAGGCTGAACGGGCGCGCAATTCAAACCAAAGATCTTTCCCGTGCGCTGCAGGCACTGACCACGTCGCCCGACGATGCAATAATCCTTCGCGGCCGTGAGGACGCGCCGCTTCAACGTGTGGTCGACGTCGCGACGGTGCTGCGCGCTTCGGGGTTTAGCCGACTGGTCCTGGTCGAATGAGCCTCGACTTCGGAACCACAGGTCGCAGACCGCGCGGAGAGTCGATCGTTCCGATGATCAATGTGGTGTTTCTTCTGCTGATCTTTTTCCTGATGACCTCGACGCTGGCACCGCCCGACCCCTTCGCTGTGCAACCACCGGTCGCCCCGGTCGGGGAGAACGGCGTGGCCGGCCCGGTGCTATACCTGTCCGGCGCGGGTGAGATCGCGTTTCGCGAACTGCGCGGGGATGACGCGATCGCGGCGCTGGCCTCCGAGATCACCGATGCAGACGCCGCGCCGCAGGTGCGCGCGGATGCTACCGTTCGGGCGTCTGACCTGGCGAGATTGCTCAAGACCCTGGCCGGTGCCGGACTTGGAGAAGTGGCCTTGGTTGTGGCGCCGGAATGAAACGCTTGATCGAAGCCTTGCTTTTCGTCGGGCTCGCGCTCGGTCTGCATGTTCTTGTTGCCATGCGTGGACCGGACGACGGTGGCACCGAGGCCGCCGGAGCCGGTGGTGAGGCGATGGTATCGTTGGCCGCGGCCTCGGCCAGTGTCGAGACGATGGTCGATTCCTGGGATGCACCGCGCCCGCCGATCCAAAGCAGCGTCACCCCGACCGTTGCGCCGCGGGTTTCGCAGCAAGTGCCGCTCGCCTTGCCGCGCCTCGATCTTCCGCCGCAACGCGCGCTGACAGGCGTCGCTTTGCCGTTAGGTACACCAGCAGAGCAGTCGCCTCCGGAATTCGACCGCTCGACACCGAAGCCTGTCGAACCGGAACCAACGCTCGAGACGTCGGCAATTGCCGATCATTCATCACCGCGCCCGATGCGGCGCCCGATCGATCTGGCACAGCGGCAGCGGCGAGACTCGCAGTCTGAACCAAAGTCCCAACAGCCGGCCAAAACTGAAAGCACGGCATCGGCGGCCGTGCAAAAGCAGCGTGCGGCAGGGGCGGGCGGGTCTGCCCAAGCAGGTGCTGCCGGGTCCGCGCAGGTCAAATCGCTCGGCGCGGCTCGCGAGGCGCAGCTGATGTCTGTCTGGGGCGGACAGATCCGGGCGAGGATCGAAAGCAAGAAGCGCTTTCCCAAAGGGGCCCGTGGCAACGGCCGGGTTGTCGTCCGCATCTCGGTCACGACGACCGGCCGGATCACCGGTGCCCGGATCGCGAGAGCTTCGAGCAATCCCCTCTACAATCAGGAGGCGATCGCTGCCGTGTCCCGTGCCGATCGCGTGCCCCGTGCCCCGAAGGAACTGACCGGCTCCAGCTACGACTTCAACTTGCCGATGGACTTTTCCAGGTGAGTGGGAGACGGCGCAGGCATTGGAACCGCGAAGGCGACATCAGTGCATTGTTGTCTGTTTGGAGTTGCCCTCACGCCGGCGTTTTCTGGTTCACGACATCTGCAAACGACTTGAAGAATTTCGCGGCGAGCTTCTTTGCCGTGCTCTGAATCAGCCGGCTGCCCAATTGGGCAAGCTTTCCGCCGATTTCGGCCTTGGCGTCATAGCGCAGAATTGTCTGGTCTCCATCCGCTGTCAGCGTTACGTCGGCGCCGCCCTTGGCATGGCCGGCAGGACCTCCATTGCCTTGGCCGGTCAACGAAAACGCGTCGGGCGCCCCTTCGGTATCGAGTTGGACGTCGCCGCTGAACCGCGCTTTGACCGGTCCGACTTTCAACACCACCTTCGCCTCGAGTTCATTGTCGGAATGCTTGATCAACTCCTCGCAGCCGGGGATGCACTGCTTCAGCACTTCTGGATCGTTCAGAGCTGCGTAAACCTGCTCTTTCGTGGCGTTGATGATGATTTCGTCCGAGAGTTCCATACGGGTCGTCCTTCTTTCAGCAACAGGGAAATCTGATCTGGTTGGCTTGTTCAGGCGTCAGAGCCAGCTTCCTACGAAAGTGGCCAATGGATCTGATGAGGTTCGTTTTGGGGCGCTTTCGGAACTGCATCAGAAGCTGTTCCGCAAGATCCACGCCCAGCGATTGCCCAGTGGCCAGAAGGAGTGCGGCAACGCTACGCATTGATCACACCCGCTTGCGCACGGCGCACCTGAACGAGGTCCGCAAGGATCGACAATGCGATTTCCTCGGGTGTGACGGCGCCCAGTTTCAACCCCGCGGGGGCCTTTACCGCCTTGACTCGGTCGGGATCGACGCCATGGTCGATCAACCTTGCAGCGAGCGTCTCGAATTTTCGGGCGCTGCCCACGAAGGCCACGTGCTGCGAGGGCAGTTTCAGGGCGCCTTGCAAGGCTTCGCTGTCACCCTGACCCTGCGTCGCAACGACGATGACTCGCAATTGATGCGCGGGCGGCTCTTTGTCGGGCAACTCGCGGACAACAGCCCAGTGAAACTGCGGGGCCAGGCTGGCGAGTGCCCGTGCCACGGGCGATGCGCCCAACACGATCAACTGCGGCATTGGCAGGCATGGCTCGATGAAAATGTCGACGCTGCCCTTGGATGGGCAGCCGTTGCGCGCAAAGCGGACACCTTCGACCTCGTCTCCGGCTCTGACGCCTTTTTCGGCCAAGAACTCCTCGGGCGCGACCGAGACCAACTGTGGCTGCCCGGTTGCAAATGCGAGGAGAGCCGCCTTTTTCACGGCCCCGCGGGTACAGCCGCCACCAAGCCAGCCGTGCAGGATGGTCCCGTCCGCACCAAGCAGGGCCTTCGCCCCCGGCTTCGCCGCGGTTGCGCCGGCTGTCCGCACGATGGTGGCGAAAGCAAAAGCTTCTTCCTTTGCGCGCAGTGCCGTTGCCGCGTTGGCCAATTCGTCGGACTGGAACTCGGCGGGGGTCATAGCGTCATCACCTCACGGTCGAGCGCGGCAAGATCGGCCAGAGTGTTCGCGGCGCAGAACAGATCGAGATGCGGCAAGGCGGCGGCCATGCCGTCCGCCACGGGGGCGTAGTCGCGCCAGCCTTTCAGCGGATTCAGCCAGATGATCTTGCAGCCGCGTTTCCTGAGGTCCGCCAAAGCGGCATCCAAAACTGTGGCAGGCGCCGTGTCGTAACCATCGGACAAGATCAGAACGACGCTGCGCCCATCAACAAAGCGTTTCGCATACGTTCTGGCGAACCGCGCGATGGAGGGTCCGATTTCGGAGCCGCCCCCGAAACCGTCCGCCATCAGCGACATCCGCCCGATGGCACGCATCGTGTCCTTGTCCCTCAGGGCTTCGGTGATCCGCACAAGACGGGTGTGAAACAGGTAGGCGTCGGCGGTCGTATCGCTGCGCATCAGACCGGCCAGAAACGCAAGGAACACTTGCGCATAGACCGTCATCGACCCCGATACGTCGCACAGGGCGACGATCTTGCGGGGGCGGTCGGGGCGATGCTTGCGCACCAGGCGCAACGGCTCGCCCCCGGTCGCAAGGCTGGCGCGGATCGTCTTGCGGAAATTCAGACGGTCACCCTTGGGCGCGGCGATGCGGCGCCGGGACCGGCGGTCACGCAGCGCCGCGCCGAGGCGTTGGGCGACTTTTTCGGCTTCGGCAACATCCTCGGGCCGCACCAGGTCACGCAAATCCTTCCGCATCAGGTTGCGGACCTCGGTGGCGATGAGTCGTCCTTCGCCGTCGCTTTCGGCGTCTCCGTCACCGGCTTCTGGCGCGGTGGACGTGCCCGCGCCGCCGGTATCTTCGCCCCGCGCATCGCGCGAGGAATGCACGCTGTCATCCCCCTTGTCAGGCGGGCTTTGAACGATCTTCTGGCGCACCCGGCCCGCGTCCAACCAGTAGCTGTCAAAGAGCGCGTCGAACCGGTCGACTTCGTCCTTGCAGCCCGTGCAGACGGCCTTCAGCGCCCGGCGGCTCGCATCAGGTCGTGCGGCCTCCACTTCGCACAAGGCAGCCAAGGCCAGCTCGGTTTCCGACACGCCCAAACGCAGCCCGTTCTCGCGCAAATGGGCCATGAAGCCCGCGACTCGCGCGGCTGGCCCCGGATCCCGTGCGGCAAAGCGGGTGACGCGGCTCATGCGGCGCGCCCCGCGATGCGAGCCGCGACCTCGGGCGTGATATGCGCGCGGTCGCTTTGCGTTTTCAGGAGCGTGCTGAGCGTGTGTTTCAGCACCGACGGATCGGACGTCAGGTCCGCAATTCCGAGTCCCATGACGGCGGCCGCAAAGTCGAGCATCTCGGCAACGCCGGGAACCTTCTCGAGCTCTTCCTCGCGGAGTTTTTGAACAAAGCCGACGATCTGTGCGCCCAATCGTTTCTCTATCCCCGCGCAGCGGGCGTGGAGGATGGCCAGCTCGGTCTGCCGGTCGGGATAGTCGACGTAGGAATACAGGCACCGGCGGCGCAGTGCGTCCGACAGATCGCGGGTGCCATTGGAAGTCAGGATCACGATGGGGTTCGTGGTGGCCGCAACGGTGCCGAGTTCGGGGATCGTGATCTGGAACTCCGACAGGATTTCCAACAGGTAAGCTTCGAATTCCTCGTCGGCCCGGTCGATCTCATCGATCAGCAGGACAGGCGGCGAGTCTTGGGTTATGGCCGCGAGCAGCGGGCGTTCCAGCAGGAACTCGCGGGAGAAGATCCGGTCTTCGACGCTCTTGCCGGTTTCGCCGTCTTCGGCGGCCGCTCGAATGGTCAAGAGTTGACGCTGGTAGTTCCACTCGTAGATCGCCTGCGCCGCATCAAGCCCTTCGTAACACTGCAGACGGATCAGCTTGGTGTCTTGCTGCGCCGCGAGGCTGGCCGCCAACTGGGTCTTGCCGACGCCAGCCGCCCCCTCGAGAAGCAAGGGCCTGCCGAGCGTCAGTGCGAGATGCAGCGCGACACTGAGATCATCGGAAGCCACGTATCCATCGGCGGCCAGGGCCGTCTGAAGGTCAGTCCAGGTCATGTCAAATTCCTGCAAGAGCGGCACCCGACCGAACGTCTCGGGCGGTCGGGTGCGCGCCGCTTTCACCTAGTCGTGCAAGCCCAGTTCATTGGCCGTGCGCCAGATCCGCCAATGGTCATGCGGCATGTTCGTATGCGTGTTGCCGAACGGTCGGAACGCATCCTGCACCGCGTTCGAGAAACACGGCACGCCGCCGACATGTGGGCTTTCGCCCACACCTTTCGCCCCGATGGGGTGATGTGGAGAGGGTGTCACGGTAAAGTCCGTCTCGTAGTTCGGCACTTCCCAAGCCGTCGGCAGGAAGAAGTCCATCAACGTGCCGGTCTTGACGTTCCCCATGTCGTCATAGGCGATCTCTTGCCCCAGAGCGACGGCGAGTGCCTCCGTGAGACCGCCATGCACCTGGCCTTCGATGATCATCGGGTTGATCCGTGTGCCGCAGTCGTCCAGCGCATAGAAGCGGCGGATTTCCGGCACTCCGGTATCGACGTCGATGTCCATTACGCAGATATAGGCCCCGAAGGGATAGGTCATGTTGGGCGGGTCGTAGTAGCTGACCGCTTCCAGTCCCGGCTCGATTCCGGGAATGGCCTGATTGTAGGCGGCGAAGGCGATTTCCTTCATCGTCTTGAACTTTTCCGGCGCGCCTTTCACCACGAAACGGTCGACGTCGAATTCCACGTCGTTGTCGTGCACCTCCAGCAGGTAAGCCGCGATCATCTGCGCCTTGGCGCGGATCTTGCGGCCGGCCATCGCGGTGGCCGCACCGGCAACCGGGGTCGAACGGGAGCCGTAGGTTCCCAGCCCGTAAGGCGCGGTGTCGGTGTCGCCTTCCTCGATTGTTATGCTGTCCGCCGGCAGTCCAATCTCGGATGCCAGAATCTGCGCGAAGGTCGTCGCGTGGCCCTGGCCCTGGGAAATCGTGCCCAGACGCGCAATCGCGGAGCCGGTGGGGTGGATACGGATTTCGCAGCTGTCGAACATGCCCAGCCCAAGGATATCGCAGTTCTTCACTGGGCCGGCGCCGACGATTTCGGTGAAGAAGCTGAGGCCGATCCCCATCAGCTTGCGTGTCTTGCCCGCCTTGAAGTCCTCGACCCTCTGCGCCTGTTCGGCGCGCAGCCCGTCATAGTCCACGGCCTTGAGCGCCTTGTCCCAGGCGGTGTGGTAATCGCCACTGTCATACTCCCACCCCAGCGCGGCGGTGTAGGGGAACTGCTCCTTTCGGATGAAGTTGATGCGCCGCAATTCTGCGGCATCCATGTTCAGCTTGATAGCAAGCACTTCGATCATGCGTTCGATGAAGTACACCGCCTCGGTCACGCGGAAGGAACAGCGATAGCTGACGCCTCCGGGGGCCTTGTTGGTGTAGACGCCATCGACCTCGAGATACGCGGTCGGGATGTCGTAGGAGCCCGTGCAGATGTTCATGAAGCCGGCCGGGAACTTGGTGGGATCCGCACAGGCGTCGAACCCGCCATGGTCGGCCGTCACATGGCACTTCAAGCCGGTGATCTTGCCCTCCTTCGTGGCGCTGATCTGACCCGTCATGTGATAGTCACGGGCAAAGGCCGTGGTCATCAGGTTGTCCATGCGGTCTTCGATCCATTTGACCGGCTTACCCGTCACGATCGACGCCACGACCGAGCAGACGTACCCCGGGTAGGCGCCGACCTTGTTTCCGAACCCGCCACCGATGTCGGGCGAAATCACACGGATGTTGTGTTCTTCGATCCCGGAGATCAGCGATACGATCGTGCGGATTGCATGTGGTGCCTGGAACGTGCCCCAGAGTGTCAGCTTGCCGTTGACCTTGTCCATCGAGGCCACGCAGCCGCAGGTTTCCAGCGGGCAGGGATGTGTCCGGTGATAGTACATCGACTCCTCTGCGACGACCTCGGCATTGGCGATCACCTCGTCTGTCGGGCCCTTGTCACCGGCTTCCCAGGTGAAGATGTGGTTGTGGTGCTTGCGCGGCCCATGGGCGCCCGGCGGGATGGAGCCGTCTTCAGCCACGAGGTCCTCGCGCAGGACCACATCCGATTTCAAAGCCTCGAAAGGATTGACGATCACCGGAAGCTCTTCGTAATCGACCTCGACCGCCTCGATGCCATCGGCAGCTGCATAGCGATCTTCGGCGACGACAAAGGCGACTTCCTGACCCTGGAACAGCACCTTGCCATCCGCCAGAACCATCTGCTTGTCGCCGGCAAGCGTCGGCATCCAATGCAGGCCCAGCGGTTCGAGGTCGGCAGCGGTCAGGACGGCCAGAACGCCCGGGACTTCCAGCGCGGCGGCGGTGTCGATGCTCTTGATCCGTGCGTGCGCATAGGGCGAGCGGACGAAGTCACCGAACAGCATCCCGTCCAGCTTGATGTCGTCGACGTAGTTTCCCTTGCCCTGGGTGAAGCGAGCATCCTCGACCCGCTTGCGCGAGCACCCCAGTCCCTTCAGGTTGGCGACGCGGTCTTCGCGTGTGACTTCGTCCTTCATTCCGCGGCCTCCTTGGCTGCATTCATCTCGGCCGCAGCGGCCTGAATCGACTTGATGATGTTCTGGTAACCGGTGCAGCGGCAGATATTGCCGGCCATGCCGAAGCGGATTTCCTCTTCGGTGGGGTTCGGGTTTTCCTCAAGCAGTTTTGCCGCACGGGTGATCATCCCGGGTGTGCAATAGCCGCACTGAAGCCCGTGGTGCTCCTTGAAGGCGGTTTGCAGCGGATGCAGGTCATCCGGTCCCCCAATGCCTTCAATGGTGGTGATCTCCTTGCCGCTGGCCTGTGCCACGAACATCGTACAGGCCTTGACCGACTTGCCATCGATGGTCACGGTACAGGCGCCGCAATGCGACGTTTCGCATCCGATGTGGGGTCCGGTGATGTTCAGCCGCTCGCGCAGCGTATAGATCAGCAGTTCGCGCGGATCGGCCAGGAATTCCTCGTCCTTGCCGTTCACCTTCAGCTTGATGTGCATCTTGTTTGACATGTGACCCCTCCCTTACGCGCGCGACCAGGCGCGCTCGATGGCGCGGCGCAGGATCACGCCAGCCACGTGTTTCTTGAACGCGACCGGACCGCGGTTGTCCTCCGTCGGATCGATGTCGCCCAGCATGGCCGCAACAGCCGCCTTGATCGCGACATCGTCGACGGACGTGCCCACGAGGGCGGCTCCGGCCGCTTCGGAGTAGACCGGTGTGTCGCTCAGGTTCGTCATCGCGATGGCGACAGAGGCGCAGGTGCCCCCATCATTCTCGATCTGAACAGCCGCGGCGGCGGTGGCATAGTCACCGATCTTCCGCTTCTGCTTTTCATAGGCGTATCCGCCCCTCGGCAGCGGGATCGTGACGCTGGTCAGAACCTCGTCATCTTCCCGCGCGGTCATGTAGGCCGCCTCGTAGAACTCACGGGCCGGAATGTCGCGTTCTCCCTCCGGACCAACGACAGTGAAGGTGGCATCGAGGCATTGCATCAGGCCCGGCATGTCGTTGCCGGGATCGCCGTTGGCGACATTGCCGCCGACAGTGCCCATGTAGCGCACCTGCGGATCGGCGATCTGCAGGGCCGCCTCGCGCAGGATTGGAGCCACCGCTCCGAGCCCTTCGTGATCGATAATGGCAGCCTGGGTCACCATGGCGCCAATGCGGATGCTGTCATCGCCAATGTCGATGTTCGACAAACCGCCGACATCCTGCAGATCGATCAAGTGGGGCACGTCGGCCATGCGCAGTTTCATCATCGGGATCAGGCTGTGCCCGCCTGCCATCACGCGCGCTTCGTCTCCGTGTTCCTCGAGCACGGCCAGAACCTCGGCCATGTCCTGGGGACGATGATATTCAAATGCCGCTGGTATCATTCGGCTCTCCTCCCAAAAAGCGGTCGTTCTTGTTGAGGGGGACCATGCATGCGGCGGAATGTCGCCGCCCGCAAAATATCATCAATAACAGCGGTTTTGCACGAAATGCGCCTCAGGCGACATGAACTGCGCCGGGCTGCGCGCTCAGGGCGTCCTGGATGAACTTCAGCTTCGAACGACTCACCGGAGCGGGCGGCAAATCATAGGCTGAAAAGATGCAGCGCCCTTTGTCCTTTTCCCGCTCGAAGCGGGAGACCTTGCCCGGATTGACCAGATAGCTTCGATGGGTCTGAAGAAACCCGGCCGGGACAAGCCGCTTGGAGGCTTCGGTAATCGGCCAGACACAAAACAGCCGGTCCTGCTCGGTGTAAACTTGGGTGTAATGCCCATCGGCCCGCACCAATGCAACATCAGCAGGCGAAATGAAGATACGCGTGCCGTCGCGCTCGCAAGGGATCTGGAGGCCGGGAAAAATGGGTGTCGCTGAACCCGTTTCCGCTGCAAGTGCAGGGGCAGGGGCAGGGGCGTCATCCCTGTTCGAACCGTCCTCGCTCTCCTCCACCACCAGGTAGGTGACGCTGACCCACAGGAACGTGCCGAACAGGACGAAGCTCGACAGGATCACGCCGAGGGCAAGGACCTCGTTGCTCATGGTTGGGCCGAACTCGTTCCGACTTGGGACCACAACGAAACTCGTTCCGGCCATCGCGAGGAAATGGACCGAGACAACAGCGATAGCGAAGCAGATCGTTCCAAGAACGATGTTGCGCTTCTGGCGGCGCCCGTAGGCGATCCAGAAGGCCGCGATGCACAGGCAGATCGCCACGACGGAAGAGAAGATGATGCCGAAGGGCGTATAGATCGGTCGACAAAGCTGTAGCCCCGCCATGCCGATGTAATGCATCCCGAGGATGCCGACGCCGACGATCCCACCCGCCGCAGTGATCACGCGAGGTGTACGTTTTACGAAATGCAGCAAGAGCAGGGCAGCGCCGACGATCAGTATCGCCGTGAGCGCGGAAACAAGCGTGATCGCGGCATCGTAGTAGAATAGAACGGGCAGTTCCAAACCCAGCATCGCGACGAAATGCATGGACCATATACCGCCGCCCAATGCGATCGAGGCGAGTGCGATCGAAATCTGCCTTTGGAGAACCGGCTTGCGAGACAAGTCACGAGTCAAGGACAGCCCGGTAAAGCCGGCAACCAGCGCGACAACGCCGGACATGACGACAAGGAGTGCATCGTGATCTGCTTGCAGGATATCCATGCGTGCTAAAGTGACCCATAGCAGCGTTGTTGGCAAACGGTACGCAAGCCGCGATTCTCAATTCCGCGGGAACAGCTTTTGAGAACTCTTGCGTGCTTGAAGGGCTCGCCGCGTACCTACGTTTGCAGGTCGCTCCTCCGCTCGGTCAGATGAATGGACGGTGGAGCGGGCAGGGTGGCTTGGCATCTTTGGAGCACATGAGACGTTCCATCCCTGTCCTGAAAAGCCATATAACAGAGTGTCTGCGTGGATTGATACCATACGTTCGTTGCCCGCGACCTGTTCGCGCTGCGAGAGCATGCGACCGAGCCACTGAAACTGCTGTTCTTGCCGAGTGGCACAAACCCTTCCGGGCGCAAGATCCGCAGTCGATGTTGTCGCTGAAAAGGGTTCAAACTCGTCTGATACAACCGGTGTTCAAGGCAAGAGCATCCCGCGCAACATGAAAAAGAACATCGCCGCGAGGACCGCGGCGACCGGGACCGTGACGATCCATGCCGCCGCGATACGCAGCAGAAGGTTGCGCTTGACCAGTTCAACGCGATGCACACGACCGAGGTCGCGTCTTTCGCGCTTTCCCAGCAGGCGATCCTGTGAGTCCTGTGCCTTCATGTTACGCAGCATCTCGCCCTTCATCGCCACATCGGCCGCCTCGAACCGGGCGAGAAACTCGTCCACGGCCTCGGGATCATGGTTTGCATGATGGTCTCGTATCTGTTCCAGCATGTTTGCATAGCTGGATTTGATGTATTCGCGCAGGAACCCGACGCCGAAGACTCCACCGACGGCGATATGGGTCGAACTGACGGGCAAGCCCAGTTGCGAGGCGATGATGACCGTGATTGCCGCAGCCAGCGCGATACAAAAGGCTCGTGTCTTGTCCAGTTCGGTGATCTCGCTTCCGACCGTCCGGATCAGTTTCGGCCCATAGAGCGCCAGACCCAGGGCGATGCCGATCGCACCCACCGCCATGACCCAAATGGGGATGGCAGCACTGGTGGTCACGCCACCGCCGACAATGGCATCGTTGATGCCGGCCAGCGGACCAACCGCGTTGGCCACGTCATTGGCGCCATGTGCAAAGCTCAACAGTGCCGCCGCGAAGATCAGGGGCACCGTGAACAGGTCGTTGACGCTGGCCTTGTGGTTTTCAAGCGCGACGGTGCGGTGCGCGATGTAGGGGCGCATGAGCACATAGACGGCACCGGCCAACCCCAGACCAACCAGAAATGCGACCGGAAAGGACACGCTGACGATCTTCTTCACGCCCTTCAGAATCAGATAGGTGGTGAAAGCCCAGGCCATGATCGCGACGAACACCGGAACCATGCGGTTTGCCGCGCCGAGCACGTCTCGCTTGTAGGTGATGGTGCGCTTGATCACATACAGGAAACCAGCCGCAATGAGCCCGCCCATGAGCGGCGAAATCACCCAGCTTGCGGCGATCTTTCCCACGACCGACCAATCCGCGATCCCCCAGCCCGCCGACGCGATGCCTGCTCCGAGCACCCCGCCGACGATGGAATGCGTGGTCGACACCGGGGCGCCAACCACGGTCGCGAAGTTCAGCCAGACCGCGGCGGCGAGCAGGGCGGCGATCATCAGCCAGATGAACGTGTCGCGATCGGCGACCAGTTCAGGGTCGATGATCCCGCTCTTGATCGTTCCAACGACATCGCCCCCCGCGATCAAGGCCCCCCCGGCTTCGAAAAAGGCCGCGATCACGATCGCTCCGGTCAGCGTTATGGCATGCGATCCGACGGCCGGGCCGACATTGTTCGCGACATCGTTCGCGCCGATGTTCATCGCCATGTACCCACCGATCATGGCTGCCGCGACCAGAAGGATGCCGTCGATGCCGCCATCGGTCCGTACGATGGTGAACAGCATGATGCCCACGATGAAGATCAGGGCCGTTCCGAAGCGGAACAGCTCATCGCGGTTTCGTTGAACAGCGCTTTCGACGTTTTCGGTTTTCAACACAATGCGTCCCCCCAAGCTTCGCAATGGATGGAGCGATCATCTACAGATTCCCGAGGTTGAATGTGAGCCACGTCAAAGACAGACGACAAGGCGGGCCTTATGTCTCTATTGCGCAACGGTGTTCAGGGAGACTGACTTGAGAGAGGAGGAGGGACAAAACAGCTGCACCTTCGGTCGGTCTTCTCCATTCCTGTGGTGCCCGACCTTGTTGCGGGAACGGTTGGTTCCGTCTGGTTCGCCGGCATGACTCGCTACTATCTTCCGGTCGTGATCGGCGCACTTCTGGTGACATTCTGGCTCAGTCCGGACGCTCAGGAGATCGCAGCCGGCGTCGCTATCTTCTTGTTTGGAATGCTGATGCTGGAGGACGGCTTCAAGCTGTTCGGGGGCGGCACGCTGGAACAGCTTCTCGCCCGCGCGACAGCAACAACTCCGCGTGCGATCGGCTTCGGGATCGTCGCCACCAGCCTGCTGCAGTCCAGCTCTCTCGTCTCCGTGATCACAATATCCTTTCTCAGCGCCGGGTTGATTTCTCTGATCGGGGGTGTGGGGATCATCTTTGGTGCCAACATAGGGACAACCACCGGCGCTTGGCTGGTTGCGGGGCTCGGGCTCAAGGTGAACATCGCGGCCTATGCCATGCCGATGATCGCGCTCAGCATCGTCCTTGTGTTTCAGAAATCCAAGCCCCTGAGGGGGATCGGCTATGCGCTCGCCGGCCTCGGGTTCCTGTTCCTTGGCATCCACCACATGAAAGAGGGTTTTGACGCGTTCAAGGACCAGATCGACCTGACACGCTTTGCACTGTCGGGATTGATCGGTCTGGTCGTCTATTCGCTCGTCGGCACCTTCGCGACTGTGGTCATGCAGTCCAGCCACGCAACGATGGTGCTTATCCTGACAGCTCTCGCCGCCGGACAGATCAGCTATGAGAACGCGCTGGCGCTGGCGATTGGCGCCAACATCGGCACCACCATCACGGCGATCATCGGCTCGCTCGGCGCGAACCATCAGGGCAAGCGCCTCGCGTTGGCGCACCTGATTTTCAATACCCTGACTGCTGGCGTCGCCCTGATCTTCATTGGCCAACTGCGCGACATGGTCGACGCGATCAGCGGCCTGGTCGGGATCACTCCGGATGACTACGCGCTGAAACTGGCGGTTTTCCACACGATATTCAATGTCCTCGGGGTCGCTCTCATGCTGCCGTTTCTGCAACGGCTGGTCGCGCTGCTCGAACGTCGTATCCCGGCTCCCCAGCCGGATGTCAGTCGACCTCGGTATCTGAACGAAGCCGTGGACGAATTTCCGCAAACGCTCGAAATCGCTCTGAGCAAGGAAGTTCTTCACCTCTATGAGAACGCGATCGAACTGATCCTGCATGGACTCAACCTGCACCAGACCGAGATCTTCGCAACGGACAACATCGCGGCGACGGTCCGCAAGAGCCGCGCCCCGTTGGACCTTGACCTTGCCGACGCGTATGAAACCAGGGTCAAGACGATCTATTCCGCCATCGTCGAGTTCGCGACACGTGCCGGAGACAAGCGACTGCCCCCCGAGATCGCCGACCGGGTCTATGAACTGCGCGACGTCGCGACCGATATTGTTCAGGCGGTCAAGTCCATCAAACACTTGCGCAAGAACGTCCTGAACTACACCACGCGTCCCAAGGGGGCCGTCACCGAACTGTATGACAGCCTCAGGAGCGAAATCGCGCGGATCGCGGTGGAAATCAGGAAAATGGAGCTTGCCGCGCCAGAGGACCGCAGTGGGCTGTGGCTGGATCAGGAGCGCGCCCAGATCGAGGATGCCATGCGCCAGACCACGCATCGCGTGGATGAACTGATCCGTGCCGGCGACCTCAGCCCGGGTGCGGCGACGTCTTTCATGAATGACTCGGGTTATGCATACGGAGCGATGCGCCAATTGATCGAGGCCGCCCGCAGCTACTACGTCGAACGCGACAGTTCCATGGCCGAAGTCGAAAGCCTCCTGTCGCTCGACGAAGAAGAGATAGATGAAAGCACGGGTGATGCGGGCCCTCGGTCGATGCCGGGCGCGTCAGCGAAAGCCCCTGCGAAAACGTCATGAAACTGACCCGGGAAAAAGCCTTGGAAAATTTGGAGTCGCGCAAATGGGCTTGAAGAAACTTGCAGCCAAGGTGGTGGACTACAACGAACGCCTCGAATGTGGGAAGGCGAGCGAAATCAAGCCGAGCCACGTCGAGAAAGTTCTGGCCAAGCTCAAGCGAAAGATCGAAGAGCTTGAGGCAGAGATCGCCTTCGCGCATTCCGCCGAAAAGAAAGCTCGCTTGGAGACAAAGCTCGCAGTAGCCCGCACACATGTCGAGCGCGCGGAATGGCTGTTGACGGAGCTCTGCGAGTAGACTGGTCCCGTCAAAACCTTTGCACTCGAGCTAGCTTGCCATTGAACGTCCGTCCAACCGCGACAGACGTGCTTTCCGTATTTTCACGGACTGTCGCGTGTGGAATGTCTGTCAGCCTCGCCGATGGAAACCACGACCGATCACCCCCTTTTGGACTGAACTCCCATCAGAATTTCGCGGCGTTCAGTAGGTGGCGCGTCCGCCGGATAGGTCGAAAACCGCGCCCGTGGTGAAAGAGTTTTCGCGGCTGGCAAGCCAGGCGATCATGTTTGCGGCTTCGTCCACCTCCAGGAACCGTCCGCGCGGGATCTTGGAGAGCATGAAGTCGATATGGCTCTGGCTCATCTGGTCGAAGATCCGGGTGCGCGCGGCGGCGGGGGTCACGCAGTTCACCGCGATATCGGCGCCGGCGTGCTCCTTGCCCAGTGTCTTGGTCAACCCGATCACCCCGGCCTTGGACGCGGAATATGCGCCGGCATTTGGGTTTCCCTCCTTGCCGGCGATCGAGGCGATGTTGACGACGCGGCCATAGCCGGCCTTTGCCATGATCGGCAGCACTGCGCGGCAGGTATGAAAGATCCCATGCAGGTTGATCGCGACGATGCTGTGCCATTCGGCGACGTCGTATTCGGTGACCGGCGCGTTCGAGCCCGCGACACCGGCAGAGGTCACGAGCGCGTCGATTCTGCCGTGCCGCGCGACCACGTCCCGGGCGAGGGCGACGCAGGCGTCGGCGTCGGTCACGTCCAGTTGCGCCGCGTCGGCCCGGTCGCCAAGCTCTGCTGCGGCGGAGGCGGCGAGGTCGCCGTCAAGGTCCCACAAAACCACGTGCGCACCCGACGCATGCAGGCGCCGCGCCACGGCAAGCCCGATGCCCTGTGCGCCTCCGGTGATCGCAGCCACCTGTCCCTCGAAATCATACCTGTTCATGTCTTCCCCCTACCTGAGCGCCGCGATGACGTCCGCGGTCTTTGTCACCAGAGCCACGTTCTGAAGCGCATAATTGATGCTCGCATTGTGCCAATCGGCGTTCATCGTCGAACAGCCGTCTTCCGGGATCACCATCACGTATCCCTTGTCCGCCCCGGTGCGGGCGGTGTGTTCGATCGACATGTTGGTCCAGGCGCCGGTTTCGATGATCACATCGCGTCCTTCGGCCTTGAGGATCGTTTCAAGATTGGTTCCCTCCCAAGCCGACATGCGCATCTTTTCGACGATGTGATCGCCGTCTTGCGGCTCGGCACCGGGGGCAGGGGCTCCGCCCCAGGTTCCCCGCACCAGCGCATTGTTGTCGATCACGCCTTCGAAGAGCGGCGCGTTCAAGGTCAGGCCCGCGGCGCCCGGCGGCACGAGGAAATGGACGTGAATCACCGGCACGCCCAACTCTCGGCAACGCGCAGCCAGTGCCGCCACATTGGCGAGGGCATTCTGACTGCGGCAATGATCAGGCGCGCCCGAGTCGGCGAAGGCTCCGCCTTCCATCACCACGTCGTTCTGCATGTCCTGGATGACAAGCGCGCAACGCGACGCTTCAAGCCGAAGCGGTCCGTTGCCTTCTGTGATATCTGACTGCGCGGCGGGCGCGCGTCGCGCCCGCATGAAGGGTTCATTGCGCGGGCCGACCTTCGTGGTGACCGCATAGACGCTGGTCGTCGCGCAGACGTAAAGCGTCCGCCAATCCGGGCCGCCCCAATGCAGGTTCGCCGCCATTTCGGGGATCGCCACCTTGCCGATCAGCTTCCCGGACGGCGCATAGACCCACAGCCCGCCAGGTGCCGTGACCCAGACATTGCCCGAAGCGTCGCACTTCATGCCGTCCGGCACACCGGGCTTCAAGCTGTCCTTGATGCCTGTGGCGAAGATTCGGCAATTGACCAGCTTGTCGCCCTTGACGTCATAGACCCGGATGTTCGCCTGCTCGGTGTCGTTGATGTAAAGCAGGCTTTCGTCGGGTGAAAAGCACAGCCCGTTGGGCATGCTGAACGTGTAGCGGTCGACCACAAGCTGCGGTTCGTCCCCGGCGCGATGGCCCGGCGGCAGGCGGTAAACCGCCTGAAAGCCCAATTCGCGCGGGCGTTCGACGCCGAACCCCGGCATGCGGCCATACCAAGGGTCGGTGAACCAGACAGAGCCATCCGATTTCACGCAGAGATCGTTGGGAGAATTCAGCTCGCGGCCTTCGAAATGGCTGGCCAACACCTCTCGCTGCCCATCGGGGCGGAACCGGGTGACGGAGGACGTGGAATGCTCGCAGACCAGAAGGTTCAGGTCGGCGTCATAGGTCATGCCGTTGCCCTTGTGGGACGGCGACATCACCTCGCGCACACCGGCCTTGTCGAGCCTGCGCCGGATGTCGGCCGGCATGTCGGAAAACAGCAGATAGTGATCGACCGGGTGCCAGATCGGCCCTTCGGTAAAGGTGCAGCCCGACGCCGCCTGCACCACCGGGGCGTGTTCCTCGATCAACTGGCGAAAGGCCGGGTCCAGGGCTTCATGCGACATGACGCTTTCCTCGCTCTACATCGGGAACCAGTTGCGACGCGGCACCGATTGTTCGACCGGGCCGGGCACCGACATTCCCAACCGCCCGATGACGCGCCCGTTCTCGATCACGGCACCCTTGTCATGCACCGGCAGCAGGAACTTTGCCTTGGAATACATCAGCTTGCGGATCGCGCCCTTTTCCGCGCGTTTGGACCCGCCATGATTGCCGGTGACCTGGTATTCCTCGGGGCCGAAGGAGCGGTCCGGTTCGATCACCTGGTCTTGAAAGTCATAAATCACGTCGCCGCAGATCGTGGCGCGACCCTCGGTGGTGTCCACATGCACGTTCATCGACCCTTCGGTGTGGGCCCCGGCGGCTTCGAGGAACACACCGGGAATCAACTCCACCGGCCCGGTGATCTCGAGGTCTTCCAGCCGCAGCGCCCCAGGCGTGTGCAGCCGTTCGACCAGATGGATGATGTCGGGCTTGGGATACTGCGGATGCATCAGGCCCGACACCGAATATTCCAACTCGCGCCGGTTGATGACCACGGTCGTGTTCATCGGGAAATGATCGTCCTTTCCCGCGTGATCGATATGCAGATGGGTGTGCAGCACGTAGCGCACATCGCCCAGCTTGACGCCGTGATTGGCCAGTTGCCGTTCGATCATGTTCTCGTGGAACTGAAGGCCCCGCATCCCCAGCGATTCCATGATCGCGTTGTCGCGATACCCTGTGTCCACCACGATCGGGTACTCCCCGCCGAGGATCAGGAAGCCATAGACCGGCACTCGGCGGGTACGCCCGCATTCCCGCCCGAGCACCAGAAAGCTCGATTCCAGTTCGATGTCGCCATAGTCGAGCACCTTGATTTCGAGTGCCATTCTTGTTCCTCCCTCGTCTCAGTTCAGCCGGTAGACCCGGGCCGCTGTGTCATTGAAAATGGCCGCCTGCGCCTGGTCTGGCAGCGCTCGCACAGCCGATCGATGCGCCGCCAGCAAGGGCGCATAGTCGGTCCAGAGCTTTTCGATCGGGTAGTTCGAACCCCAAAGGCAGCGTTCCGCGCCAAAGAGCGTAAGCGTTTCATGGCTCAGCCAAGCGATGTGCTCCGGGTCGCAGCGGTGAAGGAACGTGCCAAAGCCCGACAGCTTGGCGTTGACATTCAGCGCTTGCGCCAGCAGGGCCATCGCGTCCCGCCACTCCTGCCGACCCTGTTGGCTGGTGTCTTCCAGCATCCCGGCATGTTGCAGCACGAAATCGGTCCTTGGGCAGGCCTGCGCCAGTTCCAGCGCCCCGGCCATCTGCGGCGCGAACACCTGCAAGTCGAAAGCGAATCCGAAATCGGGCAGCTGCGCGATATTGCGCTGCACCGTCGCATCCCGGCACAGGTCGTCATGCGGCGCGAACCGATACTCGGGGGTCTTGTGCCAGTGAAACTGTTGCCGGATACCGCGCACCAACGGGAGCCGCGCCAGCCGCTCCAGCAGGCGCGGCGCGTCCGGGTCGGTCATGTCGGCATAGGCGACGATGCCTTGCGGCCAGCCGGTTTCGGCATTGAGCGCCGCGATCCACTCGGCTTCCTCCACCGCCTTGTCGGTGGGCCAGTTGGCCTGCACGTAAACCGCTCGGGTCACGCCGGTGCCGGCGATATCAGCGAGATATTCCGAGATCGGGTAATCGCGCCGGATCGACTCGTAGGGGCCGAAGATACGCGGTTGCATTGGCCCCATGAGCCAGGGCAGATCGGCTTGCCGCCAGACGTGGAAATGCGCATCGGTGATCGTCATGGTCGTGCCCCACTGGAAAACGCCAGAACTTCGCGCGCCAGCGCTGCCGGGTTCTGTCCGTCGCCGAACCGGTCGATCATCGGCGCGATGGCCTGCAATGCGGTGGTTTCGGGGCGATACCCCTGTTCCGCCGCCAGTGGTGACAGCCACATGACCGACCAGGCCAAGCCCCGCAGGCGCGCCATCGCCGCCACCAGGGTTTCCGGCCCGCCACGTTCCAGACCGTCAGACAGGATCACCACCAGCGCGCCGCGCGCAAAGGCCGCAAAGCGTGGGACGGCGAGGAAGGCGGCCAGCGAGTCGCCCAGCCGCGTGCCGCCATCCCAATCCGCCACAAGGCCCGAGGCCAGCGTCAGTGCCTGATCGCGGTTGCGGTGCCGCAGCGCGCGGCTGACCCGCGTGAGCCGCGTGCCCAGCGTGAACGCTTCGACTCGCTCGCCCGCCTGCATCAGCGTATGCGCAAACCGCAGCGCGCCGTCGGTGCCTGCCTTCATCGACCCGGAAATGTCGATCAGCAGCAGCACCCGGCGCTGGCGCGCGCGGCGGCGGCGGGTCGGCAGGCGCGTCACCTCACCGTCATGGCGCAGCATTTCGCGAAAGGCCCGCACGGGATCGGGCAGCCGGCCCTTGCTGCCCTGCATCCGGCGCGAATTGCGCCGCGGCAACGCGTCGGGGGCGGCGCGGGCAAAGGCACGCAAAGCCGTGTCGTCGGATGCCCCATCGAGCATACGCTGGGTCAACCGTTCGGCGCGGGTCGTGTCGGCCCCAGACGGCTCTTCCTCTTCGGCCTCGGGCATCAAATCGAATTCGGCACCGTCATAAGCCTGCGGCAAATCTTCGGGTGTGCCCTCGGCCGGAGCAGCAAAGGCGCGGCCCAGAAACACGGTGTCGAAAATGCGATCGAATTCCGCCTGCCGGCCCGGTCCGGGGCCAAAGATCGCATGCGCCGCGTGGCGGATATCCACCAGCGCCCGCGGCCCGAGCAGTCCGGTCGCGGCGATGAAGCTTTCGGTCTGTTCCGGTGCTGCGGCAAAGCCCGCCTGCCGCAGCGCCGCCGGAAAGGCGAGGAACGGGGCGAGCGGGCGCGCGATCATGCCACGGCCTCGGCCAGGATGCGGTCAAGCTGGGGCGCGACATAGGCCAGGTCGTCCTGATCCTTGAGCGCGACACCGATGGCAGCGGCAAAGGCGCGGGGCCAGGGCGCGCCCTGGCTGGCGAGCAGCGTGGCCGCCTCGGCCCATTCCACGGTTTCCGCGACACCGGGAGGCTTGGCCAGAGGCTTGGCCCGCAAAGCGCCGACCGCCGCGACGACCTTGCGCGCGGTGTCCGTCGCCACGGAGGAGGCGCGCATCATCACGATCTGCGCTTCCAGAGCCGGGTCCGGGTAATCGATCCAGTGATAGACGCAGCGGCGGCGCAGCGCCTCGTGCAGTTCGCGGGTGCGGTTGCTGGTCAGGATCACCACCGGCGGCTCCGCTGCGCGGATCGTGCCGCGTTCGGGGATGGAAACGGTGAAATCGGACAAAAATTCAAGAAGGAAGGCTTCGAATTCATGGTCCGACCGGTCGATCTCGTCGATCAGCAACACCCGCTCGCCGGGTTTTTCCAGCGCCTGAAGGATCGGGCGCGCGATCAGGAAGTCATCTGCATAGAGGTTGACATGGTCCTCGCCCGCCTGCCGGATCGCCAGCATCTGGCGCGGAAAGTTCCATTCATACATCGCCGCCGACGCATCGACGCCTTCATAGCATTGCAGCCGCACCAGTTCGCGCCCCAGGATCGAAGCCAGCGCCTTGGCCGCCTCGGTCTTGCCGACACCCGGCGCGCCCTCGACCAAAAGCGGTTTGCCCAGCGACAAGGCCAGAAACGCTGCTGTGGCCAGGCTTTCGGACGCGATATATTGCGCATCGCGCAAGGACCGTGCCAGCGTCTCGGGCGTCTCAAGCCCGCGGGGAAGACGTCGGATCGGCATCAGAGCGCCTGCCTTGGACGCGCACCGCCATTGGCCTGTAGGCCCCGAAGCACCTTCTCGGGCGTCACGGGGAGCGCATCGATGCGCACGCCGACCGCGTCATAGACCGCGTTGACGACGGCGGGCAGCACCGGGTTGGCACACATTTCGCCGGGGCCCTTGCCGCCATACGGGCCGTCTTCGGCGGGGCGTTCCAGCACGCTGATATGGTGCGTCGCCAGATCGCCAGGACCGGGCATGACGTAGTGGTTGAAATCGACCGGGCCGTGATCGCGCGCGGGATAATAGGGTTCGGTGGTTTCCCAGGCCGCGTGGCTCATCCCCATCCAGGCGCCGCCGCGCAGTTGCTGTTCGACAAGTCCTGGGTTGAGCGCGCGCCCGACCTCGTAGGCGGACTGGATGTCGACGACCTCGACCTCGCCGGTTTCGTCGTCGACGGTGACCTCGACCACAAGGGCTGCATGCGCAAAGGTGGTGACCGGGGACATCTCGCCGGTTTCCGGGTCAACGTCAGAGAGCGGCACGAGGAAGATGCCGCGCCCGGCGATGGTGCGGCCCTGTTTGAACTGTGCTGCCTGCGCCGCCGCCATGGTGGTGATCGACCGCGACGGCGCGCCGCGCACGTGGATGTTGCCCTGCCCATCGGTCACCAGATCGCCGGCATCGACCTCAAGCTCTTCCGCCGCTGCCTCGAGCATGACCGAGCGGGCTTCAAGCGACGCCTCGATCACCGCATTGCCCATGCGATGCGTACCGCGTGACGCAAACGAGCCCATGTCATGCGGGCCGGTGTCGCTGTCCGCCGTGTCGACATAGACATCGGCGATCGGCACGCCGAGGGTTTCCGCAGCGATCTGGCGGGTGACGGATTTCATTCCTTGGCCGAGGTCAATGGCCGACAGCGCGACGGTGAATTTGCCGTCCGGGTTGGAGTGCACCAGTGCCTGGCTCGGGTCGCCGCCGAGATTCATGCCTATGGGATAGTTGATCGCCGCAAAGCCGCGGCCGGTGTGCCGGGTCATCAGCGCCTCCTGAAACCGGAAAGGGAGGAAAACCGCATCGCGCCGGAGCGGGCGGGCTTCTTTGCCGCGGGCTGGCTCGGCACCGGTGCCGGCGGCGCGGGCGAGGGGGCAGACACGCCCTGCGGCGGGGTCGACCCCCCGCCGGGCGCGCGCTGGCCTGTGGCCATCGCGGGCGCTTTTGACGCCGCAACGGGCTGTACGGACACGCCGTCCTTTTGCGCGTAGCTGCCCGAGGAAAAGCCTTCGACCCGGCCGTTTTCATCCGTCGCCGTATGCGCGGGCAGCGCGCCGCGTGGCCCGCCGCCGCCGGTCATGGACGTCGCCGCCAAAGGGTCGGGCGACAGTCTGACACCGGCTTTCTCTGCCGCCACCTGGCAGCATTCCACCAGCGCGCAGTTCTTGGCCACCCGCCGGTGCGCCTTCATGTCACCGTCGCGATAGGCATTGAGGATGCGCAGGTCCACCGGGTTCATCCCGACCCGTTCCGCCACCTTGTCCATATGCGCCTCGATGGCGAAATCGACGCCGGTGATGCCAAAGCCGCGCATCGCCGTCGCCGGCGTGCGGTTGGTGTAGACGCAATAGACATCGGCATAAACGTTGGGGATCGTGTAGGGTCCCGGCAGATGCCCCACACCCTTGATGATCGCGTAGGACGACAGCCGCGTATACGCCCCGCTGTCGAAATAGCCGGTGAACTTGCGCGCGGTGATCCGCCCGTCCTTCATCACCCCGTCGGTGACGTACCAGCGTTCGGCCCCGCGCGGTGCGCCTACCTGCATTTCCTCTTCGCGGTCCCACTGGCTCTTGCAGGGCCGTCCGGTGAGCATGGTGCCGAGGATGGCCAGTGGTTCATGGATCGAATCCACCTTGCCGCCGAACCCGCCCCCGACGGTGCCGCCGATGAAATGCAGCCTTGAGGACGGCAGGTTCAGCACCTTGGACGCAGTGCCCAGCGAAAAGAACAACGCCTGTGTGCCGGTGTAGCAGACATAGCGCCCGTTCTGTTCTTGCGCTGCGATCGCGCCGCAGGTTTCGATCGGGGCCTGTTCGATGGGCGACATCTCGTAGCGGCCTTCGACCACGTGGTCGGCTTCGGCCAGCGCCCGGTCGACATCGCCATAGCGCAGTTTCTGGTGGTCGTATTTTCCGTGATAGACAAAGGCATTGGCCGGGTAGGTTTCATTCACCGTGGGCGCACCGGGTTTCAGCGCTTCTTCCACGTCAAGCACATGGGGCAGCACCTCCCAGTCGACCTGCACCGCCTGTGCGGCGGCGCGGGCCTGCGCTTCGGTCGCGGCGATGACGGCGGCAACCGGTTCACCCTTGTAGGCGACCTTGGCATGCGACAGGACTGGCTCGTCATCCAGCCCGAAATCCAGCAGAGACAGAAGCGTGTTCAGGTTCACCGGCACATCGGCGCCGGTGACGATGCGCACGACGCCGTCCATACCCGCCGCGCGGGATGTGTCGATGCGGCGGATCCTTGCGTGGTGATGCGGCGAGCGCACGCAGCGGATATGCAGAAGCCCGTCAAATAGGTGATCGTCATAGAAGGGCGAGCGGCCCGTGACATGGCCTTCGATATCCTGCCGCCGGATGCGCTTGCCGATCTCGTTGAGGTTGTCATCGCGTTCATCGGCAAAGAGATCCTTGCGCAGTTCGAAACCGTTCTTGCCCGATTGCGCGCTCATGCAGTGGCCCTCCGCCCGGCGACCGAGAGGATCGCCTCGATGATCGGTTCATAGCCGGTGCAGCGGCAGAGATTGCCCGAGATCGCCTCGATCACCTCCTCGCGTGTTGGTGTCGGGTTGGTGTCGAGCAAGGCACGGGCCGAGACCAGCATGCCCGGCGTGCAATAGCCGCATTGGGCGGCGAAGTGATCCATGAAGGCCTCCTGCAACGGGTCCAGCGTGGCCCCGTCAGCCAGCCCCGCAGCCGTGCGCACATCCCGCCCCTGCACGGTTTCCGCCAGCACCAAGCAGGCAAGCTGGGTCTGCCCGTCGATGGTCACGGTGCAGGCCCCGCAGGCGCCCTGGCCGCATCCGTATTTCGGTGACAGATCGCCCAGACCCCGGCGCAAGAATTCGAGCAGGTTCTGGCCCGGATCGGCAAAGGCTGCGCGATCTGTACCATTGTGCGTGAAGGTAACGGGGATCTTGGCCATCAGCTGGACTCCATGGATTGAAGCAGCCGGCGCAGATGCACGCCAACCACTTCGCTGCGATACCAGGCACTGGCCAGGGCGTCTGTCGGAGGCTGCAGGCCATCGGAGGCTACCGATTGCGCTTTCTCAAGCGTCGTCCTGTCAAGGCGCTGGCCGTCGAGCGCGCGTTCGACCGCCGCCGACCGAAGGGGCCCCGACCCCATGCCACCTAGGGCGACGCGGACGCCGCGCAGCGTGCCGCCGGTCTGCGGCGCAAGAACGGCAATCGACAGGATCGAGACGCCCTTGGGCTTGACCCTGCTGACCTTTGTGAACCCGAAGCTGCCATGGCGCGGACGCGGAACCTCGATCGCGGCGACAAGGCCGACTTGCCGCGCACGATCGCGCAAGACGTCCTCGACCGGACGAGCGCCGGAAGTCCCGGCCAATTGCACCCGCGCGCCGAGCGCCAGCAACGCGACGGCGAAATCGCCATAAGGATGCGCGGCGAACAGGTTGCCGCCGACAGTGCCCATGTTGCGCACCTGCGGGCCGCCGACCCGGCGAGCCACTGGATGCAGGAAATCAAGCTGCGGCTCGGCCAGAATCTGCGCCATGGTCACACCCGCGCCCAGTGACACGGTATCGCCCTGCGCCCGGAGTTGGCGCAGCGTCGGATCGTCCGTGCGCACAAGGACCGGCGCCGCCGTGCCGGCATTCACCTCGCGCATCACGATGGTGCCGCCGCCCATATAGGCCGCACCCCGGGCCATCGCGCGGGCGGCCTCGTCGATGGTCGGATAGGTTTGAACCTCGGTCATGGCTACGCCGCCTCCAAATGCGCGCGGATCGCGTCGAACCCGCCCTGGTAGATGTTTTCGGCCACCATGTCGTGCAGTTCGACCTCGCGCCCCGGTGGGGTGTCGAACCGGCTTTCCCAGTGCCAGAACGTCCAGTCCTCGTCGGTGACCGGGGCCAGCCGCACGTGCGCGACATAGTTCAACAGAGGCACTGGCGTTTCCAGCAGGCAATAGGAAAACGCCATGTCGGCATCGGACAGGGTCAAAAGCTGTTCGCGCAGTTCCGCGCCATCGGCGAGATGAAAGCGACGCACGCAGCCGACCTTGTCAGACGGCTGGCCGCGATCGATGACACTGTCGGCGACGGCCGGGTGCCATTCATCATGTCCGTTGAAATCGCGCAGCACATCCCAGACCGCCTCGACAGGGACGTACAGAACGGTGCTCTTGACGACCTTCACCATGGCTCAGACTGAAATCTGGCGTTTCAGGGCCGAGAACCCGGCCATAAACACGTCTTCGCCGATGCCCGTGACCAGACCTTCGGCCTCGGACTCGTCGCATTCGAACTCGGCGGTCCATTCCGCAAAGCATCGGTCACCGTCGGTCACCGGGGTGAGGCGCAGGGTCGCAACATAGTCGGTCAGCGGCATCGGGCTTTCGAGGATCGAATAGGTGCAGAAGTAATCGTAGTCGCTGAGCCCGAGCAGCTTTTCACGGATGCGGTCTCCGTTCTGCAGATGGAAATCGCGCACACAGCCGATCTTGTCCGGTGGCTCACCGTTTTCGATGCGGCTGTCCCGCACCAGTGGATGCCAGCGCGACAGGCCGTTGAAGTCGCGCACCCGGTCCCAGACCCGGGATGCGGGCGCATCGATGACGGAGGAGATGTAGACGCGCGGCATCTAGCTCTTCTCCCCGCCCGAGGGCTTGTCGCCACCGCCCGAAGAGCCGCCGTCACCCGATGCCTTGGCCGAGCGGGACACCTCGTTGGCCACACGGGTCATGTCCGATGCCTCGCGGATCAAACCGCCCTGTTTGGACAGGTTGCCGCCCTCGATCCCGATATCGGCCAGCAAAGAGTCGATCAGCGGCGCCTGCACGCGATAGCGCAGCGCCGAATTGATCACCTCGTCTGTGGGTGAGCCGCCGGACCCGTGGCCGCCGCCGGTCACGCCGTCCAACTGCATGATGCGAATATCCTGGATCTTTTCGAGCGGCTTGACCGACGCAGACACGATGCCTTCGACATGTTCCAGCATCTTGCGGCGGAACAGCGAGGCGCGCGCCGGATCGGTGAGCACGTTCTCGGCCTCGTTGATGAGGCGCTGTGCCTCGGCCTCGACCTCCGAGCGGATCTTGTCCGCCTCGGCGATCAGCTTGGCCTCGGCGGCGGCCTTTTCGGCCATCAGCACATCGACCGACTTGCGCCGGTTCGCGGCCTCGGTTTCGCGCACGGTCTGCACTCTCTCCTCGGCCTCGGCAGCAGAAGCCCGCGCGGCATCGGCTTCGGCACGGGCGGCGCTTTCTTCGAGCGATTTCTTGTAGAGCGCGATGGCCTTGTCCATCTGCACCGTTTCCACGTGGCGTTCGCGCTCGACTTCCAGCCGGCGGCGTTCGGTCTCGTGCCCGATCCGAACTTCGTCCAAACCGCGTTCGGAGGCGATCCGGGCGCGTTCGACATCTTCGCGGCTGCCGATCTCGGCTTCTCGCAAGGCCTGAAGCCGTGCGACCTCGAGTTGTTCGATCGACCGGCGACGCTCCAGTTTGGCGGCCTCAACGGCCTGCTCGCGGGCGACATCCGCGGCTTCCACGTCGCGCTTGGCTGCGATTTCTGCCTGTTTGACGCTGCTCTCGGCGGCGGCGCGCTTGACCTTCTGATCGGCCAGGGCGACGACCCGCTTCTCGTCCGCGGCCTCGACTGCCTGCCGGCGCTCGATGTCGAACACTTCGCGCGTCTTCTGGCTGGCGATGCGCTCCTGTTCGAGCTCGAGTTCGGCGACGACACGCTTGCGTTCCACCGCTTCGCGTCTGGCAATCTCGGCCGCCTCGATCTCCTCTTCCTTGACGATCTCGCGCGCGCGCACCTCTTGTTCGGCGGCGATGCGTTCGGCCTCGACGGTCTTCTTCTGCGCGATCCGGGCCTGTTCGATGGCCGAGTCGGCCGCGATGCGGGCCCGGTCCACAGCCTGGTTGCGAGCGATCTCGAGTTCGCGTGTCTCCTCGTCGGCGGAGATACGGTTCGCCGCGATCTGCTTTTCGCGGGCGATCCGCGCTGCCTCGACCGCTTCGTTGGCGGCGATTTCCGCCGCCTCGACGGCCTGCTGGCGGGCGATTTCCAACTCGCGCACGCGACGGTCCTCGGCGATGCGGGCCTCCGACACCTCGGCGGCCTGCAGGATACGCAGCCGCTCGACGGTCTCGCGGGCCGTGATCTCGGCCTCGTCCAGCGCCTGCTGCCGCGCGATCTCGCGTTGGCGGATGTCCTCTTCGCCCTTGATCCGGGTCTGGGCCAGCAGGAGATCCTGCGCCATGCGACGTTTTTCGTTCGCTTCGTTGGCCGCGATCTCGGCGTCGCGCAGGCTGCGCTGGCGTTCGATCTCGAGCGTTTGCGTGTCGCGATCCTTGGCGATACGGGCCTCCTCGACGGCCCTCTCTCGAGCGATCCGGGCTTCCTCGACATTGCGCTCCTGGTCGATCCGGGCGCGTTCGGTGGCCTCGCGGGCCGAAATCTCCTCGGCTTCGATGGCTTTCTGGCGGGCGATCTCGCGGGCCTGGGTGTCCTGTTCGTTGGCAATCCGGGCCTCGGACACGGCGCGTTCCTGCAGGATGCGGGCGGTCTCGGTGGCTTCCTTGGCGGCTATCTCCTCGGCCTCGATCTCCCGCGTGCGGGCGATCTCGCGGGCGCGCACATCGCGTTCGGAGGCGATGCGGGCCTCGGCGATGGCGCGTTCGTTGGAAATCCGGGCCTTCTCGATCGCCTCGCGCGCGCCGATCTGGGCGCTTTCGGCTTCGGTTTCGCGTTCGGCACGTTCCCGCGCCAGCTCGGCGCGTTGCTGGGCCCGGCGGAATTCGACGTCGCGTTCCTGTGACAACCGGGCCTCTTCGCTGGCGCGCTCGATGTCCAGTGCCTGCTTTTCCGCTTCGAGGTTGCGGGCGCGAATGCGGATCATCGATTCCTGTTCGATGTTGTTGCGCAGGGTGCGACGTTCCTCGATATCCTTGATCAGCTCGGTCAGACCTTCGGCATCGAATCTGTTGGACGGGTTGAAGTATTCCAGCGCGGTCTGGTCGATATCGACAATCGCGACACTTTCCAGCTCAAGTCCGTTCTTCTCGAGTTCCTGCTGCGCCATCGCGCGCACGCGCTCGACGTAATCGTGCCGACCTTCGTGCATCTCGGACATGGTCATCTCGGCTGCGACCGCGCGCAAAGCGCTTTCGAACTTGCCGGCCAGCAACCCGTCAAGGCGCTCGCTCTCCAACGTCCGCCGACCAAGGGTCGCGGCGGCGGTCGAGACCGCCTCGCGGGTCTGGCGCACCCGGACATAGAATTCCGCATCCACGTCGATGCGCATCCTGTCCTTGGTGATCAGGGCTTGTTCCTTGGCCCGGCTGACGGAAAGGGCCAGCGTGTTCAGATTGACCGGCGTGATGTCATGGATGATCGGCCAGACGAAAGCGCCGCCATCGATCACCACCTTTTCGCCGAGAAACCCCGTCCGCACGAAGGCGACTTCCTTGGTGGATCGACGATAGAGCCATTGCATCACCCAGTAGATGATCGCGATGACGATAACGGCGAGGATCAGCCAGAGGATCAGCTGCCCTATTATTTGTCCGGTCATGTCGGTGTCCTCCCCATCACTGCCGCTTGATGCGTTTGAACGCTGCGGTCTGTTCCGTCATTGCCACCTCGGTCGGCAGGCGCTCCATCGAGGAGGCACCATAAAAGCCATGGCATGTCTCTGTGTTCTTAAGCACGTATTCGGCGTCTTCGGGCATCGCGACCGGGCCACCATGCACGAGGATGATGGCATCCTTGTTCACTTTCAGCGCCGCCTCGGCCCATTGATCCACCAGCGCCGGACACTGGTCGAGCGTCACCGCCGTGTCCGCCCCGATGGCCCCGCCCGTGGTCAGCCCGAGATGGCAGACGATGATGTCCGCGCCAGCCTTCGCCATCGCCGTCGCGCTGTCCTCGTCAAAGACGTAAGGTGTCGTCAGCATGTCCTTGGCGGCGGCCTTGGCGATCATGTCAACTTCAAGCCCCAGCCCCATGCCGGTCTCTTCCAACTGCGTGCGGAAGGTGCCGTCGATCAGCCCCACGGTCGGGAAATTCTGCACCCCGGAAAAGCCGATGCGTTTCAATTCGTCCAGGAACACGTCCATCAGCCGGAACGGATCGGTGGCGCAGACCCCGGCCAGAACCGGGGTGTGTTTCACCACCGGCAACACTTCGCCCGCCATGTCCAGAACGATCCCGTTGGCGTCTCCATAGGGCATCAGCCCGGCGAGAGAGCCGCGACCGGCCATCCGGTAGCGGCCGGAATTGTAGATCACGATGAGATCGATGCCGCCGGCCTCTTCACATTTTGCCGACAGCCCGGTCCCGGCACCGCCGCCGATCAGCGGTTCGCCCCGGGCGATCATGGCGCGGAAGCCTTCCAGGATGGTTTTGCGTGGTATCATCTGCGGACCTCTTTCTTTTGGCGGGACGGACTGTTTCGGGACGGGCGCGGCGCGCCGTGCAGGTCGCGAAACGCCGCCACCACCGCCGCCGTGAACCCCGGCGCGTTGATATGCTCGGGGCGCCGGATCAGCTGGCGAGTGGCGGTTTGCAGCACGGTCGCCTCCAGCGCATCAAACAGCGCGGCGCGGGCGGCATCGTCGTGAAACGGCTGGCCCGGCGCATCCAGCGCCGACACCCCGCCTTCGGGCAGGAAGAATCGCACCGGGCCTTCCATGTCGTTCAGGCGCGTGCCGATCCAGCGCCCCATCTCGGCGCATTCCGCCGGCGTCGTGCGCATCAGAGTGACCTGCGGATTGTGCTCATAAAAGGTGCGGCCCTGGTACCGCTCCGGGACCGTGTCAGGGGCGGCGAAATTCACCATGTCCAGCGCCCCGACCGACCCGACATAGGGCTGCCGCGTGCGGATGATCGCGCCGAACCGGTCCTCGGTGGCGGGAAAGACACCGCCGAACAGCATGTCGCAGACCTCGGTCGTGGTCAGGTCCAGCACGCCCTCCACCTTGCCACTGTCGACCAGCGTTTCCATCGACTGCCCGCCGATGCCGGTGGCATGAAAGACGAGGCAATCGTAGTCCTCCGACAGTTTCGCCGTCACCTGCTGCACGCAAGGCGTGGTGACGCCGAACATGGTCAGCCCGATGGCCGGTTTGCGCGGCGCACGCGCCGCCGCCTGTCGGCGCGCCGTGACCATCCCGGCCATGGCGTTCGCGGCATTGGCCAGCACCTCTTCGGTGATCGCGTTCAGGCCCTGCACATCGGCGACCGAATGCATCATGGTGATGTCGGACGCCCCGACATACTGGCGCACATCGCTTGAGGCGACGGTCGACACGATCATCTTGGGCACGCCCACCGGCAACGCCCGCATCGCCGGGGCGACGATGGCCGTACCGCCCGAACCGCCTGCTGACAACACCCCCGCGATGCCTTCCTGCCGGGCGATCCAGCGCTGGAAGGCCAGCGTTATGCCCGCAACCGACTGGCCCCGGTCGCCGGTAAACACGCCCGAGGCACCACGCGGATGAAAGGCCGCGATCTGGTGCGCCGGGATCTCGGCGCCGGAATGGCCACCGCTGGTGGACAGATCGACCATCCGGACCGGCAACCCCGCCGCGCGGATGATATCGCGCATGAACCGCAATTCGGCGGCCTTGGTGTCGAGCGTGCCCGCGACCAGCACGACCTCGGCCCCCGGCGCGGCCAAGGGACGGATTTCGGCACTCGCGTTGCTGGCCTCGGGGGCGCTCGAGGCGGCTGTCGTCTGCACCCGCGCCAGCCTTTCCAGATGCGCCACCGGCACCGGTGGCGACCAGCGCGTCGGCGGGGTTGGGTTCGACATATAGGTCTTGGCCAGTTGTGGCGCCGGGTCTGCCGCTGCCGAAGCGTCTTCTGCCGGTCCGGCCAAATCCGGCGTGTCGTCATGGGCATGGCGCCCGACCCCCAGCAGCCGCTGCTGCAAATCCCGGTCGCCAGCCAGTTGCGCCGCCGGAGCAAGACGGTTGATCTGGCCATTGACCATGATCGCCACATTATCGGCGATGGCGCAGGCGACACCGATATTCTGCTCGATCACCAGAACCTCGATATCGCCCTCTTCGGCGAGGTTCTGCAGCATCTCCTCGACCTGCGCGACGATCACCGGGGCCAGCCCTTCGGTCGGTTCATCCATCACCAAGAGGCGCGGGTTGGACAACAGAGCCCGGCTGATCGCCAGCATCTGCTGCTCGCCACCCGAGAGTTGACCGCCGCCATTGCTCTTGCGCTCGGCCAGACGCGGAAACGTCGAATAGATCCGCTCGACTGTCCAGGCCCCGCTCGACGTCGCGACCATCTTGAGATGCTCATCGACCGTGAGCGACGGCCACAACCGGCGGCCCTGCGGCACATACCCGACCCCCAGTCGCGCGATTTCGGTCGGCGGCCTCCCGACCAGCGGCTGCCCGGCGAAACTGATCGACCCCGACGCCACCGGCACCAGCCCCATGATCGCCTTGCAGAGCGTGGTCTTGCCCATGCCGTTGCGTCCGACCACCGACAACACGCCGCCATCGAGCCGCAGATCGACCCCCTGCAGCGCATGGGACGCGCCGTAATAGACGTTCAATCCCCGGATTTCGAGCGCGGGCGCGCGTCCCCGTTCAGCCATGCCCGTCCCCCAGGTAAAGCTCCTGCACCTCGGCGTCGTTCTCGATTTCCTCGGGCGTGCCCTCCTTGAAGACGGTACCGTTGTGCATCATCGTCACGCTTTCGGCGACGCGCAGGGCGACGTCCATGTCATGCTCGATGATGACGTAGCCGATATGTTCCGGCAGGTTGGTCAGCACCCGCACCAATTCGCCGCGCTCGGTCGGCGACAACCCCGCCGCCGGTTCATCGAACAGGATCAGCCGCGGCGCTCCGGCCAGAGCCAGCGCGATTTCCAGCTGGCGCTGCTGCCCATAGCTGAGATTGGCCACCAGCGTGCCCGAGGCCTCCGTCAGGTTCACCGCCTCGATCAGTTCCTCGGCGCGCGACAGCAGCGTGTCGCCCACGCGCGGGCGCAGCATGGAAAACCGCGCGCGCGACACGCCGCGACAGGCGAGATAGACATTGTCTGCCACGCTCAAGCCCCCGAACAGCAGGCTGATCTGATAGGTGCGGCGCAGCCCCCGGCGCACCCGTTCATGGGCCGGAAACGTGGTCACGTCCTCGCCGAACAGCCGGATCGTGCCGGAGGTCGGCAGGAAATCCCCGGTGACGCAATTGAACAGCGTCGTCTTGCCCGCGCCGTTGGACCCCAGAACCGCGCGGCGTTCGCCCGAGGCGACGGTCAGCGTGATGTCGGAAATCGCCGCCAGCGCACCGAACATCTTCTGCACCCCGCGCAATTCCAGCGCGGCGCCGGTGGACACCGAACTGATCCGGGACGGGGCGGTCAGCGCGTTCATTCGCCTTTCTCCCCGGTCAGGGGATCGCCGCGCCGCGCCTGCCGCGCGCGCCAGCGGTCCCAAAGCCCCAGAACCCCGTCCGGCGAAAAGAACACCAGCGCGAGGAATCCCAGCCCGATCAGCAGCTTGAAGCGTTCCCCCGACAGCCCGAACGTAAGCAGCACATCGGGCGAAAAGGTGCGCAGCAGCACGTAGATCAGCGCCCCGACAAAGGGGCCGATCGGCCGCCCGATGCCGCCGATCACCGCGATCACCAGGATGTCGATCACCGCCGGAATCCCCGCCGTGCCAGGCGCGATCTGCGCATTCTGCCAGACTAGCAGGATGCCCGCGAGGGCGGCGATGACCGAGGCAAACGTATAGGCCGCGACCCGGTGCGCAGTGACGTTGAACCCCAGCGCCGCCATCCGGCGCGGATTGTCGCGAATGCCCTGTAGGGCCAGTCCGAACGGCGCACGCGAGACATATATCACCACGCCGTAGGAAATCGCAGCCCAACCCAGCGTCAGGTAGTAGAAAGGCACCGGCTGCCGCCAGTCGATCCCGAACAGCTGCGGTGGAACGACAAGGTTGAACCCGGTATACCCGTTGAAAATGGTGTAGTTCTGCCGGGTGAAATAGAAGAATGCCGCCGCGATCGCGAGGGTGATCATGATGGTGTAGATGCCTTCGGTCCGCACCGCCAGTGCACCGACGATGGTGCCGAAGATCGCCGCGATGAGGATCGCGATCGGGATATAGAGCCACCAGGGCAGGTCCATCGAGATCGCAGCAATGCCCGAGGTGCCGAAGATCGCCACCATGTAGCCCGCCATCGCGGCCACCGACATCTGGATCAGGCTGACCATACCGCCATAGCCGGCGAGAAACATCAGCGACAGCGCGATCATGCCGAGGATGAATGTCCAGCCGAAGACCTGGAACAGGATGAAATCATTGGCATAGGCGGGCAGGGTGAGCAGGAAAAGGCCCAGCACCCACCAGATCGGCGGAATTCGCTCGACCCAGACTTTCTGTGGGGCAGGGCGCGTGGGCGCTGTTGTCCTGCCAAGAGGGGGCTCTGCCAACGCCATGCTCTAGGCCCTGCCCAACAGGCCCTGTGGGCGAAACGCCAGCACCGCGGCCATGATCAGGAAGGTGAAGACCACCGAATAGGTCGGTGCATAGACCAGCCCCAATTGTTCGGCCAAGCCGATCACCAAGGCGCCTATGGCCGCTCCGGGGATCGAGCCCATGCCGCCGACGATCACCACCACCAGAGAGGCAAGCAAGAACCGCGTGTCCTCGCCCGGCGACAGGGACTGAAACGTGCCGCCGACGATCCCGGCCATGCCCGCCAGCCCGGCGCCAAAGCCGAACACGGCAAGGAACACGTATTGAATGCGCACACCGGACGCCGCCAGCATCTCGCGGTCATCGACCCCGGCCCGGATCAGCATGCCCAGCCGCGAGCGGTTCAGGATCAGCCACATCGCCACTCCGACGACTATGGCGGCGAACAGGATTGCCATGCGCACGGCGGGGTACTTCAGCATCACCGCTTCGCCCGAGGACCGATAGCCCGACACGATGGGCAGGGTCATCGGCCCGCTCAGCCAGTCGGGCGCAAAGATCGTGTAACTCTGCCCGCCCCAGATCCACAGCATGATATCGGCCAACACTACCGACAGCCCGATGGTGACCATGGTCTGGCGCAGCTCTTCACCTTCCATCCGGCGAAACACCTGGTTCTGCAGCACCAACCCCAGAAGCGCGACAACGACGAAGACCACCGGAAAGGCCAGAAGCCACGACCCAGTGCGTTCGGACACCTCGAACCCGATGTAGCCGCCCAGCAGATACAGCGAGCCATGCGCGAGGTTCACGTTGCGCATGAGGCCAAAGATGAGTGTAAAGCCCGACGCGACGAGGAAATACAGCGCACCCAGCGTGACGCCGCCAAAGATTGCATTCAGGAAGACCCGCTTGCGCCCGAGAACGTCTTCCATCCCTTCCGTCCACGGCGCGAAGATCAGCCACAGCAACACGGCCACGACAAAGCCAATGATCAGCGACCATGTCGGATGGCGCGTCACGAATGCTTTCATCAGAACCGTTGCTCCCCCAGTTTGAGAAAGCCTAGCCCGTGATCGCCCGCCGCGGCGTACCCGACAGTCTGATCCTTGCGCCCGGCGTCGGCTAAAGCGAGCGCGACGGAGCGCGTTCCGTCAATGCAGCGACATCGTCTGTACGCAGCGACGATAGACTGTGGGCGGCACGACTCCGTTGGAGATGAAGAAACGCGAGAAGCTGGCCTGGCTGGCAAAACCGAGGTCGAATCCGATATCGGCCACCGCCTCGTCGCTGGTGGTCAACTTGTCGATCGCACGCTCCATGCGCAGCGCATTCAGGTAGAGGTTGGGCGTCACGCCCATCTGTTCGCGGAACAGCTTGTAGAAATGGGGTCGCGACAGGCCGACCTCGCGTGCCACGCTGTTCAGTTCGAGGTCTTCCCCGATCGCGTTGCCGAGGATCTTGAGCGACCGGCGGATGCGGAAATCGCGCCCGACGACATCCGCGCCGACAAAGCCTCGGCCCTGTGACGTCCATTGCCAGGACTGGTCGTAAGCCGCCTGCGACAGCGCGCAAAGGCGATCTTCGAGCATCGGATCATGCGAGTCCGGGTCCAGCATGGTCGAGGCGGTGCCACAGACCATCCGCATCAACCGGTCCGTGACCTCGATTCCGACACGCCCGAACTGCATCGTCGCGGTCGCTTGCCGTGCCACCTCGATGAACCATGAGGGACGGATATAGAGAACGAGCGTCAGGGTGGGGGTGGACGACGGGCCCGGCTGAAAGAAATGCGGCTGCCAGGGACTGACGGCAATCGCCTGTCCCGGCGACACCGGCCAGAGTGTATCTCCCACACACATATGCGCAGACGGACCCTGGACATGAAAGATCAGATGGCCTTCGCGATGTGCGTGTGGCGCCATGCGGCGATCTATCGAATAAAGGCACACACGTCCAAAGGCCCCGTGGAACACGGCGACAGCGGTACTCATATCTCCTCCCAGTCTCGCGTTCTTTCGACGCGCAGATGCGGCATGTTAGCGCGGCAACCTGAAGTCACCAAGCGAATTGTCGGCGCCATTCAGACCGCCTGGGCGAGCAGGTCCAGATAATCCGCCTGCGTCGCGTGGCGTGGATTGGTCTGGCTGGCCGGATCGGCGGCAGCGTTGCGTGCGACCCGGCGGAGGGCCGCTGGCGCAAGTCCAAGATGGCCGATCCGGTCGGGCAGGCCGATCCGGGTGCCCAATTCGGTCAAAGCCTGGATAGGGTCGTCCTTTGGCGGGGTCTGTAGTGCAACGGCGAGACGGGCATAGCGGTCGCCTACTGCCGGCTCATTGAAGTTCAGAACCCGCGGCAGCACCGAAGCATGGTGGTAGCCTTGCGGACGGCCCGCGCCACATTCGGCCGAAATGGCTCGCGTCAACGCCTCGACCCCCCCAAGGCCTTTCTGCCCGGCCAAGGCCGCGTTCAGTGCTGCCGCCATCACATAACGCCGCGTTTCGGGCCGGTCGCCCTCGGTCACGGCCGCCTCGAGATGGCATGAGAGAAGATGCACCCCTTCGAGTGCAATGCCATCCGCTGGCGGGTTGAAGCCGGGTGCAAGGAATGCCTCGATGCAGCGTGTCAGGGCGTCGAACCCATGCGCGGCCGTGCGATCGCTCGCGAGCCAATAGGTCAGCGTCGGATCGCACAGGATCGCGTCGGGCAGCACCGGGTGAGCACTGGTGGCACGGGTCGGTAGTCCGATATCGGATGTTGTCGTGGGGATCGCGACAAGAGGCAATCTCGGCGATCGGGCAACCGCGATCCGGCGTCCTGCTTCCTGAGCCGCCGTGCCGCCGAACGCGACGACGAGATCGCAGCCCGTCGATTTCACCGTGTCGCGGTCTCGTCGACATGGCATGTCCGCGGTGTCGCATGCGAATGCGCTTTCCTCGCACCACATCGCGGCACAGGATGCGGGTATCGTATCCTCGATCAAACTGCGTGCGCAGCTTGCCGCGCCATCGGGATCGAACAGGATCAGGGGTCTCCGTCCGCCCAGCCGCGCGATTTCCAAGCCAAGCGCGTCCTCCAGAACATGCTCGGCAAAATGAATGCGGGTCAGATAGTTGATCAGCGACATGCGACGAGTTCCGGAACAAGGCGTGCAGGTCGATGTGGGGAGGCGTGTCGCTCCCCACGGAATGGCCGGGCGGTCTGATCCGCCCGGCCGCTCTGTCTCGCGCAGGGTTGGCTCAGCCGCCTCCGCCGAGCGCTGCGCAATCCGGGTTGTCGCGGGACGGCAGACCCATGGCGCGGAACTCTTCCGGTGTCATGCCGAGCGTCTGGGTCACGTTGTCGACGCGCGCCTTGAACACGTTCTTCAGGCCGCCCTCGCCATCATCCACGACTTCGGTGATGAAGACCGAGCCGGACGCCTGACGGTTCTCGTTCAGTTCGACTGTGCCGAGGGGCGTATCCAAGGGATTGGACGACAAGGCCTCGTGCAGTGCCGCCTGCCCATCGCCCAGGTCACCGCCGACCTCGTTGATGGCCTGAAGTGCTGCGAGGGTCGCGATGTAATAACCGACACCGAAAAGCGACGGGCTTGGGAACCGCTCATCCTCGGGGAAGGCTTCCTGATAGGCCTTCACGTAGTTCTGCCACGCCTCCGAAGGATCGTCAGACGCCAGCGGGCCGGAGGTCGGCGTTCCGATCAGCGCGTCCTTGGCGCGTCCGCGCGAGGTCAGAACCGTCTGGTCGGCCATGATCGTGCCGCCGATCAGGTTGGTTTCCGAACCGGCCTGGTTGTACTGGTTCAGGAAATTGATGGCATCGGTGCCACCGACGCCGAGATAGATCGCATCCACGTCGTCAGGCAGCGACGCGATCACGCCGCCGAAATCGGACGAGCCCAGCGGCACCCAAAAGCGCTCGACGATCTCACCGCCTGCGCGGCAGAAATCCACCGCGAAGCCGAGGAAGTTAGTGTAGCCAAAGGAATAATCCGCCGCCACCGTCGCGACACGGTTCCATCCCTTTTCTTCGACCACATACGTGCCGAGGCCCGCGCCCCATTGCGCGCCATCGAGGTTGAAGCGGAAGAAGTTCGGCGCCGGATCGACCCAGGTGGTTTCCAGCGCGCCGGAGATGCCGTTGATGATGGTCTTGTCGGGAACCGTCTTGGCATAGTCACGCATCGCGATGCCTTCCGAGCCTGACAGCGGCCCGATGATGATGTCGACGCCATCCTGTTCGATCAGCTTGCGCGCCTGGCGCACGGCCGTGTCCGGCGTGGTGTCGGACGGGGCGACGACATACTCGATCTTCTTGCCGCCAGCTTCGAACCCGGCCTGTTGCAACGCCAGTTCGACATTGCGCACGCCATCGGCACCGCCTTCGGCGAAGGCCCCTTCCAACGCGACCAGAATGCCGAGCTTGATGCTGTCCTGCGCCATCGCGCCGGATGGCATCATGAAAGCCGCGGCAACAGCCGAGGCTACAAGCGATTTCCTCATTGTGTTCCTCCCAAGTGGCGCAGGCTTGTCACTGTGACCGTCCGCCGCCCGCCGCCTGCGCTGAACGGGAAAAAACCGGCTTGTGTTCACAATAGGGCGGCCATTTTTGATGGCGCGACCACCGGATGTTGGGCGGCATACCCCTGGGTCTGCTTTTTTTGCAATCTCAACGCCTCGATCACGCCTGGCCGTGTCGGCGCGGCACGGCGCGGTAACAGGCATAGATCACAGCGTGCCCGAAATCGGGGCGCCGCCACTTGCACTATACGCTTGGATACTGAAATATCCCGACGCAAGTGGCGCGACCGGAGCGACTGTGGCCATCCACGAGGAGGATCCCTTGAAACCCAGGTTGTTTCCGCTGTTTGTCGCGGCGCTTTTCGCATCGACGCCGGCCCTTGCGCACTCGACGAGCGACGCCGGCGGCGGTTTCGTCACCGGGTTCCTGCATCCGATCCTCGGATGGGACCATGTTGCCGCGATGATCGCGGTGGGCCTGTGGGGGGCGTTTCTCGGCAAACCCGCAGTCTGGTTGCTGCCCGTGACCTTTCCGCTCGTCATGGCGCTTGGCGGAGCAGCGGGGGCGGCCGGTGTGCCGATTCCGGGGATCGAAACCGGCATCGCCGCCTCGGCACTGGTCATTGGCCTGGCTGTCCTGCTGGCCGCGCGTCCGCCCCTGGCGGTCGCTGCAATCATCGTCGCTTTCTTCGCAATCTTCCACGGGCACGCGCATGGCACCGAAATGCCCGCGGCGATAAGCCCGCTGGCCTATGCCGCAGGCTTCGTGATCGGGACCGGGCTTTTGCACCTTTGCGGTATCGCTTTCGGTGTCCTGACCCGGTCAAAGGCCGGAACTGTCGCTGTGCGCTCCGCAGGCGGCGTCATCGCTGCGGCGGGCGTCGGGTTCCTGACAGGGGCCCTATGAGGCTTCGGTATCTCGCAGGGGCGTTCGCTTTTTTTCTGCAGCCTGGCACTGCGCAATCGCACGAGGCGTTCGGTGATCTCGGGCCTTTCTACCAGGGGCTCCTGCATCCGTTGGCAGACCCGGCGCAGGGATTGGTTCTGGCCGGGATAGCGGTGCTGCTGGCGCGCCAACCCGTGCAAGTCGTGCGGCCCGCTTTCCTGGTTCTGCTGCTCTGCGCATGCTTTGGGCCGCTGATACACTTGGCTGTGAGCACGCCGAGCCTCGATTCCAGATCCGCCGGGCTCGTCGCCGTGATCCTGGGTGGGGTCGCCATCTTCGGGATCGCCTTGCCTGCCGGGTTGGTTGCCATCATGGCGGGCGCCATTGCACTTCTGGCCGGGATCGCCGGCGATGTACTGACCGATGTCAGATCGCTACTGCTGTCCACCGGCGGCACCGCGGTCGGCATTGCGATCTTCGTCCTGTTTCTCTGGGCGGCTCTGGATATCATCCAGTCGCGATTGGGTCGCTTGGCCGGCGCGGTGGCCGGTTCATGGGTTGTCGCGATCGGCGTGATGGCTGCCGCCCTGCCGGGCGCGCCGGCATGACACAGGCAAGCTCGAGACGGGCACATGACGCAACTGGAAAGAACCGAATGTCGAGCATCCTGAAGTCCCCACTGACCCATTTCGCGGTGCTTGGCGGATTGGTTTTCGCCGCCTATGCGCTGCTGTCCGATGCTCCGGCGGCGCCCTCCGAGGGCGTTATAAAGATGAGCGAACGCGACGCACGGCTTCTGGCCGAACAGTTCGCGGCAACCTGGAACCGTCCACCGACCGAAGCCGAGCTGCGGGGTATGATGCAGGCATGGGTTCTGGAGGAGGCCTATGTGCGGGAGGCGCGCAGTCTTGGTCTGGACCAGGGCGACGCGGTGATCCGGCAGCGCCTGAAGCTCAAGATGGAGTTTCTGGCGGAATCCGATGCGGCCCGGCTCGAACCGAGTGACGCGGATCTTCAGGCGTTTCTCGAGGCAGATGCAGAGAGGTTTGCCAAACCCCTGCGGCTGTCGTTCGAGCAAATTCTGCTACCATCCGGTGCAGGCGAGGAAGACGTCGCCGCGACGCTCGCCGAGTTACGGCAAGGGGCGAGACCGTCGGAGATCGGAGCCACAAATCTACTTCCGCCCAGGTTGGACGAAATGGCCGTCGTCGCGATCGACCGCGTGTTCGGGGTCGGGTTCGGCGATGCGCTCGCGGGTCAACCGCTCGGGCACTGGAGCGGACCGATCAGGAGCGGTTACGGTCAGCACCTCGTGCGGGTTTCGGAGCGCTCGGAAGCCGCCCTTCCAAGCCTTTCGGACATCCGCGAGCGCGTCGAGGCCGAGTGGCGTTCGGTCAGGGCGAGAGACTCGCGAGACGCGTTCTCGGACTCCCTGCTCGGGCGCTATTCGATCACCTTGCCGGATGCATCGGCGGTGCTCACGGAGTGAGACAACTTGTCATCACACTAATCGCTCTGTTGGGAATCCTTGCGCCCCAGACTGGGGTCAGCCATGCGCTGGATCCGGGATACCTCGAACTCGTTTCGGTGGATGAGAGCCGCTGGCGCGTGACCTGGCGTGTCCCCGATGTCAACGGCCGTCCTATGCCGATCGAGGCCCTTCTGCCCGAGACCTGCACCCATGAGCCACCGCCATTCACTTTCGACGGCCGCGCATGGACGGCACGCTGGATCGCCGTTTGTCCTGATGGGCTGGCCGGTGGCGACATCGTGATCGGCGGGCTGGAAACAACCCGGACCGATACGCTCGTGCGATACGAACTGACTCCGGGCAAGGTTCAGGTGGAGCGTCTGACCGCGGCGACGATCGGCTTCACGATTCCGCCCGAAGCGGGGCCGCTCGACATCCTGCAGAGCTATGTGGGCCTTGGCATCACCCACATCCTGGAGGGGATCGATCACCTGATCTTCGTCTTCGCTCTGGTATTGCTGGTGCGCGGGCGTGCGCGACTGCTCTGGGCGATCACGGCCTTTACCGTGGCCCATAGCATAACCCTCGCGGCAGCCGCGCTCGGCACCCTCAATCTGCCGCCACCACCGGTGGAAGCGGTGATCGCGCTGTCCATCGTGTTTCTCGCCTATGAACTGGCGCTTCCGCCCGAGCGGCGCGATCCGTTCGCCGAGCGGTTTCCCTGGGTGGTTTCGTTTTCTTTCGGCTTGATCCACGGGCTTGGCTTTGCCGGCGCCTTGCGCGAAATCGGTCTGCCTCAGGACGATATCCCGCTCGCGCTGTTTGCATTCAACGCCGGGGTTGAAATCGGGCAGATCCTGTTCATTGCCGTCGTGTGGGCGGTTGGGGCCGCGCTCTACCGTCTTTATCCGATGCTTGCCCAACACGGTCGCGCTCTGACGCGTGGGGCGGGCTATGCGATCGGCAGCCTTGCCGCATTCTGGGTTATCGACCGGGTACTGGTCTTCTGAAAAACCGGGTTCCGACGAACTGATCGTTGTTGCGCTGACCCCGTCCCCCTATTCGGTTTGCGCAATTGGTTCCAGGGCGATATCGGCCAGCGTCGAGCGGTCAAGATCGCTCAGGAATGCGGTCTCGGCCGAGCGCAGCCGTGCCTTGAGACGACATTGTGCGTGGATCGTGCAATTTCCGCCATCGCCGGCGAAGCACTCCACGAGAGCCTGACCTTGCTCGAGATGCTGCACGACCGCCCCGAGCCGGATCTCGCTTGCCGGTCTTGCCAGCACCGCCCCGCCGCCGCCGCCGCGGCGCGTTTCGATCAAGCCGCCGCGCGACAGGCTCTGCATGATCTTGGCGAGGTGGTTTCTGGACAGGCCGAACGCGTCGGCCAGTTCGGCGGTGGAATAGGCGCGCTCCGGGGCGCTGGCCATCAGCATGAGCATGCGCAGACCGTAATCGGTGAAAGAGGTAAGGCGCATGACCGGCAGGCTCCGTTTCAATTCGCATTTACAGCACCTATTAGCGGGCCTAGGCTCGGGTTCAAGGAGAACCGGACATGATGCGCCGCAAAGGGAGGGCACTTTGGGCCCCAATGCCCGTTCTGCCCGATAATCGGTCGCAGAGGGAGCACGTGACATGAGCCATGATGAAAAAAGCGCCTCGGGCACCTACGCCTCGCCCCCCTGTATGGCACGCGAGATCGCGCCCGATTACTTTGACCCGCTGGCCACAGACCCGGAGCAGGCCCGCGATGTGGCCCGCTGGCGCGGTGCGGAACGCAACCGCCTGCGCGCAGCACGCGACAGGATGAGCGTCGCGTCCCGCAAGGATGTGAGCGTGTCGCTGGCCAAGCAACTGCAACGCCTTTTGATCAACCGTTTCAATGGGGGCAGGGGCAAGGTGTTGTCCGTCTATTGGCCGATCAAGGGAGAGCCCGACCTGCGACCTCTGATGGCCGAGCTTCACGACGAGGGTGTGACCATCGCACTGCCGCTGGTGGAGGTGAAAGCCGCACCCCTGGCGTTCCGCCGCTGGACGCCCGACACACGAATGGTGCGCGGCGACTGGAACATCCCCGTTCCGCCACCGGACGCCGAGCCAATGACACCGGACATCACCCTCGCGCCGCTTGTTGGGTGGGATCCTGCGGGATTTCGCCTTGGATATGGCGGCGGATATTTCGACCGAACTCTGGCCGCACTTGCACCGCGCCCCGTGAGCATCGGCGTCGGGTTTCATACCGCCCGGCTCCAAACGATCTATCCGCAACCGCACGACATACCGCTCGACTTCATCCTGACGGATGCGGGTGTGCAGGTCGAACGGCAAGAACGACCATGATTGTGCGCTGCCCGCGACCTCGGCTCTCGAGCCTGGTGTGACTCGACCGAGACTCGATGGGTCGCTCTGTGGAAACGATCTCGGACGCGCAGGAGCACAACCGCGTGAAGGTGCCCCAACGTCAAGCTTAGGCTTTCATCGCTGAATTCGCCCTGGGCGTGTGCAGACGTCCCCCAAACCCTGAAGTTGGATGAATTTCGCCAGAAAACACATTGCATTTCCGCATGTTCCGAATAGGCTGGCGCGGCAAACCGGGGGGTCGGTCGGGCGTGGCTTCGATCGACCTCCTCAAAAAGCAAAAATAAACGTCGCGAACTCAAGGGAGAAGAACAGAGTATGGAACGTCGCAAGTTTTTGAAGGGCGCAGCGGTCGCCGGCACCGGAGCCGCGCTGGCCGCGCCCTCCATCGTCAACGCTCAGGGCGCAAAGACCATCACCATCGTATCGACCTGGCCGCGGGACTTCCCCGGTCTCGGATCTTCGGCTCAACGCCTGGCCGAGCGCATTCCGGTCGTGTCCAACGGTGCGCTGCGCACCGAGTATTTCGCCGCCGGTGAGCGTGTTGGCGCATTCGACGTGTTCGACGAAGTCGCATCGGGCAACAGCCAGGCTTACATCGGTGCCGAGTACTACTTTACCGGCAAGCACCCGGGTTTCGCCTATTTCACGTCAGTCCCCTTCGGAATGACCACGCCGGAATGGAACGCCTGGATCAAGTTCAAGGGCGGACAGGAGCTCTGGGACGAGCTGACCGACGGCTTTGGCCTCAAGACCATCACCTGCGGCGGCACCGGCGCCCAGGCTGGCGGCTGGTTCAACAAGGAAATCAACAGCCCCGACGACCTTCAAGGTCTCAAGATGCGTATCCCGGGCCTTGGCGGGACAGTGATGTCCAAGCTGGGCGTGTCGACCGTATCGCTGCCCGGTGGCCAGATCTATGAAAACCTCGTCTCCGGCGCTGTCGAAGCGACGGAATGGGTCGGCCCCTACAACGATTATTTCATGAAGTTCTACGAAGCCGCCAAGTACTACTATACCGGCGGCATGCACGAGCCGGGCGGCGGTCTCGGCTTTGCCATGAACAAGGAGTGGTATTCGACCCTGTCCGACTACGAAAAAGCCGTGATCGAAGTCTGCTGCAACGAGGAAATGGCGGCACAGGTCGAAGAAGCCGCCGCGAACAACGGTCAATACCTCGCGCGCCTGATCAACGAGCATGGCGTGGAGCCCCGGCAATTCAACGAAGAAGTCTGGGATGCCTTCGGCGATGCCGCGGCAGAGGTCTTCGAAGAAACCCGCGGTCACTCGCCGCTGGCGGCGAAGATCAACGACGCCTATCAGGATGCCCTGCGTGAAATCGGCTCCTGGCGCGCGGTCGCCGAGGTCGAGTTCTCGAACCAGCGGAACCGGGTTCTGGGCATCGTCTGACACTCACGTATGACTGTGGCAGGAGCTGACGGAATCCGTCGGCTCCTGCTTTTTCCATGGGGGCCTGTCATGTCCGGCGCGGAGGCCCGCGTGACATTGACCAGCACAATGGCAGTTTGGGGATTTTTCAATGAGCGCAACGACTGAAGCGGAGATCCTGTCACCGCGGGGAGCACCGGCGCCCTATGTCCGAACCTTCGGATGGGCCATGCTGTTTCTGCTGGCAGCCTTCATGATCAACAACACCCTGATCGTCTGGTTCGACTATCCAAGCGTGACATCGGTTATGGACGGGTCCGATAGCCGAGGATGGCTGGTGTTGGGGATCTACATACTGGCACTTGTGGGAGCGGGCTTCATGGTCGCGCGAACGCCCAATCGTGCCCTGCGCTATGACGCTCAGCTGATCAGCAACTTCAACGCCTACCTTATCCGCGGCTGCTATTTCGCCGTGCTCTTCGTCGGCGTGGCCGACTTCATCATCGCCTTCCTGCGCGTCGAGGGACTTCTCACTGTCTTCTTCTCCGATGACATCGCCCGGGAAATGATCCGCGCGCATTTCGTCGGTCCTTTCGTGCATGTGCCGCTTGTTGTGCTCGGCTTCGTGGCCGCGCTGTTCTCACGCTCACTCGGCTTCATCTGGCTGGCACTAATGATCGTGATCGCCGAACTTCTGATCGTGATCTCGCGCTTCGTCTTCTCTTATGAACAGGCGCTGATGGGCGATCTGGTTCGTTACTGGTATGCGGCGCTGTTTCTCTTCGCATCGGCTTACACGCTGCTGCACGAAGGCCATGTGCGCGTCGACGTGCTCTATGCCGGGTTCAGCCAGCGTCGGAAGGGTCGGGTCAATGCGGTCGGCTCGATCCTGCTGGGCATGGTGACCGTTTGGGCCATAATCCTGATCGGTATGGGGTCCAAGAACGCCATCGTGAATTCTCCGATCGCCAATTTCGAAGTCTCGCAGACCGGCACGGCGGGCATGTATGTCAAGTACCAGATGGCTGCTTTCCTGGCGATTTTCGCGGGAACGATGTTGATCCAGTTCGTCAGCTATCTCTTCGAAGCTGTCGCGGATACGCGCGACGAACCCGGGCGGCGCGAAGTCGCCCCCATCGCTCACTGAGGTCGGAACCATGGAACTCTTCTTTCTGCTCGTTCTGATCGTCATCATGGCCACGGCGCTGGGGTCGGGTTTCCCCGTCGCCTTCGCCTTGCCCGGCGCGGCCATCATCACCATCGTTCTCGCGGCTGGCAGCGGCTACATCTTCGCGGGCAACCCGGATGCCTATTTCCATTCCGGCGGCCCCTCTCAATGGCTGACCGCGGGGGTGACGAACCTGCGCGGGGTCTATTGGGAGGTCGAACGGGACACGCTGATCGCCATTCCGCTCTTCATCTTCATGGGGATCATGCTGCAGCGCTCCAAGATCGCCGAGGATCTCTTGGTGACCATGGCGCGCCTGTTCGGCCCGGTTCCTGGTGGACTCGGGATATCGGTGGTCTTCGTCGGCGCGCTGCTGGCGGCCACCACCGGCATTGTCGGCGCAACCGTTGTCGCGATGGGGCTGATCTCGCTGCCTGCCATGCTGCGCAACAACTATTCGCAGTCGCTCGCCACCGGCACGATCGCCGCCTCGGGCACGCTTGGCCAGATCATCCCGCCCTCTATCGTGCTGATCATCCTCGCCGACCAGCTGGCCAGCGCCACAGACCAGGCAAGCACCACCCGCAAGGCGCTTTACACCGAAGCGACAGGCGAATTGAGCATGCCGAGCGTCTACGACGTCGCCTCGACCAGTGCGGGCGAGATGTTTCTCGGCGCGCTCGTGCCGGGCATCGTGCTGGTCCTGATCTACATGGTCTACATCCTGATCTTCGCGCTTCTGCGTCCCAAGTCTGCCCCCGCCGTCCCTTATGAGGGGGCTCGCGACACGGCGTTCTGGGGCAACGTTCTGCTGACATTGGTGCCGCCGCTCACGCTGATCTTCCTCGTGCTCGGATCGATCCTGACCGGTGTCGCAACCGTGAACCAGGCCGGGGCGATTGGCGCCGCGGGCGCGATGCTCATGGCGGGCTACCGGATCACGGAACAGAACCGATGGACTTATTTCCCCGCCCTGATGGCAATTCTGGCACTTCTGCTGATCGTGTACAGCCTCTCGAACTATGACATGAATGCCAAGGCGCTGATCGTGAACGGCGGTGATTTCACCGGCATCTACATCGGAACGATCGCCGTTGTCATGCTCGTCGTCTCGCTCATCTGGAGCGGTATCCGCATCCTGCGAGTCGAAAACACGTTGCGCGAAGTGATGATCGAGACCGCCAAGACAACCTCGCTGGTCTTCATCATCCTTCTGGGCGCCGCGATGTTGACGGCGGCCTTCCGCGCCTTCGGTGGCGAGGAGCTGGTGCGCGATTTCCTGAACTCGCTCCCGGGCGGCTTCTGGACCCAGTTCATCATCGTCATGGCGGTGATCTTCATCCTCGGCTTCTTCCTCGACTTCATCGAGATCGCCGTGGTCGTGGTGCCGATCGTCGCGCCGATCCTTCTCGCCGATCCTGAAGCCAACATCACCGCCGTCTGGCTGGGTGTGATGATCGGCTTGAACATCCAGACCTCGTTCCTGACGCCACCTTTCGGGTTCGCGCTGTTCTATCTGCGCGGGGTCGCTCCGGCGATCGTCAAGACGGTGCAGATCTACAAGGGCGTCATCGCCTTCATCTGCCTGCAATTGGCGGCGTTGGCCATTGTCGGCTACTACCCGCAGCTGGTGAACTACTTGCCCAACCGGATGAGCTTTCTTTCGGACACGTCGCCACCGCCGCGAAACCCGAAGTTGCAGCAGTGTCTGGAAGAGTACGTTCGCGCCGAAGTGGCCGAAAATGGCACTGCGATCTCGGCGGCCATCCAGAGAGCGCAGGGGCTGGATCTGTCGAGCTTGCCCGGCTCTTTCGCGAGTGACCTGTCGGAGTCGTTTGAAAGTGCAGCTACGGCCCTTGCACAGCTGGACACGATCACCGAGACCGAAGCGGCCGTGAACGAAGCGGCAGTGGAATACCGGCCCGTACAGCGCATCGTGCGCGATCTTGAAAAGGACATGCGCAAGATCGATGCCGAGATCGAGGAACTGCGCAGGGCGGGTCGCTTCCTCGACCCCGAGGAAAGTGCCGAGCGCCTTCAGACGCTCGCAGAGCGCACGGCGAAGCTCGAGGAGGAAAAGGCAGCTATCGCCGCACAGATCCCAGAAAGCTGGGAGGGCGTTCACGACACCTTCGCAACGCTGACCAAGGCCGAGGAAACCGCGCGCAACACCTATCGGCGGGCGTCTGATGACGCGGTTGAACCGGTTGCCGAGTTCCTTGCCGTGCTCGACGCGAACGAGGCGTTCAAGGCGCTTGAGCCTGAACTGCGAAAACTGCCCGATGTCGTGGCCAATAGCGATCCCGAGGCAGCAGAGGCCATCGTCGACGAGGTTGGCAGCCTGTTCAACCAGGTGCCCGGTGGTCGCGACGTGGCCTCCGCGCTGTCCAAGGCGGAGCGCGTGCTCAGGCCGAACCGCCTCGATCTCGAAGTCGCGAACGAGGAGATCGACAACGCGATCGCGGCGTTCGAGGCGCAGCTGGTCTGGCGTGAAGGGGCAGGGGCCGCGCTCAAGCCCGAACTCGAGGCCTACATGGCAGGTATCTCGGAAACCGTCGGCTCGCGCCAGCAGCCCAAGTTGAGCCGCGACCAGGCACTATTCCTGGCCTCCTGTAACGCGGTGCACAGGGACCTGTCGCTGCAGTTCTGAACAAGGACAATTCGCTTGTCAAAACCGAGCCGCCCTGACCATCAGGGCGGCTCGATTGCTTTCAACACGGCTCTGACGATAGGGCGACAAAAAAAGACCGCTGCCTCGGCAACGGTCGGTTGATGTGTTCGAAAGTGGAAAGGGAAGCTGGCTCAGCCGCCCCAGGTCCGGACCACGCCACAATCCATGTGCACGAAGTTCGACCGCGAGTAGCGTCCCACACCACCTGCGCGGCAGGCAGCAGCCGCCTTGGCCATCTGGTTGACGGAGCGCGAGGACAACCGCAGATCGGCGGCCTGGCCCTGCATGTGAAGCGAATTCTTGGCCACGCCACGCGAGCGGCTGCGCAGCATCGCGTTCGTCTGTGGGCTGCGATATCCCGACAGAAGCATGTAGGGTTCGCTGACGTCCATCAGGTTGTGTGCCGCGGCCATGATGTCGACCGTGCGCAGGTCGATCTGCTTGGTCTGGTCGGTGCGCCAATCGCGCATGAAGTGGTTCACTTCCTTGACGGCGTCCTTGATGTAGTGACCGTCGATCCAGTAGATCATGTCAATCCGTTCACCGGTACGTCCCGAATACATGCGGATCCGGCGAATATCGCCACCTCCGCGCAGGAAGCCTGCTGCATTTGCGAATGTTGGTGCTGCCGTGACTGCCGTTGCCGCGAAGGCACCCAGCAATGAACGCCGGGTGAATCCCGATGTGCTGGTTTCTGTCATGTCTCTGCGCCGTCCTGTACGCTATTTCGTTCCTGCCGGCACACGATGTTACGTGTGCATTTTTAGTAATCCATCCCCGGATGTGTCACACTCATGCCACAGTCGGGTGCTTCCGCCAAGCTTGTTATCACGCAACTTTTAAGAACATTGCATTTTCGGCGAATTATCGCGCATCTCAAACGGCACTCTGGCAAGGCTCGGCTGACCGTTGCGCCCCTGCACCACGGCACGTTTGCCGCGTGTGGTGGAGCAAATGTGAATGGACATGGCTCAACCCGACGGAAACAGTTTGCGATGTCAATAGTTTGATCAGGTAAACACATTTTTCGAAGAGGTCGCTTCATGGCTCAGCAGATCGCCGTAAACCCACACCGCATTCTTCAAGTGTTCGCTGTTGCGCTGGCTTGGCTCGTTGCGGCGCTGGTCGCACCCGCCGAGGCGCAGGTGACGGCGTTCAAGCAGGCTGTTGCCGAGGCAGCGGCCGGTGACGAGGACATCTCCGCCTTTTACCGCGAAACGGAGTACGCCCCTCTGTGGACCGGAAACAGCGACGCTCATCGCGAACGGCGCGCCGAACTGGTCCGTGTGCTGACGCAGGCCCCGTCGCACGGTCTGCCGATAGGGCGCTATGATCTCGCCGGGTTGATGCGGCAAATGGAGTCCGCGCGCAGCAGTCGCGATCTTGGTTCGGTCGAGGTCGCCCTCAGCAAAGCGTTCCTGCGCTATGCACGCGACGTCCAGACAGGCGTTCTTGTGCCGTCTCGGGTGGATTCGGGGCTCGTGCTTGAGGTGCCCTATCGCGACCGGCTCGAGACGTTGAAACGGTTTTCGGACGGTGACCCACGCGCAGTCCTCCAGTCTTTGCCACCGACCTCGACTCAGTACCGTGGCCTGATGAAGGAGAAGATGCGTCTGCAGGATCTGATTGCTCAGGGTGGTTGGGGACCAGCGGTGCCGGGAAACACCTTGAAGCCGGGGCAGGAGGGGGCGGCCGTGATCGCCCTGCGCGACCGTTTGGTCGCCATGGGCCATCTGCCCGCAACGGCCAGCCAAAGCTACGATTCCGCATTGCAGGAAGCGGTCCGCCGTTTTCAGGCGGCGCATGGGCTGGTGGCCGACGGGGTTGCCGGCAAGGAGACGATCAGTGAGGTCAACAAACCGGCCACAGAACGCCTGAAATCCATCATCGTTGCAATGGAGCGGGAACGCTGGATCAACATGGACCTGGGCGAGCGACATATCCTGGTCAACCAGACCGATTTCACCGCTCGGATCGTCGACCATGGCGAGGTCACGTTCGAAACTCGTTCGGTCATCGGCAAGAACACGTCGGACCGGCGTAGCCCGGAATTCTCGGACCAGATGGAGTTCATGGTGGTCAACCCGAGCTGGTACGTCCCGCGCTCGATCGTGACCAAGGAATATCTGCCCAAGCTCAGGAACAACCCCTACGCGGTCAGCCATATCGAGATTACCGACAGCCGCGGCCGCCGGGTGGACCGTTCCAGCGCGAATTTCGCGCAATACAGTGCCCGCAGCTTTCCCTTCGCGATGCGCCAGCCGCCGAGCAAGTCCAACGCCTTGGGTCTGGTGAAGTTCATGTTCCCGAACAAGTACAACATCTATTTGCATGACACGCCGTCGAAAAACCTGTTCGACCGCGACGTCCGGGCTTTCTCGCATGGGTGTATCCGTCTCGCGGATCCGTTCGACTTTGCCTACGCGCTGCTCGCCCCGCAAGCGGCCGATCCGGTCGCCGAATTCCTGCGCGCACTGAAATCCGGACGCGAGACCAAGATCTCGCTTGAGCAACCGGTTCCGGTGCACATCGTCTATCGCACCGCGCTGATGAACCAGACCGGCCAGGCCGAGTATCGCCGTGACGTTTACGGGCGCGATGGCAGAATTTGGGAGGCGCTCGACCGGGCGGGGGTGGTCCTGACCGGCGTTCAGGGGTAATCACGCTCCCATCAGCACACGGGGGGCCATATGCACTTCAAGATCAGCGACATCGCCGAGGCGCTTGGCGCCGAAGCCGTGGGCGACACCGATTTGTCGATCGGCCGCGCAGCGGAGCCGGGGCAGGCCGGGCCTGATGATCTGGCGCTTGCCATGTCTCCGAAATACGCCGAAGAACTTGGCAAGGGCGCGGCGCGGGCAGCGATCCTCTGGCCCGAAGCAGACTGGCAGGCGATGGGGCTTTCCGCCGCCATCTTCGCGCCCCGCCCGCGCATGGCGATGTCGGGCGTGACTCGGATGCTGGATCCGGGGCAGGGCTTCGCACCCGGCATCCATCCTTCGGCTGTGGTCGACCCAACCGCCGAGATCGGCCCGGACGTGTCGATCGGCCCGCTCAGCGTGATCGGAGCGGGGGCCCGCATCGGTGCCGGCTCGGTGATCGGGCCACATTGCTTTGTCGGAACGGATGCCGTTCTGGGAGAACGCGCCTATCTGCGCGAAATGGTCAGCATCGGCGCGCGGGTCACCATCGGAGCACGCTTCGTCGCGCAGCCCGGCGGGCGGATCGGTTCTGACGGGTTTTCCTTTGTGACCCCAGAGGTGTCGACCGCCGAAACCGTGCGCAAGACCATGAAGGATTCAGGGGACGCCAAACCGCAGGAATGGGTACGCATCCATTCCTTGGGCGCCGTGACCATCGGGGACGACGTCGAGACCGGAGCGAATTGCACGATCGACAATGGCACAATCCGCGACACCGAGATCGGCAGTGGCACCAAGATCGACAACCTCGTTCATGTGGGACACAATACCCGCGTCGGAACCGATTGCCTGCTCTGCGGTCAGGTGGGAATCTCGGGCTCGGTCGATATCGGCAAGAGTGTGATCCTGGCGGGACAGGTCGGCGTGGTGGACAACATCTTTATAGGAGACAACGTCGTGGCGACCGGAGGCACCAAGATCCTCTCGAACGTTCCGGCGGGCCGCGTTCTGATGGGCTATCCCGCGGTCAAGATGGAAATCCACACGGAGATATACAAGGCACAGCGCCGGCTGCCCCGACTGGCGCGCGACGTCGCGGCGCTGCAAAAGGCTGTTTTCAAACAGGAACCGAAAGACTAAATCAAGGCCGGAACGACAAATCGGGAGGCCGGGATGAGCATTCAGGACAAGGTGATCGCCATCATCGCCGACCAGGCGGTGCTTGAACCCTCCGACGTCACGATGGACAGTACGCTTGAAGACCTGGGGATCGACAGCCTTGGGCTCGTCGAGAGTATTTTCGCCATCGAGGAGGAATTCGACATCTCGATCCCCTTCAACGCCAATGATCCCGGCGCCAGCGATTTCGACATCTCGAGCGTCGCGGCGATCGTCGCGGGCATCGAGAAGCTGATGGCAGAGTCAAAAGAGCTGTCAGGCCGGGGCACCTGACCGGTGAACAGGGTCGTCATCACCGGCGCGGGCACGATCAACGCTCTGGGCCAGACCGTACCTGAGACGCTGGCTGCGATGCGCGAAGGCCGTTGCGGTATAGGAGAGCTCGAGTTTCGTGATGTCGAGAGGCTGGCGATCCGGATCGGCGGACAAGTGCGTGATTTCGATGCGCAGGGCCGCTTCAATCGGCAACAGTTGTCCCTGTATGACCGGTTCACGCAATTCACCCTGATCGCCGCCAAGCAGGCGATCGAACAATCCGGGCTGGTCTTCAGCGGCGATCTGGCGGCGCGGTCGGGCGTGGTCCTGGGAACCGCAGGCGGCGGGGTCAGCACATGGGATGACAATTACCGCTCGGTTTACGAAGACGGCAAGAACCGGGTTCATCCCTTCGTGGTGCCCAAGCTGATGAACAATGCCGCCGCAAGCCATGTCAGCATGGAGTACAACCTCAAGGGTCCGTCTTTCACCGTCTCGACCGCCTGCGCGTCGTCGAACCATGCCATGGCCCAGGCCTTTGCAATGGTGCGGAGTGGCATGGCCCCGGCGATGGTCACGGGTGGCTCGGAGTCCATGCTCTGCTTCGGAGGCGTCAAGGCGTGGGAGGGACTGCGCGTCATGTCCAAGGACGCCTGTCGCCCGTTCTCGCTCGGGCGCAGCGGAATGGTCCAGGGCGAAGGAGCGGGGATCTTCGTTTTCGAGGCGTTCGAACATGCCCGCGCGCGCGGGGCCGAAATTCTCTGCGAGGTGATCGGCTTCGCCATGTCGTCGGATGCGTCCGACATCGTGATGCCGTCCAAGCAAGGTGCGGCGCGGGCGATGGCCAACGCGCTGGACGATGCAGGCGTGGCGCACGATCAGGTCGGGTATATCAACGCCCACGGCACGGGCACCGCCGCCAATGACAAGACGGAATGCGCCGCCGTGGCCGACGTCTTTGGTGCCCACGCCGACCGGCTGATGATCAGTTCAACGAAGTCCATGCACGGCCACCTGATCGGCGGCACCGGCGCGGTCGAGCTTCTCGCCTGCATCATGGCACTACGAGACGGGATCATCGCGCCCACGATCGGCTATGAGGAACCCGATCCGGAATGCGCGCTGGACGTGGTGCCGAACGAGGCGCGCGAGGCGCATGTCGAGGTGGCAATCACCAACGCCTTTGCCTTCGGTGGCATGAATGCGGTGCTGGTGTTGCGCAAAATCTAGAACGGTGACCCTCCGGCCGGACGCTGTCATCCGGCCGGATGTCTTTGTTGTGCCTACTGACGAAGAACGTCGACGGCTTCGTATCCTGCGGTGAACCCGCTCAACGACATCGGCAGCGCCACGACCTGATCCGGGGCGGGCGCGGGCACGATCGACACAGTCGCCGTCTTGCCGCGCTTGAACGCGTCGATATCCTGCTGGGTCAGCCCGATCTGCGCCGCACAGCCCAACTGGTTGCAGAAGGCGAAGTTGTATCGCTTGCCGGGTCCGTCATCGACCGAGATCGTCAGTTGCGCGGTCAGCAGGGTTTCGAGCGGGACAAGGACGGTCGCGCCCGCCGCAGCCTGCCCGCCATTGTCGATCCGGAATAGCGACACTTCGGCAACCGGATTGTCGTTCCCGTCCGTCAGGATCTGCAGCAAAGAGCAGGGGTCGGTCTCGCCTTCGGTCTTGATGCAGGCGAGATCCCAATCGCCGAACTTCTCCTTGGAGTAGCGTTCGCCGAGTTGCGGACCGGTCGCGACCTCCTGTCCAAGATCAAGAGGGCTCTGTGCTGCCGGCGCCGGAGTATCTCCTGTTGTCGCCTCTGCGGCGGGGTCGTCGGTCTCGGCCTGTTGGGCGAGAACGGGAAGGGCCGCGGTGCTCAAGGCCAGCGCGGTGATCAGGGAAAGGGGTCTGAACATTTCTGTGTCTCTTGTTAGGGTCTACTGCTGGCGAATGGCCTATCACGCGCAGTGACCGCTGTCAGGGGGGTGACGATGAAATCCTTGCACGGATCTGTCAGGTCGCAGTCCGCGCTGCGGGCAGAGTCACCGCGACAGCACCACGTTGTCCCTACACATGAAAAAAGGAGGCCGGACGGCCTCCTTCTCTATGCGTTCTCCCCGTCGGACTGGCCGACTTAGTTATTGACCGGACGTTACGAAAGGGGCGTGCGTGGGTCAACAGAAAACACGAAAAAAATTCCCAAAGATCAATGTGGCCTGCGACTTTAGGAGGGGGAGCAAAAAAGGCCGTACCCGAGGGCACGGCCAGTCTGACAGGGAGGAAGTGCCCACAGACCTGAAAGGACCACATCCGCGGGCACAAATAGATATGGCAGCTATAGGTTAACTTTGTATGGTCGGCAGGGAACGCAGGGTAAAGGATCGCATCTGATGCAGGAAAAGCTGTTCGTCGGAGGCGGCGGGGCCGACTATGCAGAGCCGCAAGGTCTGACGCTGAAATACGCAAATCGCCACGGCCTGGTGGCCGGAGCCACCGGCACCGGCAAGACCGTCACGCTGCAGATCCTCGCCGAAGGTTTCAGCGATGCGGGCGTTCCGGTCTTTTTGTCCGACGTCAAGGGCGACCTCTCCGGTCTCGCCCGATCAGGCTCGTCCGCACACAAGCTCGACGAATCGTTTCGCAAGCGTGCCGCGACGATCGGGTTGTCGGACTATGCCTACAGCGCCTATCCCGTGACCTTCTGGGACCTGCTGGGCGAACAAGGCCATCCGGTACGCACCACCGTGGCCGAGATGGGGCCCCTGCTGCTCGCACGCCTGCTCGAGCTGACCGAGGCGCAGGAAGGCATCCTGAACATCGCCTTCCGCCTTTCCGACGAGGAGGGGCTGCCGCTGCTCGACCTCAAGGACTTGCAATCCTTGCTGGTCTGGATCGGGGAACACCGGGCAGACTTGTCGCTGCGCTATGGCAACGTGTCGACAGCTTCGATCGGCGCGATCCAAAGGCGGCTCCTTGTGCTCGAAAACCAGGGCGGCGCGCAACTCTTCGGAGAACCGGCCCTCGACCTCGCGGATCTGATGCGCCACGACGCGGACGGACGCGGGCGCATCAACATCCTTGCGGCCGACAAACTCATGGGCGCGCCCGGCCTCTATGCCACCTTCCTATTGTGGCTGCTCAGCGAATTGTTCGAAACCCTGCCCGAAGTCGGCGACCCGGACAAACCCAAGCTGGTGTTCTTCTTCGACGAAGCCCACCTGCTGTTTGACGATGCGCCCCGCGCGCTGGTCGACAAGGTCGAACAGGTAGCCCGGCTGATCCGCTCCAAAGGTGTCGGAGTCTATTTCGTCACGCAGAACCCGGCCGACGTGCCTGAGGACATTCTCGGGCAACTCGGCAACCGCATTCAACACGCCCTGCGCGCCTTTACCGCCAAGGACCGCAAGGCGCTCAAGCTCGCGGCCGAAACCTATCGTGAGAACCCGCGCTTCTCGACCGAGGTGGCCATCCGCGAGGTCGGCGTCGGTGAGGCCGTGACATCGATGCTGCAGGACAAGGGCGTACCCGGCATCGTCGAGCGCACGCTGATCCGTCCTCCATCCTCGCAGTTGGGCCCTATCGCCGAGACGGACCGAGCAGCGATCCTCGAGACGTCAGATATGGCCGGCAAGTACGACACCCCGCTTGATCGCCAATCCGCTTTCGAGATGCTCGCCAAACGGGCCGAAGACGCCGCAGCCGCGGCCGAGAAGGCCGAGGAAACCGCGGAGCAGATGGAGCCCATGTTTCGCGAGTTCAACGCCGCGCGGCGCTATAGCGGCAGTCGGGTGCCGCGTTCAACGTCGCGCCCGACCAAACAGACCGAAAGTTTCGGCGAGGCGCTGACCAAGAACGTGATGAAGGAACTGACCGGGACGACCGGGCGCCGTATCGTGCGTGGAATTCTCGGCGGACTCTTCAAGGGTCGCTGAGAGGGGCGACCGGAAGCGATTGACCGAACCGGAATTCTCGGCCAAGTTTCTCTTATTTCGAGAAAAAGGGTCTTTCAGTTATGAGCCAGGTTGAATTGGTTTTGCAGTCCGAAACGATGACGGACGCGGCGATGCAAGCACGGATGCGGCAACTGTCGCGCGAGATGCAGGCCCGCGCGGACGTCAAGACGGAACAAGCACGTGGCCCGGCGCAGGCCGGCGCCAAGGGTGAGCCGATCACCATTGGCGCCCTTCTCGTCACGTTCATCTCCAGCGGTGCGGCGGTTGCGGCGCTGAACGTGCTCAAAAGCTGGATCGAAAAGGACAAGTCGCTCAGCTTCACGATCAAGAAGGCCGATGGCACCGAGATCACGGTGAACGCGACCAACATGGAAGAGGCCGAGAAGTTCGTCCAGTCTCTGGGCGGAGCGGGCTGATGTCCGAGCGCCGTTATGCTCTGTTGATCGGCAACCAGACCTATCCGGCGCCCAGCGACTTCACGCCGCTGAATTGCCCGCACGCCGATGTGGACGCCATGCTAGACGTCCTGCGCGACCCCGAGCGCGGCGCCTTCCACGAGGTCGAAGTCCTCAAGGACGCGGGCAGGGCCGAGACGGTCAAGGCGATCACTACGGCGCTTGGGAGGAAGGACCGGGACGACCTGCTGCTGATCTACTTTTCAGGCCACGGCCTGACCGATGATCACGGCGATCTCTATCTTGCCGCCAACGACTCCGAGAAGCAGCAGCCGCAAGCTACCGCCATCGACGCGCGGCAGCTGTCCATCATGATGGGCCGCGCCGATGCCGGCAAGACGGTATTGATCCTTGATTGCTGCCATGCCGGCGCCTTCCCCACGGGGTTCAAATCAAGCGACGGTTTGCAGGCGACTGCTGACAGCTATGCCAGAGGCGGTGGTTGCTACGTGCTGATGGCCTGTGACGAATTCGAACTGGCGCGGGACGGCGACGAAGGCGAACTGAGCCTGCTGACGCGCCACCTTGTCGAGGGACTCAGGGGCGCGGCCGACATCAATACGGACGGCCGTATCACGGTCAACGAACTGTCCGACTACCTTGACCGGACCTTGGCTGCGGGCGACCTGCAAACCTTCAAGCAAGGGGGGCGCAATCAGCAGGGCGAGGTGCTGCTGTCCTCATCCGGTCTGGATGCGTTCGCCGACATGCTCGAGAAGGCAGAAGAACAGGTGATCGAATGGTCCAAGAAGGGCTCTGTCTCGCGCTCGGTGCGCGCTGAGGTGCTGACCTTCATCAGCGATGGTCCGAACCCAAACGACTCCGAGCGAGCCGGGCTGCTCGGTGCACTGAAAGGGGTGGCCGACGGGCGCTTGCGCCCGGGCGACTTCACCGAGCTTTGGCTGCGCGCCAACACCGGTGTCAGCACCATTGCCGAGGCCCCAGTGGACTCCCAACCGCCTTCAGCCGAGCCGAGTCCGCCCCCCGGCCTGACAGACCCAAGTCCTTCCCCGGGCTTGGCTGAGCCTGCAGCGACTTGGCACGATACGCCTCCGCCCGCCGCGCCGGAGGACCCGCAGACGGAGTATTTCTATCACGAGTCCTACGACGACTCGCTTCTGTCTCCTCCGTTCATCGCCACCGCAGCGACCATGCTGGGGCTGACCCTTCTGCTCTGGCTCGTCGCCCCTTGGATCTTCTGGGGGCTTGGCTGGCCCGATCGACACCCGCCGGCCGATGCCGGCGGGATGTTCATGGGGCTGGTTTTCGTGATGGCTTTGGTGCTCAGCATCTGCTGGGTGCTCATGTTCGAGAACCAGCGCAGCAACGGGGTTCAGGTGCTCAAGCTGTGCCTTCGTACCATCGGTCTTTGGATGTTCGTGTCGCTCAGCTATGAAGTGTTCGACCCGACTGGTATGCTCCCCTATCTCGACGCCTGGCTCGACGCGCCCTGACGCGGCGCCGGTTCAGCGTTCCGGGATCAGCCCGCGTGGGCTGAACCGCAGCACCAGGATCAGGATCACTCCCATCGTCAACAGCCGCATATGCGCGGCGCTGTCCAGCAAGTGCGTCTTCAGAGGACCATCCGCCATGCCCGAGGTCGCCAGTTCCAGCAGGAAGATACCGATCGGTTCGACCTGAACCCAGAGAAACCAGATCAGCATCGCGCCGAGAACCGAACCGAAATTGTTGCCCGATCCGCCCACGATCACCATCACCCAAACGAGGAAGGTGAAACGGAGCGGCTGGTAGGTTCCCGGGGTCAACTGTCCATCCATCGTGGTCATCATCGCCCCGGCCAGCCCGCAAACCGCGCTGCCCAGCACGAAGACCTGCAAGTGACGCCTGGTGACATCCTTGCCCATCGCCTCGGCTGCGACCTCGTTGTCGCGGATCGCGCGCATCATCCGCCCCCAGGGGCTCTTCAGCGCCTTTTCGGCCATCCAGAGCAGGACGCCGAGAACGATGAGGAAAAGAACCGCGTAGCCCAGCTTGACGTACAGGGTCGACGCAGTCACCGGATCCATGCCCAGACCGGCCGCGCGCTCAACGAAACTCGGATCGTTTTGCAAATCGATCTCGTAGGGCACGGGACGGGGCAGGCCGACCACGTTCTTGACACCGCGTGACAGCCAATCCTCGTTCTTGAGGATCGCGATGATAATCTCGGCGATGCCCAGTGTCGCGATCGCCAAGTAGTCCGACCGCAGCCCCAATGCGATCTTCCCGATGATCCAGGCCGCACCCGCGGCCAACAGCCCACCGACCGGCCAGGACAGGATCACCGGCAGTCCCAGTCCACCGAGATACCCCGTCGCTGCCGGATTGACCTTCTCTACCGCCTCCACGGACGGGTCAAGCACTGCGCGATAGACGAAGAAGCCGACCACGATGACCGCCAGCATGGCAAGCGACCGCACCGGTCCCGCGTGCATCCACGTACGTACCAGCACCGCCGCGATCACCGTCGCCGCGCCCAGCAGCAGCGATATGATGATCCCGGTTCCACCTGCGGCCCAGGCTTCGGTTGTGGGCGGCATCGCCACCAGGACGGCAGCCAGCCCGCCCAGTGCGACGAACCCCATGACCCCGATGTTGAAGAGTCCCGCAAATCCCCATTGAAGGTTCACGCCGATCGCCATGATCGCCGACACCAGGCCCATGTTGAGGATCAGCAGCGCCGAATTCCAACTCTGCAGGAACCCGGTCAGGACGATCAGCCCGCCGACGATGGCAAAAAGAAACGTGTTCTTGACGGTCTCGGTCACAGCGCCTTCCCCCGGAACAGGCCCGTCGGGCGGAACAGAAGGACGATCAGCAGGATGGCGAAGGACACCGCCAGCTTGTAGTCGGTGCTGAGCAACTGCACCAGCGTATCCGGTTCGAAACGCTCTGGCAGCAGATAGATGGCGATCTTCTTCCAAGCATAGGTGATCGTTACCTCCGAGAAGGCGATGATGTAGCCACCCGCGATCGCCCCCAGCGGGTTGCCAAGCCCGCCGACGATGGCACTGGCGAAGATCGGCAGCAGAAGCTGGAAATAGGTGAAGGGCTTGAACGACTTGTCGAGCCCGTAGAGAACGCCCGCCACCGTCGCCAGCGCCGCCACGATCAGCCACGTATAGACGACCACGCGCTCCGGGTTGATCCCCGACAATAGCGCCAGGTCCTCGTTGTCGGAATAGGCGCGCATCGACTTGCCGGTGCGGGTGCGATTGAGGAACCAGAACAGTGCCGCGACAACGACTATGGCTGTCACAACGGTGATTCCTTGCGTCGTGCGGATCGCGAGACCTTCGTCCAGACCGGTCATCGCGCGGAAATCGCGAGCCGAGATGATGAACCGCTCGCCGTCGGCGAAATTCTGGTCATCCGGTCCGATGATGAAACGCACCAGCCCGTTCATCACGAACATCACCCCCATCGACACGATCACCAGGATCACGGGCTTGGCCTTCTGCTCGCGATAAAAGCGATAGACCAGCCGATCGGTGACCAGCACGAGCGCAACGCACCCCAAGATCCCGAAGGGCAGGGCGAGCAGCGCCGTCGGCAGCGGCCCAAGCCCGATCCCAACGGACTGCATCCACCAGGTCACAAGGATCGTCACCATCGCGCCGAATGCCATTGTGTCGCCATGGGCGAAATTCGAGAACCGCAGGATGCCGTAAATCAGAGTCACCCCCAGCGCGCCAAGCGCCAACTGGCTCCCGTAGGAAATCGCCGGGATCAGGACAAAATTGGCAAGCGCGACAATAGCGTTGAGGAAATCCATGCCTCAGCCTCCCAGAAAGGATTTGCGAACTTCGGGATCGGCCAGCAGCGCCTTGCCGGTTCCGGAATAGGCATTCGCCCCCTGCACCAGCACATAGCCCTTGTCCGCGATTTCAAGCGCCTGACGCGCGTTCTGCTCGACCATCAGGATCGGAATGCCGGTGCGTGCCACCTCTATGATCCGGTCGAACAGTTCGTCCATCACGATCGGGCTGACCCCGGCAGTCGGCTCGTCCAGCATCAGTACCTTGGGCCGCGTCATCAGGGCGCGTCCCACCGCCACCTGTTGGCGTTGTCCGCCCGACAACTCGCCGGCGGCCTGTTTGCGCTTGTCCTTGAGGATCGGGAACAGGTCATAGACCTGCGCCAGCGTGCCCGAAAAATCGTCGGTGCGGATGAAAGCGCCCATCTCGAGGTTCTCTTCGACCGTCATCGAAGTGAAGATATTGTTTGTTTGCGGCACGAACCCCATACCCTTCACCACCCGCGCCTGCGGCGACAGAGCGGTGATGTCCTCGCCATCCAGGCGTACATGGCCCGACCGCACGTCCAGCATCCCGAACACCGCCTTCATCGCGGTGGACTTGCCGGCCCCGTTGGGTCCCACGATCACCGCGATTTCACCTTCGTCGACCGCGATGGTGCACTCATGCAGGATATCGGGCCCCTTGCCATAGCCGCCCGTCATCGCCTCGCCGATCAGGAACGGACCGCCCGGCGCAGGCACGGCCTTGCCCTTGCGCCGGGCACCTTCGGCAGTGCCATGGCCCTTGGGATTGGCGATGCTGCGGTCCTTGTTGCCGCGATCGTCCTGGTAGGGATTGCTACTCATGCTGCTTCATCTTTGCGAAAATACTCCGGGGGAGTCGCCCGGCAGGGGCGGCGGGGGCAGCGCCCCCTGACGACGGCCCACATCATGCCCCCACCTTGTCCTTGTTCTTCAGACCGGTGCCCAGATAGGCCTCGATTACCTGCTCGTTGGCCTTGATCTCGTCGAGAGTCCCCTGGGCGAGGACCTTGCCCTCGGCCATGCAGATCACCGGATCGCAGAGACGGTCTATGAAATCCATGTCGTGCTCGATGACCACGAAGGTATAGCCGCGCTCCTTGTTGAGACGGATGATCGCGTCGCCGATCGTGTTCAGAAGGGTCCTGTTCACGCCTGCGCCGACTTCGTCCAGAAAGACGATGCGCGCGTCCACCATCATCGTGCGGCCCAGCTCCAACAGCTTCTTCTGACCGCCCGAGACCTGTCCGGCCTTGTGATCCGCCAGATGCTCGATCGTCAGAAACTCCAAAACCTCGTCGGCCTTGGCGCGTAGAGCCCGTTCCTCGTTCGCGATCCGCTTGCGTCCGAACCAGGTGTTCCACAGCGTCTCGCCCGACTGGTTGCCCGGCACCATCATCAGGTTTTCCCTGCAGGTCATCGAGCCGAACTCGTGCGCGATCTGGAACGTCCGCAACAGGCCCTTGTGAAAGAGATCGTGCGGCGGCAGTCCGGTGATGTCCTCACCGGCCATGGTGACGCGTCCCGAAGTCGGTTCAAGAACGCCCGCGATCACGTTGAAAAGGGTCGTCTTTCCTGCGCCGTTCGGGCCGATCAATCCGGTGATTGACCCTTCGGCGATCTCCAGCGTCGCGCCATCCACGGCGTGAAAACCGCCAAAATGCTTGTGCACGTCTTCAACGACGATCATCGCACCCCCTGCGCCCTGTTGTCCGGGCCTGTCCCAGGCCGCTTTGGCGCGGCCTCTTGTCATCAAAACAGCCCGGGCGCAAGCGACCCGGGCTGCCTCGTTTTCATTTCCTCTCGCGGATCAGCGGAACTTGACGGTCGTGTTCTTGCCGTCCTGCACTTCGATCTCGCGGTAGCTGCCGGCGCTTTCGCCCGGTCCGATCAATTCCACGGCCGAGGCCCCGACATAGTCGATGTCTCCGCCGCCCTTGATGATCTCAAGGCCCTTGGCCAGCTCACCGGGATAGATCTTCTCGCCGGGCGCGTTGGCCACCTCGAGGATCTTCTCGCCATAGACCGCGGGGTCTGTGGAATTGGCCGCCTGCATCGCGAACATGAACAGCGCAGCCGCATCATAGCTCTCGGGCGTGTAGGGCGAGGTGGCGTCGAAGGCGTCGCCCGCCATTCCGGTCAACTTCTCGATGCCATCTCCGCCGGATCCTGCGATCTGCCCGAACGATCCGTTCAGGTCGGGACCGACATTGGTGGGCAGACTGTCTCCGATCATGCCGCCGGGCAGCCCGAAGGTCTCGAACGCACCGGAATCCAGCGCCGCGTTGATGATGCCAAGACCACCCTGGTCGAGATAGCCCGCGACCACGAGGATGTCGCCACCGGCCGAGGCCAGCGCGCCCACTTCGGCGGAATAGTCGGCCTTGCCGTCCTCATGCGCCGCGCTGATCGTGACTTCGCCGCCCACCGCCTCGAACGAGGTGACGATGGCGTCGGCCAGACCCTTGCCATAGTCGTTGTTGGTGTAGGTCAGCGCGATCGACTTGATGCCGCGCTCGGTCAGAATATCGGCCATGACCTGTCCTTCGCGGGCATCCGAAGGAGCAGTGCGATAGAACAGGCCGTTGTCGTCCATGGTGCTCAGCCCGGGCGAGGTCGCCGAGGGCGAGATCATGACCATTCCGTTGGGGATGGCGACGTTCTGCAGGATCGCGCCGGTGACGCCGGAACAATCGCCGCCAATCAGCCCGTTGATCCCATCGGCGATCAGGCGTTCGGCGTTCGAGGTCGCAAGACCGTTGTCGATGCATCCGGTGTCGGCGCGCAGAGGCGTCACGGTGGCACCGTCCAGCAGCGCGCCGCTGTCGGTGACTTCCTTCATCGCCATTTCGGCGCCCGCCGCCATCGGCCCGGTCAGGGATTCGATCGGTCCGGTGAACCCGAACAGGACGCCCAACTTGACCTCGGTCTGGGCAAGAGCCGATCCGGCCATCAGCGCCGTGGCCGCTGTGGCCATAAGCAGTTTCTTCATGTGTTCTCTCCCTGTTGGAACATGTTTGTCCGGCGGCAAGGTTAGGCAAGCACGCCTGAAAAGGGAAGCGAAAACAAGGCGCGGCTCCAGTTGCGTCAACTTTGCGTCAGCCTGCTCGCCCTCAGCGTGAAACAGCTTAATATCGGTTCAATCATGGAGGTTTGCATGCAAAAAATAACCCTTGTTCTGACCGCAGTCGCGCTGTCGCTGGGAGCCGACCCCATGCCACGTGAAGCGCACGCCCAACAGGTGCAGATCACCCCGGTCGTCACGGGGCTCGACACGCCATGGGGGTTCGATTTCCTGCCCGACGGCGGCGTTCTCGTCACCGAGCGCGACGGTCGGTTGCTTCATGTCAAGGATGGCCGCGCACAACCGGTTTCGGGCGTGCCATCGGTCTTCGCAAGCGGACAGGGCGGGCTCCTTGACGTAATGGTGCCGCGGGATTTCGTCAGCAGCCGCGAGATCTTCCTCTCCTTCTCGCGCGATCAGGGGCGGGGCGCTGGGACGGCAGTCGCCAAGGCGCGGCTGTCCGCGGCGGGCGACTCCTTGGAAGGTCTCGAGGTGATCTTCGAATCCGCGCCGGAAAGCCGGGGCGGCCGGCACTTCGGCAGCCGCGTGGTCGAAGCGCGCGATGGCACGCTCTTCGTCACCATGGGCGACCGCGGCGACCCGGACACGGCGCAGGACCGCAGCCTCCACAACGGCTCGATTTTGCGGATCACCCGCGACGGGGCCACGCCCGCGGACAATCCCTTCGTCGGGCAGGCGGGCATTCAGCCCGAGATCTGGTCTTTCGGGCATCGCAATCCGCAGGGTGCGGGGCTCGATACCGATGGGACGCTCTGGACAGCGGAACACGGAGCCCGCGGTGGTGACGAGGTCAACCGCATCCGCAAGGGTGCCAATTTCGGCTGGCCGGTGATCTCGTACGGGCGAAACTACTCAGGCACCAAGATCGGTGAAGGCGTGGCGAAACCGGGAATGGAGCAGCCGGAATACTATTGGGACCCGTCCATCGCACCATCAGGTCTGATGGTCTATTCGGGCAAAATCTGGCCGGCCTGGCGCGGCGACATCTTCGTCGGTTCGCTCAAATCAGACCACATCGCACGGCTTGAGGGATCCCCTCTGCAACTCGTCGAAACGCTGGCGTTTCCGGAAACGGAACGGGTGCGTGACATCGACGAAGCGCCGGATGGCGCGATCTGGTTCCTGTCCGAAGGGCAGGGCGCTCTCTATCGCATGACGCCTGGCGGTTGAATGGCCGGGCGTGGCAGCCGGTAATAGGCGGTGTCGCACCATTCGGTGCCGCCATAGAGAAAATCCTGTTTGCCGATGCGCTCTATCACAAACCCCAGGACCTCAAGCAAACGGCAGGACCGCGTATTGCGCGGGTCGACTTCGGCGGTCAACGCCTCGCAATCTGGAAAGGCGGCAAAGGCGCCGGGCAGGATCGCCTCCATTGCTTCGCGCACCAGCCCCTTGCCCCAATGCGCGCGGTTCAGGATGAATCCAACCTCCGGCTTGTCCCAGACCCCAGCCTTGCCGACACATTTTCCGTCGAGATCAAGGATGAATTCATAGCGGGTCGTGGGGTCGGCCTTCATGAACGCATCCAGAAAGGCACGGGTCTGCGCGATGTCGGTGTTTGCCGGTCGGTCCCAGTAGCGCATCGTCTCCGGATCCGAGAAAATCGCGTGTAGCGGCAACAGATCGTCGTCGCGCGCAGGTCGCAACAGCAGGCGCGGCGTGCGGATCAAATGGACAATCGCGCCGCGTGGCTGCCCCGTTCACGATAGGGAGTCGTGTCGTAATGCGCCCGGTAGCACTTGGAAAAATGCGAGGGGCTTGCAAAACCGCAGGCCAAGGCGACGTTGATCACGCTCATGTCCGTCTGCATCAGGAGGTTGCGGGCCTTTTGCAGGCGCAACTCCATGTAGTATCGCTTGGGAGAGCGGTTCAGGTAACGCCGGAACAGCCGCTCCAACTGCCGCGTCGACATGCCCACGTCGCGCGCCAGGATCGACGGGCTGATCGGATCCTCGATGTTGCTTTCCATCATCTGGATCACCAGGCTCAGCTTGGGATGGCGTACGCCGATACGCGTCGGCACCGACAGGCGCTGCGTGTCCTGATCGGTTCGGATGCTGGAATAGATCAGCTGGTCGGCCACCGCGTTGGCCAGATCTTCATCGTGATCGTCCGCGATGATTTTCAGCATCAGGTCGATCGACGAGGTGCCGCCGGCAGTGGTCATTCGGTTGCCGTCGATCACGAAGACCGATTTCGTGAGCACCACCTCGTCGAATTCCTCGGCAAAGCTGTCGGCGTTCTCCCAATGGATCGTCGCCTTCTTGCCATCGAGCAGACCGGCCTTGGCGAGCGTGAATCCGGCCGTGCAAAGGCCCCCGATCATCAACCCCTTGCGCGCTTCGCGGCGGACCCATCCGAGCAGCCGCTTGGTTGTGGCTTCCTGAACGTCGATGCCGCCGCAGAGCATAACTGTGTCGTCGCGGTTCAACTCGATCAAGTCGGCGTCCAGCTTGAACTGGGTGCCCGCCGAGCAGCTGACCGTGTCGCCGCCTTCGCCGATCAGGCTCCAGGTATAGACCTCACGACCGATCATGCGGTTGGCGATACGCAGGCTTTCCAGCGCCGACGCGAAACTGAGCATGGTGAAATTGTGCAGCAATACGAATACGAACCGGCGGGGTTTGGCCGAGCTTCGATCGACATCGACAACTTTGCGTTGTTCTTGCATTGCTGGCCCTTCGGTCTTGACGCCCCGACCGAAGCCCCGGCGCACCTGCCTCACCTTGGTCAGAGCTTGTCCGCGTCGTCAAGGGTCGCAAATCGCATATGGCCACGCGCGCCGGCCTTTTGTATAGAGACAGCCTGACACGCCGAACGGAGATGAGAGCGATGAGCGAGTGGCAAAAAACCGACTGGCGCAAAAAGCCGCGGGTTCAGATGCCCGACTATGGGGACACCGATGCCCTGCATGCGGTCGAGGCGCAATTGTCCAAGTATCCGCCGCTCGTTTTCGCGGGCGAGGCACGCCGGCTCAAAAAGCATCTCGGGGCCGCCGGGCGCGGCGATGCCTTCCTGCTTCAGGGCGGTGACTGCGCCGAGAGCTTCGAGCAATTCAGCGCCGACAGCATCCGCGACACGTTCAAGGTGATGCTGCAGATGGCGATGGTGCTGACCCACGGCGCCAAGGTGCCTGTGATCAAGGTCGGCCGCATGGCGGGCCAGTTCGCCAAGCCGCGCAGCGCACCGACCGAAATGGTCGATGGTATCGAACTGCCGAGCTATCGCGGCGACATCATCAACGAACTGGCCTTCACACCCGAAGCGCGCCGGCCCGATCCGGCCAAGATGCTCCAAGCCTATACCCAGGCGGCAGCGACGCTGAACCTGCTGCGGGCCTTTTCGACCGGCGGCTACGCCGACGTGAACCAGGTTCACGCCTGGACGCTTGGGTTCACCGAGAGCAAGAAAGCCGAAGCCTATCGCGAAGTCGCCAACCGGATCAGCGATACGCTCGATTTCATGAAGGCGGCCGGCGTCACCCAGGACACGGCTCATACACTGCAATCGGTGGAGTTCTACACCAGCCACGAAAGCCTCTTGCTGGAATACGAAGAGGCGCTGACCCGGCGCGACTCCACCTCGGGCAATTGGCTCGCGGGGTCTGGCCATCTGATCTGGATCGGCGACCGTACACGGCAACCCGATGGCGCCCATGTGGAGTTCTGCCGCGGCGTGCTGAACCCGATCGGCCTCAAATGCGGGCCGACGATGACCAGCGACGACCTCAAGCTGTTGATGGAACGGCTGAACCCGCAGAACGAACCGGGCCGGTTGACGTTGATCGCCCGCTTCGGCGCGGGCAAAGTCGGCGAACACCTGCCGCGCCTGATCAAGACGGTGCGCGAGGAAGGCGCCGAAGTGGTCTGGGTCTGCGACCCGATGCACGGCAATACAATCAAGTCCACCACCGGCTACAAGACCCGCCCGTTCGATTCCGTCCTGCGCGAGGTGCGCGAGTTTTTCGCCGTTCATGCCAGCGAAGGAACCGTGCCGGGCGGTGTGCATTTCGAGATGACGGGACAGGACGTGACCGAATGCACCGGCGGCGTGCAGGCGGTCAGCGAAGAGGATCTGTCGGATCGCTATCACACGGCCTGCGACCCGCGTCTGAACGCGAGCCAGTCGTTGGAGCTGGCCTTCCTTGTCGCGGAGGAACTGTCGTCGCTGCGCGCGGCGCGGCTCGATCGCGCGGCGGGCTAGGTCACGGCAAGTGGGTCAGCTGTCTGTCTTGACGAGACGCAGATAGGGCACTTTGCCTTGGATCGCGCTCTGTGCTTCGGCGAACCCCTGCACGGCTTCTTCCGGTCTGGTGGGTCGTGTCGGCTCGGCGGGGTCGGCCACGACCGCCTCGGGGGCGGGCGTCAGGGCGGCGGGCGGCTGGGCGTTCACATCACGTAGCGAGCGGCCCGCCAGGTCGAAGCGACGGGGATGGGTTCCGATGTCACCGTCTGCGATAAACACCCCCAGGATGCGGCTGCTTTCGCCCAGGTCGCTCTTGAGCGGTAGCAGGATCATCCGCGCTTCGCAGGATCCACGTAGCGGCTGCCGTTCACCTTCCAGCGTCAGCTCGGCGATCGCCGGTGTGTCGAACACGTGCTCGAGGATCGCGCCCATGTCGGGGCGGGCGGCGGGGGTGAAGAGCGCCGTGATCGGCATGCCCCGCACCTCCATCCCGGCGAGCTTGCAGATATGCTGCCCGGCGAGGCGGAAGCGGGCGACGCCGGGTGCGACTCGTTCCAGCACGAATGCATATTCCAGCACCTGTTCGAGCCCGCGGGGGTCGATCTGCGACCGGTAGGGGATGTCCGCGCCCTTGCGTAGCGCGCTCCAATAAGCCTCGGCCTGGCGGATCGGCGACAGGCCGGCCCCGCTGCGGAACCGATCCATGGCCACCACCTTGTCAGAACCGAACTTGCGCAGGATGCTGATCATCTTCAGGTCTCTCATTATATGCGCCCACCACATTCGCACCGGCTTTGCCCTTGGGACAAAACCTCCATGTTAGGACTTGCTTCAGAATGGTTACTCAACCGTTAACCTGACAGATTTTTCGACATTTTGAAGCAGAAGCTGGGCAAATGGTTAACGTCTTGCGGCGTCTCCGGGGGCTTGCCCTCATGGCCGAGAGTCCTTTAGGTGCGGCCCAGACCGTGCTGCCCGCGCGGCATGTTCGGAGACCCGCCCATGATCAGTTCGATGACAGGTTTCGCCTCCGCCAAGGGATCGCTTGGCGCCCATGCCTGGGGCTGGGAGCTGCGCAGCGTCAATGGCAAGGGACTCGACCTGCGGCTGCGGGTGCCGGACTGGCTGGAGGGGCTCGAGGCCGCTTTGCGCGCGGAGCTGTCGCGCGCGGTGACACGGGGCAACGTGACGTTGAACCTGAAGGTTGCACGCGATGACAGCCAGGCGGCGCTCACCCTGAACGAGGCCGCACTTGACACAGCCCTGACAGCGCTTGCGCGGATCGACGACATCGCCGCCGCGCGCGGTGTCGCGCTGGCCCCGTCGCGCGCCAGCGACCTTCTGGCGCTGCGCGGGATGATGAACAGCTCCGCCGAGGAAGACGACGTGGTGGCGCTGGTCGCACAGCTCAAGGCGGAGTTTCCCCCGCTGCTTGCCCAACTCGTCGAAATGCGCCGGGTCGAGGGGCGGGCCCTGGCAGACATCTTGACGACCCAGCTCGACACCGTGGACAGCCTGACCGCCCAGGCTGCAACCCTGGCCGATGCGCGCAAGGAGACCGCGGCCGCGACACTCCGGATCAACCTCGCCCGGGTGCTCGACAATGCCGAGGGCGCCGATCCGGCGCGTGTGGCACAGGAACTCGCGCTTCTGGCAGTCAAGGCTGACGTGACCGAGGAGCTTGACCGGTTGACAGCCCACGTCGCCGCGGCGCGCGATCTTCTGGCCAGTGGCGGACCCGTGGGGCGCAAGCTCGACTTCCTGATGCAGGAGTTCAACCGTGAAGCCAACACGCTGTGCGCCAAGGCTCAATCCAGAGAATTGACTGCCGTTGGACTGGAGTTGAAGGCGGTGATTGACCAGATGCGCGAGCAGGTCCAGAACGTCGAATGACCGCGAAAGGAACCCAATCATGATACAGCGCCGCGGGCTTTTGATCATCCTGTCCTCGCCCTCGGGTGCGGGCAAGTCGACCCTGGCACGGCGGCTGCGCGTCTGGGACCCGTCGATTGTCTTTTCGGTCAGCGCCACCACCCGTGCGCCGCGCCCCGGCGAAACCGACGGTGTGGACTACCAGTTCCTGTCCGAAGCCGAGTTCAAGACCCAGGTCGCCGCCGGTGAGATGCTCGAACACGCCCATGTCTTCGGCAATTTCTACGGCTCGCCACGCGGACCGGTGCAGGACGCGATCGACGAGGGAAAGGACGTGCTCTTTGACATCGACTGGCAGGGCGCCCAGCAGATCCGCAATTCGGCGTTGGGGCAGCATACCCTGTCGATTTTCCTTCTGCCGCCCTCGATCACCGAACTGAGACGCCGACTGGAAAGCCGAGGGCAGGACGACGCCGCCACTATCGCGCGGCGGATGCAGAAGAGTTGGGATGAGATCAGCCACTGGGACGGCTACGATTTCGTCCTGGTCAACGACGACCTGGACGCCACCGAGGAGCGGCTGAAAACCATCGTCACCGCCACCCGCCTGCGCCGCAGCCAGCAACCCGGCCTGACCGGGCATGTGCGCAAGCTTCAAACGGAATTCGAGGACAGAGCATGACAGTCTATTCGTTCGCCGGGATTGCCCCCGACCTTCACCCCGACAGCTGGATCGCGCCGGATGCCAACCTGATCGGCAGGGTGGTCATCCAAGAGGGCGCGAGCGTCTGGTTCGGCTCGACCCTGCGCGGGGACAACGAGGAGATCCGCCTCGGCGTGGGCAGCAATATCCAGGAAAACTGCGTATTGCACACCGACATGGGTTTCCCGCTTACGATCGGGAGAGATTGCACCATCGGACACAAGGTCATGCTGCATGGCTGCACCGTGGGCGACAACACGTTGGTCGGCATGGGCGCGATCATCCTGAACGGTGCGAAGATCGGCAAGAACTGCCTGATTGGGGCGGGAGCGTTGATCACCGAAGGCAAGGTCATTCCGGATGGCAGCCTTGTCATGGGCGCGCCGGGCAAGGTGGTGCGGACGCTGGATGATGCTGCGCTGCAGGGGCTGACGGCGGCGGCGCTGCACTATCAGGAACGGATGCGTGCCTATCGCGACGGTCTGGAGATCGTGCGATGATCCGCAATTCCAAGGGCTCGCTCATGCGCCCGGTGCCGCTGCCGGACAGTGCCAGCCGTCCCGTGGTGACCCCGCTTTCGCCCTCCGTGGTCTATGCCTCGGAAACGCCCGACGCGCTGGATGACCAGTACGAAGGTCGGGTGCACGGCTATACCTATTCCCGCGAGGGGCATCCCAACGCCGACGTCGTCGCGGCGCGGCTCGACGATATGGAGGGGGCCGAAGGCGGCGTTGTCACCGGATCGGGCATGAGTGCGGTCAGTGCGGTCCTGCTCGGGCTGCTCAAATCGGGCGATCACGTGATCGGGGGTAACCAGCTCTATGGCCGGTCGCTGCGTCTGATGGCCGAGGATTTGCCACGTCTTGGCATAGCCACATCTCTGGCCGATCCCGGAGATGTCGACGCTGTCCGCGCTGCAATCCGGCCCGAAACGCGGCTGCTGCTGGTCGAGGCGGTGTCCAACCCAACGTTGGCGGTGGCCGATATAGACGGCCTGGCCACGCTTTGTCGCGAGCACGGTATTCTTCTGGCCGTCGACAACACCTTCACCACTCCGCGCGGGTTCCTACCTTTCGAGCATGGCGCGGACATCGTGATCCATTCGATCACCAAGCTGCTGGCAGGCCATTCCGACGTCATGCTCGGCTACGTGGTGGCAAAGGACCAGGCATTGAACGACAGGATGCGGGTCTTCGCGGTGACCACCGGGCTGACGCCCAGCCCGTTCGATTGCTGGCTGGCGGAACGCGGCATGCTGTCGTTTGATCTGCGGTTCGACCGTGCGCAGGCCACGGCGGCCGCGCTGGCCGACCACCTCGCCACCCTGCCGGGCGTCGCCCGCGTGCTCTATCCGATGCGCGCGGATCACCCGGACCATGCCCGCGCGGCAGAGCTGCTGCAGGGGCAGGGCTGCAACATGGTCAGTTTCGAACTGACCGGTGGGCGCAACGCGGCCAACGCCTTCACCCGCGCTGCGGACGGGCTGAGCTTTGCCCCAACGCTGGGAGATGTGGGCACGACGCTGTCACATCCGGCCTCTTCCTCGCACCGGGCGCTGACTGCGGAAAACCGTGCAGCACTGGGGTTGAGCGAAGGCTTCTTCCGCGTGTCGGTCGGGCTCGAGGATCCCGAAGCACTCAAGCAGGTTTTCACCGACGCCGTGGCCGCAGCAACAACGGGCTAGGGGGCATGCCCACGGCTCAGATCAATGCCCTGCTCGAAGCGGTCCCGCTGCCGCTGCTGGTCGTGGATCGGGAGGAGTGGATCATTGCGGCCAACACCGAGGCGACGCGCCTGCTGGGCGCCGGCATCGTCGGGCGGCACTTCGCCAATGTTCTGCGCCAGCCCGAGGTCATCGCCGCCATCGAGGCGACGCTGAAGGATGGGCAGGAGCATCTGGCGCGCCACAGGGTCAACCAGGGTGCGCAGGACGCACCGTTGGACGTCACCTGCCGTGCAGTCGAGGGTATCGCGCCAGGGGCCAGAGGAGCCGTGGTGATCACCTTCCAGGATCGCGCCGATATGGAGCAGGCCGGGCAGATGCGGCGCGATTTCGTGGCCAATGTCAGCCATGAACTGCGCACACCGCTGACCTCGCTGATCGGGTTCATCGAAACGCTGCGTGGTGCCGCGCGGGACGACCCCGGCGCCCGCGACAGGTTCCTGTCAATCATGGAAAGCGAGGCCGGACGGATGAACCGTTTGGTTGGAGACCTTCTGTCGCTGAGCCGGGTCGAAGCCGAGGAACGGGTACGCCCGACGCGGCCACTGGACATGACGGCGCTTCTGTCATCGGTTTTGACCTCGCTTGCGCGCGTTGCGAAGGACAGTGGCGTCACTTTGTCCCTCGATGCGCCGCACACTCCGGTCATGATCCCCGGCGATGACGACCAACTGCGCCAGGTTTTCAACAACCTTGTTGAGAATGCGATCAAGTACGGCGGATCCGGCGGCAGCGTGAGCGTTGCGGTCCGCCTGATCGAGCGCGACCCGTTGCTGCGCGGCGAAGCGGTCGAAATCCGCGTGATCGACAAGGGCCCCGGCATCGACGATATCCATCTGCCACGCCTGACCGAACGGTTCTACCGCGTCGACAGTCATCGCAGCCGCCAACTGGGCGGGACCGGTCTCGGCCTCGCCATCGCAAAACATATCGTCAACCGTCACCGCGGCCGGTTGAAGATCGCCAGCGAACTGGGCAAGGGCACGACTTTCATCGTGGTTTTACCACGCTGAGGCTGATCCTCACGGATACGACACGCAGTTCGTGGCCGACGCAGCGCACTATACCGAAAAGTGCGTTTCAATGAAGGCCGAGACGGCCTCAACGCGGCAATGGATCTTCGGCCTGCGCTTGCGGCGCCAACCAGTCGCGGAAAGCGCACAGCGCCGGGTCGCGCGCCTTTTCCTGTGGCCAGACGAGGTAGTAAGCGCCCTGCGCGTCCGTCGGCTCGGGATAGAGCGCCACCAGCCGGCCCTGCGCGATGTCCTGTTCGGCCAGGTAGTCGGGCATCAGAGCGACTCCCAGCCCGTGCAGCGCGGCCTGGGTGATGGTCGAGAACTGGTCATAGAGCGTGCCGGGCAGGGGGCCAGACTGTGGCAGGCCGCGCGCGTTGAACCAGTCGGGCCAGGCGCGGGGGCGAGTCTGGATATGCAGAAGCGGCATGGCGCGGATATCACGGGCCTTGAGCGGCGTGGCGCCGGACACGAGCGTGGGGGCGCAGACCGGGATGACCTGCTCGTGGCGTAACAGCAAGCTGTCTGTCCCCGGCCATGCCCCGTCGCCGAAATGCAGCGCGGCATCGAAACCTTCGGTGGCAAAGTCGAAGGCCTGGAGCCGGGTCGCCATGTTGATCGTGATATCGGGATGGCGGCGCGCGAAATCCGGCAGGCGGGGCACCAGCCAGCGCATGCCGAAAGTCGGCAAAATGGCGAGGTTCAGGGTCCCTCCGAGGGGCGCGGCCTGCAGACCGAGCGTGGCGCGTGCGATCTGTTGCAGGGCCTGGCGCGCCTCGGCTGCGTATTTCTGCGCCGCAGGGGTCAGGATAAGCCGGTTGCGGTCGCGCTGGATCAACTCGGCTCCGACCTGCTGTTCGAGCGCCTGCAACTGCCGGCTGACCGCGCTTTGCGTCAGGTCCAGCTCCTCGGCCACCGCCGAGGCCGTACCCAGCCGGTCGAGCGCTTCGAGCGCACGCAGAGAGGCGATCGAGGGAAGAAGGCGGCGCGGGGCGATCATGTATGATCTATTCTCATACCTGCTTGCGAAAGTCTCGCTGTTTTCCGCCTCCGAACTTGCGTAGGCTGGCAAAAAAGGGAGCACAACATGAATATCGCCGACAAACCGGCTCTGAAAGCCAAGGACGCGCCCAATCTGGGTGCTTTCGACTGGGAAGACCCCCTGCGCCTGCAGGACCAGCTGACCGAGGATGAGCGCATGATCGCGGCATCGGCGCGGGCCTATGCGCAGGAAAAGCTGCAAACGCGCGTCACGAAAGCCTACGCTACCGAGGAAACCGATCCGTCGATCTTCCGCGAGATGGGCGAAATGGGTCTATTGGGCGTGACTGTGCCCGAGGAATACGGCGGCCTTGGTTCGGGCTATGTCAGCTATGGGCTGGTCGCCCGCGAAGTCGAACGAGTCGACAGCGGGTACCGTTCGATGATGTCGGTGCAAAGCTCGCTGGTGATGTATCCGATCTACGCCTATGGCAGCGAGGCGCAGCGGCGCAAATACCTGCCCAAGCTCGCAAGCGGCGAGTTCATCGGGTGTTTCGGCCTGACGGAGCCAGATGCGGGCAGCGACCCTGCGGGCATGAAAACACGCGCCACCAAGACCGCAAACGGCTACAGCCTGTCGGGCTCGAAGATGTGGATTTCGAATGCGCCGATCGCCGACGTATTCGTTGTCTGGGCCAAGTCCGAGGCGCATGGCGGAAAAATCCGCGGTTTCATACTCGACAAGGGCATGAAGGGTCTGAGCGCGCCGAAGATCGAAAACAAGATGAGCCTGCGGGCCAGCATCACCGGCGAGATCGTCATGGACGGCGTCGAAGTCGGAGAAGACGCCCTGCTGCCGCATGTAGAGGGGCTGAAGGGGCCGTTCGGTTGTCTGAACCGGGCGCGTTACGGCATCAGTTGGGGCGTGATGGGAGCGGCCGAGACCTGCTGGCACGCGGCGCGGCAATATGGACTCGACCGGCAGCAGTTCAACCGCCCCCTGGCGCAGACCCAGCTGTTTCAGAAGAAACTCGCCGACATGCAAACCGAGATTGCGCTTGGCCTGCAGGCCAGCCTTCGCGTGGGACGGCTGATGGATGAGGCCGCGGCAGCGCCCGAGATGATTTCGATCGTGAAGCGCAACAATTGCGGCAAGGCGTTGGACATCGCCCGCCTTGCGCGCGACATGCATGGCGGCAATGGTATCAGCCTCGAGTTTCAGGTGATCCGCCACATGATGAACCTCGAGACCGTGAATACCTATGAGGGCACACATGACGTACATGCGCTGATCCTCGGCCGGGCACAGACCGGGCTTCAGGCGTTCTTCTGAACAAGACACAGGTCGCGACAGACAGCTAAGACCGGGCAAGCGCCCGGTCTTTTTCGTTCAAGTCCTTTCCGGATGGGTCGGACGGAAAATCGTCGCATACAGGGAACGGGGGTTCACAAGCACACAGAAAAACATATATCAAAAAAAAGATACGTTACGCAGAGGAGCGACGTCATGAATATTCGGAAAGTTGCCAGCGACATCGCGGTGTCCGATCAACTCGGCCCGAAAGACCTGCCGCTCGTCAGGTCACTCGGGTATCGCAGCGTGGTGTGCAACCGTCCGGACGGTGAATCCGGCGATCAGCCGCTGTTCGAAAGCGTCCAGACCGCCGCAGAGCTGTCGGACATCGCGACACGCTATCTGCCCATCGTGTCCGGTGCGCCGACACCCGATGCAATAGACGAAATGCGCATCCTGATCCGCGAGCTGCCCAAACCGATCCTGCTCTATTGCCGATCCGGTGCACGCAGCGCGATGCTTGTCGAGGCCGCGCTTGCCGGCCGATCGGATCAGTAAAAATCCACGGGCGAGGGGCCTTGCATGAAGTGGCGGAAAGCTCTGCCGGTCCTTGACTGGGCCCGCAGTTATGATCGTATTCAGTTCTCCGGTGATGCGCTTGCGGCGGTGATCGTCACGATCATGCTGATCCCGCAATCACTGGCCTATGCGCTGCTTGCCGGCCTTCCGGCCGAAGTAGGGATCTACGCCTCTATCGTGCCGCTGATTGCCTATGCGCTGTTCGGAACAAGTCGCACTTTGGCGGTGGGTCCGGTGGCCGTGGTTTCGCTGATGACCGCGTCGGCCTTGGCGCCTCTGGGTCTCACAAGCGTCGCCGACTACGTCGCAGCGGCAGCGGTGCTCGCGCTTCTGTCGGGACTTGTCCTGATCGCCATGGGGGCGCTGCGTCTCGGCGTGGTTGCGAACTTCCTCAGCCATCCCGTGATCGCCGGGTTCATCACGGCGTCGGGGCTGCTGATCGCTGTCGGTCAGGTGAAACACCTGATGGGGATTCAGGCCCAGGGCCACACGCTGCCCGAGATCCTCGGTGCCCTCTGGACCGGGTTGCCGCAAATCAACCTGGCCACGCTGGTCACTGGCGGCGCGGCGCTGGCTTTCCTGCTCTGGGCGCGATGGGGGTTGTCGCCGATGCTGCGATCACTTGGCGTCAGTTCCTCGCTCGCCGCGACACTGGCCCGGGTCGGTCCTGTCTTCGCGATTGTCGGCACGACGCTGGCCGCATGGGCTTTCGACCTTGAAGGGGCAGGGGTGGCGCTGGTGGGCGAGGTTCCGACCGGCCTGCCGCCGCTGGGTCTGCCGACGGTCGACCTGTCGTTGCTATCGGCCTTGATCGGGCCTGCGATGCTGATCTCGATCATCGGCTACGTCGAAAGCATCTCTGTCGCCCAGACCCTTGCAGCGAAACGCGGACAGCGGATCGAGCCGAACAACGAACTCTTCGCGCTGGGGGCGTCGAACGTCGCATCGGGCCTGTCCGGCGGGTATCCGGTGACCGGGGGCTTTGCCCGTTCGGTGGTGAATTTCGATGCCGGAGCGCAAACGCCGGCCGCCGGCGCCTTGACAGCGATCGGGTTGCTTGGCGCGGCGCTCTTCCTGACGCCGTTGCTGTATTTCCTGCCGACCGCGACCTTGGCGGCCACGATCATCGTGGCGGTGTTGTCGCTGGTCGACCTGTCTATCCTGTCCCGCAGCTGGTCCTATTCGATGGCGGATTTCGCCGCAGTTCTCGTCACAATACTTCTGACGCTGTTTGCCGGGGTCGAAATCGGTGTGGCGAGCGGGGTGGTGGTGTCGCTTGTTCTGTTCATCTGGAAGACGTCGCGCCCGCATGTAGCGGAGGTCGGTCTGGTGCCCGGAACCGAACACTTCCGCAACATCAACCGCCACACCGTTCAGACCGATCCGACGATCCTGACGCTCCGGATCGACGAAAGCCTGTACTTCGCAAATGCACGCCGGATGGAGGATGTCGTGCTGGCCCGTGTTCACGGCGATACGTCACTGCGGCATGTGATCCTTATGTGCTCGGCGGTGAACGAGATCGACCTGAGCGCACTGGAGTCGCTCGAAGCAATCAACGCGCGGCTGCATGACATGGGGCTGACGCTGCATCTGTCCGAGGTGAAAGGCCCGGTGATGGATCGACTTGAACGCAGCCATTTCCTGGACGTCCTGACGGGACAGGTTTTCCTGTCGCAATTCGTGGCGTTTCAATCGCTCAGGTCCGGTGTGGATGCCAAGGTTGTCGCGGCAGGCGCGGCTTGAACAACCTCATCTCTCTGACCAATAAGGCGTATAATCAGTATTATGTTTAATAACTGGATAGCCCCAGCCTTGCCATGATTGGTGTCGATCTCCGCAAGACGCAATGCGGAACAGTGTTTCGACAAGCGGTATTGGCAGCGCCTTTCATCCGGTCTAACGTTCGCCAAGGACTCACGCGGAACTCCGTGCGGGTGCTAACGGGAGGACATGCGATGATGGAGATCGGCTGCGTGCACGCCGAAGCGACGGGATTGGGCGCGACATGAGTGTTGCCCTGTCCCTGAAGGAAGCGGTTCACGAAATCACCACGACGAACCCGATGTTCGAATTGACCACGGCGATGATCCGTGGCGTTGAGTATCGGGTGTTCAAAAACATCCCACCCCATACGCGCGCTCTGCTGCAGGCCAGTCGCGAAGCACAGGGAAATGGCACTGCCGAATACCTGGTATTCGGCGAAGAGCGCTGGACCTATGACGAATTTGTCAACGATGTAAGTCGGATGGCGCATGTTCTTCAGTCGGAGTTCGGCGTCCGCGAGGGCGTGCCGGTGGCGATCGCCATGCGCAATCTTCCGGAATTTCTGGTGCTCGTGATGGCGATCTCGTCGCTGGGTGCAGTGGTCGTCTTTCTGAACGCGTGGTGGACGAGCGAGGAACTGGACTATGCGCTGCAGGACAGCAAGGCCCACCTCGTCTTTGCAGATGGCGACCGGGCCGCGCGACTGCAGCCCTTGCAGGAGACGCTTGGTCTGACGCTGGTCGGCGTCCGTGATGCCGAAGAAACTTGCAATCTGCGTTATACAGATTTGCGTCTTGCAGCGCCGGAACATCCGCTTCCCGACGTGGAAATCGACACCGACGACGATTTCGCGATCATGTATTCGTCGGGCACAACGGGTCATCCCAAGGGCGTGGTGCAAACCCATCGCGGCGCGATGAACGCGGTCTTCACTTGGCTGATGCAAGCGGCGATGGCGCCGTTGATGAGCCCTCCGGAGCCGGATACGCCACCCGCCCCGCGGCCGTCCGTCCTGATCGTGACCCCGCTGTTCCATGTTACCGCGACCCATCCGATGTTCCTGCTCAGCCTGCCTGCTGGTGCAAAGCTGGCGTTGATGGGCAAATGGGATGCCGAAACGGCCGCCCGGATCGTGGAGCGCGAAGGCATCACACGCTTTCTGGGTGTGCCGACCCAATCGGCGGATCTTTTGCAAGCTTCAGAAAAGATCGGTACATCTTTGGAAACGCTGGATTATATCGGCTCCGGCGGCGCTAAGCGACCGGCAGCGCAAGTCGGACAACTCGCCGAGCGCTTCAAGAGGGCCGATATCGCGACCGGCTGGGGCATGACCGAGACCAACGCTGTCGGGATCGGCATGGCTGGTCCAGAGTACGTCGCGCGTCCGGGAAGTGCCGGCAGGTTGCACCCACCGGTTCAGGATTTGCGTTTCCTCGACGAGGCCGGGCGTGACGTTCCCCTTGGCGAGGTCGGTGAAATCACTATAAAAAGCCCGTGTAACATGCGGTGTTACTTGAACAAACCCGAAGCCACAGCCGAAGTGCTTCAAGATGGCTGGCTGCGCACCGGCGATCTCGGCGTGATCGATGCCGACGGCTATGTCACGATCGTGGACCGCAAGAAGAACATCATCATCCGAGGCGGCGAAAACATCGCCTGCCTCGATGTCGAAGGCGCTCTGCATCGTCATCCGTCTATCGCAGAAGCCTGCGCGTTTTCTGTGCCGCATGCCCGCCTCGGTGAAACCGTCGGCGCGGCGGTTCAACTGCGGCCCGGCGCAAAGATTACCGAAGCGGATTTGCGCGAGTTTCTGGGTGAGCACATTGCGCGTTTCAAGATACCCGAACTTTTCTGGTTCGACCACGCTCCCCTGCCCCGCGCCGCGACCGACAAGATCGACCGGAGAAGCATCCGCACCCGTTGCCTGGAAACGCTGACGCAAGGTGCCGCCACCGCCTGACCCGGGCTGACCCACCAATATACATGCGAGACCAGCGGCGAAGGCCGCACACAGAGAGAGAAGGAAGACCCATGTCAATCGCCAATCATCCGCCGGAAATGAACGACCTGTCGATGTCCGAAGGCGCCCGTCCGTTGCTGGATGCGGTCGTCAAGCATATTGCCGAGAACGTCGACCCCATCACCGAGGAATTCTATCGCCTGGGTGAAGGTCGTGCCGACCGTTGGTCGTATGCACCTGGTCAGCTGGAGCTGCTGGAGACCGCCAAGAAGAAGGCGCGCGAGAACGGGTTGTGGAATTTCTTCCTGCCCAATGCCGAAACCGGCGAAGGGCTGTCGAACCTCGACTATGCCTATATCGCGGCGGAATTGGGCAAGAACCCGCTGGCCTCTGAAACGCTGAATTGCTCCGCACCCGACACCGGCAACATGGAGGTGCTGGAACGCGTCGGCACGCCGGAACAGAAGGAAACATGGCTGAAGCCGCTGCTCGCCGGTGAAATCCGCTCGGCCTATGCGATGACCGAGCCGAATGTCGCCAGTTCGGATGCCAAGAACATCTCCACCACCGCAGTTCTGGATGGAGATGACTGGGTCATCAACGGCGAGAAATTCTATATCTCGGGCGCCGGAGATCCCCGCTGCAAGATCATGATCACCATGGTCAAGACCTCGCCCGAGGCGGAAACTTTCAAACAGCAATCCCAGATCCTGGTGCCCATGGATACGCCGGGCGTCACGGTCGTGGGCGGAATGCACGTGTTCGGCCATGACGATGCGCCGCACGGGCACATGCATATCCGGTTCGAGGATGTCCGCGTGCCGAAGGAGAACATCCTGCTTGGCGAAGGTCGCGGTTTCGAGATCAGCCAGTTGCGGCTCGGACCGGGACGCATCCACCACTGCATGCGCTCCATCGGGGCGGCCGACCGGGCGCTCGACCTGATGCTGGATCGGGCGATCAACCGCCAGGCCTTCGGCAAGCGCATCATCGATCTCGGCAAGAACATGGAGACGATCTCGCGCGCGCGGATCGAGATCGAGGCCATGCGCATGATGGTTCTGAAGGGTGCCCGCGCCATGGACGTTCTGGGCAACAAGGAAGCCCGCGTCTGGGTGTCGGCAGTCAAGGCGATGGTGCCCGAGAAGGTCTGCAACATCATCGATCAGGCGATTCAGGTCCATGGCGCTGCAGGGATTTCGCAATGGTTCCCGCTGGCCGAGATGTATACCGGACAGCGCACTCTGCGTTTCGCGGACGGCCCTGACGAGGTGCATCACCATGTGGTCGCGCGCGCCGAGGTGCAGAGCTTCCAGGCCTCCAACGATCGCAAGCCGCAGCCCGGATTGGGACGCGGCAAGAAGTTCGAGGGACCATGAGCATGAGCGATCTGTTCGACCTCACAGGCAAGGTGGCGCTGCTGACCGGCGCCTCCAAGGGCATGGGATTGCACATGGCGACGGCGTTGGCGCGACACGGTGCCACCGTCGTGATCTCGGCCCGCAAGCAGGATCAGCTCGATACGGCTGCGGCAGGTATCAACGCGGCGGTCGGCGCCGAGCGCGCGATCCCGGTGGCCTGCAACGTTGGCTACAAGGATCAGTTGCAAACGCTTGTCGACACCGCGCGCGAACGGGCCGGACCCATCGATATCGTCGTCGGCAACGCCGGGGTTAACCCCTACTACGGGAAAACCTCGGAGATCCCCGACGAGGCCTATGAAAAAACCATGGCCGCCAACGTGCAATCGAACCTCTGGCTGGCACAGATGGTCGTGCCCGACATGGTCGCCAAGGGCAACGGCTCGATCATGTTCACAAGCTCCATTGGCGCTTTCAAGCCCTCGGTCATGCTTGGCACATATGGCATGTCCAAGCTGGCCTTGATCGGTTTGGTGCGCAACCTCGCGGCCGAATTCGGTCCGAGCGGTGTCAGGTTCAACGCCATCTGCCCGGGCCTGGTCAAGACCGATTTCGCGCGCGAGCTCTGGGACAATCCGGACGTCGAGGCACGGATCAAGAACGACATCCCGCTGCGGCGTTTGGGCGAGCCCGAGGATTTCGAAGGGCTGGCGGTATTCCTGGCGTCGGATGCCAGCCGCTACATGACCGGGCAGGCGCTGACCGTTTGCGGCGGCTCGAACATGTGGACATGAGGAGCGCGCAATGGAGCTGAAGGACAGGATTATCGTCATCACCGGTGCCGCCAGCGGCATCGGACGCGCCATGGCGCTGCGTTTCGCACAGGAAAGCGCAAAGAAGATCGTCTGCGCCGACCTTGACCTCGCGGGCGCAGAAGCGACGGCCGAGCAGATCGACGGGATTGCCCGCGCCGTCAACGTGGGGGTCGAGGCGGAAGTCGAGGCCCTGATCGACCATGTCGAGACCGAGGTCGGGCCGATCGATCTGTTCTGCTCGAACGCGGGGATCTCGATCGCCGGGGGCGTCGAAGTGCCGACCGATGAGTGGCAGCGGATCTGGGACATCAACGTGATGGCGCATGTCTGGGCGGCGCGCTGCCTGGTGCCGCGGATGACGGCGCGTGGCGGCGGTTACCTGCTCAACACCTCGTCGGCGGCCGGATTGCTGAACCAGGTCGGCTCTGCCCCCTACGGTGTCACGAAACACGCGGCGGTCGGGTTGGCCGAGTGGCTGGCGATGACCTACGGCGATGACGGGATCAAGGTGTCGGTTCTCTGCCCTCAGGCGGTGCGCACCGAGATGACCCGGGGCCACGAGGATCACGTGGCGGCCATCGACGGGATGATGGAGCCCGAACCGGTCGCCGAGGCTTGCGTGCAGACCATCCGGGAGGAGAATTTCCTCGTGCTGCCCCATGCCGAGGTTCTGGGCTACATGCGCAAGAAGACCGAGAACTATGACCGCTGGATCGGAGGCATGCGCAAGCTCAACCGCCGGTTCGGTGGTTTCACCGATTAGGGGTGAGACTCAACTCCAACTTCGGGGGCATTTTCGAGGGGAAAAACGCGGAACCGCTCAGATGCCGTAAACGGCACGGGCGGTTCCGGCGAAAAGCCGGTCTTGAGCATCGCCACCATAGTTTGCCGCGATCTTCTTGAAACCGTTCCACAGGATTGGATAGGCGATCGACACGCGGTCGACCGGGAAGTTGCTTTCGAACATGCAGCGCTCCGGGCCGAAACAGGCGATCATGTGTCGATACCACGCGCCCTGCTGGTCGACCAACTGGTCCGAGCTTGGCGGCAGCGTGCCCTTGTCCCAGTCCCAGCCATTGTCCGGCATCGCGAACCCGCCGAGCTTGGCGACCACGTTGGGGCATTCGGCCAGTTTCGCCATGTCCCGCTTCCAGGTCGGAAAGATTTCGTCGCGCCGACCTTTGAAGCGGCCAACGCCGAGCGGGGTGCCGAAATGGTCGAGAACCAGCGTGGTGTCCGGCACCGCCCGGGCCAGGGCGAGAAAGGCGTCGGCCTGGTGATGGTAGTGCCAAGTGTCGTAGGTCAGACCCCGGTCTCCCAACCGCGCGACACCGCGACGGAAGGCCGGATCAGCGTAGAGGACGGGCGCGCCGCGTCCCGGGATCATCAGCGCCTCCGGATCGGGATCATGGGCGCCTGCGTGACGGATACCGACGAGCAACCCCTGCCCCGCAGCGACATGGGCGTCGAGAACCGTGTCGAGATCGTCTCGGCGCAGATCCGCGTGGGCCACGATGCCCGCGATCCTGGCTCGGCCGGGTGGGATCGTGGCGGCGAGCCGGGCCACCTGCGCGGTTTCTCCGACCGGTTTCAGGTGATCAGGTGCCGTATGATCGTAGTAGGAGCGACACTCGATATAAACGGTCTGGACGATGTTGTGTCCCGAGCCGGTATCGGCAGCCAGCGCATCGAGTTCGTAGACCGCATCACCATGATGCCAGAGGTGGTGATGCGGATCGACGATCTCGCGGTAGGGATCGATGATCTCCTCCTGAACCTGCGCCAACCACTCCTCGCGCAGCTCGATGCCCGGAACCCAGTTTGGATAGCGTCCGACGCTCATGTGGCGGACTTGCGCAGCGGTCGCAGCAATCCCTCCTGCGCGACGCTTGCGACGCGCGTGCCGTCCTGATGATAGATCGCACCGCGATTGAACCCGCGCGCGCCGCCGGTGAACGGCGCGTCCATCGTGTAAAGGTGCCATTCCTCGAAACGGATCGGCGCGTGGAACCACATCGCGTGATCAAGGCTCGCGCTCATTACCTGGCGCTTGAACCAGGTGAGACCGTGGGGCCGCAGGGACGAGCCAAGCAGGTTCATGTCCGAGGCATAGGCCAGCAGGATGTGCTGCATCTGCGGGCTGGTGCCTGCCGCATCGGGCATCCGGAACCAGAGGTGGTTCTCGTCGCTCACCGGAACGGGCTCGAACAGATCGCGCGGTGCGACCTCGCGGATCTCGATCGGGCGCGGTCGCAGAAACTCGGCGCGGAAGGCTTCAGGCACACGGTCGGCATCGCGGTCGCGCAACTCCGCCCGGTTGGCGAGCCCGTCGGGGCCTTCGACCTCGGGCATCGGGTGCTGATAGTTCCAGCCATCCTCGGCCACGTGGAAAGAGGCAGACATGTTGAGGATCTGCCGCCCGTGCTGGATCGCGACCACACGCCGGGTCGTGAAGCTGCCGCCGTCGCGCGCTCGATCGACGCTGTAGATCACCGGGATGCTGGGATCGCCGGGCCGGATGAAATAGGCATGAAGCGAATGGCACAGCCGATCGGGCACGGTCTTGTAGGCGGCTGCGAGCGCCTGCGCGATGACCTGACCACCGAAGATGCGAGTCGTCGTTTCGCCCCCTGCCCCGCTGCCCCGAAACAGGTCCACTTCGAGTGTTTCGATATCCAGCAGGTCGAGCAGTTCCCTGGCTGCGTCGTTCATTCAACTGTCTTTCGGCTTGGCCGCGCGTGCAGCGGCATAGGGGACGATATCGTCTAGACTATCAGGGTTGGCCATGGAATCCCGGTTGACGACCTGCGCCGTATCGTGGCCCAGCAGGATCTTCTTGACCGGAACCTCCAGCTTCTTGCCCGACAGGGTGCGCGGCACCTCGCGGATTCGGACGATCTCGTCCGGCAGAAACCTAGCCGAGACCGTTGAGCGGATCGACTCGCGGATCCTGTCTCGGATGTTGTCAGTCAGTTCCTGATCAGGCGCCAGCACGACGAAGAGCGGCATGAAGCTGGCCTGTCCAAGGTATTCCAAGTCAACCACCAGCGAATCCAGCACTTCTGGCAGGGACTCGACAGCCTGGTAGATCTCGGCGCTGCCGAGCCGAAGGCCCCGGCGGTTGATCGTGGCATCCGAGCGGCCATAGATCACCGCGCCCCCCTCGGGCGTGATCTCTATCCAGTCGCCGTGGCGCCAGACGCCGGGATAGGCGTCGAAATAGCTGTCATGCAGGCGCTGCCCATCCCTGTCGCCCCAGAAGTAGAGCGGCATGGAGGGCAGCGGTTCGGTGCAGACCAGTTCGCCGACCTCGCCGACGAGTTCCCGACCCTCATCATCAAAAGCCCGCACCGCGTTTCCGAGAAAGCGACACTGCATTTCACCAGCGCGGACAGGAAGCATCGGATTGCCGCCGACGAAGGCACCGCAGAAATCGGTTCCGCCCGAGAACGGCGCGAGCCAGACGTCGCGCTTGACCGCGTCATAGACCCAGTCATAGCCATCCGCCGTCAGGGGGGATCCGGTGACACCGATCGCCCTCAAGGCGCCCAAATCGAGAGCGTCGCGCGGCCGGATGCCTGCCTTGACGCAGGCGGTGACGAAGGCCGCGCCCGCGCCGAAGAAGGTCAGGCGGTGATCGGAAACGAAACGCCAGACGGCCATCATGTCCGGGTGGTTCGGCGCTCCGTCGAACATCGCAACTGTGGCCCCCTGCCCCAGCGCAACCATCTGGGCGTTCCACATGATCCATCCCGACGAGGTCAGCCAGCAGAAGCGATCCTCGAAAGACAGGTCCTGATGCAGGGATTGCTTGACGCCTTCCAGCAGGACGCCTCCGTGACCTTGCACGATGGGTTTGGGGCTCCCCGTGGTGCCCGAGGAATAGACGATCCAGAGCGGCTGATCGAACGGCACCTGAACAAAGTCAGGGGCGGCCTTGTCCGACAGGAGATCGGACCAGCGCAGCATGTCGCCGGTTTCAGTGGCGACAAACGGCACTAGGATCGTGGCCGTGAGGCTCGGCAAACCCGCGCGGATCGTATCGACCACCGCGCGCTTGTCGATGGTCTTGCCCGCGTGGACATAGCCGTCCTGCACGATCAGCAGCTTGGGCTCGATCTGGCGGAACCGGTCGAGGATCGCGACGTGCCCCATGTCGGGCGCGCAGAGCGACCAGATCGCACCGATGCTGGCCGTGGCGAGACAGGCGATAAGCGCGGTTTCGGTGTTGGGCAGGATCGCGACGACCCGGTCTCCCTGCTCGACGCCCAGCCGCTTCAGATGCGCAGCGACACTGGTCACCCGGTCGGACAATTCGCGCCAGCTCAACTCGCTGGTCCCGAAGGTTTCGGACTGCACGATGAGCGCCGTCGCGTCCGGAGTCTTTTCTGCCTGTCGAAGCATATGCTCGGCAAAGTTCAACCGCGCACCGGGAAACCATTCGGCTCCCGGCATGACACGCTCTTTCAGGACGCATTCGGGCGGCGTGCTGAACCGGATGTCGAAGTATTCGACGATCGCTGACCAGAAGTCCTCGATCTCCGTGGTACTCCACGTCCAGAGCGCGTTGAAATTGGCGAACTCCAGACCCTTCTTGTCCTTTAGCCAACGGGTGAAGGCAGCCATGCGAGTGGCGTCGGCCTGCTCGCGGGTCGGGGTCCAGAGAACAGGGCGCGCGTCACTCATGGCACAAGCGCCGCCTGTACCAGCGCCTTCAACTCGGCCCGTGCGGGATAGGAGCTGGAGGGCGACAGCTGCGTAAAGAAGACGACCGACATGTCCTGCGCACGATCGAGCCAGAAGAAGGTCGACGCCATGCCACCCCAACTGAAGTCTCCGACACTGCCCGGACATCTTGCGCGCGCCGGGTCCAGCACCACCGCGCCGCCGAGGCCGAAGCCCATGCCGTCCATCGGCTGTTCCGCGAAACTCTGCGGGCCCATCGAGGCGATGTCGCCGTGAAGATGGTTGTGCAGCATGAAGTCGACGGTGGCCGGGCCGAGGATGCGGGCGTTCTCACAAATCCCGCCCCGGCGCAGCATTTCGACGAAGGCCATGTAATCGTCGATGGTGCCGACCAACCCGCCACCACCGGAATAGAGCGTCGCCGCCTCGAAGGGAGACGCGCCGTGCCGATCGGTCAGTCGCAGGGTCTCGCCGCCCTCACGCGCGGCGTTCAGATCCATCGCATTGCCCGCCACAGGCGTGTAGAGCGAAGCAAACCTGTCACCTGTGCCCTCTGGCACGGAAAACCCCGTCTGGCTCATTCCCAACGGGCCTAGGATATGGTCGCGGAAAAAGCTGTCGAGATCCTGGCCCGAGACCACCTCGACCACGCGTCCGAGGATGTCGATGGCGACGGAATACTCCCACCGCTTTCCGGGCTTGAACGCCAATGGCAGTTCGGCAACCTGATCGACCATGTCCGCCAGCCGCCCCTGACGGGGACCGAAGATGATCTTTCGCTCGTCCATCTCGCGCGGCAACACGCCGGGATTGAACGGATAGCTGAGCCCGCTGGTGTGGGTCAGAAGCTGGTGGATCGTTGGCGTGGCGCAGCGTTCCGCCTGGTCGATGCGCTCGGCACCTGGTATCAGAGCAGACATCTTGGAAAAGACAGGCAGCAGGGCCGAAACCGGCGTGTCGAGCGTGAACAGCCCCCGTTCGACGAGCATCATCACCGCGACCGAGGTGATCGGCTTGGTCATCGAATAGATCCGCGCCACCGTGTCGCGCTCGAACGGCAAGCCGTCTTCGACATTGCGCAGGCCGGTGGCGTTGAACCAGACTTCCTTGCCGTCCCGCGCGATCAACAGCGAAGACCCTGCGAACTTGCGGTCCTGAACATAGCGGTCCATCCAGGTTTCGATCCGTTCCAGCCGGTCAGGGTCGAGCCCCATGGTTTCCGGGCGCGCCTCTTTCATCTTGTCCTGTCCTTCCATGGTCTTGCCGTACGCCGCGCGCTCCTGTCAGCCCCCGATCATCCGCTTCATGGCCGGCACGGTTTCGGCCGTGAACCACCCGTCTTCGGGCGCGTTGCCGCCGGCGTCCATCGCGCTGCGCATGGTGTCGATCACGTCGCCCCGCAGTTGCGACTTGACACTTGCAAACGTTCCTGGCGGCAGTCCCGCGAGATCTGCTGCACGGTGCAACGCGCGCTCGCGCAGCGCGTCGGGTTCGACCAGTTCGTCGATGATGCCGAGCGCATGGGCCCGCTGCGCATCGATCGGCAGGCCGGTCAGCATGAGATTGCGTGCGGCATCCGCCGTCAGGGTCGCGCGGGCAATCTCGAGCGGGCCGACCGGGAAGTCGGCGCCGACCCGCACCTCGGCCAGCCCGAACCGCGCTGCAGGGCTCGCCAACCGGAGGTCGCTGGCCAAAACGAAGAACAGCCCGCCCGCAATGGCGGCGCCGTTGACCGCGACGATAACGGGCTTCGGGCAGGCATAAAGGCTGAGAAACCCCTCGTTGAGCCCCTCGACGATATCGTGCTGCGCGCCGAGATCGAAGCCTTGCGCCTCTTTCAGGTCAAGACCGGCTGAAAAAACCTTGAAATCGCTTGTCAATACAATCGCACGGGTGGAGTCATCGCCGGCGAGATCGTCCACGGTTGCCGCCAGGTCCATCAGAAAGTCCGCACTCAACGCGTTGACGGGCGCCCGGTTCAGGCAGAGCTCCACGACGCCGTCGGCGTGCTCCCTGCGTATCAAAGCGCTGGCTGTCATCTCGTCTCCTGCCCGGTCATCGCCTGTTGTGTCGCATCGCTGCCGGCGCATTCACTATTTTAGGAACCGCGCCCGTTCACAACCACAAAGACGCGAATTGCCGCCGCTCAGACCTCGAGCCATTCCTTGCGCACGTCTTCGCGGCCACGCAACTCGGCCGGCGTGCCTTCGAACACGACCTGCCCATGGCCCATCACGTAGACCCGGTGGGCAATGTCCATGGCGATCGAAAGCTTTTGTTCGACGAGAAGGGTCGCGATACCGCGCCGGGCGATCTCCTGCAAAAGCTCGGCGACCTTCTGCGTCATTTGTGGTGAAAGGCCCTCGGTCGGCTCGTCGATCATGATGAAATCAGGATCGCCCATAAGTGTCCGGCACATGGTCAGCATCTGTTGTTCGCCGCCTGACAGAACCGACGCTTCGACATCGGCGCGGTTGCGAAGGTTTTCGAAAAGATCGAACATATCCTCCATCGACCAGCGCCCGGTCCCATCCTTCTGGCCCGGCTTCAGACCCAGGATCAGGTTCTGCCGCGTGGTAAGCCCGGGAAAAATATCACGGTTCTCGGGCACGTAGCCCACGCCAAGGTTCGCGATCTCGAAAGCCTTCTTGCCGGCGATGTCGTGCCCCTTGAAGCGCACGACGCCTTCGGGCGGAACCTCGCCCATGATCGCCTTGCAGGTGGTCGACCGCCCGACCCCATTGCGCCCCAGCAGCGCGACGATCTCGCCCTCCTGGATGTTCATGTTCACGCCCTGAAGGATGTGCGACTTGCCGTAGAAGGCATGCATGTCCTGAACTTCCAGCATTTAATGCTCTGCCTCCAACGCAGCCCCGAGATAGGCTTCCTGCACCTTGGGATTCGCCCTCACCTCTTCGGGGCGACCGGTCGCGATGATTTCGCCGTAGACGAGGACCGAAATGTAATCGGCCAGTCCAAAGACCACACCCATGTCATGTTCCACCATGATCAGCGTCTTGTCCTCGGTAACCTTGCGGATGAGATCGACGATATAGTCGGTTTCCGAGTGGCTCATCCCCGCTGTCGGTTCGTCGAGCATGATGAGATCGGCACCGCCCGCTATGGTGATCCCGATCTCCAGTGCACGCTGCTCGGCATAGGACAAAACGCCGGCGGGCAGGTCGCGCCGGTTCAAGAGGTTGATCTGGTCGAGGATCGCGTCGGCGGATTCGGTCAGATCGCGCGACTTGCTGACGAGGTTCCAGAAGGAATACCTGTACCCCTTGGACCAGAGCAGCGAACAGCGGACATTCTCGAACACGGTCATCTTGGGGAAGATGTTGGTGATCTGGAAGGATCGGCTCAGCCCCATGCGGTTGATCTGGAACGGGGCCATCCCTGCAAGATTCTTGCCATGCAGGCTGACCTTGCCCGAGGTGGGCGGAAAGCGACCGGTGATCAGGTTGAACAGTGTGGACTTCCCTGCCCCGTTGGGACCGATCACGGCATGGCGTTCGCCCTTGCCGATCCTCAGGTTCACGCCGCGGATGATCTCGGCCTTGCCGAAGCTCTTGCGCAGGTCCTCGATGGCCAGCGCCGGTGTGGTGTCGGTTATCGCGTTCATGCGCCGCCTCCCGGGAAGGTATTGGCCTTGTGCCAGGCTTCGACCATCTCCGGCGTGTTGCGCCGCGTCACCCAGAAAGCGACCGCCGTTACCACCAGCGCAATGATCCAGGGCAGGAAAGAATGGCTGTCGAACGTTGTCCAGAAGAGAGTCATCTCGTTCTCGCCGGTAGCCGCGTGGCGGACATGAAAGGTCATTTCGACCAGCGCCGAAAGCCCGAGAATTCCGATCACGGCGGGCAACAGCGTCTTGAGGTAAGGCATCAGAAGCAAGCGCGCCTTGCCGAACTTGAACGCCGGCACATGCATCATGATGAGCCCCGCCAGACCGCCGGGAAAGAACATCACCGTCGCGACGAAGAGAACCCCGGCATAGAAGGCCCAGAGTTCCGTCTGGAGGCTGAGCACGGTCTGCAGCAGCGTGAAGGCGATCGCCCCGATGATCGGGCCGAAGAAGAAGCCGACCCCTCCGAGGAAGGTCACCAGAAGGATCACGCCCGAGGACGCGGTGTTCAGGTTCTCTTCGGTCAGAATCTCGTAGTTGATCGCAAACAGCGCCCCCGCGACCCCGGCGAAGAAGCCCGAGAAGATGAAGCTGTAGAAGCGCACCCAGCGCGCGGAATAGCCGAGGAACTCGGCCCGCTCCGGGTTGTCGCGCACAGCGTTGGCCATGCGGCCGATGGGCGTGCGCGAAAACAGGTACATCAGCGCCGCCGAGATCATCAACCAGCCCGCGATCAGGTAGTAGACCTCGATCTGCTTCAGGAACTCGACGCCAAAGAACGGCAGGCCATAGGTCCGGTCGCCGGAAATGCCTTCCTCGCCACCGAAGAAGGCCACGATGATGATCGAACAGGCCGCGATCAATTCGCCGACGCCGAGGCTGATCATGGCGAAGACGGTGCCGGCGCTACGGGTCGAGAAACTCCCAACGATCATCGCCAGCGCCATGCCGAACAAGCCGCCGAAGACCGGCAGCAGCGGCAGCGGCAAGGTCGAGAAGAAGTCGGAGGCGTTCATGATATGCATGCATCCGAAGCCGCCGACCCCGGCATAGACCGCGTGGCCGAAGGACAGCATTCCGCCCTGGCCCAACAGCATGTTGTAGGCGAGCGCGAAGACGATCGTGATCGCCATCTGGTTCATGATGGTGATCGCAGAATTGTTGGTGAAAACGAGCGGCAGGATCAGCAGCACGAACCCCGAAACCAGCCACGGCGTGAGGCTCAGCGTCATCGATCCCGCGCGCATCCGCTGCGCGGGCTTGGTCGGATCGGTGGTTATCTGGTCTTGTTCACTCATGCGTCACGCTTTCCGAACAGGCCATAGGGGCGGAATATGAGGATCAGCACCATCAGGATATAGGGCAGGATATCGGCGATCTGCGGGCTGGTCAGGGTCCACAGGTCACGGAAGATGTTGTCTTCGAGATCGCTGGGCGTGACGATGCCGATGCCGTTGAGGATGTCCTCCATCCGCACGTTGTAGGACTTGGCGAAGGTCGTGATCCATCCGATCAGAAGGGACGCCACCAGCGCCCCCCAGAGCGAGCCGAGCCCGCCGATCACGATGGTCACGAAAACGATGGAACCAAGAACGAAGGCCATGCCCGGGAACGTGCCCAGCACTGGCCCGGCGATGACACCCGCGACGCCGGCCAGCGCGGTGCCGACCCCGAACACGCCCATGAAGATCAGCGGCACGTTGTGTCCCAGCGACTCGACCGTCCGCGGATAGCTGAGCGCGGCCTGGATGATCATGCCGACACGGGTTTTCGTCAGGATATAGAGCAGCCCGATGAAGATACTGATCGAGATGAAGATCATGAAGATCTTGTAGGCGGGTATCGAGTTGCCGGCGATGGCGAAGGCCGTGAAGTTCAGAACCTCGGGGATGTCATAGGGCATCTGGTTCTTGCCCCAGATGAACTGCACCAGTTCCTCGATCAGCAGCGCAAGACCGAAGGTGAAGATCAGTTCGGGCACATGTCCGTATTGGTGAACCCGTCGCAGACCATAGCGTTCGACCCCGGCCCCCATGACACCGACGATCAGTGGCGCAAGCAGAAGGCCCATCCAGAATCCCAGTCCGAGGCTGATCTGGTAGGCGAAATAGGCGCCCAGCATGTAAAAGCTGGCATGGGCGAAGTTCAGCACACCCATCATCGAGAAAATCAGGGTCAGGCCGGCGGACAGCATGAACAGCAGCAGTCCGGTCACCAGCCCGTCGATCAGATTGACGAGTACGAGCTCCATCGGGCCCTCCAGTCGGTCGCAAGGAAGTGATGCGAGAACCCGCTCCGGCCCGTATCAGGCACCGGAGCGGATCAGAGCAAGCCTCAGGGGCGCTGCATCTCGCAAGTGGTCGGGCTGTCCATCCCGGCCATCTCGACCGTGGTTTCGGTCACGACGCCAAAGCCCGAGTTGTCATAGTCGAAGGTCACGCCCTCGTCCGTGTGCACGGCGATGTGCATGTTCTGGATCGCCTGGTGATCCTGCGGGCGCATGTAGATCTTGCTGCCCCACATGCTGTCGTACTCCATGCCTTCGAGCGCGGTCGCCACCGCCACGACATCCGTCGCGGTCCCGGCTTCCTGGATCGCTTGCGCCAGCATTCCGATCGTGTTGGCGATACGGGATTGGTCGATGTTGCCGTCCGGATACTTTGCCTTGAACGCTTCGTAATAGGCGGTCGACTCGTCCGATGCCGGCGGGTTGATCTGGCCTTCGCTGATCAGCCGGATCGTTCCCTTGCCGCCTTCGCCAAAGGCCGCGGTGATGCCGCTCCCGGCCGCGTAGTAGGTGTAGATCGGGCCGGTAAAGCCGTTCTCGATGATCGACTTGCCGAGGCCGAGCATGTCCGCCCCCCAGTTGCCGGTGATCACGGCATCAGCCTCGGAGGAAACGACCTTGCGAGCATAGGGGGTGAAGTCCTTGACCTTGCCGATCGGGTGAAGCTCGTTGCCGACGATCTCGATATCCGACCGCTTTTCGGCCAGGTTGGCTTCTGCCGCCGCGGCGACGGCCTTGCCGAAGGAATAATCCTGCCCGATGACATAGACCTTCTTGATGTCCTCGTTCGCCGCGATCACGTCGGTCAGCGCGTCCATCTTGATGTCGGCATTGGCGTCGAAACGGAAGTGCCAGAAGTTGCATTTGTCGTTGGTCAGCGCCGGGTCGACGGCCGCGTAATTCAGGAACAGCACTCGGCTTTCCGGGTTGCGGCGGTTGTGCTTGTCGATGGCCTCGGTCAGCGCGTTGGCCACGCCCGAGCTGTTGCCCTGCACGACATAGCGAATGCCCTGGTCGATGGCGACCTGCAGCTGGATCAGCGATTCCTTGGGGCTGATCTTGTTGTCGAAGCCGATCACTTCGAACGTCTGCCCGTCAAGAACACCGCCCTTCTCGTTCACCAGCTTGTCGGCGGCGAACTGGAACTGGTGCAAGCCGTTGGTGCCGGTCGCGGCGAACGGCCCCGACAACGGGTCGATGAAGGCGATCTTGATGTCCTCGGCGAAGGCCGAAGTGGCGCCGATGATGAGAGCCAGCGCCGTGCTGACGCCCAGCTTGGTCGTATTTCGCATGTGGTTTCCTCCCTAACGCTCAGCACGACATGCCTTTGCGCATATCTTTGCACCGAGCTTGTCGGGAAGGTTTGCATAACGACCGTCAAAGTCAAGCTTTCCGGCGTCTCGTCCCGCATGTGAATTTGGGCGAGTGTAAGAGCCGCTGAGGGATTGACTTCAGTTTTCACGCCCTCCGCTCACTGCGCGCCCGGTTCAGCAGTTACAAACACTTCAGGAACCCAAAATAGGTCTTTGATTGCGTTAGATTTTCTTCAAGGTGGTTTCGGAGTTCTGTATGCAAGTCCCATTGGCCGGACCAATTTTTCCGACCCGAGAGCGCATCGAGGGGCGATGTGGTCTGCACGGATGACCCAACGTCATTTCCGGCACAATGTACTGGGTTGCGCACACCGTCTCGGCCGGCAGGGAGTTTCACTGTGCGAAATTGGGTTCCGCTGCTGGAAAGTGATTCCCGGCGCATCAAGCCGGCTCTAGGTCCGGCTGTTCAGCGTTTTCGCAACTCTCAGCAACTCACGGGCGTAATGCCCCTCGAGTTGCTTCTTCTTGACGTGAAACGAGGGTCCGCCGACGTTCAGGCCGAAGACGCGACTGCCCGAAATAGAGAACACCGGAACCGCGATACCGTTGACGTCCGACCGCCAGTCTCCATACCCGGTGCAGTAGCCGCGCTCGGCATATTCCGTGGCAGCGCGCGCATAGCTGGCCTGCCTCTGCTCCTCCTGATCAGGGTCTTCCTGACGGGCGAGTTCGAATGCTGCGGCCCGGTCTTCCTCGGGTAGGCCGACAAGGATTGCGCGCCCGATCGCCGAGAAGAAGAGCGGCAGGCGCGAACCGACATGGACGCTCAGCGACACGTTCTCGCGCGAACGCTGGACCGCAACATAGACCGCGTCGAGCCGATGCCGTTCGGCCAGTGCGACGGTGATGTAGGAATTCGGCCCGTCCCGCAACGCCCGCATCTCGGCAATCGCGCGATCATTCATTTCGAGCGAGGACAGCACCCCGTAGCCCAGCTGAAGCACCCCCGCTCCGAGACGATACATGCCCGTGCTGGGGTCAAGAACAAGGTAGTCGAGAACGCAGAGCGTATGCGTCAGGCGCGACACCGTCGGTTTTGGCAGGCCGGTCCGTTCGGAAATATCCGTGTTGGTCAGTTCTGTCTCACCGGGACGGAAACAGCGCAGAACGTCAAGTCCTCGCGCCAGAGCGGTGATGAAGTTCCGATCCTTTGCGTCGTCCTGGTCGACCTTGAAATCCTGCTCCGACATCCCGTTCCCCCCTTTAGCGTTCCCGCTTCGCCCTGCCCCTAGAGGCCCTTCAAGGCCTTGAGCCCATGATCGGCGAAGACCGGCACGTATTGCCCGACCTTCATCGCCCGTTCCGGGTTGCTCGCGTTGCCGTCCAGCGCACGCTTCAGGACGCCCTGGATGATCGCCGCCATCCGGAAGAAGCAGAAAGACAGGTAGAAGCCGAACCCGTCGATTCCCGGCATCCCACGTCGCTCGCAGTAACGCGCGATGAACTCCTCGTCGCTTGGCAGGCCGAGTTCAGACCGGTCGACCCCGGCCAGCCCGCGCCCCTCGCGACCGGAGGGCATCTGCCATTGCATGATGACCGAAGCTAGGTCCGCGAAGGGATGACCGATGGTCGACAATTCCCAATCGAGAACGGCCAGGCAGCGGGTTCCATCGGCCTCGAAGATCATGTTGTCGATCCGGTAGTCGCCATGGACCAGCGTACGTTGCCCGTCATCCGGCGGCATTTTCTCAACCAGCGCGTCCATCAGCGCGTTCATCGCCGGAATTTCCTGGGTCTCGGAAGCGCGATATTGCTTGGACCAGCGTGCGACCTGGCGCTCGAAATAGTTGCCCGGTGGCCCGTAGTCGGACAGCCCGACCGCGTCGATATCGACACTGTGCAGCGCAGCAAGCACGCGGTTCATGTCGTCGATCACCGCCGCACGGTCGTCGCGGGTCAGGTCGGGCATGGTCGGATCGTTGAAATTGCGTCCATCGACATGCTCCATGATGTAGAACATCGAGCCGATCACGCTGTCGTCCTCGCAGAGCAAGTGCATTCGCGCCACCGGCACGTCGGTATCGGCCAGCGCCTTCTGCACGCGAAACTCGCGGTCGACCGCATGGGCCGATTTCAGCAACGTGCCGGGCGGCTTGCGTCGCAGCACGTAGTTCGTCTCGGGCGTCATCAGAAGAAAGGTCGGATTGGACTGGCCGCCTTCGAATTTCTTGCAGCTCAACGGGCCCTTGAACCCCGGCAGGTGCTCGGACAGATAGGCGCCGACGGCATCCAGATCGAGCGATTGGGCGGTGTTGGTCATGGCCGGTCCCCTCAGCTGTAGGTCAGAAGTTGCGCCCGCTCCTGCGTGGCGAAATGCGGCGTCGTGTTGAACTCATGCAGAAAAAACGAGGACGACGAGAAGAAAAACCGCGTCAGCGATGTGTTCTTGACCTGCAGGTTGAGCGCGATCATCTGCGACGCCGGCGCGCCCATGCTGAAGGCGACCAGTTGCCCGATCGGGCCTCCGGAGCTGATCACCAGCACCCGGCGCGCGTCGGTCTTCGTGGCGTAGCGGCGCGCGGCGTCGACACGGTCGACGAACATGCGCCAGCTCTCCCGCGCGCCCTCCAGCCCCCCGGCCTGCCAGTCCAGGATGGTCTCGCGCAGGGTGCGGAAGTGAGTCTTTCTGTCACTGCGCACGGGATCGGGCACCTTGCCGGCGAACCGCACGTTCAACAGGTCATGAAAATCGTATTCGTTCAGCCCGGGATGCGTGTCGGGCCGCCCGGCAAACCCCATCGAGGACAGAGTTTCCTGCTGCCGCTTCAGGGTGCCCGTGACCAGCCGGTCGGGAACCCAGCCTGCATCGCGCAAGGCCTGCCCGACCAGCTCGGACTGCCGGTGGCCGAGCTCGGACAGCTTGTCGTAGTCGTCTGCGCCGAAGCTGGCCTGTGCGTGCCGGATGACCAGAAGTTCCGCCATTGTCAGCCCGTGAATTCCGCGGCCAGCGATCGACCGGCGGCAAGGTATTCGGACTCGATACGTGCCACGAAGCTGGCGGTGTCGGTCAGCTCATCCACCGCGCCGATCCCCTGGCCCGCGCCCCAGATTTCTTTCCAGGCCTTGGGTTTGGAAGAGCCCGACCCGAAATTCATCGACGAGGCATCGGCCGACGGCAGGTCGTCCGGGTCGAGTCCCGCGGCCGTGATCGAGGGCTTCAGGTAATTGCCCGACACGCCGGTGAAGAGCGAGGAGGTCACGATATCCTCGGCTCCGCTCTCGACGATCATCTGCTTGTAGCCGGGTTGCGCGTTGGCTTCGTGGGTCGCGATGAAAGGCGAGCCGACATAGCCGAAATCGGCCCCCGCCGCGCGGGCGGCCAGCAAGGCCGCACCGGTCGCGATCGCACCGGACAGCAGTAGCGGACCGTCGAACCACTGCCGGATCTCGCGCACAAGGGCAAAGGGCGACTGCGCCCCCGCATGTCCCCCCGCGCCCGCAGCCACCGCCACCAGCCCGTCGGCGCCCTTGTCGATCGCCTTCTTGGCGAAGGTGTTGTTGATGATGTCGTGCAGGACGATCCCGCCGCAGGAATGGGCCGCCTCGTTCACCTCGACCCGTGCGCCCAGGGAGGTGATCCAGATCGGCACCTTGTGACGGACACAGATCTCGAGGTCGCGATCCAGCCGGACGTTTGAGCGGTGCACGATCTGGTTGACCGCAAATGGCGCTGCCGGCCGGTCGGGATTGGCCTGGTTGTGGCGGTCGAGTTCCTCTGTGATCTGCGTGAGCCAGGTGTCGAGTAACGGGTGTTCGCCCTCGCCCTCACGCGCGTTCAACGCCGGGAAGGACCCGACGATGCCAGCCTTGCACTGGGCAATCACGAGTTCGGGCACCGAGATGATGAACAGCGGGGCCGCGACCATCGGCAGGCGCAGCCCCCTCAGGGCCGCGGGCAGATGGCTGTCGTCGCGCGACCAGACCGTCATCAAAGAACCTCGAAGAGGCCCGCCGCCCCCATGCCGCCGCCGACACACATGGTGCAGACCACGTATTTCGCGCCGCGCCGCTTGCCCTCGATCAGCGCATGGCCGACCATGCGCGCACCCGACATGCCATAGGGGTGACCAATGGAGATCGCGCCGCCGTCGACGTTCAGCAATTCGTCCGGAATGCCCAGCTTGTCACGGCAATACAGCACCTGAACCGCGAAAGCCTCGTTCAATTCCCAGAGTCCGATGTCGTCCACCGTAAGCCCATGCGCAGCCAGCAACTTGGGCACCGCGAAGACTGGACCGATGCCCATCTCGTCCGGCTCGCAGCCGGCCGCCATGACCCCGACATAGCGCCCCAGCGGTTCCAGTCCGCGCTGTTCGGCAAGCTTGGCCTCCATCACCACGGCGGCAGAGGCACCGTCGGACAGTTGGCTGGCATTGCCCGCGGTGATGAACTGCCCCTCGGCGATGGACATGCCGTTCTTGAACACCGGTTGCAGCGCCTGAAGGTTTTCCAGCGTCGTGCCGGGCCGGTTACCCTCGTCCTTCTCAAGCGTCACGTCGTGATCGCTGATCTCCTTGGTCTCGCGGTCCTGAACCTTCATCACCGTGCTCATCGGCACGATTTCGGCATCAAAGCGACCGGCGTCCTGCCCGGCGGCGGTGCGCTGCTGGGATTGCAACGCGTAGGCGTCCTGCGCCTCGCGGCTGATCCCGTAGCGCGCTGCCACGGTTTCGGCGGTTTCCAGCATGGTCATGTAGATGTCTGGCTTGTTCTGCTTCAACCAGGGGTCGGCAGCCATCCGCATCTCGGGCGTCTGCACCATCGAGATGCTCTCCACGCCGCCACCGATCACCACGTCCATGCCATCGGTCAATACCTGCTTGGCAGCGGTTGCGATGGCCATCATGCCCGAGGCGCATTGACGGTCGAGCGACATGCCGGCCACGGTGACCGGCAGTCCCGCGCGGATCGCGGCCTGGCGCGCGATGTTGCCGCCCGAATGGCCCTGTTGCAACGCGGCCCCGATCACGCAGTCGCTGATCTCGGCGGGATCGATCCCGGCGCGCTCGACCGCGTGGGTGATGGCATGTGCGGCCAGCGCCTGGGGCGTCGTGGCGTTGAACGCCCCGCGATAGGCCTTGCCGATGGGGGTTCGAGCGGTGGAAACGATGACGGCGTCGCGCATGGCGATCTCCTTCTTGCGGGCTTATTCGCCCCAGTTGAGGTTCAGCCCGCGCGCCCTTGCGGCGTTGCGGACGTATTTCTGTGTCTGTTCAAAGGCATTCTGCAATTCCTGCTGCCCCTCGGGGTCGGCGATCTCGTCGAACCGCTCGGCTATGGTGTCGGGCGTGTTCTCTTCGGACCCCAAAGTGATGCCCGGTGTCTCGTAGATCCTGGTCAGCGCGAAACTGCCTGCGCCCGCCCCAAGGATCACCCGGCTCGGCGCATCCTCGCTGACGAGGTAGAGCACGCCTGGAGTGATCGTTTCGGGCGCCAGCAAAGCCAGTGCGTCCGCCGGTATGAGGTTCTCGGTCATGCGGGTTGCCGCGGTCGGCGCCAGCGTGTTGACCCGGATGTCATCGCGCGCGCCCTCCAGATGGAGCACGTTCATCAGCCCCGCCATCGCCGCCTTGGCCGCGCCGTAGTTGGACTGCCCGAAATTGCCGTACAGACCAGACGCCGAGGTCGTCAGAACGATACGGCCATACGTCTGCTCACGCATGATCGGCCAGCATGCATGGCAGCAGGTGGCCGTGCCCATCAGGTGCACCTCGACCACCTTGCGGAAATCGTCGAGCGTCATCTTGGCAAAGGTCTTGTCGCGCAGGATGCCGGCGTTGTTGATCAGAATGTCGATGCGGCCCCACTCGGCCATCACCTTGGCGACCATGTCGGCGACGCCCTCGGCATCGGCCACGTCGGCCCCATGCGCCATGGCCTCGCCGCCCATGGCGCGGATTTCGTCGACCACTGCGAGCGCCGCGTCCGAGGACGCGGTCTGCCCATCCGGCGTCACACCGAGGTCATTGACCACAACCTTGGCGCCGCGCTCGGCCAGCCCCAAGGCATGGGACCGGCCCAGCCCGGTTCCCGCCCCCGTCACAAGCGCAACACGCCCGTCAAACCGGATCGTCATCGGCTCAAGTCCTTCCGCTACTGCATTGCTTTTTCGAAAATGTTCTGACCGCTCATCACGTTGATGCCGCCGCTGACAGGGATCACGGCCCCGGTCACATAGGCCCCACCGCGCCCGCAAAGGAACAACATGCAGCCCGCGATATCCTCGTCCCGCCCGACGCGGCCCAACGGCACGTCGCTGCCGACCTTCTCACGCATGCCTTCGTCTGCGGTGGCGAAGGCGGTCATCTTCGACACGAAGGGGCCCGGCGCCAGTGAGTTGACCGTGATGTGGTGCCCTGCCAACTCCTTGGCGAGGATCTTGCTGAGATGCAGCACCGCCGCCTTGGAGGCCGAATAGCTGTAGGCGCCATCGCCCATCGGCACCTCGCCCATGACCGAACCAACGTTCACCACCCGCGCCGGATCATCGACACTGCCCGAGGCGATCAGCATGGGCAGCAATTGCTGGGTCAGGTGGAACAGGCCGCTGACATTTACCGACATGACCTTTTCCCAGGCCTCGAACGGGAACTGACCCAACGGCGCACCCCAGGTTCGCCCCGCGTTGTTCATCAGGATATCAAGGGCTTCCGTCCGGGTCTTCACCTCGGCCACCAGGGCGTCGACACCCGCCTCGGTGCCCACGTCGCCCGCAAACCCCTCGACGCTGCCGGCCGCGCCCAACGCGTTCAACTCGTCCGCGACGGCGGCACAGGCATCCCCCTTGCGCGACGCGATCAGAACCCGCGCACCGGCCCTCATCAGCGCTTCGGCAGCCATCCGGCCGATTCCCGTTGCGCCGCCGGTCACGAGCGCGGTCTTGCCATGCAGGGAAAAAAGCGTTTCGGGTGTCATGTGGTCTCCTCTGGCCGCCGGTAGCCCGGTCGGCGTGGTGTGGGCGCGCCGGGTGTACCGGTCGCACCATGTCTGGTCTTTGCAGGTCTGATCCATGCGTCAGACCCTGTCGGGCACGCATGGTATGGGGACGCCCGAACCGCTGCGGGCCGTTTCATTTGCCGCACAATGCTCCTCCCCACCATGCTGACGTCTGTTCCGCTGTGCAGAATTGCATTTCGAATTTCGATTGACAACACTCATTTGCAACGGGACAGTCTGGCCGACACGCCGCGACAAGGCGTTGCGCTGCAAACAGGGAGACACCGCATGAAAGCGATGCTGAGCACGGCACCGGGAGGACCCGAGACACTCGAACTGACCGATCTGCCGGACCCTGCCCCCCGCAAGGGCGAGGTGCGCATCCGCGTGCGCGCTGCCGGGGTGAATTTTCCCGATACTCTGATGATCCGTGATCTCTACCAGGTGAAACCGCCGCGCCCCTTCGCCCCCGGGGGCGAGGTCGCAGGCGAGATCGATGCCGTTGGCGAGGGCGTGAGCGGTCTTTCCGTGGGCGACCGCGTGCTTGCGTTGTCCGGATTCGGCGGCTTTGCGACGCATCTGACGATCGACGCGGGCCGGGTGATCCCGATCCCCGACGCGATGCCCTACGAAGATGCAGCGGCCTTCATCTTTACCTACGGCACGTCGCACCACGCGTTGAAGGACCGCGCCCATCTGAAACAGGGCGAGTCGCTGCTGATTCTGGGCGCTGCCGGCGGTGTCGGCGCGGCGGCGATCGAGTTGGGCAAAGCGGCGGGCGCAAAGGTCATCGCCGCGGTCTCGAGTGACGAAAAGGCGACGTTCTGCAAGTCGCTCGGCGCGGACGAAACCATCGTCTATCCGCGCGAACTGGACCGCGACGCCCAGAAGGCGTTATCGGCTGAAATCAAGAAATTGGCCGGGCCGGACGGAGTCGATGTCGTCTATGACGCCGTTGGCGGAGAATACGCCGAACCGGCGATCCGCGCCCTGGCATGGGAGGGTCGGTTCCTTGTGGTCGGCTTCCCGGCGGGCATCCCCAAGATTCCCCTCAACCTGACGCTGCTAAAGGGCAGCCAGATCGTCGGTGTGTTCTGGGGCGCGTCGACCATGCGCGACCCCAAAGGCCACGCGCAGAACGTCTCGGAGCTTTTCGCGCTCTATGCCGAGGGCAAGATCAAGCCGCAGATCAGCGCGCGTTTCCCTCTGGCCCAAGCCGCCGAGGCGCTGACCCTGATGCAGGATCGCAAGGTGATGGGCAAAGTCGTCCTGACGACGGATTGATCTCAATCCAGATGCGCGCAGTCGTTGAATCCCTGAACGATCATCCGTTCGCCATGAATGACGAGCCGGCTGATGCTGCCATTCGCGGCGCCGAGAAAGGCAAACGGCTGCGCGCCGCTCGCCAGCGCCAACGCCGCGCCGACCACACCGCCATGCACCACGACCGCAACGCGCTCGTCCCGATGCACCGCGGCGATGCGCATCAGGCCGGCATGAACGCGGGCATGCAGCGCCGCCGTGGTCTCGGCATTCGGGATTTCGCCCCATTCCTGGAGCGTACGCGCGCGCTGGAACTCCGGCGCGTTTTCGGCCGATTTGATCCGGTAGAGCCCGCCATCCCAATCACCCAGGTGCACTTCACGCAGATCGGGTTCGACCCGCGGCGTGAGTCCGAGATGCGCCGCCAGCGGTGCGGCCGTCTGGTGCGTGCGCCGCAAGGTGGTGACGTAGATCGCCGCGATCGGATCGGATTTCAGCCGCTCGGCCACGGCGACTGCCTGCGCTTCGCCCTCGGGATGCAGCGCCGGATCACCATGCCCGTCTTTCAGCGGAAAACTCTCGCCCGGTCGCGCTGCCTCGGTCCGTCCGTGACGGATGAGCAGCAGATCGGCGGCGCCCGGCGGCGGGCTGAACCGGGTCTGATGGTATTCACGGGTCATGCGGGTCTCGCTCTCGGTCACTGCATCCCCGTCCCTCTAGCCGCAAAGACCCTGTCATGACAACGCGCAAGCTCGATACCGGCACCGACCATCTCTCCTGCGAGGTCAGCGAGCACGTGGCGCTGATCACGCTGGCCAATCCCGCCAAGCGCAACGCGTTGAGCGAGCCAATGACGCAGGCGCTGCGGAGGATTCTGGATGCCACAGAGCAGGACACGGACGTGCGCGTTCTGGTTTTGACCGGCGCCGGTGGTGCCTTATGCGCGGGCGGCGATGTCGGGGGGATGGGCGCGACGCTTTCGGGCGGAACGGCAAGACCCGACTCCGAGGCGATGATCCAACGTCTTCAGGAGGCGCAGGAGGCGATCGCGCTGCGGCTGTACGAGTTTCCCAAACCGACCATCGCCTGCCTGCCCGGACCCGCCGCCGGAGCGGGCCTGTCGCTGGCCCTGGCCTGCGATCTGCGCGTGGCGTGCGACAGCGCGATGCTGGTTCCGGCCTTCGCCGCCATTGGCTTGTCGGGCGATTTCGGCGGCAGCTGGCTGCTGTCGCAGCTGATCGGCCCGGCGCGCGCCAAGGAGATCTATTTCACCGGCCGGCGCGTCCCGGCAAGCGAGGCGCTGGAGCTTGGCCTAGTCAACCGGGTCACGCCGGACGGCTCTGAGCGCGACGACGCGCTAGCCCTGGCGGCGGAACTGGCCGCCGGCGCGCCGATCGCGTTGCGTTACATGAAGGACAACATCAACCGGGCCGGCTCGATGGATTTCCGCAGCGCGCTGCGAAACGAGGCCGACCGCATGATCCGCAGCATGCTGACCGAAGATCACCGCAACGCCGCCGAGGCGTTCCTTGAGAAACGCAAGCCGGTCTTCAGGGGCCGATGAAAGGGATGAACCGATGAAGAACAGAACGATCGTTGTCGCCGAACTGCCCTCGGACGCGCTGACGCCCGAGCATTTCTCGATGCAGGAAGGCGACATGCCCGCGCCGTCCGATGGCGAGGTGCTGTTGCGCACCATCCTCATGTCAATCGACGCGGCGAACAGAAGCTGGATGAAGGGCGCGACCTATCGGGATGCCGTCAACGCAGGCGACCCGATGCCAACCTACGCGATCTACGAAGTCATGGAGTCGCGCAGTCCGCGGCTGTCGAAGGGCGATATCGTCGCGGCCGAGGCAATCTGGGCCGACTACACCACCTGCCCCGCCCAGAAGGCACAGAAATTGCCCGACATGCGTCCCCTGTCAAACCTGATGTCGGTCTATGGCATCGCGGGCAAGACCGCCTTTCACGGGCTGGTCGGGGTCGGGCGCCCGATGGCGGGCGAAACCGTGCTGGTTTCGGCCGCTGCCGGATCGGTCGGCGGCTATGTGGGCCAGATCGCCAAGGCGCTCGGCTGCCGGGTCGTGGGCGTTGCGGGAGGGCCCGAGAAATGCGCCTGGGTCGTCGACACGCTGGGATTTGACGCCTGTGTCGATTACCGCGACCCCAAGATGTTCAAGGCGCTCAAGGCCGCCTGCCCTGACGGCGTCGATGTGTATTTCGACAATGTCGGTGGAGCGGTACTGGAAACTGCCCTGTTTCTGATGAACGAACGCGGGCGCGTGGTGTGCTGCGGCGCGATCAGCCAGTATGACACCGCTGCACCGACAGGCCCGCGCAACCTGCCCGGTCTGGTCGTGGTCAAGCGCCTCCGCATGGAAGGCTTCATCGTGATGGATTTCGCCCGCGAGGACGCCACTGCCCTCAGGGCGTTGCGCACATGGGTCGAAAACGGTCAGATCAAGGTCTTCGAAGACATCGTCGAGGGACTTGAAAACGCACCGTCGGCCCTGATCGGCCTGCTTTCGGGCGACAACAAGGGCAAGCGCATGGTGCGCGTCGGCCCCGACCCGTAACTTGTTCTCAACGAAAGGAAAACGCCATGGCCGCTATCGATGAGGCGCTCGCCAAGACCGAAGCCCTGGTCGGAACCGAGGTCGGTGTCTCGAACTGGATCACCGTCGATCAGGCGATGATCGACCAATTCGCCGAAACCACCCACGACGATCAGTGGATCCATGTCGATCCCAAGCGCGCCGCCGCCGAAACGCCGTTCGGCGGCACCATCGCGCATGGGTTCCTGACCCTGTCGCTTGCCAGCCGCTTTGCATATGATTGCTTTTCCATGCTGCCCGGGCAGGTGATGGGAATCAATTACGGATTTGAAAAGCTGCGGTTTTTGTCGCCCGTGCGGGCCGGGTCGCGGCTGCGCGGGCGTTTCGTGCTGGCCTCGGTCCGCAAGCGCAACGACCGCGAGTTGTTGCGCGAGAACACGCTGACCATCGAAATCGAGGGACAGGAGACGCCGGCGCTGGTGGCGCAATGGCTCGGTCTCGCCGTGTTTGCCGACCCCGAGGGCTGAGAGACACGGGAAATCGCCGCTCTGCACGCTTTACAGACCGGGTTCTTGCTGCGTAAGACCGATGCATTCAAAGGAAAACGCACAGATGACCGGTATTCTCGTCCTCAACGGACCAAACCTGAACCTTCTGGGGACGCGCCAGCCCGACGTCTATGGCGCGACCACCCTCGCGATGATCGAAGAGGATTGCCGTGCCCATGGCAACCGCATCGGGCTTGACGTCGGTTTTCTGCAATCCAACCACGAAGGCGCGCTGATCGACGCGATTCACGCGGCCAAGGGCGTGCAGGCCGGGCTGGTCATCAACGCGGGGGCCTACACGCACAGTTCGATCGCGATCATGGATGCGGTGGCCTCGGTGGAACTGCCGACCGTCGAGGTCCATCTGTCCAACATCCACGCGCGCGAAGAATTCCGTCACCGGTCCTATCTGTCCCGCGTCGCATTGGGTCAAATCTGCGGGTTCGGTGCAACCGGATACATTCTCGCGCTGGACGCTCTGAACGCACATCTCAACGGGGGATGAGCGCATGGAACTTCGCGAATACCTGCACTTCGTAGCCAACGCCCAGAGCCTCGAGGAACTATGGCCGGCTCATACGGCGCAGATGGACCAGTTCGGTTTTGACCGGCTGATCTACGGCTTTACCCGGTTTCGCACCGAAACCTCCTTGGGCGATCCGGACGACTTCACGATCCTGACCAACCACAGTGCCGAGTATATCGACGGATTCCTTCACAACGGTCTGTATTTTCACGCGCCGATGCTGAGATGGGCGCTGGAGAACGAGGGCGCGGGCAGTTGGCGGCAGATCTATGAAAAGTTCGACCTCGGCACGCTGACGCCGCAGCAGATCAAGGTCGTGCAGTTCAACCTGACGCACAAGGTGACGGCGGGCTACACGATCAGCTTCAACTCGGTCTCGCCTCGGTCCAAGGGCGCGATCTCGCTGGCGGCGCGTGCCGGGATGTCACAGGAGGAAATCGATCGGGTGTGGGCCGACCATGGCGACGATATCCACCTGATGAACAACGTGGCTCATCTGAAGATCCTGACCCTGCCCTACAGCCCGCCGAACCGGAGCCTGACCAAGCGGCAGCGCGAGGCGCTCGAGTGGGTGGGCGACGGCAAGACGACCCAGGACATCGCGATCCTGATGGGCCTGACGGCGGCGACGGTCGAAAAGCATCTGCGGCTGGCCCGCGAGTCGCTGTCGGTGGAAACCACGGCGCAGGCGGTTCTGAAGGCGGCGTTGCACAATCAGATGTTCGTCATGGAAGGGTAAATATATTGTTTTCAGATTTTTACAGGCTGTTCTTCAACCTGGATTACCTAAGGTAAGGAATACATTACTTTTACACGGCGCCGTTACATCGCAAAGTGTAACCGTTCCGTGAGTGGTGGCTTTAGCCAGGGAACACCGGGAAAAGAACCCTTGTGATTTCAAGGCTCTCTGACCTGCATTCCGGCTCTGCCGGTACCGGTCCGGGCGTGTATTGATCCACGTTCCGGCCGGGTCTTTGATACGTCTCGTCCATCCCCATAACCGGGACGATCAAGCGGACGGGGTCGCGCCAGCCGCGGCCCCGTTTCCGACTCCGAAGCCGGTTTCTTCAGATTTTGCAAAAGCCGCAGAGCCCCACTTGGCGGTTGGATCGAGATCGAACCAGTCGCCGCTGAACGGTGTCCAAAAATCTGTTCCGCGCGTCCATTCAACCCGAAGAGACCGCTTTCAAGGCCACAGCAGATTCAGGATGAACACCGCGACACCAATTCCGAAGAACAGTGGCCAACTCCACCTCGGGCCGCCCTCCTTCTGCGGGACATAGAGACCCGCCTTGTGCAGGCCGATCATCACGAGAATGATGAGAACGCTTGTGACGAGCGCATGTGCGAGGTCAAAGTGCATTCGACCCTCCCCTATGGGTTCTTTGATTGGAAGAATTGCCCCTGTGAAAGCAGCGGCAAAGCAGTGTCGGGATTGCAAGAATGAGCAACGCCACCAGGGACGCGAGCCACGGAAGCGACGGTGTGGAAAATCCGTCGAACCACAGCCCCGACGGGTGGCCAAGTGGCATGCGGAACACGCCTGCCAAGGGGTCGCGCTCCTGACCGAAGTGCCCGAAGGTTCCGATCAGGAGCAACGCCAGGGTCACGAGGTACAGTACCCCGACGATCCAAACGATCCAACGGCAGGCCGGCGCCGCCCTTGGCGGCACCAGAGCCCGGTCGATTCACGCCCAAGTGCCCGCTCGACGCTTCAGGTCATTCAGAGGCACCCCGGGTAATTGGCGCGGTCCGCTTCCGACACATCCACTGGGCATTCTGTCGCCAGATTCGCTTGGGAGACATCAGCTTCGGTCGTGTAGACTTGTTCTTCGGCACATCCTGCCAAGACAGCGAGGACGGCACATACAGCGAAGGCTTTTTTCATGGTTTTTCCTTTCAATTTAATGGGGTAACAGTTTCCCGTCCGGGAACACCCATGGTCTTTGGGCCGGATGGCTCCTGTGGCAATGCGTATCGATCGTTTCTTGGTCTTTGTGTCGCCCCTGCACGCTTCAAGTCGTTATCCTCATTCGATGCCAAAGATGACGTTGTAGGACTGGGCGCCGTTTGCGGTGTTGGAGACTTCGACCACGTGGTCACCCGACTGCCAGAGTTGGCCGCGATACTCCTGGGCAGCCATCATTTCATCGAGCAGCACGGAGCCGTCGGGGTTGTAGATCGCGTAGGTCATTCCGGGCCCGTTCGCGGCGAGACGGAAATACAGGAACTGACCATCGCGCGCGCCGAGAACGTAGCGCCGGCTTTCTTGCGGCAGCAGAGAGTCCGTCAGCTCTGCTCCGGACGTGCCGCTTGTGAACTGCACCCGCACGGTGTCGGACGCGCCCGCGCCTCCGGCCATCGCGCCGCCGCCGTCATCCGCCGCGTCAGCGACCGAGAGGTCGGCGACAACACCGCCATTGGACACAAGGCAGCGCCAGACGGTGTTTCCGGCATCCCTGAACAAGATGAGCGAATTCGCCTCTGAATACTCCGAGGAGATGACCGTGCCGCTCTGACCATCGGGTCCGCCGACCGCGCGTATCTGGTCGATACAGCCATCGATGGCGGCTTGGCCCACTTGCGCGGAGGCCGGAGCGAAAAACGAGGTGGCGAGAACTGCGGCGACGGCCGTGGGATGAAAAGTTTTGGTCATGGGTCCCATATGTTGAGCATTGCCTGTCAGCCCTGTTTTCCGGTGCCGGCAACGCGTTATCGGATAGCGCTGCCTGGCGTGTAGGCATGCTTGGATCAATCACCGTGGGCCGCCTTCAGCGTGACCACGAATCGTCGTTCAAGGTTGCATCTGAAGGCGCGCCCGTCTGTCCATATGGCGCAGCCTTTGTCCGAATACCGAAGCACGGGTCAAAACGTTCGAAGCAAGTGCAAACGCTGGCGAAGCAATCATTTGGTTGGCCGCCGATGTAAAATGCCGCACCACGTATGCTGCGCCTCAAACCGGTTTCGTGAGAATTCCGATCTGTTCCCGTCACGCCAGATACGTCCGCGCCTCCAGCGGCGTGTTGCGGAGCGTGCGCAGGAGATCCCCGACGAAGACGTCCTCGGCGCGGTTGAGGTGTTTGCGGGGGTTCAGGACCAGGTAGATGTCGACCTCGGGCAGCTTGTCGCGTGGTGGCAGGCGCCAGAGCAGCCCTTGTGCGACGTCCTGCTCGACCACATGAGTCGGGAACGCGCCGATACCCATGCCGCACATGACCATGCGGCGCACTTCCTCGAGTTGCGAGGAGCGTCCCACGACCTGGCTTGCAAGACCCATCCTGTTGCGGAGCATGACGATCCGTCGCAGGGCGTTGTCGATCTCCTCGGTGTCGAAGGCCACGAAGGGGTGATCGCGCAAATCCTCGACCGTCAGTCCTTCGCGCCCGAACAGGGGATGCGGGCGACCGCAGTAGAAGCCGAAATACTCGCGGAACATGTGCAGGTATTCGAGATCGGGCAGCTTGCGGTTGACGAGACAGATGCCGAGCGTCGCCTGCCGCTCGCGGATGTCCTGCACCACGGTATTGCTGCTTTCCACCCGGATCGTGAAGCGCACCTTTGGGTGGTCGCGGGCAAAGCGGGTAAGTTGGTCGTCCAGCAGCGGCGTGATAACGTGGCTGGCGAGCAGGATGCGCACGTCGCCGGACAATTCGTTCTGGGCCTGGCCGATACTGTCGGGCAGCTGCGATACGCCCTGAAAGATCGCCACTGCCTCGGCGTGGAGCTTGCGTCCGGCGGAGGTGAGCCGGAAGGTCCCCTTGCCACGTTCCACCAAGCGGCAATCGAGCTCGGTTTCGAGCCGCTTCAGCGCCAGGCTGACAGCAGGCTGGCCGCGCAGCAGGCGGTGGGCGGCGCGGGTGATGCTCTGCTCTTCCGCGATGACGAGGAAGGTGCGCAGCAGGTTCCAATCAAGCTTGAAGGCGAATTTGCGGTCGGGATCTATAAGCATGATTTCAATTAATGCATATTATTCTTCGGATCAATTCGCTCAATCGTGCGCTTGCGTGCCATAGTCGGTGCAAGGAGAGATTCTGTGCCCGCCATTCCGGCCGACCGACGCCCCTGGATCCTGCTGACACCGGCGCTGTTGTTCATCACGGCGCTGGTCGTGATCCCGATGGCCTTCATCCTGGTCTATTCGTTCTACGAGAACATCGACTTGGCGGTGGACGTGCCGGCCTTCCAGTTCGGCAACTGGCAGGACCTGCTGAGCGACAGCTATTACCACACGGCAATCTGGAAGACGCTGCGCCTGTCGGTGATCGTGACGGTTCTGGCGGCGGTGCTGGGATACATTCCCGCCTACGTGATCGCGATGACGAAGTACCGGCACAAGTGGCTGCTATTGCTTCTGTTGATCTTGCCGTTCTGGGTCAGCTTCATCATCCGCACCCTGAGCTGGATCCACATCTTCGGCAACCAGGGGGCGCTGAACGGGCTGTTGAACCTGCTCGGACTGGGCGATCTGGAAGTTCAGCTGATGTATACCGAATTCACGGTGATCGTGGGCTTCATCCACGTGTTCCTGCCCTACATGATCCTGAACGTCTATGTGAGCCTCGAGGGCATCGATCCGAACCTCGAGCCAGCCGCGCGCACGCTGGGGGCGACGCCTTGGCAGGCGTTCCGCGAGGTGACGCTGCCGCTGTCCCTGCCCGGCCTCGCGGCCGGATCGCTGCTGGTTTTCGTTCTGACCGGGGGCAGCTACGTGACACCCTTGATCCTGGGCGGGCCGAGCGACTTCCTCTTCGGCAACCTGGTCTATGACGCCGTGGTGACCGAGCTGAACTGGCCGATGGGGGCGACGCTGTCCTTCGCGCTGCTGCTGCTTCTGGGCAGCGTGGTGATCCTCTACAGCCGGTTCATGGGAATGGACCAGCTGGCCAAGGCGTTCGGGAGGTGAACGTGCGGGTCTGGTCGCTGTTGAAGTTCTATACCGTTCTGGTCTATGCTTTCACGTTCGCGCCCATCGCGGTGGTGCTGCTGTTGGCATTCAATTCCTCCCAGTTCGGCGGCTTCCCGATCGAGGGCTTCAGCCTGCGCTGGTTCCGGGAACTGGCCGAGAACGAGGCCATCATCCGCGCCCTGCGCACCTCTGTGATCCTGGGCCTGCTGACGGCGCTGATCGCCACCACGCTGGGGATCCTGGCGAGCCTCGCGCTGGTGCGTTATCGCTTTCCCGGCAAGAACTGGATCACCACCTTCCTGATCTCGCCGGTTCTGGTCCCCGAGACGGTGCTGGCGGTGGGCCTTCTGATCTTCCTGCGCTGGCTGCACATGCCGCGCAGTTTCGCACTGCTGTTGATCGGGCATTCGATCATCGCCCTGCCTTTCGTCGTTCTGGTGGTGCAGGCACGGCTGATCGGGATCAGGCGCGACTACGAGGAAGCGGCGATGTCGCTGGGGGCGAACCCCATGCAGACGTTTTTCCAGATCACGCTGCCGTTGCTGATGCCGGCAGTATTCGCAGGCGCGCTCTTCGCGTTCACCATTTCGTTTGATAACATCACCGCCACGATCTTCTGGCGCCCCTCGGGCATGGAGACCGTGCCGACGCAGATCTTCGGGATGCTGCGCAATTCGGTCAGCCCCGAGATCAACGCTTTGGGATTCGTGATGATCTGCATCACGGTGGGCGTGCCGCTTCTGGCGGGCGCGCTGGCGCGATACTTCGCACGCAAGAAAATATGAACCAACCACAACAGGGAGTCTGAACAATGACAAAAAAGATGGATGACACGACCCGCTACGCGCGACTGCGCGAGGCCGTCGGCAATGGCGACGTGGACCGGCGCAGCTTTTTCGGCCTGCTGGGCGCCGCGGGCCTGACCACGGGCCTGAGCGGCGGCATCATGAGCGCGATGGCGACGCAGGCGCGCGCTGCCGGCACCGAGCTCTACTTCGAAGGCTGGGGCGGCGTGGTATCCGAAGCGCTGCGCGAAAACGCCTTCAATCCCTACCAGGAAGCAACCGGCAACACCGTGGTCGATGCGACCTTCGGCGGCGAGAACGAGGTGCTGACCAAGATCAAGGCGGCGGGCAACACGGATGGCCACAACATCCTGCACAGCTCGGGGGTCAACTGGTACAAGCGCTGGGTCGACAACGGCTATGCGGTCCAGCTGAACGAGGACAATATCCCGAACCTGTCCAACGTGATGACCGCGATGATCGACCCGTTCCGCGCGATCACGCCCGACGGGCTGTCGGCGGTGCCCTATGATTACGGAACCACGGGGATCGCCTATAACACCAAGTATGTTTCCGAAGAAAAGGCTCGGGAACTGGGCGCGAACCTGCTGCTCGATCCCGAACTCAAGGGCAAGATCGGCGGCTGGGGCGGCGACTGGGCCAACCGGGCCTGGTATGGCGCGCTGCAATCGGGACAGGACCCCAACGACATCCAGGATTGGGACGCGGTCTGGGACAAGGCGCGCGAGCATCGCGATCTGGTTCTGAAATACTGGTCGTCGGGCGCGGAACTGATGGACCTGCTGGCCAAGGAAGAGATCTATGTCACCGAAGCCTGGTCGGGCCGGGTGGCGGCGCTGCAGGCACAGGGCCATCCGATCGCCTACATGGACCCGCCCAACGGACTGGCCTGGATGGAGTCGATGTTCGTGCTGAAGGGCTCGCCACTGGAGGCTGCCGAGGAACTGCTGAACTTCATGCTCGACCCGCAGACCGCAATCGCTGTGGCGGTGGGACAGAAGTATCCGCCTTCGCTGGACCCGACAAAGATCGAGATGCCCGAGGAGGTGCTCAACCTTCCGGCCTTCGATCCGACCGGCCAGCTGGAGGGGCTGGTGTTCCGCGATCCGATGGTCTGGAATCCGCAGGAGAAGGAACAGTCCAAGATGTGGAACCGCGTCCAGAAAGGCGCGTGAGGCCAAAGGGGCGTCGCCGCGGCCCGCGGCGGCAACCCAACGAGAGCGGTCGTCCATCAGGTCACGCCCGATGGACGACTCCTCCGGACCTTGCCCGGGGGTCAACGGAAATAAACTGGGGCTGAGCGGATGACGGATCGGAGGACTGGATGGCACGCGTCGAGCTGAAATCGGTGCGCAAGAGTTTCGGCGCGGTCGTGGCCGTGCAGGGGGCGGACGTGGTCTTCGAGGAAGGCTCCTTCACCACCCTGCTGGGGCCGTCGGGTTGCGGCAAGACCACCATCCTGCGGATGATCTCGGGGCTTGAGACCCCGACGGATGGCGACATCCTGATCGGTGGCAAGCGGATCAACGACGTTCCGATTCACAAGCGCAACCTGGGGCTGGTGTTCCAGAACTACGCCCTGTTCCCGCATCGCACCATCGGCGAGAACATCGCATTCGGCCTGAAATACCGCGACGTGGCCAAGGCAGACATGGCCCGCAAAGTCACCGAGGCGCTGGACATCGTGCGCCTGCCCGGTGTCGAGGACCGCTATCCCAGCCAGCTTTCAGGCGGGCAGCAGCAGCGCATCGCACTGGCCCGCGCCATCGTCATCGAGCCGGACGTGCTGCTTCTGGACGAGCCGCTCTCGGCGCTGGATGCAAACCTGCGCGAGGAAATGCGGGTCGAGTTGAAAGCGATCCAGGACCGGATCGGGGTGACGTCGATCTTCGTCACGCATGATCAGTCCGAGGCGCTGGCGATGTCGGACCGGATCATCGTGATGAGCGCCGGACGGATCGAGCAGATCGGCGCTCCGGACGAGGTCTATAACCGGCCGGTATCGGAGTTCGTGGCAAATTTCCTCGGCGCGTCGAACCTGCTCGACGCGCAGGTGATTTCTCGCGACCGCGAACACGTTGTGCTCGAGACCGCCGAATTCGGCCGAACTCCGGTGCCACTGTCCCATGCGGCCTCTCTGGGCGACGGGCCCGCCGCCAAGTTGATGATCCGCGCCGAAAAACTGACGTTGGCGCCGGTCGGCCAGGGCGGGGCGACGGCCAAGGTGGAAAACGTCGATTACCAAGGCCAGTTGGCGCGCTATTTCCTGCGCGTGGGCGACACACCGATGCAGGCGATGAACATGATCGACGGCAAGCCCTTTGCCACGGGCGAGACCGTCTCGCTGCTGTTGAACCCGGATGCCTGCGCCGCGCTGCCGCCCAAGACGGGCGCATCATGAGCCGGCTGTTCTACCAGACCCGCCTGGCCCGCCCCGAACTGGACCGGGCCGAGGGCATCCACATGTGGGACGTTACGGGCAAGCGCTATATCGACGGCTCCAGCGGCGCGATGGTCAGCAATATCGGCCATTCAAACCCCCGCGTTCTGGCGGCGATGCACAAGCAGATGGAGCGCGCCACCTTCGGCTACCGGCTGCATTTCCAGACCGAGGCCTCCGAGGCGCTGGCCGAACGCGCCGCGGCGCTGGCGCCCGAGGGGTTGGGGCGGGTGTTCTTCGTCTCCGGCGGCTCGGAAGCCGTGGAAAGCGCCATGAAGCTGGCCCGCCAGTATGCACTGAGCCGGGGCGAGGCGCAGCGCTACAAGGTGATCGCGCGCACGCCCTCCTATCACGGCGCGACGCTGGGCGCGCTGTCCGTCACGGGCTATGCGCCGATGACGGCGCCGTTCGACCCGATGATGCGCCCCATGCCGAAGGTGCCCGCACCGCGCGCCTATCTCGACGGGCTGGACGCGGAGGACCCGGCGACGGGCCTGCATTACGCCGCGATGCTGGAGGCGCGTATCCTCGAGGAAGGTCCCGAGACCGTGCTGGCCTTCATCGTTGAGCCGGTCGGAGGCGCGTCGACCGGGGCGCTGGTGCCCCCGGCGGAATACATGCGAGAAATCCGCAAAATATGTGACACTTACGGGGTGTTGTTGATCCATGACGAGGTGATGTCGGGCGGCGGGCGCACGGGGCGCTTCTTCGGTGCCGAGCATTGGGACGTGGCACCCGACCTGATCTGCCTGTCCAAGGGGTTCGGCGGCGGGTACGTGCCGTTGGGCGCGGTTATCGCGCGCGACGACATGGTCGAAACTGTGCTGGATCACGGCGGCTTCATCCACGGGCACACCTATGCCGGCAATCCGCTGGCCTGCGCGGCCGGTCTCGCAGTGCTGGAGGAGATCGACACCCAGGACCTGACCGGCAATGCGGCGCGGATGGGCGATGTGTTGGCCTCGCGTCTGCGCGATCTCAAGCAGAAGTATCCGGTGATCGGCGACGTGCGCGGCAAGGGACTGCTGCTGGCCTTCGAATTGATGCGCGATCGGGCCAGCAAGGCCCCCCTGCCCGCCACGCTCAACGCCCATTCCCGGCTGGTCGAGATCGCTTACGAAAACGGTCTGATCCTGTATTCCCGGCGCACGCGCGGCGGTCTGTCGGGCGATCACTTCCTGGTCTGCCCGCCGATGATCGTGAATGCGGAACAGGTCGAGGAGATCGTCGACTTGTTGGACAAATCGCTCGCGCGCTTCGTCGCCGAACTGCCCGCCGATGCGCTGGGCCCGGTCTGAGCCGATGGTAGTCGTGTCCCCCGTTACCCGAGCGAGCCTGCCCTTTCTGACCGAGGGCCTACGGGCGTTGGCCCGGGATCTGCGCGACCCGTTCCGCGCCACCGAAGAGACACTGGCGCGGGCGCTCTTCGCCGCCCGCCCGGCCTGCTACGGGCTGCTCGCGCAGGAGGGCGCGGCCCTGCGGGGCGTGGTGCTGTATGCACCGCTGATGTCGACCGCCTTCGGAACGCCGGGGCTCTATGTTTCCGACCTCTGGATCGCAAAGACGGCGCGGGGCACGGGGCTTGGCCGCCGGATGCTGGCGCGTGTCGCGCAACATGGCCGCGCGGTCTGGGGCGCCTCTTTCCTGAGGCTCGCCGCCTATGATGACAATCCGGACGCGCTGGCGTTCTATCAGCGGCTCGGGTTCCAGACGCCCGAGGGCGAAACCACGCTGCGCCTGGGCGGCCAGTTGTTCGATGACCTTGCGAGGAGCGGATGAGAGCCTTCTTTCATGAGCGTCAATGGGCGCATGACCCCAAGCACTTCATGGCCAACGGCGCCGTGTTGCCGAATCCGGAACAGCCCGAGCGAATCGCGCGGTTGCGGACCGGGGCCGAGGCCGCCGGCTGCGCGTTCGAAACACCCGCCGATGCCGGGATCGCACCCATCGCCGCGATCCACAGTTCTGAATACCTGACGTTTCTCCAGACCATCCACGGCCGCTGGCAGCGGATCGACGGCGCGGGCGAGGAGGTCATCCCCAACATCCACCCGGCCAATCGCTCTGACGGCTATCCGAAATCGGCGGTCGGCCAGGCGGGATATCACCAGGCGGATACCGCCTGCCCGATCTCCGCCGGCACTTGGGAGGCGGCCTATTGGGCGGCGCAGAGTGCGATCGCCGCCGCGGATTGCCTGCAAGCCGGGGTGCGCGCCGCCTATGCGCTGGCCCGCCCGCCGGGCCACCATGCCTTTGCCGATCTCGCCGGCGGGTTCTGTTTCCTGAACAATTCCGCCATTGCTGCCGAGCGGCTTCTGCGCGCCGGCCACCGCCCTGCGGTGCTCGACATCGACGTGCATCACGGCAACGGCACGCAAGGCATCTTCTACGCGCGCCGGGATGTTCTGACCGTGTCACTTCATGCCGACCCGGTGCGATTCTACCCGTTCTTCTGGGGCCACGCGCAGGAGCGCGGCACCGGCGCGGGTCTGGGGGCGAACGTGAACCTGCCCTTGCCGCGGGGCACCGGCGATGACGCCTACCTGTCGGAACTGTCGCGCGCGACCGAACGCGTGCAGGCCTTCGGCGCCAGCGTGCTCGTCGTGGCACTGGGACTCGATGCCTTCGTCGGCGATCCGTTCAAGGGATTGGCGATCACCACCGAGGGCTTCGCCCGGATCGGCGCGGCGATCGCCGAGCTCGGCTTGCCAACGCTCTTCGTGCAGGAAGGCGGCTATCTCTGCGACGCGTTGGGCGACAACCTGACCAGTGTGCTGACCGGATTTCAGGACGCATGAGCAGGACAGTGGATATCGTCGTCATCGGCGGCGGCATCGCCGGGATGAGCGCGGCTGCAGAGTTGTCCCGCGACGCTCAGGTGCTGGTGCTCGAAGCCGAAGATCACCTCGGCTATCATTCGACGGGTCGCTCCGCGGCGATCTTCATCCGCAACTACGGCAACGCGACGCTGAGACGGTTGAACGCGCTGGCCTATCCGGACTTGGCCGGCGAACTGCTGGGCGAAACGGTGCTGTCGCCCCGCGGAGAGATGCTGATCGCGCGGCTAGAGGACATGGAGACGTTCGACAGTTATCTGGCTGACACCGACGGGATGGAGCGGCTTTCGCCCGGCGAGGCGCAGTCGATGGTGCCGATCCTGCGGCGCGAGAAGATCGCAGCGGCGGCGATCGAACGTGATGCGCAGGACATCGACGTCGACCGGCTGTTGCAAGGTTGCGCGCGCCTTCTGCGGGCGCGCGGCGGCCAGATCGCAACGGGCAAACGCCTGACCGGTCTTTCGCGGGACGGCAGCGGTTGGCGCGTTGAGTGCGACGGCGAAAGCATCTTGGCCGGTCGCGTCGTGAACGCCGCTGGGGCCTGGGCCGACCGGATCGCCGCGATGGCCGGCGTTGCGCCGATCGGGCTGCAGCCGATGCGCCGCTCGGCTGTGCGCATGGCCCTGCCCCGGCAGATCGAGGGACATGCCGACTGGCCGCTCTTCGGCTCGATCATGGAAAGCTGGTATGCGAAACCGGATGGAGACGGCCTGATGATCTCTCCCGCCGACGAGGACCCCGTCGATCCGCATGACGCCTGGCCCGACGACATGGTCATCGCCGAAGGCCTGTTCCGCTTCGAGGAGATGGTCGACGTGCCGATCGTCAAACCCTCGCATAGCTGGGCGGGGCTGCGCAGCTTCGTGGCCGACCGCACGCCGGTCGTCGGCGCCGCCGCCGATGCGGACGGGTTCTATTGGTTGGCCGGACAGGGCGGTTATGGCGTGCAGACCGCTCCGGCGCTGGCCCGTATCCTTGCTGACATCTGCCTCACCGATGGGCGGGGCACAGAGCCGGATCTGCGCGCGAGCCTGTCGCCGGCGCGTCTCGCCTGAGCGTCGTCTTGGGGCTCCGCCCCAAACCCCGGAGTATTTTGACGAAGATGAAAAGGAGCGCGGGTATGCTGCGTCGTGAGGGCGCGCAATTCCCGGCGACGTCGTCCCCTGCCCTTTGTCGACATGAAAACGCCCGCTCGACACAGTGTCGGGCGGGCGCGAATTTGTGCAGCTTCTGGAAGCTGGGCGCGGATCAGCCCTGAGCAGCCTTGGCCACCTCGGCAGCGAAATCCTCTTCCTTCTTCTCGATGCCTTCGCCGACCTCAAGACGGATGAAGCCGGTGATCTCGGCCCCGGCCTCCTTGGCGGCGGCAGCGACCGTGAGATCCGGGTTGACCACGAATTGCTGGTTCAGCAGCGTGACCTCGGCCATGAATTTCTTCATCCGGCCGACGATCATCTTTTCGATCACCTCTTCGGGCTTGCCGCTTTCGCGCGCGATGTCCATCTGGACCTGCTTTTCCTTCTCGACAACGGCCGGGTCGAGATCGGCCTCGGACAGCGACGCCGGGTTCACGGCGGCGATGTGCATCGCGACCTGCTTGCCGAAGGCTTCATCGCCCTTGAGCGCGACCAGAACGCCGATCTTGCCCATGCCCGGGGCGGCAGCGTTGTGCACATAGGCCACCACATTGTCGCCTTCGATCGTCGCCATGCGGCGCACCGACATGTTCTCGCCGATGGTGGCGATCTTGTCGGTGATGACGTCCGCGACGGACTTGCCGCCCATGTCGGCGGCCTTCAGCGCCTCGACATCATCGACGGTCAGGGCGGCCTTGGCGATGCCCGCGACCATGTCCTGGAATTCGGCGTTCTTGCCGACGAAGTCGGTTTCGGAGTTCACTTCGACCGCGACGCCCTTGCCGCCGTCGACGACAACGGCGACGAGGCCCTCGGCAGCGATGCGGCCGGATTTCTTGGCGGCCTTGGCGAGACCCTTGGTGCGCAGCCAGTCCACGGCTGCCTCCATGTCGCCATCGGTTTCGGTCAACGCCTTCTTGGCGTCCATCATGCCTGCGCCTGTGCTGTCGCGCAGTTCCTTGACCATGGATGCAGTGATAGCCATCTCTTGGTTCTCCTAGAAATATTCCCTGGGTCGCGGCAGGAGCGCCCTGCCGCGTGTATCAGACCGGTGACGCCGGATCAGCCCTTGGCGGCCTTTTCCAGCGTCTTGGCGGTGGATTCGATATCCAGCGGTGCGTCCTTGGACATGGTGTCGTCCGAAGCGGTCTCGGCCGAGACGTTGCCGGTTTCGACGCCGGTGCTTTCGGGGGCGACGGCTTCTTCGACCGGGGCTTCCTCCATGGCGCCGACATCGACGCCCGCGGCGCCGAGCTGGGCCGACATACCCTCGAGTGCCGCGCGCGAGGCCAGGTCGCAATAGAGCGCGATGGCGCGGGCGGCGTCGTCGTTGCCGGGGATGATGTAGTCGATGCCATCGGGCGAACAGTTGGTGTCGACCACGGCGACGACCGGGATGCCCAGCTTGTTGGCTTCGGCGACGGCGAGCGCCTCTTTCTTGACGTCGATCACGAAGAGCAGGTCGGGCGTGCCGCCCATTTCGCGGATCCCGCCGAGCGATGCCTGAAGCTTGCCCTGGTCGCGTTCCATGCCGAGCCGTTCCTTCTTGGTCAGGCCCGCGAACCCGGCTTCCATCTGCTCGTCGATCTGCTTGAGACGCTGGATCGACTTGGACACGGTCTGCCAGTTGGTCAGGGTGCCGCCCAGCCAACGGTGGTTCATGTAATATTGTGCCGATTTCTCGGCTGCTTCGGCGATCGGCTGGCTGGCCTGACGCTTGGTGCCGACGAAGAGGATGCGACCGCCCTTGGCGACGGTGTCGCGGATGACCTGCAGGGCCTGGTCCAACATCGGGACAGTCTGGGTCAGATCCATGATGTGGATGCCGTTGCGCGCGCCATAGATGAACGGACCCATACGAGGGTTCCAACGCTGCGTCTGGTGGCCGAAGTGAACGCCTGCTTCAAGCAGCTGGCGCATGGTGAACTCGGGAAGAGCCATGCCTTCTTTCCTTTCCGGTTTGATCCTCGGCGGGGGTCTCGACGCGGATGCGCCAACCGGCGGACCTCTGGGGATGTCTCCCCCATCGGCCCAACCCCGCCTGCGGGTTGAATGGCGCGCGTATAGGCGAGGATCGCCGGGGGTGCAAGCAGGAAAGCGAAAAGGGCGGCCCGAACCGGACCGCCCCTTACTTCTGGTCATCGCTGCTGCGGCATCAGGCCTTGCGACGCTTGCGGCGCGCGGCGATGCCGAAGGCACCGACACCGGCCAGAAGCAGTGGCATCGCGGCAGGCACCGGAACAGCCGAGACGCGCACGGCCGCGATGTCCCAGCCGCCCTCGGTCGACCCGTTGGGCGCCGGCGAACTGGACGTGTCGATGAGGCGAACGGTGTCGAAAGGGCCGCCCGCAAAGGTGAACTGGCCGCCCGGGTTCTGAGCCGCCGTGTTGTCAAGCGATCCGACCTTGAAGAACGAGCCGGGATCGCCGTCATTACCAACAAGGATATCGACGGATTCCGGCCATCCCGCGACGTTGCCGTTGGTCACTTCGATCAGGGTGCCCGGTGACGTGAAGGCCGAGCCGAACTTCAGATCGACGGTACTTCCGAACCCGATCTCGAAAAAGTCGCTTGCGTCGGACCCCAGAGCATTGGCCGGGTTGTCGCGGTCATCGTCGGTACCGCGAAGGGCTGCATCGTCATATCGGATGAAACTGGCCCAGCCGTCGTCAAAAGCGTTTGAGCCGAATTCGACGATCGCGGCATTCGCCCCGCTCGCGAGAAGCGCGACAAGTGCCGCCGCGCCGAAAAGTCCTGAAGTTCTTGTCACGGTGTTCTCCTAACACGTCCATTCGTTAAGAACCGTTGCGCTTCCGGGTCTCGGAGTTGCGATGTTAACGGTCTGGCAACCTTTTCGCGCATCGTGAGACGTGCTGCAACTCGATTTCCTGGTCGCACCAGACCTGTCGCAATATTCGAAACAGTATTGCTCAAAGCCTGCAATCGTTTCCAGCAGCGAGACGGTCCGCAGATGTCGGTCGACCTTTGGCAGCGGGAGCAACCTGTCGCAAAACTGTTGTCAGAATCGCGCAAGGAGTTACCCTGTCATCCAGCGACAAGATTTTTCAATTGGGGGGAAACACATGAAAATCCGCATGTTCACGGGAGCCATGGCGTCGACGCTGGCGCTGTCCACCGGCGCCTGGGCGCAGACCGAAATCCAGTGGTGGCACGCCTTCACCGGACGGCTGGGCGAACTGTTGGCCGAGCAGGTCGAGACCTTCAACGCCAGCCAGTCCGACTATGTCGTCGTGGCCAGCCACAAGGGGAATTATTCCGAAACGCTGAACGCGGGCATCGCTGCCTTCCGCGCCGGCGAGCAGCCGCATATCCTGCAGGTATTCGAGGTCGGTACCGCCACGATGATGGCGGCGGAAGGCGCCATCAAACCAGTCTACGAGGTGATGGAAGAGGCCGGAGCGGAGTTCGACCCCGACGCCTATATCGGCGCGGTCAAGGGCTACTACACCACCACTGACGGGCAGATGCTGTCCCTGCCCTACAACTCCTCCACACCGGTTCTCTACGTCAACCGCGACGCGCTGGAGGCGGCCGGGCTCGACCCCGACATGGATCTCAGCACCTGGCAGAATGTCGAGGAAGCGCTGAACACGTTGCACACGGCCAAGCATGAATGCCCGATGACGACGGCCTGGCAGAGCTGGATTCACCTTGAAAACCTGAGCGCCTGGCACAACGTGCCGTTCGCGACGCAGGAGAACGGATTTGCCGGGCTCGACACCGAACTGGCCTTCAACGGCCCGGTGCAGGCGGCGCACATCCAGAAGATGGGCGACTGGGCCAGCGAGGGCAAGTTCATCTATGCCGGGCGGCGCAACGAGGGCGGCGCGAATTTCCGCGCCGGAGAATGTGCCCTTTTCACCGAAAGCAGCGCCGGCTACGCCGGCGTCAAGGCCGAGGCCGAGTTCGACTTCGAAATCCGTCCGCTGCCCTATTGGGAGGGCGTCGAGGGCGCGCCGCAGAACACCATCATCGGCGGTGCGTCGCTCTGGGTCATGGAGGGGCACGAGGCCGAGGAGTACAAGGGCGTGGCCGAGTTCCTCGCCTTCCTGTCCAGTTCCGACATCCAGGCCAAGTGGCACCAGGACACCGGCTATCTTCCGATCACGCTTGCGGCGGCCGAACAGACCGCTGCCGAAGGTTTCTATGATGCCAACCCAGGCACCGAGATCGCCGGGATGCAGATGACCGGCAAGGCGCCGACCGCCAATTCCAAGGGTCTGCGTTTGGGCAATTTCGACCAGATCCGTGGCATCATCGACGAGGAGCTCGAGGCGGTCTGGGCTGGCGACAAGGCGGCCTTGGCGGCGTTGACCAGCGCTGTCGAGCGCGGCAACGCGTTGCTTCGCCGGTTCGAACAGGCCAACCGCTGAGTCCGGCCCCCTATCCGACGCGCCCCGCGAAACCGGGGCGCGTCACGCATTTTTCGAGGAGGCAGGCATGATGATGACAGCCGTGGAGCGGACCGTGATTGGCGCTGCCGGCCTGTTGCTTCCGGTCGCTCTCTATCCGGCGGAACCGACGTCCGCCGCAGATCACGGCAAGGTATCCGCCAAGGCCCCGCAGCCGGACGGCGTCGGGCGGGTGATGGTCTAGGACGATGGAAAAACGCGTCACCTTCAAGGGCTGGATCCTGCCGCTTTGCCTGCTGCTGCCGCAGGTCGTCATAACGGCGGTCTTTTTCTTTTATCCCGCAGGACAAGCGGTTTACCAGTCGCTCTTCATTCCGGACCCGTTCGGGTTGAAGTCGCAGTTCGTCGGGCTCGGAAACTTCGAATACCTGCTGACCGACCCCTATTACCGTGCCTCCTTTGTCACCACGGCCATCTTTTCCAGTCTGGTCACAGTGGTGTCCATGGGCATGGCGCTCTACCTGGCGATCTTGGCCGACCGGCTGATCAAGGGATCGGGCACCTATCGTACGCTTCTGATCTGGCCCTATGCGGTCGCGCCCGCGGTGGCTGGCGTGCTTTGGCTCTTCATGTTCAACACGAGGGTCGGCGTCGTGTCGTGGTACCTCGGCCTTCTGGGCTATGACTGGAACCACGTTCTGAACGAGGCCGAGGCCATGGGGCTGGTGGTCGCGGCATCAAGCTGGGGCCGGGTCAGCTATAACTTCCTTTTCTTTCTCGCAGGCTTGCAGGCGATTCCGAAATCGGTGATCGAAGCGGCGGCAATAGATGGCGCGAAGTTCTGGACCCGCTTTCGCACCATCGTCTGGCCGCTTTTGTCGCCGGTGACGTTCTTCTTGCTCGTGGTCAACGTGGTGTATGCCTTCTTTGAAACCTTCGGGGTCATTCACACCATCACCTCGGGCGGGCCGCAGCAGGCGACGACCATCCTGGTCTACAAGGTCTATTCCGACGGGTTCGTCGGGCAGGACCTGGGCTCATCGGCGGCGCAATCGGTGATCCTGCTGGTCGTCGTCGGCATCCTGACGATCATCCAGTTCAAGTTCATCGAGCGAAGGGTGCATTACTGATGGCCGAGGGGATGGTTCAAAAACGCGGTATCGGGCATTGGTTCACCCATGCCGGGCTGATTGTTGGCGTGCTGATCATCTTTTTCCCGATCTGGCTGGCTTTCGTCGCCTCGACCGTGACCCAGCCCGAGATCGTGAAGCCGCCGATGCCGCTCTGGCCGGGGGATCAGTTCATCGAGAATTACACCTCGGCGCTGGTCTCTGGCGTCAACGCCCCCGTGGCGCGGATGCTGGCAAACTCGCTGGTGATGGCGCTGGGGATCGCCATTGGCAAGATCGTCATTTCGTTGCTGTCGGCCTTCGCCATCGTCTATTTCCGCTTTCCGGGGCGGCGGATGTTCTTCTGGCTGATTTTCCTGACCCTGATGCTGCCGGTCGAAGTGCGGATCGTGCCAACCTACGAGGTGGTGGCCGGCTTCGGGATGCTCAACAGCTATTCCGGGCTGATCTTTCCCCTGATCGCCTCGGCCACGGCGACCTTCCTCTTCCGGCAGTTCTTTCTGACCGTGCCGGACGAGCTGGCCGAGGCGGCGCGGGTCGACGGGGCCGGCCCGATGCGGTTTTTCTGGGACATCCTCTTGCCGATGAGCCGCACCAATATCGCGGCGCTCTTCGTGATCCTCTTCATCTATGGCTGGAACCAGTATCTCTGGCCCCTGCTGATCACCACCGATCCGGACATGAACACCATTGTCATGGGGATCAAGCAGATGTTCCCTTCCGGCGATGATGTGGCTGACTGGCCGGTGATCATGGCGACCTCGATCCTGGCGATGTTGCCGCCGATCATCGTGGTGATTTCAATGCAGAACCTGTTTATCCGTGGCCTTGTGGACAGCGAGAAATAACCGATGGCAACCCTCAGTTTGCGCGATGTGAAGAAACGGTTCGGCAAGACCGACGTGATCCACGGGGTCGATCTGGACGTGGCCGAGGGCGAATTCATTGTCATCGTTGGCCCGTCCGGCTGCGGCAAGTCCACGCTGCTGCGAATGGCGGCGGGGCTGGAAACCGTGACCAGCGGCGAGATCTCGATCGGCGGGCGCGTGGTCAACGACCTGGAACCGATGGAGCGCGACATCGCGATGGTGTTTCAGAACTACGCGCTTTATCCGCACATGTCGGTGTTCGACAATATTTCCTACGGGCTGAAGATCGCCAAGATGCCCAAGGCCGAGATCGCCGAGCGGGTGGCGGTGGCGGCGAAGATGCTGCAACTGGAGCCGTATCTCGACCGCAAGCCGCGCGAACTCTCTGGCGGGCAGCGCCAGCGGGTGGCGATGGGGCGCGCCATCGTGCGCAAGCCCGCAGTGTTCCTGTTTGACGAGCCGCTGTCCAATCTGGATGCCAAGCTGCGGGTGCAGATGCGGCTGGAAATCAAGGCGTTGCAGCGCGATCTCGGGATCACCTCGCTGTATGTCACCCATGACCAGGTCGAAGCGATGACGCTGGCGGACCGGATGGTGGTGATGAATGGCGGCGTGGCCGACCAGATCGGGGCGCCGCTGGAGGTCTATGCCAACCCGGCGACGGTGTTCGTGGCGGGTTTCATCGGCTCGCCTGCGACCAACTTCATGCCGCCCGAGGCGTTGCTCGCGCCGCGCCCCGGCGCCACGACCGTGGGTGTGCGCCCGGAACATGCGCGGCTGGTGCAGGCGGGCAGCGGTCAGGCGCAAGGCAAGGTGACGTTCTCCGAGGCGCTGGGGGCGGAAACGCTGATACACCTCGCTCTGCCCTCGGGCGCACAGTTCACCGTCCGTCAGGATGGTGGCCTGCCCTGCCCTGACCCGGGCAACGATTGCGGACTGGATTGGGATGCAGAGTCGGAACTTCTGTTCGGCGCAGATGAGCGGCGCCTTGCCGCCCCCGCCGGATCAGCGCCCGCCTGACATCAGCCGCGCCGCTTCCACACGGTTGCGCACGCCCAGCTTGCGATAGGCAGACTTCGTGTATTCCGCGACCGTGTTTGGCGACAGACCCAGAGCATGAGCGCATTCCTTTCGGGTCAGGCCCCGTGCGATCAGCGACAGGATCTCGCCCTCGCGCGGGCTCAGCGCCTCCACCGCGCTGCTGCGCTTGCGGTCCAGTTCTTCGAACCGGCGATGCAACAGGAAGCACAGCGACTGGATCTCGGCGATATGCGGGGCAAAGCGGGCCTCGAACGCATCTCGGTCCAGTGCACAGCCGAGGTTGAAGCCGCCATAGCGGTCCGCCCCCTCAAGGCGCGTCGGAATACCGAAGCCGCTGACGAAGCCGACCTTGCGCGCGGCCCGGATCAATCTTTGTGCAGTTGTGGGAAGGTAGCTGTAATCGGGCAGATAGGCGACACCGGTCCGGGTGACGTCATAGCTCTTGCAGCAGTAGTCAAGGAACGGATCTTCGGCAGGGTCGACCTCGCGATGGATCGCGGGCGTGCTGCTGCGCAGACTGACCCGGCGGCGCGCGTCGTCCGAAACCAGGTAGATCACATGCACCAGCCCGGCATCGGCAAAGACCGACCGGGAGGCGGCCCACAGCGCATCGCCGTCGGTCCGGGTCTCAAGCTCTGCCGCGTGGCACATGAACATGGCGGCCCCTCGCCGTTGCAGCCAGGCACAGGACATCCCTGCCCCTGTCCCCCCATTTGGGGGGATTACCAGAAGGTTGGCAATCGATCAGAATACAGAAATTGATGAAGAAAGTTGGTACAATGATGTTCAGATCAATACTCGGCGCCATTTGCGCCACCCTTCTGCCCCCATCGGCATCTGCCGCGGTCCTGGAATACACCTACGCGGCGGATTATTCCTACACCCAGGTCTTGAACGGGTTCGACGAGACCGGAGATCATGACGCGAACAGGCTCGAAACCCGGGCCAGCATCACCGGCACGCTGACATTCGACGACACGCTGAAGAACGTTTTCGGCGATACGCTGCGGTTCGGACCCGTCGCCATCACCATCGATTCCTTTGTCACGCAGGGCACCGAAATGCCCATTTCCTCGACCGACCTGAAGGATGACCTGTCACTGGATTCCATCGTGACCACCAACAGCGGACTTCCCGTGACATCGCCCGCCGCAGAGTACACGCTGTTAGGCCTGTTCCTGGCGGATGATACGAACACGCTGTTCGCGGGCGGGCTGGCCTTTCCGGATCTCATCGAGCTGTCGGATTTCACGCGTGCCCGGATCACGCTGCGTTCGACGCTTTTTGATCCCTCGCTTGGCGCACCATACCAGCCCACCAAGATCGTAGGATTTGACCTCAAGCAGCTGACCCCGGTACAGACGCCTGCCACGGTGCCCCTGCCGGCCGGTCTGCCGCTTCTGATCGGCGCCCTGGGCGTGCTTGCCTGCCATCGGCGGCGACGGCACCGCGCCTGAACCGTTCGCCTTGCCCGCGTCACCCGGCCCTCGCAGCCCGCGCCCGATCAGTTTCCCGCGAAACCGGGCCGAACCCCGACAGGTCGATTGCATTGACGCAGATTGATCAGCACTCTAGGTGACGTGCGAGTTGTTTTGTCCGCCACCTGAGTATAGACGGCGGAGTGCGAGGGCGGTGTGCCGGTCTTTCTGAACCTGACCGATGCGGATATTTCCAACCCGTCCTTCTGGGCGGCGCTGACCATCGACAGCAACAGCACGATCAACGTGACGGGCGTCAGTGACAAGTTCCAGGTCACGATGACCGCGACCTCGATCACCTTCACCGACACGACCAGCGGCGCTGTGACGTCCTATACCGACGCCGATCTCGCCGGGGGCTCGTTCAGCCAGTTCGTCGAATTCCGCGGAAACGACGCCGACAGCGATGTGAGCGGCTCAGTCGGACTGAACGCGGGCGGCTATATCGGAGGTGACGGGGACGACAGGTTCCGCGACGACGGCAACCGGGGCGGTGCGCTGACGGGCGGCGCAGGCGACGACATCCTGATCGGCGGCACCGGCGACAACAATATCGAGGGCGGCGCGGGCAATGACATCCTGCGCGGCGGCTCAGGCAACAACAACCTGGGCGGCGGTGGTGGCGACGACACGATCTATGCCGAGGACGGATCGGGCAATCTGGAGGGCGATGGCGGCAACGATCTGATCTTTGCCGGCCTGAACACGACCTTCGCGCGCGGAGGGTCCGGGTCGGACACGTTGCTGGTGCCGCTCGGCTCGACCTTCGCGCCCTTTTCGACGGGCAGTACCAACGGCCTCGTCTTTTTGCCCAATGGCCGAGTCTTCGTCTACCTGGGGTTCGAAACCGTGGCGCTGGCCTGTTTTGCGCAGGGCACGCGGGTCGGCACTCCGGATGGCGATGTCCCGATCGAGCAGCTCGCCGCGGGCGACTTGGTCCACACGCTGGACAACGGTCCGCAGCCAGTGCGCTGGATCGGACGGCGTACCGTGCCGGGTCGCGGCCGGTTCGCACCGATCTGCTTTGAGCCGGACAGCATCGGCAACCGGCGGCGCATCCTCTTGTCTCCGCAGCACCGCGTTTTGCTGACCGGCTGGCGCTGCGAGCTTCTGTTTCACGAGTCCGAGGTGCTCTGCGCCGCCAAGCATCTGCAGGACGGCGACAGGGTGTTCTCCGCTCCCTGCGACGAGATCACCTACTTTCACGTGATGTTCGATCGACACGAGATCCTGTTGTCCGATGGCGCGCTGCTGGAAAGCTTCTTTCTTGGCGATCACGTCACCCCCGACGAGCGCCCGACACGCGCGGAACTGCTGGACATGTTCCCAGAGCTTGACGCCCATACCTGCCCCACGCACAGCGCCGCACGTCCTTTTGCAAGGTCCTTCGAAGCCGGTCTGCTGCGTCCTAGCTGATCCGCTCATATGGCTCTAATCCTGAGGGTTCAGAGCCTTCAGCCGCGCGTCGAGACCACGGCGCACATCGCGTTCGCACCGCGCGGCCAGCGTCTTGCGATCAGGAAACTCGGCGACCCTCAGCGCGGCGTGATAGACCAATTCCACCGAACCCTGCCGACGCGCGGCCAGCGTCTTGAGAAGGTGGCTGCCGAAATCCATGTCGCCCCACCAGCCATAGTACCGGGCCTCTTCGCCGGCCGGGGCGTGATAGATCACGCTGACCGGCTGGATCCATGTTTCGTTCTTCAAATCTGGCGTGAAGAACGCGGCGAAAAGCGTTGTCTTGAAGGGCAAAACCCGCAATCCATCGGTCGAGGTGCCCTCGGGAAAGAAAAGCAGCTTGTGACCGGCCATCAGCCGCGCCCGAAAGGTCTCGGTCTGCTCACGCGCCCGGGCCGGGTTGCGTTCGATGAAAACGGTGCCCGTCGCGCGCGCCAGCAATCCGATACCGGGCCAGTCCGCGACTTCGGACTTGGACACGAAATAGACCCGCTTGCGCGCGTTCAGCGCGAAAATATCAAGCCACGACGCGTGGTTGGCCACCACGGCGCCCGGCTCTGGCATCAGCGCACCACGGGTTGCAAAGCCCATCCCGAGCACGCGAAAGGCGTTGCGGCAAACGAACTGTGTGATGTGGGGTGTCACCGGGCGCTGCATTCCGCACAAGGGCCTCTCGATCAGGCGCACCAGCAACAGAATCGCCAGCCCACCAAAGACCAATGTGCCCAGCATCAGCCCGCGCAACGCGACGCGCAACCATCCGGCGGGCCCGATCACGACCGGTTCGGGCGCGCTGTCGCTGTCCCAGGTCGGGCTCATCCCGGGTCGGCTCCGCCATAGGCCTTGCGTTGGCGCGGCGTCATGCGCGCGGTGTCGAGCAGAAGGCAGACATCGGTGGTGTTGAACGCATGATCCACGAACGCACCCTCGCCCACGAAACCGCCCAGACGCAGATAGGCCTTGATGAGTGCCGGCACCTGTTTCATTGCCACCACCCGGTCGATGCAGTCGGACGGAACCAAATCCATCGGCTGGAAATGCTCGGGCCACGCCCGCACCCGCAGATCCTCGGGCGCGAGATGGGCGTGGTGAAGCTGCGACAGCGGCTGCGCCAGGCGCTGCGGGTCGGTGCCGTGAAAGCTGGCCACGCCGAACAGCACATCGATGCGATGCTCGCGCACATAGGCCGCCAGGCCGGTCCAGAGATGATGCATGGCCAGACCGATGCGATGGTCCGGATGGATACAGGACCGTCCGAGTTCGAGCAGCCGCCGCCCCGTGGAGGTCAGGCGCGACAGGTCGTACTCGCTCTCGGAATAGAACCCGCCCGCCGCCTTGGCCTGATCCGAGCGCATCAGGCGATAGACGCCAACGATCCGTCCGCTGGGACGGTGGATCGACAACAGGTGATCACAGAACGGATCGAACCGGTCGCGCTCCAGCCCCGCCGCGTGATCGACCAGCGGCCCGTCGCCACCCAGTTCCCGCACGAAGACATCATAGCGCAGCCGCTGCGCCGCGCGCAGGTCGTCCTCTGTTCGCGCCAGGCGGAGGGAAAAGTCAGCCGTGAGATCGGGCATCGCCTGCGTATCGGTGGCCGTTGCAAAGAAGATAGCAGCCGCTTATCGCGAATTGGTGCCGATTGACAACAGCGGGGCGACGGAGGCGCGCATCCGTTAACCCTTCGTCAACCAGTTTCACGGATCAAAGACCGGAACCAGAGCAACCCGGGCGCCGTCGATGACGACCTTTCCTTCCTCGCGGAAATTCACGGTGATCTTGCCGCCGATGTTGGATTGCACCTGCCCTATGCCCCACTCGGCGAATTCCGGGTGGCGCACCAGCATGCCGGGTGCGAGTATGGCGTTCAGATCGGTCATGTCGGCAGTCCTGACGGAGGAATTTCATGGGGCAAACTAACCTCAATCTGGCCGCCTTGATAGGCTCCAGAATCTGCCATGACCTGATCAGCCCGATCGGTGCGATCAGCAACGGGCTCGAGCTTCTGGAAATGGCCGGCGGCATGCAGGGCCCCGAGAAGGACCTGATCACCGACAGCGTCGGAAACGCCAAGGCGCGCATCCAGTTCTTCCGCATCGCCTTCGGCGCCTCGGGCGAGCAGATGATGGGCCGCCCGGAGATCGTGACCGTGCTCGAGGATGTCTCGCGCGGGGGACGGCACGCGTTTCGCTGGGCCCCGCTGGAGCCGCAGCCCCGCGGCATGGTACGGCTGGCCTTCCTGGCGCTGCAATGCTGCGAGACCGCGATGCCCTATGGCGGCGCGGTCCGCGTGGTGGTCGAGGACGACGCGTGGACGGTGATCGGCGAGGCCGACAAGCTATCGGTCGAGGAATCCCTCTGGGCCGGGCTCTCCGACATGGACAAGATGGCCGAGATCACACCGGCGCTGGTCCAGTTCGCCCTGTTGCCCACCGTGGCCTCGGACCTCGGGCGGCGGGTCAAGTATTCCCACAGCGACCGCCAGGTGATGATCCGCTTCTAGACCGACTTCGTCGCTGTCGTCAGGGACGGACGGTGCCGTTGCCGCGCACCAGGTACTTGAAGCTGGTCAGTTGTTCCGCCCCCACCGGGCCACGCGCGTGCATCTTGCCTGTGGCGATGCCAATCTCGGCCCCCATGCCGAATTCGCCGCCGTCGGCGAACTGTGTCGAGGCGTTGTGCATCAGGATCGCGCTATCCAGCCGCTCGAAGAAGCGCGCGACAGCCGCCTCGTCCTCGGTCACGATACAGTCGGTGTGGTTCGATCCGTAGCGTCGGATATGCGCGATCGCGGCATCAATGTCAGGCACGGTGCGGGCGGCGATCACCATGTCGAGGTATTCGCGCCCCCAATCCGTCTCGGTGGCGGGCGTGGTGCCGTCGATTCCGGCCAGACTGCCCTCGGCATGCACTTCGACCCCGGCGTCGATCAGCGCCTCGATGACGCTGCGCCCCAGGTCCTCGGCGATCTCCTCGTGCACCAGCAGGCATTCCGCGGCCCCGCAGATCCCGGTGCGGCGCGTCTTGGCATTCAGAACCACGTCGAGCGCCTTTTGCGGATCGGCGGCCTTGTCCAGATAGATATGCACGATGCCTTCGAGATGGGCAAAGACCGGCACTCGCGCCTCGCGCTGCACCAGCCCGACCAACCCCTTGCCGCCACGCGGCACGATCACGTCGACGCTGTCGGTCATGGTCAGCAGTTCCGTCACCGCGGCCCGATCGCGCGTCGGAACCAGCTGGATCGCATCCTCGGGCAGGCCGGCGGCGCGCAGCCCCTCGACCAGGCAGGCATAGATCGCCTGCGAGGAATGAAAGCTTTCCGATCCCCCGCGCAGGATCACCGCGTTGCCGGATTTCAGACAGAGCGCGCCCGCATCGGCGGTGACGTTCGGGCGGCTTTCATAGATCACCCCGATAACGCCGAGCGGCGTCCGCACACGACTGATATGCAAGCCCGAGGGCCGATCCCATTCGGCGAGGACCTGGCCAACCGGGTCGTCCTGCCCGGCCACGGCGCGCAGCCCTTCGACGATGCTCTCGATACGAGACCCGTCCAGCATCAGGCGGTCCATCATCGCCGCCGACAAACCCTTTTCGCGTCCGAACTCCAGATCACGCGCATTGGCAGCGATGATCTCGTCCCGGTGGGCCGAAACCGCATCCGCCGCCGCCATCAGGGCCGCGCGCTTGCTGTCGGCGCTGGCAAAGGCCAGTGTCTGGCTCGCGATCCTCGCGCGCCGGCCGATATCGGCCATGACGTCGGATATGGACTCAAGATCTTTCATCATCAGCGCCCCTCGTGATGCCGGGCCGGGTGCGTTCCCCGGCGAAAATGGTTCTAGCCCGAAGCGGATCAGAAGGCCATATCGTCGCGGTGGATCAGCGCGGCGCGGCCCGGGTATCCCAGCACGGTTTCGATCTCGGCCGAGCGACAGCCCATGATCGCACGGGATTCGGCGGCCGTATAGCGGCAGAGTCCCTGGCCGAGGCTGATCGCGTCGGGGCCAAGCACCTCGACCGGATCGCCGCGCTGGAAACTGCCGGTCACCTTTGTGACCCCGGCCGGCAACAGGCTCTTGCCGGTGCGCATGGCGGCGACCGCGCCTGCATCGACAGTGATCTGGCCGCGCGGCTTCATCGCGCCGATCCAGCGTTTGCGCGCCGCCTGCGGGTCGATCTGAGCGGTGAACCAGGTGGCGGCACCGCCCTCCTGAAGCCGCCTCAGCGGGTTCAACGCCGAGCCTTCGGTGATCGCCATCGCGCAACCGCCCGCGGTCGCGACCCGCGCGGCCATCAGCTTGGTCTTCATGCCGCCCTTGGACAGGCCCGAGCCCGCGTCGCCCGCCATCGCTTCGATCTCGGGCGTGATCTGCTCGATCACGTCGAACCGCGTGGCCGTCGAGTCCTGCGACGGGTTGCCCGAATAGAAGCCGTCGACATCCGACAGAAGGATCAGCGTGTCGGCCCCGATGGTGACGGCGACCTGTGCCGCCAGCCGGTCATTGTCGCCGTATCTGATCTCGTCGGTGGCGATGGTGTCGTTCTCGTTGACGATCGGTACCGCGCCCAGCCCCAAAAGGGTTTCCAGCGTGGCGCGCGAATTCAGATAGCGGCGCCGGTCGGTGCTGTCCTCCAGCGTCACCAGCACCTGCGCCGTGGTGATGGCATGAGGCGCCAGCGCCTCCTCGTAGGCGCGGGCAAGACGGATCTGACCGACCGCCGCCGCCGCCTGCGACTGCTCCAGCGCCAGATCGCTGCGCGGCAGTCCCAGCACCCCGCGCCCCAGCGCGATAGAGCCCGAGGAAACCAGGATCACGTCCGCCCCCTGCCCCTTGAGCCAGGCCACATCCGCGGCCAGGGATTTGAGCCAATCCGAGCGCAGCGCCCCGGTCATGCGATCCACCAGCAGCGCCGAGCCGATCTTGACGACCAGCCGGCGCGCCTCGGTCAGGGACGCCACGGCGCATCCTCCACCTGGGGTTTCTGGCGCAGTCGGTCCTCGTCGATCTGCCGGCGCAGGGCCCGCAGCACCTCGGTCACGCCATCCCGGCTGACACCCGACATGGCCAGCACGGGTGCGCCCGCCGCGTCTTCCAGCTCGGCCTGCGCGGCGGCGCGCTCCTCGTCGTCGAGCACGTCGATCTTGTTCAGCGCGGTGATCCGCGGCTTGTCGGCAAGATGGCCACCATAGGCTTCAAGCTCGCCTATGATGGTGTGGTAATCCTCGGCGATCATTTCGGACGTGCCGTCGACCAGGTGCAGCAGCACCGCGCACCGCTCCACATGGCCAAGGAACCGGTCGCCGATGCCGCGTCCTTCATGGGCCCCGGCGATCAGGCCGGGAATGTCGGCGACGACGAATTCGACTCTGTCGACCCCTACCACCCCAAGGTTCGGATGCAGCGTGGTGAAAGGATAGTCGGCAATCTTGGGCCGCGCGTTGGACGTGGCGGCCAGAAAGGTCGACTTGCCCGCGTTGGGCAGACCCAGCAGCCCGACATCCGCGATCAGCTTGAGCCGCAGCCACAGGGTCCGCTCGACCCCCTCCTGTCCCGGGTTGGCGCGGCGCGGCGCCTGGTTGGTCGAGGACTTGAAATGCAGGTTGCCCCAGCCACCGTTGCCGCCACGCGCCAGCAGCACGCGCTGGCCAACCTCGGTCATGTCGGCGACCACGGTCTCTTCGTCCTCGTCGAGGATCTCGGTGCCGACCGGCACCCGCAGCACGATGTCGTCGCCATCCTTGCCGGTGCGCTGCCGCCCCATGCCCGGTTGGCCCGACTTCGCAAAGAAATGCTGCTGGTAGCGAAAATCGATCAGCGTGTTCAGCCCCTCGACCGCCTCGGCCCAGACCGAGCCGCCGCCGCCGCCATCACCGCCATCGGGGCCGCCATATTCGATGAATTTCTCGCGCCGGAAACTGACGCAGCCCGCGCCACCACCGCCGGATCGGATATAGACCTTCGCGAGATCGAGAAATTTCAAGGCCCTGCCCCCGTGTCGCCGACGCGGCACCCCTACACGGGACCCGCTGTCGGAATGTTGAACGAAACCGATGTTCCGCGCCCGGCTCTACTTGATACGCGGCAAGCCGGCAAGACGGCGTCAGTCGGTGACACTGGTCGCAAGCCCGGTCTCCAGGAGTTCGTCGCGGACCAGGGCATAGATCTCCTCGGGCGGAGTCTGCAGCGAATAGAGCATCAGCGACGGTGCGATCCCCATGTCGATCAGGTATTGCAGCGTCTCGCCCTGGCTGAACTGGATGTCCTTGACCGCGAACATCGCGGGCAGAACCATCGTGGCGTCATAGTAATGCTGGTGCATCCCGACGATGCCGCTTTCCGACACTTGCCGGTCGATCCCGGCGGCGAGGACATAGGGACAGGCCGACACGCAATAGCCCCCCGCCAGAACGGCAGTGGACAGTTCGCGCGCGCGCAGCATTCGCCCGATCTCCTGTGCGTCGCCGACACTGCCGCCGGGACTATGCAGGACCACGCGCTCCGGCAGGCTGCTGCGCGCCTCGAGTTCCCGCTCGAACCGGTCGGCATCGCCCGGCGCGATCTGCCCGCTCAACATCAGGACCGCGCCGAAAGGATCGACGTCGCGGTCCAGAAAGGCCAGCCGGTCGGGAAATTCGCCCGGATAATCCGCTCCCGGCGGACCCGTCATCAGGTCGGGCGTCGGGCGGTCGGTGCGGTATTCGCGCCGCTGGTCGCCGGGCGTGACCGGACCGGTCGCGGGTGCACTGCGCTGCCCGGGGCCGAGCGCGGGCCAATGCTCCGACACCTGGAACAGCACCAGCAACCCCGCCAGCGCCACCTGCGACAGCATCGCGTAGCGGATCGCCTTCTTGACGTGGAGATCTTCAAGAAAGCCCGGCTTCATGTCGATTTCCCCGGCGCCTCGCCCTCCGGTGCACGCTCGCCCCGTTCAAGCCGCGCGGCATCCGCCGCGCCCATGGTCAGCTCAACCTCCTTCATCGCGTTCATCGCCGCCTTGAGGTCCGCCAGCGTCAGCGTCTGTTCGATATCCATGCCATCGCGCCCGTTGCGGATCGCCGACTGGGTGATCGCCAGCACGAAGACCAGCACCGCGGGCAGCAGATCGATGGCGATGGCCCCGGCCCAGGAGGGCACGAAATTGCCCGCATAGCGGATCACGGCGTCGGCGCTTGAGATCGGGTTGTAGGCGGTCTCCAGCGGCGGCTCCAGCGCCAGCACCTCCTCGGCAGCCCGTTGCAGGGTGCGGCTGCGCTGGTCCAGCGCATCGAGGACCGAGGTGATCGTGGCGGATTGCGCATCGCGGATGCTGGCGTTGCGCCCGTCCAGCTCGGGCAGGACGACCGAGGACGGCAGGTCCTCGGCGGCGCGCACGACCAGCGGCGCCACGTTGTACTGGTTCAGCCGCGAGATCACCCCGGCAAGGCGCACGCTTTCCTCGGAAAACCGCACCGAGCGCTGATCGACCGGCCCGGCGGCCACGGTAAGCTCGCGCATCCGCGACAGGATATCGTTGCCCTCGCGGAAGGCCTCTTCGATCAGCGGCTGCTGGGCAGCGATCTGTTCTTCGAGCCCGCGCAGTTCCTCGGTCTTTTGGGTCAAAACGCGGAACACCGCGCCGCGCCCGGCCGTGCCGGACAATTCGCCCGACTGTTCCTGCGCCGCGAGATCCTCGAAGCTGCGCCGCGCCCGCTCGACCTCGCGCCCCAGAGACTGCCCGCTCAGCGCGATGTCATGGGCGCGCTGCACCGCGGTCTGGTAGTCGCGCACGGTGTTCTCCAGATGCTGCTCGACCGCTGCCGCCCCGGCCAGCGCAGCGGCGTTCAGCCAGCTCGACATGGCGATGATCGCCAGGGAACCGACCATGGTCGACACGGTCAGCCCGATGAAGCCCGCCGCCGAGCGCATCGAGGGCAGCAATCGCAGGATATAGCTCCAGAACACGAAGATCCCGACCGACACGGCGATCGAATAGGCGACGGCTGCGAAGAAGGACACGGCGCCATTATCCTCCAGCAGCGAGGACACGCCGAGATAGGTGTAGATTCCCGACGCGATGGCCAAAACGCCGAGCGCTGCCGGGGTGAAGGTGTCAAGCCAGGCGAGGTGGCCTTCGAGCTCCCGTGCAGTGCGCAGCCCCTTCGTTTCCTCGGCCGTCAGCCGCCCGCGTTCGTCCACCATGACACACCCCTTGCGATACCCATCCGACGCCAACGGCGCGGAACGGGCTTTCGGCCCGGCTCCGCGCCACCGACGTTCGGTTCATATAGGTATCCGCAAGAGGCATGAAATCGGAATCTGGGCCAAATCAGCCGGTTGTGATGGCGGATCGGCGCAGAATCGCTGCCCGGGGCGCGTATCAGAGCTTCTTGCTGTAGGTCCAGGTCGGCACCGTCGTGTCACGCGCGACCGAGTAACCCTCCGCATCGCCGAGATACTGGAATCCGCAATGGGTCAGCACCCGCGCCGAGGCCGGGTTGTCCTGAAAGACCGATGCGAACATGGTCGCGCTGTCCAGCGGGTTGGCCGTGACCAGCGCCTGCACCGCATCCGAGGCGAGCCCGGTGTTCCAGAACGGCGGCGCCACCCAATACCCGACCTCGGACTGGTTGCGATCCATCTTTTCCAGCGAGATCAGGCCCATGAGCTCGGAACCGCCGGACTTGGTGCCGTCCATCGCCCAGATATCCTCGTCGCGCTCCTCGGCCATGGCACGGGCGACGAAGGCCTCGGCAACACCGGGCGGCAACGGATGCGGAATCGACGTGGTCATCCGCGCCACGCGCGCGTCCCCGCCATACATCTCGATCAGGCCCATGTCGGACCTGCGCAGCGGGCGCAGGTCGAACCGCTCCGTCTCGATCACGGGTTGGTTGATGATCTGGTCCAGCTTCATGCGCTTGCCCCTCCTCCGAACAACACAAAAACCACGGACAGGACCGTAAGGGCGGCCAGTGTCCACATGAGATAGGCTTCCGCCGGCGTTCCCGCAACGGTCGCCGCGATCCGGTCGCCCGCGAAGGTCCAGACCGGGTGCAGCAGCAGCTGGCAACCCAGCAGCACCGCGGCGATGATCCCCGTTGCCTCGACCGGCGGCGTGCCTGCCGCGACGAAGCTGGTGAATCCGGTCACGATCATCGCCCAGGCCTTGGGATTGAGCGGATGCACGATCAGCCCGGCCCAGAACCCCGGCGGTTGTACGTCTCCCCCCTCCTGCGTGAGCCGCAGGTTCGCAACCTTCCAGGCCAGCCAGCAGATATAGGCCGCCGACACCCATTTGAGCGTCTCGAACACCCAAGGCGCGCGGCTGGACAGCTCCATCAGGCCCAGCCCCACCGGCCAGATGACCAGTTGCTTGCCGAGCGCCACGCCCAGCACGAACGGCAGCGCGGCGCGAAAGCCGAATCGCGCGCCCGTCGCCAGCAGCGCCATGTTGGCAGGGCCCGGCGTGCCGACCTGGCTGGCGGCGAAGACGATGAAACTGGCAGTCGCGACGGCCATGACGGCTCCTGCGCAAAGAGAAGGGGACCGGCGGTTCTCGCCGATCCCCCTTAATTTTTCATTAAGCTCCGGTTTCGGCTTACTCGGCGGCCTCCGCCGCGGGCAGGACCGATACGAAGGTACGGCCTTTGAGGCCCTTGTGGAAGGTCACGCTGCCTTCAGCCGTCGCGAAGATGGTGTGATCCTTGCCCAGGCCAACGCCCTCGCCCGGCCAGAACTTGGTGCCGCGCTGACGCACGATGATGTTGCCCGGAATGGCGGTCTGGCCGCCATAGAGTTTCACGCCAAGGCGGCGACCTGCTGAGTCGCGACCGTTACGGGAGGAACCGCCTGCTTTCTTGTGTGCCATGCTTTCTCTCCTTAGCCTTTGGCCAGCTCTTTGGCCTGTTCGATCCAGCCTTCACGCTCGATCCGGCCCTTGAACGACAGTTGCTCGTCAATAGCAGCAACATCGGCCTCGGTCCATGCCGCGATCTGGGCGAAGGAAGTGACGCCAGCGGCGTGCAGCTTCTTCTCGAGCGCCGGACCGACGCCCGACAGCTTCTTGAGGTCATCCGCACCGGCGGGTGCCTCGGCCTTTTCCGCAGCTTTCGGCGCGGCGGCCTTCTTGGCGGGCTTCGCGGCCTCGACAGCGACGGACGACACCGATCCGGCCCCGACAGCGGCCTTGACGCCGGTCTTGTCGGCACCCGAGGTCAGGATGTCGGTCACCTTGATCAGGGTCAGCTTCTGACGGTGGCCCTTGGTGCGCTGGCTGCCGTGCTTGCGGCGGCGCTTGACGAAGTGGATCAGCTTCTCGCCCTTGACCTGGTCGATGACCTCGGCCTGGACGCCCGCGCCGTCGATCAGCGGCGCACCGACAACCGGGCTGTCGCCGCCCAGCATCAGGATCTCGTTGAACTGAATGGTTTCGCCAGCGTCAGCAGCCAGTTTCTCGACGCGGAGCGTGTCGCCCGCCTGAACCCGATACTGCTTGCCGCCGGTCTTGAGGACCGCAAACATGCGCTTCTTCCTTTATCTCTCGCGTTCTGTGGTCCCCGGAACCGGGCGTTGCGACCCTCTGGCGGGGTCACCTCGAACAGCGCGCCCGTGTGTGGGCGTAGTGACGAATAGACCCGGCGCGATGCGTCGGGCCGGGATGCGCGCTTATGGTCGGATCATCCGGCCCTGTCAACCGTTTTCGGGATCAGATGTCGCTGCCGTCCAACGCCCCCGAGGTGGCCAAGCCGAGTGCATGGGAAATCGTGCGATACATCTCGTCGAACCCCTCGAAAAACGCGCCGTTCAGCACCTGCCCTGACTCTGTTTCCGAGAAGTCGATATAGGCGTCCAGCTCGTCCTCCGTCAGCGGCCGGTAGGCCATCAGCAGGAAACCGAACAGCCAGTTCTCGGTGTCCTCGCGCAACTCCGTCTCCTGCGCCCAGACTTGCGCCAGGATCTCGTCGTCCGACAGCCTGTCGCCGCCCCCATCGACGAAGCCGCGAAAGAAATGGTAGTTTGAGTTGAGCGCTGAGGCGACGTTGCGGTCCACCAGCTCGTTCACCTCGACGAAGCGCGCCACTTGCGCCAGGCGCGGATCGTCGCTGTCCCTGAGGTCGTCATGGTTGGCACGGGCGATCTCCTCGACCGCGGGATCGGACATCGCCTTGCGCGCCGCGTTCTCCAGCGTCAGGATGCGCTGGCCCAGATCGGATTCGAAGAACGCCGTGGTGGCGGCGATATCCTCGGGCGCCATCTGATCCGCAAGCGCCGAACGCACCACCCCAGACATCGCCTCGGCATCGTAGATCGCGCGGACCCGATCGCGGAAATACTCTCCCCCGGTGCCGGCCAGCATGTCCTCGTCCAGCGACTCGCCATAGCGCAGCCCCTCTTCGCGCATGACGGCGATGACCTCGTCCAGCTTCAGCACGTCGGCCAGGTGGTCCATGTCGGGCGCCGCACCGGCCGGCAGCGCGAGCAGCGCCGCCACTCCGAATGCGGCTGCGCGCAGCGCGCCCATCAGATGTCCTGACCCGGGTGCAGTTCGGCCATCCGCGCGGCCAGCACTTCGAACCGGTTCGCCATCACCTCGTATTGCACCGCGTTCAGAAGTTCATACACCCTCTTCATCTCAGGCTCCTCGAGCGCCTCGGTATAGGCCTGCACGTCCGCGTCCGAGAAATCCCGGTAGGTATAGGCCGCACTCGCCATCGAGGACATTTGGATCAGCCGCCGCATCTCGCGTTCCTGCGACTTGAACATCGCGCGCAGCTCGTCGGGATCCATCTTCAGATCGACCACCCCCGCCGCACTCGCGGCCAGCAAGAACCGGAACTGGATCTCCTGCAGCGCGCGCACGCTGGTGCCGGAACTGTCGATCGCCCCGTTCATGCGCTGCAGCATCTGCGCCCGCGGCGACCCCTCGGCGACGAGGTCTGCAATGATCCGCTTGCCCTGCTCCTGCTTGCCGGCATCGTCCTCGATCATGTGCGAGGCGTTCTCCGCTTCGACCAGACGCTGCCCAAGGTCGGACGCATAGAACGCGGCAGCATGGTTCAGAAGATCGTCCGTCAGCGTCTCCTCGAGGATGTCGAGCGCGAGAGCCCGCATCGTGCTCGTGTCGAACACTTCGGCCGTGACGCGCTCCCAGCTCTCGCCGAAATCCTCCGCGTCCAGCCCCAGCATCGCCGGAGCCGACCCCGCCGACAACGCGATGCTGTCCAGCGCCACGTCAAAGCCGGTGACGTTGAGAAATGCCCTGATCCTGTCCCGATCCGCCGCCCCTGCAGCACCGGACATCACGATCTGCAGGCATAGCCACAACAGCAGCAGTGGCAGAAGGGGGCGGGTCATGAAACGACGTGTGTGCATGTGGAGGATCGTAAGGCTTTTCCGAGGGCGGGCAAATGAATTTCACGCTTTGGCGGATGCAGCCCAAAACGGTCTTGCCAGCCCCGACAATCCCGATTACACGCAACGCCCAGACCCCCGCGGAGAGGTGCCGGAGTGGTCGAACGGGGCGGTCTCGAAAACCGTTGACCCTTCACGGGGTCCCAGGGTTCGAATCCCTGTCTCTCCGCCAATTTGTCAAACGAACAATTGCTTTTTAAAGTATAATATTGATGTAGAAAAATTCTCCGACCAACAAACTACCGATCGAATGTGCGGATCGAACCCTCTGTTTTTTGCCCGAATGCTCAACACGGGATCGCACCGGGACATCAATTTCCTGATAGAACATTCTTGCTCTTAGAGAACTGAACGTCGCCACTTTGTAGATGATACATGGTGGAAAATTTTGTGTACAGCATTCTGCACTTGCATCAAAACGTAAGCTCGGAAGGCTAGGTGTTTGATCCCACGGATTGATGGTGTGATCCTTTCACAGGAATGGAAGGAAGCACTATGGGACAAGTTCGCCACGGCTTCACAACGACCACGCACGCCGTCAGAGCTGCGATACAGCGATCGCAAGCTTCGACCGCGGCGCTAAGCCGGGACCTCGGGATCAACACGAGGACGGTCGCGAAGTGGCGCAAACGCGAGACGAACAAGCACCGCAAGACTGAGCCCAAGGAGCCGCGTTCAAGTGTTCCGAGCGAAGAGGAAGAAGCCATGATCGTCTGGTTCCGTCGGCAAACGCGGCTACCGCTCGATGATCGCCTCTACGCCTTGCAACTGTCGGTCCCGCACCTGACACGTTCCGCGCTACATCGGTGCCTTCGACGTCATGGCATCTCGCGCTTGCCTGAGGTCGAAGGGAACCAACCGAAGCGTAAGTGGTTCAAACGCTATCCAATTGGCATCTTTCATATGTGTATCGCCGAAGTGCAGACAGCCGAGGGCAAGCTCAGACTATTCGTCGCCATTGACCGAACCAGTAGGTTCGCGGTCACCCAACTCGTTGAAAAGGCGGACAGCGTGGTAGTTCCTGGTGCATCTGCTCAAGGCCGTTCCATATCGTATCCACACGATCCTGACCGATCGAGCCATTGGTCCGAGAGATAATGGCGAGGGGCATCCAGTTCGCCGAGCAGACCCGGAACCGCAACACCGCCTACTCCCGGCAGATGCGCTTTGACATGAACTGTGAAGCCAATCGGCTCGAGCACCGGCCCACAAAACCCAATCATCCTCGGACCAACGGCCAGGTCGAACGGATGAATCGCACGATCAGGGACGCGACTGTCAAGCGCTTCCACGACGACAACCATGATCAGCTCCGCACCCATCTCGCGGACTTCATGGCTGACTACAATTTCGCTCGAAGGCTCAAGACCCTCAGCGGTCTCACGCCTTATGATTGTGTCTGCAAAGTCTGGATTGGACCTGTCACGTTCTGATGCCGCTCCGGTTTCTCATTTAAGCAGCCTGAGCTTCGAAGGCCAATGGGCTTTTCCAGCTGACAGCTGACTGCTGGCCAAATCGCCGGGTCCAACTCAGCCATCCGGTAGAACCTTCGATCTCTGCTCACCCAGACCGGCGATCCCCAGTGTGACAACCTCGTCCCCGTGCAGATAGCGCTGCGGAGACTGGCCCATACCGACACCCGGAGGCGTACCGGTGGAGATCACATCCCCTGGCTGCAAGCTCATGAATTGGCTGCAATAGGACACCAGGTGCGGGATCTTGAAGATCAGCGTCGCGGTCGAGCCTGTTTGCATGCGCTCACCATCCACATCCAACCACATGTCCAGCCCGTCGATGTCGGGGATTTCATCCAGTGTCACCAGCCACGGACCCGTCGGTCCGAACGTGTCGCAGCCCTTGCCCTTGTCCCATGTGCCCGCCCGCTCGATCTGGAATTCGCGTTCCGAGACGTCGTTGACAACACAGAGGCCGGCGACATGTGCCATCGCGTCGGCCTCATCGATATATGACCCCGGTTCCCCGATCACGACGCCCAGTTCCACCTCCCAATCGGTTTTCCGCGATCCGCGGGGTACTTGGATCGGATCATTCGGGCCAATGATCGCTGAGGTCCACTTGTTGAAGATGATCGGTTCTTCGGGGATCGGCATCCCTGCCTCTTCGGCGTGGTCGGCGTAGTTCAGGCCAATGCAGACAAATTTGCCGATGGCGCCCACGCAAGGCCCGAGGCGCAGATCATCCTGCGGCGTGCCGTCCACCACGGGCAGCGTTTCGATGTCGATCTGCCGCAAAGCGTCCAGGCCGGCGGGGCGAAGGGCCTCGCCAGCGATATCCGGGATGCATCCGGACAAGTCACGAACACGCCCAGAGCTGTCAAGCACTCCGGGCCTTTCGGCACCCGGTACGCCATAACGGAGAAGTTTCATTGGCTGTCGTTCCCTTCGCAGTGTGATTTCATTCGGAATGGCCTGCGGCAGCCCAGAGGCTGCCACGTCGGATGATTTCTGTGACCTGCGGCAGTTTTAGATCATCAAGTTCATGACCGATGGAGCAGTAGAAGACGCGGCCCTTGTCCCAGCGCCGTTTCCAGACGACCGGGATAACCGTGCCCTCGATCCACCACAGGTGGTCGCCGGAAAAGGTCGTGGTGGCCAGAACCTCGTTGGAGGGATCGACCAGCATGTAATATTGCTCTGATCTCAACCGGAAGCTCTTGATTCCATGCACGATAGGATCGTCGGGTTTGCAGATCGTCACATTATAGTCGATGTAGTCCTCGCGCGGTTGCAGGTTGTCGGGCCAGCCGGGCGGGTGGGCGACGAACTGGCCACCGATGAGGAAATGATAGGTAGGCCGGTCACGAAACGCGTCGCCCATGTGTCCATGCCAGCCCGCGATCCCACAGCCATCGCCGATCAACTTGAGAAGCCCGTCTTCCTGCGGCTTGGTCATGTTGCCGAATTCGGTGCGGTGGCCAGAGCGGGCCGAGGACCAGATCGGCGTGATCAGGTCCACATCGGCGAGATCCGAAGGGCGTTGAAGGGGCTCCATCGTGTCGTAGACATCGACGTCAAAACCGTTGTCTTCGAGGAGCGCCTGGTACCAGTCTGCAAATGCGGTCGGCGCATGGCCCTCCCATCCGCCAACAAATAAAGCCGCCTTCATTGGCTTTCCTTTCGCATGTAATCGCGCATCGCGGCCATGTCCCGTTGGCCGTAGCCACGCACTTCGGCATCCTGCAGACGCGCGAGGGTTTCGCGCCCTTGCGGGAAGGCCGCACCCAGACCGCGCGCCAGCGCCGCCGTGATCTCCATGTCCTTGCGTGCCAGCGCGACGGTGAAGGTGACCTCATGCGCCCGATCATCCAGATAGAGCGGGCGACGGTAGGACAGCATCGGCGCGGCGGCAGCGCTGGCTTCGATCACATCGAAAGCCAGTTCCGTCGCGATCCCGGCCTTGTCCGTGAGGCTCAGCGCCTCGGATACAGTCTGGTTCAGTCCGTGGATCAGGGCATTGACCGCAAGTTTCATGATCGCACCAGCACCGGTCCGGTCGAGAAAGACGGTGCGTTTCCCCATCGCGTCGAACAGAGGTGCAAGGACCGCACCGTTGTGTGCCGTACACCCGGCCATGATCAGCAATTGCGCATCACGTGCCGCTTGCGTCGCGCCCGAAACCGGCGCGTCGATGACGATGGTTCCTTCAGGTGCGGCATCTACGAGGGCGCTAATGTGATCCGGACTCATCGTGCCCATCACCACCACAAAGGACGGCGCATTTGACGCAAAGACCCCTCTCGCACCCAGGTGAAAATCCTCGGATGCGGCATCGTCCGCCAGCATGCTGATCACGACATCGCAGCTTTCTGCCAGATCGCTCGGTGTCTTTGCGACGGCGCCTCCGGTCTGGCTCGCAAACACACGCGCCTTGGTTTCGGTGCGGTTCCAGACAGTCAGATCGAATCCCGCGGCTGCGATGTTGCGCGCCATGGCCGCGCCCATTCGGCCAAGTCCGGCAAAGCCGATCCGCATCACGCGGCTTGTCCGGACTTGATGCCCGAGATGGCTTGGATCAGGTTGTCCTCGGTCACCTCTTCGGATGTAAACGTCCGCATGATCCGCCCGGAATACACGGCCACGATCCGGTCCGAGACGTGCAGCACCTCGGGCATCTCGGAACTGATGACCATCACCGCATAGCCCTGCGCCGCCAGCTCGCGCAGCAGTTTGTGGATCTCTGACTTGCTGCCCACATCGATGCCGCGCGTGGGTTCGTCGACAATCAGCACGTTGGGATGCATGGACAGCCATTTGCCGATGACGATCTTCTGCTGGTTGCCGCCGGACAGATTGCCCACCTGCTGTTTCCAACCCGGTGTGCGGATATCCAGCCTGTCACGATACTGGTCGAAAATCGCGATCTCGGCACCTTCGGCGATGAACGGTCCGGCTTTCAGATCATCCACCTGCGGCAAGGTCATGTTGTCCCGGCAATTCATCCCGAGCACGAGCCCCTGTCCCTTGCGGTCTTCGGGCACAAGGCTGATGCCGCGCTTGATCGCGTCAGCGGGGGAGTGGATACGGACCTCTTCGCCATCAAGCAGGATCTGCCCGCCAGAAGGATCACGCAATCCGAACAGCGTTTCGGCGATCTCGGTCCGACCCGCACCGACAAGGCCGTAAAAGCCGACAACCTCGCCGCGTCGGACGGTGAAACTCACGTCCTGGTAAAGCTTGCCGCAACTCAGTCCGCGCACTTCGAGCGCAACATCACCCAATTCGTGATGCGACGCGTTCCGGCTGAGGTCGAGCGTGCGCCCGATCATCATCTGGGTGACGGCTTCCTCGTCCGTCTCCGCCGTTGCCACGGTGCCCTGGTACTGCCCGTCCCGCAGGATCGAGATGCGGTCGGTGATCTTGAAGATCTCCTCCATCCTGTGCGAGATGTAAATGATCCCCACTCCTTCGGATTTGAGATCGGAAATCACGTCGAACAACACGACCTTTTCCGCATCGGTCAGGGATGCCGTCGGTTCATCAAAGATCACCGCCTTGGCGTCCACGGTCAGGGCGCGGGCGATCTCGACCATCTGCTGGTTGGCGATGGACAGGTCGCCGACACGGGTAGTGGCGTCGAACCCGACATTCAGCTTTTTCAGGATCGCATTCGTACTCTCCGCCAGTCTCATCCAATCGACGCGGCCAAAGCTCTTTCGCGGCAGTTCCCCGAGATAGATGTTTTCCGCAACGCTCAGTTCTTCTGCAAGGCTCAGTTCCTGGTGGATGAAGACGATGCCCTTGGCTTTCGCCTCGAGCGGCCCGGCCATGACCACCTTGTCGTCGCCCATGAAGATCGCGCCGCCATCGGGTTGGTAGATGCCGCCGAGCACTTTCATCAGCGTCGATTTCCCGGCACCGTTTTCGCCCATCAGCGCGTGAACTTCGCCCGGCATGACCGAAAAGGACACTCCGTCCAACGCTCGCACGCCGGGAAAGGTCTTGACGATATCGTCAAGGTGCAGAACGGGTTTCGCGCCGGTCATACCTTCAACTCCTCTTTGCCTTTGACATTCAGTTGCCGGTCAAGAACCAGTACTGCGATCAGGATCAGGCCGATCACGAGATTCACGGTCGATGTATCCGCCCCGATATGGCCGAGCCCCTTGCGCAGAAGCTGAATCGCGATGACGCCACCGAAGGTGCCGATGACGCTGCCCGCGCCGCCGGTGATCTTGGTGCCCCCCAGCACAACCGCCGTGATGACCCAAAGCTCGTAGAGCTGGCCGTCATTCGGGTTCACCGATCCGGATTCAGAGTAGAACACCACCGCGGACAGAGCCGCCAGAAAGCCGATGATGGCGAAGTTGATCATCATGTGCGGCCCGACACGGATACCCGCATTCACGGCCGCCTCGCGATTGTCGCCGATGGCATAGGCGTTTCGACCATGCACCGTCTTGGCCATGACGAACCAGATCACCAGGGTCATCGCCAGCAGGAACCAGGATGCCGTGGCGAGCCCCAGGAACTCGGCTTCGGCGAAATCGACCAACGTCCAGTTCAGGTGACTGGTCGGGTTCTCACCGTTGAACATGAAGACGATTCCCCGAAAGCCCAGCATCGAGCCGAGCGTCACGATAAAGGCGTCCACGCCGGTTTTCCAAACGATCAGACCGTTCAGCGCCCCCAGAAGCGTCCCCACTGCAAGTGCCAGAAGGCAGGCCACGGGGATAACCCAATCGCCGAGACCCGCGAAGACCGGCCAGGTCATGCTGTCCAGCAGGATGATGGCAGCAATGGCATAGGTGGCGCCGACGCTCAGATCGATATTGCCGTTCACCATTACAATGGTCATGCCCATGGCGATAATGCCGATCGGTGCCGACTGCTTGAGCAACAACAGCATGTTGTCGTAATCCATGAAGGCCTTGTCAGACAGCGACAGATATTCGCCAGCCACGCTGAAGAAGATCAATTCGAGAATAATGAAGCCCCAGATCGCGCCGTTCTTCAGCGCCTTGGACAGTGCACCCGGTTGCATGGTTCCCGCTCCCTCTTACGCGATTGGCGACAAAAGCTTGCCACGCTTGGCTGCGATATCGAGCCAGACAGCAAGGATGATGATGATCCAGGTCACGATGAACTGGACGTAGAATTGCAATCCCAGAAGCAGCAGACCGTTCTGAATGAACCCGAGGATCAGCACACCGATGACGGTCTTGAAGATCGTGCCGGATCCGCCAAGAAGCGACGCGCCCCCCAGAATGACGGCCGCCAGGACTTCGAGTTCGAGCCCCTGACCCACGGTGTTCTGCGACCCCAGCGACCGGCTGGCCTGGATCAGCCCGGCGGTCGCTACGCAGGCGGCCGAGATGATGTAGCAGGTGAAGACGGTGCGCGCGCGCTTGATGCCCGAGAACGTCGCAGCGGTGCCGTTGCCGCCGACGGCATAGACCTTTCGACCAAAGGCGGTTTTCGCGAGCACGAGGCCCAGCAACGCCGCAAGCCCCGCGAAGATCAGGATCGGGACGGGAATGCCAAGCGCCGTGCCCTGTCCAAAGACGCTGAACCACGTGCCTTCCTTGTCAGCGATGTCCATGTTCTGACCACCGGAATAGGTCAGGGTAAGCCCGTGAATGGCCGACAGCATGCCAAGGGTGACAATCAGGGAATTCAGCCTCAAATACCCGACCAGGAACCCGATGAACGCCCCAAGGCACAAGGTCATGCCGAACATGGCCGGAATGGCGAGCAACGGGCCGATCTTGTCGTGCAGATCCAGCACCACGATGGTCGAGAACGACATCATCGACCCCACCGACAGATCGAGATTGCCGCTGATCACGACAAAGGTGACCCCTATCGCCATGACGCCCAGAATGGCCGACGACCGCACGACGCTGAAAACGTTGTCGACAGACAGGAATTTCGGATTGGCGAGTGTGAAGGCGATGATGAACACGGCAAAGGCAATCAGGATTCCCTGCTTGGCCAGAACGCCGCCGATCTGTTGTTTGGTCAGTGTGGCCATGATGCCCTCCCTAAGGTCGTTGGCGTTCTGTTATGTCCCGGACACGCATCGCGCCCTCGCGGCGCGGTGTCAGACCAAGGTCATTCCTCCATCGATCATGACAATTTGACCGGTCATGTAATCGCTATCCCTTGAGGCGAGATAGGTCGTGGTTCCGATAACATCCTGCGGCGTTGCCACGCGGCCTTTCAGGATCTCGGCCGAAAATTCTTCCATCGCCTGCCCGGGCCGTTCCGCGGCGCCGATGTCTACCAGGTCCTGATCGACCTGTTCCCACATCTCGGTCGCGACAACGCCGGGGGCAAAACCCGTGACGGTGATATCATGCTTCGCCAGGTCTCGTGCCGCCGATTGCGTCAGCGACACGACCGCGAATTTCGAGGCACAGTAGGGGGCGACGTTGTCAAAGCCCTGCCTGCTGGCGATAGAGGCGGTGTTGATGATCTTGCCGCCGGTTCCCTGCGCGATCATCTGGCGCGCGGCTTCCTGCATGCCGATCATGCAGCCGAGCCCGTTGACGCCCATGATGAAGTTCCAATTGTCCTCGGTCACGTCCATGAAGTTCATCGGCTTGTTCACGCCGGCATTGTTGAACTTAACGTCCAGCCTGCCGAAGGTTTCAACCGTGTGGGCCACCATGGCCCGCACCTGGTCGCGATTGGTGACATCCACTTGTGCCCAGGTGACGGCATCGGCGCGCCCGTTCATCCGGCTGCGATTGCCCTGGGCGACCTCGGCCACCTTCTCGCCATTGATATCGGCGAAACAGACCTTCGCCCCCTCATCGAGCAGGGCTTCTCCTATGGCTCGACCAATGCCCTGTGCGGCGCCTGTCACGATGCAGACACGGTCAGAAACACGTCCCATGCCGCATCTCCCTGAAAAACTGAAGTGGAAAACAATCATGCGGGGCGCAGACGATGCCACACCCCGCATGCGGGAGGATCCTCAGAACACCGGCTTGGTGAATTCGCCCATATTGTCCTGCGTGATCTTGGGCGTGTCGAAGTAATTGAGGAACGGCACGTCCTCGCCATTCAGCACGTCGATCGCCGTCTTCAATGCGGCCTCGGCGTCATCGACCGGGGACTGGTAGATCGATCCCCAGTAGTCGCCTGCTGCCATTGCCTCGTAGCCGACGGCGAAATTGGTGGCGCCGACAAAGATGATGCCGTCTCGGCCCGCGGCCTTGGCCGCGTTCAATGCACCGACGCCCATGTTGTCATCACCGGCATAAACGCCGTCAATGTCGTCATACTTGACGAGAAAGGCTTCCATGACCTGCTGCGACTTCTCGCGGTTCCAATCCCCCGGCTGAGTGTCGACCACGGTCACGTTCGGGCAGACCTCAGGCAGGCGGTCCTCAAATCCCTTGGCGCGTTCGATGGCCGTGGTATAGCCCGGCTGGCCGGTGATGTGCACCACCTGCGCCTCGTCCTCGATGCCCATGTCCTTGAACTTGTCGCACATGATCTCGGCCGAGCGCGACCCCTGGGTGATGTTGTCCGGCCCAGAGAACGACTTGACGAAGTCAAAGCCGGCTTCGGCGATGTTCGAATTGGTGACGATAACCGGAATACCGGCCTGGTGCGCCTTGCGGACGGCCGGGATCACCGCCTCACCATTCGTCGGCCAGATGATGATGGCGTCGACTTCCTGCTGGATCAGGTCTTCCATCTGCGCGATCTGGCGGGCCACGTCGCCGCCGGCATCCAGAACAACCGCTTCGACCGCATCGTTCGCCTCGGCGGCGGCGATGAAGGCCTTTTCATAGGTGGTCTGGTAGCTGTCGACGCCGACATTGTTCTGGGTGATGCCGATTTTCATCGTTTCCGCGCCGGTCGCACAGGTGGCGCCGACCAGTGCCACGGCGGCTGTGGATGCTGCAAGAATATTGCGAATTTTCATCTGGGTCTCCTCCCGGGTGATGACATTTCTTCTTGTGTCCAGACGCCCCTCCCAGGCGTCCACCACCACTCGGATCTCCGAGCGACTGACAGCTACTGTGCAGGGGTTGCCGCGGCGGCAACGCATCAATCTTGTCCACTTTGGATAATAAAAAATCCATTTTGGACAAATGGGTGGTACGCTCTGAAAGCCATATTGAACATTTTGAGGGGAGCGGTCCATGCACCGTCAGAAATTATCCAAGTCGGATAAAGCTGCCGCGACAAGGCGGCCGAACGCAGGGAAAAGGCGCAACGCCAAGATGAATGCCATGACAGGACATAGACAGGCCAGACCGGTTTCGCCACAAGCGCAAACCGAGACGCTCGAGATCTTGTCCTTTCTGGAGGAATTCAGCGATGAGCTGGAAGGCGCGCTCGATATCATCGCGCCGAACGCACATCTGCGCATGGCCTTGCATCTGTTGCAGGGCCATTTCGAAGCAAAGACCATCACACCCACATCATTGATCAGCGCCAGCCGGGTGCCCTATGCGACGGCCAATCGCCGCATGAAGGAAATGATCGAGGACGGGCTGATCGAGCAGCGTCCCCGCACGAAGACCGGCAAGAGTTTTTCCATGCATCCCAGCGAAAGGCTTCTGGCGCAATGGATGCAACTGTCCGGACGTATACGCCGGCTGGCCGAAACGTGCTTCGGCGGTGAGACCGACGATCAAGGCACGCGGGACTATTATTTTGGGGGAAGCTACGCCGCCGCCAAATCCATCCCCCCGCTTCGTGTCCGCAAAGCGCGGCTGAAAGTACCGGGCGGCATCCGCGTTCTCGTCCACGGCGACCCGACCTTCATGGTTATGGACAACCTCAAGCGACAGTTCGAACAGGTCATCGGCACGGACATCAGTCAGCGCGCCTTTTCCATCGACCGGCTGCGTGAAGAGGCGCTGCGCAACGCGCAGCGTGAGACCAGCCGCTACGACATCATTGCGGTCGATCTGCCCTGGATCGGGGAGTTTGCAGAAAAACAGGTTCTGATGCCGCTTGACGAAATCATGGACCTGGCACGGCTCGATCCCGCGGACTTCCACACCGCGGGCTGGATGGCGGCGCACTGGGGTGGGCGCGCCTATGGCGTGCCCGCGCAGACGACCCCCGAACTGCTGTTCTATCGCCGGGACCTCTTTGCCAAGGCCGGCCTGGAACCTCCTGCGACCACGGACGCGTTGCTCGACGCCGCACGCGTGCTTCACGAACCACGGCGTGGGCGCTACGGCATCGCGTGGAACGCCGCGCGGGGCACGGCCCTTGGTCACACCGTGCTGATGACCATCGCCGATTTCGGTCAGCCCATTCTTGATCTGCCGGAAAACGCCGGTGGTTTTGACACCACGCACCTGGCCGAAAGAACCTATCGCGCCACGATCGACACCGAGGCAGGTCTGCAAGCTGCGAAATTCCTGATTGAGCTTCTGAAATACTCGCCACCCGATATCCTGTCGATGTCGTGGTACGAACGCGTGCGCCCCTATGCGGCGGGCAATATCGCGATGGCCTATGGCTATACGCTCCTCGCCCCATACTTCGAACTAGACGAAAGCTCGCCGGCCTGTGGCCAGACCGGGTATTTGCCGCACCCGGCCGGACCAAACGCCAGTCCGGTTGCGCCTGTGGGCGGCTATGTCATGGGCATCCCCGCAAACCTGCCGCCGGACCGCGTACCGGCCGCGGTCGAGGCCTTGACCGTTTTCGCCTCGCCCGAAGCGCAGAAACTCTACGTGCAGAACGGAAGCCGCACCAATCCGCGCTACTCGGTGGCATCCGATCCCGATGTCCGCCGCGCTTCGTCGATCTTCGAAGCCGTGGACGCGATGTCCTGGCGCGACGAACTGCAATTCTGGCCGCGCCCGCCAGTGCCGGAAATCGGCGGCATCATTCAGGTCTGCGGGGAAGAATTCCACGACATGCTGCGCGGGCTCACATCCCCGCGCGACGCTTTGCGCAAGGCCCAGTCCCGGGCCGATGCGCTGATCCGAACACACGGGACGCCTTAATTTCTGGGAGGAGAGACCATGGACCCCAATCGCCTGAGAGGTAAAAATATTCTGATCACCGGTGCCGCACGTGGCATGGGCGCGGCCAATGCCGAAGCCTTCGCCGCGCAAGGGGCGAATGTGTGCGTTGGGGACCTTGATCTTGACGCGGCGAAAGAGGTCGCCGAAGCAATCAGCGGCGCAGGCAACGGCCGCGCCATCGCCGTCAGGATGGACGTCACCAAACGCGAAGACAACGCAGCCGCCGTGGCCGCGACCGTAGATGCGTTCGGATCGATCAACGTTGGTCTCTTCAATGCAGGCCTGAACAAACCCCGGTTCTTCATGGATATCGACGAAGACAACTGGGACATGATCATGAACGTCAACACCAAGGCGATGTGGCTGGGCATGCAGGAGACCGCGCGTCAGATGATCAAGCAAGGCGCGATGGAGGACCATCCCTACAAGCTGATCAATGTCGGCTCCATCGCATCGCGCAAGCCGCTCGTCGATGTGACCGTCTACTGCACCTCGAAATACGGCTGTCTGGCGCTGACCCATTGCGGCGCGATCGGGCTTGCCGAACACAACATCACGGTGAATGGCTATGCCCCCGGTGTCGTGGTGACCCCCCTGTGGGAACAGCTTGACAAGGACCTTGTCGACATCGGCTTCAAAGAGCGAGAAGGTCAGGCCTATGACGACATCGTTCGCGATGCGCTTCAGATCAAGCGCGTGTCCTATCCCAAGGACATCGTCGGCACGGCGTCTTTCCTCGCCAGCGACGACAGCGACTACATGACGGGCCAGATGGTCCATATCGACGGCGGTTGGTGCATCCAGTAGCCCGCTGAATTTCCCACATCTCAACCCAATCAACGGGTCGCGGACGCGATCCGAAGGAGTTGCCAATGTCTCGCGCACTTATGCCCAACTTGCTCACCCCGCAGGATCTCGAACCCAACTGGGAATGGCGGGAACGCCTGCCCGCCTGGGGGCACACGTCGGTCGATTTCGAACGCCGGGTCGATCACGACCGGCTGCGCCGCTATCGTCTCGCACGGACACGGCAATCCCTGCAGAACTCGAATGCAGGATCGCTCTTGCTGTTCGACGTGAACAACATCCGCTACGTCTCGGCGACCAAAATCGGCGAATGGGAACGGGACAAAATGTGCCGGTTCTGCCTGCTCACCGGCGACGACAGCCCCTATGTCTGGGATTTCGGGTCGGCCGCCGTCCACCACCAGCGCCATTCCGACTGGCTTGAGCCGGATCATTGCCTGGCCGGTGTCGTCGGTATGCGCGGAACGATCCCACCGGAATTCGGGCTGATGCGGAAATACGCCAAGATGATCGCGCAACTGATCAAGGATGCGGGCATGGCGGACATGCCGGTGGGCGTGGATTATGCCGAAACCGCGATGTTCCACGCGCTGCGCGAAGAAGGCATCAACGTGGTCGATGGTCAGCAGATCATGCTGTCAGCCCGCGAGATCAAGAACTGGGACGAAATCCAGTTGCTGACGCAGGCCGCGGCGATGGTCGATGGCGTGTACCACATGATCTACGAAGAGCTGAAACCGGGCGTGCGCGAGAACGATATCGTCGCCATGTCCAACAAGATGCTCTACGAAATGGGCAGCGATGATGTCGAGGCGATCAACGCGATTTCCGGCGAACGCTGCAATCCGCATCCGCACAACTTCACCGACCGTTTGATCAGACCGGGGGATCAGGCGTTCTTTGACATCCTGCAAAGCTACCAAGGTTACCGAACCTGCTATTATCGCACGTTCAACGTGGGACGGGCCACCCCGGTGCAAAACGACGCCTATGTCAAAGCGCGCGAATGGATCGACGCGTCGATTGCGATGATCCGACCCGGCGTGACCACCGACAAGGTGGCCGAGGTTTGGCCCACCGCCGAAAGCCTGGGCTTCCCCAACGAAGACGCGGCCTTCGGGCTGCAATTTGGTCACGGGCTGGGCCTCGCCCTGCACGAACGGCCGATCATCAGTCGCGCGGTCAGCCTCGATCACCCGATGGAGATCCAGACCGGCATGGTCTTCGCACTGGAAACCTACTGCCCCGCTGCCGACGGCTATTCGGCCGCGCGGATCGAGGAAGAGGTCGTTGTGACAGAGACCGGATGCGAGGTCATTTCGCTCTTCCCCGCCGAAGAGCTGCCCATCGCCAACCGGTACTGATCATGGGCAATGCATTTGATCTGACCGGCCGCAAGGCCCTTGTGACCGGCGGCGCAACCGGCATCGGCGAGGGCATTGCACTCGGCCTTGCCGCCGCCGGGGCGCACGTGGCGCTGACCTATCGCAGCCATGCGCCTGATGAAACATTGGCGAAGATCGAAAAACTTGGTGCCCGGGGGGCTGCCGTCAAAGCCGATTTCATGGGCATGGATCAGGCCGCGGCAGAAGACGTCGTGGCGTTCGCTGCTGAGGCGTTGGGCGGGCTCGACATCCTGGTGAACAACGCCGGGACAATACACCGCGAGGACAGCATCGACTTGCCGCTTGAGGATTGGCGCAGGGTGCTGTCTGTCAATCTCGATTCGGTCTGGCTGTTGTCGCAGGCCGCAGGCAAGCGCATGGTCGCGCAAGGCGCGGGCAAGATCGTGATCGTCTCTTCGGTCCTTGGCTCACAAGGCGGAGTGCGCGTGCCCGCCTACGCGTCCAGCAAACACGCCGTGATCGGTCTCACCCGTGCCTTGTGCAACGAGTGGGCGCCGCATGGCATCAACGTCAACAGCATCGCGCCCGGCTACACCGCCACGGACAACACGCAGGCGCTGCGCGATGATCCCGGACGATCAAAGGCGCTGCTCGACCGCATTCCCGCCGGTCGCTTCGCCGAACCGGAGGAAATCGCCGGGGCCGCCGTCTTTCTGGCGTCCGATGCCGCCAATTATTGCCACGGGAGCGTGCTCACCGTCGATGGCGGCTGGCTCGCACGCTAGGAGAGATCATGGAACAGAGCCTGAAGGGAAAAACAGCACTGGTTACAGCGGCAGCGAATGGTATCGGAAGGGCCAGCGCCGAGGCGTTGGCTGCACGCGGCGCGCACGTGATTGCCACCGATATCGACGAGTCAGCCGTCGCGGCAATGGCCAAAAGCTCCGACAGTATTACTGCGCGTCAGCTGGACGTGCTGGACGCAAAGGCCATTGAGGCGTTGGTCGCATCGGTCTCACCCGTCCAGATCCTGCTCAATTGCGCGGGGTGGGTACATGACGGGACGATCCTTGATTGCGACGAGGCGATCTGGGACCGCGCCTTTGATCTGAACGCCAAGGCGATGTATCGTGTCACCAAGGCGGTCCTGCCAAGAATGCTGGATAGCGGTGCCGGCTCCATCATCAATATCGCCTCCATTGTCTCAAGCGAAAAAGGCGCGCCGCGCCGCTTTGTCTACGGCGCGTCCAAGGCCGCGATCATCGGCATGACCAAGGCCATCGCTGCGGACTTCGTCAGGGACGGCATCCGGTGCAACGCCATCTGCCCAGGCACAGTCCAAAGCCCTTCGCTGAACGACCGGCTGGCGGCAACAGGGGACTTTGACGCCGCTCTGGCCGCGTTCAAGGACCGCCAGCCCATGGGGCGGCTCGGCCAGCCCGAAGAAATCGCAGAGATGGTGTGCTACCTTGCGGGGGATCTGTCCGCCTTCACCACCGGCCAGGCCTTTGCGGTCGACGGCGGGTGGTCGATCTGATGGGACTGGATCGCGACGCGTCCATTGACGACCTGCGACGTCGGGCCAAACGGCGGATTCCACGCTTTGCCTTCGATCTGGTCGATGGCGGTGCCGAGAACGAGCGCAACCTGCGCCGCAACCGCGACGCCTTTCAGGAGGTGGAACTGACCCCGTGCTATATGGTGGATGTGTCGAGAATCGACACACAGGCCACCCTGTTCGGCCAGACCTTCGCGGCGCCGTTCGGCATGGCGCCAATCGGCATGCTCAACGCGTTTTGGCCGGAGGCGGACCTGACGCTGGCCAAGCTGTGCAAGGCGCAAAACATCCCCTATGTCGCCAGCTCCGCTGCCTCCACCACGCTGGAAACCCTGGCAGAGGCAGCAGACGGAAACGGCTGGTTCCAGCTCTATGTCTCAAGCGATGCGGACGTCACCGAAGGCCTGATCGCGCGAGCCGAAGCTGCGGGCTATACCACGCTCATGGTGACAGCAGATGTTCCTGCAGCGGGTAAACGGGATCGCGACATTCGCAACCAGCTGTCCGTGCCCTTCCGCTTCACGCCGGACGTCGTGATGCAATGCATGGCCAACCCGTATTGGGCACTCTTGAACTTGCGCCATGGCACGCCGAATGTGGCCAACTATGCCGACCTCCTGAAAAGCGCGACATCCTACGCTGACGTTCAGAAAACCCTGATCACTCCGGGTTTCACATGGGAGGACCTGAAGCGCCTGCGCGCGCGATGGAAGGGCAAGCTCTTGGTCAAGGGCATCCTGCACCCGAAAGACGCCGCAACATGCGCCGACCTGGGCTGTGACGGTATCGTCGTGTCCAACCACGGCGGTCGGCAGGTCGCGTTCGGCCCAGCCACGATCGAAGCCCTTCCCGCGATCGCTGACGCCGTTGCAGGACGCACGACACTCATCCTCGACAGCGGGATTCGCCGCGGCGCGGATATCTTGCGGGCAAAAGCGCGCGGCGCGGATTTCGCTCTTGCCGGGCGCGCATTCGCCTTTGGAATGGGCGCAGGCGGACAGGCCGGCGGCGAGCGCGCCTTTGAAATTCTACATCTGGAATTGATCCGGGCTTTGGGTCAAATCGGAGTGCCGAGTTTCAACGATGTGGGCCCCTCACAACTCAGTACCGTGCCGTGACAGCCCTGTTATATAGCGTGGATCCCATCTTCGGCTTGAACGCTTCGCCCTAGCGACTTGGCTGAGCTTTCGAATTGGTCTTATCCTCCATAGCAGCTGCATGATCGTGCGCTGAAAGTCGAACCGCAACACTGACCGCAAGATCAGAAAGAGCACTCCGACCTCCTGAAAAGCTTCCAGAAACCGGCACGATATGGTGAATATCGCGACCGACTGCGACTGGAATCAGGTTCTGCGACCCGACGCTTCGGTTCGTTGGATCAAAGGCGATCCATCCAGCTCCGGGGACAAATATTTCAACCCAAGCATGGGTAGACCCTGAATTTGCCGACCCAACAAGGCCGTCCTCCGGATCGGACAGATAGCCGGACACGATCCGGGAACCGAATCCAAGAACGCGCGCAGCTTCGGCGAGCAGGACCGCGAAGTCGCGGCACGAGCCCGATCGCCGGTAGAGTGTCTCAATCGGCAACTGGGTTCCTTCTGTGTCGCGGCTCTGGTAGGAAATCTGCGTGAATACGCCAGTGCTGATGTCCTTCAAAAGAGACAGGGTGTCGGTCGGGCGGGCCATGACAAAGCCTTCGACCCATCGGGCAAGGCGGCCATCGAGGTCGCCGTATTGCGGAATAGTCAACGCACCCAGATCCGTCCATTCGTCGGCGGCGTACACAAAGGGGTATTTGACGGCCGAGTCAGCTATGGCAAAGACCGGCCAGGCTGGCGCGTTCAGTTCCACGCTGGCGCGGCTTTCGATCACCAGATGATCTGTCTTGCCGTCAAAGACGGCGGTGGCGATGGCGTTGCCGGCCACATCATGCGCCCAAATTACGTTCGCCATCGGAGAAATGGACAGAGAGTGCGAGAACAGTCGCAATTCCCGTGTTTCCCGGGGACGCAGCATCAACCTGTGCGGCCCGAGAGAGACCCTGTGACGGTATCGGTAGGTTGTGGCGTGAGTGATGTCGAGACAGGCCAAAAATGGTGTTCCAATACGGTTCGAGGCAGACGGCACGCACGCCGATGGAGATCAGCGGCGGCGAGATGCGCCCGGGCTTGCGGGAACGGCGTTTCGCCAGGCGTTCAACCCCTTGCAGCGCCGGCAAACCCGCTCTCCGAAACCTTCGCTCCGGAACAAGGTATCGCATCGCAGGCATTGGCGTTCTTTCGGAACGTCGCCGAGAGCCTTTGTGGTCGCGATGCCTGACGTTGCACCATCGGCAATGGTCTTGTTCGCCATCACATTTGTCCCGATGCGTCGCGGGCACGCAAGGGCGACCATGATTCCGGTCGTGAAGGCATGCCTTCGTTTTCGGCGGCTCGGATTGACTCATCGTCGCGCGCCCTTCGGGTAGAGGTATTCGACTCCGGCACTTTCAAGTCGGAGTCCGGCGTCTTCTGCCTGGAGTAGAGATGTCGCAGATGTGACTCCGAAACGCCGTCGGCCTTCATCACGAGACGTACCATCGGATCAGACAGCATTTCCTCCAGGAAGATGTCGGACAACGCCCTGCCCGTCAGCTTGTCCTTGGCGCGTGCATCGTCCAGGGCGGCAAGGGAAACGGTCAGAGTCCGCACAAGCCCCGGATGCGAAATCCGGGGATGAAGTTTCACCAGAACGGAGGCTTTCCAGGCTGTGGGATCCTGTTGATCCGGGGGGGATACCAACTCCGTTTCGATCTCGTATTCTCCCGCCGGGAGCGTTTCGGAAAAACCTGGAACGGCGAACGGTCGGGAAAATACCGCAACGGTCTTGCTCGTCAGATCGTTCATTGGCGTGATCCTCTTCCTTGCTGCTGCGGGTGGGCCGCGCAACCCATAACAATGGGGTGCACGGCTATCTTGCGTCTCAAGACGTCTTGGATTTCGCTGGCGCTTCTTTTCCGGCGGCCTTGGAGTCGCTCTCCTTGGCAGGGGTTTTCGCGGCCTTCGCAGGCTTCGCCTTCATTGCCGCCGCTGCCCAGGCAGTCACGTCCTTGAAGGACATGTCATCGATCCTTTGATTGGCCAGCGCCAACTCCCTGTCCATGATGGACCGGGATGCTTGCCACCAGTAATACCGATATGGGGATCGGCGACCCGATTTACGATGGCGCATCGAAAAGGAAGCCAAGGTCAATCCGGCCAATTCATCGGTCCAGACCTTGAATTTCGTCAAAGTGTTCTGACCGAATTTCTGGGTCAATGGAACATCGGCGGCATCGTGGCCATGCCGAACACACGGCCTCGCATCGTCTTGTCGCTTTCATCTTCCTGGCATGCATGCTCCGTCAGTGAGCTGGAAGCCTCGATTGCAGCTCCACCGGTTGCCGGATTGGCCGAGATAGGCGTTCTCCGGCAGATCGATAACAACGCAGCCGCCGTTCAGAGGTTCGTATCCACGCTCACAGATCCAGCCCGGTCCATAGGATGCCTGGTCAAGAAAGGCGTTCGCAGGCAAGACAATAGCGTCGCATCGGTCTCCGATCTTGACGAAGCCTCTCTCGCAAGCCCAAACAGCGCCATAGTCTGCGTTGGTAAGATATGCGTTCGCTGGCACGTCAATCGGTGTGCATGTCCCTGCTACGGCCGCATAGCCGCGATCGCAGGTCCATCCCGTCCCCGAGCTGTCTTTTGTCAGATAGGCATGCTCGGGCAAAACGAGAGCGACACATGCGTCGCGCTCCTGCCGGTACCCGCGTTCGCATTGCCACTCGTACCCGGAAGACCGGAGGAAGGCATTGGCGGGTACTGGGATGGGATTGCAGGACGTCCCGTTCACCTCTTCATATCCGCGGTTGCACTCCCAGCCCGTCCCATAGGAGCGCCCGGTTGGATAGGCATGCTCAGGAATGTCGAGAGCAAGGCATTCGGAACCTTCCACCCGGTAGCCAAGATCGCAGTCCCAGCCGTCGCCATAGCTGCGTAGCTGAGCGTTCTGAGGAATCGCGCCGGTGCCACTCTGCGCAAAGACGGGAAAGGCAACGGACGCGACCACACCGGCGACAAACGCCAGTTTCAAGATCAGTCGTGCCAGCAGAGGTCTCGTAGTCTGGTTGCCACCCGCACGCGTTTCGGGATCGGTTGTTTCCGATGTTGGCGCCGGCAGAGTGTCCGCGTGTATCACGACCTGTTTCTCTCCGAGTGACTTGGCCCGGGGCATGAGTTCATGGCTCAAAGATCAAGGGCCGCAAGACAGGCTTGCGCGATGTCACGGTCCGCTGCATCGGTTCCGGGAACCGTCGCCCAGCCGGCCGCCATGACGGCATCGCGCCGCTGATAGTTCGAAGCGGCCCGGATCGTTTCCAGCTTCTCTGCCCTGGCCGGGTCGGACCGTGACATGTCGAGGCAGACCGGCACCATGGAAGCGACGACATCGTCTCGGGACATCGCCATCGCCCTGTCATTCGCGGTTCCGCCGGTCACCCAGCCGCCCCATGTGAATCCGGCGACACCGACGAAGGCCGCGCCAATCAGCGCGCCATAGATGCCGGGTTTGAGCCATTCGGGAGTATTCATTTCAAGTCCTCCTGCGGGGAAAGCGCCGCATCGCTCCGGGTTTTCGTTTCGGTTGCGGCGGCATCCCGGCACAGCGCCTCTTTGAGGTCGTTCTCGTTCGTCACCCGGAGCTCACTTTGCCCCGCGCGAGCGCCCGTTCCCCGTACCATGAGATAGGTTGCCGTCCGTCTATACGCCTCGAAGCTCAGCCCCTGGAGAAGTTCCTCTTCGACGAGAATCTCGTATTCGCCGGCGGGCAAATCGCCAGGGTATCCCGACAGGGTGAACGGGTTGGAAAACGTCACCGTCGATGTGATCGACCGGATGTTCATCTCTGGTCTCCGCGATACTGGCAAATCCGTCGCTCATCACTGGTGACGACCCCTTGGATTTTGGGCCTGACCGATCGAACGATTTCTCCTCTTGTACGTCGGGATCGTTCAACTGACGCTGACACATGTTAGCCCCGAGCAACCGTACCGGTGGCGAACTCCTCAGAGACAACAGCCAGCACTGACCTGTGTAAGGGCGTCGGGCCTAGCCTGCATGTACCCTTAAGGAAACGGGGGCGATTTGCGTTCCTGCTACGAAGGAACGGAATGACGATGATCGAACAAAATGGTCTCAACTTGCACCCGCCCGAATTCGAGCGATTTCTCTTTGCGTCGGTCGGCGAGGACCGAAACGGATATGGCGTGGCGGTCATTTCCACACTCGCGCGACTGGGCCTCGATCCATGGAAAGAAACCGCTGAACTGGTCACGCTGGGGCGCGACGCCGCGCGAGCACGGTTGGGAGCGATGCTTGCTAGATTTCGGGGTGTTCCCACGCACGCAAGCGATTTCGGAAGGGTTGCACAAGACCCGAGCCAGTTGCTTCCCGAAACTCCGACTTCAGGTACCCAACAGCGGGCGGCCTCGACGGGCGCTCACGGTCGTTTGGCCGAAAGCGGAGCGATCCGGGCAGTGCTCGCGCTCATCTTCGCCCTGTCTCAAATGTTCCTGGTTGGCGGGTCGGGGCAAAGCGAATGACCGTTTCCACCAAGACAGCAATGGCGCCAGCCCATGCCGCGCACCGCGCCGGCACCCTGTCCCCGAGTGAACGGGACATTCTCTGGGACATGGAGGAACACTTCTGGACCAGCGGGGCCGACAACGCCCGGGCGACCACTGCGACCAACGCGGTGATGATCTTTCCCTATCCGCCCGGTATCCTCCAGGGTGACCATATCTGGACCCATCTTCGGCAGAGGACCGGGTGGCATTCCGTCGTCATGGCCGAACGGCGCGTGATGCGGTGCGGCGACATCGCCATTCTCACCTACCGTGTCTCGGCAGAGAAGCCGGAGGTGCCGATCTTCAAGGCGCTGTGCGCTTCCACGTATCTCCAAGACGAAGACAGATGGGTGAGAATTTCCCACCAGCAAACTGTGGTGACTTGAGAACCGCAAAGGCAATCGGCCGGTCGCACACGCGGGGACTAACCTGCGTCAGTGCGATATGGCCCCGACACCAGTTATGTGAGACGTGCCCACCGAATGTTTGGTGGCGCATTTTTTCGAGTACAAGAGAAGCGTGTGGGCGTACCGATCCCCAAAAGGTCGGCATGTCGGCACGCTTCTTATTCTCGGAACGTCCATGAAAGGACAATTCCAATGACTCCCGAACAGAACAAGACTGCCGAGAAGATGACATCCGTGAAAGCCGCGTGGGACAAGGCGCCCGCTGGTCCGAAGAAAGACGCGGCCCTGAAGCATTACCAGGCCGCCGAGAAGGCGAACACGGCCAAGAACGACGCCGAGACGAACAAGGAACTCGACGCGGCATCCCACGCCCTCGTGTGACCATTCGCGTCTGACCAGATTACCGGGACCGTCTTCCAAGCCATGGCAGACGGTCCTTTCATTTCAGGAGAGGACCGGTCTGATCCAGATAGGCCGGGTCGAACTCGGCAAGTTCCACCAGTCCTCTGTAATCATGAAACGTCACACGGCCGTCCCGAAAGGTCACCAGCCCATGTTCGCGAAGCTGCCGCAGGACGCGGTTCACATGAACCGCGCTCAACCCGAGCGTGTCAGCGAGGTGATACTGCGTCAACGGGCAGTCGAACCCGTCTTTGCTTCCCATGCCGACCAGCGTCAGCCTCGATCCCAGTTCCAGCAGGAAATGCGCCATGCGGGCGTCCGCATCGCGCCGACCGATCCCCACCAGATGCTCCACGACCATCGCCTCGTCCCTTGACGCCGCCCAGAGTATGGCGGTCGCCAGGCGAGGAGTCTGCGCGAACGCCTCCAGAAGGTCGCTCGTCAGCACTTCGGCGGCTTGGATGTCCACGATGGGTTCGAAACTGTGGTCCGAGGTGCGCAAGAGGACACTCCGCAACCCCAGAAAATCCCCAGGCACCTGAAAATCCACGATTTGCCGAGTCCCGTCGGCCTGCAGCTTGTAGGAACAGACCCACCCCGCAGACAGTATATACGCGGCCCGGGCCGACTGGCCCTGATGCACCATGTCACGCCCCGCGACGAAGGAGCAACGACGCTGGTGCAACCGTTCCAGAACGGCCAACTCGACATCAGAAAGAGCCACGAATGCCGAAAGCTTGCGGGTCAGGGGGCTGTGCTCTGCTGATGTCATCATGCCTCCCGGCGTGTCGCGACCAAAGAGCAAAAATCGGTCCTGACACTGCTTTGGATCAGTCCAGCATAGAGCACTTCCTGCGAGAAGTATGGATGCATTTGAGCCTCCCGTCCCCGGTTCGCGATGCCAAGGAAGGAAACCCGGATGTCCACGGCGAGCGAATATGCAGGTCAGGCCGCGCTATCGATCTGCGAGGCGCTCCTGCTTGCCATGAACGATCGAGGGGTGCTGCCCGAACACGAGATCGTGGGGGTTTTGCGTGACGCAGCGGCGAGCCACGAGAATGTCGTCGGCACCGAACCCGAAACGGAAAGTCACCGTGCGGTCGCGGACCTGATCAACGCGATCATCGCCGGCGGAAACTCGGTGCGGCGCTCGTGACCCACTTCGGCGACGGATTCGATCCGTATTCCCGAAGCAGACCCCGAACAGGGTCGCGCCGCCTTGCGCATACCGAATCCGGGCATTCGACCAAAGTCATTTCGCCTGACAATCCTCGACAAGGAGCGCGTCGATGTCTTTCACTCCCCTCCACGACCGAGTTCTTGTGCGCCAGATCGACGGCGATGAAACGACCAAAGGCGGTCTCATCATTCCCGATTCCGCCAAGGAGAAACCCCAGGAAGGCGAAGTCGTCTCCGTCGGTGCCGGCAGCAGACGCGAGGACGGCGAACGCATCCCGATGGACGTCACCTCCGGCGACCGGATCCTGTTCGGAAAATGGTCCGGCTCGGAGATCAAACTCGATGGCGAAGATCTTCTGATCATGAAGGAGAGCGACATTCTCGGCGTGATCGCCTGAGTCCGTATTCCCTCATTGCAACCTCAGTCTCAGGAACTCACACCATGTCTGCCAAGGAAGTTCGATTCAGCACAGACGCCCGCGACCGCATGCTGAAAGGCATCAACACGCTGGCGAACGCCGTCAAGATCACCCTCGGCCCCAAGGGCCGAAACGTCATTCTCGACAAATCCTACGGCGCTCCGCGCATCACCAAGGACGGCGTCACCGTCGCCAAGGAGATCGTTCTTTCGGATCATTTCGAAAACATGGGCGCGCAAATGGTGAAAGAGGTGGCGTCGCGCACCAACGACGAGGCCGGCGACGGCACCACGACCGCGACCGTTCTGGCCCAGGCCATCGTCAAGGAAGGCATGAAGGCGGTCGCCGCCGGCATGAACCCGATGGATCTGAAGCGCGGCATCGACAGGGCGGTGGCCGCGGTCGTTGCCGAGATCAAGACCATGTCCAGACCGGTTGGGGACAGCGACGAAATCGCCAAGGTCGGGACAATTTCGGCCAACGGAGAAGTCGAGATCGGTCGGCAGATCGCCGACGCGATGGCCAAGGTGGGCAAGGAAGGCGTGATTACCGTCGAGGAAAACAAGGGGCTGGAAACCGACACCGAAGTGGTCGAGGGCATGCAGTTCGACCGCGGCTATCTGAGCCCCTACTTCATCACGAATGCGCAGAAGTTGGTCGTCGAACTGGAAGACTGCGCCATCCTGCTTCACGAAAAGAAGCTGACCTCGCTTGCGCCCATGGTGCCGCTGCTGGAGGCGGTCATCCAGGCCGACAAGCAGCTTCTGATCGTCGCCGAAAACATCGAGGGCGAGGCATTGGCGACGCTGGTCATCAACAAGCTGCGCGGTGGCCTGAAAGTCGCGGCCGTCAAGGCACCGGGCTTCGGGGATCGCCGCAAGGCGATGCTTGAGGATCTCGCGGCATTGACAGGCGGACACCTCATCTCGGCTGACCTCGGAACGAAGTTGGAAACCGTAACGCTGGACATGCTCGGCTCCGCGAAGAAGGTCGTTCTCACCAAGGACGATACGACGGTCATCGATGGTGCGGGCGACAAGGCCGGGATCGCCTCGCGCATCGCTCAGATCCGCAGCCAGATCGAGGACACGACCTCGGACTACGACAAGGAAAAACTGCAGGAACGTCTGGCCAAACTGTCGGGCGGCGTTGCCGTCATCCGGGTCGGGGGTGCCACCGAGATCGAGGTGAAAGAGCGCAAGGACAGGGTCGACGACGCCCTCAACGCGACGCGCGCGGCGGTGCAGGAAGGCGTCGTACCCGGCGGTGGGGCAGCATTGATCCATGCAGGCAAGGTCCTGGCAGGTCTGAAAGGCGACAACCCCGATCAGGATGCGGGCATCAAGATCATCTGCCGCGCGATCCAGGCACCGCTCCGCCAGATCGCGGAAAACGCAGGCGTCGACGGGTCGGTCGTCGCGGGCAAGGTCATCGAGAACGCCAGCACGACCTTCGGTTTCGACGCACAATTGGAGAAGTATGGCGATATGTTGCAGGCCGGAATCATCGATCCAACCAAAGTCGTGCGGATCGCATTGGAGGACGCGGCCTCGATCGCGGGTCTGCTGATCACGACGGAAGCGATGATCGCGCAGAAGCCGGACAAGGCCGGCGGGATGTCCGAAATCGATACCATGGGCGGCATGATGTAGACTGACCTCGTGCATCGAGCCGGGCGTACCGCTCACGCCCTGAACCTTGCGGCGCGGAAAACCGACCTGCCAACTCGGGTCCAAACCAGCCACAATTCAACTTTGAAGGAAATCACATGTCCAAAGGCGACAAGACGCGCGGAAATCGTGAAGCGAAGAAACCGAAAAAGACAAAGGAGAAGGTCGTAACAACGGCGGACTTCTCAAAGGGAAAAACGCCGATCAATAGTAAGCATCCGGCGTAGGCCACAGCGAGGTCAACGCGCGTGCTCATGGTCCATTTCGATCAGTTCGCGCAGGTTTTCGATACCGAACGGAGAGAATGCGATGACGCTGTCGTCGCCGGGGCCGTAGACCCAGATCACGCCATCTTCGGGCTCCATATCGATGGCGAGATCGAAGATCCGATCGACGGTTTCACCCAATTCGGCTGCAACGCGGTCGATGGTCTTTACGGAATGCACTTTGTTCAGCTGCATGATCATGCTGCCTTGGCGATGGGCCGGGATTTCCAATTCCAGGGCAGAAGTTCGTGCAGCCGCGAGACGGGCATGTCGGGCAGCCGGGCGAGAACATCGGCGAGCCACGCCTGCGGGTCGATGTCGTTCATTTTTGCCGTAACGATCAGGGTATACATGGCGGCGGCCCGCTCACCGCCGCGCTCGGATCCGGCGAACAGCCATGACTTTCGGCCCAAGGCCACGCCGCGCAGGGCACGTTCGGCCGCATTATTCGTCAGGCAGATGCGCCCGTCATTCAGGAACGCCGTGAAGGCTTGCCAACGGCCATCTTTCTCGAACATGTAGTTGATCGCCTTGGCCACCTTGTTGTGTCGGGACAGATTGGCGCGCTCTGCCAGCAACCAGTCATGGAGGCTGTCCACCAAGGGGCGGGAGAGCTCTTGGCGGGCGGCAAGGCGGGCATCGGCATCCAGCCCGCTGATCTCGCGTTCGATGTCGAAGATGGCGTCGATCCGTTTCACCGCTTCCAGCGCGGCCAGCGAGATCTGATGGGAGGGTTTGCCCTTGCGGATGTTGCCCGCGATGTCGGCCAGTTCGAAGAACTTCCGGCGTGCATGCGACCAGCACAGCGCACTGGTCACGGGCCCCGCATCGCGATCGGCACGATAGAGATCGTTATATCCGCCATAGGCGTCGGCTTGCAGCACGCCTTGCCATCCGGCCAGGTGCTGATTGGGATTGGTCGCCGCGCGATCTCGGGAGAAGCGGAAGAACGCCGCCGGTGGCGCGCCGCCATTCCAGGGGCGGTCATCACGGACATAGGTCCAGAGACGAGCCTTTTTCGCGCCACCCCGCGCCAGAAGCGGCACTGTCGTATCGTCGCCATGCAGACGGTGGGCGGCACGAACATGGGTTTCGATCAGGGCGTGGATCGGCTGCAAGGCGACAGTCGCGTGACCGACCAGGTCTGCCAGGGTGGACAGGCTCAGCTCGACGCATTCACGGGCAAAGCGCTCTGCCTGCCGGTTCAAAGGCTGGTGCTGACCATATTTCTCAAAGACGAGCATGGCGATCAGGCTTGGCCCGGCCCATCCACGCGGGATCGCATGGAACGGGGCCGGCGGTTGGCTGATCTTCTCGCAGGCCCGGCAGGTGAACTTCTCACGCACGGTCTGGATCACCTTCCAGCGCCGCGGGACCACCTCCAGCGTCTCGGTGACATCTTCGCCCATTTTCACGAGACGATCCGAGCCGCAGCAGGTGCAGGCGGTAGGGGCCTCGACAACAACCCGCTCGCGCGGCAGGTGATCGGGAAAGGGTTTGCGCACAGGATGGCGGCGCGTGAAGGCGCGCACCGTGCTGGCCTTTTCAGCCGCCTCGCCGGCGGTCAGGACATCTTCGGTTGCCGCCGTCTCCAACTCCTCAAGCTGCAATTCCAACTGATCGATCAACCGCGCACGTCGTTCTGACGAGATACCGTATTTGTCACGGCGCAGTTTGGCGATCTCGAGCTTGAGCTCTTGGATCATCGCTTCCGAGCAGGAGACAACCGCTCGGGCCTGTGCCAGCTCGCTTTCCGCAACATCTGCACGAGCCTCAGCGGCGGCCAGGGCAGCGCGTAATCTAGCGAGTTCGGAGGCGGCATCAGACATGGCCGATATTTACCAGCCGGAGCCACGGGACACCAATAAAAATAAGCTTGTAGTCGAAATTTATCCAGCCTTTATAGGGCGTTGCGTCCAACGTGGATTGCGCCAGTCAATGCCTTCCAGAAGATAGCCCAACTGCGCCGCCGAGATCTGCACCGCTTCGCCCGACCGGCTCACCGGCCAGATGAACTTGCCTGCCTCCAGGCGCTTCAGGTAAAGCGACATGCCCACGCCATCATGCCAGAGGATCTTGACCAGATCGCCCTTGCGGCCCCGGAAGCAGAAGATCTCACCCGCATGGGGATCGCGGCCGAGCCCTTCCTGCACCTGTAGCGCCAGCGTGTTCATACCTCGCCGCATATCGGTGGTGCCGCCCGCAATCCAAACCTTCACGCCAGCCGGAAACGCGATCATTGCCCGTCCACCACTGCCAGGATCCGCGCAAGCGCTGCGGGCTCCACCCCCACCGGCACGATGACCCGGCGACCATTCGTCAGGGCTATCTCAACCTGACAGTCCAGGGGCAGACAGGGATCAGCTAAATTGGTCTGCGACGCGGGCGCTTTCGTCATGGTCACCGGCGCGAACGATACCCGGCGAGAAGACCCAAGCTCACCGTTGCGATACTGCCGCCGCCAGGTTGTCAGCAGTGATCGGCAAATGCCATGCCGCCGCGCTGTGGCTGCCGCTTGGCGGTGGCCGACGAAGCTTTCCTCGACAATGCGCAGTTTATCATCATCCGACCAATACCGGCGGCGTTCACCATCGGCAGCAGACAGAACTTCGATTTGAGGGCGGTTGATAAAGTCGGACATAAGGTCGGACTTACCATCGGAGCGAACCCAAGATCAGACGGCCGCCCCCGGAGGCTTACGATCAATATCGGGAACAAACGGAAGTAAACTCTGATCTTCGGCGTGCAAACAGCCAAGCTCAATTGTTTGCCGCCTCAGCCTCGCAAGGAGCACGAGACGGCACGATATCGTGCAATCCAAACGTGAACACGTGCCGCACACGCTATCTCTCAAGCTACCGAAATTACGAGAGAATCGCCATCATCCATCACCGGACAGGTTCCGATCAGAGGTCACACTGCAGTATCGCACCGGATTTCAGATATTGGAGCTCTGTGCGCCATTCGGATGGTTTGGGCTAAGAACTGACCTGCTCCGCAGGCGCAGCTGTCGGTGATATGGTTGAGCGCCAACGTCGGATTCACATGAGCCAGTATCTGGTCAAATGCCGGCTTTGTCCGCAGAACGGCCATAAGACCGAATCCGCCGGGTGCTGCCCCCGAGCCCGGAACCGTCTCATGTTCCCTTCTCTTCAGGAACCCGGGCGCAGCTTGCTGACGTCTATTCCGGAACGGTCTCTCCACTGCCTCCCATTTCAGATGGGAAGTCCTTCATCTTCGGAAGGCCGTCAACCATCGGAAGGACCGTTTCGGCATAGTTGACGTGGATGCCAGGTTCAAACGTTTGGCTTGGGATGGTGGCGGCGTACACGTCCATTAATCCCCACAGCGGGTGGTAGGTCATCACATGGCCACCGCATCGCGAGCAGAACTGGCGGTCAGAACGGTCGGTCTTCTTGAAATGACCGATATGGTCTTCACCTCGTGTGACTGCCACGTTTTCGTTCTTGAACAAGATGAATGCATTGACGGGCCCCGCCGACCAGGATCGGCAAGACGCGCAATGACAGTATCCCATCGCCTCCGGATGTCCTGACACTTCGATTTCAACCGCGCCGCAGAAGCACGTTCCTTGTACCGGGCCTGACATTTCTGAGATCTTTCAGTCGCAGATGTAGCGGGCGCATTGCCTTCTCTCATCGCGAGCACAAACCATAGCAGCCTTCACCCACCCAGTGGAATCTATTTGAACGCGCCATGCTGGCAGGCAAATTTCTCGGAGCAATTAGATCGCCGAACTGCACCGAAACGCCGGCGCAAACAGGTCGAACGGCAACTCCGCCCGCAACGCCGCCACTCGAGCCAAGCGCAGCGAAGGTCGGCTCTCCGCCCTACCTTTTGGAAATGCCAAGAACGCGCATGCCAGAAATAACTGTCGAGTACGGTCTGGGACCAGAATATCAAAGCATTTCGTTCGAAAGCCCGCTCCAGACCGGGCGGCGGCGGCACTCAACTGGACACATGGATGGACGCCGCGTCGACTTTGATCCGCGCCGACAGAGTGAACAACAACCCCATCCTCAACCTCGGCCAATCTCCTAAAACGCAGTTAGCATGCGGTGCGAATTTCCGGCATGTAATAGGTGCCCAGAGAGGACCCAAGCGGCACAGACCCAGACTGATCTAATAGTCTCGACCGAATGGGCGGAATCCGGTTATGCGCCGCAGGTGGGCTCTATTCATGCCAAGACAGACGAAACCGACGTGCATCCGAGCTTGGCAGGGCTTCTTTTCGCTGCATCGCTGAAAGTCGACTCAGAACCCCATTGACCAATACGACAAAGACGGGGGCTCGCAGACCTAGCAGACCGGCGGCACAAAGGATGGCCCACACCTGCCGTTTGGCCGCCCGAGACTGCTTCACCGAAGCGGTCATCTGTTTGTTTCGCAGCGAACGCCACTTGCCATATCGGTACTGAAAAACCTTTCCGCCATTCCGACGACGTCGTTGCGCGATGCTGAGCCTGAAGTACCTGCGACGTCGTCAGAAGTTGGGCGCCTTCGCCGTCTCCGTCCCGCCCACGAAACAGTGATGGCGATATTGCGATGGCGTGACCCCGGTAAACCGGCGGAAGGCGCGCGTGAAGTGTTGCGGGCTCTCGTAGCCCGCCATCATGGCGACCTCGATGATCTTCATGGAAAGATCGTTGAGGCCCTCAAACGCAAGCGCAAAGCGCGCGTCCTGGAGTAATCTGCGAATAGGAACTTCCGCTCAGCTTGAGCCTACGCTGCAATGTGCGCGTGCTCATTCCCGCCATTTCGGCCGCGAAGGCGATATCGTGGCGTCCGTCGTTCAGGTAGGGCTGGACCATCATGCGCAGGAGGGTGACGAACGACCACGGCGTCGAAGAATCGTCCTGCTCATCTCCTGGCACCGACGAGGCCAGCGGAGCGTTTGCAGACGCGATCGCTTCGGGCGTCGGTCGTGCGCCCGACGGTGACGGATGTGTGCGGCTGGTCAACCAGAATGCGCGTGTCGGGAAACGCCGCCTGGACGGCCTCGGTCGGATGACTGCGCGACGCGAAGCAGATTCCGCGTGGGTTCCATGACGGTCCCGCGACGCTGCTCACGACCGAAATGACCGCCTGCAGGTTCAGCCATTCCGCCAGGCACATGAAAGGGTGGCGCCCCAGCCCCGCCATGTCGCAGATGACGCGCACATCGTCCCCCTCTTGCCGGATGCCCATCTCCAGAACGCTGTCCTCGAACCGCGACGATGCGGCGAGGGCTTCCAGACGCTTCAGGCCGGTCTGCGTGGTGTTGAGGGCGGCCTGCTGGGCGGGACACAACGAGGACAGAGAGGCCTTTCGTGCAGCAAGCAACCCCAATTCCATGGGGTGAAGGTCGTGACCCGTCCGCGCGATCCACTCCAGCGCCGCGGGAATGCTGATATACAGGTCCGGCGTCGCTTTGATGTGCTGCGGCAATTTCGAACGCGCCAAGTCACGATCAACCGGCGCGCCTATCTCGCGCAGCACCGATATTTAGTCGTTCAGATAAGTCGCCCTGACGAGCGCAAGTCTGCCGGCCAAATCATGTTTCCCAGGCTCGCCCGCCCGAAATTTGGTGCGCATTGGTCAGAAGCTGTATCCCGGATCGGTCAGCATTGCGAGGCGACATCCCTTGATTCCGGTTAGAGTACATGGCCCATCGAACGAAGGATTGCCAACCGGGACTCGCCAGGATCAGGTCCGTGGTCGCGGCTCTCGCCCTTGATGGGGCAGTCTCGCTCGACATCGCGGCCCGACGTCTCGGGACAAGTCCACGAACGCTGCAGCGCCGATTGAACCGGCGCGGAACAAACTTCTGGGCGCTCGTCGAACGTTCGAGATTGCCGGGGCGCTACTGGGTAAGACGGATCTCAAGGTCCGGGAGATCGCAGCCAGAATCGGGTATCGCAATCCAAATGCCTACAGGCGCGCGCGGACAAGTCTAAAGCCCGTGGAGCAAGATTGGCGCGAAAAGGGCAGAAGTGCGCCGCGCCCGTCAGTAGCGATGCAGAGCTTTGCAGAAATATCCAAGGAGACTTGACGGATGATACGCCTTCCAATTCTGAACGCTTTCGCACTCGCCGTCGCCATGGGACCCGCTTGGGGGAAGTCTCGCAGACCGAACTCGACGCCATCTCCATCCCTGACAAGGTCGAGACGGCGATCGGAACGCTCGAATTCTTCGATGGCGTGCCGACCGATGCCAGCGTCGCCACGATCTTTGTAAACCTCGACCGCATGCGCGGCATGGAAGTGTTCCTCGACAATGTGGGCGCGGTGTCGATGTACAGCGTTCGCAAGGGGCTGGCCGATGCCGGGGCCGAGGGCGCGAACCGGATCGCCCTGTTCGAGCAGTTGCTGGATTCCCAGATTCTCGTCGTTACTGCCAACACATCGACGCTCTATGCCTAGACCTATACCGATCTCGCCAAGGACGGACCGACCGTCATCGATTTTCCGCGAAGCATGCTCGGCTTTCTGAACGACGCCTGGCAGCGCTTCATTGGAAACATGGGCGTGACCGGGCCGGACAAGGGCAAGGGCGGCAAGTATCTTGTCGTGCCCCCCGGCTACACTGGCGAAATTCCCGAGGGATATTTCCTGCTCAAGCCCGCGACGAACCGGAATTTCATGTTCCTGCGCGGTTTGATCGCGAGGGGCCTGGAGCCTGCAGTGAAAACCATCACCTCCAAGCTGCAGGTCTATCCGTTGAAGGATGTGGCCAATCCCGCTGCGACGGAATTCGTCAACATGTCGAACAAGGCCTTCAACACGGTCTTTGCCAGCGATTTCTCGTACTTTGAGAACCTCAACGAGATCGCCCAGGAAGAACCCATCTACGCGATCAGCCCGGAGGTGCGCGGCGCGATCGCATCCATCGGTATCGTCAGGGGTCAGCCCTTCGCCCCGGACGCCCGAATGAAGACGCTGCTGACAGAGGCGGCCACTCTGGCAGACGCCACGTCGCGCGCCATCACCTACAATCCGCGTATTGACGGTGTACGGATTTATCCCGATGACACGAACAGCGTCTGGTCCACGGCCTTCGCGAACGAGAACACCAATTTCGAAGCCGACGGCACGATGGGCCTCGACGCGCGGGTGCTCTACTACTTCAATGCCGGCGGTGTCACCCCGGCCATGGCGACCTCGCGCGCAGGCGAAGGCTCGGACTATGCGCTCGCACTTCTCGACGCCAACAAGCAGGCGTTCGACGGCGCAAAGACCTACAGGCTCCATCTTCCCAAGGACGTGCCGGTCAACGACTTCTTGGCGGTCACAATCTACGACACGCAGACCCGCTCGCAGCTTCAGACCAGCCAGCAATTCCCGACCATCGGCAGCCAGACCAACGGCATGACCGCAAACGCAGACGGCTCTTATGACATCTCTTTCGCCCCCGAGGCCCCCGAGGGCAAGGAAGGCAACTGGCTGCAAACCGTGCCGGGCAAGAGCTGGTTCACGATCCTGCGCATGTACGGCCCGCTTGAACCCTGGATCAACAAGACCTGGCGGCCCTGACCGCTTATGGCGTCGTGCGGATGGCCGTCGAAACCGGCTCCGAAGCCGAGATCACGGAGATCAACGGCTATCAGGATGAAACCACCATAACGCCCCTGGCCGACTGGCTCGCCAATGGCAACAAGGGCATCGCCCAAGCCGATAGAGAGATCGTGAAGGGCGATTTCCTTATCCCCGAAGGTCTGCCCGACTATCAGTTCGGTCAGGTCGACAAACAGACCGCCGAACAGTATTTCACTCTGCTGAGTGTAATCCTGAACGATCCGACCATGCCAACCATGAAGGATTCCATCATGGAAGCCGACATGCTCAAGCAGCTTGAAACGTTCAACATCGGCAAGGGTCTGACCTTTGACTGGGCCAAACTGACGGCAGCACAGCAAGCGGCATTGGAGACCGGGTTCAAAGCCGGGTTTGACAACGTGCGCAAGACGCTGAAGTCCAACATGATCAACATGAACGGCTGGGGTGTCGTGCGCAATGATGGCGGATTCGAAACCCGCTGGATGGACCGCGCGATCATCGCCGATGCCGCCTGGGCCGCACCGGACAAGAACATCTCGCATGGTGGCGCGTTCCTGTTCACCGATTCCGAAGGCAAACCGTTTGACGGCAGCCACAACTACACCCTCACCTTCGACATGAACGATCTGCCGCCGGTCTCTCAATTCTGGTCCATGCCGATTTACAGCGCCGAAGGCCATTTCGTAGCCAATGAGATCAACCGCTACACCGTCAACAGTTTCATGCTGAATTCTGGTGAACTGGTCGCCAAGGACGGCAAGCTGGAGATCCATATTCAAAACGAAAAGCCCTCCGATCCGGATCAGGCAAAGAACTGGCTCCCGGCGCCGCCAGAAGGGTTCCGCTTCACCGCACGCTTTTGCGGCCCCTATGCTCCGCTCGGGAACGGGGCCCACGACATGCCCAAAATGGTCAAAGCGCAATAAGCCATCACAGGTGACTGCGGATGGGGTTTGCCAACCAGGCTAGCCCAACCCGGTTCCGCTTGTATGCCTCGCTGGAGTCCTGGTTCAAAAAATCCTGGCAGCGTGACGTGAAAGAAACTGGCGGCGGCGCATCCACCGCACCAATCAAGGTAACCCAATGAAGTCTTCCCATACCGCGGCAGCATCGGTTCGTTTCGCGCCCTCCCCAACGAGAGCTGCGCCAGCATCATTCAAAATATTGCGTCTGCAGCGAGTGGCCGAAAGCTCCATGTTGCTGGTTGCTGGAAGCCTCCAACTTTTGCACTTGCAGCGAATGGTCGGTTCGACGGGCCGCAACGCAGCAGGATGAGATCAGGTCGAGTGACCGCTCTGGGCCGCTAGCGACACCAAGAAGGAAGAGTCAAAAGCGTGCATCTGCGGCGAGGGATCGAATGATGTCTCCGCAAGGGGAGGAAGCCATCCTTGGAGTGAAAAGAGTCGCGTGTGAACGCTAGTGATATGGCCTTCACATAGCGCAAGATGCTTTGAGCCTGGCCAGCTCTTTAGAATTGCGGTCTCCTTGCTTTGGCAATTGGGCTGCTGCACCGCTGGGCTACCGCCAGCGCGCGGCCAGGAACCCGGCCAGTCGCCGTGGCATGCCACCGTCGAATTCCATAATGGCGGCTCGCTCCTCGAAGGCATCTTCCCGATCGGTCAGGACCTTGCGCGCGGGCGTTTGTTGCTGCGGCAATTGCGGCATTTGCGGCAAATGCCTGGATGGGTCGGCTGGGTTGCCTTCTTATTTGTCTCGTGGATCTTCGGCGGCGTAGATTTCGATCATGTTTTCAAAGCACGCCCTGACGCGCGCCTTGTCAGCGAGGGTCATGACGTCGACCCCGCGCACACGACCCGCCAGTATGTCTTGCTTACAGAACCGTCAATCAACTGCTTGCCGGCTTCACGAGCAAGCCAGCCATGCTCTTCCAGTTTCTGAATGCTGCGGGACAAGGTGCCGTCGCACAGGTGCCCGGGGCCGTTTTTTCATCATCGTGCGCTTGTCGATGGAGTCCTCGTGCCACTTCTGGCGGATCCAAGACCGCAACTCCTCCGCTTGGCAGAGTTCTTCGTCGGGTCGCCTCCTATCGGTCATGCACAGCATTTCCGACAGGTCCCATTCCATCATGCCGATGCCATTCGACATCGCCTCCGATGTGCCCGCGGGCGCGTTTTCATCGGCGAATATGGTTTGGATACCGGCAACGGGACGTCACACGACCCTGGCAAAGAGGTCTTTCCGAACCTCTCGTCCTACATCGAGAATGATGAGATCCGGCTGCCGGTCGCGGCGACCTATCCCTTGGAGCAAATCGCGCAGGCGCAGGAGGATTCCAGCAAAAAGGGCCACGCAGGGAAGATCGTGCTGATCCCGCCGCAATAAGCGCTCAAGCGAGGTCTTTGGCGATCTCGCGGAAGACCGCCATCGCAGCCTTCGCCCGGGCGCTCGGAACGCGCCCGCGACGGCTGATCGCCCAAAGGTCGAGATGGCGCTGTACCGACAGTTGCGCGACGCGCACCCGATCCGCCTCCGTGAAGGCGGCGAGCCCACTGCGCGGCAGCAACGTGTAGCCCACCCCCTCGGCAACCGGCGCGGGGATTTGCCCAATCTGGTTCACCGTCGTCCGCACCTTGAGCCTGTCCGCGCCCGCGTAGTCCTCGGGGAAGTTTTTCGCCAGCAAATCGTCTGCATAGCCTCCGGCATCGGGATGGGAAACCAACCCGAGCGTTTCGAGGTCTTTGAGACTGCGGGGAGTCTCCGCGTGCTGTGGCAGAAGCAGGCACAGTTCTTCGCGCCCGAGATGCACGGCCTCGATCCGGGGATGCCCGGGGTCCCGGCCCATGAGTCCGAGGTCGAATTCCCCTTCCAGGATCCCCGCCAGAACCCGCCGCTGAGGCGCGGCCTCGACATGGATGTTGAGGCCCGGAGCAGCGCGCATCATCGCGATGGCACGCGGATAGTAGAGCATTGCAAAGCTGCCCGAGCAGGCGATGCTCAAGGTACCTTTTTCCGGATCGTCCCGTGTCAGAGCGTCTTGCAGGTGCCGCTCTTGTACGCGCCGAGACAGGCCGAGATCACGCAGGGCCTCGCCCGCTGCGGTCAGGGTGAAGCTCTTGCCGTCCTGCGCGATCAGGGGCTGACCGACCTGCCGCTCCAGCTTGCGCAGGTGCTGCGACACCCCCGGCTGCGTCATGTTCAGCCGCTGCGCCGCGCGGGTGAAATGGCCCTCTTCGGCCAGCACGGTAAAGGTCTCGATCCAGGTGGCGTTCAGCATGGTATGATAGCGTTTCGTTTGGATCTTGATGATAAATGATAATTTCACAAAAGGGCTCGTGCTGTCTACATCCCTGACAGACGCAAACGCCAGGAGACGCAACATGACACCGCGCATCTTTTCCCACATCGGCCTCTCGGTCCCGGATCTCGACGCCGCCGTGAAATTCTACTCCGAGATCATGGGCTTCTACGTGCTCATGCAACCCAGCGAAGTCACAGAGGACGACACCGCCATCGGCGTGATGTGTACCGACGTCTTCGGCCCCGGCTGGGAGCGGCTTCGCATAGCACACCTGTCCACCGGAGACGGCATCGGGATCGAGCTTTTCGAATTCGCGGGCAACCACGCTCCGGAGGACAACTTCGCCTATCGTCGCCACGGCACCTTTCACTTCGCGATCCAGGACCCCGACCTCGAAGGCCTGCTGGAACGGATCGTCGCGGCAGGTGGCAAGCAGCGGATGCCCGTGCGCGAATACTTCCCGGGCGAGAAGCCCTACCGGATGGTCTACGTCGAGGACCCCTTCGGCAACGTCTTTGAACTCTACAGCCACAGTTACGAGCTGACCTATTCCGCCGGGGCTTATGCCTGAATGGCTTGATCGTTCCGGAAAAGAGAAGGTTTCGGAAATCTGAACAACCGGGACAAGTCGACTTTTCGCGCAACAGCGGCATGAGGCTGCAAGCGAGGAGAAGACCATGGCAAGTCGCACGGCAAGACATGCGTTGTTGGCCACCGTGTATTGAGTGGTATTACCTCCAGAAACTTCAATGGCCTATGGTTGCGCGACGCACCCGCTGCCACCGGCCCGCACAAGACATTCCAAAATCGTTGCAAACGTTGGAGCGACAAGGGCAACTTCGCCGGAATGATGGCCGGTCCGGCCGCCGAGCATGGCGAGAAAAATGCGGTGATGGTCGACACCATCTACCTGAACGCGCACCGCACGACGACCCGCTTGGGCGTCAAGAAGGCGGCGTGGACGTCTGATTGGCCCAACCGAGGGCAGGATCCACGCCGGCTGCACGCCATCTGCGGCAGTCCGGGGCGTCCTCTCGGCCTCTTCTTCCCGTCAGGGCAAGTCAGCGACAACCTCGGCGCGCGACCCTTGTTGGGCCGATTGCGAATAACGGTACGGCGTCTCGGGGGCAGTGACCATGACGCCGATCGGTTCCGGGACGCGTTGAAAGACAAAGGCATACGCGCCTGTATCCCTTGCCGGGAACAGAGAGAAAACGGTGAAATACGACAAGCGCCGCTACAAACGGCGCAACCGGATCGGGAGATGTTTGGCAAGTTCACCTTCTGGCGGCACGCGGCGACCCGATCCGAGAGATGCCCAAGGGTTTTCCTGCCAGTCATCGCACTCGCGACAACCAATTTATCGGCTATGAGTGCTGAGCCCCGGGGACCGCACTACGCCATCGCCAAACAGATACGGCAACAGATCCGGACCAGACCGAATGACCCCGCGGACATATCCGCGGGGCAAGCCTTACATCTCCGCACTGAAAGACGCCGGTCCGTCCCGCTCAGTGCTTCAGCACATCGGCGAACTGGTCGCGCAGGTCGCGTTTCAGGACCTTTCCGGTCGCGTTCAGCGGCAGCGCGTCGATGAAGACGACCTTGTCGGGCACCTGCCAGCTGGCGATCTTGCCTTCGTAGAAGGCCAGGAGCTCCTCTTCGGTGGGCGCCTCTCCCTCGGCCTTCACCGCCACAAGGACCGGGCGTTCGTCCCATTTCGGGTGATGCACCCCGATCACCGCGGCATTGGCCAGTTTCGGGTGGGCGACCGCGATGTTCTCCAGCTCCACCGAGCTGATCCATTCGCCGCCCGACTTGATGATGTCCTTGGAGCGGTCGCGGATCGTCAGGAACCCGTCCGCGTCGATCGTGCCCACGTCGCCGGTGGCGAACCAGCCGTCCTGCAGCAGCGTCCGGTCCTGCATGCGGAAGTAGCTGTCCAGCACCCAATGCCCGCGCACCATCAGGTCGCCCTGGCTCTTGCCGTCATTGGGCAGGGTGTTGCCCTCGTCATCGACGATCTTCAGCTCGACGCCGAAAGGCGGACGTCCCTGGCTCTCGCGCAGGCGATGCTGCGCCTCCTCGGGCAGCTCGCGATGCTTGGCGAGCGGGATGTTGACCGACCCCAGCGGGCTCATCTCGGACATGCCCCAGGCGTGGATCGTGTCGACGCCGAAATCGTCGCGGAACTGCTTCATCATCGAGGGCGGACAGGCCGAGCCGCCGACCACCGTGCGCTGCAGGCTCTCGAGCTTGCTGCCCATGCCCTTGGCATGCGCCAGCAGCCCCAGCCAGATCGTCGGCACGCCCAGCGCCATCGTCACCTTGTGCCCGTCGATCAGCTTGACCAGGCTCTCCCCGTCCAGCCCCGGCCCCGGCATCACCAGCCGGCTGCCCGCCATCGCGGCGCAATAGGGCACGCCCCAGGCGTTGACGTGGAACATCGGCACCACCGGCATCACCACGTCCATCGCCGTCAGCCCCAGCGTGTCGGCGAGGTTGGCGGCGAAACTGTGCAGCAGCGTCGAGCGGTGCGAATAGAGCACGCCCTTGGGGTTGCCCGTGGTGCCCGAGGTATAGCAGAGGCTCGACGCGGTGTTCTCGTCGAATTGCGGCCACTCGAACTCCGCATCCCCGGTCTCGATGAACTCGTCATAGAACAGCAGCCCTGGAACCTGCTCGGCCATCGCCTCGTCGCGCGGCCCCATCAGGATCACGTGCTTCAGGTTCGGCAGGTGCTCGCGCAGCTTGGCCGCAATCGGCAAAAAGGTCGCGTCCAGGAACAGCACCTGGTCGTCGGCATGGTTGATGATGTAGATCAGCTGCTCGGGAAACAGGCGCGGGTTGATCGTGTGGCAGACGAACCCGGCACCCGACACACCGAAATAGATCTCCAGATGCCGCCGGTTGTTCCAGGCGATGGTGCCGCAACGCGCCTGCGGGTCCAGCCCCAGCTTGCTCAGCGCCGAGCCCAGCCTGCGCGCATTGGCGGCCACCTCGCGCCAGGTGGTCGTCGTCGCGCCGCCGGCGGTCTCCACCGACACGATCTCCGTGTCGCCATGGTATTTCGCGGCATGGTCGATCAAGGACGAGATCAACAGGGGGGCGGTCATCATCTGGCCCAGCATGGCAGGTTCCTTCCTCGGTCCGGCGCGGTGGCCGGCGACTGGTTTGCGTTGTCTTGAAACAGCGACCCTCGCGCATCATCCGGTGCGCGCGTCGGGGTCTGTCTCCTCCCTGGCGTCAAATTACAGCGAATGCGCGGCTTGGCAACATCGGGCTTGCCCCTTTCGCCGGCTGTGGATACCGCTCGGCGCATGATCCTGCGATATCACACCCCGCTCACGCCCGAGGAGCAACGCGCCTTCGGCATCGAAACACCGCAGCCCGTCGCGCTGGCCGACAAGGTCCGCTATGCCGAGCTGGACGTGCTCAACCACGTCAACAACAAGGCCTACATGGGCTGGTTCGAATCGCTGCGCGTCGCGTATTTCTCCCGCGTCTGCGCCCCCTTCTACGAAGATCAGCCGCTGCCGCGCACGGTGCTGCGCAGCGCCGAGATGCAGTTCCTGCGCGAGATGGTAATGGGCGAGGATTACGTCGCCACCGCCCGCGTCACCGCCTTCCGCACCACCTCCTTCACGATCCGGCAGGAATTGTGGTCGGGCGATCTGCGCGCGACGATGACCGGCATCATGGTCATGATGCGCCCGGACGGATCGGGCAGATGGCCCCTGCCCGACGCCCTGCGCCAGCGGTTCCTGCAGGACGGCGCGACCGCCGAAAGCTAGGCGGGCCGCCCCGCGCTCCGCAGAAAATCGATCAGCGCCGCGGTCGATCCGTCCTTGCCATCCGTGCCGTCTTGGCCATCGACCATCGGCCCCAGCGAGGTGGCCAGTTCCTTGCCCAGTTCGACGCCCCACTGGTCAAAGGAATTGATCCCCAGGATCACCCCCTCGACGAACACCCGGTGTTCATAGAGCGCGATGATCCGGCCCAGCGTGAACGGGGTCAGCTGCGGATAGGCCAGCGTCACCGACGGCCGGTTGCCGGGAAACACCCGGTGCCGCGCCTGGCGTTCCAGCTCCTCCGCATCCAGGCCCCGATCCGCCAGCACGGCGCGCGCCGCATCCAGCGGGCGCCCGATCATCAGGGCTTCGGACTGCGCGAGGCAATTGGCGACCAGCAGCCGGTGCTGGTGCGCCAGGTCCGGCTCGTGTCCCCGCGCCGCGATCAGGAACTCGCAGGGCACCACGTCCGTCCCCTGGTGCAGCAACTGGAAAAAAGCGTGCTGGCCGTCGGTTCCGGGTTCGCCCCAGACCACGGGAGCGGTCCGGCCTTCGACCACCCGGCCGTCGATCTCGACCCGCTTGCCGTTGGATTCCATTTCAAGCTGCTGCAGATAGGCCGGCAACCGGGCGAGGCGCTGGTCATAGGGCAGCACCGCGCGGGTCGGATAACCGCAGACATGGGCATGCCACAGCCCGACCAGACCCAGCATCACCGGCAGGTTGTCCGTCCAGTCCGCAGTGCGGAAATGCGCGTCCATCGCCTGCCCGCCGCGTAAAAAGGCGTCGAACGCATCCGGCCCGATCGCCAGCATCAGCGCAAGGCCCACCGGCCCCCAGACCGAATACCGCCCGCCGACCCAGTCCTCGAACCCGAAGACCTGCGCGCTTGGCACCCCGAAGGCGGCGGTGCGCTCGGGCGCGGTCGACACGGCGGCGAACTGGGTTGACGCGTCGCCGCCGCCCGCCTCCATCCAGGCGCGCGCGGTGCGGGCGTTGGTCATGGTCTCGACGGTGGTGAAGGTCTTTGACACCACGATGACCAGCGTGCGCGTCGCATCCAGCCCGCACAGCGTGTCGGCGATATCAGCCCCGTCCACGTTCGACACGAAATGACAGCGCGGCCCGTCGTGATAGGGCGCCAGCGCCCGCGTCGCCATCGCCGGACCCAGGTCCGAGCCGCCGATGCCGATGTTCACCACGTCGGTGATCGCCCCCCCGGCCCCGCGCAGCTCGCCCCGTCGCACGCGGCCGGCAAAGTCGCGCATCCGGTCGAGCGTGGCGCGCACCCCCGGCATCACGTCGCGGCCCTCCACCCGCACCGGACCACCGTCGAGGTTGCGCAGCGCCGTGTGCAGCACCGCGCGGCCTTCGGTGGTGTTGATCGCGGCCCCCGTGAACATCGCCTCGCGCCGCGCGGCCAGCCCGGCTGCGTCACAGAGCGCGATCAGCGCGCGCCGCACCTCTTGCGTCACGGCGGTCTTGGAAAAATCGAGCAGCATGTCGTCCAGCCGCAGACTGAACGCCGCGGCCCGGCCAGGATCCTCGGCAAAAAGATCGGCGATGCGCTGCCCGGTACCCGCGGCGTGCAACGCCTTCAGAGGGGCCCAGTCCACCATGGCTACTCGGCCCAGTGCACGGTCATGTCGTCCATCACCGCCCGTATCGGCGCCTCTTCGGGCGGCAGCGTCATCGCCCGGTCCAGCGCCGCACGCTTGTCGGCGCCGAAGATCACCAGGTGCTTGCTCATCGCGTCATCCAGAACCCGCGCCGACAGGCTGATCCGTGGTTCCGGCGCGGCGTCCGGGCGCATCGCCACCACCGTCGGCGCATCCGCCGCCAGGGCCGCGTCCAGACCCGCGCACCCGGGAAACAGCGACGCCGTGTGCATGTCCGCCCCCATTCCCAGCAGCAGGACCGAGATCGGCAGGTCCGGCGCGATCCGCGCGGCGATCTCCGCCACCGCGTCCTCGGGGCGTGCGGTGTCGGACTGCAGCGACACGTAACGCGCCGCCGCCGCCCGCCCGGTCAGCAACCGCTCGCGGATCAGCCGCCCGTTGGCGCGCGGATCGTCCGGCGCGACCCACCGCTCGTCCGTGGGCAGCACGTGCAGCCTGTCCCAGGGCAGGTCGGCGGCGCAGAGCACGTCGAAGATCGGCCCTGGCGTCGTGCCGCCGGGCACCGCCAGCGAGGCTTTGTCATGGGTCAGCAGACAGGATTTCAGCGCCCCGGCGAGCATGTCGGCGATGCCCACGGCGGCCATGTCCCGGTCGGCGTAGTCGATGATCTTCACGGCTTGATCCCCCTCCAGGCCCGGTGGTCACGTTTCATCAGCAGGTCGGCATCCCCGGGCCCGGTGCTGCCGCTGTCGTAAGGCTTGGGCACCTCGCCCCGGCTCTGCCAGCCCGCGATGATCGGGTCGGTCCAGGCCCAGGCGGCCTCGACCTCGTCGCCGCGCATGAACAGGGTCTGGTTGCCCCGGATCACGTCCATGATGAGCCGTTCATAGGCATCGGGCGGGTCCTCCCCGTCCGGGCCCAGCGCCTCGGCAAAGGTCATGTCCAGCGGCACGTCCACCAGCCGCATGCCGCCGGGTCCGGGCTCCTTGATCGTCACCTGCAGCGTGATGCCCTCGTTCGGCTGCAACCGGATCGACAGCACGTTCGCATGTCGCCCCGCCTCCTGCCCGAAGATCGAATGCGGCGCGTCCTTGAACATCACGTTGATCACCGAGGAGCGCGCCACCAGCCGCTTGCCGGTGCGCAGGTAGAAGGGCGTGCCCGCCCAGCGCCAGTTGCTCACGTGGGTCTTCAGCGCGATGTAGCTTTCGGTGCGGCTGCGCGGATCGTTCACCGCCTCGCGATAGCCCGGATGTTCGCCGTCCTGCGCCAGGTACTGGCCACGCACGATGTGATGCGGCTCCACCGGGTCGAGCGCCCGGATCACCTTGAGCTTCTCGTCCCGCACCGCGTCCGGATCGAACTTGGCCGGCGGCTCCATCGCGATCAGGCACAGAAGCTGCATCAGGTGGTTCTGCACCATGTCCCGCATCGCGCCCGCGGTGTCGTAATATTCGCCGCGCCCGCCCACGCCCACGGTCTCGGCCACGGTGATCTGGATGTGATCCACGTACTGGCTGTTCCAGAGCGGCTCGAACAGCATGTTCCCGAAGCGGATCGCCATCAGGTTCTGCACCGTCTCCTTGCCCAGGTAATGGTCGATCCGGTAGATCTGGCCCTCGTCGAAATGCGCGGCCAGCGTGGCGTTCAACTCCCGCGCGCTCGCCAGGTCGTGGCCAAAGGGCTTCTCCACCACGATCCGCGCCAGTTCACTCGCCATCCCGTGCAGGTGGATGCGCTCGGCCAGGTCGCCGAACAGCCCCGGCCCGACCGAGAAATAGAACGCCCGCACCATCTCCGGCCGCATCAGCGCCGCAAGGTCCTCCCAGCCATCGCTGCCGCGCGCATCGATCCGCACATAGTCGAGCCGCGCCAGAAACCCGTCCAGCGTACCGTCCTCGCAGGCCCGCCCGCCGGAGACCTCGCGCACCGACTCCGCCACCAGCGCGCGGTAATCCTCGCTGGACAGCGCCGACCGCGCCGCCCCCACGATGCGCGCCTCCTCGGGCATCTGGCCGGCGCAATAGCGGCGGAACAACCCCGGCAGGATCTTGCGCCGCGCCAAATCGCCGGTGCCGCCAAAGATCACCAGGTCGAACGGATCGACGGGTATGACGCGCGAGACCATGGGCTGTCCTGACATTTGGGCCGGCGGGGCCGACCTGGGATTGCGCCCCAGTTACATCATCCGCACCCCGGATCACAACTGTGTCACAGCGCGGACGGCGACTTTCACCCCTGCCCCGGCTTGGATAGACAGCCCCCATGACAACAGGAACGGACCGCCCATGAAAGATCTCGACGCCGCCACCGCCAATTCGGGCAAGTTTCGGGATCCCCACGTCACCGCCGACGGCCAGACCCGCGCGTCCGTCGCGCTCAGCCATCCGGAAACGCTCTGGTTCAACACCGGCACGCTCTGCAATATCGAATGTGCCAACTGCTATATCCTGTCCAGCCCGACCAACGACGCGCTGGTCTACATCACCCGCGCCGAGGTCGAGACCTATCTCGACCAGGTCACCGCCCGCGGCTGGCCCCTGCGCGAGATCGGCTTCACCGGCGGCGAACCCTTCATGAACCCGCAGATGATCGACATGGCCGGCGCGGCACTGCAGCGCGGCTACGAGGTCCTGATCCTCACCAACGCGATGCGCCCGATGATGCGCAAGTCCGTGCGCGCGGGGCTTCTGGCGCTGCAGGCCGACCATGGCGACCGGCTCACCCTGCGCATCTCGCTCGACCATTTCCGCCCCGAGGTGCACGACCGCGAACGCGGCGCGGGCAGCTACGACAAGACGCTCGAAGGGATGCGCTGGCTGCGCGACGCCGGGCTGCGGATGACGGTCGCCGGGCGCTCGGTCTGGGCCGACAGCGACGCCGAAAGCCGCGCGGGCTATGCCGCGCTCTTCGCCCGCGAGGGCTTTGACATCGACGCGTCCGACCCCGGCCAGACCGTGCTCTTCCCGGAAATGGACGAAACCGCCGAAGTGCCCGAGATCACCACCGCCTGCTGGGACATCCTCGGCAAGAGCCCGCGCGACGTGATGTGCGCCTCCTCGCGCATGGTGGTCAAGCGGAAGGGGGCGGCGCACCCCACCGTGCTGGCCTGCACGCTGCTGCCCTACACGCCCGAATTCGAGCTGGGCGAAACCCTCGCCGAGGCCGAGCGCGACGTGCAGCTGAACCATCCCCATTGCGCCAAGTTCTGCGTTCTGGGCGGGGCCAGCTGTTCGGCGTGAACCCGATTACCGACCGGACCGCCAAGGCGCGCTATACTCGGGGCAGAATCACTTGAAAGGTCCGGTTTGCCCCGACTCCTCGCCGTTTTCCTTCTCGCCGTCCTGCTGCCCCTGACCGCCGCCGCCGACCGCCGCATCGGCCTCGTGATCGGCAACGACGCCTACAGCGACGTCGCGCCGCTAGACAAGGCCGTCGCCGATGCCGAGGCGATCGCCGCCACCCTGCGCGCACAGGGGTTCGAGATCCTCACCACCACAGATGCCGACCGGCGCGAGATGAACCGCAGCATCTCGACCTTCACCAGCCGCCTGCAACCGGGCGACACGGCCTTCATGTTCTATGCCGGCCACGGGGTCGAGATCGACGGCGAGAACTACCTGCTGCCCACCGACATCGTCGCCCCCGCCTCGGGCGAGCGCGATTTCATCAAGTCCGAGTCCATCGCCCTGTCGGCCCTGCTCGACCGGGTCCGCGCGACCGGGGCGCGAATGACCATCGCGATCATCGACGCCTGCCGCAACAACCCGTTCGAAACCACGACCGGGCGCAGCATCGGCGGCACCCGCGGCCTCGGCCGGATCACCGCGCCGCAGGGCACCTTCGTCATCTTCTCCGCCGGGGCCGGGCAACTGGCGCTGGACGAGCTGACCGAGGACGACCCGGCGCGCAACTCCGTCTTCACGCGGGCGCTGCTGCCGCGCCTGTCGACGCCGGGGCTCGAACTGCGCGCGCTGGTGGCCGATCTGCGCGTCGACGTGCGCCGGTTGGCCCGCACCGTGAACCACCAGCAATTCCCGGCCTATTACGACGAATTGCTGGGCGACTTCTATTTCGCCCCTGCCGACAGCGCCGCGCCCGACCCGTCACCGGATACGGCAGAGCCATCCGAAGCGGACCCCCAGGCGCGCATGGCCGCCCTTCCCCCGGACCAGATGCGGCAGGATTTCGACCTGGCCCGCTCGATCGGCACGGCGGCCGCCTTGCAGGCCTTCCTCGATCGCTATGCGGACCGGTCCGAGGCGTTCTCCTATCGCATGGCCGAACACCTGCTGGCGCAAACGGACAAGGCCGGGACAGACACGCCCGACGCGCCCCCGCCCGCGCCCGCGCCCCCCGCCGTTGCGCCGGATCGCCGCGCCATCATCCGCGACACCCAGCAGGCCCTCAACGCGGCGGGCTGTTCCGCCGGCACCGCCGACGGCATCATCGGCGCGCGCACCCGCAGCGCCTTCCAGCGCTTCATCACCGACACCGGGGCCAATCTCGCACCCACCGATCTGGGCACCGGTCGCGCGCTCGCCCTGCTGCGCGACTCCGCCGGCCGCCGCTGCAAGGCCGTCGTCGCGCAACCCGCTCCCGACACACCGGGCCAGCGCGGCGGCGTCGATCTTTCCGGCTCCTGGCAATTCCGCGCCAAGTGCCCGCTCTTCATCCAGACCACCGGCACCGTCCGGTATCGCCGCACCGGGCCCAACACGTTCAGCGGCCCGCTCACCGACTCTCTGGGCCAGACCGCCGCGACGCAGGTCACGCTGGACGGGCGCAAGATGAATTTCGTGCTCCGGTTTCCCACCGCGACGATCTACGCCAGCGGCACGCTGTCTGCCGATGGCAACAGCTACACCAACGTCGCCACGAACGGATGCAGCGCCACCGTCTGGCGCGCCGGCTGACCCGGCTCTCCTCCGCTGACACCCGCTCTCCGACAGGGCGCGTCTGGGTGCCGACCGGCCATACAGCGCGTATGCACGGCGTATGCACGCGATCTGCACGCCTGGCACACCCCGCGAATGGCCCGGGTCCGGGGACCGCTCAGTGCAGCGTGAACTCGCCCACCTGGTTCTGCCACTCGCCCGAGGACAGCAGCTTGCGGTGCGTGAAGCGCACGGAATGCAGCGGCCCTTCGATCTCGCGTTGCCAGAACTCGACGAACTTGAACAGCGCCGGATGATCCGGCGCCAGGTCATAGTCCTGCCAGACGAAGCTGTTGAGAACGCTCGTATAATCCGGCATGCGATAGAAAATCTCGGCCGTGGTCAGCCCATAGCCCTTGAGCATCAGTTCGGTTTCTGTCGTCATCTCGATCACCTACAAAAAACAGTGCCTGTAAGACTCATGATTGCCGGAAAAAATTAAATTTCAACAAAAACAGTATGTTGGCACTTGCCCCCGGTGGCTGCCAAGCGATCTGGGCGCCAGCCATTGCACCTTATATGCGGGTTCTGATAAGGTTCCTCCACAAGATGTAGTCGATGCACAACAAATAGGCAGAGCACGTGAGCGACACGCCGGAACCCCCTGAAAATACGGACGAAACCCCGCCACAGCGCCCCAGCTACAGCGGTCCGACCGTGTCCATCGAATCCGAAATGCGCACGTCCTACCTGGATTACGCCATGTCGGTCATCGTCAGCCGCGCGATCCCCGATCTGCGCGACGGGCTAAAACCGGTGCACCGCCGCATCCTCTATGCCATGCACGAAACCGGCAACACGCACGACAAGCCCTACCGCAAATCCGCCCGCCCGGTCGGCGATGTCATGGGTAAGTACCACCCCCACGGCGACAGCGCGATCTACGACGCGCTGGTCCGCATGGCGCAGGATTTCTCGATGTCCCTGCCGCTGCTCGACGGTCAGGGCAACTTCGGCTCGATGGACGGCGACAACCCTGCGGCGATGCGCTACACCGAGGTGCGCATGGACAAGCCCGCGGCCTACCTGCTGGCGGACATCGACAAGGAAACCGTTGATTTTCAAGACAATTACGACGGCAAGGACCGGGAGCCCACGGTCCTTCCGGCGCGTTTTCCGAACATGCTGGTCAACGGCGCGGGCGGCATCGCCGTCGGCATGGCGACCAACATTCCGCCGCACAATCTCGGCGAAGTGATCGACGCCACCCTCGCTTTGATCGAGGATCCGGATCTCTCCAGCGAGCAGTTGATCGAATACATCCCCGGCCCCGATTTCCCGACCGGTGGCATCATGCTGGGCCGTTCGGGCGCGCGGAAGGCCTATCTCGAAGGGCGCGGTAGCGTCATCATCCGTGCCAAGACCCGGGTCGAGGAAATCCGCAAGGACCGGTTTGCCATCGTCGTCGACGAAATCCCCTACCAGGTCAACAAGTCCGCGATGATCGAGAAGATCGCCGAAGCCGTGCGCGAGAAGCGCATCGAAGGCGTCGCCCACGTTCAGGACGAAAGCGACCGCAACGGCGTGCGCGTGGTGATCGAACTCAAGCGCGACGCAACTGCCGAGGTGGTATTGAACCAGCTGTTCCGTTTCTCGCCGATGCAGACCTATTTCGGCTGCAACATGCTGGCGTTGAACGGCGGACGGCCCGAACAACTGACCCTGCGCCGCTTCCTGACCTCGTTCATCGACTTCCGCGAGGACGTGGTCGCACGGCGCACGGCGCATCTGCTGCGCAAGGCGCGCGAACGCAGCCACGTGCTCTGCGGCCTTGCCGTCGCCGTGACAAACATCGACGAGATCGTCGCCACGATCCGCTCCTCGGCCGATGCGGCCGAGGCCCGCGAACGGCTGATGACCCGGCGCTGGCCCGCAGAAGCGATCCTCGAATACATCCGTCTGATCGACGATCCCACCCATACCGCCAACGAGGACGGCACCTACAACCTGTCCGAAACCCAGGCCCGCGCGATCCTCGAACTGCGTCTGCAGCGCCTGACCCAGATCGGCGTCAAGGAAGTCACCGACGAACTGGAAGAACTGGCCGGCAAGATCAAGGAATACCTCGAGATTCTTGGTAGCCGCGAGCGGATCATGGGGATCATCGCCGACGAGTTGCGCGAGGTACGCGAGCTGTTCGCCGTGGACCGTCGCACCGAGATCGTCGACTGGTCCGGCGACATGCAAGACGAGGACCTGATCGAGCGCGAGGACATGGTCGTGACCGTGACCTCGGGTGGTTACATCAAGCGCACTCCGCTCGCCGACTTCCGCAGCCAGCGGCGCGGCGGCAAGGGTCTTGCGGGCATGCAGACCAAGGAAGAGGACGTGGTGACCACGCTCTTCGTGGCCAACACGCACACCCAGCTTCTGTTCTTCACGACCGACGGCATGGTCTACAAGCTCAAGACCTGGCGGCTGCCGCAGGGCGGGCGCACCTCCAAGGGAAAGGCGATCGTCAACATCCTGCCGATCCCGACCGGCGTGTCGATCGCCGCGATCATGCCTGTCGACGTGCCCGACGACGAATGGGAGAACCTCCAGGTCATCTTCGCCACCAGCGCCGGCGACGTGCGGCGCAACCGCCTGTCCGATTTCACCAACGTGCGGCGCAATGGCAAGATCGCGATGAAGCTGCCCGAAGGGGTCGAACTGGTCAACGCGCGGATCTGTTCGGAAGACGACGACGTGATGCTGGTCACGAACCTCGGCCGGGCGATCCGTTTCCGCACGACCGACGTCCGCGTCTTCAATTCGCGCGAATCCACCGGGGTGCGCGGCATCCGGCTGGGCGACGGCGCACGGGTGGTCTCGATGTCGGTCATTCGCCACTACGAGGCCACGCCCGAGGACCGCGCCGCATACCTCAAGATGCGCCGCGCTGTCGCCGGCCTGACGGACGAGGACAACGGCGAGGACGAAGAAGTCGCGGCCAGCGACAATTTCGGCCCAGAGAAATACGCCGCCATGTCCGCGGCCGAGAACCTGATCCTGACGATCACCGCCGGGGGGTCGGGCAAGCTGAGCTCGAGCCACGACTACCCGGTCCGCGGCCGCGGCGGCCAGGGCGTCGCGGCGATGGACAAGGCGATGCGCGGCGGCGAACTGGTCGCCTCGTTCCCCGTGGAACTCGATGACCAGATCATGTTGGCCACCTCCAAGGGGCAATCGATCCGCGTGCCGGTCGATGGCATATCCTTCCGTTCGCGCAGCGCCGGCGGGGTCAAGGTGTTCGACACCGCCAAGGGAGAAGAAGTCGTCAGCGTCGCCTGGATCGCCGATCAGGGCAATGACGCCGGTGAAGAGGACGCATCGGACGTTTGACGCCACCCGTCCCCGCCGCCGAGAATCGTGCGAGAGTGAACAGAACCTGCGCAGTTTTGGGTGTTTCCCATTACTGCGCACATGACATGTTGTGCTCCAATGATTTGGTCAACGGAGTGCAACCATGTCCCTCAACTCTTTCGTTCTTCTCCTCGCACGCGTCCTGCTGGGCGCGATCTTCGTCGTCGCCGGGTTCGGCAAGCTCGGCGATGTTCAGGGCTTTGCCGGCTACATGGCCTCGGGCGGTGTCCCGGCCTTCCTCGCCTGGCCCGTCGTCCTGGCCGAGATCATTGGCGGCCTGCTGCTGATCGTCGGCTGGCAGACCCGCTTCGCAGCTCTCGGCCTCGCAGCCTTCTGCGTCGCATCCGCAGTGCTCTATCACTATGTGCCGGGCGATCAGATGCAGATGAACATGTTCCTGAAAAACCTCGCCATGGCCGGCGGTTATCTCGCACTCTTCGTGCAGGGTGCCGGGGCGCTTTCGCTTGACGCGCGGATGGCAGGGGGCAGGACCGCCCACGCCTGATGCCGGAACCGGAACTGAAACGCAGGGCTCCGGCCCTGCGTTTGCCGTTCAAAGATCGTAGAGTGCCGTGAATTTCGTTTCGAGGTAGCGCAACAGCGGCTCCTCGCTCGGCACCGCGCCACTGGCCTTCTCGATCAGCTGGCGGGGTTCGTAAAGCCCGCCGAACTGCTGAACATGGTCCCGCAGCCAGGCAGTGGCAGTCGATGTATCGCCCTCGGCCAGCCGCGCATCGAGATCGGGCAACGCCGCGCGCATCGCCTCGTGCAGGCAACCGGCATAGACGTTGCCCAGTGCATAGGTCGGGAAATACCCGAACAGGCCGACGGACCAGTGCACATCCTGCAACAGCCCGTTCGAAGGCGTGTCGACCACATATCCGAAATCCGCCGCGAAACGGTCGTTCCAGGCCGTTTCCAGGTCGCGCACCTGAAGATCGCCAGACATCAGCGCGCGTTCCAGGTCAAAGCGCAGCATGATGTGCAGATTGTACTGCACCTCGTCCGCCTCGGTGCGGATATAGCCCTTGTGTACCCGGTTCACCGCGGCATGGAACGCTTCCGCGTCCTCTGGACCCAACGCGCCGAAAGCGTCCTTCATCCGCCCGAACAGCCAGCCGGTGAAGGCGCGGCTGCGGCCGATCTGGTTTTCGTAGATCCGGCTCTGGCTTTCGTGCACGCCCATCGACACGCCCTGCCCCAGCGCGCTGAGCGCGAAATCGGGCCTGATCGCCTGCTCATAGGCGGCATGACCGACCTCGTGGATCGTGGAATAAATACAGTTGAACGGGTCGGTCGGGCTGGTCCGCGTGGTGATGCGCACATCCGCCCCGCTGCCCGAACTGAACGGATGCACCGCCTTGTCGAGCCGCCCCCGCGCCATGTCATAGCCAAAGGCTTGCGCCAGCGTCACGGCCAGCTGCATCTGGACCGCCTCGTCGAACTGCCCCGACAGTCCCTTCGGTGCGGGCTTGGCGAGAATCGCGCTCCGCAAGGCCACGAGACGCGGGCGCATCGCATCGAACATCGCCCCGATCTGCTCCGCCGATGCCCCGGGTTCATAATCCTGGAGCATCGCGTCATAGACGTCACCGCCCGCGGCCAGCGCCGCCCCCTCTTCGCGCTTCAGCGCGACGACGTCCTCGAGCACCGGCAGAAAAGCCGCCACGTCTTCGCCCGCCCGTGCCGCCGCCCAGATCCCCTGCGCTTCGGAGGTGACCTGCGCAAGACGGCGGGCAAGATCGCCGGGCACCTTGGTCGCACGATCATACGCGCGGCGGATCTCGCGCAGATGGGCCGCGCCGACCTCGTCGGGCGCCCGCGCGTCCGCAAGCCATTCGCCGACCTCGGGAGCGGAGCGCCGCGCATGCAGCACCGCCTCGATCGCCGCCATCTCGACGCCGCGTTGCGCGGCCGCGCCGCGCGGCATCATGGTTTCCTGGTCCCAGCCCAGCCGCCCGGCGATCTGCGCAAGTGCGGCAGTGTCGCGCTGATAGGCGATCAATCGATCAAAAGCCGTCATGCCGAACGCCCCCGCAGAGATGTGGCGATCGGATAGGCCGACAGGAAACGCGCCCGCAGGATCAGCACCCAGAGCACCACCGCCAGCAATTGATGCAGGATCGCCACCTGCCAGGGCGCTGCATAGAGAACGGTCACGATGCCCAGCACGATCTGCAAGGCCAACACGGCCATCGTGGCGTTGAAGGCGAAGCGTGTCGCCTCGTGCGCGCTGCGCCGCCCCTTCAGCCACACGACGATACCGAAACCCAGCAACAGATAGCCCGTGACGCGATGGATGAACTGCACCAGACCCGGGTTCTCGAAGAGGTTCCGCCATGCCGGCTCCAGCAGCATCGGGTTGGGGGGGATCACCTGTCCGCCCATCAATGGCCAATCCGTATAGCTGCGCCCGGCGTCGATCCCCGCGACGAGCGCCCCGATCAGGATCTGCAGAAAGGCGAAATGCAGAAGGCCCGTGGACAGCCCGAACAGGCGCGTTTCCTTGGCGCGTCGGGCCTGCAACAGCTCGCGCTCGGGCCGCCCCAGCAGGAAGACATACCAGGCCAGCACTCCCAGGATGGCGAAGGCAAGTCCCAGGTGAACCGCCAGGCGATAGCTGGCCACATCCGTCGCCCCCTCGCCCTGCGTCACGCCCGATGACACCATCCACCAGCCGATCGCTCCCTGCACGCCTCCGAGCGCACCGACAAGGAACAACCGCCCGGTCCACCCCGGCGGTATGTTGCGCGCGACGGCGAAGCCGAGGAAACCGACCGCCCAGACCAACCCGATCACCCGGCCCAACTGTCGATGGCCCCATTCCCACCAGTAGATCACCTTGAAGTCGTCAAGCTCCATCCACTGGTTCTGGATGCGAAACTCGTCGATCTGCTTGTACTTGTCGAACTCCGCTTGCCAGTCCGCCGCATTCATCGGCGGCACGGCCCCGGTGATCGGGCGCCATTCAGTGATCGACAGACCGCTGTCGGTCAGCCGCGTCAGCCCGCCCACGGCGATCATCACGACGACCAGTGCGAACAGGATCATCAACCAGAGCCGGACACCGCGCCTGGCGCCGCCCCGTCCCTGGTCGATCGTCCCCGTGCGCGGGGTCACTGTGCGGGCCCCGGGCTCCGCCACCTCTTCGAAAATGTTGCGTTTCTGGCTCATCCCGGCCTCGTTGTCGCGAATTTCGGCAGAGCCTAGGGCGGTCCACCCCGGGCGTCCAGCCGGATCACCCGCCACGCTCTTTCCAGCGGACCATCTGCCGCAGGATTCCGTGCAGCATCCGGACATCGGCGCGCGTCATCGGCATCCGGGACCAGAGGTTTCGCAGGTGGACCTTCATGCTCTCGGCCTTGCTGTCGGGAAAGAAGAAACCCGCTTCCTCCAGCCGCTCCTCGTAGTGACGGGCCAGCGCCTCGACCTCCGCGCCGGTGGCGACGTCGGGAACCGTCCGGGCCGGCGTCGGTGCCGCAGTCCGCTGGCGCTGCCACTCGTATCCCGCAAGCAACACACATTGCGCCAGGTTCAGCGACGGAAACGCCGGGTTCACCGGGACCGAGATGATCGCGTTCGCGCGGGCGATGTCCTCGTTCTCCAGCCCCGCCCGTTCGGGCCCGAACAGAATCGCGACTTTCTCGCCCGACGCGATCTTGTCCGCCGCCAACCGCATCGCCTCCTCGGGGTCAAAGACCGGTTTGGTCAGGTCCCGCTGACGTGCGGTCGTCGCGAAGACGAAGGCACTGTCCCCGATCGCCTCGGGCAGATCGGCGCAGAGCTGCGCCTCGTCCAGCAGCCGCCCGGCACCGCTGGCCATCGCATCCGCCTTCGGGTTGGGCCAGCCGTCGCGGGGCGCCACGATCCGCATCCGGTCCAGACCGAAATTCCACATCGCCCGCGCCGCGGCGCCGATATTCTCACCCATCTGCGGGCGCACAAGGACGATGGCGGGCTGCGGCTCTTCGCTCGGCATGTCTGTCTCCGTGAAAACCGTCCCCCGCTTAAGGTTCCCCAACGCCGAGGGTCAAGTGATCGCGGCTTCATCTTCGCAAAAATACTCCCGCCGGAGGCATGGACGTTTTCATCTCCCGCGGCTTGGGATACACCACGGCGAAACAGATCAGGACCGCCCGATGACCAGCCCCGAGACACCGCAGATCTACCTCATCACCCCCGCTGCGTTCGATCCCGAGCCCTTCTCCGAACAGCTCGCGCGGGTGCTCGACAGCCATGCCATCGCCTGCCTCCGCTTGTCGCTCGCCACCCGCGACGAAGACCAGATCGGTCGCGCCGCCGATACGCTGCGTGAAATCGCGCATGCCCGCGACGTGGCACTGGTGATCGACGATCACGTGCTGCAGGCCGAACGCCTGGGTCTTGACGGGGTCCACCTGACGGACGCCGGAAAATCGGTCCGCGCAGCGCGCAAGCATCTGGGGCCGGATGCGATCGTCGGCAGCTTCTGCGGCGCATCGCGCCATGACGGGCTGACCGCCGGCGAAGCCGGGGCCGACTACATCAGCTTCGGCCCGGTCGCCCAGAGCGGTCTCGGCGACGGGACGATCGCAGAAACGGACCTGTTTCAATGGTGGTCCGAGGTGATCGAGATCCCGGTCGTCGCCGAGGGCGGGCTGTCCCCCGACGTGGTGCGCACCCTCGCCCCCTGCACGGACTTTTTCGGGATCGGCGATGAAATCTGGAGCGCCGACGCCCCGGCCTCCGCGCTGGCCAACCTGATCGCCGCCATGGGCTGAGGCCCTCGGATCAGAGATTTCACGACCTGGAAGACGTCTGATCTGTCGGGGCGCGCCCGAAAGCGAAACGCGCCTCACACGGTATCGCATCGATCACGTCGGAGGCCCGTCGGTTCCAGTGACTGTGGGCAATGGCCACTTGCACGAAGCGGTCGTGGGGCAAGTCTCTGGAGATAACCGGGTCGCGGTACGGGAAAGCCTCAGCGCGACGCTGACCGTTCATGTGCCCTGACCCGCCGCGCCACTCCCCTTGCGCGCCGGGCGGAATGGGGTCACAAGCCTTGCCATGACACGAACCGCCCACACAGGGATCATCTGTATCGGCAGCGTCCTCTGGGACGTGATCGGACGGTCCGCAAGCCACATGCGGCAAGGCTCCGACGTGCCGGGCCGCATCACCCGGCTGCCCGGCGGGGTCGCGATGAACATCGCCATGACACTGGTGCGCTTCGGTCTGACGCCAACGCTGTTGAGCACGATCGGACGCGATCCCGAAGGCGACGAACTGACCGAGGCCTGCGCCCGCCTGGGAATGATCACGGACCATGTCTACCGCTCCGACGATCTGCCGACCGACCGTTACATGGCGGTCGAGGCGGCGAACGGCCTGATCGCGGCCATCGCGGACGCCCATTCACTGGAAGCGGCCGGCGACAAGATCCTGCGGCCGCTGCTGCACGGCCCACTCGGCACCGCGACGCGCCGCTTTGACGGGCTGATCGCGCTGGACGGCAACCTCACGCGCAGTTTGCTGGAACGGATCGCACGCGATGCCGCCTTCGCCGACGCCGATCTGAGGGTCGCGCCCGCCTCTCCCGGCAAGGCCGAACGACTGCTGCCCTTCATCACCCACCGCCGCGCCACGCTCTACGTCAACCTCGAGGAAGCCGGACTGCTGTGCCAGACGGAGTTCGCCTCGTCGCAGGAGGCTGCACGGGGCTTGATCGCGCGCGGCGCCGCGCGCGTGCTGGTGACCGACGGCGAACGCACCGCGACCGAGGCAGACCCGACCGGCGCAATCGGCCTGACACCGCCCGAAGTACTGGTCACCCGCGTCACCGGCGCTGGCGACACCTTCATGGCCGCACATATCGCCGCCGAAGCCGAAGGCCAGGACCGGGAAGCGGCCCTGGCCAGCGCGCTTCACGCCGCCGCCATCTACGTATCCGGAGACACCCCACTGTGATCGACCTTAGCCTGTCCAAAGAAGTCCGCGCCGCCAAGGCGGCCAAGTCACCCATCGTCGCGCTGGAAAGCACGATCATCACCCACGGGATGCCTTATCCCAGGAATGTCGAGGTCGCGCGCCAGGTCGAAGCCGACATTCGCGAGACCGGCGCCACGCCCGCCACGATGGCGGTGCTGGAGGGGCGTCTGCATGTCGGTCTCGAACCCGAGCAACTCACCGCCCTCGCGCAGGCCAATCAGGTCGCCAAGCTGTCGCGCGCGGACCTCGCCGCCTGTCTCGCGACCGGCGGCACCGGCGCCACGACGGTCGCGGCGACAATGATCGCGGCCCATCACGCGCAGATCCCGGTCTTCGCCACCGGCGGAATCGGCGGCGTGCACCAGGGTGCAGAATCGAGCTTCGATATCTCCGCCGATCTTCAGGAACTCGCCCAGACCCCCGTCACCGTCGTCGCCGCAGGGGCCAAGGCCATTCTCGACATCGCCAAGACGCTGGAAGTGCTGGAAACGCTCGGCGTACCGGTCATCGCCTACGGTCAGGACGCGTTTCCGGCCTTCTGGTCGGCCCGGTCCGGGCACAAGGCGCCGCTGCGCATGGACGAGCCCGCCGCGATCGCACGGGCGCATCTTGTGCGCCGCGCGCTCGGCGTACCCGGTGGCCAACTCGTCGCCAACCCGATTCCGACCGACGCCGAGATTCCGGTCGAGACACTGTCGCCGATCATCGCATCGGCCCAGGCCGATGCCGCGCGCCACCGCATCACCGGAAAGGACGTCACCCCCTTCCTGCTGCAGCGAATCTATGAACAGACAGACGGGCACTCCCTGACCGCCAACATCGCCTTGGTGCGCAACAACGCGCGACTGGCGGCGCGGATTGCACAAGCAATGACAAACACGGCGGGCTGACGGAGGTTTAGGATACGGTTGCCATTGTAGGCAGGCGGACAAGTGCCTAATTTGCCTTCGAAACCGATGGACTGCCGATGACAACCCCCTTTGACGACGATCCCTCTTCCCGCAGGCCCAGCCTGTTCGCCCGCCTGCGGTCGTCCTTCCTGACCGGACTGGTGGTGATCGCGCCCGTCGGCCTGACCATCTGGCTGATCTGGACGGTGATCGGCTGGATCGACGGTTTCGTTCTGCCACTGGTGCCCCAGACCATCCGCCCCGAACATTACATCGGCATCAACCTGCGCGGCGTCGGCGTGATCATCTTCCTCGTGTTCACCATCTTCGTCGGCTGGATCGCCAAGGGACTGATCGGCCGCTCACTGATCCGCTGGGGGGAAAGCCTGGTCGACAGGATGCCGGTCGTCCGGTCGATCTATTCGGGCATCAAGCAGATTTCCGAAACCGTCTTTGCGCAATCCGAACGCTCCTTCGAAACCGCCTGCCTGATCGAATATCCGCGCAAGGGCATCTGGGCGATCGGGTTCATCTCGACCACTGCCAAGGGCGAGGTCGCCAAGCGGGTCGAAACCACGGGACAGTTGATGAGCGTCTTCCTGCCGACCACGCCGAACCCGACCTCGGGGTTCCTGCTCTTCCTGCCAAAGGAAGACGTGATCGAACTGGACATGTCCGTCGAGGAGGCGGCGAAACTCGTGATCTCGGCAGGCCTCGTCTATCCCAACAGCAAGGATGATCCACTGCCTCTCGAGATCCGGGACCGGATCAAGACCGGCACTTAACCGTAGGTTTCTGCCAAGTCGACGGTGCCGACCCGGTTCAGGTCGTTCTTGTGCGCGGCGAGAAACGCGTCGGCCGCCTCCTGTCCCGCGGTTTTCAGCCGGTCGAGAACGAACCCGTTCGGCATCAACTTGGTCGCGACCGACAGATCGTTCATCAGGGCGTCGTCGGCAATCATGTGCACGAGCACCCGCGATTTCCGGTCCGTGGTCAGCGTGCCGTCCTCCAGAAGCCGCTGAACGAAGGAAATCGCGCGCAACTCGCGCAGCAGCGACGAGTTGAAGCTGATCTCGTTGATCCTGTTCTGAATCTGATGAGGCGTGACCGGAACGCCCTCCCGCTCCAGCGGATTGATGTTGACGATGACGATATCGTCCGGCAGGTGGCGCGCGAACAGCGGAAACAGCGCCGGGTTGCCGGTATAGCCGCCATCCCAATACGCCTCGCGTCGCCCGGTCTCGGGATCGTCGATCTCGACCGCCTGGAACAGTGTCGGCAGGCAGGCCGACGCCAGGATCGATTGGGTGGTGATCTCATGCCCCGAGAAGATCTTGATCTTGCCGGACCTGACCCGCGTGGCACAGATGAACAGGTCCGGCCCGGCATCCGCGCAGACCTTGTCGTAGTCGAACGCCTCGACGATCCGCTCCAGCGGATTGCGATAGAACGGGCCATAGCTGTAGGGCGAGATCACCCGCGACCAGAGATCGGCGAAGGCGAAAGCCGGGGAATACTCGATGGCGCGGGCCATGCGGCCCGGATCCAGCCCGCGCATCCAGTCCAGCAACCGCACGTCGCTTTGCGAGCCGACCCGCGACCACAGCCAGTCGAGATTGGCGCGCGCGCCTTCGCGCCCGCCGCTGATCATACCCGCCTTCAGCGCCGCGCCGTTCAACGCACCGGCCGAAGTGCCCGAGATTCCGGCGATCTCGATCTCCTCGTCCTGCAACAACCTGTCGAGCACCCCCCAGGTAAAGGCGCCATGCGCGCCACCGCCCTGCAGGGCCAGGTTGATCCGCTTGGGTCCAGGCACGTCACGCTCCTTCATCTTCGTTGAAATACTCCGGGGGCGTGGGGGCTGGCCCCCACCTTGCCCTCGCGCGGTCAGAGCGCCGTCCAGCCGCCATCGACGCTGATCGTCGTCCCGGTGATCTGCGCCGCCGCGTCCGAACACAGGAACACGGCGGTGCCGCCCAATTGTTCGACCGTCGCGAATTCCTTGCTCGGCTGGCGCTCCAGCATCACCTTCTTGATGACCTCTTCGCGGCCCATGTCGTATTTCTTCATCGTGTCGGGAATCTGCGCCTCGACCAGCGGCGTCAGCACGTAGCCCGGACAGATTGCATTGCAGGTGATCGGTTCCTGCGCGGTTTCCAGCGCGACGGTCTTGGTCATCCCGACGATCCCGTGCTTGGCCGCGACATAGGCCGCCTTGAAGGGGCTGGCGGTCAATCCATGGGCGCTGGCGATGTTGATGACCCGGCCCCAGCCAGCCTTGCGCATCATCGGCAAAGCCGCCGCGGTCGTGTGGAACGCCGAGTTCAGGTTGATCGCGATGATCGCGTCCCACTTCTCCATGGGAAACTCGTCTATCGGGGCGACATGCTGGATGCCTGCATTGTTGATCAGGATGTCGCAGGCGCCTGCCTCATGGATCAATGCGCGACACTCCGCCCCGCTGGACATATCGGCCTTGACATAGCGGGCGACCACTCCCGTCTCCTTCGCGATCTCTTCGGCCAGCGCATGATCCTCGTCACGGTCGGTAAAAGAATTCAGCACCACGTCGGCCCCGGCCCGCGCCAGTTCCCACGCAATGCCAAGCCCGATGCCCGAGTTCGATCCGGTGATGACGGCGGTTTTTCCCTTCAGCGACATGACGGCCTCTTTCTGGTTGCGATGGTTGCTGGCACAAACTGCCATGCTGCACCTGCAAAGGAAACGGCAAAACCGAACTGAGCTCGGTCTCGCCGCCCCCCGCGCCACATCTTGGTGCATCAGAACACGACCAAAAAAAAACGCCCGCACGAAGCGGGCGTTAAGTTATTGAGGCAGGTTTCATACAGGCAAGAAACCTATCGAGCAGTGACACCTTTATACGCAATTCTCCGCGCGCGTCCAAGCTAAAAGTTTGAAAAGACGTGAATCCCTCGTTAGCCTGAACGTTAACGAAATAAGGCAAGAGCGGGATTGTTGCCAAAGTGCGACCAGATTTTTTCCAACGCGGGTGCGCGATCATCGGCGGTATCGCCGCGATTCTGAGCGCCGATCCGGGCCACTCGGAATCACCTCATGGCATAGCTATGTATGGTGCCCCCGCCCTACCACCCGATTTTGTGTCCCTGCCCTATGCCAATCCGGATGCGCCCAAGGGCGGACGGATCGTCTTTGGCAACACGGGCGGGTTCGACTCGCTCAACCCGTTCGTCCAGAAAGGCACCGCACCCTGGCAACTCCGCTTCTGGGGATACGAGAGCCTCCTGGCCCGCTCGTGGGACGAACCCTTCACGCTCTACGGTCTGCTTGCCGAATCAGTGCGCACCGCGCCGGACCGATCTTGGGTCGAATTCGACCTCGATCCGCGCGCCGAGTTCTCGGATGGAACACCGGTCACGGTCGGCGACGTGATCTGGTCCTACGAGACTCTCGGCCGCGAGGGACACCTGCGCTATCGCGGTCTCGCCAGCCAGGTCGAGGAGATCGCGCAGACCGGACCTCGCACCATCCGGCTCAGCTTCAACACCTCGGATCGCGAACTGGCCCTGATCGCCGGCTTGCGCCCGATCCTGAAAGAGGCGCAGTGGGAGGGCAAGTCCTTCGCAGACTCGGGGCTCGACGAGATTCCGATCGGCACCGGCGCCTATGTCGTGTCGGATTTCGAAGCCGGCCGGCATGTCACCCTTCGGCGCAACCCCGACTATTGGGGCCGCGACCTGCCGATCCGGCGCGGAACACAAAATCTCGACGAACTGCGGGTCGAATTCTACGGCGACGAAACCGTGCTGTTCGAAGCGTTCAAGGCCGGCGAACTGACCGCCATTCGCGAATTCAACGCCGAGAAATGGGAAACCCAGTATGGCTTTCCCGCCGTACTGCGCGGCGATATCGTCAAGTCCGAGATCCCTCACAAACGCCCCTCGGGCATGACCGGATTCGTGATGAACACCCGCCGTGCCCCCTTTGACGACTGGCGCGTGCGCGAGGCGATGCTTCTGGCCTTCAACTTCGAGTACATAAACGACACCATGACCGGCGGTGCACAGCCCCGGATCACGTCCTACTTCTCGAACTCGGAACTCGCCATGCAACCCGGCCCGGCCGAGGGCGCCGTGCGCGAGCTTCTGTCACGGTTTCGGACCGCGCTGCTGCCCGGCGCGCTCGAGGGCTATACCCTGCCCACCAGCGACGGTACCGCACGCAACCGCACCAACCTGCGCCGCGCGCTGACCTTGCTGAACGAGGCCGGCTGGCAAGTTCAGGACGGCCGCTTGACGCATCCCGAACAGGGCCGCTTCACCTTCGAAGTGTTGCTGCGGCAGGGCGATACCGGCAATCAGACCGCGATCGAGCTTTACAGCCGGGCGCTCGAACGGCTGGGCATCGATGCGCGTGTGACCAAGGTGGACGATGCGCAATATGCCGCTCGACTCGTAGACTACGATTTCGACATGACCACCTTCCGTCGCGACCTGTCGCTGTCGCCCGGCAACGAACAGCGGCTCTATTGGGGCGGTCACGGGGTGGACACGCCCGGGACGCGCAACCTCATGGGCGTTTCCTCTCCGGCGGTGGACGGGCTGATCGATGCGATGCTCGCGGCCCAGACGCACGAGGACTTCACCACGGCAGTACGCGCGCTGGATCGTGTCCTGACCACCGGGCGCTACGTCATTCCGATCTGGCAATACGACGTGGGCCGAATCGCACATGCGCGGCAGCTACACTACCCGGGTCGCCTGCCGATCTATGGCGACGGAGTCGGGTTCCTGCCGGATGTATGGTGGTATCAAGGTGACTGAAGCCGGTCATGCGACCGAAAAGCCCTTTTTTCTGCGCCGCAGCGATACTAAGCTGTGTTGCGGGAGGCATTTGATGCCGAAGGGGATGAGACGTGATGATCTGGACCGACCTGACACAGGACTGGGCGTACTGGTACCGCGCCCTGCAAGAGCGATTTCCCAACCTCGAGGAATCCGCGATGCCGTTCGCCAAGATCGACCGCAGCCGGTTCGAGGCGTATCTTGCGCAGAGACACAATCTCTCGCTGACCGAAGCGCATGAGGAAGTCGAGGATTTCCTTTATGTGCAAGGGCTGATGCGCGACAGCGAGGAAGGTCCTGCCGCCGCCTGAGCGTCAGGTCAGTGACGTCACCCAGAGAATCAGCGCGTCGTCCTCGCTGACGGACACCGCGTTGTGCCCCATCGTCGCGTCATAATAGGCGCTGTCCCCCCGACGCATTTCCACCGGCTCGTAGAACTCGGTATACAGCTTGATGACACCGGTCAGCACGTAGAGGAACTCCTCTCCGTCATGCCGCACCCATCCGTCGAACTCGTCCATCGAGCGCGCGCGAACACGAGCGCGATACGGCAGCATCTGCTTCTTTGTCAGACTGTCGGCCAGCAGTTCATGTTCGTAGGTGACTGTCGCCTGCGCGGTGCCGTCGCCCGATTTCGTGACTGCCATGCGTCCGTTCACCTGGTCCCGTTTGGGCGGCGTGAAAAGCTGCGGAACCGAGATCTGCAACCCCTCCGCAAGCTTCTTCAGCGCATCATAGGTCGGCGACATCTGCCCGTTCTCGATCTTTGACAGGGTCGAACGCGCCAATCCCGCTTGGCTGGCCGCCTGCTCCAGCGTCCAGGATCGCGCCTTTCGCAACTCGCGCACCCGCGCGCCAAGATCCAGCGGCTCGGCACTGGTTTCCTGCCCGGAACTGCGAGCGACACGGATGAGCGATTTGGGATCACGGGGCGTCATGCGCGCTCTATATGTGCGCCCGGTACGGCTTGCAACGCCCGGCGCGGCGGGCTAGCCAACCACATGCTTTCCGTATTCGATCATGGGGCGCCTGAGCCCTGCCCGACCCCGTTCAACCTCGCCCGTCACGTGCTGGCCCGTGCCGGATCGGCGCCCGGCAAACTGGCGCTGTCAGTGCTTGGACCGCAGGGCGCGCAGAACTGGACCTACGCCGATCTGCACGATGCGGTGCGCGCGACGGGCACCGGGCTGCTGCAGGCCGGGCTTGCGCCCGGAGACATCGTGCTGATGCGGCTCGGCAATACGGTCGACTTCCCGATTGCCTATCTCGGTGCCATCGCCGCGGGCCTCGTGCCGGTGCCGACGTCCTCGCAGCTGACCGAGGCGGAAACGCGCAAGATGATCGACGAATTGTCGATCGCGGCGGTCCTGCGCGATCCCGAGGTCGCCTGTGCCGCCCACCCTCGCACAATCGTCCTGTCCGAGCTGCGCGCCATGCGCGAACTGCCGCCGTGTGACTGGCACATGGGCGATCCGAACAGGCTCGCCTACGTGGTCTATACTTCGGGCACCTCGGGGTCGCCGCGTGCGGTCGCCCATGCCCATCGCGCGATCTGGGCGCGCCGGATGATGGTCGATGGCTGGTACGGGCTGACACCCGACGACCGGCTGCTCCACGCGGGCGCCTTCAACTGGACCTACACGCTCGGCACCGGGCTGATGGATCCCTGGACCCTCGGCGCGACAGCGCTGATTCCGCAGCCGGGCACCGATCTTGCGGAAATTCCAGCCCTTCTCGATCAGTATGAGGCGACGATTTTCGCAGCGGCGCCGGGTGTTTACAGAAAATTCCTCACCGAGGGCGAAAGCCTGACCCTGCCGGCATTGCGTCATGGCCTCAGCGCCGGCGAAAAGCTGTCCACTCATCTGCTGGACATGTGGACACAGGCCACCGGAACGCCACTCTACGAAGCCTATGGGATGACGGAATGCTCGACCTTCATTTCCTCAAGCCCAATGCATCCGGCGCGGGGCGAGGCGCTGGGGCAACCGCAGGACGGGCGACGGGTGGCAATCCTCGGTCCGGACGGTCCTGTTCCGCAGGGCGAGGAAGGCGTGATCGCCGTGCACCGCGACGATCCCGGCCTGATGCTGGGCTATCTCAACGCGCCGGACGAAGCCGCCGCACGGTTTCGCGGTGACTGGTTCCTGACCGGCGATCTGGGTGCCATGGCGGTCGATGGGCAGATCAGCTACCTCGGTCGCGACGACGACATGATGAACGCCGGCGGCTACCGTGTCTCGCCGCTCGAGGTCGAGATCGCGCTTGCCGGCCATCCGGGGGTCACCCAGGTCGGCGTGGCCGAGGTCGAGGTCAAGGAAGACGTGTGCATCATCGCGGCCTTCTACACAGGCCCCCGCGAACTGGACGACGCCGACCTCGGGGCTTATGTCAGTGACAAGCTGGCGCGCTACAAGCAACCGCGGGCCTTCGTTCACCTTCCGGCATTGCCGTGCAGCGCCAACGGAAAGCTCCTGCGCCGCGCCTTGCCCGCATATTTCAAGGCAAAGACATCATGACCGACCAGACCATCACTCTCGATATCCTGTCCGATCCGATCTGCCCGTGGTGCTATATCGGCAAGACCCATCTGGACGCGGCACTGGCGGCGATCCCGGATCATCCGTTCGTCATTCAGTGGCATCCGTTCCAGCTGAACCCCGAGATGCCCGCCGAAGGCATGGATCGGCGCACCTATTTGGAAACCAAGTTCGGCGGCAAGGAAGGCGCGGTCCGGGCCTATGCCCCGGTTGTTCAGAACGCCGAGGCCGCCGGGCTCACCATAAATTTCGAAGACATGCAGCGGACGCCCAACACGATGGACGCCCATCGCCTGATCCATTGGGCCGGGATTGAGGGGCGCCAGACCGCAGCGGTCGATGCCTTGTTCAAGGCCTATTTCGTCGAGGCACGGGACATAGGCGATCCCGACATTCTGGCGGATATCGCGGACGGTCTTGGAATGGATGCGGCCGTGGTACGCCGCTTGCTGCAATCGGACGCCGACCGCGAGGATATCGCCAGGCGGGAAGCGCACAGTCGCGAAATGGGTGTGACCTCGGTGCCCACCTTCATCGTCGCCGGCAAACACGCCGTTCCGGGCGCGCAGTCGCCCGAGCTCTGGCAGAAGGTGATCGGCGAGCTGAAAGCACAGATCGCCGAGGAGGCCGAGGCCAGGTGAAGCCCTTCAAGGCCCATACCGTCGTGATCAGCCTTGTTGGCGTCCTGACGTTGGGCACCGTATTCTTTCGCATCGTCGAAGGATGGAGCTGGCTGGATTCCTACTTCTTCACCGTGGTCACGGTTTCCACCGTGGGTTACGGCTCGCTGGTTCCGGCGACAGCGCTTGGCAAGATCGGCACAACCGTGTTCATCTTCGTCGGGCTGGGCGTGTTTGCCGTCGCGATTCAGCAATTCGCGCTCTATCACATGCGCAAGCGCGAAGAGCATACGGAATGGCTGATCGGTCGATTGGGACACACGGCGGGCGACCGGCCCGCCGCGGCCAACGAGGATGATCAGCCCGGCGCCGATCAGAACGGCAAAAGCTCGTCGTCCAGATCGTAGTGCTTGACTGCCAGCAACGGCTGGTCTCCGTCGAACGAGAAGACGAAGACATGCGCCTGTTCGTTGGCCAGTGTCATGCGGCAGAAGACCACGTTTTCATCGAAAGAGGCCGGGCAGGATACCAGATCCGCGTGTGCGACCGAGGCTTCGAACACCTCGTAGCCGAACACGCCGTTGGGGATATAGTCTGTGCCCTTGCCCGCGTGGCTCTCGCCCGGGCCCGAGGCAAGCGCTGGCGCGGCCAGGAATGCGGCGGCAAGCATGATTGGGAATCTGTTCATTTCTCTGTCCTCTCGGTCTTGAGTCTCTTTTTCCTATCATTTTTGTCAGGTATATGCCAAGGCCGTTCTGGTCAACTGCGAAAAGCTGTGATAGCGCCCCTGCATTGATCCGGAGTGCCCATGCGAAACCCAATGTCGCGCGGCGAATTCATCGCGCTGATCGCGATGATGTTCGCGACGATCGCCTTTTCGATTGATGCGATGCTTCCGGCCTTGCCGGAGATCGGCGCCGAACTCAGCCCGGACGATCTGAACCGCGCGCAACTGATCCTGACGTCCTTCGTACTCGGCATGGGGATCGGCACGTTCTTCACCGGCCCACTGTCGGATGCTTTCGGGCGCAAGCCGGTGATCCTGGTCGGCTCGCTTCTGTATATCTTCGCCGCTGCCGTTGCCTGGGCCAGTTCCTCGCTCGAGCTCGTTCTGGCCGCGCGCGTCTTGCAGGGGATCGGCGCGGCCGCACCCCGCGTCGTCGCGGTTGCGATCATGCGCGACCTCTATGTCGGACGCGAAATGGCGCGCATGATGTCGATCGCGATGATGATCTTCACCATCTTCCCCGCCTTCGCGCCGATGCTGGGCGCGGGCATCATCGCGCTCGTCGGCTGGCGCGGCATTTTCGCGGCGTTCATCCTGTTCTCGCTGATCTGCATTTGCTGGATGGGCATCCGACTGCCCGAGCCGCTCGCAATCGAGAAACGCCGCCCGTTTCGCGCGCCTTTGCTGCTGGGCGCGGTGCGCGAGATGGTCACCCACCCGACGGTGCGCCTGTCCATCATCGTTCAGACGCTCTGCATGGGCATGCTGTTCAGCACGTTGACCATGGTTCAGCCCATCTATGACGTCATCTTCGACCGCGCCGCCAGCTTTCCCTTCTGGTTCGGGGCGGTTGCCCTGGTCTCGGGAACAGCAAGCATTCTGAACGCCGCCATCGTTGTTCGCGTCGGCATGCGCCGGATGGTAACCTGGTCGCTGGGGGCGCAGGTTGTGCTGTCGAGCTGTGTTTTGGCTCTTTCAGGTCTGGACCTGCCGCTAACCGCCTTGTTCGTTATCTTCGTCACCTGGCAATGTTGCCTCTTCTTCATGGCCGGAACCACGCTCGGCAACCTGAACGCCATCGCGATGGAACCGATGGGACATATAGCCGGCATGGCCGCATCGGTGATCGGGGCGATCTCGACCGTGCTCGCTGCAGCCATCGCAGCCCCTGTCGGGCTCATGTTCGACGGTTCCCTCGTACCGCTCGCGGCTGCCGTGGTGGTGATGTCCTCGACCGGGTTCGCCCTGATGCTGCACATGGGGCGGCTTGAGGACCGCGTGCCGGTCTGAACGCTCTGGCAATGTGGCGCGTTGACTGTATCCTTCCCCCAAACGGGAGGTGTCAGATGGAACCCTATTACGACCTCGGATCCCACAGCTGCCCGATCACCACGGCGCAGCCCGAAGCGCAGCTCTGGTTCGACCGGGGCCTGATCTGGACCTATGGCTTCAACCACGAAGAGGCGATCGTCTGTTTTCGCCGTGCTGTGCTGGCGGATCCCGACTGCGCGATGGCGCATTGGGGTATCGCCTATGCATCGGGTCCAAACTACAACATGCCGTGGGAGTTGTTCGATCCCGAAAGCCGCGCGAAGGCGCTCGCCCAGGCGCATGACGCCACGCAAGCGGCGCTTGCCCGACGCGACGACTGCACAGAACCCGAGCGTGCCCTGATCGACGCCCTGCCCGCCCGCTATCCGCAGCGCGACCCGGTCGAGAACATGGAAGCCTGGAACCGCGCCTTCGCCTCCGCCATGAAGAACGCCTTCGAGGCCTGCCCCGATCACCTCGATCTTCGCTCGATCTACGTGGAATCACTGCTCAACCTGACCCCTTGGCAGATGTGGGACCTCGCGACAGGCGAACCGGCGGCGGGTGCCGAGACCCTGACGGCGCGGTCGGTCCTGGAAACGGCGATGGAGACGCTGCCCGGTGCGATGGCGCATCCGGGGCTTCTGCACCTTTACGTGCACCTCATGGAGATGTCGCCCTGCCCCGAAAAGGCGCTCAAGGCCGGGGATGTGCTGCGTACGCTCGTGCCCGATTCCGGACATCTGGTTCACATGGCGACCCATATCGACGTGCTGTGCGGCCATTATCGAGACGTCGTGTTCTGGAACCAGAAGGCGATAGAGGCAGACCTCAAGTATTTCGCCCGCGAAGGAGCGTTCAACATCTACTCGGGATACCGGCAGCACAATTATCACTTCGTCATCTACGGCGCGTTGTTCCTCGGCCAGCTTGAACCGGCCCTGGCCGCCAACCGTGGCCTGTGGGAGACCACGCCCGAAAAATTGCTGCGGATCGAAAGCCCGCCGATGGCCGACTATTTCGAAAGCTTCATGGCGCTGGAGCCGCATATCCTCGTGCGCTTCGGACGCTGGGAGGACGCCATTGCGCTCACGCCGCCAAAGGATGCCGATCTCTACCGGACGCTCACGGCCTCCGTGCACTACGCCCGCGCCATCGCCCTGGCCGCGACCGGTCGCGTGGCAGAGGCCGAAGCCGAGGAAGCGTTGTTTCTGGCCGCCTGTGCGCGCGTTCCCGAGACGCGCCTGATGCACAACAACAAGGTGTGCGATCTCCTGTCGATCGCGCACGAAATGCTGCGCGGCGAGATCGAGTACCGCAAGGGCAATTTCGACGTGGCTTTCGCTCATCTGCGCAACTCCGTGCAACTCGATGACGCCCTGCCCTATGACGAGCCATGGGGCTGGATGCAGCCGACGCGCCACGCGCTTGGCGCGCTTCTGTTCGAACAGGGCCGCATCGACGAGGCGGAAATCGTCTACCGCGAGGATCTCGGTCTGGGCGGAACCATCGCCCGCGCTGCGGTCCATCCCGACAATGTCTGGAGCCTGAAGGGCTTGCACGATTGCCTGAAGGCCCGTGGCGAGACTCGCGAACTCCGCCAGGTCAAGCAACGGCTTGAACTGGCGCTCGGACGAGCCGACAATATCGTCGCGGCCTCCTGCTTCTGCGCGCAAGCGGCGATGCGCCGCGCGGGCTGATGCGATCCGAGGCTTAACCTTGCGCTCCTTCGTGCCCATATCTCGGAGAACGACCCGACTTAACGAGGCTTTCCAATGCCCAGACCGACTCTCGTCGCCGCCTTCCTGCTGGCCCTCATGTGCGCCGCGCCGCCCATGTTGGCACAGGCAGCCGTGATCGACCGGTTCGACACCGCGCCCGAAACCCGATGGCGCTTCTTTGCGGACACTGTGATGGGCGGCGTGTCCAGCGGACAGGTCGCGTTCAGATCCGAGAACGGCCGGAACTACGCCCGGATGACCGGCGAGGTGAGCACCGCCAACAATGGCGGTTTCATCCAGTTTCGGACCGATCTGGCCGACAGCGCTCCGGAGGGAACCACCGGCGTGCGCCTCGTCGTGCGCGGCAGCAACGGGCCCTATTTCGTGCACCTGCGGACCGGCGGAACCCTCCTGCCCTGGCAGTACTATCAGGCAGAGTTCCCGGTGTCCGACACCTGGTCTGAAATACGCCTGCCGCTAAGCGATTTCCGACCCTCGGGCCGGATGCTGCGGGCGACACCACGGGCCGACAGCCTCAAGTCGCTCGGCATCGTCGCCTTCGGGCGGGACCACAGCGCCCGGGTCGATGTGGCCGAAGTCGGCTTCTACTAGTCCCGACGAAGTTTCGGCACGCCCCATTCGGACGCCCCGCGTCCGGATCGCACCGGACGGCCTCGATGGCCGGCCGGCGCGCGTTTGCCAAACCTGAAGTTCAGCGTGTCGGCTTCTTCGCCTTGACCTTCTCGGCCAGATCGCGCGCGATGGCGAATGCACCCTTGATCTTGTCGGACTCCTTGCGCCAGTCCCGGCGCACGACGATCTTGTTGTCCTTCACCTTGGCCTGTCCACGCTGATCCTGGATGAAGGCCACGAGCCCTTCGGGGTTGGCGAACTTGTCGTTGTGGAACTGGATCGTCGCGCCCTTCGGGCCGCCATCCAGCTTGGCGATCCCGGCCCGTTTGCACATCGCCTTGATCCGCACCACGAGGAGCAGAGTGTTGACCTCGCGCGGCAGTTTGCCGAACCGGTCGATCAGTTCCGCCGCGAAGCCTTCCAGTTCGACCTTGGTGGTGAGCGACGACAGACGGCGATAAAGGCCCAACCGCACGTCGAGATCCGGCACGTATTCTTCGGGGATGAGAACCGGCACCCCCAGATTGATCTGCGGCGCCCATTGATCGTCGGCCTCGCTCAAGCCTTCCATCTCGCCCGCGCGGATCTTGGCGATCGCCTCCTCAAGCATCGTCTGGTAAAGTTCGTAGCCCACGTCGCGCATCTGGCCGGACTGTTCCTCGCCCAGCAGGTTGCCCGCGCCGCGAATGTCCAGATCCTGACTGGCCAGGGTGAACCCGGCGCCGAGCGTGTCGAGCGATCCCAGAACGCGCAACCGTTTCTCGGCCGCCGGGGTCAGCTTGGCGCGCGGCTTGGTCGTCAGATACGCATAGGCCCGTGTCTTGGAGCGTCCCACCCGCCCTCGGATCTGGTAGAGCTGCGCCAGCCCGAACATGTCGGCGCGATGCACCACCATCGTGTTCGCGGTCGGAATATCCAGCCCGCTTTCGACGATGGTGGTGGCAAGCAGGATATCGAACTTGCCGTCGTAGAAAGCGTTCATCTTGTCATCGAGTTCACCCGCGGCAAGCTGGCCATGCGCGACCACGTAGGTCAGTTCCGGCAACTGCTCCTTCAGGAACTCCTCGATCTCGGCTAGATCCGAGATGCGCGGAACGACGTAGAAGGACTGCCCGCCCCGGTAATGCTCACGCAGCAGCGCCTCGCGGATCGTCACCGCATCGAATTCGCTGACATAGGTGCGGATGGCCAGGCGATCGACCGGCGGTGTTCCGATGATCGACAGGTCGCGCACGCCTGACAGCGACAGTTGCAGAGTGCGCGGTATCGGAGTCGCGGTCAGTGTCAGAACGTGGATGTCGCTGCGCAGCTGTTTCAGCCGCTCCTTGTGGGAGACGCCGAAATGCTGTTCCTCATCGATGATCAGCAGGCCGAGGTTCTGAAACCGCACCCCCTTGGCCAGCAGCGCATGCGTTCCGATGACGATATCGACCGTGCCGCGCGCCATGCCGTCCCGGGTCAGCTGAGCCTCCTTCGCACTGACGAAGCGCGACAATTGCCGCACCTGGAAAGGAAAGCCCCGGAACCGATCGGCGAAGCTCGCATAGTGCTGCCGCGCCAACAATGTCGTCGGCGCGATCACGGCAACCTGCACGCCCGACATGGCGGCGACGAAGGCGGCGCGCATCGCGACCTCGGTCTTGCCGAACCCGACGTCGCCGCAGATCAGCCGGTCCATCGGTTGCCCGCTGGTCATGTCGCCGATCACGTCGGCAATCGCGGCCAGCTGATCGTCGGTTTCCTGATAGGGAAAACGGGCCGAGAACGCCTCCCAGGCGTGATGCTCGGCCTCGAGGATCGGCGCCTTGCGCAGCGCCCGTTCGGCCGCAACCCGGATCAGGCGGTCGGCCATTTCGCGGATGCGCTCCTTGAGCTTGGCCTTCTTGGCCTGCCACGCGCCGCCTCCCAGCCGGTCGAGCAGTCCTTCCTCGTGACCGAAGCGGGACAGCAATTCGATGTTCTCGACTGGTAGATAGAGCCGGGCGCCCTCGGCATACTCCAGCAGCAGGCATTCATGCGCCGCGCCAGCGGCGGTGATGACCTCCATACCCTGGTAGCGGCCGACCCCATGGTCCACGTGCACGACCAGGTCGCCCGGCGACAGCGATTGCGTCTCGGTCAGGAAGTTCTCGGCCTTCCGCCGCTTCTTGGCGGTGCGGATCAACCGATCCCCCAGAACATCCTGCTCGGCGATCACCGTCAGGTCCTTGGTCTGAAACCCGTGTTCCAGCGCCCAGACCGCCAGGTGGAGGCCGCGCTTGCCGATGCGGGTCGCGTTCGGGATCGGGATGGTTTCGGCCAGACCTTCGTCTTCGATCAGGCCCGAAAGCCGTTCGCGCGCGCCTTCGGAATAAGACGCGATCACCACCGGCCCAGCCTGCAGGCGTGCGCGCACATGATCGGCGAGCGCACCGAACAGGCTGACCTGTTCCTGCTGACGTTCCGGCGCGAAGTTGCGCCCGATCCGCCCGCCCGCATCGATCACGCCCGGCCCCGACGCCTGCGGCAACGGGTTGAACTGCAACAGCCTGCGTCCGTCGATCGCGGAGCTCCAGGCGGCATCGTCGAGATAGAGAAGGCCCGGCGGCGCGGGTTTGTACACGCTGTCGATCCGCGCCTTGGTCTGCATCGCCAACTTTCGGGTTTCATATTGATCGGCGATGCTGTCCCAGCGCGCCAGCCGGGTCGGTGTGACCTGATCGTCCTGCGTGATGGTCGCGTCGGGCAGATATTCGAACAGGGTTTCCAACGTCTCGTGAAAGAACGGCAGCCAATGCTCGATCCCCTGGTGCTTGCGTCCGGCGCTGACCGCCTCGTACAGCGGATCATCGGTGCCGGCGGCCCCGAACTCGATGCGGTAGTTCTGCCGGAATCGGGTGATCGCCGCCTCGTCGAGGATGACCTCGGACACCGGCGCAAGCTCGACCATGTCCAGCTTGTCGGTCGTCCGCTGCGTCGCCGGATCGAAGCGACGCGCGCCGTCCAGCACGTCACCGAACAGGTCCAGCCGCACCGGGCCGCCATCGCCCGGGGGATAAATGTCGATAATACCGCCGCGCACCGCGTAGTCGCCCGGTTCCAGCACCGTCGGGCTCTGCGAAAAGCCCATCCGCACCAGGAACTGCCGCAGCGCCTCCTCGTCGATGCGGCTGCCGACACGGGCGGTAAACGCCGCGTCCCGGAGGACTGTGCGGGCCGGCACCCGTTGGCTCGCCGCATTGAGCGTGGTCAGCAGCACGAACTCCTTGGGCATCTGGTGCACGAGCACGGCCAGCGTCGCCATGCGGGCGGCCGAGATGTCGGCATTGGGCGACACCCGGTCATAGGGCAGGCAATCCCACCCCGGAAATGTCAGAACCGGCATGTCCGGCGCGAAAAAGGCCAGCGCGGCGCGCAGGGCGGCCATCCTCTTGTCATCGCGCGCCACATGCAGAACCGGTGCGCCGCTATTGTGGATTTCGTGCAGGATCAGGCGCGCATCGAACCCTTCGGGCGCGCCGCCGACGGTGATGTGTCCCGGTGCGTTCATACTGTTCTTGCCCCTGTTCCGGCGCGCATCATCCGCCGAGAACCCCGATGGTCAGGTTCTGATACATTCCCCAGAGCGCCGTCACGAAAATCGAGATCGTCCCGATGATCTGCGTGATCGTGCGCTGCCGGCCCAATTGCTTCCACAACGCCTCGCCGGTCATCGCCTGTGCCCGGATGCGGCGCGCGCAGGACAGGCTGAGCGCGCCGATGACCGTCATCGGCAGGACGAGGAACAGCAGCGCCTGGGCGAATTCGATCCCGTAGCCGACCGCCAGCATTGCAAGGCCGGACAGCAGGAAACAGGTGATCCCGACCAGCCAGAGCCCCGAGACCTCGGCGATATGCAGCAGACGGTTGACGTTCACGCGGGCCATGTCGTTGAGGTCGATCTCGGCCTGCCCGCCGGAACGGCGCGCGCGCAGCACCATGTCATAGGGTACGCCCAGCACCCAGTGACTGGCCGACGACCAGAACACCGCCAGCGCGATCCAGTACCAGAGGTTCGAGAACGACCGCATGTCGATCAGCTCGAAAACGGAGGAATACCAGTCCAAACGCCTGCCCTTTTTGTCAACGGACCGCGCCATGCCGCCGCAATGGCCCCGTGATGCCCTTGCCGGGGCCGGTTTTCCATGCCACCCCATAGCGGATTGTTCAAGGAGCGCCTGCCATGAAACCCACCGTTGCCCCGTTTCCCGCAGCCCGTCTGCGCCGCACCCGACAGTCCCCGGCGATCCGGGGCCTCGTGCGACAGAACACGCTGACGGTGGACGACCTGATCTGGCCGCTCTTCGTGCGCTCGGGCGACGGGATCGAGGAACACGTGCCCTCGATGCCCGGCGTGATGCGCCGCAGCGTCGACAAGATGGTCGAGGCGGCGCGCGAAGCGGCCGATCTCGGCATCCCCGCGATCTGCATCTTTCCCTACACGGGGATGGAGGAGCGCACCGAGGATTGCGCCGGTGCGTGGGATCCCCAGAACCACGCCAACCGGGCCATCCGCGCGATAAAAGCAGAAGTCCCCGAGCTCGCCATCATGACAGACGTGGCGCTGGATACCTACAACATCAACGGCCATGACGGTTTTGTCGTGGAGGGTGAAATCGTAAACGACGCCACTGTCGAGGCGCTGGTCATGATGGCGCTGGCCCAAGCCGAAGCCGGCGCCGATATCATCGGACCCAGCGACATGATGGATGGCCGTATCGGCGCGATCCGGGCCGCATTGGAACAGGCCGGCCACCAGGACGTGATGATCCTGAGCTACGCGGCGAAATATGCCAGCGCCTTCTATGGGCCGTTCCGCGATGCGGTGGGCGCCAGCAGCGCACTGACCGGAGACAAGAAGACCTATCAGATGGACCCGGCCAATTCCGACGAGGCCCTGCGGCTGGTCGAACGCGACCTGCGCGAGGGCGCGGATATGGTGATGGTGAAACCCGGGCTGCCCTATCTCGACATCTGCCGCCGGGTGAAGGACACCTTCGGCGCGCCGACCTTCGCCTACCAGGTCAGCGGCGAATACGCGATGATTAAAGCCGCTGCGCAGAACGGCTGGATCGACGGCGATCGGGTGATGCTGGAAAGCCTGATGGCGTTCAAGCGCGCTGGCTGCGACGGCATCCTGACCTATTTCGCACCCGCCGCCGCGCGGCTTCTGAACGGGTGAGAGAGGCACAGGCCCGGGGTGGCGACCTGCCGCCGATTGCGCGTCAAGCCGTGAATTCCCCACTGGGGATGTCTGCGTGACCCGGTCTAGACTACACGCGCACAGGCATGGGAGGCCGAACGCATGAGCGGTCTGGGAAAGAGCACGATCTTCGTCGGCGGAAGCGGTAATGCGAGGATCGACGGACTTCTGTATGACAGGGCCTGGGGCGACGGTACGCTGACCTATAGCGCCCCGACCACCCAACTGGACTATGGGACGGGCTATGGCGCAAGCGAACACCTCGGTCTGCAATCGCCGACAGCCGCGCTGATTGCGGCGCAGCGGCGTTATCTCGACGCGGATTACGGCAACACGGCGAATGACGGGTTCTCTCTCGAAGGATTCACCGACCTCTCGCTGGTTCAGACCACCTTGGCCAACGCCCATATCCGCATCGCGCTGACCGACCGCGATCCCTACAATTTCGGCACGGCCTGGGGATATTTTCCGGCCACGGCTGCCGCGGCGGGCGATGTCTGGCTCAGCGATGTACGGTACGACTATTCCTCGCCACAGACCGGGAACTATGCCAATGCGACCGTGATCCATGAACTCGGCCATGCCATCGGGTTGGAACACGCACATGATTTCACCGCCTATGGCGCGGTGCCCGGTGCGTTCGACTCGATGGAATACACCGTGATGACCTATCGCTCCTACGTCGGCGCATCGACGAACCAGTACACCAACGAAGCCTGGGGGTATGCGCAGAGCTTCATGATGTTGGACATCGCGGCGTTGCAGCACATCTACGGCGCCAATTTCACCACCAATAGCGGCGACACCGTCTATTCCTGGACACCCGGCTCCGGCGACACGATGGTCGACGGAGTGGTCGGGCTGTCGCCCGGCGCCAATCGCATCTTCGCGACGATCTGGGATGGCGGCGGAGAAGACACCTTCGACCTCAGCGCCTATACCACGGCGTTGTCCATCGACCTTGGGCCGGGACAGGCCTCGACTTTCGACGCCGCACAACTGGCCCGCCTCGGCTCTGGCGTTGATGCCAGCGGCAACATCTACAATGCTCTTCTGTATCAGGATGATACGAGATCCCTGATCGAGAACGTCATCGGTGGCAGCGGCAAGGACCGCATCACCGGCAACGCGGCGAACAACCTGCTCGAAGGGCGCAAGGGAAGCGACCGGCTGACCGGACTGAACGGCGACGATCAGTTGATCGGGAAGGTCGGCCGCGATGTTCTGGCAGGCGGCAACGGCGCCGATATCCTGAAAGGAGGCAGAAGCAACGACATTCTGAAGGGCGGAGCGGGCAAAGACAGGCTTTTCGGACAGGATGATGACGACCGGCTGAAAGGCGGTAAGGGGGCCGATGTTCTGTTCGGCGGAGCGGGTGCGGACGTGTTCCTGTTCACGGCGATCGAGCAAAGTCCTGGGGACTCCGGGCGCGACGTCGTGCGAGATTTCGAAAGCGGACTCGACCGGATAGACATATCTGCACTGAGCGTATCAGCGTTCTCGTTCGTCGGGTCGGACGCGTTTTCAGGCACGGACCCCAGCGTCCGGTACGAACAGGTCGGCGGAAGCACCCGGGTGCTGGCCGATGCCGTGGGCGATGGGATCGCGGACCTGGGCATCGATCTGCGCGGCAACTACACGTTGTCGGCGACCGATTTCATCCTCTAGCTGATCGAAGGCCGATCAAGCCCCGCCGGCAAGGTCGAACGACGGCGACAACTTGCCGAATCGGCGCGCTTGTGGAGTGACAGGTGGCGGATTCCTGCGTATATGTTGTGGCAAGGCCGGATTAACGGCCAATTCAGGCACAATCTACAGGTCAGACACATGAGCAGCATTTCACGAGAGTCACACCCTCCCCGCGTGACGCGGCGAGGGTTCACGCTGGCGGCCCTGGCGGGCGTCGCCATGACCGCCGCCTGCGGCAACGGCGTCGGCAGCCCCGGTGCCGCGACCATCGACGCGCGTGTCGACGCCACGTTGAACCAGATGTACAGCCAGTATCCGAACACCGTCGAATTGGCGCGGGAGTCCGACGGCATGCTGGTCATGCCGCTGGTGACGGAAGCCGGTTTCGGGTTCGGCGGCGGATACGGCCGCGGTGCGTTGCGGGTGAACGGGGTGACCGTCGACTACTACTCCAACACCAAGGCGAGCGCGGGCTTTCAGATCGGAGCCAAGCAATACGCCCACGTGTTGTTCTTCATGACGCCGGACGCGCTGGAAGGGTTCCGGCGGGCGCATGGTTGGACGGCTGGCGCGGATCTGGATTACGTTCTTTCCGATCGAGGAGACTCGATTTCGGCGGATACCAACACCCTGCGCGCGCCGATCCTCGCCGCCATTTTCGGGCAGGCCGGGCTTTATGCCGGGGCCTCTCTGGAAGGCGCCAAATACACCCGCATCATTCCCTGAGTTGTCGCCCGTGCCGGGCGCTGCATTTCAGGACGGCGTGGCCAGAACCATTTTCTGGCCACGCTTATGCTTCCAGTCTCCGATGTATTCCAGACTCCAGCCAGTATCCGCTGCGATCTCCTGAAGCTGCGCAAACCTGTAGTGCCAGCTCTTGTTGGCATGGGATGGCCCCTTAGGGTTGCGGGTCCCGTCACCCTCGAAGAAAGTGAAGTAGAACCGGCTTCCGGGCTCTGACACACCACGCAGATTGGTCATCAGCCGGGTGATATCCTCGACGTTCAGATGCGTCAGCAAGGATTGCGCGATCGCGAAATCATAGCCGTCGACGAACGAGAAATCGAACCCGTAGCCGTGACCGAACCGGGGCGCCTTGGTCGTGCCGAGATCGAACAAGAGCTCGTCCTGCAAGCCTTTCTCGACCAATGATGGTTCGGGTTCGAGCCCGAAGTAGCAGCCAGTGTCAAGGTAAGGGATCAGGAATTGCCCCAGCCGAAGACTGCCGCAGGCAATATCCAGAAAGCGGTGGTCATGCCGCAAGCCGCGGCTGATCAGCCAGTGATACTGACGCTTCCCGATCCCGTACCAGGTTTCCGCGTTGGTGCCGCCGACGAAAGCACGGTGGCCCAGTACCTCGATCCGTTCAGCGGCGGGCTTGTTGATCCACTTGCGTCGCTTGGGCGGTTTGCCCGCCCTCGCGTTGGAGCCTGCGCCCATGCTTGCCTACCCCAGGGCCCTCAGCCGTTTGATCAGGCTGGACGTATCCCAGCGACCACCGCCCATGGCCTGAACTTCCTTGTAGAACTGATCGACCAGCGCCGTGACCGGCAGAGCGGCGCCGGTTTCGTCGGCCGCTTCAAGACAGATGCCAAGATCCTTGCGCATCCAGTCGACCGCAAAGCCATGATCGAACTTGTCGTCAAGCATGGTTTCATAGCGATTGGACATCTGCCAGCTGCCCGCAGCGCCCTGGCTGATCACTTCGACTACGGCGCGCCCGTCAAGGCCCGCCTTGTCGGCGAAATGCAGCGCTTCGGACAGGCCCTGCACCAACCCGGCAATGGCGATCTGATTGCACATCTTGGTCATCTGCCCGGCGCCGCTGTCGCCGATCCGGCGGCAGATCCGGGCGTAGGCGTCGATGATCGGCTCGGCTTTCGCGTAGGCTTGTGCGTCACCGCCGCACATGACCGACAGCGCGCCGTTTTCAGCGCCCGCCTGTCCGCCCGAGATCGGCGCGTCGACGAACGAGATATCGAGGGCCCCGGCGGCTTCGCCGAGCTCACGCGTGACCTTGGCCGACACCGTGGTGTGGTCGACGAAGATCGCGCCTGCAGCCATGCCGGCGAAGGCGCCATCGTCCCCAAGGCAGACGCTGCGCAAATCGTCATCGTTGCCGACGCAGGCCATGACGAACTCGGCCCCCTGCGCGGCCTCTCTCGGCGTACTTGCGCTGGCGCCGCCATGCTGATCGACCCACGCGCTGGCCTTGGCGGCGGTACGGTTGTAAACCGTCACCTCATGTCCCGCCTTCTGCAGGTGCCCGGCCATCGGATATCCCATGACCCCCAACCCCAAGAACGCCAGTTTCGCCATGTGCTTTTCCTCCGCTTCCACGTAAATTAGACGCGTGTTGTCTAGCAGGCATCCACAGCGGACAAAATCTCCAAATGCCGGAAATCCGGCCGTCATGCCGAGAAGGACTTGAATGAGTATCGTTTTTAGATGGTTGCTGAGACTGGCCGTGGTCATGATCGCAATGATCGTTCTCGCCGTCGGCCTGGTCTACTATCTCGCCAGTCGCTCGCTGCCCGAGTATGATCGGACGGTCAACGTCGCGGATCTGTCTGCGCCGGTCGAGATCGTGCGTGACAACGCGAACGTGCCGCATGTCTTCGGCGAAAGCGACCGGGACGTCTTTTTCGGGCTGGGCTATGCCCACGCGCAGGACCGGCTGTGGCAGATGACGATGATGCGACGCACCGTGCAAGGCCGCCTGTCGGAGGTGTTCGGAGCGCGCACGGTCTCGATTGATCGCCTGATGCGGCGACTCGATCTTTACAGGCTGGCGAGTCGGTCGGTCGGCGTGCAGGACGAACAGACGTTGGAGGCGCTGGCAGCCTACGCCGCCGGGGTCAACGCGCGGTTGCTGCAGATCAACGAAGAAGCCCTTGGCCGGGGCGCGCCCGAGATGTTCCTGTTCAATGCACCGGTTGCCCCCTGGTCCCCTGCGGATTCGCTTGCGCTGGTCAAGCTGATGGGGCTGCAACTCTCGGGCCATGTGACGGCAGAAGTGCTGCGGGCACGGGTGTCGCTTGCTCTGGAGGACCAAGACCGCCTGTCCGACATCCTGCCCGATGCGCCGGGCTCGGGACTCGCCGCCCTGCCTGAGTATTCGAGCCTATTTCCGGACGCCCCGCGCTTCGCCGAAACCGGTCCGGCGGCGCGCGACCCGCTGTCGCCGGTGCCCGAGCGCGGCTTCGCGGGTGCCAGCAATGCCTGGTCCGCCGCACCGACACGATCCGCCGCCGGTGGCACGTTGTTGGCGAACGACCCCCACCTCGGCTTTTCCGCGCCGTCGATCTGGTATCTGGCACGGCTCGAGCTGGCCGATGGGGGTGTGATCGGTGGCACGATCCCGGGCATTCCTGTTGTCCTGACCGGTCGCAGCGCACGGCTCGGCTGGGGGCTGACCACCGCCTATGTCGACGATCAGGACGTCTTCATCGAACGTCTGAACCCGGACGATCCCGAGCAATATCTGACACCGGATGGGTACAAGCCTTTCGAAACCCGCCCCTCCATCATCGAGATCAAGGATGCCGCGCCGATCACCCTGACCTTGCGCTGGACCGAGAACGGCCCGGTCCTGCCGGGCAGCCAGTTCAACCTCGGGACCGTCACGCCTCCGGGCCATGTGACGGCGTTGGGCTGGACCGTGCTCGACCCCGACGACACGTCGCTGTCTGCCGCCCTTGCGATCATGAGCGCGAAAACCGTTCAGGAGGCCATCGCGCTCAGCGAAGGTTACATCTCCCCTGCGCAGAACCTGTCTCTGGTCGATCAGGACACCATCGCGATGAAGACCATCGGCGCCGTGCCCAAGCGCGACCCGCAGCACCAGAGCCAGGGCCGGTTCCCCTCGCAGGGCTGGCGGGCCGAGAACCGCTGGCAGGGCCGGATGCCCTATGCCAGCAACCCGGAATTCGTCGCGCCACGCGGCGGGATCCTGGGAAATACGAACAACAAGATCGTCGACCGGCCGTTTCCCGACCACGTCTCGTTCCTGTGGGGCGACACGCAGCGGATCAATCGATGGCAACGGCTGATGCAGTCGCGCCAGGTTCATACCCGCGACAGCTTCATCGAGGCACAGCTCGACCCAGTCAGCTTTACCGCCCGCTCGCTTCTGCCGCTGATCGGGGCCGATCTGTGGTTTACCGGACAAGCCGCACCGGAAGGAACGCCCGAGCGCCAGCGCCAGATCGCGCTCGGACTGCTCGCCAACTGGAACGGCGAGATGAACGAGCACCTGCCCGAACCCTTGATCTATGCCGCCTGGATCCGGGCGTTGCAGAAACGGCTGATCAGCGACGAGTTGGGGCCTCTCGCCGATGCGTTCACGCAAGTGGAGCCGCTCTTCATCGAGCGTGTTTATCGAGACATTGATGGCGCATCGGTCTGGTGCGACGTCAAGCAAAGTGCCCCAAAGGAAAGCTGCACCGACATGGCGCGATTGGCGCTAGACGATGCGCTGGTCTGGATCGGCGAGACCTATGGCACCGCGCTGGAAAGCCTGCGCTGGGGCGACGCCCACCAGGCGACACATGACCACCAGGTTCTGGGCGACGTGCCCGTGTTGCGTTACTTCGTCAATATTCGCCAGTCGACCAGCGGCGGCGACAACACGCTGCAACGCGGGCTGACCTCGGGGAAGGATCCGACCCCGTTTCACAATGTCCACGGGGCCGGGTATCGCGGCGTCTATGATTTCGCCGATCCCGACAGCTCGGTTTTTGTGATCGCGACCGGGCAGTCCGGGCATTTCCTGTCGCGCCACTACGACGACCTGTCGCAACTCTGGCGCAGGGGCGAATACATCCCGATGTCGTTGGATCAGGAACTGGCCCGCGCGGCCTCGGTCGGGGTCACCACACTGGTCCCGAAATAGCAAGCCGCAGCCGGTTCAGAGCGCCTCGTACTGCGCCTTCTGGCGCGCGGTCCACAAGACCGAGATGTCGAAACCGTCCTCTGTCTGGGTTTCCGATTGCACGAGGTCGTTCTGAAACAGCCAGGCCCGGCGCCGTCCCTCGGCAAAATCCAGATGCAGGTCGGCCGGAAACCGGCGGCCCTGCAGCAGTTCGGCAATAGCGGCCAAGAGCGCGTCCACACCCTGCCCCGTCAGCGCCGAGATTGCGAAGACGGACTCGTCGCGCGCCGCGCGGGCGAGCAGCGCTTCGCGGGTTTCGTCCGGCACGAGATCGAGTTTGTTCCACAACTCGATCTGGGGCCGGTCGCGTTCCACGCCCAGCGACGTCAGGATGCTCTCGACATCCGCCGCCTGCGCTTCGGTATCCGGGTGGCTGATGTCGCGCACATGCACGATCAGGTCGGCGCCCAACACCTCTTCGAGCGTCGCCCGGAATGCCGCGACGAGCTCGGTCGGCAGGTCGCTGATGAAGCCCACGGTATCGGAGAGGATCACCTCGGGACCGTCGGGCAATTCGACCCGCCGCATCGTCGGATCAAGCGTGGCAAACAACATGTCCTTGGCAACGACCGCAGCACCGGTCAGCCGGTTGAACAGGGTCGACTTGCCCGCGTTCGTGTATCCAACCAGCGCAACGATCGGGTAAGGCACCTTGGCACGAGCGGCGCGGTGCAGGCTGCGGGTCTTGACCACCTTGTCCAGTTGACGCCGCAAACGGACGAGCTGGTCGTCGATGGCCCGCCGGTCGGCCTCGATCTGGGTTTCGCCGGGGCCGCCCACGAATCCCAGACCGCCGCGCTGGCGTTCAAGGTGGGTCCAGGCGCGCACGAGTCGGGTGCGTTGGTAGGACAGCGCCGCCATCTCGACCTGCAACACGCCCTCGCGGGTGCGGGCACGGTCCGAGAAAATTTCGAGGATCAGCCCGGTACGGTCCAGAAGCTTGACGCCCCAGGCCTTTTCGAGGTTGCGTTGCTGCACCGGGCTGACCTGCCCGTCGACCAGCACCAGTTCAACCTCTGCGGCGGTAAAACGCGCCCGCAATTCCTCGATCTTGCCCTTGCCGAACAGCATACCCGCCTGCGCCTTGGGCAGGCGTACGATTTCGGAACCGATCACATCAAGATCGGACAAGGCGGCCGCAAGCGCCACCGCCTCTGCAAGCGCCGGATCCGCAAGCCTGCGATCCGGGTCGGATTTAATGTCAGGATGCAGCACCCATGTACGGGTGCGTCTCCGCTCGTGCTCCATCAAGAGGCGTCTTCGCCCTCGTAGAGACTGATCGGCTGCGCCGGCATGATGGTCGAGATCGCGTGCTTGTAGACAAGCTGTGACTGACCGTCGCGGCGCAGCAGCACGCAGAAGTTGTCAAACCACGTGATCACGCCCTGCAGCTTGACACCGTTGATGAGAAAGATCGTGACCGGAACCTTGGTCTTGCGAACATGGTTCAGAAACGCGTCTTGAAGATTCTGTCTGTCAGATGCCATTCTTGAATTTCTCGCCTTTTTTCTTGCCCTAAACCGCGGACCGGCATTCCCTGTTGGGCGAGTATGTCGCGCCCTGCGGTGAACTTCCACCCTAAAAATCAGACTGTTATCGACCCGCCGTGAACCGCTTAGCGGCTGCGCCACAAATCGGGCGTGAAAAGCGCGATGATGGCCAGCGTTTCCAGACGCCCGAGCACCATCGCCGCGCACAGAACCGCCTTGGCAGCGGCATTCAATTCCACCAGCTTGATGGGTGTTTCCGCCGCCACTTCTATTACCGGCCCTGTCGTCGACAGGGTCGCGATGGACAGGACGATGGCATGATCGAAAGACACGCCGAGCGCAGCGAGCGCCAGGCTGATCACCGCGATCGACATCGCGAAGAGCATGAAGAACACCCAGGCGATGAAGGCGCCGTTGTTCTGGATGTGGTCCTGGTTCTGCGACTTGCTGACCGACGAAGGATGAACGAGGCGCTCCATCTCGCGCCTGCCCTGCATGTAGAGCGCGAAGACCCGCAGCAGCTTGACACCTCCCGCCGTGGTCGCCACCCCCCCGCCGATCACCGACAGGCCCATCAGGATGAGCCCCGGAGTGCCAAGCCCCGACCATCGCCGCGCTTCCTCCCAGTCAGCACTTTCGAAACCGGTGGTCGTGAGGAACGACATGACCGTGAACATGGCGCCCCAGAAGGCATGGAGCGCGGCCCCGAAACCGACGCCGCTGACGACTTCCAAGGATGCCGCCCAATGCCGCAGGAACAGCAACAGCGTCAGGCCGATGACGAGCAAGAGGCCGATGCGGAATTCGGGATCACGATCCAGTCGCCGGTTTCCCATGACGGAAGTGTCGCCCGAGAAGGTCAGCCGCGACAGCGCAAAGAACATGAAGAGAAACATGAGGATCTCGCCCGTGATCCCGGCGGATGCCCCCGTCGGCCCGCCGACGGGCGAGATGCCCGAGGTCGCCATCACGGACATCGCATGACAGAGCGCGACAAGCGAGCGTTCGCCGCTGATCAGCAGAAGCACCCAGAGAGCGACGGTCAGCCCCACATAGACCGGGGTCAGGGCCGCGGTAATGCGCAGCAGACGGCGCCGCGGGTCGGCTTCTGCCATCAGCATCTGAACCGCCTCGCCGCGGCCGGGCTGGCCGCGGGCGGTGACTTCGAACCCGCCCAACGACAGCGGCGCAAGGATCGCGGAGGCGGCGATCCACATCATCAGTCCGCCCATCCAGCCGACCTGCGCCCGCCAAAGGTGAAGCGAGGGCGACAGGCGCGACGGATCGGAAAACAGGTTCGCCCCCGTCGTCGTAATCGCACTGACCATGTCGAAATAGGCGTTGAAGAACGAGGTGGTGGATAAAGCGTCGTGCAGCGGCACGGCCAGGTAGACCGGCAGGATGGCGAAGGCGAAGAGCAGCGATACGAGCTGGCCCAGCGTACCGAACCTCGGCCGTCGCCCAGCGAGCGCGAGCGAGATCAGTGTGACGCCGATCAGACCCAGCACCCCGGAATAGAAAAACGATTGCGACGCCGGGTGGTTGTTCATCACCAGCGCGTGCGAGGCCGGTACGAACATCGAGGCCGACGCGACTCCCCAGATCAGCAGCGAGACCGGCAGACGCAGCAACAGTGTCGGTGTCTGCACGCCGGACATGATCAGAAGAAGTCGATCGAGACCTGCATGAGGCGCTCGACCTCGGGCACATCGTCAGCCATTGCGAAGATCGCGATCACGTCCTTTTCCTCGATCCTGAGACCGCCGACCGGGCGCATGACTTCCCCGTTGCGCATGATCGCACCGACCAGCGCGCCCTCTGGAAAATCGATGTCGCGGATGCGTTGACCGGCCATGGGCGAGGTCGACAGCACCTCGGCCTCGATCACCTCGGCCTCGGCATCGCCGATCGAATAGACCGCGCGCACCCGCCCATGCCGGATGTGGCGCAGAATCGAACTGACGGTGGTGGCACGCGGATTGATATAGGCGTCGATTCCAAGCGGACCCATCAGCGGGACCAGCGTCGGATCGTTGATCAGCGCGATAGCATAAGGGCAGCCTTCGGCCTTGGCACGCACCGCGGCCAGCATGTTGGTCTTGTCGTCATCCGTCACCGCCAGCATCGCATCGGCGCGGTCGATGCCCGCCTCGTTCAGCAACGCGGCATCCAGACCGTCGCCATGCAGCACGATCGTGCGCTCCAAGGCTTCGGCCGCGCGTTCGGCGCATTGGCGGCTCTTCTCGATGACCTTGGTGCGCGTGCGGCGCTCGCGGTCTTCCAACGCCTTGGCCACGGTCAGCCCGACATTGCCGCCGCCCACGATCACCAGGCGCTCCTGCTTGAATTGCTCCTTGCCGAAGACTTCGAGCGTGCGGCTGATATCGTCGACATGGACGAAGACATAGCAATCGTCGCCCACGAAAAGCTGGTCGTTCGGTTCAGGCGCAAACAGCGTGCCGTCGCGCCGCACCCCGACGACGATCGAACGCAAGGTCGAAAACAGATCGGTCAACTGGCGCAGGGGCGTGTTCACCACCGGGCAATCATCCTCGATCGTAATGCCGAGCAGCTGCGCCTTGCCGTCCATGAAGATTTCGGTATCGAACGCCGCCGGCGCAGCCAGACGCTGCATCGCCGCCTCGGCGACCTCGCGTTCCGGGCTGATCACCACGTCGATGGGCAGGTGGTCGCGGCGGTAGAGATCGGAATAGATCGCCGTGAGATAGGATTGCGCCCTGAGACGCGCGATCTTTCGCTGGATGGAGAACACCGAATGGGCGACCTGACAGGTCACCATGTTGACCTCGTCCGAATGGGTCGCGGCGATGATCATGTCGGCGTCCCGCGCCCCGGCCTTGTCAAGAACGTCGGGATAGCTCGCGAAACCGGCGATCCCCTGAACGTCCAGCGTGTCGGTGGCCCGGCGCACGAGGTCTGGGTTGCTGTCGACCACGGTCACATCGTTCTGCTCACCGGACAGGTGCCGCGCGATCTGCCATCCGACCTGGCCCGCGCCGCAAATGATGACCTTCATGCCGTGCTGCCCCTTCGGCCCGTTGTTCAGCGGCCTTTTGCATGACAGACGCCCCCCTGACGGTCAAACGAATTGTCGGAATGCAGCCGTGACCAAAGCCGCCCGGTCAACTCTGTGTGGCCGCGATGCTCTGTTGGCCCACAGGTGACGAAAAACCATGTCCGTCCGCGCTGTCCTGTTGATCTGCGCGGGGCGCTGGGGCAGCATCGAACCATGCGCATTCTTCGGCTCGCTCCACTCGCCCTCGTGGCCCTCACCGCCTGCGACACGGGCCTTTCGACCTATTACCGACCGGGCGTCTCGGTTTCACGCATGCAGACCGAAACGACCCGCTGCGAAGTCGCGGCGCTGAAGGATGCCCCCGTCGCCAACCAAGTACGCCAGAGGCCGCCGATCTTCTATCCCGGCACCCAGTACTGCAACAGCGCGGGATGCTACTATCGACCGGGATATTGGGTGGATGGCGGTTTCTATACCGAAGACGTGAACCGTGGGCTCAGGGCCAGGGTCCTCGATCTCTGCATGGCCGAGAAAGGGTTCCAGCCGGTCAGCCTTCCGGCCTGCTCGGCCGCCGTGACAGCCGCCGCGCCGATGCAGGCGACACGGACCCTGCCCCAACTGACCTCCGCCTCCTGCGTGATCCGCTATGACGATGGAAGCTGGCAGGTGGTGAACCCGGTCACGCCCATCGCCTCGGAATAGCGACGCGGTCTATTCGGCGGCTGCCTGATGATCGACCGCGTCCTCGTCCACATGGGCGATGCGCGCGCCGGACTTGCTGGACGTGACAACTCCGAGCGACTTGAGCTTGCGATGCAACGCGCTGCGCTCCATTCCCACGAAAGAGGCCGTCCGACTGATATTGCCGCCGAACCGGTTGATCTGGGTCAGCAGGTATTCACGCTCGAACGCCTCGCGGGCTTCGCGCAGAGGCAATGTCGCCAGCGCGCCCGAGAGGACAACACGCCCATCTTCGGCCTTCTTGTCGTCGTCGCTGGGCAACTCCCGCGCCTCGATGGGTCCGGTGCCCTCGCCAAGGATCAGCACGCGTTCGATCAGGTTCTTCAACTGGCGCACGTTTCCGGGCCAGACCATCGTCTGCATCAACGCCACCGCCTCCTCCGACAGCGGACGGATCGGCAGACCCTGCGACGCGTTGCAGGCGGCGATGAAGTGTTCCGCCAGTACCGGGATGTCTTCTCGGCGCTCCTCCAGCGACGGCACCGCGATCGGCACCACGTTCAGACGGTGGAACAACTCCTGCCGGAACCGCCCGGCGGCGATCTCATCTTCAAGCACCTTGTTCGTGCTTGAAATCACGCGAAGATCCACCCGCACCTTGTCGTTGCCACCGACCCGTTGAAACTGCTGATCCACCAGCACGCGCAGGATCTTGGACTGAGTTCCGATCGGCATGTCGGCGACTTCGTCGAAATAGATCACGCCACCGTGGGCTTGTTCCAGAAGGCCCGACTCGACGCCACGCTCGGAGCTTTCGCGCCCGAACAACACTTCTTCCATCCGTTCCGGCTCGATGGTGGCGCAGTTCACCGTGATAAAGGGCGCGCTGGCACGGTTGGAATGGGCGTGGATGTAGCGCGCGGCGATTTCCTTGCCCGAGCCGGCCGGACCAGTCAGCATGACACGCCCGTTCGACTTGGTCACCTTGTCGAGATTGGCGACCAGGGCGCGGAAGGCAGCCCCCGAACCGATCATTTCGGCAACCGCACCGTCGCGGTGCTTCAAGGCGCTGTTCTCGCGACGCAGGCGCGAAGTTTCCATGGCGCGTCGGATCACCACCATCAGCTGGTCGATGTTGAACGGCTTTTCGATGAAATCGTAAGCCCCCTGCTTGATCGCGGCCACGGCAATTTCGATGTTGCCATGTCCCGATATAATGACCACCGGAACATCGGGATTGTCGCGTTTGACCGCCTTCAGGATGTCGATCCCGTCCATGCGGCTGTCCTTGAGCCAAATGTCGAGGATCAGAAGCGCCGGAGGCTCGGTGTTGATCGCAGCCATGCAATCGTCGGAATTGCCGGCCAGCCGTGTCGCGTAACCCTCGTCCTCGAGAATATCGGACACCAGTTCGCGAATGTCGCGTTCGTCATCGACGATCAGAATATCACTCATGTCATGCCTGCTTTTTCTACGGTTTTTTCACCTGGGGTTTGCGGGTCGGTTTCGGTTTGCAGCGTCACCGGCAGACGGATCACGGCCATCGCGCCGAAATGGGTCTGTCCTTCGAACACAGGCGCGTCGTCAAGCGTCAGCGAGCCGCCATGTTCCTCGATGATCTTCTTCACGATCGGAAGGCCGAGTCCCGTACCTTCGTCGCGCGTCGTTACATAGGGTTCAAACAGTCTGGCGCGATCTTCCGGCAAGCCGATGCCGTTGTCGGAAATGCGGATTTCGCAGCCTTGCTCATCAGTGGTCATCTCCACCCTGATCTGTGGGTCAAGGCCATCAGGAGGTCCCTTTTTCTTCAGCGTTTCAATCGCTTCCCCGGCATTCTTGATGAGGTTCGTGAGCGCTTGAGACACCATCGTCGCATCCACTTCCGAAAGCACCGGCGCCTCTGGCAGGTCGGCCGTTATACGCACCTCGGGCTGGCCGGTTTGTTGCAGCAGAACGGCGTCGGCGACGAGCTTTGACAGATCGGCCGTGCGGCGATCCGGTTCGGGCATCCGGGCGAACTTGCTGAACTCGTCGACGATCCGGCGCAGGTCATTTGTCTGGCGAATGATGACGTCGGTCATGGATTCCAGCTTGTCACGATCCTCGCCCGCGATCGGGGCAAACTTGCGCTTGATGCGTTCCGCACTCAGCTGGATCGGAGTCAGGGGGTTCTTGATTTCATGCGCGATGCGGCGCGCCACGTCGCCCCAGGCGGCCATGCGCTGCGCGCTGACGAGGTCGGTCACGTCATCGAAAGCCACAACGTAACCTTCCAGCCGACCGTCGATCTCGCGCCGGGTGGACATGCGCACCAGCAGGTTTTCGGACCGCCCCTGCCGGCTGACCTTGACCTCGCCCTGCGCGAATTCGCCCGCACTCGACTTGAGCGCCTGAAACAGCGGACCGAACTCTGGCACGGCCACCGAGAGCGCCAGCGACTGCTCGTCACCCGACCAGTCGAGCAGCCGTTCCGCGGAGCGGTTGACGAATGTGACGCGGCCCTCCGGGTCGAGTCCGACCACGCCCGAGGTCACCGACGACAGGACCGAGTCAAACATCCTGCGCCTACGCTCGATCTGGCGCGTGTTGTCCAGCAGACGCTGTCGCTGGCCCTTCAACTGGTGCGTCATCTGGTTGAAATAGCGGCCCAGCATGGCGATTTCGTCATCGCCCTCTTCTTCCACCACTTGCACGTCGAGATCACCGCTGCCGACCTTCTGCGCCGCCGTCGTCAGTCGCCCGACGGGCCGGGACAGCCGTTCGGCGAACCACAAGCCCAGCCAGATCGCCGCGAGGATGAGAATCAGAGCGAAGCCCAGGTAGATCAGGCCGAATTCGAACAGCACCCGGCCACGTTCGTTCTCGAGCTGTTGGTAGAGCAGCACGGTTTCCTTGGTTTCGTCCAGAAGGTTCAGGATGTCGCCATCCACTACCCGGCTGACATAAAGGAACCGGTCCGGAAAGGCGTCGAGCCGCACCAACGCGCGAAACTCGTTGTTGTCCCAGTCCTGGATGATGTGCAGCCCATCCTCGTTGGCCGCATCGATCTGCTCGGACGTGGGATGTTCGAAGTCAAAGAGATAGGAGCCTTCGCCGCGCGAGCGGATATCTCCAGTTCCGTCGATCACATAGGCTTCGCGCAGCCCGCGCTGGATCTGCGCCTGCCCCTGCCCCAGCAACTGGCGCAACTCGGCCTCGTTCAGGAAAAAGGTCGAGGTCTTGGCGTTGTCGAGGTATCTGCCGAGAACACGCGCATCCTGTGCCAGGTTTTCGCGGTGCTCTTCTTCGTAGGCCTCGGCCGCCGACAAGGAAGAACCGACCACCTGCCGAACCCGATCCGAAAACCAACCTTCCAGTCCGATATTGACCGTCAAACCGGCGAACACGGCGACGATGACCGTGGGAATCAGGGCGAGCAGCGCGAACACTCCGGTCAAGCGCAAATGCAGTCGGGACCCCGCGGATTTCGCCCGCCGCGCTGCGACAAGCCGCACGATCTGGTTCAGAACGAGCGCCGCGACGACAAGGATGTAGACGAAGTCGGCCAGCAGGATGAACCGCAAGGCCGGTGACGACGCATCGTGGTCGAACGGGCCCAGCACCATGAAGGTAGCCAAGGCAAGCGCAGGACCGAGCAACACGAGCCCGAGCGTTCCCGCGTTCTTGGCCCGACGGGTCCGACGCCATCGGTTGAACGTCAGCAACGGCCTGTTCTGTGACCGGGTCGTCACGTGCTGCCCTCATAGTTGATGTGTCGCTCGCGCGACGTACCGCCATATTTCGTGGTCTTGTCCCGGTCGCCTTATCGACTGACACCGGCCTGCCACTCTTCTGTGACGTTTTTACATCAACTTGCGCCGCCGTGTCACCTCTATATCCAGATCGGTGATCTTTTTGCGCAAAGTATTCCGGTTGATCCCCAGAAGGTCGGCGCATTTGGCCTGGTTTCCGCCCGTCGCATCAAGCGCGATCTCGATCAGCGGTGTTTCGACTTCGCGCAGGATTCGCGCGTAAAGCCCCGGTGGCGGCAGCATATTTCCATGCAGGTCGAAGTAGCGCCGCAGGTGACGCGCGACCGAGGCCGACAGTTTCTCGGTATCGCTTCCGCTCAGAACCGGCTCCATTTCGGGCTGGTTGCCCAGCACCGTCTCGACCTCGGCCCGGGTGATCTCGTCGGAACGGCTGGTCAGGACGAGGCGCCGAATCGCGTTCTCGAGCTGCCGGACATTGCCCGGCCAGCTGTAGGCGCGGAAGAGCTCCTGCGCGTCGTGACTCAACAGCCGCTTTGGGGCGCCGTCCCGCTCGGCGCGTGTCAGGAAGTGCTCGGCAAGCAGCTCTATGTCATCGACGCGCTCGCGCAGCGCCGGCACGTGCACTGTCGCCCCGCTGAGCCGGTAGTAGAGATCCTGGCGCACCTTGCACGCATCCATCGCGGCGGCCAGATCCCCTTGGCTCGTCGCCATGAAGCGCGGCTGGTGATCGCCTGGAGAATCCATCATGCGCACAATACGGGCCTGCCCGTCGTCGTCTATATCCGGAATCTCGTCGATCAGGATGGTGCCACCCTTGGCCCGTGCCAACACCCGCGCCGGCCCTTCGAGGTCGCGCAGATCGGCTGCTGTCACGGTGATGAAGGGCAGCGTGCGCCGGTCGGAAAAATCGTGAATGGCGCGCGCGATCAGGGTCTTGCCAGTGCCGCTCTCGCCCGAAATCAGGACCGGCAGATCGGTATTCATCACCCGCGCCACGAGACGATAGAGCGCCTGCATGACAGAGGTGCGCCCGACGAGAGGCAATTCGTCCGGGCGTTCGTCGCGCGGCTCGACACCGGTGCTCGGCGCGCGGCGTTTCAATTCCAGTGCGCGCGCGGTGCGCTTCATCAGGTCCGGAAGGTCGAAGGGTTTCGGCAGATAGTCATAGGCATCCGCCTCCGCGGCCTGAATCGCCGTCATGATCGTGTTCTGGGCCGAGATCACGATAACAGGCATGCCGGGTCGATCCTCGGCGATCTTGGGCAGCATCTCGAGTCCGTTGCCATCGGGCATCATCACGTCGCTGATCACGACGTCGCCCTTTCCCTCAGCGACCCAACGCATCAGCGTCGTCAGCGAACTGGTGGCATGCACTTTGCACCCTGCCCGTGTCAGGGCCTGCGTCAGGACCGTGCGGATCGTGCGATCGTCATCGGCCACCAGAACCGTGCCATCCATCAGGTTGTCTCCTTGTTGTCCAGACCGCGCGGAACGCGCGGCAACGAAAGGCGGAAAAGGGTGTGGCCGGGCACCGAGGTGACCGAGATCCAGCCGTCATGATCCGATATGATCTTGCTGACGAGCGCGAGCCCCAGCCCGGTGCCGTTTTCCCGTCCGGACACGAACGGGTCGAACACATCAGCACGGATCTTGTCGGGCAAGCCCGGCCCGTCATCGATGATCTCGACCTGAAGCGGCAAGGACTGGCCGGACCCGTCGGCCCTGCGCAGACGGAAAGAATGTTCGAAATAGCTGCGAATACGGATCGTACCGCCCTTCGGCCCCGCCGCTTCGGAGGCGTTCTTGAGAAGGTTCAGCACCACCTGGAGCAACTGGTCCGGATCCCCGTAAACCATCGGCAGCGACGGGTCGTAGTCCTCGACGATCCGCATATGCGCACCAAAGCCGAGCAACGCCGAGCGCCGGGCGCGGTCCAGAACGTCATGAATATTCACCGGCCGAAAATCGGGCGCCGACAAGTTGCCGAATTGCTCGACCTGTTCCAGCAGCTTCACGATCCGGCGGCTTTCCGCGACAATAAGGTCTGTGAGTTCAAGGTCTTCCTTGGACAAGTTCATGCTGAGGAGCTGTGCCGCGCCGGTGATCCCGGCCAGCGGGTTCTTGATCTCGTGGGCCAGCATCTCGGCCATGCCGATAGCCGATTGCGCCGCCGACTTGACCGAGTGGCTCTGCGTCATCCGGCCGGCCAGTTCACGCGGCGAGATCATCAGGATCATCGTGCCGGGATGATCCTGCAGGGGCGCGATCTGCAACGCACATTGAAGCGGTGCGCGGCTGCCCGAACCGACGTCGACGTCATTGACGAAGAGCGGCGTGCCATTTCTGCGCGCGCGGTCAAATGCTTCCTCGATCGGCGCGTCGATCGCGATCAGATCCCAGGCGGGCGTTCCGATCACCGACTTCGCCGACGCGTTCAGGAACCCTTCGCCGGCCGAGTTCACATCGCGGATATTATCCTTTGCGTCGATCAGGAAGGCCGGCACCGGAAGCGATGCCCAGATCGTGCTATCCGAGGTCATGCCGCGACGCGCCCCCGCTCACAAAGAGCTTCGGGAAGAAGCCTCAAGACCTCTTTTGGGTCCCGCGCAGTCAGAACCATCCGTCGCAGCGGCGCGGGAGTTCCCGCGTCGTCCATGTACCAGCCCAGATGCTTGCGCGCGACGCGGCGACCAAGATCTACTCCGTAAAAGGCCAGCATGGAGTCGTAGTGCCGTGAGACCATGTCGGTCAGGCCGTTGCCACGGGGTCTGTCCGGTGCCGGCTCGCCCCAGAGTTCATGCGCGATGCGCGCCAACTGCCAGGGACGCCCCTGCGCGCCGCGCCCGATCATGATGCCGTCGGCACCGGATGCCGCTAGCGCGTCGCGGGCCGTCGCCGCTTCGGTGATGTCGCCATTCGCAATCACCGGAACCGACACCGCCTGCTTGATTGGTGCGATCGCCTTCCAATCGGCCCGCCCCTTGTAGAATTGACAACGGGTGCGCCCGTGGATCGTGACCATGCGCACACCAGCGGATTCTGCCCGGCGCGCCACGTCCGCGGCATTCAGGCTGTCCGCGTCCCAGCCCAGACGCGTCTTCAGGGTGACGGGCACCTGCACCGCGCCGACGACGGCCTCGATCAGGCGCAACGCATGATCAGGTGTCTTCAGAAGCGCCGAGCCGGAGTAGCCGTTGGTGACCTTCTTGGCCGGGCACCCCATGTTGATGTCGATGATCGCCGCACCCTGATCGGCGACTTGGCGCGCGGCCTCTGCCATCCAGTGCGGATCGCGCCCCGCCAACTGCACAGCGGTATTCTCGACATCCGCGCTCAATTCAGCACGTTCGCGCACGCCGGGCTTGGCCTGGACCATCTCCTGACTGGCGACCATTTCGCTGACCACCAGTCCGGCCCCGAAACTCTGGACCAGGTCGCGAAATGGCCGATCGGTGATGCCGGCCATCGGCGCAAGCAGAATCGGCGGGGAGAACGAGATGTCTTGAGCCTGCGGGATCACGCGATCAAACCTTGTGCAACTGCAGGATGTTTACCCCGAATGCTGCGACTGCACAACGCCGCCGGCGCGGTTCTTGCCGCAATCGCAAGCGTTCGCCTATTTTTTGAGCACGGCAGTCTGGGTGATTGCCAGCAATCCCGCCACGCCATAAACACAAGCGGCAAATTCCAGACAATTCGGGACCGAATGACAATTGCCGCTCTCATCGTCGCCGCGGGGCGCGGAACCCGCGCAAACAGCGCGACACCCAAGCAATGGTGCGACCTGGGTGGCCGCACGGTTGCAGACATAACACTGTCCGCCCTGCGCGATACCGGCTGTTTTTCGGCCATCGTTCTCGTCCTGCATGCTGACGACATGAAGCGGCGCGCCGCGTTCGAATATGAAGGTGTGATCGTGGCGAAGGGCGGCGCGGATCGTGCCGAGTCAGTCCGGAACGGCTTGGCCGCGCTCGACCCGGCCAAGGTCACCAAGGTGCTGATCCACGATGTGGCGCGCCCCTGCGTAACCGGGCAGATCGTCATAGACGTGATCGCGGCGCTCGACACCGCGCCCGGGGCGGCGCCAGCCCTGCCGGTGAGCGATGCGCTCTGGACGGGGAAGAACGGGCGCGTGACCGGCGCGGTCGACAGACGCGGGCTCTATCGCGCGCAGACCCCGCAAGGTTTCGAGCTTGCCGCAATCCGCGCTGCCCACGCGGCGCATCCCGGTGGGGCGGCCGACGACGTGGAAGTGGCGCGCGCGGCCGGATTGGCGGTTGCGATCGTGCCCGGTGACGACGACAATCTGAAAATCACCCTTCCCGGCGACTTTGACCGGGCCGAACGCATCCTGAGAGCGCGCAATGGACATTAGACTGGGAAACGGCTTTGACGTACATCGCTTCGAAGCGGGCGACCATGTCATCCTTTGTGGTGTCACGATCCCGCATGACAAGGGCCTGCAGGGCCATTCCGATGCCGATGTCGGGATGCACGCCCTGACCGATGCCATTTACGGCGCACTGGCCCGGGGCGACATCGGGCAGCACTTCCCGCCGAGCGACCCGCAATGGAAAGGCGCGGCAAGCGACATCTTCCTGCGCCACGCCGTCGCGCTGGCGGCCGAGATGGGATTTCGCGTCAACAACGCCGATGTGACCCTGATCTGCGAAAAGCCCAAGATCGGCCCACACGCCGAGGCGATGCGCGCCAGGTTGGGCCAGATCATGGGGATGGAAGTCGATCGCCTGTCGGTCAAGGCGACCACCTCCGAAACTCTGGGCTTTACCGGTCGCGGCGAAGGCATTGCCGCGTTGGCGACCGCGACTCTGGTGCCGCTGTGAACCGGCTCGCGCGGCTGATCGGGACCGTTGGCGGGATCGGATATCTCCGCCCGGCGCCCGGCACCTGGGGGTCGCTGGCCGCCCTGCCCCTGGCGTGGCTGTTCCATGTGATCGGCGGTTTTCCCTTGCTGTTGATCGCAGTCATCGCGACCTTCGCCAAAGGCCTCTGGGCCACACGCGAGATGACCCGCGGAGAGACCGACCACGACCCGTCGGAGATCGTCATCGACGAAGTGGCGGGACAATTCACGGCGCTCCTGCCGCTCAGCTATTCGGCCTGGTCCATGGGGCTCGACATCACGCGGCTCTGGCCCGGCTGGATCGCGGCTTTTCTGCTGTTTCGTCTGTTCGACATCACCAAACCCTGGCTTGTCGGTTGGGCGGACCGGCGCAAGGACGCGATGGGCGTCATGCTGGATGACATCATCGCCGGACTCTTCGCGGCGATCGGAGTGATGCTGATGGCCGCGCTGGCGCATGGGGTGCTGGGGCTGTGAGCGTACAGGATCTCCTCGAATTGGCCCGCGAAAAGGATATTAGGGTCGCCACCGCCGAAAGCTGCACCGGTGGCATGGTCGCGGCGGCTCTGACGGATGTTGCCGGGTCGTCCGATGTGTTCGACCGGGGATTTGTCACCTATTCGAACGCGGCAAAGCGCGACATGCTGGGCGTGCGCGCGGACACGCTGGACGCCGTCGGCGCGGTGTCCGAAGAGGTGGCACGCGAGATGGCCGACGGTGCGCTCGCGCGTTCGGAGGCGCACGTCGCCGTCTCGATCACCGGGATCGCCGGGCCGGGTGGATCGGACGTCAAACCCGAAGGCCGTGTCTGTTTCGGGCTGGCTGTGTCGGGACTGACGACATCCAGTGAAACCGTAGAATTCGGCGCCCTCGGACGCACCAGGGTGCGCGAGGCGGCCCGCGATCACGCGCTGGCATTGCTGCGGAAGGGTGTGACCGCGATCGCTTCCTAGGCCAACAGGCGCCCGGTCAGCCCTGCGACAGAAGGGCTGCGAAACCGGCAGCACTGCCACCTGAGCGCAGCTTTCCCCACGCCGTGTCCGACATCTGCGCACCTACCAGCGCCGACGCCTTGCGCCGCACGCGCTCCTCGCGCTGCGCGACACCCATCGGGCGTTGCAGGTCGTGCTCGGCTGAAAGCCGGGCCCCGTCGCGGCGCAAAACGCTCAGCACGGCCTGGGTCTCGCTCAGGCTATCATCCGCTTCAACGGAAATCCTGCCCCGCAGATCGCGCAAGCGCGGATCGGCGCAGATCCTGTCGTCATAGCTGTCCAGAACGGCGGTGTCGTAGCCGAGCGCGGTCATCGCCAGCACGGTGGCGTAGCTGAATTTCGCGCCCAGTGCGGTGTCGGGCGCCGTCTGGTTGCAGACGCTCATCCAGCGCGGATGGGTCCGAACGCTCATCTCGGCAATCTCGGGTGCGGCAATGTCCAGCTCGCGCGCCGCTTCCAGTGCCGCGTGCAACCCGTGGCAGCAAGCGTGGAACTTGTGGCTGACCGTTTCGAACAGCCAAGTATCGCCAAGCCCATCCAACGCCGTATCAACATCGCCTTGCCCGTGATGGGTTGCGGCGAAGCCAAACGCCCCTTCCATCGCGGCGGGATTCGCCACGAAGCCACGTGCGACCAGCAACGCGGCCTCGACTCCGGCGGAGGCCGCAAGACCGGCGTTGTAGGGCTTGCCCATTGTGCCGAACTGCGCCTTGAGCCCGGCCGCGCGGGTCGCAGTCAGCCCGAGCGCGTGCGCCATGCCTTTGGCATCAAGACCGGCGAGCCGTCCCGCGGCGGCAGCTGCACCGAAGGCGCCGGCGGTGGCGGTCTGATGAAAGCCCGTCTGGTAGTGGTCACGCCCCAGCCACAGGCCGACGCGAATCGATACTTCCATGCCGATCAGGGCCGCCTCCTGAACATCGACCAGGGCGCAGTCCTGCACTTCGCCCAGAGCCAGCGCCGCCGGGAACACCGCGACCGACGGGTGGCCGATATGGGCGAAATGCGTGTCGTCATAGTCCAGCGCGTGCGAGGTCGTTCCGTTGACCAGCGCCGCCATCCGCGCGGGCGTTTTCAGGTCGGTGCCGAAGAGATGCGCCTGTCCGGCACCGCCTTCTGAGCGGGCGAGATCGCGCAGGATGGTGGCGACCGGCTCGGACACTCCCGCGCGCCCGACGGCGAGCCAGTCGAGAGCGGACAAGGCGGTGATCAATCGGGCATCCGCCGTTGTCTGAACGGGACCGGTGGCGAAATCGGCGAGCGCTGATGTGAGGTCGTGTGTCATGGCGCGAGACTATACCTCTGCCGGGCGGCGTAAAGAGGCGGCGCTAGCCGGCTTCGGAGGCGCAAGGCATGCGATCCGTCCAATACATCCACCCCGCACTCTTGAACGCGCCCCAGGAGGGATGATGCACCGTGACATAGACCCAATTTCCCCCGGCCACGCCCTCGTGTTCGAAAAGAACGTAGTCACCGGGCGTCACCTGCCCGATCGCGCCCAGAGGTTCGGTATATCCGTCATAAAGCGGAGTCTCCGCGGCGGTCCAACCGAGACAGCCCCATTGGCCGTCCTGCCTGATCGGCAGGTCGCGCAGGACGCGGCGAAAGGCGATATCCTCGATGTCCAAACTGTGGCGGCTGGTATCGATCTGGCAGCCGTGCTGCGCCTCCAGCGCCCTGATGCGCGAGACGAGCGCCTGGGAGGCCGGATCGAGTTGGATTTGCGCGCCGGTGCAATCGGAATTGTCAAACAGCGCCTGTCCCAGCGGAGAGCCGAAGCAATAGCCGGCCCGGTCCATGATCAGGTTGCGGGTGAACCAGACATCCACGCAACCCTCTGCTGCTCGCATGTGCGACGCCGGGAGCAGCATCAGGAGAACAAGAACAATCCTCATGCCCGCAGGGTACCCTGCGGAATGCGCCGGTCAAGCCTTGGCGGTGTAAAGCTCGGCAGCGCGTGCTTCGAAAGCGCGGACGATGCGCTGCATGGCTTCGTTGAATACCAAGCCGATGATCTTTTGCAGGACGGCGTTCCGGAACTCGAAATCCACGTGGAAGGAAACGTCGCAACCGGTCTCGGTCTCACGAAACGACCAGTTCGACTTCATGAACTTGAACGGTCCGTCGATGTATTCGGTGTCGATCTTCTTCTGTTCGGGCCAAAGCACAACCCGGCTGCCAAAGCGTTCGCGGAAAACCTTGAAGCTGATGACAAGGTCGGCCTCCATCACTTCGCTCTTGCCCACCGGGGTCACCTTGCGCACCCGTGCGGCAGCGCACCAGGGCAGGAATTTCGGATAGGATCCCACATCCGCGACCAGGTCGTACATCTGTTGGGCTGTGTACGGCAGTGGTCGGGTTTCGGAGTGGGTGGGCATATGCTTGGTCGGGTCACTTCTTGGATGACAGTGCCGCGTCATGTCGTATGGTTCGCCTCAAAGATCAAGGGGGCAGCATGACAGAGCGGCCATATGTCATCGATGAACTGATTTCCGCCAAGGCCATCGCGGCACGGATCGAGGCGCTGTGCCGCGAGATCGCAACCGAGTTCCGCGACACGGACAAATTGGTCGTGGTGGGCCTTCTGCGAGGCAGCTTCGTCTTCATCGCGGACCTGGTGCGCGAGCTCGACCTTCCCATCGAGGTCGACTTCCTCGAGGCATCCTCCTATGGGGATGCAACGGAAAGCAGCCGGGAGGTCCGCATTCTCAAGGACTTGCGCGGCGCAATTGAAGGGCGCGACGTGCTGGTCGTCGAGGACATCGTCGACACCGGCCACACCTTGAACCACGTGACCCAACTGCTGCACAGCAGAAAGCCCGCGCGGCTGAAATCCATCGCATTGCTGGACAAGCCGAGCCGGCGCGAAGTGGACTTCCGGGCCGATTGGATCGGCTTTGAGATCCCCGACGAGTTCGTCGTCGGCTATGGCATCGATTTCGCGCAGCGCAACCGGAACCTACCCTTTATCGGGGCGGTCCGCTTCACCTGACCGACCGGACCAACACGAGGAAGTGAGCGGATGTCCACAGCTGTTGTGCAATAGTGCGAACACCGGTTTCATGTCACCCATGGTATTATCGGGAAGACTTAAACTCTCTGACGGAGGCATTAATGAAATATGGACTTACTCTCGTGGCCGGGTTGTTGACCGCAGGCGTCCTGGGCACATCAGCCATCAGCGAGTCGCATGTCGACAAGGCGACCATGGCTGCGGTCAAGGCGCGCCAGGCACAGATGTCGCTTTATGCGTTCAACATCAGTCTTCTGGGCGGGATGGCCAAGGGCGAAGTCGAGTATGATGCCGCCGCTGCGAGCGCCGCCGCCGGCAACCTCGCCGCACTGTCAAAGCTGGACCAGTCGCGCCTTTGGCCGCAAGGCTCGGACAACGAGACACTTGGTGACGATGTGACCGAAGCATTGCCGGCGATCTGGGCCGCAGACAGCAAGATCATGGACAGCGCGATGACGATGACCGAAGCGGCGGTTGCCATGGAATCCGCCGCCGGCGAAGGGCTTGACGCGCTGCGTGGCGCGATGGGTCCGCTCGGGAAGAGCTGCGGCAGTTGCCACGAGACCTACCGCAAGGCGGACGACTGATCCGATCCGATACCAGGCATCGCGGGTCCGGCCCAGGCCGGTCTCGCAAACGGGGTGATCATGCGCAAACTCTTGGTCTTTCTTGTCACGGTTGGACTTCTGACCGCCATTGCGGGCTGGGTTGCGAGCCGCCCCGTTCCCGTATCCGCTGACCTTATGGCCGGAGTGAGCGGTGACGCGGCGCGCGGCGAAACCGTGTTCTGGGCCGGTGGCTGCGCCAATTGCCATGCCGCACCCGAGGCCAAGGGCGACGACGTATTGATCCTTGCCGGAGGGTACCGCATCGAGAGCCCGTTTGGCGCCTTCATCGCCCCCAACATTTCTCCCGGTCCCGAAGGAATCGGCAACTGGACCACCGAGGACCTCGCCAACGCGCTGCTGGCCGGGGTTTCTCCGTCCGGCAAACATCTTTACCCTTCCTTGCCCTACACCACCTACATGCACATGACGGCACAGGATGTGGCCGACCTGAAAGCCTTCATGGATACGTTGCCCGTGTCGGATGCAGTCAGCCAGCCACACGAATTGCCGTTCCCTTTCACGATCCGTCGCGGCGTCGGATTGTGGAAGCTTGTCAACATGTCCCCTAACTGGGTGCTCGCGAACGCGGATACGCCGGAAATCGAACGCGGACGCTATCTCGTCGAAGCCTTGGGCCATTGCGCCGAATGCCATACACCACGCGATGCGACGGGCGGGCTTAATCGCAGCCGCTGGATGCAAGGCGCACCGAACCCGTCGGGAGACGGCAAGATCCCGGCGATCGACCCGGTCAACCTGAAATGGAGCGCCGGCGATATCTCCTACTACCTCGAAACCGGGTTCACACCCGACTACGACAGCGCGGGCGGCCAGATGACCAAGGTGGTGGCCAGCATGGCGAAACTCGAAAAGTCCGACCGGGACGCGATCGCCGCCTATCTGAAGGCACTGCCCTGACCCGGGCAGTGCTTCGTCATGGCGATTGCGCTCAGGACTGGGCCAGCCGCGCCAGACGGGCTGCCCGCAGCCGGGCGAAATCATCCCCTGCGTGATAGGACGAACGCGTCAGAGGAGTCGCCGACACCATCAGGAAGCCTTTTCCGAACGCTGCCTTCTCGTAGGCAGCGAACTCCTCGGGCGTGACGAAGCGATCGACCCGGTGATGCTTCGGCGTCGGTTGCAGGTACTGCCCAATGGTCAGAAAATCGACATCCGCCGCGCGCATGTCGTCCATCACTTGCCGCACCGCCTGCGCGTCCTCTCCCAAGCCGACCATGATGCCTGACTTGGTGAACATGCCGGGATCGATCTCCTTGACCCGCTGCAACAGGCGGAGGCTGTGGAAGTAACGGGCACCGGGACGTACCGTCGGGTAAAGACCGGGAACGGTTTCCAGGTTGTGGTTGAAAACATCCGGCCGCGCGGCGACGACGGTTTCCAGAACAGAGGAATCGCATTTGAGAAAATCCGGTGTCAGGATCTCGATGGTCGTGTCGGGGCTGCGGTGGCGGACCGCGCGGATGGTCTGAGCGAAATGCTCGGCCCCTCCGTCCTCAAGGTCGTCGCGGTCGACCGAGGTTATGACCACATGCTTGAGGCCCAGTTTCTGCACGGCGTCAGCGACACGACCGGGTTCGAACACATCCAGCACGTCGGGCCGGCCGGTGGCGACGTTGCAAAAGGTGCATCCGCGGGTGCAGATCTCGCCCATGATCATCATGGTCGCGTGGCCCTGGCTCCAGCATTCGCCGACATTCGGGCAGCCGGCCTCTTCACAGACCGTCACCAGGTTGTTGTCGCGCATGATGCGTCGCGTTTCGGCATATCCCGTCCCGCCTGGTGCCTTGACCCTGATCCACGAGGGTTTCTTGGGCTGGGTGTTGTCCTGGCGGTGCGCCTTTTCGGGATGGCGCTGTTCGGGAAGTTTCAAGTCTCGCATCGGCTGGGCTTTCCGCAGAGGGGCATTTGCTGTGCCATAACATAACGTGACGTCGTGAAAACTGCCAGCGACGCATGGCCGCTATGCTGCCTGAAGCATGGTGCGCGGCGCGCCCATTGCAGCAAGTTCTTGCTATTGAGCAGTCTGCGGGCCGATACTCGCCGCAAGACATCGATTTTCGGCGTGTGTGCCACGCCAGATGGCATTCGCATGGAGAGGATTTGGCATGGCCGGAGTGCAGGCTTGGGAGCTGAAAACCAAGATTTTCGAAAAGAAGTGCCTCGCCATCGAAAAAGACGTGGCCAAGAGTTGCTCGGTCAAGGAGGCGGCTTCTCTCAAAGAGAAGATGAAGACCAATCGCAAAGCGGCTTATGTCAAGGAAGACCACATGGCCGAGACGATTCCCGCCGCCATCAAGAAAGGCATAACCGGCAGCAAGTGGAAGGATTTCCTGAAGGACGACGATTTCAAGAAGGCGATGACGGCCTGGGAGGCGGCGCTCGCCGACCAACAGGAACTCGTCAAAGCGCTCGAAAAGCTGAGCGACACGGCCAAGAAACACCATCAGGACCTGAAGAAGGCGCGGGACGCGTACGAGAAAGAGATAAAGCAGACCGGCGAATCGGCCAAGACGAACAAGACGATCAAGAAGGTGATGGAGCAATCCGAGGCGCTCTTGAAGCAACTCGATGACGCCAAGGGCGCCTTCGGCACGCTCAGTTCCAAGGAGGCCTTTTTCGGCGCCAACGTCAAGAAATCGAAGGACGCGGTCGTCACCAAGGCGCTGAAGGATGGCAAGGGCGACGAATTGCCCGACATCCTGCTGGAAAACGCCAAACGGCAGCAGAGCGACAACACGTCAAAACGGCTCGTGCGGAACATCGAAAAACGTCTGGCAAACGTGAGAACGCTTTGTGCCAAGGAGAAATTCGCCACGATTCCCGAAGAGATCACGGCGAAGAAGGCTTTGGAGAAGGATGTGCAGAACGCGCGCGCCGCGCTGAAACAAGCGTCGGACCAATTGAAGAAACTCAAAGACTTGAACAGCGAATTGCAGACTGCCAAGAAGAAGCAAGCCAAGCTGATCGCGGCGCATAACGACAAGGCCAAAATGACCGGTCTGATCGGCGACGTGGCAGATCGGGCCAAGGCCGCCGAGGATTCCTTAAATGCAGCTGAAGATCTGATCGAAGACGCGGATTCAGCGCTCTGACGCCGGGCGCCAGGTCACCTCTCAGCCAATCATGCGATCGGGTTCGGACAGGCTGTCATAGTGATACTTGAGACGCTGCAAGGCGATCCGCAGGACGATCTTGCCCGACCGCGCTGACCACCCCATGCGTTTCTCGGCCAGTTCGAGACCTTCAAGGTAGCAGCAGCAGCGCAGCGCCACGTCGCTCAATCCCGGACCTAGGTCCGACAGGGCACGGACCACGCGGTCTCGCGCGCCAGAGGGTCCGTTGCCGATCGGGCTGTCCGGAGAGAACCCGCCGCGGCCGCCTCCGGTCAGAAAGCGGTCCCAGTTCTGGGTCACACGCGTACCCATCTGGGCCAGTTCGAAGTCTTCACGCAAACGCTCGCCGGCATGAACCAGCGCGTCATCAAGGAACGGTTTGCCATCGCGGTCCTTGCGTCGCGCAAGCGCCGCAAGCGGGCTTTCGGACAGGTTGTAGCGCACACGGCGATTGCGTGACGTGCCCGGATCCTGGATCGTCTTTTCGCCCCAATCCCCCGCCGACGCGAATGGTGTCTGCGCCTCGGCGAAACCATGCTCCTTTTCCGAACGCGCCCGATTCTCCTGCTCGGCCAGCATCCGGCTGAGCGCGGCGCGCCCGGTCGCCGTGATATGATAGCGGCTGATGCGGCCGGGGTTGGAACAGGAAATCCAGTCCTTGAGGGCCATCGCTTGTGCGATCGAACAATCGACGACTGCCGTGCGCGTATTCGCTCCGCCGTCGCCATCCCGCACCACAACCGCCTTTTCCATGTTCTCCGCAACCGCCAGCAACGCTCCGGACTCGCACAGGCGCCTCAGAACACGACAGGCTTCGCGCTCCAGCGTGTTTGCGTCGGGATATTCATCAGGGCAACGTGCAGATTGCGTCATTCCGGCAGTGTCCTTCGTTGAGCTCGTCATACGGCCAGGCACGGAGCCCGCCGTCGAACAGGGTGAGAAATGGGATTCGGCCAGCTTGGACAGAGCCGCGTCGATCAACGGATCGTCGCGTCGGGTTTCCATGCGCCGGATCTGACGCAGAACTGTCGAAGCGTGGCATTGTGCGGAGCGGGCGAGATCACGAATGGGCTGGCCGGCCTCTGTGTGCGCAAGGTAGCGCCGCGCGCCTTCAGGCACCCAGTTCGGCAAGTCCGTGACACTCGAATGGGTCATGTTGATCGGTCCTTGCTGCAAACGTCTGTGGATATTTCAAATTTTCCACAACCTAAAGGCGATTTTGTTACTTGATAGTTAAGATCCACCTTCGCTGACTGAGCATTGTTTCTAAAAGATAAACGGAGGTGAAAGCTCCGAACGCAGGAAATGCTCGAAAGGCAACACCCGTTCAGGTTGTGCAATACAGATCGGCGACACGGTTCACTGAATTGAAGGAAGACTGATGCAAGACCTGATGAGCATGCTGAACGCCCTGCGCCGTCCTCAACTCCTGATCCGCGCCGCACGGCACGGGGCGCAGGAATACCGCCGTGACCGCCACCTGCAGCGCCTGCTGGGGTACGGAACACTGCCGCGCCCGTCGGCCGCGATCATGCGTCTGATGGATCTCGAGCGCACGCTCAACGATCAGCGCCAAGAGGACGACGCCGGCTATTCGCTGACCAGGCATTTGGACATATTGATCGCGATGATGGGCGAAGCGCAACTGTTGCGCGCCGCCCATGCAACGCCGACTACATGAAAGCGTCTGGCATCGAGGCCTTCTTCTCGGCGACATAGGCCTCGAGAGCGCCCCGGATCGCGGGATCGAGCACCGGCTCCTGGTAGGTCGCCAACTGATGCGCGACCCGCCGTGACGCCAGCGCCTGCGTGTCCCGCGCGCCCTCCTCATCCCAGGTTTCGAACGGCTTGTAGTCAAAGACATCAGACCGCCAGAACGCCGCCTTGAAATTCTCCTGGGTATGTGCGCATCCGAGATAGTGTCCACCCGGACCGACTTCGGCGATCGCGCCCATGGCCTGCGCGTTTTCGTCCACCGGCACGCCTTCGGCCAGTTTGTGCAACACGCCCAGCTGGTCCGCGTCCATCACGAACTTTTCGAAACTGCTGACCAGCCCGCCCTCGAGCCACCCGCAGGCATGCAGCATGAAGTTGACGCCGCCCAACAATGCGGCGTTCAGCGTATTCGCGGTCTCATAGGCCGCCTGTGCATCCGGCAACTTGGACGCGCACAGTCCGCCGCCCGAGCGGAATGGCAGCCCCATCCGTCGCGCCAGTTGCCCTGCCCCCGACAGGATCTGCGTCGCCTCGGGAGTTCCGAAGGTCGGCGCGCCGCTGTTCATGTCGATCGACGTGACGAATGCGCCGAAGATCACCGGGGCCCCGGGGCGCACGAGCTGGGAATAGGCGATCCCGGCGAGCACCTCGGCCAGCACCTGCGTCAGCGTTCCGGCGACCGAAACCGGCGCCATCGCGCCGCCGACGATGAAGGGCGAAACAATGCAGGCCTGATTGTTTCTGGCATAGACCTCGAGTGCGCCCATCATCACGTCGTCGAAGGTCAGTGGCGAGTTGACGTTGATCAGAGACGTCATGACCGTGTTCTGCTGAACGAACTCCTTGCCGAACAGGATTTCGCACATCTCGACGGAATCCTGTGCGCGGCTGGGATCGGTCACCGATCCCATGAACGGCTTGTCCGACAGCGTCATGTGGGCCATCAGCATGTCGAGGTGACGCTTGTTCACCGGAATGTCCGTCGGTTCGCAAACCGTACCGCCGGAATGGTGCAGCCATTTCGACATGTACCCCAGCTTCACGAACTTGCGGAAGTCTTCCATCGTGGCATAGCGGCGCCCGCCTTCGGCATCGCGCACGAAGGGGGGGCCATAGACAGGCGCACAGACCAGCGTCTTGCCGCCGATCTCGACGTTCCGGGCCGGGTTGCGGGCATGCTGGGTGAACCGCGACGGTGCCGTTTCGCATAGCTTGCGTGCCAGCCCGCGCGGGATGCGCACGCGCTCGCCTTCAATGTCAGCCCCCGCCTCGCGCCAGCGCTCCAGCGCCGCCGGGTTGTTGACGAAGTTGACGCCGATTTCGGCCAGAACAGTTTCGGCATTGGCCTCGATGATCTCGAGCGCCTCCGGCGTCAGGATCTCGAAATTCGGAATATTGCGCTCGATGTACCGCGCGGTCTCGATGCTGACGGCCGTGCGCTCGGCCCTACGGGCCGCCCCGCCACCGCCGCGTGTTCTGCGCTTGGTCTGTGCATCGGTCATGGTCCGGTCCCCTGTTGAATCGGATGAGCTTGGCACCGTGATTATCCCAGTCATCGGGCGTACCCGGTCAGGATTGCGGCGCATGAGGGGGAAAAGCGACATCGATCCGACACTGCGGGTGCCGGCTGGCCGTTTCCACGGTGCCGCTAAAGCTTGCGCCGCAAACGTCTCTGGCCTAGGAGGCAATCATGGAAAGTTCATCCCACGACCGCCTTCTGATCATCGACTTCGGCAGCCAGGTGACGCAGCTGATCGCGCGCCGCCTGCGCGAACTGAACGTGTATTGCGAAATCCATCCCTACCAGAATGTCACCACCGAATTCCTTGCGGACTTCGCCCCGAAAGCGGTGATCTTCTCGGGCGGGCCGGCCTCGGTAATAGACGAGGGCAGCCCCCGTCCGCCGGTCGAGGTGTTCGAGTTGGGCGTGCCGATTCTCGGCATCTGCTACGGCCAGCAGGTTATGATGCACATGCTGGGCGGCACCGTCGAACGAGGACATGGCACGGCCGAATTCGGACGCGCCTACGTGACCCCGTCGACAGAGAACATCGACCTCCTCTATGGCTGGTTCGAAGCCGATCGCGAGCAGGTGTGGATGAGCCATGGCGACCATGTCAGCGCCCTCGCGCCCGGGTTTGCCGTCTATGGCACCTCGCCCAACGCGCCCTTCGCCATCACCGCCGACCTGTCGCGCGACTACTACGCGGTTCAATTTCATCCGGAAGTGCACCACACCCCCAACGGGGCCAAGCTCTACGAGAACTTCGTTCGCCTCGCAGGCTTCAGCGGCGACTGGACGATGGGCGCTTATCGCGAGGAGGCGATTCGCAAGATCCGCGAACAGGTCGGAGATGCGAAGGTCATCTGCGGACTGTCCGGCGGCGTGGATTCCTCGGTTGCGGCCGTGCTGATTCACGAGGCCATCGGCGACCAGTTGACCTGCGTCTTCGTCGACCACGGCCTGCTGCGGCAGGGCGAGGCCGAGGAAGTCGTGACGATGTTCCGCGACCATTACAACATGCCTCTGATCCACGCCGACGAGCAGGAGCTCTTTCTTGGAGCGCTGGACGGACAGTCGGATCCTGAAACCAAGCGCAAGATTATCGGGAAACTCTTCATCGACGTGTTCCAGAAGCACGCAGGCGAGGTCGGCGGCGCCGAGTTCCTCGCACAGGGCACGCTCTATCCCGACGTGATCGAGTCGGTCAGCTTTAGCGGCGGACCCTCGGTCACCATCAAGAGTCACCACAATGTCGGCGGACTGCCCGAGAAAATGGGGCTGAAACTGGTCGAACCTCTGCGCGAACTGTTCAAGGATGAGGTGCGCGAACTCGGCCGCGAACTCGGCCTGCCTCCGTCCTTCATAGGGCGCCACCCGTTCCCCGGCCCCGGCCTCGCGATTCGCTGCCCCGGCGAGATCACCCGCGAGAAGCTGGAAATCCTGCGCAAGGCCGACGCGGTCTATATCGACCAGATCCGCCGCCACGGCCTGTATGACGACATCTGGCAGGCCTTCGTGGCCATCCTCCCGGTGCGCACGGTCGGTGTTATGGGGGACGGCCGCACCTATGATTATGCCTGCGCCCTGCGCGCGGTGACCTCGGTCGATGGCATGACGGCAGACTACTACCCGTTCACCCACGAATTCCTTGGCGAGACCGCGACGCGCATCATCAACGAGGTCAAGGGCATCAACCGTGTGACCTATGACATTACTTCCAAGCCTCCCGGCACGATCGAATGGGAGTGAACCTGACGGGCGCGCTGATCTGCCAGTCGAGCGACCTCGAAACCGTTCTGTCCGCCTTGCCCGATCACATCCGCCTCACGCGCGCGGAACGGGGCTGCCTTTCCTTTGAGCTCACGCAGTCGGAAACCAACCCTTGCCGGTTCGACGTGCGTGAGCGGTTCGTCGACCGCATCGCGTTCGACGCCCATCAGCATCGCACCAGGGCAAGCGCCTGGTGGCACCTGACAGCGCATATCCCGCGGCAGTTCCAGCTGCGCGACACATGACGGCCGAAGTCCCTCAAACGCTCAAGGCTGCGCTGTGGATGACCGGTGCCATCGCGTCGTTCTCGTCGATGGCGGTGGCGGGGCGTGAGGCGAGCTTTGCGCTGGATACCTTTGAAATCATGATGTATCGAAGCATCGTGGGGGTTCTGATCGTCTCGGTCATCCTGACGTTCACCGGATCCTGGCAGCAGGTCACGCGGCGCTCCATGGGCACCCAGACCCTGCGCAACCTCGCCCATTTCACCGGCCAGAACCTGTGGTTCTATTCCGTCACGGTCATCCCGCTGGCCCAGGTCTTCGCGTTGGAGTTCACCTCGCCTCTCTGGGTTATCGTTCTGTCTCCGTTGCTCCTCGGCGAACGGATCACGCCGGTGCGCGCTCTTGCGGCGATGATCGGCTTTCTCGGTATCCTGATCGTGGCGCGGCCCAGTCCCGAGACTTTCAGCCCCGGGCTCGTGACCGCCGCCTCCTCGGCGGTCTTCTTCGCACTGACCACAATGCTGACGAAGAAACTGACTCGCACCGAAACGGTCGGCTGCATCCTGTTCTGGTTGACTGTCATGCAGTTGGTGTTCGGGATCATCGCAGCGGGCTATGACGGCGACATCGCCCTGCCCGACACGCAAACTGCGCCCTTCCTGCTGGTCATCGGTTTTGCCGGGCTTCTGGCGCATTTCTGCATCACCAATGCGCTCGCCATCGCGCCCGCCACCGTGGTCGTGCCCTTCGACTTCGCCCGCCTGCCGGCGATCGCGATCATCGGGATGCTTGTCTACGGCGAGGCGCTGGACATCTGGGTGCTCGTCGGAGCCATGGTGATCTTCGGGGGAAACTACATGAACATCCTCGCCGAAACCCGCAGGAATCGGGTCGCCTGACCCGGAGCCGGGCGGTTATCTGAGGGCATGAGTGACCAAAAATCCATATCGGGCCGCGCCTGGGCCGAACTGCTGCTTCTGGGCGTGATCTGGGGCGGTTCCTTCCTGTCGATCCGGCTCGCGCTGAACGAGGTGCCGGTCATCACGGTGGTCCTGCACCGAACACTGTGGGCGACACTCCTGCTCTGGGCCGTGGTGCTCGCGATGCGTCTGCCCCTGCCCCGGGACCCTAAGGTCTGGCTCGCGTTCCTGGTCATGGGACTGCTCAACAACGTGATCCCCTTCGGCCTGATGGCGTGGGGCCAGTTGCACATCGAGACGGGCTTGACCTCGATCCTGAACGCCACCACGGCGATCTTCGGCGTCGTCGTCGCTTCCATCGCCTTCGCGGACGAGCGTCTGACTCTCCGCAAGGGTATCGGTGTTCTGCTCGGCTTCCTCGGCGTCGCCACCGCGATCGGCTGGGATGCCCTGACCGGGTTCGATCTGCGCAGCACCGCGCAGCTGGCGGTGCTGGCCGGCACGCTCAGTTATGCGCTCGCGAGTGTCTGGGCGCGGCGCAAGCTGGCGCATCTGCCCCCGCAGGTCGCCGCCGCCGGGATGCTGAGCGGGTCAACACTGCTTCTCATCGCACCCGCGCTGTTGATCGACGGACCGATCGGCTTTGACCTCGCACCCGGCACCTGGGTCGCCATCGCCTACTATTCTTTGATTGCGACCGCAGGTGCCTATCTGCTCTACTACCGCGTCTTGGGAATGGCCGGCAGCGGCAACCTGATGCTGGTCACGCTGCTGATTCCGCCGGTCGCCATCGTGCTGGGCGCGCTTGTGCTGGGCGAGGACCTGCAACCGCGGGCCTATGCCGGGTTTGCACTGCTGGGATCAGGCTTGCTGGTTCTGAACGGAACGCTGTGGAAAGGACGCGATTGACCCCACCTGCGGGGCTGGATAGCAAGACCGAAAAGGACCGGGACCATGCTCTATCCAACCGCCCAAGACTGGCGGACCACCGACCACAAGCGCGTGCTGTTCTTTGGCATGTCGGGGCTGGGCAAGACCCATGTCAGCCAGATGCTGCGCGACTCTGGCGGGTGGTTTCACTACAGCATCGATTATCGCATCGGCACACGCTACATGGGCGAATACATCGCCGACAACGCCAAGGCGCAGGCGATGAAAGTGCCGTTCCTGCGCGATCTGCTGCTGTCGGATTCGATCTATATCGGGTCCAACATCAGCTTCGCCAACCTGACCCCGGTGTCGGCCTATCTCGGAAAACCCGGCAACCTCGATCTGGGTGGTCTCAGCATGGAAGAATACCGCCGCCGCCAGGATCAGTTCCGCCAGGCGGAGATTCATGCCTTGCTCGACACCGGCTATTTCATCGACCGCGCCCAGCGGCTCTATGGCTATCCACACTTCATCTGCGACACCGGCGGGTCGATTTGCGAATGGGTCGATCCCGACAATCCCGACGATCCGCTGATGGCGGATCTGAGCGCGCGCACCCTGATGGTGTGGATCAAGGGCGACGCCGCGCACACCAAGGAGTTGATCCGCCGGTTCGACAAGGCGCCCAAGCCGATGTCCTACCAGGCCGAGTTCCTGACCGACGCCTGGAGGTCCTATCTCGACGAAACCGGCTGTCGTGAACAGGATGTCGACCCCGATGCGTTCATCCGCTGGACCTATGCAAAGGCGCTCGCCCACCGCCAACCGCGTTACGAGGCGATGGCCCGCTGGGGCGTGACGGTCACTGCCGACGCGGTCGCCGCCGTGCGTGACGCCGCCGATTTCGACCACCTGATCGCCGACGCCATCGCCGCGCGGCACTGAAAAGTCGCCCGAGCGAGCAAGAACAGGAAGCACCATACCCGCATGCCCATCAAGATCCCCTCCGATTTGCCAGCCTACGAGGTTCTGACCCGCGAGGGCGTCATGGTCATGTCCGAAGACCAGGCCGCCCGACAGGACATCCGCCCCCTCAGGATCGGGCTCCTCAACCTCATGCCCAAGAAGATACAGACGGAAAACCAGTTCGCCCGCCTGATCGGCGCGACTCCGCTGCAGATCGAACTGAGCCTGATCCGGATGTCCGAGCATCAGGCCAAGAACACCGCCGCCGACCATATGGAAAGCTTCTATCGGCCGTTCTCCGAGATCGGCGACGAGAAGTTCGACGGGCTGATCATCACCGGTGCGCCGATCGAACACCTGGAGTTCGGCCAGGTCACCTATTGGGACGAACTGCAGCGGGTGTTCGACTGGACGCAGACGAACGTCCATTCCACCTTTGGCGTGTGCTGGGGCGGAATGGCAATGATCAACCATTTCCATGGCGTTCCCAAGCACATGCTCGATCACAAGGCGTTCGGTTGCTACGCGCATACCAACCTGGCACCGGCCTCGCCCTATCTGCGCGGTTTCTCAGATCTCTGCGTGATTCCCGTGTCGCGATGGACAGAGATGCGCCAGGATGAAATCGACGCGGCACCGGGGCTCAAGACCCTGTTGGGCAGCGATGAGGTCGGACCCTGCCTGGTCGAGGATCGCGAGCACCGTGCACTCTACATCTTCAACCATTTCGAATATGACAGCGACACGCTGAAGCAGGAGTATGACCGCGACGTCGCCGAGAACACTCCGATCAACGTGCCAAGGAACTATTACCCCGATGACGATCCTTCGCGCCCGCCGCAGAACCGCTGGAGAAGCCACGCGCATCTTCTATATGGCAACTGGATAAACGAGATCTACCAGACCACCCCGTTCGAGTTGGATCAGATTGGGCATTAAGGCACTCCTCGCACTTGTCGTCACCGTGGCCGCAGTTGCGGCGATCACGCAGTGGCGCGCCGGCGTACAGGAAACACGCGCCGAGACCCGCTTTCCGCCCGAGGGTGATCTGCTGACCGTCGACGGCGTGACGGTACATGCGGTCGTGATGGGTAGCGGTCCCGATTTGGTCCTGATCCACGGGGCCAGCGGCAATTCCCGTGACATGACCTTCTCGCTCGCGCCACGCCTTGCGGAACGCTATCGAGTCATCATGTTCGACCGGCCCGGCCTGGGCTATACCGAACGCCTCAACTCCACCGGCGCGAGCCTGAACCAGCAGGCGACGCTCCTGGCGCGAGCGGCCGGCCAACTCGGTGCGGACAAGCCCATCGTGATGGGCCACAGCTATGGCGGCGCGGTTGCGCTGGCCTGGGCCATTGCGCATCCGGAAAACATCGCCGCGCTCGTCGCCGTTTCGGCGCCCTCGAACCCGTGGACAACACCGCTCGACCCGCTCTACCGCGTGACCTCGTCCTGGTGGGGCAAGCTTTTCGTCGTTCCGCTGCTGACCGCCTTCGTCAGCGAAGACCGTATCGAGGAAGCGATCGAAAGCGTCTTCCCGCCGCAAACACCGCCGAAGGGTTATGAGGATCACATCGGAGCGCTGCTGACCCTCCGGCGCGTGTCGATGCGTGCAAACGCGGACCAACGCGCCAATCTGCTGGACGAGATCGAAAGACAACTGCCCGACTACGCGAACATCACGGCCCCGACCGAGATCGTCCACGGAACCGCCGACACGACCGTCGGCCTGTCGATCCATTCCGAGAAGCTGGTCCACCAGATCGACGGCGCCGTTCTGACCCGGCTGGACGGCATCGGCCACATGCCCCACCATGCCGCCGAAGACGACGTGGTCGCGGCAATCGACCGTGCCGCTGCGCGCGCAGGTTTGCGTTGATCGCCGATACAGCCCATATTGCTGAAAAGACGAAGGAGAAGGACAAGGCGATGGAACTGCCTTTCAACGGTGCAATCACTGACTTTTTCGAAAACGAAGCACCGACATCCATCAGTGACAGCATCCGGCATGCTGACAAGAACGACATCATCGCCGACTCCTATCCCTATGACGAACGACTGAAAAAGAAAGCCTACAAGAAAGAGCTCGAGGCGCTGCAGATCGAGCTGGTGAAGATGCAGGCCTGGACGCTCAAGACCGGCCAGCGCATCGTCATGCTTTTCGAAGGGCGCGACGCCGCGGGGAAAGGCGGCACGATCGAGCGGTTCGGCGAACACCTCAACCCGCGGATCGCGCGCGTGGTCGCGCTGTCCAAACCGTCGAATGCCGAGCAGACGCAATGGTACTTTCAACGTTATGTCGACCACCTGCCTTCGGCCGGACAGATCGCATTTTTCGACCGCAGCTGGTACAACCGCGCCGTGATCGAAAAGGTGTTCGGCTTCTGCTCCGACGCGGAACGCGAGCGTTTCTTTGCGCAGGTCCATCCCTTTGAAAAGGCGCTCGTGTCCGACGGGATCCACCTGTTCAAGTTCTGGCTGAACGTCGGACGCGCCGAGCAACTGCGTCGCTTCCTCGACCGCGAGAACGATCCCCTGAAACAATGGAAGCTCAGCGAGATCGATGTCCAGGGCCTGCGGAAATGGGACGATTACTCCGCCGCGATCCGTGAAACGCTCGACCGCAGCCATGCCATCGGAGCCCCGTGGACCGTCATCCGCTCGGATGACAAGCGCCGCGCGCGTCTGAACGCGATCCGGACAGTTCTGCACGCGCTGAACTACGACCGAAAAGATCACAAGGCGCTCGGCGAGATCGACACGCGGGTCTGCGGTGGGCCGGACCTGTGGGATGCCTAAACGGGGATACCATCACGGCAATCTGCGCCAGGCCCTGATCGACGCCGCGCTGGAACTGATCGAGGCCAAGGGCCCGACGGGATTCACGCTCTCGGAAGCCGCCAAGCAGGCAGGTGTGACTCCGGCCGCCGTCTACCGGCATTTCGAGGGTCGCGAAGACCTGATCGCCGAGGCCGCCCGGCAAGGGTTCGAGATGTTCGCGGACCTGATGCAATATGCCTACGACAAGGGCCAGCCCTCGGCGCTGGCCGCGTTCGAGGCCACCGGCCGCGCCTATCTGGCCTTTGCGCGCAAGCATCCGGGGCACTACATCTCAATGTTCGAAAGCGGGATATCAGTCAACCGGACGCCCGAACTGGCCGCCGCCTCGGCGCGGGCGCGCGATGTGCTGGAACGCGCCGCAACCGACCTGTCCAAGCATATTCCGCCGGAGAAACGCCCGCCCGCTTCCATGGTCAGCGCCCATATCTGGGCGATGAGCCACGGCGTTGTGGAGCTTTACGCCCGCGCCCTGCCCGGCAACCGGTCGCCTTTTCCGCCGGAGGATCTGCTGGAATCAGGCATCGGCATCTACCTGCGCGGGCTCGGCCTGATCCCGGCCGACACCTGATCAGGCGGCGTGGCGCGCGCCGAGATCGGCCAGAACCTCGGCGGCGATCCGAAACGATTTGACCCGCGCGGTGTGGTCGTGAATCTGCCCCGTCAGGATCAATTCGTCGGGTTTGTACATCTCGATCAGAGCGGATAGTCCGTTTTGTACACTTTCCGGAGCACCGAAAACGCTGATCCGCAGGGCGTGATCAACCGCCCTGCGCATCGCCGCGCCGATGGTCGCGTCGATGTCATCGACCGGGCGCGGCAGCTTGCCCGGCTGGCCGCTGCGCAGCCGGGCGAAGGCTTGCTGCATCGACGTGCGCAGATAGGCGCCTTCGGCGTCCGTATCGGCGGCAAATACATTCACCGCCAGCATGAAACGCGGGCGGTCAAGATGGGCCGAGGGCTGGAATGTGTCGCGGTAGATCTGCACCGCCTGTTCCAGCGCGTCCGGCGCGAAGTGCGACGCAAACGCATAGGGCAACCCGAAATGCGCGGCGAGTTGGGCACCATAGAGCGAGGAGCCGAGGATCCAGACCGGCACATGGGTGCCCTCGCCCGGCAGCGCGCGCACCGGTGCGCCGGGGCGCGGATCACCGAGATAGCCGATCAGTTCGGCGACATCCTCGGGGAAGCGGTCGCCACCGTCCCGGCGCAGCGCGCGATAGACCGCCTGATCGCCGCCGGGGGCACGCCCCAGACCAAGGTCGATGCGGTCGCCATGAATCGTCGCCAGCGTGCCGAACTGTTCGGCGATGGTCAGGGGCGCATGGTTGGGCAGCATGATGCCACCCGCCCCGATCCGCATGGTCCGCGTGGCGTTGGCGACATGACCGATCAGGACTGAAGTCGCGGCACTGGCGATGCCCGGCATGTTGTGATGCTCGGCCAGCCAAAAGCGATGATAGCCGGCCACTTCGGCCTGCTGCGCCAGATCGACGGTGTTTGCGATCGCCTGCGCCGCATCGGAGCCGTCGGGCACCGGGGCAAGATCGAGAACGGAAAAACGCATGGAAACCCTCCAGCTGTGTCACCCGAGATAGCCATTGCGGCGCGGAAACGGAAGAGACGACTGGCATTCCTGTCGCCAAGATGCTTCTCGTTTGAGAAAATCAAGCGCTGGATTGAACAGTCCACCTCGATCAAAAGACGAAACAAATGAAAAGAGGAAAGACGCCACGAAGTGTGCTATCACAAGCGGGTGTCAGGGAGGATTATCATGCGATTTTTCTCAACAGCGGCTGCCATCGCCGCAGGATTTTTGACTTGTTCGATCGCGGCTGCGCAGGACATTGTCTGGACGCTGGAAGGACTCGAGGCACCAGAGAGCGCCTACTTTGACGATGCACGCAACATTCTTTTCGTCTCGAACATCAACGGCGAGCCAACGGCCAAGGACGGCAACGGATATATCTCGCTCGTCAGTCCCGATGGACAGATGCTGGAGGCGAAATGGGTCACCGGGCTGGATGCACCCAAGGGATTGGTAAGTGATGGCGTCACACTCTACGTGAGCGATATCGACCGACTGGTCGCCATCGATATCGATGCAGGCAAGATTTCCCAAGCATGGCCTGCCGAAGGTGCGATCTTTCTCAACGACACGGCACTTGATGCAACGGGACGTGTCTATGTGTCGGACATGATCACCGACAAGATCCATGTTCTGGCTAACGACGACCTTTCCGTTCTAGCGGAAGGCAGTGCTCTGCAGCATCCCAATGGTCTCAACATGCGTGACGGCAAACTGCTTGTCGCACCATGGGGCCTTGATCTGCAGGAAGACTTCACCACCAAGACCGGTGGGCATCTCATAACCGTCGATATCCATGACGGCAGTGTCGCGCCCTTGGGGTCCGGTGATCCTGTCGGCAATCTTGATGGTCTGGAACCGGATGGCAAGGGCCATTGGATAGTGTCGGACTGGATCGCCGGGGCTGTCTACCGCATCGCCGATGAAGGCACGAAAGAGTTGCTTCTCGACCTCGATATGGGCAGCGCTGACCTCGAGTACATTCCCGACCAATCTCTGCTGGTCGTGCCGATGATGCTCAACGACACGCTTGTGGCCTACCGGCTAGAGTAGGGCTGGCGCCGCCATTGCCGGTTGCGACCATCCGGTCAAAACTCATACGTTTTTGTCGCCGGCGAGATCGATCGTTTTGCCAGGCTTCAAAAGCGTTCTTTGGCGCAACCACAGTGAACGCACCATTTGTCCGCATAGTGACCGTGCGTGACTTGGTTCACATGATCAGCCAAGACACTTGGGCCCGATCCACGAAAAACGCCGCCAGATGTCCATCCGGCGGCGTTGGGTGTTGACGGGTTCGGCAGGCTTAACGCTTGGAGAACTGGAAGCTCTTGCGGGCCTTGGCCTTGCCGTATTTCTTGCGTTCCACGACGCGGCTGTCGCGGGTCAGGAAGCCTGCCGCCTTCAGCGCGCCGCGCAGCGACGGATCATACAGCTGCAGCGCCTTGGAAATGCCGTGCTTGACCGCACCGGCCTGCCCGGACAGGCCACCACCCTTGACGGTGGCGACGACGTCGAACTGGCCATCGGTGCCGGTGATGCCGAAGGGCTGTGCCAAGATCATCTGCAGCACGGGACGCGCGAAATAGTCGTTCTGCGGTTTGCCGTTTACAGTGACCTTGCCGGAGCCCGGCTTGATCCAGACGCGGGCGACCGCATCCTTGCGCTTGCCAGTCGCGTAAGAGCGGCCCAGCTCGTCGCGCACGGGCTCACGGTTGACTTCGACCTCGGCGACGGCTTCGATCCCGGCCACCTGGTTCAGATCTTCGAGTGTGTTGATTTCTTCAGCCATGGCTCATCAGCTCCGGGTGTTTTTCTTGTTCATGGATTTGACATCCAGAACTTCGGGGCTTTGCGCCTCGTGGGGGTGATCGGTGCCCGCATAGATGCGCAGGTTGGTCATCTGCTTGCGGCTCAGCCGGTTGCCGGGCAGCATCCGCTTGACGGCCTGCATCACCACGCGCTCGGGATGCGCCCCTTCAAGGATCTGCTGCTTCGTGCGGCTCTTGATCCCGCCGGGATGGCCGGTGTGCCAGTAGAAGTGCTCATCGCGCTTCTTGCCGGTCATCTGCACCTTGTCGGCATTGATGACGATGACGTTGTCACCCATGTCCATGTGCGGAGTGAAGGACGGCTTGTGCTTGCCGCGCAGACGCGTGGCGACAATCGACGCGAGACGGCCCAGAACGACGCCCTCGGCATCGATCAGGATCCATTTCTTGTCGATATCTGCTGGTGTGGCAGAAAAGGTTTTCATGGCAGGAGTTTCCTGTTTGACGTGAAAGGCGGATGCAAAGCGCACACGCCCGAATTCGATGGATGGGGTTTACGGCCCTTACTTAGCCGCGTCAAGCGCATCCATACTGATTTTATCCCGCACTACCAACAGCTTACGATTTCGGTATTTAGATACCCCAAATTCGGCACCGCGCTTCTCGGCCGTATTCTGATAATTTCGCCTGAACTATGCCAACATGGTCGGGAACGAAGAGAAACACTGTCATGACCGATCATCGGGACATTGTCGTTACATCCTATGTTGCGGCCTGGTTGGCACCCGATGCCTCAAGACGCGTGGCCTTTTTGCAAACCGGCTGAGCGGAATATGGATCCCAATGCGACTCCAATTCCAGTGTAACCGGCCGCGCGGGGCTCAGCGATATGATCGGTGGGGTCCAGTCGAGCAGAGGCGGTGCACGGACCGAAGTGACAAGCCGACCGTCGACCCATAATCGCCATATCCTTTTCATCTGGCGGATGGTTGCGGCCGATAGCATCGTTGCCATCGACGGTGTGGATTTCGGCTTGGAGGATGAGGACGGGCGAATCTCGAGCATCGACGGCTTTTTCGGCCCGCGGCCTTCGCTCGACGGCTGATACGTCAAGGCCCCCTACCGTTTCGGCGGGATCGAATAGGTCATGCTCGCGCGCGCGACCGGCTTGTCCGACCCTTCGGAGAACAGCAGGATGTCCGTTACCGACAGTGCCTTTCCGAGTTTCAGAAGCCTTGCCTTGGCAACCAGATCCTTGCCCGCTTCGGGCTTGCGCATGAAATCCATCGAACAGCCCGTCGTCACCGTCAGGGCCTCGCGTCCGATCCGCGCCAGGGTCGCAACATAGGCCGCCACGTCCGCGAGGGCGAACATTGACGGACCTGAGACCGTCCCGCCCGGGCGCAGGTTGCTGTCGGTGATCCGCATCCGCATGACCACGTTTTCACCGTCAAGGTGGTCGACGATGAAATCGTTTTTGACTTGTGGAAAAATCTCGGCGAGAAACGCGGTCATTTCCTCTGGTGTGAACTTGCTGTCCGTGCTTTCCATGCTTTTCTCCGGCCCGTTGCGCCGGTAACGTTGCGCCAAAGCGATGGGAGAGCAAGATGACAATTCTGGAACGTCACGACACCGGTGCGGTGGCGCATCTCACGATGAACGCGCCCGAGCGGCTGAACGCGCTCTCGGACGAGATGATCGCCGCGCTGCAAGACCAGTTCGACGCGCTTTCCGAAGACCGCTCCATTCGCGCCGTGGTCTTGTCCGGCGCGGGCAAGGCCTTCTGCGCCGGCCATGATCTCAAGCAGATGACCGCGGGCCGGCAGGCCGAGGATGGGGGCAAGGCCTATTTCGCCGACCTTTTCGGCCGTTGCGCGGCGCTGATGCTCAGCATCCGCTCGCTGCCGCAACCCGTCATCGCGCGGGTCCACGGGATCGCCACGGCGGCGGGGTGCCAGCTGGTCGCGACCTGCGACTTGGCCGTCGCTGCCGATACCACGCGCTTTGGCGTCAACGGGGTCAATATCGGCCTGTTCTGCTCGACCCCGATGGTTGCGCTGTCTCGCAACATCCCGCGCAAGCAAGCCTTCGAGATGCTGACCACCGGCGGCTTCATCCCTGCTGACCGCGCGGAGTCTCTGGGTCTGATCAACCGCGCGGTTCCGTCCGATCAGCTGGACGCGGCCACTGCCGAACTTGCCGAAACCATCGCCTCAAAGCTCGGCGCGGCGGTCAAGATCGGCAAGCAGGCCTTCTATCACCAGCTCGAACTGCCTCTGGAACAGGCCTACGCCTATACCGGTGATACGATGGTGCAGAACATGATGTATCGCGACACCGAAGAAGGCATCGCCGCCTTCATCGAAAAGCGCGATCCCAATTGGCGGCAATAGACCCAATCCCGATCCGCACCTTCCCAGCGGACCCGTTCATCTCTGCCCGATCTATTGCGCCAGCCCCGCGCCTGTCCTAGATCACGGACATGACACAGACATTGAACATCGTGGGCGGCGGTATGGCCGGCTCGGAAGCCGCCTGGCAGGCCGCCAACATGGGGATAGACGTGGTGATCCACGAGATGCGCCCCAAGGTCGAAACCTTCGCCCACAAGACCGGCAACCTTGGCGAGATGGTCTGTTCCAACTCATTCCGATCGGATGATTCCGAACAGAACGCGGTCGGTCTGCTGCATTGGGAAATGCGCGCCGCCGATGGATTGATCATGCAGACCGCGGATCGCCATCGCCTGCCGGCCGGCGGCGCACTCGCGGTGGACCGCGAACCCTTTGCCGAAACCGTGACGGCCCGGTTGAAAGACCACCCGAACATCACGATCTCGCATCAGGAGGTCACGTCCTTGCCCGAGGATGGGCATTGGATCTTCGCGACCGGCCCCCTGACATCGACCGCATTGGGAGAAGCGATCCGTGCGGAAACCGGTGCCGAGGCGCTGGCCTTTTTCGACGCGATCGCTCCGATCGTCTATTTCGACAGCATCGACATGACCCGTGCCTGGATGCAATCGCGCTACGACAAGGGCGAGACCGAGGAAGAACGCACGGCGTATCTGAACTGCCCGATGGACCGGGATCAGTACGAGGCCTTCATCGACGCGCTGCTGGCGGCGGACAAGACCGAGTTTCACGAGGGCGAGACCGCCGGCTATTTCGACGGCTGCCTGCCGATCGAGGTCATGGCCGAACGCGGGCGCGAGACCCTGCGCCACGGCCCGATGAAACCGGTCGGCCTGACCAACCCGCACCAGCCTGACGTCAAGGCCCATGCGGTGGTTCAACTGCGTCGTGATAACGCACTGGGAACGCTCTACAATATCGTCGGCTTCCAGACCAAGATGAAGTACGGCGCCCAGACCGAGGTGCTGCGGATGATCCCGGGGCTGGAGAAGGCGAGCTTTGCGCGCCTAGGCGGGATCCACCGCAACACGTTCCTCAACTCGCCCACCCTGCTGGACGAACAGATGCGCCTGAAATCGCGCCCCAATATCCGCTTTGCTGGCCAGATCACCGGCGTCGAGGGCTATGTGGAAAGCGCGGCGATGGGCCTTCTGGCCGGGCGCATGGCAGCAGGCGACATTCTCGGCCAGCCGATCGCACCGCCCCCGGATACGACCGCCATGGGGGCTCTCATCACCCACATCACGGGCGGCGCGGATGCCAAGACCTTTCAACCGATGAATGTGAATTTCGGTCTCTTTCCCCCTGTTCAAGGCTTGAAGGGCGGACGGCGCGGACGCAAGGACCGCTACAAGGCCTATACCGACCGCGCCAAGTCGGACTGGCGGGGCTGGCTGGCCCAGACGGCACTGGACGCCGCCTGATGTTGCCGCCTAGGCTGGGAGCATGATTGACCGGTTCCTGACCAAGGCTTATGGCGCGCGTGATGCCAGCAGCACGCGCGCGCTTTATGACGCCTGGGCCGACAGCTACGAGGCCGAAGTCGGCGAAAACGGATATGCCACGCCCGGCCGATGCGCAGCCGCGCTGAGGGCACGCATGCCAGACCCGTCACGCCCGGTGCTCGATTTCGGTTGCGGCACCGGGCTGTCCGGCCTCGCCCTGAAACTGGCGGGTTTCACCACGATCGATGGGGTGGATCTATCGCCCGAGATGCTGGCACAGGCGCGCGAAAAGAGCATTTACCGCAAGCTCGACCTGATCGAAGCCGGAGCATCGCTGCCTGTCGCGGCCGGCGGGTATGACGCCATCGCCGCCATCGGTGTGATTGGCGCAGGAGCTGCGCCGATTGCCGTGTTCGACACGCTGATGGAGGCTCTGGAACCGGGTGGTCGCCTCGTTTTTTCCTTCAACGACCATGCGTTGGCCGATCCCGCACATGAGGCCAAGGTCGACAGCTGGGTCAACGGTGGCCAGGCGAAACTGCTGTTCAAGGAATACGGTGATCACCTGCCCGGGATCGAATTGAAGTCCAACGTCTACGTCATTGAAAAAAATTGACCTTCACGACACGCTTCGCCCCGTCTCCCACGGGACCTTTGCACTTGGGCCATGCCTATTCCGCCCTGCTCGCCCACGATCTCGCAATACAGGCGGGTGGCACCTTCCTGTTGCGGATCGAGGATATCGACCTCTCGCGCGCACGGCCCGAATGGGAAGCCATGATTTTCAACGATCTTGCGTGGCTGGGTCTGGCTTGGCCTGAACCGGTGATGCGCCAATCCGAACGGATCGGAGTCTATCAGGCCGTTCTCGACGATCTCTGGGCCCGCGGGTTGCTCTATCCCTGCACCTGTTCGCGACGGGACATCCAATCCGCTGCCGCAGCCCCGCAGGAAGGCGCGCCGATGTTCGGCCCGGACGGGCTGATCTATCCCGGCACCTGCCGCCCGACCGAAGCGGCCGCCAACGCACTGTCCCGCCGGAACCGTCCAACCGACCTGCCCTTGCGGCTGAACATGACGCGGGCGACTGCGGCCGTGGGCGAAGAGGTTGGATTCACAGAAAAGGGACAAGGCCCGGAAGGTGAAGCGGGAGAGATCCGCGTCACGGCGTGGCAGCTGACCCACGGCATCGGGGACATCGTTCTGGCGCGGCGCGACATGGGAACGTCCTATCACCTTTCCGTCGTGGTGGACGATGCGGCGCAAGCCATCACCCGTGTCGTGCGGGGGCAGGATCTGTTCGAGGCCACCGCGATTCATGTACTGTTGCAAGCGCTGCTGGACTTGCCGCACCCGGATTATCACCATCACCGGCTGATCCGGGATCCGGCAGGCAAGCGGCTGGCCAAGCGCGACGACGCCCGCGCGATTGCCAGGTTTCGTGAAGACGGCGCCAGCCCGTCCGACATCCGCGCGATGGTCGGCCTCTAGGTCATCGGCAGCATCAGTTCGACCTCGTCACCGTCGCGCACCGCTGTGTAAAAGCAGCTTCTACGGTTAGTATGGCAGGCCGGGCCGGTCTGACGGATGGTCAATAGAAGACAATCGCGGTCACAATCCACGCGAAAATCGACCAGTTCCTGCACGTGTCCCGAGGACTCGCCCTTGACCCAGAAGGCCTGCCGCGAGCGCGACCAATAGGTCACCCGGCCGGTTGCAAGCGTGCGGGAGACAGCCTCTGCGCTCATCCAGGCCATCATCAGAACATCGCCGGTTTCCGCGTCCTGCGCGATCGCCGGAATGAGGCCCGCCTCGTTATAGACCAAGGTCGCAGGATCGAAGGACATGGTTGAAAACCTTTTGCATCGGCGGAATCGCAGATTATGTAAAGGGAACCAAGCAGGAGGAAAAGCCATGTCCGGCGAAACCGATCTGATCAAGCTGTACTCTGCCCGCATCCTTGCGTTGGCGGCTGAGATTCCGCATCTTGAGAGGCTCGACGCCCCGGAGGCGACGGTCAAGAAACGCTCACCCCTCTGCGGCTCGACCGTCACGGTGGATATCAAGACCGAAGATGGCCGGATCAGCGCGTTCGGACAGGACGTCAAGGCCTGTGCGTTGGGTCAGGCCGCCGCGTCGGTCGTCGGCAGCGCCGTGATTGGCACAACGCGAAAACAGATCGAAACCGCGCGCGATCAACTCAAGGCCATGCTCAAAAAGGACGGACCGGTTCCCGACGCGCCGTTTGACGGGCTTGAAGTGCTTTTGCCCGCACGCGAGTACAAGAACCGGCACGCTTCGATCCTGCTGGCGCTGGAAGCGACCGCCGAAGCCGTGGAACAAGCCGAACAGGCCCGCTGCGCCTGATCCTTCTCCAACAAAAAAAACCGCCGCACATCCCGGGCGGATGGCGGCGGCAGTCTGTGCGGTCTTGCAGGGGATCCGGTGCGCCATCGGATCACGGGACGTGATCCACAAGGACAGGCAGAGAGCCCTTGCCATGCAGACGGGACAGACTACAGGGCGACCGGTGCAAGATTGCAGGCAGAAACGCGTAAACTCGTATCAGATCATCCCAGGAAGATGCAGCGCGACCAACAGCATGATCACCAGCGCCCCCGCGCCAGCTGCATCCTGAAGCAAGGTTGGGCGGGAGCGTTGAAATGCGGATTTGAGCTGGCAGATCATAGGTCACTCCTTTGAAGTCGGTATTTGTTGACCCTTTGTTCTCATTTTCATTAACTTTTGTAAAGAACTTTTTAAGAACATTCGCGAACTTTTTGGGATTTTCGAGTTACCCGACTGAAATCAAACGGATCGCCCGATCCTGCCGCATCAGCCACAAGAGCGTACGCACGGCCTTGCCTCTATCACTGGTCAGTTCCGGATCAGCGGCCAGCAAGGCCCTGGCATCGGAGTGAGCCACCGCCATCAGGTCGGCCTGGCGCTCGAGGTCGGCGATCTGGAACCGGGGCAACCCGGATTGCGCGGTGCCGATCGCGTCGCCCGCACCGCGCATGGCAAGATCGGTCTCGGCGATCACGAACCCGTCTTCGCTGTCGCGCAGCACCTCGAGCCGCCGCCGTCCTCCTTCGGACAGGGGCGGACGATAGAGCAGCAGACAGGTCGACTCAGCCTCGCCGCGCCCGACCCGGCCGCGCAGTTGGTGCAACTGCGCGAGGCCGAAGATCTCGGCGCGCTCAATGACCATGATCGTGGCGTTCGGCACGTTCACACCGACTTCGATAACTGTCGTCGCCACCAGCACCTGTGTTTCGCCGGACTGAAAGGCCGCCATCGCTGCGTCCTTGTCGGCAGGAGGCATCTGGCCATGGACCAGGCCAACCACCCCTTCCCCCAACTCGGCTCTCAAACTCTTGAACCGATCCTCGGCGGCCGTCAGGTCGACGGCTTCCGACTCCTCCACCAAGGGACAGACCCAATAACACTGCCGCCCTTCCGCAATCGCGCGGCGCAGGTGGTCGATCACCTCGACCATTCGCTCGGTACTGACCACGGCCGTCTTGATCGGCTTGCGTCCAGGGGGCTTCTCGTCCAGCACCGACAGATCCATGTCGCCGTATTGTGCGAGCGCCAGGCTGCGGGGGATCGGCGTGGCGGTCATTACCAGCACGTCCGCGCCGACGCCTTTTTCCGCCAGTTCCATCCGTTGCCGGACGCCGAACCTGTGCTGTTCGTCCACGATCACCAGCCTCAAATCGTGAAAAGCCACATCCGCCTGGAACACGGCATGGGTGCCGACGAGCATATCGATCCGGCCCTCGGCCAACGCGGTCAGCTTGGCGCGGCGGTCCGCACTCTTGTCGCGCCCGGTGAGAATCTCCAGCCTGACCCCCGCATCCTCGGCGAGCGGGCGCAGGCCTTCCAGATGCTGGCGCGCAAGGATTTCCGTCGGGGCCATCATCACGCCCTGCCCGCCCGCTTCGACTGCGACCAGCAGCGACATGAATGCGACCAGCGTCTTGCCCGACCCGACATCGCCTTGCAGCAGCCGGTTCATGCGCTCGGGCGCAGCCATGTCGGCGGCGATTTCCTCCATCGCGCGGGATTGTGCGCCGGTCGGCCGATAAGGCAGCGCTTGCAAGACCTTGGATTGAAGTTCCCCGGTCGCACGGCTGACGATACCGCGCGACTTGCGTTCGCGGCGTCGCGCAAGCGCGAGCGTCACCTGGTGCGCCATCAACTCGTCATAGGCCAGCCGTGCGCGCGACGGCGCCGAAGGGCTGATGTCGTCGAGACCTCGCGGTGCATGGGCCTCGCGAATCGCGTCCGCCCAATCGGGCCACCCCGCCCGCGCCTTTTGCGCGGGGTCGATCCACTCGCCGAGATCAGGCAATCGCGCCAAGGCGGATTGAACCGCCTTGAACAGGACCTTCTGGGTGATGCCCTGCGTCAGGTGATAAACCGGTTCGAATTCGGGAATGGCGTCCGCCTCGTCAGGCGGCAGGACGTGATCGGGATGCACCATCTGGGCAAGGCCATCGAATATCTCGACCTTGCCCGATACCAGTCTCTTGCTACCCGGCGGCAACAACCGCGTCAAATACTCCGCGCGCGCGTGGAAATAGACCAGCTGGAAATCGGCGTCCGCATCTTCGACCAGGATGCGATAGGCGCCGCCACGATTGCGCGACTCGCGGTGCGCGCCAACGCGCACCTCTACCGTTAGGGTCGCGGGGAGATCGACACCCCGGATCGATGCGCGGCGGCGCCGGTCCACCACCGCATAAGGCAACGAGAACAATAGGTCACGCGGCGTTTCAATCTGGAGCTGGCTGAGATTCTGCGCCGTCTTGGGCCCGATCCCGTCGAGCGTCTCGAGCCCTGCGAAGAGCGGGAACAGCTGTTCGGGGCGCCCGCTCATTGCCCCTCGATCAAGGCGAGCCAGCCGTCCTCGTCCAGTGTTTCGATACCAAGTTCGGCAGCTTTCTTGGCCTTTGACCCCGCCCCCGGACCCGCGACAAGTAGATCGGTCCGCGTACTGACGGACCCCGCCACCTTGGCCCCAAGTGCCTCGGCCCGTGCCTTGGCCTCGGCCCGGGTCATCTTTTCGAGCGTGCCGGTGAACACGACGGTCTTGTCCGCGACCGGACTGCCGGCCGTGTCGGGTGCGACGGCGTCCTCGACCGTCAGGTGCTTCACCAGGCGATCGATCGACGCGCGCTCGCTCTCCTGCGCGAAGGAGGTCGCAAGCGAGGTCGCCATGACCTTGCCGACCCCGTCGATAGACAAGAGATCATCCCAATCAGGCCCTTCGAAGCTTGCGGCATTCGTCATCGCGGATTGAAACACGTCCCAGCTGCCGTAGTGGGCAGCGAGCAGGTTCGACGCGGCCTCCCCGACATGGCGCAGACCCAGCGCGAAGATCAGGCGCCCAAGCGGAATGACCCGTTTCTCGTCGATCGCCGCGAACAGGTTCTCGGCGGATTTCTGACCCCACCCTTCGCGGTTCTTCAATTGCTGCACACCCGAGCCATAGCGCTCCCGCAGCGTGAAGATGTCCGCAGGCTCACGGATCCATCCATCGCGATAGAACTGTTCGACCTGTTTCGCGCCGAGGCCCCCGATATCGAAGGCGGCACGCGAAACGAAGTGTTTGAGTTTTTCCACCGCCTGCGCCGGGCAGATCAAACCACCGGTGCACCGCCGCACGGCGTCGCCCTCCTCGCGGATGGCCGCGCTGCCGCACTCGGGACAGGTGGTTGGAAAGACATACGGCTCGGCATCTTTAGGCCGCTTTGCGAGGTCGACATCTGCGACTTTCGGGATGACGTCGCCAGCGCGATAAACCTGGACCCAGTCGCCGACGCGGATGTCCTTGCCATCCCGAATGACTCCGCCGCTCGCGTCACGTCCGGCGATGTAGTCCTCATTGTGCAACGTGGCGTTGGAGACCACGACACCGCCGACCGTGACCGGCAGCAGGCGGGCTACGGGGCTCAAGGCACCCGTGCGGCCGACCTGGATGTCGATGGCCTCAAGCCGGGTCCAGGCAAGTTCCGCAGGAAACTTGTGCGCGATTGCCCATCGCGGCGTCGTCGACCGCATGCCAAGTCGCGCCTGAAGGGCGAGATCGTCCACCTTGTAGACCACCCCGTCGATATCATAGTCGAGCGTCGCTCGACGGCTTTCGATCTCGCGGTAGCGTGCCAACATCGCGGTCGGCCCGTCGCATCGCGTGGTCAGCTCGTTGGTGGCGAACCCCAGTTCTGCAAGCCGTTCGATGGCACCGAACTGCGTATTCGCCAAAGGCTCGGACAGCTCGCCCCAGCCATAAGCGAAGAACCTCAGAGGCCGCGCGCGCGTCACGCTGGCGTCGAGCTGCCTGAGCGAACCCGCCGCTGCGTTGCGCGGGTTGGCGAAGATCTTGCCGCCGGATCCGGCCTGTCTTTCGTTCAGCGCCGCGAAGTCCGCGTGCGACATGTAAACCTCGCCACGGATTTCGAGCACCGCCGGCGCACCAGTCAACTCGGTCGGAATGTCGTCGATCGTACGGGCGTTGTCGGTCACATTCTCACCGACCGCGCCATCGCCGCGCGTCGCGGCTTGCACCAGGTTGCCATCCTCATAGCGCAGTGACAGGGACAAGCCGTCGATTTTCGGTTCAGCGGTATAGACCAGCCCGTCGGTTTCCGAGAGGCCAAGATAGCTCCGCAAGCTGCGATCGAAGGCCTCGATATCGTCGTCTTCGAAAGCGTTGCCCAGCGACAGCATGCGCAGCTTGTGGCGGACCTTGGCAAAGCCGTCCGCCGGACGCGCGCCGATTTGTTCGGTCGGGCTGTCGCCTCGTTTCAGATCCGGAAAGCGGGCTTCGATCTCGGCGTTGCGGCGCTTGAGCCGGTCGTATTCCGCATCCGTCAGCCGCGGGGCATCTTCGGTATGATAGGCCGTGTTCGCGTCGTGAAGCAGTTCCGCCAACCGCGCAAGTTCCGCTTCCGCTTCCACGCGCGCGAGGTCGGCAACGTCTTTGTCGTCTTTCAAGGCTACGCCCCATCCCAGATTCATGTCCAGTGATAGGGCTCAGTCGGGGGCAGGTCCAGATCGCAGTCGCCGTGAGTGGTGGTCTTGTCGCCGAGTATCCGCGCGACCGCGAGTGAGCCTGCCCGGTTGGTCAGGCGCCCACAGCCAGACGCGGCTTGCTCATCTGGTCACCCTGCGGATCGCGCAGCACGTATCCCCGTCCCCAAACAGTTTCGATATAGTTTTCGCCGCCCGTCGCCACGCTCAGCTTCTTGCGCAGTTTGCAAATGAAGACGTCGATGATCTTGAGTTCGGGTTCGTCCATTCCGCCGTAAAGATGGTTCAGGAACATTTCCTTGGTCAGGGTCGTACCCTTGCGCAGGCTCAGGAGTTCGAGCATCTGGTATTCCTTGCCGGTCAGGTGGACCGGCTGATCCTCGGCACTGACGGTTTTCGCATCCAGGTTCACCGCGATCTTGCCCGTGTGGATGACCGACTGCGAGTGTCCCTTGGAGCGGCGGATTATCGCGTGGATTCGCGCGACGAGTTCTTCGCGATGGAACGGCTTGGTCAGATAATCGTCCGCGCCAAAGCCGAAGCCCTTGATCTTGTTTTCTGTATCATCCGCGCCCGACAGGATGAGGATTGGCGTTTCGATCCGTGCCATTCGCAATTGCCGCAGCACTTCGTGACCGTTCATGTCGGGAAGATTCAAGTCGAGCAGAATGAGATCGTAGTCATAGAGCTTTGCAAGATCTATGCCTTCTTCGCCCAAGTCGGTCGCATAGACGTTCAAATTGGCATGCGTCAACATCAGCTCGATGCTTTTTGACGTAGTGGGGTCATCCTCGACCAGCAAAACGCGCATTATCAGGTTCTCCGCCTTAATCATTGTCCCGTATGACATTAACCTTGACCATAAAGGTTAACTGCACGTTACCGTGATTCAGATTATGGCCGACACAACTTACGGTTGTCTATACTTTTTCAACGCCGTCGCCTTCAAGGCATCTTCTCCGTGATCCGCCACCGCCGAGACCCAACTGCCGAACTCCTCTTCGCTCAAGCCGTATTTCCGCAAGGCGTCCTCCTGCGAAATCAGACCGTAAAGCACACCACGCACCACGGCGGCCTTGCGCGAGGCGACCCAGCGTCGCGTATCCGACGGGGGCAGGTCCGCCCGCGTCATCACCGTCCCATCTGCGAGCGTTACCGCGCGCGGCCCATCCACCTTTTTCAGAAACATGCGTCATACCCTTTGCATCACGCCACAAAGACTGACGCAGCGGACTTAACGGTGAATGAAACCGCCCCTTGTGAGTCTCTACGATTTTCCTATATTCTGCGAGGCCTTCCCAACCGCACAGGAGCCGCCGTCATGGCGCTGGACAGCGACACCCCGATCAATTCGCTTGGCTTCGCCAAGGCGCCGCAGGACACCCGGGTCGTGGTGGCCATGTCAGGTGGCGTCGACAGCTCCGTCGTCGCGGCGCTGCTGGCGGATCAGGGCTATGACGTGGTGGGGGTGACGCTGCAACTCTACGACCACGGCGCGGCGCTGGCAAAGAAGGGCGCGTGCTGCGCCGGGATCGACATCCACGACGCCCGCCGCGTCGCCGAAGAACGCGGGTTTCCGCACTACGTTCTCGACTACGAGAACATTTTCAAGGGCGCCGTGATCGACGAGTTCGCCGACAGCTATCTGAACGGCGCGACTCCGGTGCCCTGCATTCGCTGCAACGAACGGGTCAAGTTCAAGGACCTGCTTGAAACGGCCAAGGATCTCGAGGCCGATTGCATGGCGACCGGCCACTATATCCAGCGCAAGGATGGCGCACATGGCCCTGAACTGCACAGTGCCGAGGATGCCGCCCGCGATCAGTCCTATTTCCTGTTCTCGACAACGCCAGAACAGCTCGATTTCCTGCGGTTTCCTCTGGGTCATCTGCCGTCCAAGGACGCGACCCGCGCCCTGGCCGCGCAATACGGGCTGAGCGTCGCGGACAAGCCCGACAGCCAGGACATCTGCTTCGTGCCGAACGGGGACTATGCGGCGGTGATCGAAAAGCTGCGTCCGGATGCGGCCGATCCGGGCGAAATCGTCCATGCGGACGGGCGGGTCCTGGGCGAGCACAAAGGGATCATCCACTACACCATCGGCCAGCGTCGCGGTCTCGGTATCGGTGGGCTGAGCGAGCCGCTCTATGTCGTGAAACTGGATGTCGAAAAGAAGCAGGTCGTGGTCGGCCCGAAATCCCTTCTGGCCACGCGCACCGTTCCGGTGCGCGAAATCAACTGGCTTGGCGACGCGCCGATGACCAGCCGCGCGGAATGGCATGTTTCGGTCAAGGTCCGGTCGACCCGCCCCCCGCGCGAGGCGATCCTGCGGCCGCTTTCGGACACTGAGGCGGAAGTTGAATTGCTGACCCCCGAGGAAGGCGTCTCGCCCGGGCAGGCCTGCGTGTTCTATGAAACCGAAGGCAGCCGTATCTTTGGCGGCGGCTGGATCTGGCGCGGCTGACGCACGCCTGCACGATCGCTCAGCCGGACAGGCGCGACAGAACCGCGCGGGCCGCCCGCAAGCCAGGTGCGTCGCCCCCCTGCCCGAGGCGCGTCATGGTGGTCGCCATCGCCTCCAGCTGTCCGTCAGGATTGGCCAGCACCTCGCCCAAGGCCTGGGCCACGCTGTCGGGCTGACAAGCGGGGCCGAGGAACTCCGGCACCACACGGGTCTCGCTGACCAGATTGACCAGCGTCACCGTATCGACCAGAGCCATGCGGCTGATGATCTGCCAGCTGAGCCAGTTGAAACGATAGGCCACGACCATCGGCGTCTGCGCCGCGGCAAGCTCCAGCGACACGGTGCCCGACGCGGCAAGAGCGACTTCGGCGGCGCGGAACGCGGCGCGCTTGTGCGCTCTCGCGACCATGGGGTCAAAATCGCGCGGATCGATCACCACGGTGCTCGGCGGCCAATCGGCGAGACGCGCGCGCACGAGATCCGCCACCGGGCCAGCGGCCGGCACCACGATCCTGAGGTCCGGATGGGCTTGCGCGAGGCGTGCAAGCGCACGTCCGAAGACCGGTGACAGCCGCGTGACCTCACCCGCGCGCGATCCCGGCAGCACCAACGCGAAGCGCGACTCATCCAATCCGAACGCGGATCGGAATGCGGTGATCTCGGCGTCCGTGGCTTGCGGCTCGGCCACGACCGGATGACCGACGAAATCGCACTCCATGCCCACCGCGGTCATCAGCGGGGGCTCAAAGGGAAAAAGCGCCAGAACATGGTCGATCACGCGCGCCATCTTGGCTGCGCGATTGGGACGCCACGCCCAAACAGTCGGCGCCACGTAATGCACCGTTCGAACCGAGGACGCCACCTTGACCAGTCCCGCGACACGCAAGCAAAAATCGGGGCTGTCGATGGTAATCAGGACGTCCGGCGCGGCGTCGATCACCGCCTGTGCGGTCTCGCGGATCCGCCGCTTGAGATGGGCGTATTTCGGCAGCACTTCGGCGATGCCCATGACGCTGAGTTCATCCATCGGAAACCGGCTGACCAGTCCGTTGGCCTGCATCTCCTCTCCGCCGATCCCGTCAAACTGCACCGCGGGCACAAGACTTTTCAACCCGGCCATGAGCGCGCCGCCCAAGCGGTCTCCCGACGGTTCTCCGGCGATCAGAAAAACGCGCATCACCCGTCCCGCTCGCACACCCACAGGAACAAGCCGAGTCGATCGCATTCCGCGATCACGGCGGCCTCATCCAGGATGATGACACCCCCAGCCGCAATGGCAAGCCCGTCAAGACCGGCCTCTGCCGCCGCGCGGATCGTGCCTAGGCCGATTGTCGGCAGGTCTACGCGCAGATCCTGGTCGGACTTGGGCGCCTTGTAGAACACGCCGCCCTGACCCGGATCGGGCCGCTGCGCGAGCGTGGCGAGCATCCAGTCGGTGCCGTAGATGGATTCGATGGCCAGTGCCTGCCCCGCTTTGACGGCGCAAGCCTGCCCGATGTCGGCCGCTGACATGGCCGACACGACCTCGACCGCGCGGCGCACATCGGCGCGCGCGCGATCATCCGGCTGCCGTGTCGTTCGGCATCCCGCTGGCGGCAGCAAGTCCGGAGCCAGGTGGTGCGCCGCCCGCACCCGGATTCCGGCCTGTTCCAGAATGCCGATCACACCGCGTAACGCCCCGTCATCCCCCGCAAGCAGCGCCTTCTGCAGAATCGGGACAAGCGGCACTGTCGCACTGTCGATCAGGGACGGATCGATGTCGGGCCTGCGGATCGCCCCCGCCATGCAGATTTCGCTCACACCCCGCTCCCGAAGCGCCGCCAGCAAGGTTCCGAACGTTTCGAGCCGGAACGGCATGTCGACGGCGAGGTCTTCGGGGGGAAACTGCTCGAGCGCGCAGATGATGGGGCGGGCGTCGAGATGGCGCACGAGCTCTCCGGGCAGCCCGCCCGTGCCGGCGATCAGAGCCAACATGCTTAACGCCCCGGTGTCAGGAACGAGCGGTCGGTATCGCCCAGAACGAAATCAACGAGCTCGCGCACATGGGTACTGTCGGTTTGCTCACCGAGTTCGCGCACACGGTCGCTGAACGTACCCTCGCCCTCTGCAAGACTGCGGAAGGCGGCGCGCAGGGCCGAAATCTCCTCGCGAGGAACGCCACGCCGTTTCAGACCGACGAGGTTCAGCCCATGCAGTTCGCCGCGCGGGGCCTGCACCAACCCGTAGGGAATCACGTCGTTGGTCACCATCGTGACGGCCCCGATGATCGCGCCCTTGCCGATGCGTACCCATTGATGCACGCCGGACAGACCGCCGACGATTACGTCATCTTCGAGAACGCAATGGCCGGCGATTGCCGCCGCATTCACCACGATCACGCGGTCTCCGATCTGCGCATCATGAGCGATGTGACATCCGGCCATGAACAAGCCGTCGTCGCCGACACGTGTGATGCCGCCGCCTCCTTCTGTACCCGAATTCATCGTCACATGTTCGCGAATACGATTGCGCGCGCCGATCACGAGCTGCGTGTTTTCACCCCGGAACTTCAGGTCCTGAGGGATTTCCCCGATCACCGCGAAAGGAAAGATCACCGTGTCCTCACCGACCTCGGTCTGGCCCGTGACCACCACATGACTGCGCAGTTCGACGCGGTCGCCCAGCACCACCTGGGGCCCAACGACGCAGAACGGACCGATGCGGCATCCCTCGCCGATCCGGGCGCCCGGCTCGATCAGGGCCGACGGATGAATCTCCGACATCGAGCTCAATCCTTCGGCAGGTCGATCATGGCCGAGAACTCGGCTTCCGCAGCCAGTTCGCCCTCCACCGTCGCCTTGCCGCCGAATTTCCAGACCTTGCCGCCGGGCCGTCCCCGAAGCGTCGTCAGGTGCATCTCGAGAACGTCGCCCGGCACCACCTTGCGGCGGAACTTGCAGCCGTCGATGGCCATGAAATAGATCAGCAGATCACGGTCGGCCATGTCGGCGCCGACGCCGATCATGACGCCCGCGGTCTGCGCCATCGCCTCCACGATGGTGACCCCGGGCATCACCGGCGCGCCGGGGAAATGCCCCTGGAAATGCGGTTCGTTCATGGTCACGTTCTTGATTCCACGTGCCGAGGAGGTTCCGTCGATATCGACGACCTTGTCCACAAGCAGGAAAGGATAGCGGTGCGGAAGGATGCGCTGGATCAGATGGATATCAGCGCTTTGCAGGGTGTCGCTCATCGGGATGGGTCCTGAACTTGCTCGGGTTGGACCTGACTAGCAACCCGGGTCGCCTTGGGCAAGCGGCGCTATTCGTCCGCGTCAGGCGGTCCCTCGCCCAGAATACTGTCGAGACGACTGATCGCCACGTCGGTCATGTCGATCGCAGTCTGACTCAAAAACACGCTGGAGCGCTCAAGAACGACGCTCGCGCCGCTTTCGCGCATGAGTTCGGCCAGTATCGGGCGCGCAGCGCGCAGGAACTCCACCTGCTTCTCCTCGCTTCTCTGAACGAGAGCGCGCGCCTTGGCGTCCTGTTCGCGGCGTACTGTCTGCACGCGGCGGTCGAATTCATCGGCCAACGCGCGGAACTCGGCCGGATCCATCGTCGGGCGGAGTTCGGTCAGGCGCTTTTCCTCTGCGCCCAGTTCTTCCTCGATCCGGCGGTTCTCGGCCGCGAGGGTCGCGCTGCCGTCCTCGATCTCGCGTGCGACACGTTTGCCGAAGGCGGATTCCGCATACATGCGCTCGGACGAGATCGTCAGGATCGGGCTGTCGGGAAGACCCAGCTCCTGTGCCGGCACCGTCCCGGCCCCCAAGACGAGCGCAAGATACGCCATCGCGACGGAACGGATCGTCCGACGCACGACCAAGGATCAGAACCGCGCCTGAATGGTCAGATCGAAGGTCTGCTCCTTGTCGAAGACTTCCTTTTTCAGCGCCTTGCTGAAGTTGAAGCGGAGCGGCCCGAAGGCGGTCGTCCACAGCAGCGAGACGCCGACCACGTGACGCCACGAACCGTCCGCACCGCACGGGCCGACAACGCCGCCGCAGGTGGCGCCGGCAGTATCGACATTTTCAAGACCCCACAGGTTGCCGACATCATAGAACACACCGCCACGCAGGCCGATCTCTTCGGGCAGGCCCAGGGGAAATTCCGCTTCGAGTCGGGCGACGGCGTAATAATTGCCGCCAATGGCGTCGTCGAAGCCGTTGGACTGATCCCGTGGGCCCACACCCGCCGGCTCAAAGCCGCGGAAGATCGCCGGGGTCAGGATGTAGCGGTCGATCGAGCGGCTGGACCGGTCGCTTTGCCAACTCAGCGCACCAGCTTCGAAGGACGCGCGCAGAACGACCTCTTCGTTCAGCACGCGTTGCTGCGCAATGATCTTGGCCGACGACTTGATGTATTCGCTGTCACCGCCGACGCCGCCGAAATCCGCGCCGATCTGAAAGAGAACGCCTGCATTCGGATTCAGGCCCGTCACGCGGCTGTCATAGCTGTAGGACAGACCGATGGAACTGCTCGTCTTCTTGCCCTGCGCGATCTCGTTGGTGATCACGGCACCACTGGTCGGCAATGGCGTTGGGGGATTGGTCGAAGTGTCGAAATCCTCGCCGCGAGACAGCATTTCGCTGTTTTCATAGGAGTAGCGCAGCTGAACGGTCCCGTTCTCACTGACCGGGAAGCTCAGCGCGGGGCGGAAGAAGGCCCGGTCCAGATCGTAGGTTGCAAAGCTCGACGAACGCGTCGTCACACCCAGATCGATGTCGAACCGCAGGTCTCGGCCCAGCAAGTTGGGTTCGGAGAAGCCCAAGATGTATTCGTCCGATTCCTGCGCGGTAGAGATGTTGAAGGACAGGCGTTGACCGCGACCCAGGAAGTTGTTCTCGGTCAGGCCGATCGCGATCCCGAAGCCGTCCGTCACCGAGTAAGCGCCGCCGAGGTTGAGCGAGCCTGTCGGTTGCTCCTCGACATCGACATCCACGATTACTTGGTCCGGGGCCGAGCCTTCGCGCGTCTCGACATCGGCGGTCGCAAAGAACCCGAGCGCGCGGATACGTTCGGCGCTTTCGCGGATCTCGCGCGGGTTGAACGGGTCGCCTTCGACGATCCGGAACTGGCGGCGGATCACACGGTCGAGCGTGGTCGTGTTGCCTTCGACATCGATGCGTTCGACGAAGACCCGTGGGCCACGCGTCAGCACGAATTCGACGTCCAGCGTCAGGTCGCGATCATTGCGCGTGATACGCGGTTCGACCCTCAGGAAATCTATCCCCTGCTGGATCCCAAGCCGCTCCATGCGAGCAATCGAATTCTCGATCAACGACGGTGAATAGACGACACCCGGCCGTACACGCAGAACGTCCTGAAACACGACCGGATCGGCCTGGCTCATCTCGCTGGAGGTGGTGATCGAACCAAACCGGAACTGCTGGCCTTCCTGCACGTTCATCACGAGAAAGAAGCCGTCGCGTTCCTGGGTCAGTTCGACATTGGTGCCCAGAATACGGAAATCGACATAGCCGCGAGACAGGTAGAAGTCGCGCAACACCTGTTTGTCGAACTCGATCCTGTCCTCGATCAGCGTGTCCGCGCGGATGAAGCTGCGCAGAATTCCGGCCTGTTTCGTCTGAAGGACGCGGCGCAGGCGACGATCGGAATAGACCTGGTTTCCCACGAAGCTGATGCGTTCGACCTCGATCGTGTCGCCCTCGGAAATCTCGAACACGAGATCCACCCGGTTGTCGCTACGGCGGATGATGCGCGGCGTCACGGTGGCCGCGATCCGGCCCTGTTGCGAATAGGCTTCTGCGATGATCGCCGCATCGGCCTCGGCCCGGGCCGGATTGAACACCTGGCGCGATTTGGATTCGATGAACCCCTGAAGCGCTTCGTCATCGATCCGCCGGTTGCCTTCGATGCTGACCGTGTTGATCGTGGGCCGTTCCTCGACCTGGATCACCAGGGTGTTGCCACGGGGTTGCAGGTCGACTGTTTCGAAAACGCCACTGTCCACGATCCGCTGATAGGCCGCGTTCAGTTCGCCGGCACTGATCGATTTGCCGGCTTCGATTCCCGTGTAGGCAATGATCGTCGAGGTCTGGATACGCTGGTTGCCTTCCACCTGCACCGAGTTGAACGTGTAGGATTGCGCCGCCGCCGGGGTCGGAACGACCAATGAAGTCGTTGCAACGAATAGGAAAATGAAAGCGAGCGCCTGATACAACATATAGGCGGGAAATCGACTTACATAGCGAGATGTTCCCGCGGCATTGCCCAAAATCATGTGTTCCAACCCAGTTGATGCGGCGATTGGAAATTTGATTATCGGGTCTGGCAGGTGATGTCAAAACCACAAACCCGCATCTGCGGGGTCAACCTGTCCAAACGGCAAGACCGAGACGCCGATACCGGCTCAAAGCCCGCCCAGATAGGCGCCCAAGAGCAAGGCACCGGTGATCGCACCTAGGAACAGGATGCGATCGGAATTGACCTCGACCATGAGGCTGAAACCGCGATACGTGCGTTGAAAACTGTGCATCTGCCCGGTCTCCTCTCGATACATCCCATGCGTGGCTTGCGAATGTGGCAAGTCCATGACGCTCATGCGGTCACTTGTGGGAGAAGCCCTCAGCAGAACAGATCGTTGCCGACCGCGAACACCATCAGCGACAGGATCATCGCGATGCCCGCCGCCATCAGGACGCGCAGGGCAAGGTCGCTGGGCGGTTTTCCGGCAATGGCCTCGTACGCATAAAAGACGAGGTGGCCACCATCCAGCGCCGGGATCGGAAACAGGTTCAACAGCCCGACCGCCGTCGACAGCACCGCGATGAACCAGATGAAGCTCTGCGCGCCCTGCGACGCCATCGCGCCCGAGGTTTCCGCAATGCCGATGGGTCCGGAGATGTTGCAGGTGCTGATCGCGCCCGTCACCATGTGCCACAGGCCGGACAGCGAACTCGTGACGATGCGCCCCGTCTGCTCCAGACCACCTACAATGGCTTCGCCCACGCCTGCGGTTTCGGTCGCCGGCTCGAACGCCATGCCGCCCGCGATTCCGATCCGCCAGTGAGTTACGAAACCACCCTCGGGCTGCGGTTCATCCGTGCGCCGGGGGGCCAGTGCGAATTCGAGCGTCTCGCCCTCGCGCCAGACATCGAGCAGCAGAACACGACCATCAGAGGATTCGACCGCCTCCTTCAACTGCTCGAAGGCAAAGATCGGGGTGCCGTCGATCGCTGTGATGACATCGCCGGGCCGCAACTCGATATCCATCGCGGCACTGCGCGGGGCGACCTGGGCGACGAAAGGTGGCAGCAAGTAAGGTCCCTCGACCACCATCTCGCGCCCATCGCGGCGCACGGAATAGTCAAGCACGGCCTGCTGCGGCAACGCGTCGGAAAAGGCCGCCCAAGCGTCTCCATCCTCGAAGTCCGGGGTCGGGACGCCGGCAATGCCGAGTATCTCGTCGCCCGGGCGCAATTCGTGGAATCCGGCCGGCAACGGGCGCGTCTCGCCCACGGTCAGCGGGTCCATGGCGACGCCGCGCGACAGGAAAATCGCGCTGAAGACGAGGATGGACATGATGAAGTTGAAGATCGGTCCCGCAGCCACGGTCGCCGTGCGCGCCCAAAGCGGCGCCCCGTGCATCGTTCGCCTGAGCGCCGCCGGATCGGTCGCGGCGCGCTCCATCGCGTCCTCATCCTTGCCGGAGGCGGCATCGGCATCGCCCAAGAACTTGACGTAGCCACCGAAGGGCAGCAGCGCCACCTGCCAGCGTGTGCCGCGCTTGTCGACCCGGCTGAACAGTACCGGTCCGAAACCAAGTGAGAACACTTCGGCGTGAATGCCGGACCAACGCCCGACGATGTAGTGACCGTACTCGTGGACAGCCACGATCACCGACAGCGCGACGACGAACGCAAGGATCGTGTAGAGCACCCCTCCAAACTGGGGAATCAGGGAAACGATGTCCAAACTTCTATCCTGCTCGCTCTTGCATGACCTCAACCGCCCATGTTCTGGCCAGATGGTCCGTTTGCATGACCGTTTCAAGTGTCATTTCGGCATCAATAAGGCCGGGTTCGGCCTCAAATCGGGTCAGGACCTCCTCGACGATGATAGCCATGTCGAGGAATCCAACCTCTCCCGCGATGAACATGTCCAGCGCCCGCTCCTTGGCGGCGTTGAACACCGCGCCGGCCAAACCGCCGCGCTGCATGACGTTGCGCGCAAGGCGCAAGGCCGGATAGCGCAGATCGTCCGGGGCGCGGAAATTCAGTTGGCCCACCTGCGCCAGGTCGAGCCGGTGCACCGGCAACTCCGCCCGATCGGGCCAGTTCAGCGCGAAGCCGATGGCGTGGCGCATATCCGGCGGGCCAACATGCGCCATCAACGCGCCATCGCGGAACCCCACCAAGGCATGCACCAGGGATTCGGGGTGCACGATCACTTCGATCCGATCAGGCGAGACGCCAAAATATTCCTTTGTCTCAATAAGTTCCAATGCCTTGTTGAACATGGACGCGCTGTCGATCGTGATCCGTTGACCCATGTCCCAGTTCGGGTGGCTCGATGCCTCATCCAGTGTTGCGGACTTCAGCGCTTCCAGCGGCCAGTCGCGAAACGCGCCCCCGCTGGCGGTGATGATGATGCGTTCGACCGACTCCATCTCCTCGCCGATCAGAGCCTGGAAGACGGCAGAGTGTTCGCTGTCCACCGGCAGAATGCGGCCACCGTGCCGGCAGGCTGTTTCCATCACCATCGCACCCGCGCAGACCAGCGACTCCTTGTTGGCAAGGGCAAGCGTCGCGCCCTGCTTCAGCGCTTCGAGACCCGGTGCCAGCCCGGCTGCACCGACGATGGCCGACATGACCCAATCCGCCGGGCGCGCGGCTGCGTCCTGCAGGGCGGCCGGCCCTGCCGCGGCCTCGATACCGCTGCCCGAGAGGGCCGTTCGCAGGTCATCCAGGCGGTCGGGATAGGCGGTGACTGCCGTCTCTGCCCGCAAAGCCCTGGCGTCGCGCGCCAACTGCTCGACATTCCTTCCCCCGGTCAGCGCAACCACGTCAAAGCGGTCGGGCTCGCGTGCGATCAGGTCGATCGTGTTCTGCCCGATCGACCCGGTCGCCCCCAGAATGGAAACGCGCCGCATCAGCCGGCCACGGGCGGCAGGCCCAGGGCTGCGCTGGTCAGCAGGACGAAGAAAGAGGCGCCCAGCATCCCGTCGAAGCGGTCGAGCAGACCACCATGGCCAGGGATCAGGGCCGAGGAGTCTTTCACCCCGACCATCCGCTTGACCGCGCTCTCGGCGATATCACCCATCTGTGCCGCGAAGGCCACCAACATCGAATATGGCACCAGCGTCATGGACACATCGAGATAGAGCGCGAACCCGAGGCCGATGAAAGCGGCGCCGACCCAGCCCGCGATGGTGCCCGACCAGGTCTTCTTGGGGCTGACGCGGGGCCAGAATTTCGGCCCACCAAAGATGCGCCCGGCGAAATACCCGGCAACGTCCGACATGATCACGATCAGGATCAACCAGAAGATCCAGATCAGACCAAAGAAGTCGCGCACCGTCATCATTTCATAGCCGGCAAGGCAGACCAGCGCCACGAAAGCACCATAGACCAGCTTGTGCTCGGGCAGCGTGGCCATTCCGACGAAGACGGGTATCAGCAGAACCGGCAGCGCATATACCGCCGGAAGGTAGATCGAGATCATCACTGCCGCGGCCGTCAGAAGCGCGAGGCCGACGGCAAGTGCACCGCCCTGCCCCGACAACATGCGCACCAGTTCCCAGACCATGACGCCGCAGACGATGGCGATGAAAGCATGAAAAACATCCGCCCCGGCGATCACGGCAGCGAGCCCGATGGCGACCATGACGACGGCAGAGCCGACGCGGGCCGCCAGGTCGGACCAGCGCCCCGACGCGCTCATGCCGGAACTGCCCCGAAACGTCTGTCGCGTGCCCCGTAGCTGGTGCAGAGCCGGCGCAATTCCTCGGCGGTGAAATCGGGCCAGAGCGTGTCGATGAACTCGTACTCCGCATAGGCCGACTGCCAGAGCAGAAAGTTCGAGATACGCGCTTCGCCGCTGGTGCGGATCACGAGGTCGGGATCCGGCAGAACATGCGTGTCGAGATAGCGCGGCAGGGTTTCCTCGTCGACATCGGCGGGGTCGAGACGCCCATCCGCCACGTCCTCTGCAAGGCGCTTCGTGGCGCGGGCCACCTCGTCGCGGCCGCCATAGTTCAGGGCGATGGTCAGGTGTACGCTGTCGTTGTGGCGCGTCTGTTCTTCCAACTGGTCCATCAGACCGATCAGCTTGGCGTCCAGCCGCACCCGGTCACCGATGAATCGGACCCGCACGCCGCGGGCATCCAGAGCGCGCGTTTCCTTCGAGATGTAACGACGAAAGAGGCTCATCAGGCCGGCCACCTCGACCTGGGTGCGTTTCCAGTTCTCGGTCGAAAACGCGAAGATGGTCAGGTACTTGATCCCGAGATCCGGACAGGCTTCGACCACCTCGCGCACCCTGCGTGCCCCGGCATGATGGCCGAAGAGACGCGGACGTCCGCGAGCCTGCGCCCATCGCCCGTTGCCATCCATGATGATCGCGACATGGTGAGGTCCGCCGTCAGGCGCGGTATCCGGAACGAGGGCCCTCACCTGCCGTCACACCTGCATGATTTCGGCTTGCTTCGTTTCCAGCTGCGCGTCGACGCTGGCGATCAGCTTGTCGGTCAGTTCCTGCACCTCGTTCTCCCAGAATTTCTGGTCGTCCTCGGACAGGCCGTCTGCCTTGGCCTTCTTGATCTGGTCCATGCCGTCGCGGCGGATGTTGCGGATCGCGACCCGGGCGTGTTCGGCATACTGGCCCGCCACCTTGGTCAACTCGCGGCGGCGTTCCTCGTTCAGCTCGGGAATCGGCAGCATGATGATCGTGCCATTTAGTTGAGGATTGATCCCCAACCCGCTCTCCCGAATAGCTTTTTCGACCTTGCCAACCAAGCCCTTGTCCCAGACGTTGATCGTGACCATCCGAGGCTCGGGCACGTTCACCGTGCCGACCTGGTTGATCGGTGTCTTCTGGCCGTAGGCGTCGACCATGACCGGTTCTAGCATCGAGGCGCTGGCGCGCCCGGTGCGCAACGACGCGAATTCGGTGCGCAGAGAGGCGATCGCCCCTTCCATCCGGCGCTTCAGGTCATCCGTGTCCAGCATGAAATCGTCCGACATGTCCGCTCTTTCCCGTCTTGGCTGTCTGTGGTTTGACGCTCTATAGCCCTAGCCGTGGACCTTTGTATAGGTGCCGCGTCCGGCGAGGATGCCCCGGAACCCGCCCGGCTCGTCCAGCGAAAAGACGATGATCGGCAGGTTGTTGTCGCGCGCCAGCGCAATGGCCGAGGCATCCATGACGCCCAGTCGCTTTGCAAGGACGTCGTCATAGCTCACGGTGTCGTAACGCTTGGCGTCCGCGTGCTTGGCGGGATCCTTGTCATAGACACCGTCCACCTTCGTTCCCTTGAAGATCGCCTCGCATTTCATCTCGTTGGCGCGCAGGGTCGCGGCGGTATCGGTCGTGAAATAGGGATTGCCGGTGCCGGCGGCGAACACACAGACGCGTTTCTTCTCGAGATGGCGCACCGCGCGACGGCGAATGTAAGGTTCGGCGACCTCGTTCATGGTGATGGCGCTGATGACACGGGTGTGGATGTCCAGCGCTTCGAGCGCCGACTGCATCGCCAGTGCGTTCATCACCGTGGCCAGCATGCCCATGTAATCCGCCGTGGTGCGCTCCATCCCCTGGGCAGAGCCCTGCAGGCCACGAAAGATGTTGCCGCCGCCGATCACCATGCAGATTTCGACACCCAGATCGTGCACCGACTTGACCTCTTCGGCGATCCGCTGGACCGTCGGCGGATGCAGCCCGAAGCCCTGATCGCCCATCAGCGCTTCGCCGGAAATCTTCAGCATGACGCGCTTGTAGGTGGTATCAGGCGCGGAGGGAGTGTCAGTCTGTGGGGAAGATGTCATGTCGCGCTCCGCTGCACCGCCAGGGTCATTCGCACGCAAAATGGAGGAAATCTCTGCCGGGTTCAATGCGCCGCGCACGGTTTCTGCAGCCCCCATGCGCGGCGAAGCGCTTGATCCCGTTCGCCGCCATGGCATAAGCGGCTTTGATGCTCGATCTTTCAGCCATTCCGCCCGATCGCCCGGTTCTGATCGCAGGCCCGACCGCGTCGGGTAAATCCGCCCTTGCGCTGTCAATCGCCGAACAGGGCGGCGGACGGATCATCAACGCGGATGCGAGCCAGATCTATGATTGTTGGCGGATCGTGACCGCCCGTCCTTCGGCCCAAGAGGAAGGCCGCGCGCCGCATTCGCTTTACGGGCATGTGCCGTGGTCCGTGACCTATTCCGCCGGCCATTGGCTGCGCGACGTGGCACCTTTGCTGTCCGGGCCGGAACGGCCGATCATCGTCGGGGGCACAGGTCTCTATTTCTCCGCTCTGACACAGGGTATTGCCGAAATCCCGGCCACACCGCCCCATATCCGCACAGAGGCGGATGGGGTGCCGCTGGAGGAGATGCTTGCCCGCCTCGACGGCCGGACGCGCGCGCGTCTCGACCAGAAGAACAGGGCACGCGTGCAACGTGCCTTCGAGGTGCAGATCGCGACCGGTCGCGCGCTGGCCGATTGGCAGGACGACACGCCGGCCCCGCTGCTGCGCGCCGCCGATGCGGAAACCCTGGTCATCGACGCTCTGCGGGATTGGCTTCTGGAGCGCATCACGCAGCGCTTCGACCGCATGCTCGCCGAAGGCGCCCTTGACGAAGTGCGCGCGATGCAGGACCGCGCCGACCCTTCTCTGCCCGCCTTCAAGGCGATCGGCGTGCCCCAGTTGCTGGCCCACCTGACCGGGGATCTCACGCTCGACGAGGCCCGAGAGGCGGTGACCGTCTCGACCCGGCAATTCGCCAAACGCCAGCGCACGTGGTTCAGATCGAAGATGGCAACATGGACGTGGATCGACCCGCGGAATTGATCTGCTATCAACCGCTCATCCAAGACCGATATCGCGCGCGCCCGGCCCCATCGCGAGGTTCGGTTGCCGACCGCACGAAACAATGTCGCTTTCAGGCAGGGTTGGCGTCGCTTTTTTACATTTATTGATGCCTGCGGCGATTGACGGACAGGGGCAAGTCGTGCGGAATACCCGGCAGGGAGTCATAAAATTTCGCCAAGACGGAAAACGGCACGCCGGATGTTGCGATGGTAGGCACATGTCGGCTCCGCGAAAGACAACACCAGGGAGACTGCGATGACAGAACCAACACTCGACCAAAAACCGGTGCACTGGGCAGCCAAGATGCACGCCCGGGAATACAACGAGGGCAAACTCAGCCGCCGCGAATTCCTGACCCGCGCCACATCGCTGGGCCTGACGGCCTCGGCGGCCTATGGTCTGATCGGACTGCCCGCTCCCGCGCAGGCGCAGGCGAGCGCTCAGGACGGAGGTGTGCTGCGGGTACAGATGAGCGTGCGACCGCTCAAGGATCCGCGCACCTACGACTGGTCGGAAATGGGCAACCAGACACGGGGCACGTTGGAATACCTCGTCGAATACAATTCCGACGGCAGCTTCCGCGGCATGCTGCTGGAAAGCTGGGAGATCAACGAAGACGCGACCCAGTACACGCTGAATCTGCGCCAGGGAGTCAAATGGAACAACGGCGATGATTTCACGGCCGAAGATGTCGTGCGCAATATTGAACGCTGGTGCGAGAAAGACGCCGAGGGCAACTCGATGGCCGGGCGCTTCGCTACCATGATCGACGAGTCGACCGGCAAGGCGATGGACGGCGCAATCGAGGTGGTCGACGACCACACCGTGCGGCTCAACCTGCCGACCTCGGACATCTCGCTGATCGCGGGCATGTCGGACTATCCGGCTGCGATCGTGCACAGCACCTACCAGAACGATGATTTCACCCAGAACGTGGGCACCGGCCCCTACCTGTTGACCGAGCTTGAAGTCGGAGTGAAATGCACGCTGGAGCGCAACACGGATCACACATGGTGGGGCACCGAGGTCTATGGCGGTCCATATCTCGACAGGATCGAGTATATCGATTTCGGAACCGACCCCTCCGCCTGGATGGCGGCGCTGGAATCCGAAGAGGTGGACATGCTCCACGAAAGCGTGGGCGAATTCATCGAGGTGCTCGACGGGCTGGGTTTCGTGAAGTCCGAGATCCCGACCGCCTCGACCATCGTGGTCCGTCCCAACCAGTTGGCCGAGGTGAACGGCATGCGCCCCTACGCGGACAAGCGCGTCCGTCAGGCGATACAGATGGCGGTGGACAACGCGGTCTGTCTCGAGCTCGGCTATTCGAACCTGGGCCGGCCGGCCGAAAACCACCACGTCGCGCCGATGCACCCGGAATACGCCGAACTGCCGCCGCAGCAAGTGGACCCGGCCGCGGCCAAGGCGCTCATGGAGGAAGCGGGCATGCTCGATTTCGAGCATGAGCTGATGTCGATCGACGACGACTGGCGCAAGAACACCTGCGACGCCGTCGCTGCCCAGCTGCGCGACGCCGGCTTCAAGGTCAAACGGACGGTTCTGCCCGGCTCGACTTTCTGGAACGACTGGACCAAGTATCCGTTCAGCGCGACCAACTGGAACCACCGCCCGCTTGGGGTTCAGATCCACGCACTGGCCTACAAGTCGGGCGAAGCCTGGAACGAGTTCGGCTGGGAGAATGCGGAGTTCGACGCGCTTCTGGCGGATGCTCTGAAACTGGCGGATGCGGACCAGCGCCGCGAGGTCATGGCGAAGATGGAAGCTCTGATCCAGGAGGAAGGCGTCACGGTGCAGCCCTATTGGCGCTCGCTATATCGCCACATGCGCGAAGGGCTTGTCGGCACGGACATGCATATCGCGTTCGAACACCATCACTACAAATGGGGTTTCGCGGCCTGACGCACCCTCTCGCGAAGCGCGCCATGACCGGCGCGCTTCGTGCAGACCCAAGTAACGACAAGGTCCGACAGGGACCGCGCGCATCCTGACCACAGGGGACATCATGGGACTCTTCATACTGCGCAGATCCGGCGTGATGATTCTGACGGCGCTGTGCCTGACATTCATCGTGTTCTTTCTGACCAACCTCTTCCCCAATCTCGAAAAGCTGGCGAAAACCCAGGGCAACTTTCGGATGTCCGACGAAGCGGTGATCAGCTGGCTGACCAAGGAAGGCTACATGCAGCCCCTGCCCGTCAAATACGGACAATGGCTGGGCGTGCTGCCGGGCTGGACACTGGAGACCGAGGACGGTGTCACCGGACGGTGCATCGATGGCACCGCCGATGCCGCCACGGCGGCAGACGCCCCCCGCTTCTGTGGCATCCTGCAAGGTGACTGGGGCTATTCGACGGTGTTCAAGGACGACGTATCCACGATCATCGCGACCCGGCTGGGACTGACCGGCAAGCTGATGTTCTGGGTTCTGGTGCTGATGATCCCCTCTGCCCTTCTGGTCGGCGTTCTTGCGGGCATGCGCGAAGGTTCGGTCACGGACCGGACGCTCTCGACATTCTCAATCATCACGACCGCGACGCCCGAATACGTATCGGGCGTCATCTTCATCGCGGTCTTCGCCTCCTCGGCCGTTGGGCTGAAATGGTTCAAGGGAACCGCGACCTCGGCGATGGAGAACGCGAATTTCGAGAATTTCTTCCTGCCGGTGCTGACGATCTCGCTCTACGGAATGGGCTATATCGCGCGAATGACGCGGGCCAGCATGACCGAGGTGATGACGGCGCAGTACATCCGCACCGCGCGGCTGAAAGGGGTCAGCTTCCCCAACATCGTTCTGAAGCACGCCTTGCGCAACGCGCTGATCGCGCCTTTCACCGTCATCATGCTGCAGTTTCCGTGGCTTCTGAATGGGGTGGTGATCGTCGAGACTCTGTTCAACTACAAGGGCTTCGGCTGGACGCTGGTGCAGGCGGCCGGCAACAACGACATCGAACTGCTGCTGGCGGTCTCGGTGGTCTCGGTGATCGTGGTTCTGGTGACCCAGCTGATATCGGATATCGGCTACGTCTATCTGAATCCGCGCATCCGCATTTCGTGAGGGAGACGGAAGATGGAACCTCTTACGACAGTCGAAATCATCACGCGGGTGATCTATCAGTTCACGTCGGTCTGGATCGCTTTGATCGTCCTCTTCGCCGTTTCGATCGCCTTCAAGCGCCGGTTGGGGCTCTACGGCAAGCTGTTTGACAGCCCGATCGGCATGATCGGCTTCGGCCTCGTGATGTTCTGGGTTTTCACCGGCGTCTTCGGCGCACTGGACCTGATCGTCACGCACGACCCGCTGGCGCAGATATCCGGCATGAAGAACAAGGTGCCGGGCACACCGTTGCCAAGTGCCGAGGACGGCCAATACGCCTGGTACCTGCTGGGCGGCGACAACCTGGCGCGTGACGTGTTCAGCCGCATGGTCAAGGGCGCCTGGGTGGTGGTCCAGATCGCGCCCCTGGCGACGCTCTTCGCCTTCATGGTCGGGATCACGTTGGGCCTGCCGGCTGGCTATTATGGTGGCCGGCTGGATACCTTCCTGTCCTTCCTCGCCAATCTCATCCTCGCCTTTCCGGTCATCCTGCTGTTCTACCTCCTGGTGACGCCCGAGATCGTGGCGACCGGGGTACCGAACTACATGGCGACGGTGCTCTTCGTATTCCCCATCGTCTTCGTCGGGGTGCTGCTGAATTCGCGCTACTACACGCAGCCGACGTTCCGCACGCCGCTGCTGATCGTGGTCCTGGGCGTGATGCTCTGGCTATATCTGTCGCTGATCTCGGAAGTCGGTTCGGCGGTCTCGATCCTGCCCGGCGTGCTGGACATCTTCGACATCCCGGGCGGAATCCTCGTGGTCTTCGTGTCGGTGGTGTTCGTCAACTCGCCCACCGTCTTCCGGATCGTGCGCGGGCTTGCAATGGACATCAAGACCCGGGATTATGTCGCTGCCGCCCAAACCCGCGGCGAAGGCCCCTGGTACATCATGCTCTGGGAAATCCTGCCCAACGCGCGCGGGCCGCTGATCGTCGATTTCTGTCTGCGCATCGGTTATACGACGATCCTTCTGGGCACACTCGGGTTCTTCGGGCTGGGTTTGCCGCCCGAGAGCCCGGACTGGGGATCGACGATCAACGAGGGGCGCAAGCTGCTGTCGATCTACCTGCACCCTGCCCTGCCACCGGCCTTCGCGCTTCTGAGCCTGGTTCTGGGATTGAACCTGCTGGCCGACGGACTGCGCGAGGAATCGTTGAAGGATTGACGCGGCTGGCGGGACCGGGGGGCCAGCCCCCGGACCCCCGGAGTATTTGGACAAAGATGAAGCCGGCAAGGTTTCACGGCCCAGCAGGGAGATCACGGATGAGCAAATGGGACTTCGACGGACCGATCCTGGAAATCGACAAGCTGTCGATCTCCTTCTTCACGCGGTTGCGCGAAATTCCGGCGGTGATGGATTTCTCGGTCACGGTGCAACCCGGCGAGGCGGTGGGGCTGGTCGGGGAATCCGGCTGCGGCAAGTCGACCGTGGCCCTGGGAGTGATGCAGGATCTCGGCAAGAACGGACGCATTGTCGGTGGGTCGATCAAGTTCAAGGGACGCGATCTGGGCGCGATGAACGATGACGAACTGCGCGACATCCGGGGCAGCGAGATCGCGATGATCTACCAGGAGCCGATGGCTTCGCTGAACCCGGCGATGAAGATCGCAAAGCAGCTGATGGAAGTGCCGATGATCCATCAGGGCATGAGCGAGAAGGATGCTTATCAGCGCGCGCTTCAGGTCGTGACGGATGTGAAACTGCCCGACCCCAAGCGCATCCTGAACAGTTTTCCGCACCAGCTGTCGGGCGGGCAGCAGCAGCGTATCGTCATCGCCATGGCGCTGATGTCGGAGCCGTCGCTGCTCATCCTCGATGAACCGACCACGGCGCTGGACGTGACGGTCGAGGCAGCTGTGGTCGAACTGGTCAAGGACCTCGGCAAGAAATACGGCACCTCGATGCTGTTCATCTCGCACAACCTGGGGCTGGTGCTGGAAACCTGCGACCGGATCTGCGTGATGTATTCCGGCGAAGCGGTCGAACGGGGCAGCATCGAGGACGTCTTCGACGAGATGCAGCACCCCTATACGCAGGCGTTGTTCCGATCCATTCCGTTGCCGGGGGCCGACAAGAACACCCGGCCGCTGGTGGCTATTCCGGGCAATTTCCCCCTGCCCCATGAGCGTCCCAAGGGGTGCAATTTTGGTCCGCGCTGCGACTATTTCGAGGCCGGGCGCTGCGATCAGGGCGATATTGCGATGGAGCCGGTGCCGGGGAATGACCGACATCATACGCGTTGTCTCAAGTTCCGGGAAATCGACTGGGCGGCCCCGATGCAACTGGCAGATGTCAAGCAGAAGGGCGAGATCGGCGACGTGGTCCTGAAGATCGACAACCTCAAGAAGTACTACGAAGTCGCCGCCAACGCGATCTTTGGCGGCGGCAACAAGAAGGTGGTCAAGGCCAACGAGACGTTGTCCTTCGAGGCGCGGGAATCCGAAACCCTCGCCATCGTGGGGGAATCCGGCTGCGGCAAGTCGACCTTCGCCAAGGTCCTGATGGGGCTAGAGACCGCCACCGACGGTCAGATCCTGCTGGACAACCGCAACATCGAGCAGATCCCGATCGAAGGGCGGGACACGAAAACGGTGTCCGACATCCAGATGGTGTTCCAGAACCCGTTCGACACGCTGAATCCGTCGATGACGGTCGGGCGCCAGATCATCCGCGCGCTCGAGATCTTTGGTATCGGCAACAGCGAGGCGGAAAGGCGGGCACGGATGCTCGACCTGCTCGACCTCGTCAAACTGCCCCGCGCCTTCGCCGACCGAATGCCGCGGCAATTGTCGGGCGGGCAGAAACAACGCGTCGGGATCGCGCGCGCCTTTGCTGGCGGTGCCCGCATCGTGGTGGCGGACGAGCCGGTTTCGGCGCTGGACGTGAGCGTTCAGGCCGCGGTCACCGATCTGTTGATGGAGATTCAGCGCAAGGAGAAGACGACCCTTCTCTTCATCAGCCACGACCTGTCGATCGTGCGATACCTCAGCGATCGCGTGATGGTCATGTATCTTGGTCACGTCGTGGAGTTGGGCACCACCGACCAGGTCTTCAGCCCACCCTATCATCCTTATACCGAAGCGCTTCTGTCCGCGGTGCCGATCGCGGATACCTCGGTCGAGAAGAAGCATATCGTGCTCGAGGGCGATATTCCGTCGGCCATGAACCCGCCGCCGGGATGTCCGTTCCAGACCCGGTGCCGGTGGAAATCAGAGGTTCCCGGCAACCTGTGCGAGACCGAGGTCCCGCCGATGCGGATGCTTGCCGGGGATCATCAGGTGAAATGCCATCTCAGTGACGAGAAGCTGGCCGAGATGGAACCGGTGATCAAGATCGCGGCGGAATGATTCCGTCGCGATTTCCGTCGTTCCCGGAGCCAAGTATCGCTCAGACGGCCTTGGCGGGCCGGCCCGGAAAGGCGCGATAGACGAAGTCGCCATCCGCGGGTTCGCCGGCGGACTCCTCCAGGAGGCGCAATACCGCGTCGTGATCCGGCGATTTGCGGCAGACCGGATCGGTGACCGCCGCGTCGCCCGCCAGCATCATCGCCTGACAGCGACACCCGCCGAAATCGATATCGCGCCGCTCGCAGCTCTGGCAGGGTTCGGGCATCCAGTCGGTGCCGCGATAGGCGTTGAAGGCCGCGCTGTCATACCAGATTTCGGAAAGCGACGTGTCGCGCACAGACTGGAAGGTCAGGTGCGGAATACTCTCGGCCGCGTGACAGGGCAGAACGGTGCCATCCGGTGTCACGTTCAACCCGGCGCTGCCCCAACCGCCCATGCACGCCTTGGGATAGTCAGCGTAGTAGTCGGGCGGAACGAAATCGAAGGCCAGAATCCCGCGCAGGCGCTGTGACGCTTCGGCGACCGTGCGTTTCGTGGCTTCGGTCTGCTCGCGGGTCGGCAGCAGCATGCCGCGATTACGCACGGCCCAGCCATGGAACTGCACGCAGGCCACTTCGAGCCGTCGCGCGCCAAGGGCCACTGCAAGATCGATCGTCGCATCCAGATCATCGAGATTGTGGCGGTGCATCACCGCGTTCAGGGTGAGCGGGATGCCCCGGCGCTTGATCTCTTCCGCGATGGTCATCTTGCGGTCGAACCCGCCGCGATACCCGCCGATCCTGTCGGCCAGCGCCGCAGTCGTACCCTGCATCGACAGCTGAATGTGATCCAGTCCCGCCCCCTCCAACGCGTCGAGCCGTTTTGGCGTCAGGCCGATACCGCTGGTGATCAGGTTGGTGTAGAGACCCGCGTCATGCGCCGCCTGCACCAACGCGACCAAGTCGGGTCGCGAGGCCGGTTCGCCACCGGAAACATGCAGTTGCAGCACCCCGAGATGGGCAGCCTGGTGGAACACGTCGGCCCAGGTTTCGGTGTCGAGCTCACGCTCCTTGCCCTGCAGTTCGAGCGGGTTGGAGCAATAGGGGCAGGACAGCGGACAGCGATGCGTCAGTTCGGCCAGCATCGCAATGGGGGGAGGCGCTCTCATGATGCGACCTGCAGGTAGAGACGGGCCCGCAGGCTGACGAGGAAGCGCTGAACATCCTTGGCAATCTGCTCGACCGGCGCGTCATAGGTGCTTGCAAGGTCCGCGACGATCTCTTCGAAACTGGCTGTGCCGGTGACACGGCTCAGGATGGCTTCACCGATCGGATCAAGCGTGATGGCCTTTTCAGGCGCAAGCAGAACCTTGCCGCCCCGTACGCGATCCTGATGCACCCGAACACCGCGGGGCAGGATCGGTTTGTCCGTCGGAGCGAGTTCGAGCGTCATGCCATCCCCTCTCCCGGGCGCCAGGCACCCGGTGGTATGCGCGCGGGCTCGACATAGGCGCCCCACAACGCATCGAGCTGCGCCCACAGCACGTTGGTCTTGAAGGTCAGCGCCTCGCAGGCCATGTCCTCCTTTTCGGGCGTGTCCGCGTGGCTCAGGACCCATTCGAGGCCATAGGCGACATCCTTGGGCGCCTGGCTCAACCGCGTCTTGAAATAGGACAGGCTTTCGGTGTTGGCGAAATCGTAATGTTCGAGCAGCCCTTCTATGCGACGCTCGTGAATACTCGGCGCGAAAAGCTCGGTCAGAGAAGAGGCGACGGCCTGAAGCAGCGGCATGTCCCGGACGTACCGGATGTAGGCATCGACCGCAAACTGCGTCGCCGGCAACACGCCGCGCCCCGAAGCGACGTAGTCGGGATCAAGCCCAACCGCTTCGGCCAGTTTCAACCAACGGCGAAGCCCGCCGCCCTCGTTGATGCCGCCGTCGTGATCCTCGATCCGGCTGCGCCAGGCGCGGCGCATGTCCGGATCGGTGCAGCGCGACAGAAAGGCCGCGTCCTTCATCGGGATCGCCGCCTGGTAGGCCCAGCGATTTATCACCCAGGCCCGCACCTGGTCAGGCGAGCATTCTCCGCCATGCAGCTTGTCGTGAAACGGATGCTTGTCATGATAGCGCTCGGCACCGATGGCGCGCAGGCGTTCCTCAAGGCTTTCCCGGCTCATGTGGCGATCTCCAACCCATCATGCGCCACCTGCCATCCGGCGGCCAGAACCGCCGCACGTTCGGAACTGTCAGGTCGCCAGATCGGGTTCGTGTTGTTGATGTGAATATAGGTCTTGGCCGCGCGCAGCCCGGCCATCCGCTCGAGCGACCCGTCCGGCCCGCTGATCGGCACATGGCCCATGCGACGCCCGGTCTTGACCCCGGTTCCGCTGCGGATCATCTCGTCGTCGTCCCACACCGTTCCGTCGAAGAACAGGTGGTCCGCGTCGGCGATCTGCTCAAGCAACTCGTCCGTCACGACGGCACAGCCGGGGATGTAATAGGCAATGCTGCGTTCGTCCCACAGCCGCACACCGACCGTCTGCTCTCCGACCAGATCGGTCTGGACAGTCTCGCCTTCCATGAAGAGCGGCACCTTGCCCGGCACCGCGAAGAGCCGCGCTTGCAGTCCGTCGTGCAGATCGAACGCTTGTCCCAGCCCGATCCGCTCGCGCGCGACCTTCTCTTTCGACACCGCGTCGAAGATCCGATTGTCTTCGAGCACCGAGAGAATCTCGTTCGTTGCAAAGACTGTGAACGGTGTCTGCTCGCGCATGCTCAGCAACCCAGCGATATGGTCGATATCGCCATTGGTGAGCAAAACGGACGCCACGGGCGTATCGCGCAGATGTCGTGGATGCAGGGCGGCGTTCGCTTGCATCTGGAAACGGATGTCGGGAGACGCGTTGAGGATGCTCCACGTCACGCCGTCAGTCGATACCGCCAAAGACGATTGGCCCGACGCCGGGATTGTTCCGGCGCGGGCCTCTTCGCAATTTCTGCAACCGCAGTTCCACTGCGGCAAGCCGCCCCCGGCTGCAGCACCCAAAACAAGAAACTTCATTTCGGGCCTCGCGCGTCCGGGGTCAGGTCAATTCAGAACAGGTCCTGTTCGTAGTCGCGACCTTCGTCTTCGGCCGGAGAATACATGTTGATCTCCATACCGCAGTTGACTTCTTTCAGTTTCGGAGCAGTCCAAGCCATTTTTCACCTCCAGTGGCTGATCGATTGAGAGGAGGTTACTGGATCGGTATCGAAAATACCAATGATCCTTTGGTCGTAACCGGTACACATCTGCGCGACCAAAGTCGCATTTCCCGCATCCTGCCCGCTTTCTAGCGTGTCGACATGATCGCGCACGTTCTCCGTCTGCTGTTTGCAGCGCTGTTTTGCCTTGCCAGCCTGACGGCGCTGGCAGAGCCGCTCACGCGCGACGATCTCGGGGCAGTCCTGCCTCAGCCCTATACGCTCGGCGAGAAGCTGACCGAGACCGGGGTCTACCAACTGCTCAACATCGGGCAGATAGATGCCGGCTATGTGTTTGAAACCGAACCGCTTGCGCCGCTGCCGGGGTTTTCGGGCGCGCCGATCAACATGCTGGTTCTGCTTGATCCGGACGGACAGTTTCTTGACGTGCGCCTGATCGAACAGAACGAACCGATCTTCGTCTCGGGCCTCGGCGAGGCCCCCTTGCGCGAGTTCTTCGAACAATATGCCGGGCTGTCGATTACTTCATCCATCGTCGTCGGCACGCCCTATGGCGACAGCAGCGGCGGCTCGTCTCTGGTCTATCTCGACGGGGTCACGAAAGCGACGGCCTCGGTCCGAATCGCGCATGAGTCGATCATGGGCGCAGCACTTGCCGTGGCGCGAGACAAGATGCAGGGCTTGTCGCTGCAGCCGCCCGCCTTTCCAGACCCGGACCATCGCGAAACCCTGACCTGGGAGGATCTCGTCGAGCAGGGGATTGCCTCGCGCCTTCTTGTCGCCAATAGCGAGGTCGACGCCGCCTTTTCCGGTACGCTCTGGGAGGATGACGACCCGGATGCCCGGGCCGACCCGGATGCACCCTATCTCGATCTCTGGGTCGTGGATATCGGGCCTCAGTCGATCGCGCGCGCGGTGCTCGACGACGAAGGTTTCACGGAACTCCGCAATTTCCTGGCGATCTCGGAGCATGACGAACCGATTCTCGTCATCGAAACCGCCCGTCATGGCCTGGTAGGGCCGGATTTCGTGCGCAACACGGCGCCGGGGTTGTTGTCGGCCGAACAGGGTGGGTTCCCGATCGCGCTGCGTGACGCCGATCTGTTCTTCGGTCTCGCCGAGGGCGTACCCGACGGTACCGCCCTGATCCTGCGCACCGACAGGCGACTCGGCTTCGATCCGGCCTCGGAGTGGACGCTCACGGTGCAGGCGGTGCGCGAGCACGGCGTGTTCCAGCCGCAGAGCGGCAGTGTGGCGCTGGCCCTCAACCACAGCACGCCAGCCCGCTTTTTCACCCGGCCCGCGCCGGTCGTCGCCGCGCCGCCCTGGCGATCCGCGCTCATGGAACGCCGCAGCGACCTGATCCTTCTCGCCGTCGGTCTGTCGATACTGGTGACAGTTCTGCTCTTGCGCACGAACGCGCTTGCCGCGCTGCGCATGTTCACGCCCGTTCGTCTGGCGGTCCTCGCACTAGTCATCTGCTTCGTCGGCTGGTGGGGCCAGGGCCAGCTCTCGATCGTGACGGTTCTGGGCGTTCTGCGCAGCGCGGTCGAGGGTGGCAGTCTCGCTTTCCTGCTCTACGATCCGTTTTCCTTGCTGATCTGGGTGGTCACGATCGCGGGCTTCATCCTGTGGGGCCGGGGGCTGTTCTGCGGCTGGCTCTGCCCCTTTGGCGCGATGCAGGAATTCACCCACCATCTCGGCCGATTGCTGCGCCTGCCGCGCTACGACCCCTCGCGGCGCTGGGACAAGCGTCTGAAATGGGTAAAGTACATCCTGCTGGCGGGCATGATCGCAACCGTGTTCGTCGCACCCGATCACGTCGACACGGTGGCCGAGATCGAGCCCTTCAAGACCGCCGTGACCACGCTGTTCCTGCGCGACTGGTACTACGTCGCCTATGCCGCTGCCTGGCTGATCGCTGGCATGGTTCTGTTCAAGGGGTTCTGCCGCTATGTCTGCCCCTTGGGCGCGGTGATGGCGATCGGCGGCCTTCTGCGGGGCCGCGACTGGATCGCACGCCGCAAGGAATGCGGCTCACCCTGCCAGCTTTGCCGTGTTAAATGCAGCTATGGGGCGATCGAGCCGAGCGGACGCATCCAGTACTCCGAATGCTTCCAGTGCCTCGATTGCGTCAGCATCCACGATGACCCGACACGGTGCGTGCCGCTGGTGCTGAAATCACGCGCGCCCCAGCGACCATCTTCTTCTTCCCGCACCCAAACGGCCGCGTCCTGAACGCGGCCGCGGTGCACGCCGCGCTCACGAGATATTTTTGACGGCGCGTTGTGTCATGACTTTGACGATATGTGCGCGGTAGTCCTTGGTGCCGTGCAGGTCGGCGATCATGGTGTCGGGCGCGATGGCGAGGCCGGTGAG